>NZ_CANMRY010000001.1 GCF_947500405.1 uncultured Maribacter sp.
ATACATACATACATACATACATACATACATACATACATACATACATACATACATACATACATACATACATACATACATACAAACCATCAAATAACTAATTCACTTAATACCTACCTATAATATTATAGATAGTTATCAAAAAGAACCAAACTATATTGCTCGCCTGAATACTACATATTATATTTGTTCCTTATTAGCTAAAAACTAGGAATGATTAAAATTACTTTACCAGATGGTTCAATTAAGGAGTTCCCTAAAGGAACAACTCCTTATGATATTGCAAAAAGCATAAGCGAAGGTCTTGCTAGAAATATAATTTCAGCAAAATTCAATGATACTATATTAGAAACCGTTTCTCCTTTAAACGAAGATGGAACATTAGTACTTTACACCTGGAATGATACGGAAGGAAAAAAAGCTTTTTGGCATTCTAGTTCACATATAGTTGCACAAGCAATTGAAGAACTTTACCCTGGAGCTAAATTAACTATTGGCCCCGCTATAGATAATGGTTTTTATTATGATGTTGATTTTGGCGAAAAAACTCTTTCCGAAAAAGATTTTAGTACTATTGAAAAAAGAGCTATTGAAATTGCCAGAGGCAAACATGCTTTTAAAATGCGTTCTGTTTCTAAAAATGTAGCGCTTACCTTATATAAGGAACAAGGCAATGAATATAAAGTAGAGTTAATAGAAAATCTAGACGATGGCACTATTACTTTTTGTGATCACGATACTTTTACGGATTTATGTAGAGGCGGACACATACCTAATACTGGCATTGTAAAAGCCATTAAAATTTTAAGTGTTGCAGGAGCTTATTGGAGAGGTGATGAAAACAACACACAATTAACTAGAATTTATGGCATTTCTTTCCCTAAACAGAAAGAGCTTACAGAATATCTTCATTTATTAGAAGAAGCAAAAAAGAGAGACCACAGAAAACTGGGAAAAGAATTAGAACTCTTTACTTTTTCACAAAAAGTAGGGCAAGGACTCCCTCTATGGCTACCTAAAGGAGCAGCACTTAGAGAGCGTCTAGAAGATTTTCTTAAGAAAGCTCAAAAAAAAGCCGGCTATGAGATGGTGGTTACACCTCATATTGGACAAAAAGAACTTTATGTTACTTCTGGGCATTATGCGAAATATGGCGAAGACAGCTTTCAACCAATAAATACTCCTAAAGAAGACGAAGAGTTTTTATTAAAACCCATGAATTGCCCACATCACTGCGAAATATACAACCACAAACCTTACAGCTACAAAGAACTACCAAAAAGGTTTGCAGAATTTGGAACTGTATATAGATACGAACAAAGTGGGGAACTACATGGATTAACAAGAGTTAGAGGTTTTACTCAAGATGATGCTCATATATTTTGCACTCCAGAACAATTGGATCAAGAATTTAAAAATGTTATTGACCTATCCTTATATGTATTAAGTTCTTTAGGATTTGAAAATTTTACTGCACAAGTATCTGTCCGTGATCTAACAAAACCAGAAAAATACATTGGCGAAGTAGAAAATTGGGAAAAAGCTGAAAATGCAATTATAAATGCTGCTAAAGAAAAAGGGCTAGATTTTATTATAGAAAGTGGAGAAGCCGCTTTTTATGGCCCAAAATTAGACTTTATGATTAAAGATGCTTTGGGTAGAAGTTGGCAATTAGGAACAATCCAAGTAGATTACAACCTTCCAGAAAGGTTTGAACTCTCTTATAAAGGAAGTGATAATGAGTTACACAGACCTATAATGATACACCGCGCTCCTTTTGGAAGCATGGAACGTTTTATAGCCTTATTACTAGAACATACCGGGGGTAATTTTCCACTTTGGCTTATTCCTGAACAAGCCATAATTTTACCAGTTAGCGAAAAACATGAAATTTATGCTAAAAAAGTTTTAAATTCATTAGAAAATAACGAAATTCGCGCCCTTGTAGACAATAGAAATGAAACTATTGGAAAAAAAATACGAGAAGCGGAAATGAGCAAAACACCATTTATGCTGATTGTTGGAGACAATGACATTGAAGGAAATACAATTTCTGTTCGTAGACACGGTGGAGAGGATATAGGAGCAATAAGCATTGAAAAGTTTACAGACTTGGTAAATAATGAAATAAACAGTACCTTAAAGTCGTTTTAAAGAAAAATATTAAGTTTAATTAAAATATATTAGTCATAGCAATTAGAAAGAGATTTAGGCCGCAACCTAGAAGGGAAAATAAAAACCCACACAAAATTAACGAGAACGTTATTTCCCCTAACGTTAGGTTAGTTGGTGATAATGTGGAGGTTGGTGTATATACATTGCAACAAGCAATGGCAAAATCAGAAGAACTTGGTTTAGATTTGGTAGAAATTTCTCCCAAAGCTGACCCACCAGTTTGTAAAATTATTGACTATAAAAAGTTCCTATACGAGCAGAAAAAGCGAGAAAAGGTTATGAAGGCGAAAGCCTCCAAAGTTGTGGTTAAAGAAATACGTTTTGGTCCTAATACAGACGATCATGATTATGAATTTAAAAAGAAACATGCTGAAAAGTTCTTAAAAGAAGGAGCTAAATTAAAAGCTTATGTATTTTTTAAAGGAAGGTCTATTGTTTATAAAGATCAAGGAGAAATTCTTTTACTTAGATTAGCCTCTGAGTTAGAAGAATTAGGAAAAGTAGAACAAATGCCTAAGTTAGAAGGTAAAAGGATGACAATGTTTATTGCTCCTAAGACAAAAAAATAATTTTTAAATTCCTTTACAGGATTTAAAAAATTTATATAGAAAACTGAATATCTGCCTATATTTTTATAGGCAGTTTCAGCATAAAAAAGTGAGATAATTTAATACATAGGAGAAAATGCCTAAACAGAAAACAAAATCCAGTGCTAAAAAGCGTTTTAAGCTTACAGGCTCTGGTAAAATCAAGAGAAAGCACGCTTTTAAGAGTCACATTTTGACTAAAAAATCTAAAAAGCGTAAGCTTGCGTTAACACACTCAGCGTTGGTACACCAAGCTGATGTTAACAGTATAAAAGAACAATTACGTTTAAAGTAATATTCTTTTCGGTAAACAATTATTAACCCTGGAGTTAGGCCATTAAAAGAATCAATATTTAAATTGATCGCCTTCTACAAAAAAATTAAAATTATGCCAAGATCAGTAAATGCAGTAGCTTCTAGAGCCCGAAGAAAAAAGGTAATGAAGCAAGCCAAAGGTTACTTTGGAAGACGTAAAAACGTTTGGACAGTAGCTAAAAATGCGGTTGAAAAAGCAATGTTATATGCTTATAGAGACCGTAGAAATAAAAAGAGAACATTCCGCGCCTTGTGGATTACCAGAATTAACGCTGGTGCTAGATTACATGGAATGTCTTACTCTCAGTTTATGGGAAAAGTAAAAGCTAACAATATAGAACTTAATAGAAAAGTTTTAGCAGACTTAGCAATGAACAACCCAGATGCTTTTAAAGCAATTGTAGAGCAAGTTAAATAAATTAAGAATATTATCTCACTATAAGGAAAATCCGATTCTAACGAATCGGATTTTTTTTATTTAATATTAGTATATTTAGGTATTAATTTTAAAGTATATCTATATCAATCCTATAATATACGTAATTGGTGTTTCTGGCTCTGGTAAATCTACTATTGCCAAATTACTATCCGAAAACACAAATATTCCATTTTTTGATGCAGATGATTTTCATCCTGAAGCAAACGTTATTAAAATGAAATCTGGCACTCCTTTAAATGACAATGACCGTTTAGGTTGGCTAAAGACCATAAATAAATTAGCCTCAAAAAAAACAAATGAAAAAGGAGCAATTATTGCCTGTTCTGCTTTAAAAGAATCTTACCGTTTACTATTAAGTAAAAATATTTCAGACAAAACCACTTGGGTATTCTTAGATGGATCTATAGAATTAATTAACAAACGTATGCAAGCAAGAGAAAGTCATTTTATGCCTTCTACACTACTAAAATCTCAATTTGACACTTTAGAAGTTCCTGAATATGGCATACACTATTCTATTGACACTTCTCCTGAGGTTATTATTAATGATATTAAAAAGAAATTACAGATTTAATACTTGCTTATTTAATACTGTTTAATAAAATGTATTAGACTTTTATACATTAAGATTATATTAATACATAGCTTAAATTAATGACTACAACTTTATTATTATCCGTATTTATAGGTATTGCAATTTTATTAATTTTAGTTTTATACTTTAAAATTCAAGCATTTATTTCTCTTCTTATTGCTAGCATTAGCGTTGGTCTCATAGCCGGACTAGATGGTATGCAAATTATACAAGTAATACAGAACGGAATGGCTAGCACACTAGGTTTTGTAGCCACTGTTGTTGGCTTAGGTTCTATTCTTGGTGCCATATTAGAACACTCTGGTGGAACAAAAGTTATAGTTTCTTTTATGATTACTAAATTTGGTATAAAGAGAGCCCCTACAGCACTTGCTATTTCTGGTTTTATTATTGCTATTCCTGTTTTCTTTGATGTTGCGTTTATTATACTTATACCTATAATCTATTCTTTACAAAGGAAAACAAGAAAATCTCTTTTATTATACGCCATTCCTCTATTAGCAGGATTAGCAGCAACACATGCTTTTATACCTCCTACTCCTGGCCCAGTTGCTGTTGCTGATATTATTGGAGCTCAATTAGGATGGGTAATTCTTATAGGTGCAATTACTGGAATACCAACTGTTCTTGTTTGCGGTTTAATTTTTGGAAAATATATTGCAAAGAAAATACATATAGATGCTCCAGAGTTACAAGAAGAAAATAACAAAGATAATAACCTACCTAATATAGGAATTGTATTTTCTATTATTCTTATTCCTATAATTTTAATATTAGCAAATACAACTATACAAGCTAATAATACTATAATTACAAATTATGGAACTGCCACGTCTATATTTAATTTTATTGGACATCCATTTATCGCATTAATAATTGCAAACTTATTGGCCTGGTACTTTTTAGGTATTAAAATGGGATATACCAAGAAAAAAATGTTAGACATTTCTTCAAAATCATTAGCTCCTGCTGGTATAATTATTTTATTGACAGGTGCTGGAGGAGTTTTTAAACAAATTTTAATAGACACTGGAGCTGGTAGAGTAATAGCAGAGCTAATGACCAATTTAGGGTTACCAATTATTATTTTTTCTTTCTTTGCCGCTGCAATTGTTAGAATTATACAAGGATCGTCTACAGTTGCTATGATAACTGCTGCAGGTTTAGTATCTCCTTTATTATCAATGCATACTTTTTCTAGCCCTCAATTAGCCTGTTTAGTTATTGCAATTGCTTCTGGAGCTTCTATCTTATCCCATGTTAATGATAGTGGATTTTGGTTAGTAAGTCAATATTTACACTTAACAGAAAAACAAACATTTAAATCATGGACTTTAATGACAACTATTCTTGCACTCACAGGTTTCGCTACGGTAGTATTACTATATTCTTTTGTTTAATTCCCAAATACCGTAATTACAATAGTTCTTCCGGAAGCATAATCTCTATGTTCACAAAGATAAATGCCTTGCCAAATTCCTAGATTTAACTTTCCTTTAGTTATTGGTATTTGTAGAGAGCTTCCCATTAAAGAAGCCTTTATGTGAGCTGGCATATCATCAGGACCTTCATATGTATGTTTGTAATAGGGCGCATTTTCAGGAACCATTACATTAATATGACTTTCAAAATCATCTCTAACTGTACTATCTGCATTTTCATTGATGGTTAAACTTGCAGATGTATGCTTAATAAAAACCTGAAGGTTTCCTATAGAAATATTTTTAATTTCAGGAATAGAATCAAGAACACAATCTGTAATTAAATGAAAACCTCTTTTAAATTTAGGCAACAGGATTTCTCTTTGATAAGATTTCATATTTTAAAAAATGAATTTACAAGAACTAAGATATAATTAAATCCAATGAAATACCTTTGTAAAAAAATATTGCAATGGATTTATCTAGAATTAAAATGGTAGTTACCGATATGGATGGTACGTTACTAAACTCTAACCATCAAGTTAGCGACCGTTTTTTTAAATTACACCAACAACTAAAAGGTAAAAACATTCAATTTGTTGCAGCAAGCGGAAGACAATACCATAGTATTATTGATAAACTCTCTTCTATTAAAGAGGATATCATTGTAATTGCAGAAAATGGTAGTTTTATAAAACAACAAAATAAAGAGCTATTATCTACCCCGTTAAAGCCTGAAATAAAGGATGAAATTTTAAAAATTGTTGCCAATATAAAAGGTGTACACCCTGTTCTTTGCACAAAAGAAAAAGCTTACTTATTAAATTCTTCTACCAAATTTGCTACTAAATTAAAAGAATTTTATTCAAAATATGAGATGTTAAACAATCTAGAAGATTACTCTGGAGAAGTTTTAAAAATTGCAATTTATCATTTTGAAAGTTCAGAGGAATTTATTTATCCAGCTGTAAAACATTTAGAAAAAAAAATAAAGGTAAAAGTATCTGGGCAAAATTGGTTAGACTTATCGGACTTTAATGCGCACAAAGGTTATGCATTACAAAAAGTTCAAGAATTAATTAATGTTCTACCAGAAGAAACAATGGTTTTTGGTGATTACAATAATGATTTAGAAATGCTAGCCATGTCTACATATAGTTTTGCAATGGAAAATGCTCATGAAAATGTAAAAAAAATTGCTAATTTTAGCACTACTAGTAATGATGATTATGGTGTAGAAAGAATATTAGAAAAACTTCTAAACTAAATAACATAACTAGGCAAAAACCCATAAATATTTTTAAATGCTACGGTAAATTGTTGCGAATTTTTATAACCTACCTCATAAGATATTTCAGAAACTGTATATTCTTTTTTTCAATTAACTCTTTTGCTCTCTGCATTCTATGCTTAGTTATATGTTTAAAAATAGTAGATTTAAACATCCTACTAGAAGGACCAAAATTAAACAGCAAATTATATATTCGTCCAATTTTAAAGTTATACGAAAACTTAAAATCATGAGGATAACCCTTTTCTTTTGAGCTTAAAAATTTGAATGGAATACAATTTGTTTCGGCGATTTACTATCAGTAATTCACAAAAAAACAAACTCACAAAAGAATATATTCTATTGAGAATATAGGACAAAAAACTTTTAATTAGTGTTTGGAGACAAAACAGAAAGCAAATTGAAATGGATTGCTATTACGTTTTTTGTTTCTTTTTTCTTGCCGCAGGAAATAAAATATTATTTAAAATTAGTCTATACCCAGGAGAAGTTGGATGTAACTCTAATTCTGTTTTAGGATCTCCTACTCTATGTTGGTAATCTTCTGGGTCATGACCACCATAAAAAGTAAAAAAACCTTTTCCTTTTATACCATGAATATAACGAGCCTCGCTATTAATTCTATTCTCGCCTAATACTAGTACTGTAGGTTTTATTTGCTCTCTATTAAATGCCGTTGTTTGCCCCATAAAACCTTTTACCAAAGAAGTATGATTTTGACAGAGCATCGTTGGTATTGGATCCCATTTAGCCGAAAAATCCATTAAAGAAAAATAATCGGTCTCTTTTTGAATTTTTCTTCTTTTACTGGTCATATCTATAGAAGAAAATTCATATTGCAATGGGTTTCTTTCTAAAATGTAGTCTGTAAATGCAAAAGATTTAGTGTAATCTAATTTACTCTGGTAATTAGCTTCGGAAGGGTCTCCATCAAACATTGGTTCACAAATATCTAATCCGTGTGTTGCCAATGCAATATCAAAACTATCGGTTGCAGAGCACATTGCAAACATAAATCCGCCTCCAATTACATAGTTTCTTATTTTTAAAGCTACCGCTCTTTTTGCTTCGGATACTTTACTATAACCAAGTTTAGTAGCTAAGGCTTCTGCATCTTTTTTTTGTTGCATATACCAAGGTGCTGCACGGTAAGCACCATAAAATTTACCATATTGCCCCGTAAAATCTTCATGGTGTAAGTGTAACCAATCATACAAAGCTAATTTATCTTCTAAAACCTCTTCATCATAAATAGTTATATACGGTATTTCCGCATAAGTTAAAACCATAGTAACAGCATCATCCCAAGGTTGTTTTCCTTTAGGAGAGTATACTGCTATTTTAGGAGCTTTTTCTAGAATTACAGATTCTTGATTTTTAGAAGGGCTACTTATGTCATCTAAAATTCCATTTGCTTCTCCGTCTGATAAAATCTCAAAAGAAACGCCTCTTATTTGGCATTCTTTACGTATTGCTTCGCCATCTGGTAATAAAAAAGAACCTCCCCTATAGTTTAGCAACCACTGTACTTTTTGTTGTTTTGATAAAACCCAATAAGTAATCCCGTATGCTTTAAGATGATTTTTTTGAAATTCTGCATCCATAGGAATTAAAATAACAGATGCTGTTACTTTGGAAACAAAAACTGCAAATAGTAAAAACAGTACTACCTTTTTCATATACACTTTATATAGTCTATACCCAAAGATAACTTAAAAAGAAGTTTCTATAAAAGTTAGAAACTTAACCTTATCCTAAAATCTAAAAAGGAACATCATTATCCTCTGGAGCACCATCATTCATAGAACTACCAAATGCTTCATTGGCATTGGGTAAATTCTTCGTGATAAAAGGATTATCATCGTCTTCATTCATTTTAGATTGAAACTCAAACGGAGAATCAAAATCATCTAAATTATCAAACTTACCTTGGTTACCAATAAATTTAAGACGTATATTTTCTAGACCACCGTTTCTGTGTTTGGCAACAATAAATTCTGCTTGGCCAGCGGTAGGACTTTGTTCTTCGTCATCCCACTCATCAATCTTATAATATTCTGGTCTGTATATAAAAGATACAATATCGGCATCTTGCTCAATGGCACCAGATTCTCTTAAATCTGAAAGTACTGGACGTTTACTACCACCACGAGTTTCTACAGCACGAGATAACTGTGATAATGCAATAACAGGAACATTAAGTTCCTTTGCTAATGCTTTTAAGTTTCTAGAGATTGTAGATATTTCTTGTTCCCTGTTTCCTCCTTTTTGACTACCACCAGCTGTCATTAACTGCAAATAATCAATCATAATCATTTTTATATCATGCTGTGAAGCTAGTCTACGACACTTTGCTCTAAGGTCAAAAATAGATAATGACGGTGTATCATCAATAAACAAAGGGGCTGCTTCTAAAGACTTAACCTTTACATTTAATTGTTCCCACTCGTGTTTTTCTAATTTACCAGTTCTTAATTTTTCAGAAGATAATCCTGTTTCCGAAGAAATTAATCTGGTAATAAGCTGTACAGAAGACATCTCCAAAGAAAAGAATGCTACTGCAGTTTTGGATTCAACTGCAATATTCCTTGCCATAGATAATGTTAGTGCAGTTTTCCCCATACCAGGACGGGCTGCAACAATAATTAAATCACTCGGTTGCCAACCAGAGGTTAACTTATCTAACTTATCAAAACCAGATGCCACCCCACTCATCCCCTCTTTTCCTGCAATTTCTTCAATACGCTTTTTAGCTTGAATAACTAAATTCTGTGCGGTTTCTGCAGAACGCTTAAGATTTCCTTGTGTAACATCGTATAATTTAGATTCAGCCGTGTCCAATAAATCAAACACATCGGTAGATTCGTCATAAGCAGATTCTATAATTTCTCCTGATATTTTTATTAGACTACGTTGTATAAATTTTTGAAGTATTATACGTGCATGAAACTCAATATGTGCAGAAGAAGCTATTTTTTGAGTTAGCTTTATAAGATAAAAGTCGCCCCCAACACTTTCTAACTTACCATCTTTCTTTAGTTGTGTAGAAACGGTTAATAAATCTATTGGTTCCGATGTTTCAAACAATTTAAAAATTGCTTCAAAAATGTACTTATGTGCGTCTTTATAAAAAACATCTGGATGCAAAATATCTATAACCTCATCCACCCCTTTTTTATCGATCATCATAGCACCAATAACAACCTCCTCTAAATCAACTGCTTGAGGTGGTATTTTCCCCTTTTCTAAACTGATAAGGGTAGATTTATCTATCTTACGACCAATAACTGGGTTCGGTTTTTCCATGAGTACGAAAGTATGCAATTAACCTTTAGTTAACATGAATTTCAATGCTTACGATATTCACATTTCACTAACAATTGACTGTTAATAAGTTACAAAATTATGTTGATAACAAAAAAAATCCGGAATTTTAATTTTCCGGATTATAAGAAAGTATTTAAAATATGCGGTTAGCCATTAAAAACACCCATACTTGCATATTTGTCCATACGTTTATTTACTAAATCTTTTGGTGATAACTTTTCCAATTCTTGAAAATGTTCAAATATTTTAGACTTTACAGCTTCAAAAGTGTTTTCTCTATCAGAATGTGCTCCTCCAATAGGTTCTTTAACTATTTCATCTACTATTTTCATTTTCTTCATGTCAGGAGCTGTTAGTTTTAAAGCATCAGCAGCTTGTTCTTTAAACTCCCAGCTTCTCCATAAAATAGAAGAACAAGATTCTGGTGAAATAACAGAATACCAAGTATTCTCTAACATTAAAACCTTATCTCCTACTCCTATTCCTAATGCTCCACCTGAAGCTCCTTCTCCAATAATAACAACAATGATTGGGACTTTAAGTCTTGTCATTTCTAAGATATTACGTGCAATTGCCTCTCCTTGTCCACGTTCTTCTGCTTCTATTCCTGCATATGCTCCTGGAGTATCTATAAAACATACAACAGGTACATTAAATTTCTCTGCAGACTTCATTAAACGTAATGCTTTACGATATCCTTCTGGATTTGCCATTCCAAAATTACGATACTGTCTTGTCTTGGTGTTGTATCCTTTTTGTTGGCCAATGAACATAAAACTTTGGTCGTTTATTTTTCCTAAACCACCAATCATAGCTTTATCATCTGCAACATTTCTATCCCCATGAAGTTCTAAGAAAGTATCTCCGCATAAAGCATTAATATAATCTAGTGTATATGGTCTATTAGGATGTCTTGATAACTGTACACGCTGCCAAGAAGTTAGATTTTTGTAAATTTCTTTACGAGTCTCTAAAAGCTTTTTTTCAATTTTTTTACAAGTTTGTGTTACATCAACATCACTCTCTTCTCCAATAATAACACACTTGGTTAACTGCTCTTCTAGTTCTTTAATTGGAAGTTCAAAATCCAAATACTCCATAAAAAAGTAATTTTTGTTAGTTTAAAGAACAAATATAAAGCTTTAATGGTAACGATTGCGCTACTACTTCTTTAATTTCCTTCTATTTTTAAGAATTCCGTTAGCAACTACAGTTGCAAGTATAATCAGTGCGCCTACATAAAACATAGAATTTATCTCTTCATTTTCTCCTAATAATAACAATGCCATTAGTATACCGTACACTGGTTCTAAATTTGTAGTAAGCATTACGGTATATGGTGTTAAAAAACGCATCACTTTTACTGCCGCAATAAACGCATAGGCAGTACATATAGAAGATAGTATAAATAAGTAAAACCAGTCTTTTGCTGATATTTGAAAAAATTCTGTCTTAAATGTATTTGTAAAAAGAAAATATATAGATAAAAATACGACACCTGTACTAAGCTCTACCATTGCTATTATAGATGGTTTTTCTTTTTGAACTAGTTTCCCATTAATTATTGAAAAGGTTGCTGCTAAAAAAGCGGAAATAGCTGCCAAAATCATTCCATATAAATAAGAAGTGTCTACCCTAAAAATAAAGTATAAACCTATAATAACTAGTAATCCAAAAAAAATCTCATATTTAATTATTTTTCTCTTATACCAAATTGGCTCTAAAATAGCCGTAAAAAAAGCTCCTATAGATAATGTTGCTAAAGCTATGGATACATTAGAAACTTTTATCGCAATAAAAAAGGTAACCCAATGGAGAGCCACGACTATTCCTCCTAAAAACATTGTTATAAGAGTCTTTTTGGTTATTTTAATCCTAATTTTCTTTACTAACACATATAAGATAATTAAAATAGATGCTATACCCATTCTATACCAAACAAGTGGCAATGCATCTATAGTTATTAGCTTACCTAAAATTGCGGTAAAACCCCATACAAAAACTATAAAATGTAGGTGAACTAAATTTTTTAATTTATCGTTTTGCATTTTGAAGAAGATAAAATGCCAATATTCCAAATAATATATTAGGTATTATTACTGCCAATAAAGGAGAAAAACCAGATTGTTCTGCTAGGGTTCCAAATACTTTATCAAAAAACACAAATATAAAAGCTACGAGAATACCAAAAGCAAGATTTACCCCCATTCCTCCTCTTCTTTTTACAGAAGATACTGCAACGGCGATTATTGTTAATATAAATGCTGTTAGTGGCAAAGCCCAACGTTTATATTTTACTAAAATATAGGTATTAATATTAGAAGCTCCTTTTCTTTTTTGCTCCTCTATAAATTTATTAAGTTGAAATAAATTTTTGGTTTCTGCTACATAGGAAACCGGAGTTAAATCATCTATTTTAAAGGCAAATAGAGTATCTAATCTTCTTTTACTTTCTAAAATTGCAGAGTCTCCTACTATAGTTCTTTTCCTATAAGATGTAAGTCTATACAAGCTATCTTTTTCTACCCATCTAATATTACTTGCTGCTATTTTAAATTTTAAATTATTTTCTTCATCAAAACGCTCAAAAGTAAAATTCTTTCCATTTTGCCTTGCCGATTCAAAACTACTTATATAAATAAAATCGGTTTCATTAAGTTGATTGTATATATTATTTGTTACACGATCTTGCTTTCCTTTTTTCAAGTATTTATACTTAAACTCATTAAAACCTACACTTGCTTTAGGTACTAAAAACATTCCCATAACAAACATAAGAATAGCAACTAAAGTTGCTCCTATAATATAAGGTCTTAAGAACCTATTATAAGAAACACCAGAACTAAGAATTGCTACAATTTCGGTATCATTAGCAAGTTTAGAGGTAAAATAAATAACAGATAGAAATAGAAATATAGGAAACAACAAGCTACCTATATATACTGTAAAGTGCATATAATATATAAGTATTTCATTGACAGGAGCATTATTTGCAGACATTTTTCCATTCTGCTCCGCAAAATTAACCATGATACCAATAGGAATAAAAAGTAGTAACATTACCGAAAAGGTTGCTAAATATCTTTTTAAAATATATCTATCTAGTATGGTAAGCATTTACAATCTTTTATCCATTTGTTTCACCATAGTATCTTTCCAAATTCTAAAATCTCCTGCTAAAATATGCTTTCTAGCTTCTCTTACAAGCCACATATAAAAGCCTAAATTGTGTATGGTTGCTATTTGTTTTCCTAAATACTCATTAGCCGCAAATAAATGTCTTAAATATGCTTTAGTATACTCTTTATCTACAAACGTAGTTCCTTCTGGATCTAGCATAGAAAAATCATCTTCCCATTTTTTATTTTTAATGTTAATGGTTCCATGAGAGGTAAATAGCATTCCGTTTCTTGCATTACGTGTTGGCATAACACAATCAAACATATCTATGCCCAATGCTATGTTTTCTAAAATATTTATTGGGGTTCCTACTCCCATTAAATATCTTGGCTTATCTTCTGGAAGCACTTCACAAACAACCTCAGTCATGCCATACATTTCTTCTGCTGGTTCTCCTACAGATAATCCACCAATAGCATTACCTTCTGCTCCGGCATTAGCAATGTATTCTGCAGATTGTCTTCTTAAATCTTTATATGTAGACCCTTGAACAATTGGGAAGAAAGTTTGCGAATAGTCATACACAAAAGGTGTTTTATCTAAATGTGTTATACAACGATCCAACCATCTATGTGTCATATACATAGATCGTTTTGCATATTTATAATCACATGGGTACGGTGTACACTCATCAAAAGCCATAATAATATCCGCGCCAATGGTTCTTTGTATTTCCATTACATTTTCTGGCGTAAACATATGGTAAGAACCGTCTATATGCGATTTAAATTTAACCCCTTCTTCTTTTATTTTTCTGTTAGATGAAAGAGAATATACTTGATACCCACCACTATCGGTTAAGATATTACCATCCCAACCCATAAACTTGTGTAAGCCCCCTGCTTTATGCAAAATTGGCGTTTTAGGTCTTAAGAATAAATGATAGGTATTCCCAAGAATAATGTCTGGTTTAATTTCTTCTCTTAATTCTTTTTGATGCACTCCTTTTACAGATGCTACTGTACCTACAGGCATAAATATTGGAGTTTCTATAGTCCCGTGATCGGTAACCATTGTTCCTGCTCTAGCTTTACTTAGAGGATCGGTATGATGTAATGTAAATTTCAAATCTTTATTTAAGAACACAAATATAATCAACTATAGCGCATAAAAAACTTAAGAAAAGGATAAAGATTAAATCTAGTACCGTTAATTTGTTATTTTAAAATGTTAAATATTTTTGCTCCTTTTTATCTTAACAATAAAGAGTAATGCCTTGCGTTCTGCTAGTAGAGACGAAAAATAACAATGGTATCATTATTGCTGCTGTTGAATTGTAAAAAATGAAATTATGAAAAAAATTCTTTTAGTAGCAGTATGTGCTTTGTTTAGCATTTCTGCATTTTCTCAAAAAGAAGCTGGTTTTGGTATAACTGGCGGACTTAATTATAGTGCTAATGGTGATTATTTTGAATCTGCCTCTAATGCAGCTGAAAATCCTGATAGAAACATAGGGTATCATATTGGTGTTTATGGTAAAGTTGGAGAGCGCTTTTATGTAAGACCTGAATTATTATACACCAGAACAAAGTCTGATTATGATGGGGACAAGTTTAACATGAGTAAGCTAGATGCCCCAGTTCTTGTTGGCGCAAAAATAATTGGTCCTTTACATATTTTTGCAGGACCTGCTTTTCAATATATATTAAATACTGATTTTGATGGTATTACCATAAATGATGTAGAAAATGATTTTTCTGTTGGTTTACATATTGGTGCAGGAGTAAATTTAGGAAAACTAGGGATAGATGTGAGGTATGAAAGAGGCTTAAGTAGTAATGAAGCTAGTTTTATTAATACAAATATTACTACATTACAAGCTAGTAGAATAGATGTAAGACCGGATCAAATAATTCTTAATTTATCTATTAAATTATAATAAAAAATAGTGCGTAGCTATAGTAACAAAAAAGCCAGAAAGTAAATTACTTTCTGGCTTTTAATTTAATATTTGCGTTAATTAATTCACATCAGGATTTAAATAATCTGCTGTACCACCATTTTCTGTTCCTGGGTAAGAATCTGGACTTGTAACCTCACCCGCCTCATTTCTTATTTCCTCGTTTGTTGGTGTAAAATCTCCGTCATCATCGGTATCTAAATAGTCTGCTCCTCCATCTTCATCGGTATCATCATTTCTTGGATTGCCATCTTTATTAATATCTTCTTTCCATGTTGGGACTCCATCTCTATCATGGTCAGATTCTTCTACACGAAATAAATTAACTTTAAAAATTATTGGTGCGTAAGCAACTCCAGGTCGTGTTCCTGCAAAATAAGCCAACCCAGATGGCATAAATATTAATCCTACTCCTGGATCTAGAATAGTAAAAGTCCCATCTCCGTTCTCTTCTACCTCGCCACCTGCTTTTAAACCTGCAACACCTTTACCAAAACCACTTACAGTTGTAACCATATCAAACCAAACTGGTGCATCTGCACTATCAAAAATAGTGTTGTCTATACGTCTTCCTTCATATGTTACAAAAGTAGAATCCATAGCAGTTGGTTGCACACCTTGATCTCCATCCCCTTTATTAGCAACTATATAATACAACGTATGCTCAATGTCTATTTCATTTCCAGGTAAATTAAAATCCTCCGAACTAACCTTAATAGTTTCACTCTTCAATTCTGGAGAATCAAATAACGAAGTTTTATCAGCGTTATCCCCTTCTATTACTCCAATTTTTATTTGGTAATCAAAACCATCGGGTTTATTCTCAAATTCCTCATAGTTATAAAAGTGTGTCTTTAAGTATTCTAAAATTTCCGCATCGTCTTCAATGGCTACTTCGCTTAGTAATCTAGGAGGATCAACATTATTACCATTATCATCATTATTACAAGACAAAGCAATAATAACTATTACTACTAGTGTTAAAAACTTATTCATTTTCATTAAAAAATAATTTAAATGCCGAAGATACAATTTTCCCTTATTTTTGTAGAGTACGTTAATAAAGAATTTTAATTCAAAAATGCGAGTAGACAAATACTTATGGAGTATCCGATACTATAAAACTAGAAATATTGCTACTACTGCTTGTAAGAAAGGGCATGTAAAAGTAAATGGACAAGTAGTAAAACCATCTAGAGAAGTATACCCTATGGATAAATTAATTGTACGCAAAGAGCAAATAAACTATGAATTAGTAGTTTTAGATACTCCTAAAAGCAGGGTTGGTGCCAAGTTAGTAGACATTTACAGAAAAGACACTACCCCCAAAGAAGCCTTTGCTCATGATGAACTCTTACAACATGCAAAAGATTATTATAGAAAAAAAGGGACAGGAAGGCCTACCAAAAAAGATAGAAGAGAAATTGAAGATTACTTAGATGAATCTGAATAAAGAATTTTGGGAGAATAAATATGAAAACAAAGATACTGGTTGGGATATAGGTTATATTTCTACACCATTAAAAACTTATATAGACCAATTAAAAAATAAGAATATAAAAATATTAATTCCTGGAGCAGGAAAAGGATATGAGCCTATTTATTTACATGAACAAGGTTTTAAAAACGTTTTTGTTGTAGATATAGCTAAGCAACCGTTAGATTTAATCCTTAAAAAAGCTCCCTGTTTCCCAATAGAAAGATTAATTCAAGAAGATTTTTTTAATCTAGAATTAAGCGGATTTGATTTAATTTTAGAACAAACTTTTTTTTGTGCAATTTCTCCTAAATTGCGTCCAAATTATGTTTCAAAAATGCATAGTTTATTAGCTAAAAAAGGTAAATTAGTCGGGCTTCTTTTCAACTTTCCAAAAACAGAAAAAGGGCCTCCATTTGGCGGTAGTAAAAATGAATATGTAACCTTATTTGACAATGATTTTACAATAAAAATACTCGAAAAAGCATCAAATTCTATTTTACCTAGAGCAGGTAAAGAACTCTTTTTTATCTTTGAGAAGTAAATTATAGCGGACTATGAAAAACACAATACTATCTCATAAACAAATACAACATAAAATAAAGCGTATTTCTTATCAAATTTTTGAGGCAAATGTTGATGAAAAAGAAATAATTATTGCTGGTATTGATGGTGTTGGTCTAAAGTTTGCAAAAAAAATTCAAACTATACTACGAAAAATAACAGATGCAGAAATTACTTTATGCAAAGTTATGATGGACAAAACTGATCCTTTAAAAAGTGGTGTAACTACTTCTATACCAGAGAATAAATACCTAAACAAATCTGTTGTATTAGTAGATGATGTTTTAAATTCTGGAACAACTTTAATTTATGGTGTACACCATTTTTTAAAAACCCCTTTAAAACAGTTAAAAACAGCAGTTTTAGTGAATAGGAACCACAAAAAATATCCTGTAAAGGCAGACTATAAAGGAATTTCTTTGTCTACCTCTTTACAAGAACATGTAAATGTTACTCTAGAAGCTAATAATGATAGTGTTTTTTTAGACTAATAATTGCTTAATAGTTTCTACTGTTTCTTCTGGAGTTCTAGTATCTGTATTTAAGGTATTATGGGCTTTGGAATAAAAGAAACTCCTTTCGAACATATGCTTTCCAATAAATTCTGGCATTTCCTCATCCTTAATATTTTTAATTAGCGGTCTATGCTCTTTCTCTAAAGAAAGGCGTTTTACTAACTCATTAATCCCCACCTTTATATAAAATACATTTTTAGTTGCAGAAAGTATTGTGCTCATGTTTACACCATAACAAGGAGTACCTCCTCCCGTAGAAAGAACTATATTTTTTTCTTTATTTAAAATTTCTTCTAAATAATAAAGTTCTTTTTTTCTAAAATAAATCTCCCCTTTTTCTTTAAAAATATCAGGGATTGTTTTTTTTTCTGAATCTTCAATATAATCATCTAAATCTAAAAAAGAAAGGTTCATATTTTTCGCAAGTAACTTACCAACAGTAGTTTTACCACTCCCCATATAGCCTACTAAAACAATTTTCATACAGTATTTTTTTTTACAAAATTCAGCTAATTAATAACCATTTCAAAGAATTTTAAAATTTCTTTAAAATCTCCTTGCTAAATTAATTAAACGTACTATATTTGCACCCGCAATAAGGATTTTAGTTCTTTATATTTTGACCTGGTAGCTCAGTTGGTAGAGCATCTCCCTTTTAAGGAGAGGGTCCTGGGTTCGAGCCCCAGCCAGGTCACAGATACTTAAAAACCTCTTTATTTAAAGAGGTTTTTTAATTTAAATATGTGCTCTGTTTATTATTATAAAAATCACATAAGTTCTTCATAATTTTGACCTGGTAGCTCAGTTGGTAGAGCATCTCCCTTTTAAGGAGAGGGTCCTGGGTTCGAGCCCCAGCCAGGTCACTAAATAAACTTATTTTTTTTATATACTTCAGAAAAATTAAATAGTAACTACACCTAAACAGAACAAAATAAGTTCCTTTTTTGTCAAAAAATTACATGTAAAAATTTTGTGATAAAAGATTTTACTCGTGGTTTTTTTAAGCATTATCCCTAAATAATAGAATATTCTGATTAATAATAATGCACGCGAATAAACTTATACTGCTTTAATAAATGAAATTTTCTTTTTTAAATCCTATTTTTACAATTATAAATTAGTCATTTGCTTAAAACATGGGAATAAAACAAATTGCAAAACTCGCAAATGTATCTATTGGTACAGTAGACCGTGTTATTCATAAAAGGCCAGGTGTTTCTAAAGAAACAAAAGCAAAGATTCTTAAAATTATAGAAGAAACCGGATATACAAAAAACACTACTGCTAGCAGGCTTAAGCTAGCTTCTATAAAAAAGATAAAATTTGCTGTGTTATTGCCTGAGACCAAAAAAGAATGGAATTATTGGAAACTACCTATTCAAGGCATAAATAATGCCGTTAATGAATTAAAAGAAATGGGGGTTGCTGTAGACTTTTTATATTTCACAGATTCTAATACGTATACAAAAAGTATAGAATTTATTTTTTTGAAAGAATATAACGCTATTATTACAGTTCCTTTTTTTAAAAAAGAAAGTAATACTCTATTACAAAAAGCTGCTAAAAAAAAAACTACCGTTGTTTTTTTAGATACCGAAATAGACTTAGAAAAAAATGCTCACTTTATTAGGCAAAACTCTCATCAAGCAGGTAAAGTTGCCGGAAGATTACTTTATGGCCTTGTTGGTGCAGATGGGGAATACCTTGTTATAAATAAACAAAACGACAAAGGAACTTTAGTTAACAACTTACAAAGAGAGGATGGTTTTAAAGAGTTTATAAAAAGTGTACAGTACAAAAAAGAAATACTTTCTAAATCTTATATCTTTAAAAAAGACTTTAATTTATGTCCTGATTTAATTACATGGTTAAAAACTAAGTCTCTAAAAGGGATTTTCGTAACAAATTCTAAATCTCATATTATTGTAAAAGCATTAAACAAAGAAGGTATTACAAATACGCAAATAATTGGGTTTGATTTGAATGACAAAAATATTAACTGCTTAAAAAATGAAGAAATAAGCTTCCTAATTAATCAGCAACCTGAATTGCAAGGATATATGGCCATTAAAAACTTATTTAACCATATTGCTAAGCAAGAAACTTTAAAAACAAACTACAATATTCCTATAGATATTATCTTAAAAGAAAACCTTTTAACTTCATAGAAACAAAACTCTAAATTAATTTTTAGTTCCCCACTAGCTTTATATATTTGCGCTTTATTATATTGCCCACGTGGCGGAATTGGTAGACGTGCTACCTTGAGGGGGTAGTGTTCTTATGGACGTGCTGGTTCGACTCCAGTCGTGGGCACAAAACGCTTTTTTACTATGTATAAAAGCGTTTTTTATTCCGCAACAATAAGTCCATCTATTAATTTTCTGGTTTTATCACTATTCCAATCTGCGGCACCCGTTTTGACTACTACAATTTCTCCTTTCTTATTAACTATATAGGTTGTTGGTATACTATTAGATGAAAAAGCCTCTGGTGCTTTAGAATACTCGTAATACACAGGAAAAGTAAAATGATTTTCTTGAAGATAAGCATTTACTTTTTCAGGGGCATCTTGTGCTATAAATAAGAATACAACATCTTTATTATAGGTTGCATATAATTCTTGTAAACTTGGCATTTCTGCAACGCAAGGAGGGCACCAAGTAGCCCAAACATTTATTAATACTACCTTACCCTTTGTTTCTCTTAAGTTTATGTGTTCCAATTTAGAAGTACGTAACTGCCAATTATAATCCTTAATTATAACCCGCTCTTCTTCATTCACCATAGAAGGACTAAAAGAAATTATTCTATTTACATATACTTTAATAGAAAAACCTAAGGGAGTAAATAACAATATAACTAGTAGCGCAACAAACAGTATATTACCAATTAGTTTCTTGTTTATTTTCATCTTACTCCTTTATCAAATCTTGCAACAAAGTATCTATTGTATTATTATCCCAATCTGCAATATCTAATTCTTTAATAACAACCTCTCCTTTTTTATTTAAAAGATAAGATGCTGGTGCCTCTAAAATTTCTAATGGCGATTTTTTTCCTATAAATAGATAGGTTACAGGAAAAGTAAATTTATTTTTTATCATAAATTCTTCCACTGGCGCCCTTTCCTCATTGGTTATAATATAAAAATCTACTGTATCCTTATATTTATTATATACTTCTTGAATTTCTTGTAACTCTGCTGCACAAGGCAAACGCCACGAAGCCCAAAAATTAACAAAAACAACTTTCCCTTTAGATTTATTAAAATTAAAAACATTCCAATTAGGGTCTTTTAATTCCCATTCATAATCTTTAATTTTTTCTCTATTCTCTACTGCAATAACAGTTGGTGTTTTAGCAAATATTTTATTTAACCACACCTTACCATAATAACCCACTGGGGTAACAAAAAAAGAGGCTACTGCAACTATTAATACTACGTTTACTAATGTTTTTTTACTCATATATACTCCAAAACTAAAAAACTCCTGAAGAAAATCAGGAGTTTTTTATTAAATATTTATAACTAGCAATTAGCTAGCGTTTTCCATTTTTATAACATTTAAAGCAGAACCTTTTCTGTACCACTCTATTTGCGCATCATTATAGGTATGGTTAGCCATAATAACATCTTTACTTCCGTTTGCATGAACAATTTCAATTGTTAATTGCTTATCCGGAGCAAACTCAGAAATATCTATAAAATTAAACGTATCATCTTCTTGAATTACATCATAATCATTCTCATTTGCAAACGTTAATCCTAACATACCTTGTTTTTTAAGGTTGGTCTCATGAATACGAGCAAAAGATTTTACAATAACTGCTGCAACCCCTAAATGCCTAGGCTCCATTGCTGCATGCTCACGAGAAGAACCTTCTCCGTAATTATGGTCTCCAACTACAATACTTCTTATACCTGCAGCTTTATATGCGCGTGCCGTATCTGGAACACCACCAAAGTCTCCTGTTAATTGATTCTTTACAAAATTAGTTTTCTTACCAAAAGCATTTACAGCACCTATTAAACAGTTATTAGAAATATTATCTAAATGTCCACGGAAACGCAACCAAGGCCCAGCCATAGAAATATGATCTGTTGTACATTTACCAAAAGCTTTTATTAATAATTTAGCTCCAATTAAACTCTCATCTTTTATAGGAGTAAAAGGCTCTAGCAACTGCAATCTTTCAGAATCTGGAGATACTTTAACCACAACACCAGAACCATCTTCATCTGGAGCTAAAAAGCCTGCATCTTTTACATCAAACCCTTTTGGTGGTAATTCCCATCCTGTTGGTTCATCAAACATTACTTCTTCTCCGTTTTTATTAATTAGGGTATCTGTAATTGGATTAAAATCTAATCTTCCAGCAATAGCAATAGCTGCAGTAATTTCTGGAGAAGCTACAAAAGCATGTGTATTTGGGTTACCATCTGCACGCTTGGCAAAGTTTCTATTAAAAGAGTGTACAATACTATTTTTAGGAGCATTCTTAGGATCACTATATCTTGCCCATTGCCCAATACATGGTCCACAGGCATTTGTAAAAATTTTAGCATCTAGGTTTTCAAATATTCCTAGAATACCATCGCGCTCTGCAGTATAACGCACTTGTTCCGAACCAGGGTTTATTCCCAATTCTGCTTTCATTTTTATTCCTTTATCAATAGCTTGTTGCGCTATGGATGAAGCTCTAGACAAATCTTCATAAGAAGAGTTAGTACAAGAACCTATTAATCCCCACTCTACCGCTATAGGCCAATCATTCTCTGTAGCCTTTACATTCATATCTGTACCAACTTTGGTAGATAAATCTGGCGTGAAAGGGCCATTTAATAATGGTGTTAAT
The DNA here is from genome assembly GCF_947500405.1 of uncultured Maribacter sp. Classification (GTDB taxonomy): domain Bacteria; phylum Bacteroidota; class Bacteroidia; order Flavobacteriales; family Flavobacteriaceae; genus Maribacter_B. Next base: position 22,644 of record NZ_CANMRY010000001.1, read on the forward strand.
TCCGATAAATTAATTTCTATAAGCTCATCAAAATAGTCCTTCGGATTTGCATAAACTTCTGCATCACCAGTTAAGTATTCCTTAACCTCATTTGCTGCATCTGCAATATCTGCCCTATCCGTAGCTCTTAGATAACGTTCCATAGCTGCGTCATACCCAAAAGTGGATGTTGTAGCACCTATTTCTGCACCCATATTACAAATAGTTCCTTTTCCTGTACAAGATAAAGATATAGCCCCAGGGCCAAAATATTCTACTATAGCTCCAGTTCCTCCTTTTGCTGTTAAAATTTCTGCTACTTTTAAAATAACATCTTTAGGAGCTGTCCAACCAGAAATTGTTCCTGTTAACTTAACTCCTATTAATTTAGGAAACTTTAATTCCCAAGCCATTCCTGCCATAACATCTACAGCATCTGCACCACCAACACCAATAGCTACCATTCCTAAACCACCAGCATTTACAGTGTGCGAATCGGTTCCAATCATCATTCCTCCTGGAAATGCATAATTTTCTAATACTACCTGATGAATAATACCTGCTCCTGGTTTCCAAAAACCAATTCCGTATTTATTAGAAACCGACTCTAAAAAATCAAAAACTTCTGCACTTGTAGTATTTGCTGATTTTAAATCTGCTGAAGCTCCGTCTTTTGCTTGTATTAAGTGATCACAATGTACTGTGGTTGGTACTGCAACTTTAGTCTTCCCCGCTTGCATAAATTGTAATAGTGCCATTTGTGCCGTTGCATCTTGACACGCAATACGGTCTGGCGCAAAATCTACATAATCTTTCCCTCTTACAAATGCTTTGTTTGCTTTACCATCCCATAAATGGGCATATAAAATCTTTTCTGCTAAAGTTAAAGGTTTACCTACTACTTGTTTTGCAGCATCTACTCTATTTTTAAGATTTGAGTAAACTCCTTTAATCATGTCAATATCAAATGCCATAAGATTTTTATTTTTAATTTCTTTTTAAGTTTTCTCTAAGGTACAAAAATTACCACATTCCTATAAAGCAAATATACAATCTATTCGTACGGTCATCTCCAGTAACTAAATCCTCTTTGAAATAAAATTTTTTTGACACGAATTCGTTATTCTTAGTAATACAGACCTTTCCTAATCCCTAAAAATATCTACTGTGAAGATTAAAAAATTCTGGAAACGAATTTTACTAGCATTAATCTTAGTTCCAATGCTATTAATAGGGAGCCTAATGCTATATATTCAGAGTAATCAATCTGAAATTATTAAAGGAGAAATTACCAAACTAAACAAAGAACACAAAGGGCTTATTAGAGTTGGCAAAAGCAAATTATCTCTTTTTAGCAATTTTCCGTACGTCTCTATAAAAGTATATGATGTACAGATTTTGGAAACAAAAAAAGACAATGCGCCTATTATCATGAATGTAAAAGACATATTCGTAGGTTTTAATCTATGGGATATTGCAAAGGGAAATTATGATATTCAGTCTTTAGTACTAGAAGAAGGCGTTTTTAATGTCGTAATTCATGAAAATAACACTACTAATATTCAAAATTCCTTAGCTAGCACACAAGAATCAGAAACACCATCTACTAGTATTCATTTAAAAAAAATAAAATTTAAAAATCTTGATATTCACACATTAGATGAAGCTACCAATACTGATGTTGAAAAATTTATTTATACTGGAGTAGGTGGTTTTAGTCAAACAGACAGTATCATCGCAGGGCATATAGATACCGATTTTGAATTAAATGTGATAAAAGATGGAGATACGACTTTTATTCATAAAAAACATTTTGAAATTCATACCGATGTGGCATTTAATGAATACACTGGCATTCTAAACATACAACCTTCGGGTATTGTCATGGAGAATGGGGATTTTGAACTAGAAGGCTCTATAGATACAAAGAATGATGTAGACCTTAACCTTTCTATAAAGGGAACTAAGCCCAATTTTGATATGCTTATTGCTTTTGCTCCTACAGATGTAATACCCATATTAGATAAGTACAAAAATGCTGGTGAAATTTATTTTAATGCTACTATTCAAGGACCGTCTAACAAAGGAAACCGACCTTTTATAAACGCCAACTTTGGAGCAGGAAAAGCCTTTTTGGAGAATACCCAAAAAAGAAAAAAAATAGATAATATGGGTTTCCATGGCCATTTTACAAATGGCGCAAATAGAAATACCAGTACTATGGAATTTTCTTTAACCGATATGACTGCATCTTTAGAAAAGGGAGAATTTAAAGGGTCTCTTTTTGTAAAGAATTTTGAATCTCCTGAAATCGACATGCAACTAAACTCAAATTTTAATCTCGATTTTGTTACAGACTTTTTTAACCTACAACAAGTACAAGATGCCTCTGGGCAAGTATCCCTGAAAATGAATTTTCATGATATTATAGACATAGATAATCCCGAAAAGGCCTTAGAAAAACTGAACCAAGCTTATTTTGCAGAATTATTGGTAAAAGATTTGAGTCTGTCTTCTAAAGAGCTTCCAGCTCCCTTACAGAATCTAAATGTACATTTAGTAATGAATGGCAAGGAAGCAACATTGCATAAGTTTCAATTATTAATGGGTAATACCGATGTATCTATACGTGGTTTTCTTTCCAATTTACCAGCCATAGTACACCATACCAACATTCCAGTAAAAGCGCATTTAGATATAGCCTCTAACACCATAGATGTTTCCGAATTAACTGGTTTTTCAAAAAAGGATTCTATACAAACTGGTATCGATGAACAAATAAAAAACTTAAGTCTAGGGCTTTCTTTTAAAACTTCTGCCAAAGATTGTACAGAAACTACTTATTTGCCTAAAGGAGAATTTTTTATAGATAGTTTATATGCAGACTTAAAACATTATCCGCATAAACTACATGATTTTCATGCCGATATATTAATAGATGAGAAAGACTTACAGTTAGTAGATTTTACAGGTTATATAGATGATAGCGATTTTCATTTAAACGGCCTCATACATGATTATGGCTTTTGGATGCAACCAGAGCTTAACGGAGAGGTAGATTTAGATATTAATCTTACTGCTAAAAAACTAAAACTCGAAGACCTCTTTTCTTATAAAGGAGAAAATTACGTTCCCAAAGAGTACCAACATGAAACCTTTAACAATTTGGCATTGCATTTTGCGTCTAGCATGCATTATAAAGACTCCTCATTACATTCTATAGATTTGGATTTAGATAAGCTAGATACCAAAATGAAATTACACCCACTTCGTTTTCATGATTTTAAAGGAAATATACATTACGGAGAGGAACATATAGTTATAAAAGATTTTCATGGAGAAATAGGAACTACCAATTTTAATTTTGATTTAAACTATTATTTAGGGAAGGATGCACAAATAAAGAAAAGAGATAATTATTTAGCACTAAAAGCAAATTATATAGATTTTGATGCCCTTTTTAATTTTGATGCAAGTCCGCCAAAACAAACAGGAGTTGTTACTTCAAAAACTGAAGATGTAAAAGAGCATGCAGATGCATTTAACATATATGAGTTGCCATTTACAGATATGCAATTTAAGGCAGATATTACTCATTTTATATACCATAGAATAGACTTACAAAATATTAAAGCCGATTTAAGAACTACTCCTAACCATTACCTTTATGTAGATACATTAGATATGAATGCCGCAGGAGGAAGTATTCAATTAAAAGGGTATTTTAATGGCAGTGATCCAAAACATATTTATATGCAGCCCAATTTGGTTTTAAATAATGTGGATTTGGATAAATTGCTGTTCAAGTTTGAAAATTTTGGACAAGACCATCTCGTTTCAGATAATTTACAAGGAAAGCTTACTTCTAGAATTAATGGTAAAATTAGAGTATATCCAGATTTGGTGCCAGATTTAGACCAATCTACTTTAGATATGGATGTACAAGTATTAAACGGAAGATTAAAAAATTATAACCCAATGCTAGCACTTTCCGATTATATGGAGGATAAAAACTTGCAAAATATTCGGTTTGACACCTTGCAGAATAACCTAAATATACAGCAAGGAAAAATTACCATTCCCGCAATGACCATTGCTTCTACTCTAGGGCATATGCAACTTTCTGGTACGCATGATAATAATCAAAACATAGACTACGCCATACGTATTCCTTGGAAAACCGTAAAAAAAGCCGCTTGGCAAAAACTGTTTGGAGGCAAGAAAGATACTATTAGTAGTCTCCAACAAGAAGATGAAATTGTAAAAGTAGATGCTAACCAAAAAACAAAATACCTTAATTTAAAAATTAAAGGAACTATAGACGACTACAAGGTGTCTTTAGGGAAGAAAAAAGGACAATAGCAATTGTTATTTACTCCCAATAATTAAGAATTAAAAAGTAAAATTTAGTGCTTTTACTAAGAAACAATTCATCCTTTTTAACTTATATTGATTACTTGACTTTATCGAAAAATAAGGAAATTAGCATATCATTGGATACAAAATATTAATGTTCTTTTTTATCCGCGACAATCTGGTTTAATGAAATTATTTCAAAACAGAATTTAACCTATTAAAAGAATTAAACAAATTAAATCCATCAGTAAAGCACCACCTAATCGTTGGCTTTCTTATCAGCATCTGGATATTTATTTTGCTTATTATTAGAGCCTTTGATGATGGCACATTGGACTTTCGCCTATGGTTTTTAATAAGTATTGGATTTAGCCTAACTGCATTAATATCGTATACTTTTCTTTCTCTTATTCAAAAAAAAACTTATACTAAATTTTTAAAATGAAGTATTAGCGTAAAAATACATATATAATTTTATAATTAAATTAACGTTTTAAAAGTGCTATTAAACTAATTTTGGCACGGAAATAGCTATTTTTACGTACATTGTTGGCTCTATTTTTTTTATTATTACTTTTGTCAACGATTTAAAATTAAATATTTTTTATTATATTTAGATATCAAATCTCATAACAATAACTATGAAAAAAAGAAAAATAAAATATAAGACTGATTATCTCTTACCTAAAAATAATTTTTTGGTTGGAATGGGGTCTATATTAAATTTAGCAGGTAGTTATTTTGAATATAATTACTCAAAGTCAGATGGTGATGCAGACCTAAAAGCTTTAACCTCAGATTGGGAAAATATCGGAGAAGATATTAGAAAATCTAAAAGTAATTTTGAAAAAGAGAATAAACAAGAATTTTGTTTAAAATAATTTCTTGTGTCTAAAAACAGAAAAGTTGAAAGTAAGCCTGCTATAAAAAAAGCGCAGCAAGAAATTCCAGAAGAACTTCAAGTAATAGAGGAAGATTTAACAAGTTATAATCCAGAAATTTTTAAGGGAGTTCCCCATAAAAAGAAAATGGAAATTCTACAAAGTTTTTCGATAGTATCAATTCAACATAAAAGCCATTCAGGCCCTTTACCTGATGCAGATACTTTAATAAAATATAATTCTGTTATCCCGAATGGAGCTGATAGAATTATGAAAATGGCAGAAACCCAACAAACTCATCGAGTAAGTATTGAAAGTAAAGTAATTACTAGTCAATCTAACCAAAGTAAATTAGGGCAAATATTCGGATTAATAATTGGTTTAGTCGGAATTGGATGTGGTACGTTTTTAGCTGCTACAGGAGAACCTACAGTTGGTGGAATTATAGCTGGAGCAACAGTTGTCAGTTTAGTATCCGTTTTTGTGATTGGAAAATCAACTCAACGTAAAGGTTCAGATTAGCAGTTACATTTCTCAAATCGTAACCTATAATACAGGATAAGCAACAGCTTAAACGCTCGATATTAACATGTTACATCCAAACTTATAAACACTTCAATTCTACTCATTCTTTATCCTTTAGATTAACTTGAAATGACATATAAAAACAAAAAGTCCGAGCTTAAAAACTCGGACTTTTTAAAATATTATAATCGTAACCTAAAACTAACTTACTAATTGCTTTTGAGAAGGTTTAAACTTTGTAAGTACAATACCTTCTACAGCAGCTTCGTACTCTTCCATAGTAGGTGTTCTTCCTAAAATAGTAGATAATACTACTACTGGTGTGGAGGATAATAAAGATTCTCCTTTTTTCTCCGCTGCATCTCTCACAACTCTTCCTTGGAATAAACGTGTAGAGGTGGCCATTACGGTATCTCCTGGCTCAGCCTTTTCTTGGTTACCCATACAAAGGTTACATCCTGGACGTTCTAAGTACAGCATATTTTCATATTTAGTACGTGCTAAACCTTTTGGTGCGTCATCATCGAATACAAAACCGGAGTATTTTTCTAATATTTCCCAATCGCCTTCTTCTTTTAACTCATCTACAATGTTATAGGTTGGTGGTGCAACTACTAAAGGTGCATTAAACTCCACTTTTCCTTGTTGTGCCTCTACATTCTTTAGCATTTGCGCTAAAATCTTCATATCTCCTTTATGGATCATACAAGATCCTACAAATCCTAAATCTACTTTCTTAGTACCTCCATAGAAAGATAATGGTTGAATGTTATCGTGTGTATAACGCTTAGATACATCTTCGTTATTTACATCTGGATCCGCAATCATTGGCTCCACAATCTTATCTAAGTCAATTACCACTTCTGCATGGTACTGTGCATCTGCATCTGGCTTTAAAGCTGGTCTTTCACCAGATTTTAACTCTGAAATACGCTTGTTTGCTTTATCTACTAAGCCTTGTAATACCTTCTTGTCGTTATCCATACCCTTATCTAACATAATTTGGATACGATCTCTTGAAATTGCTAAGGACTCTGCTAATGTAGCATCTTCCGATATACAGATAGATGCTTTTGCTTTCATCTCTGCCGTCCAATCTGTAAATGTAAAGGCTTCATCTGAAGTTAAGGTACCAATATGTACCTCAATGATTCTTCCTTGGAATACATTCTCTCCGCCAAACTGATTTAACATCTGCTCTTGCGTAGCATGTACCACATCACGGAAGTCCATGTACGGTTTCATATTTCCTTTAAAGGTTACTTTTACAGACTGTGGAATTGGCATAGTAGCCTCTCCTGTTGCCAATGCTAAAGCAACGGTTCCAGAATCTGCTCCAAAAGCAACACCTTTTGCCATACGTGTATGCGAATCTCCACCGATAATTACATCCCAATCATCTACGGCTATATCGTTTAATACTTTATGAATAACATCGGTCATTGGAAAGTATTTTCCCTTAGGATCACGACCTGTAATTAATCCAAAATCATTCATAAATGACATTAATCTTGGAATATTAGCTTTAGACTTATCATCCCAAACTGAAGCAGTATGACAACCCGATTGGTATCCTGCATCTACAATTGGTGAAATAACAGTTGCTGCCATCATCTCTAACTCTTGAGAGGTCATTAATCCTGTAGTATCCTGAGAACCAACAATATTAACTTCTACTCTAACATTAGATCCAGCATGTAATGTTTTTCCTGGTGTGGTTCCTACTGCATTTTTGTTGAATATTTTTTCAACGGCAGTTAACCCTTGCCCTTCTATAGAAACTTCTTTTGCCGCAGCGTATACTTGAGGAACATCTATTCCTAAAGCTTTACACGCAAAAGTTTGTAATTTTTTACCGAAAACAACGGCGTAAGAACCACCTGCTTTAATAAACTCCATTTTTGGAGGTGTTAATGCTGTAGAAATATCTTTAACGGCTTTACCGTCTTTGTATAATTTTTTCTCTTTTGTATTTATAGTAAGTACTGTACCTGTTTCTACAGAATATACTTGTTCTAAAACTGGTTCTCCGTCTGCATCATAAACGGTTTTACCGTCCGCATCCTTTTTAGTTATCCAGTTTTTAAGATCAATACCAATACCACCAGTTACCCCAACTGTTGTTAAGAAAATTGGAGCAATACCATTTGTTCCAGCAATAACTGGTGCAAAATTAATAAATGGCACGTATTTGCTAAAAGGAACCCCTGTCCATAAGGCTACATTATTAACTCCAGACATTCTTGAAGACCCCACTCCCATGGTTCCTTTTTCCGCGATTAACATTACGCGCTTATCTGGATGCTGCTCTTTTAAAGCTAACAATTCATTTTGCATATCTTTATTATGCTCAAACATACACTGACCATGTAATTCACGGTCTGATCTTGAGTGTGCATCGGCACCTGGCGATAATAAATCTGTAGAAATATCTCCAACACCAGCAATATAGGTTACGATTTCTATCTCTTCTTCTACTTCTGGAAGTTTTGTAAAGAATTCTGCTTGCGCATAACTTTCTATAATTTCTTTTGCAATAGCACTTCCTGCTTTCATTGCGTCTTCTAAACGGTCTGTATCTGCTTCATATAGGAATACCTGGGTTTTTAAAACCTCAGCTGCTTGTTTTGCTATAGATGCATCTTCACCTAAAGCTAAATCTAACAACACTTCAACGGAAGGCCCACCTTTCATGTGCGATAATTGCTCTAAAGCAAAATCAGGTGTAATTTCTTTTACAACTTCTTCTCCTAAAATAATTTCTTTTAAAAAGGTAGCTTTTACACCTGCAGCACTTGTGGTTCCAGGTAAAACATTATAGATAAAAAAGTGAAGAGAATCTTCTCTATACGCATTATCTACATCTTTAATTTGGTCAATAATTGCGCTTAATAATTCTGCGCCATCAATTGGTTTTGGATGAAGCCCCTGTCCTTTTCGTTCTTCAATCTCCGCAATGTAATCCTTATAAATAGTCATAAAAGAAATTAGTTTAGTATTGTATTTTAATAAGTGATTTTATCTAGCTATAAGCATTTTCTCTATATAGCCCTATCCACATAAAACGCTCTTCCCAACAAAAATATTTTAGGGAAATTCAATCTTGTAAAATTACTAAAATCTATAAGTTTTTGGAAAAAATTCTAGTTGCCTCACTATTGTTTTAAAGAAAAACAAAAAAAATAGGTATGAAAAAACGAATTCCGTATTTATTGAGTGCTTTTTTTAACAATATCGCTAACGAAAACGTTTGAAATACAGTAACGACACTACCACAAATGTTTTATAATTGTCTCTTCGGAGATATTTTCGGCCTCTGCTTTGTAGTTTTTTATAATTCTATGTCTTAAAATCCCAAGGGAAACGGCTTTAACATCTTCTATATCTGGAGAAAATTTACCATTAATTGCCGCATGCGCTTTTGCAGCTAAAACTAAATTCTGTGATGCTCTTGGCCCTGCTCCCCAATCTATATATTGTTTTACAAAATCTTCTGCAGTATCTAAATTAGACCTAGTTTTATTTACTAACTTAACTGCATATTCTACTACATTATCAGGAACAGGTATTCTTCTAATTAATTTTTGAACTGCAATAATTTCTTCTGCACTAAATAAAGTATTTATTACTGCTTTGCTATCTGATGTGGTATTTTTTACTACTTGTATTTCTTCTTGTACAGACGGGTATTTTAACTCTATTGCAAACATAAAACGGTCTAACTGCGCTTCTGGCAAAGGATACGTACCTTCCTGCTCAATAGGGTTTTGGGTTGCTAATACAAAATACGGTAAATCTAATTTATGCTGTGTTCCTGCAATAGTAACTGCTCTTTCTTGCATTGCTTCTAATAAAGCTGCTTGCGTCTTAGGTGGCGTTCTATTGATTTCATCTGCCAATATAATATTAGAAAATATTGGTCCTTTTATAAATTTAAAATTCCTGTTTTGATCTAAGACTTCGCTACCTAAAATATCACTTGGCATTAAATCTGGCGTAAACTGTATACGCTTAAAATTTAAACCTAATGTTTGGGCTATAGTATTTACCATTAAGGTTTTTGCCAAACCAGGAACACCTATTAACAAAGAATGTCCTCCTGTGTAAATAGAAAGTAATATTTGATCTATTACTTGATTCTGCCCAACTATAACTTTAGCAATTTCTTGCTTTAAGGCTTTGTGTTTTTTTACTAAATTTTCTATTGCAGTAACGTCTGACATGTATTTATTCCTTTACCCAATTATTGGTAAAATCGCAGTCTTTCTTAGAGTCATTTACACTAATATAAGTATCTTCTATATGATTATCCATCCACTCTTTAATAGCTTCGAACTGCTTTTCTGTTAGTGCTAATTTCTGAATTTTAATATAGTCTTTTGCAAAATCTGCTACATGTTCATCATACCTATTAGTAACTTTTAATAGCTTATATTTTGGAGGACCTCCTCTTGGGTCATCTTCTCTAATAGGATAAGAAACTTCATTGTCTTTCAAGTCTCTTACTTGGTTATATAGAGATGGGTCCATTTTTGTTAACTCAAAACGAGAATCAAAATTTGTTGGGTTTCTTAACAAACCTCCATCAAACTTTGTTTCTTTTTCATCAGAAAAATTAAGAGCAGCTTCTGCAAAAGTGAACTTCCCTTCGTTTATTTTAGCGCGTATACTATCTAGCTCTGTTTTAGCTTCAAGTAATGCATCGTCCGAGATTTCTGGTTGAATTAAGATATGCCTTAAATCTAACTCTTGGCCTCTAATTTTTTCAATAAAAATAATATGGTATCCAAATTGTGTTTCAAAAGGCTCTGAAACTTCTCCTTCTTGTAAACTAAATGCTACGTCTTTAAACGTTTTATCAAACCCTGTTTCTTTTGTAATACTATAAAACCCTCCTTTAGATTTGGAACCAGGATCTTGAGAATACAAAATAGCCTTTACACTAAAACTAGCATCATTATCATCTACATCGGCCTTAATTTCATTTAATCTATCAATTACTTTTTGTATTTCTTCTTCAGATGGTTTTGGAGATTTTACAATCTGTGCTATTTCCATTTCTGCACCAAAAACGGGTCTTTCTTCTTTTGGAATCTTATTAAAAAACTGTCTTACTTCTTCCGGTGTAATTTCTATTTCAGATACAATGCTACCCTGCATTTTCTCTGATAACATACGTAATTTATTAATCTTAAATAATTCCTCTCTAAAACTAGCCTCATCTTCTTTTTTATAATACTTTAAGACCTTGTCCATTGATCCTATTTGTTGTACTAAAGATTGTAGTTGCCTATCTCCTGTTGCATTTACCTCATCATCAGAAACTAAGATACTATCTTGTACTGCTTGGTGGGCATACAAACGGTCTTCCATTAATTTTCCTAACAAACTACAACGTGTAATATCTTCTGTAGATGCTCCTTGACTTTTTAAATCTATCAGTGTTTTTTCTATGTCAGACTCTAGAATAACATAATCCCCAACTACTGCAGCAATACCATCTAACTTAATTCTCTTAAAAGTAACTGAATCTTTTACAGGTTCTATAGTTGCTTCTTCTACTACTACTTCTTTAGGTTCTATTTGCGTATCTGGAACTTCTTGTTCTACTTCCTGTGCAAAAGCAACTCCAGAAAACATACTACATATAAATAATGCTTTTATTTTATTCATTCTTAACATATACTTCAAATTCTTTTTCTTTAACTGCTTCGTCTATTATTTCTGTTTCCAATTTTCTAACAAAATCTAACTTTCTTCTACTTAGCAAGACTTGTTTAATATTTGGTTTTACAAAAGACAAAGGAGCAACGTCATTTACTTCTTTTACTTCTACAATTTTTCCCAAATATACCCCTAATGCATCCTCCAATTCAAAAAATTGTGATTTTTTTAAGTACTTATCCTGATTATCAATAGTTAATGGAGGTATTTCTTGTATAACTCTAGAGGCAGATACCCAAATAGAATCATTAAAATTTAATTTCTTAAACTGAACACCAATAGAGTCTAAGAATTTTAAATCGTGACTTTTAAAGCTCTTTAGCTTTTTTATTACCTCTTCTTTATTTAAAAATTGTTTAGGCAACTCTACAAAACGTAGTTTAACTATTCTTTCTTTGAGCTTAAAATTTTCTTTTTCACGTTCATAAAAACTTTCTAATTGTGCATTAGTCACCAAAGAATCGCTCCCTTGTTGCACTAAAGCGTCTTTATAAGCTCTGGTATATAAATCCGTTTTATAATTTGCTACTAGAGTATCAAACTCCGCTAGCTTTTCTTCTGGTAAATTAATCTTTGCTTTCTTTAACAACAACTGCTTAGAAGCCCAATTATTAACATAATTAGAAATTATTGCCGCACTATCATTAGAAGAAATTCCTTTTCTTAAAAAAGGAGCCACACTACTCATATATAAATAAGACTCTCCTACTCTTGCCAAGGGTTTTTTCTCTTCTTCTTTCTTAATAAAAGAGCCACAAGAAAAGACACTAAAAACAATTACCAAACACAAAATAAATTGTGTTGCAATTTTTAACTTCATATTCATTTTAAATAAACACATTCCGCAAAAATAGTAATAAGATGGTGTTTCGCAATATTTTATGTTTTTACTAATTACATTTAATACCCATATTATATAGAATTACTAATTTAGACCTCTAATATTTTTGATTTAAAATTTTAAATGGATAAAAAAATAAAACTTATATGGGATTTTCGTGGTCCTGCAGCATTAAAAACCGCAGAACACCATGAAATACATTTAAAAGAATATATTACCATAGAAGGACTTTCTATAAACATTACTGGCTTTTCCGTTCTTAATGATATGCATAGTATTGCTTATATGGTTGTAGAGGAATCTAACATGATACCAGTAAGAGATGCTTTAAAACCGCATAGAGGAGAAATCTATGTTGAAAAATAAGGCTTAGAACCTTAATCTATTATTACTTTACCAATAAAAAACTACTACTCTTTACAGATAATATTTTATGACAGAGCCTAAAAAAACAAGAATTAATAAATACCTAAGTGAAGTTGGCTTTTGCTCTAGAAGAGCTGCTGATAAACTTATAGAACAAGGCAGAGTTACTATCAATGATAAAGTTCCAGAAATGGGCACTAAAATTATTGAGGGAGATATTGTAAAGGTAGATGGCGAAAGTGTTACCCAACCTAAAGAAAAACCCGTATATATTGCTTTTAACAAACCTATTGGTATTGTATGCACTACCGATACAAGAGTAGAAAAAGATAATATAATTGACTATATAAACTACCCTAAAAGAATTTTTCCAATTGGCAGATTAGATAAACCAAGTGAAGGTCTTATTTTCTTAACCAATGATGGTGACATAGTTAACAAAATATTACGTGCAAGAAACCATCATGAAAAGGAATACATTGTTACTGTAGACAAACCTATAACGCCAAATTTTTTACACCAAATGCGAAACGGTATTCCAATTTTAGATACCGTAACTCGTAAATGTGAAGTAGAAGAAATAAGTAAATACCAATTTAAAATTATTTTAACGCAAGGATTAAATCGTCAAATTAGACGCATGTGCGAGTATTTAAATTACGATGTAAAGAAGTTAAAAAGAGAACGTATTATGAACATCTCTTTAGATGTACCCGTTGGAAAGTGGCGTTATATTACCGAAAAAGAACTTGCAGAAATTAACAGACTTGTATCTACCTCATCAAAAACTCATGACACTGATTTTTAACATGTTACTTCCTTAAAAAATAGTACATTTTAACATACTTTTATTTAAAAATTAGTACCTTGTAGTTGGTCTCTTTTTGCTCTAGAGAGTAAATAGTTTTCTAAAATCCAAAATTACCATGGCAGCAAACAAAAAAGTATCCATATTACTATTCACTACTTTTATTCTTTTAAGTTTAAATAGCACAATAGCTTTTGCTTTTCAAGAACCAGAAACTAATTATGCAGAATATAAAGGAGAAGTATTAGATGAATCTTCAAAAAAACCATTGATTTTTGCTACTCTAGCTATAGAAAAGTCAAACATTAGTACTGTAACAAATAAAGAAGGAGAATTTTCTCTAAAGATTCCAAATTCCACCGAAAGTAAAAATGTAATCGTTTCTTTCTTAGGATACAAAACAAAAATTATTCCTTTAAATGAATTCAAAAAAAATAAAACAAAAATATATTTAGCTATCTCTGTAACAGAACTAACCGAAGTTAATTTAAGTATTCCAAAAAATGCAGAAGCACTAGTAAGAGAAACATTAAAAAGTAAAGGAGAAAATTATTTTGACGACCCAACTTTAATGACTGCTTTTTATAGAGAGACAATAAAGAAAAGAAGAAAAAATGTCTCCTTATCTGAAGCCGTAGTTAATATATACAAAACACCATACACCTCTAAAAGAAATGATGCCGTAAAACTATATAAAGCAAGAAAAAGTACGGATTATAATAAACTAGATACCGTTGCCTTAAAACTGCAAGGAGGGCCTTTTAATGCTCTTTATATTGACATTATAAAATATCCTGAATATATTTTTAGTGAAGAATCGTTGGACAATTACCTCTTTAGCTATGACAGCTCTACAAGAATAAATGATAAATTAATCTATGTTATTAATTTTAAACAAAAACCCCATGTATACTCTCCCCTATATAAAGGGAAACTTTTTATAGACATTGAAAACAAAATTCTTACCAATGCTACCTATAAATTAAATATTACAAACAAAGAAGCTGCATCTAGAATGTTTGTTCGCAGAAAACCAAAAAACGCTAACGTACGACCTACAGAAGTTGCCTATAGAGTAGACTACAGAGAAAAAAATGGTAAATGGTATTATGGGTACAGCAATGTTTTTTTAGAATTTAAAATTGATTGGGATAAGAGATTATTTAACTCTGTTTATAGTATGACCTGCGAAATGGCAGTTACGGATTGGGAAAAGAGCACTAAAGAATCACTCCCTAAACCAAAAGAGCGTATTAAATCTTCTATTATTTTAAGTGATGCTGCTGTAGGTTTTTCTGATCCAGATTTTTGGGGAGAATATAATATTATAGAACCAGAAAAATCTATAGAATCGGCTATAAGAAAAATTAAACGTCAGCTAAAACGTATTAATGTAAACGAAGGTACATCTAGACCGTAACTAAAAAAGAGAGCCAAAACATAACAAAATGATTTGGTTCTCTTTTAATTTTATGCTTATACTAATTAGCTACTTCACTAATAAATTTTAACCTATATAAACGAAGTTCTTCATCTTCATAATCCCCATCAAACTCTTTACTGGCTTCTTCTAAATCATCTGTTTCTGCTTCTAAAAAGTAATCGTGTATTTCATCTTGTTGATCTTCATCCAAAATTTCATCAATCCAATAGCCTAAATTTAATTTTGTACCACTGAAAACAATTTGCTCCATCTCTTTTATTAAATCTGGAAGCTCTATACCTTTAGCAGAAGCAATATCATCTAAAGACAATTTACGATCCACATTTTGTATTATATATAGCTTTAAAGCAGAATTTGCGCCCGTACTTTTTACTACTAAATCATCTGGACGAATAATATCATTATCTTCTACATAACTGGATATTAACTCTACAAATGGTTTTCCGTATTTTTTTGCTTTCCCTTCTCCTACACCATGAATATTTAACATCTCTTCCATAGAGATAGGATATTTTAAAGCCATATCGGCCAAAGAAGGGTCTTGAAACACTACAAAAGGAGGTACACTTAATTTATCTGCTTGTGCTTTACGCAAATCTTTTAATTGCTTTAACAACTTCTCATCTGAAACCCCTGCAGCTTTAGACGCACTAACAATAGCAGCATCGCTCTCCTCATTATACACATGATCCATAGTCATCATGAAAGACTCTGGTGTATCTAAATATTCTTTCCCTTTTGGAGTTACTCGTAACACTCCATACTGTTCTATCTCTTTTTTAAGATACCCTGCAACAAGTACTTGACGAATAAGTGCCATCCAATAACTAGAATCTTTATCTTTCCCTATACCAAAAAAAGGCTTTTCATTAGTTTTATGAGAAGATATTAAGGCGTTAACCTCTCCAATTATTGTTTTTACTATCTCTTTGGCTTTAAACTTTTCACTTGTACCCTGAACCACACTAAGTAGTTTTACTACATTCTCTTTGGCTTCTTTTTTATCTTTAGGGTTACGAGCATTATCATCCATATCTGCTCCTTCGCCATTTACCTCATCAAAAGATTCTCCAAAATAATGCAGCATAAATTTACGTCTAGACATAGACGTTTCTGCATAGGCAACAACCTCTTGCAAGAGTGCATTTCCTATTTCTTGTTCTGCAACAGGCTTACCAGACATAAACTTTTCTAGTTTCTCTACATCTTTATACGAATAAAAAGCAAGGCAATGCCCTTCTCCACCATCTCTTCCTGCACGTCCTGTTTCTTGGTAATAACTCTCTATACTTTTAGGAATATCATTATGTATTACAAAACGAACATCTGGTTTGTCTATTCCCATACCAAAAGCTATTGTAGCAACTACTACATCCACATCTTCCATAAGAAACATGTCTTGGTACTTAGACCTTGTTTTTGCATCAAAACCAGCATGGTATGGCACCGCACTTACGCCATTTACTTGTAATACTTGCGCTAAAGCCTCTACTCGTTTTCTACTTAAACAATAAATAACCCCAGATTTTCCTTGATTTTGTTTTACAAAACGAATAATATCTGCATCTATATTTTCTGTTTTGGTACGTACTTCATAAAACAAATTTGGTCTATTAAATGATGCTTTAAATAATTGCGCATCTGTAATACCTAAATTTTTAATAATATCTTCTTGTACTTTTGGGGTAGCCGTAGCTGTAAGACCTACAATAGGAATATTATCTCCTAATCTCCCAACAATATTTCGTAAATTTCTGTATTCTGGTCTAAAGTCATGCCCCCATTCCGAAATGCAATGTGCCTCATCTACAGCAACAAAAGAAATGGTTACAGAATTAAGAAACTCTACATATTCTTCCTTTGTTAAAGACTCTGGTGCAACATATAAAAGTTTTGTAATCCCATTAGTTACATCTTCTTTTACTTGTTTTATTTCTGTTTTATTTAAAGAAGAATTTAATACATGTGCTACACCATGTTCTGAGGAAACACCTCTTATGGCATCCACTTGGTTTTTCATCAAAGCAATTAAAGGAGAAACTACAATGGCTGTACCTTCTTTCATTAATGCTGGTAATTGGTAACATAAAGATTTACCCCCTCCCGTTGGCATAATTACAAAAGCATTTTTGCCATCTAAGATTTTTCTTATTACTTCTTCTTGTAAGCCTTTAAACTGATTAAATCCAAAATGCTTTTTTAGTGCAGCATGTATATCATCAACATTACGACTCATAACTATCTATTGTCATTTTTCACTTAATCCTGTGAATATTATCACATGAATTTAATAAATTATACTTTTAAAACCTAGCTACTAAATAAAACAAAGCTAATTTCTATTTTATAAAATATTGTATAAAATTAAGTTTGCTTAATTTTGCAGTTCTTAAAGATAATACATTCTTTTAGGAATACAATCCTTTTAATTGCACATTACATTGAACAATACAAAAGCTATACTAGATTTAGCAAAAAAAACAATAGACCTCCAGAGTAAAGCAATAGGCAATATTGCTAATTTGCTAGATGCAAATTTTGCAAATGCCGTAAATGCAATTATGGAAGCCAAAGGCAGAGTTATTGTTACAGGAATAGGAAAAAGTGCTATTATAGCAAGTAAAATTGTAGCCACTTTTAATTCTACTGGAACTCCTGCTATTTTTATGCATGCTGCCGATGCCATTCATGGTGATTTAGGAACAGTACAAGATAATGACGTTGTTATTTGTATTTCTAAAAGCGGTAATACACCTGAAATAAAAGTTTTAGTCCCTTTACTAAAAAGAGGCAAAAATAAACTTATAGGAATTACCGGAAACACAGAATCTTTTTTAGCGCAACAAGCAAATTTTATTCTTAATACTTATGTAGAAAAAGAAGTATGCCCAAATAATTTAGCACCTACTACCAGTACTACAACACAATTAGTAATGGGAGATGCTCTAGCTATTTGTTTGTTAGAACTAAAAGGATTTAGCAGTACTGATTTTGCAAAATACCACCCAGGTGGTGCATTAGGCAAAAAACTATATTTACGTGTTGAAGACATAGCTAATAATAACAAAAAACCACAGGTTAATATTTATGCAGATGTAAAAGAAGTTATTGTAGAAATATCTGAAAAAATGCTTGGGGTAACTGCAGTATTAGAAGACAATAAAATTGTTGGTATTGTAACAGATGGGGATATTAGAAGAATGCTTAATAAACATGACTCTATTAAAGGGCTTACCGCAAAAGATATAATGACCACTTCTCCAAAAACAATAGAAACTGGTGTACTTGCAATTAAGGCTTTAGAAATAATGCAAAATAGCGGTATTTCTCAATTACTAGCTATTAAAGACAATACATACCAAGGCGTTGTTCATTTACACAATTTAATAAACGAAGGCATATTATAATGAGTAATAAAAATAAACAAACTCCTGCAGAAATGTCTTTTCTTGACCATTTAGAAGAATTACGTTGGCACCTTATAAGAAGCACCTTAGCAGTTGTAATTATAGGAAGTCTTGCTTTCTTATTTAGAGGATTTGTTTTTGATACGGTTATTTTTGGGCCTAAGAAAATGGATTTTCCAACCTATAGATTATTTTGTGAAATAGCAACTTACTTAGGTTTTGATTCTGACTTCTGCGCTGATAAATTACCTTTTACCATACAAAGTAGATTAATGTCTGGCCAATTTTCTGCACATATTTGGACCTCTATTTGGGCTGGTTTTATAGTTGGTTTTCCGTATATTTTATACGAAATGTGGAAATTTATTAGCCCTGGGCTCTATGAAAAAGAACGTAGAAACTCTAAAGGCTTTATTTTAATAGCCTCTTTTTTATTTTTTCTAGGAGTTTTATTTGGATATTATATAGTAG
Organism: uncultured Maribacter sp.; assembly: GCF_947500405.1. Classification (GTDB taxonomy): domain Bacteria; phylum Bacteroidota; class Bacteroidia; order Flavobacteriales; family Flavobacteriaceae; genus Maribacter_B. The sequence continues at coordinate 41,446 of NZ_CANMRY010000001.1, forward strand.
CGCCATTATCTATTAACTTTTTAGGAACTTACCAAGTAAGTGAAGAAGTACTAAATGAGTTTGATTTAAGCTCATTTATTGCTACAGTACGATCCTCTGTTATAGCATGTGGTATTCTTTTTGAATTGCCAATTATCATATACTTTTTAACCAAAATAGGAATAGTAACTCCAGAGATAATGAAAAAATATAGAAAAATAGCTTTAGTTGTTGTTCTTATACTTTCTGCTGTAATTACACCTCCGGATGTTGCTAGCCAAATTATTGTTGCAGTACCTGTTTTAATTTTATATCAGGTAAGTATTTATATTTCTTCTTATGTATTAAAAAAAGAAGCTAAAAAGGCAAAGAAAAACCTAAAAACAAGTTAGACCTTAAAAAGGAATTGGTTAAAAATTACATAAATTCTTTTGATGCTAACCAAATAGAATTAGATTTGAAAATATGAAGCTAAGAGCAGATAATATTATGAAAGCCTATCGTGGGCGCCAAGTTGTTAAAGGTATTTCTTTAGAAGTAAACCAAGGAGAAATTGTTGGTCTTCTTGGCCCAAATGGCGCAGGAAAAACCACTTCCTTTTATATGATTGTTGGCCTTGTTAAGCCAAATAGCGGTAAAATCTATTTGGACGATATGGAAATTACCAATTTCCCTATGTACAAAAGAGCTCAAAATGGCATTGGTTATTTAGCGCAAGAAGCATCTGTTTTCAGGAAACTAAGTATTGAAAAAAATATTCTTAGCGTTTTACAACTTACCAAACTAAGCAAAAAAGAGCAACACATGAAAATGGAGTCTCTTATTGAAGAGTTTAGCCTTGGACACATTCGTAAAAACCGTGGCGATTTACTTTCTGGTGGAGAGCGCAGACGTACTGAGATTGCAAGAGCATTAGCTACAGACCCAAAGTTTATATTACTAGATGAGCCTTTTGCTGGTGTAGACCCTGTTGCTGTAGAAGACATACAACGTATTGTAGCACATTTAAAAGATAAAAATATAGGCATTTTAATTACGGACCACAACGTACAGGAAACACTTGCTATTACAGAACGGTCTTACCTAATGTTTGAAGGTGGTATTTTAAAATCTGGAATTCCTGAAGATTTAGCTGCGGATGAAATGGTACGTAAAGTATACCTTGGACAAAACTTTGAATTACGTAAAAAGAAGCTTGATTTTTAAAGGGCTGATTTTTCTAGTTAAAAAGAATAAATTTCATGGATAATTTTGAAGAAACATTAAAAAATCCTGTTTGGCATGCGTTAAGTGAAGCACATGAAAAATTTGCTATATCTTTAAATGGAGTTAAATTTTATGACCCAAAAATTTGTCCTTTTGGAGCTTTTGAGACCCCAGAAAAAACCAGTAAGGCATTAAACGAATATGCCAAACTTACTAATGATTTTTTTCTAGTTTCAGAAAACATAGACCCAATATTTGATGAAAAATTTGTGGTTTTAGATCGTAAAATTGAAGGCGTACAAATGGTTTTAAAGGGTGCTTTAGAAGATTGTATAATTACGGAAGAAATTGTACCTCTCACAGAAGAACATGTAGATAAAATTTACGATTTAATATGGCTAGTTATGCCTGGGTATTACAAAAAAAGAAGCTTTGACATGGGCTCTTATTTTGGTATTTTTAAAGACAATATATTAGTTGCTGTAACTGGGCAACGCATACAAACGAATAGCTTTATTGAGGTTAGCGGTGTTGTTACGCACCCTAATTACACAAGACGTGGCCTTGCCAAACAATTGGTAGCACATACTACAAAAGAAATTTTAAAAACCGGAAAAAAAGCAATTTTACATACTACAAAAGGTAATGCAGCTATTAAACTTTATGAAAAACTAGGATATACATTAACTAGAGAAATGAACTGGTGGTATTTTCATAAAAAATAAAACTTACTCCAAAAATCAATATTTAATTTTATTCCCATCTTTTTAAACGCCAATCTTTTTGTTTTTCTTTAGACAAGAAAGTCCAAATTACTACTCTACTTATTTTATTTCCTTGCCCCATAGGCAAAGTGCCCACTTCTTTTGCTTCCACTCTTTCTAGTAATTTATGTACTATTGGCAAATTAGATTCTTTAGACACTAAGGTAGAAAACCACAAACATGAATTTGCAAATTGCCTACTTTGGTAAATCATATCTTTTACAAATTTCATTTCACCACCATCACACCATAACTCGTTTGCTTGTCCACCAAAATTAAGAGTAGGTTTCGCTTTTTTATCCCCTTGTAAATTTTTTAGTTTTCTTCTTGTTCCTCTTTGCGCCTCTTCTAAAGAACCATGAAAAGGAGGGTTGCAAACAGTTAAATCAAACAACTCCCTCTCTTTAATAATTCCTTTAAAAAAATCTCTAGAACTGGATTGCTGCCGCAATTCTATTTTTCCCCTTAAATGCGCATTCTTTTTAATAATATTCTCTGCAACTTCTATTGCTTTTGCGTCAATATCAGAACCAACAAAAGTCCACCCATACTCCGCTTCTCCAATAATAGGATAAATACAATTAGCTCCTACTCCAATATCTAAACATTTAATTTTGCTATTTTTCTTAATACCCTCTTCTAACATTTCCGGAACATCTCTATATAAAACATCTGCTACATTATGTATATAATCTGCCCTTCCAGGAATAGGCGGACATAGAAAGTTAGCTGGAATTTCCCAAAAACTAATCTTATAATAATGCATTAACAAAGCGGTATTTAACATTTTTACCGCTTGTGGGTCAAAAAAATTAATAGATAAGTCGTTGTATGCATTTGGTTGCACAAAAGGCTTTAAATCTGGAAAAGTTGTAATTAAAGCATCAAAATCATAACGATTTCTATGCTTACTTCTAATATGCAATGTAACTTTTTCTTTTGGGTGTTTTCTTTTTACTCCTCCCATTAATTCATCTTCATTTGTTCCTCAAAAAATAATACTGCTTTATCTAAAGTAAGCTTCATTAATTCTTTATTGTGCCAAAATCCATGTGGTGCTCTTGGTAAAGAAACCAACTCACAATACACATCATATGTAGATAACTTAGCTACACTATTTACAGATTGCTTAAATGGAACAATTTTATCTGCACTACTATGTATAAATAGCATTGGCGAAGATGTTTTACTAATATGAAAGTATGGAGAAGCTAACTTCCAAATATCTTTATTCTCTGTGTATGAAACTCCTAACCACTCTGCTAAAGGTTCGCTTTCTGGTACTAAGGAAAAATCTGCATCTGCCGCTAATATTACTGCAGCATTAACCTTAAAATCATTAGGATTACCAACAGGATTTAATGGCGATATTTCATTTGTTGTTGCAAGCATCATTGCCAAATGCGCTCCTGCAGACCCCCCTAAAACACCAACCGCATTAGCATTTAATTTGTATTCCTTAGCATTCTCTTTTACCCATTGCACAGCTGCTTTAGCATCTATAACAGCTCCTGGAAAAAGCGCTTCTTTTGTGGTTCTGTATTCTATACATGCTGCTGCAAATCCTCTTTTTGCTATTTCCTTAGCTATTTTTGCAAAGCCATCCTTGTCGCCAACTTTAAAACCACCACCTCTAATTACAACAATAGTTCTTAATTTTCCTTTAAAGACTTTTGGCTTGTATAAATCTAATAACAGGGTATCTTTCTTATAAGTTGCATATCTAATATCTTTTACAACAGCTATAGAAGTTTCTATTGCTACAGAATCTTTCTGAGAAAAAACAAAAGTAGACACAAAACAAAAAAGCAAGGTAATTGCAAATTGGAGCTTATATTTAATTACTTTCTTCATAAATAACCCCTCATTTATTAATACTCTCATAACTATTTACTAATTAAATTTATTTATTAGAACTTAAGTTTGTAATAAAAGAACTTACAACATAAAAAATAATAACAAATGGTATTGCTAAAAACTGTAATGTTAGTATTAAGACTAAGCTTATAATTATGAAAATATAGCGTAAAGCGTTATCCTTAAAACTCCAATTTTTAAATTTAAGAGCAAAGAGAGAAATATTAGCATTTAAAAGATAAGTACTAAGTATAATAACACTAATTAAAAACCACTGATTTAAAATTATACTATTTAAAAAGTCATTATTATGATGTAATAATATTAATGGTAACGACAATATTAATAAAGCGTTTGCTGGCGTTGGAAGCCCAGTAAAGGAAGTAACTTGATTTTCATCTATATTAAATTTTGCCAACCTATAAGCAGATGCTAAAGTAATTAAGAATCCTAAAAAAGGTAAAGGCGAAACTTTTAATCCTACCCAAAAAGTAGCATCCGACGCTTGTGATGCCATATCTACGTTCCACCCGCCAGACATAGACATTGCTAATAATTGAAACATTACAATACCAGGAACTAAACCACTAGTAACCATATCTGCAAGGGAATCTAACTGCAACCCCAAAACACTTTGTACGTTTAGAACACGAGCCGCTAAACCATCAAAAAAATCAAAAAATATACCTAAAAAAACAAATAAAGCAGCAAGCTCTAATTGATTTAAAACTGCAAAAATTACCGCTACACAACCGCAAAATAAATTACCTAAGGTTATTAAATTAGGAATATGTTTTTTCATCTTTTTTCGTATACTTTACGTAAAAGTAAGACATTTTTTCAGGAATGGGATTTGTTCCTAAATTATTCAGATATTTGCATTACACTAACTATTTCCTAATCATGTTTATTAAAAAATTATTATTTTGTTTAATTGTTCTTTACAGCACTTTTAACAGTGCACAAAACAAAATAGAATTATCTCCATTATCTAAAGTTAGCCTATTAACCATAGGACCTCAAGAAGAACTTAGTTCTAAATTTGGACATAGTGCTTTTAGAATACAAGACCCTACATTAGGAATAGACGTTACCTATAATTATGGGATGTTTAATTTTAGCGACCCATATTTCTATTTTAAATTTACTACAGGAAAACTACCCTATAAAATTGGCAGACATTCTTTTGAAAATTTCATGTACACCTATAAGGTTGAAAACAAATGGGTAAAAGAGCAGCATTTAGCTTTAAATTTAAAAGAGAAAAACGATCTAATAGCCTTTTTAGAAAACAATTTACTTCCAGAAAACAAGTATTATAAATATGATTTCTTGTTTGATAATTGTGCCACCAAAATTCCTGAAGTTTTAAATAAAGTAACCCAGAACAACTTACTATATAACTACCCTCATTTAAAAAATAAAAAAACATTTAGAGATTTAATACATGAATTTTTAGTTGAAAATGAATGGTCTACTTTTGGGATAGATTTAGCTCTTGGCTCTGTAATTGACAAAGAAGCAACACCCTGGGAACATCAATTTTCCCCAATTTATGTGTACCATCAATTAGAACACACTACAAAAAAAGATGGTACTCCATTAGTTTCTAAAACTGCTATGATTTTAAAATCTAAACCAGAAGAAAAAAGCAACTTATTTATTCTTAGTCCTCTTTTTTGGTTAGGGCTAATCTTATTAGCAACAACTGTAATAACAATTAAAGATTATACCTCAAAAAAAAGAACAAAATGGTTAGATGTTGTTCTTTTCTCAGCAACTGGTCTTGCTGGCATATTAATACTCTTTCTATGGTTAGGAACGGACCATACTGCAACTGCGTGGAATTTTAATTTCTTATGGGCATTTCCTATAAACTTATATTTTGCTTTTTTAGTAAGAAAAAACAAACTTCCAGAAACCATAAAACTATATCTCATTATTCTTTTATCACTAATTTTAGTTACTATGTTTTTATGGGTTGCAGAAATACAAGTATTCTCTCCTATCTTAATTTTTATACTACTTTCATTAATAATAAGGTACCTTTACATACTTTTTTATTTAAGGCACTCCCATATTAAATCCTAGTTTTAAAACATGAATTTACTTACTGTAGAAAATATTGCTAAATCCTTTGGCGAACTTGTTCTTTTTGACAACCTTTCTTTTGGCATTAATAAAGACCAGAAAATTGCTTTAATTGCTAAAAATGGTAGTGGAAAAACATCTATTTTAAATATACTATCGGGTGCAGAAAGTCCAGATAGTGGGCAAGTAAACTATCGTAAAGGAACCAGAGTCTCTTTTCTAGAGCAAGAACCAAAAATGGATCCTGACCTCACTATTGAGGAGACTATTTTTGCTTCGGATAATGAGGTATTAAAAGTAATAAGAGCTTATGAAAAAGCTTTAAACAATCCAGAAGACGCAGAGGCTTACCAAAAAGCTTTTGAAGCAATGGACCGTTTTAATGCATGGGATTTTGAAACCCAATACAAGCAAATTTTATTTAAACTTAAGTTAGAAGACTTAAACTTAAAAGTAGGTCTATTATCTGGTGGACAAAAAAAGAGATTAGCTTTAGCAGATGCACTAATTAACAAACCCGATTTATTAATTCTAGATGAACCAACTAACCATCTAGATTTAGAAATGATAGAGTGGTTAGAGCAATATTTTGCTAAAGAAAATATGACGCTCTTTATGGTTACCCACGATCGTTACTTCTTAGAACGTGTTTGTAATGAAATTATAGAGCTTGATGGTGGGCAACTTTACCCTTACAAAGGAAATTATTCTTACTATCTAGAAAAGAAAGAAGCAAGGCAAGAACAAGAAGCTGTAGAACACCATAAATCTAAATTATTATTTAAAAAAGAATTAGATTGGATGCGTAGACAGCCAAAGGCAAGAACTACAAAATCTAAATCTAGGATAGACGATTTTCATGCCATTAAGGAAAAAGCTAATAATAGAAGAAAAGAGCACGAGGTTCAGTTAGAGATTAACATGACCCGTATGGGAAGTAAAATTATAGAGCTTCATAAAATATCTAAAGCTTTTCCTGAAAAACCTATTTTAGACCAATTTGATTATAGTTTTACAAAAGGAGAACGGGTAGGTATTATTGGAAAAAATGGAACTGGAAAATCTACTTTTTTAAATATAATTGCAGGAAAAGGACAACCAGATAGTGGAAAGGTAGTAATTGGAGATACTATTAAATTTGGTTACTACACCCAAAAAGGTATTGAAATAAAAGAAGGCCAAAAAGTAATCGATGTTATTAGAGATTTTGGAGATTACATTCCTCTTAGTAAAGGTAGGCAAATATCTGCGCAACAACTTTTAGAACGCTTCCTTTTTGATAGAAAAAAACAATATGATTTTGTAGAAAAATTAAGTGGTGGTGAACGTAAAAGACTCTATTTATGTACCGTTTTAATACAAAACCCTAATTTTTTAATTCTGGATGAACCTACAAACGATTTAGATATTGTTACCCTAAATGTATTAGAAAGCTTCTTATTAGATTTCCCAGGTTGCCTTATGGTGGTTTCTCACGACAGGTATTTTATGGATAAAATTGTAGACCATTTATTTGTTTTTAGAGGCAATGCAGAAATAGAGAATTTTCCAGGAAACTACTCTGATTACAGAGCCTATGAAGATAGTCAGGTTTTAGAAAAAAGAGAACAAAAAGAAAACGCTACATCTAATTCTAAAAACTCTTGGAAAGCCGAGAGTAAAACTGGCACAAAATTATCCTATGGAGAGCAAAAGGAATACAACCAACTAGAAAGAGAAATACAAAAACTTGAAAATAAAAAAACAAAAGCGCAGAATGAATTTACAAATCCAGAATTATCTGGAGATGATATTGCTAAGCTTTCAAAAAAACTACAAGAAATAACTTCTGAAATTGAAACAAAAACAGAACGCTGGTTTGAGCTTTCTGCTATGTTAGAAGGTTAAGTTTATTATGTATTCTTTTATTTCGTATATAAAATTTTTATTCTCTGCTACCAATCAGCACGGTGTGCATTCCCCTTTTGTATATTCTTACATTACAAAAGGACTTTATACTAAAAAGAAATTTACGACATTAAAAAGTGTAGATATACTTCTAAAAAGCATACACTATTTTAATGTTAAAAATTTAAAGATAGACTCTGAAAGTAGCCTCTATCAAAATAATATTAAAACAAATTTCCCTAATTTAGAAACCAATGCTTCCCAATTTGATGGCATTTATTTAGAAAACTGCAAAGATTGGAGCAACACTATTATAGAAAAAGAAATAAAAAACGCTACTTGGGTTCTTATTAATAATATACACAACAATAAAGAAGAAAATTCCTTTTGGGAAAAGATTAAAAAACAAAAAGAGGTAAAGGTAAGTGTAGATTTATTTTATTGTGGTATCCTTTTTTTTAGAAAAGAACAAGAAAAAGAACATTTTAAAATTAGATACTAAAAGATTAATTTTAATGCAAAATAACGTTCTGAGCGTTAAAATATAGATTATCAAGTAAACTACCTCGGGGCAAGCTCACGAGGAATTAGAAGGAAAATTAGCATTGATTTCGACGCAAGTGTCGGAGCATTTAAATCTCGATTATCGAGTAAATTAGAATATTATGGAAGGAAATACTATATATTACGTATTAGGCGGAGTTGCAATGTTATATCTAATTGTTTCTATAAGAAATCGTCAAAAATCTAAGGATAGGAAATCTAGAAAATTTATGAGCGATTATAACCGAAAAAATAAAAAATAAACCTCTCTACTCCTAAAGCCCCCTAAAGCTATACATATGAAAATTTATACTAAAACCGGAGATAAAGGAACCTCTGCTCTATTTGGCGGCACAAGAGTTCCTAAACATCATATTAGATTAGATTCTTACGGTACTATTGATGAGCTTAATTCATGGATTGGCCTTATTCGTGACCAAGAAATAGACAGTATTTCTAAACAAACACTACTAACCATACAAGATAAACTTTTTACTGTAGGAGCAATTTTAGCTACAGACCCAGAAAAAGCTATTTTAAAGAACGGAAAAGAACGTCTTTCTATTCCCAAAATATCGGACGTAGATATTACTTTCTTGGAAGATAATATGGATACTATGGAAACACAGTTACCACAAATGACTCATTTTATTTTACCAGGCGGACACACAACCGTGTCATACTGTCATATAGCACGAACAGTTTGCAGAAGAGCAGAAAGGATGATTTCTTTTTTAAATGAAAACGAACCTACAGATGGTAATGTTTTGTCATTTATTAATAGATTGTCCGACTATCTATTTGTATTGGCACGAAAATTGTCGTTTGACCTCAAAGCGGAAGAAATAAAATGGATACCTGAGAAAAAAGGCTAATAATTTTGTTATTTATTCGTTATCAAAATATTAGAAAAAGATTTTTGTTGATAAAATATCAGAATTACTAGCAAAAAAACTTGGCTATTTATATTTAAAAATTATTTTTGCAAAAAATTAAAACATACTTTTAATATGTATTGGACATTAGAACTAGCATCTTATTTGAGTGATGCACCATGGCCTGCTACCAAAGATGAATTAATAGATTACTCTATTAGAACAGGAGCACCATTAGAGGTTGTAGAGAATTTACAATCCATGGAAGAAGAGGGCGGAGAAATTTACGAGTCCATAGAAGAAATATGGCCAGATTACCCCACCGAGGAAGATTACCTCTGGAATGAGGATGAATATTAATAAAATATTATAACAATTGCTATAAAAAAGTCTCCTTGGAGGCTTTTTTTTTATGTAATTTTGTCAGCCGTGTAATGCTATATTTACAAATACCTAAACTGGAATAGCTTTTGTTATGTAAGAAAACAGTTGGTAAAATATACTAGGCTTAAAAAATTATTGAAAAACCAATACCTAACTATACTAGTTGTTTATGTTTTTCTATCTAAAATATAGAATAAAATTATGAGTTTTATAAATTCAATACTAAAGGTGTTTGTAGGAGATAAATCCGAAAAAGATGTTAAGGCACTACAACCCATAATTAAACAAGTAAAATCTTTTGAAGCAGCTCTAGAAAACCTTAGTCATGATGAACTAAGAGCTAAGACTACAGAGTTTAAAAACAAAATAAAAGAAAATTGTTCTGACATTACTTCTAAAATTAATGCCCTAACAGAAGAAGTAAATGAATCTACAGACATAGACAAGAATGAGGACATCTATGCCGAAATAGATAAACTTAAAGAAGAAGCATACAAAATATCTGAAGAAACATTAAATGATATTTTACCTGAAGCATTTGCAGTAGTTAAAGAAACCGCTAAACGTTTTGCAAATAATACTACATTAACTGTTTCCGCATCTGAATATGACAGAGAACTATCTGGAGAAAAAGAATATGTTACCCTAGAAGGAGACAATGCCACTTGGCAAAACTCTTGGAATGCTGCAGGTAAAGAAGTTACCTGGGACATGATCCATTATGATGTGCAATTAATAGGTGGTATTGCATTACACCAAGGCAAAATTGCAGAAATGCAAACTGGGGAAGGTAAAACCTTAGTAGCTACCCTTCCACTCTACTTAAATGCGCTAACAGGAAATGGTGCTCACTTAGTAACTGTGAATGATTATTTAGCAAAAAGAGATAGTGCATGGATGGCTCCTATTTTTCAATTTCATGGTCTTTCTGTAGATTGTATAGATTATCATAAACCAAATTCTGATGGTCGTAGAGCTGCCTATAATGCAGACATTACTTATGGTACGAACAATGAGTTTGGCTTTGATTATTTAAGAGATAATATGGCGCACACACCAAAAGATTTAGTACAGCGCCCACATAACTTTTCTATTGTAGATGAGGTAGATTCTGTTTTGGTAGATGATGCTCGTACACCATTAATCATCTCTGGTCCTGTCCCAGAAGGAGACCGTCATGAGTTTAATGAACTTAAACCAAGAGTTTCTGAAATTGTTCAAAAACAAAGACAATACCTTACTGGAGTTTTTGCAGAAGCTAAAAAGCATATTTCTGAAGGAGATACTAAAGAAGGTGGTTTTCTTTTATTAAGAGTGCATAGAGGTTTACCTAAAAACAAAGCATTAATTAAGTTTTTAAGTGAAGAAGGAATAAAACAATTACTTCAAAAAACCGAGAACTTTTATATGCAAGATAACAACAGAGAAATGCCTAAGGTAGATGAAGAGTTGTTATTTGTAATTGATGAAAAAAACAATCAAATAGAACTTACCGATAAAGGTGTAGATTATATCTCTGGAGACCAAGACAAAGATTTCTTTGTAATGCCAGACATTGGTGGAGAAATTGCTAAAATTGAAAACCAAAATCTAGAAATAGAAAAAGAAGCAGAACTTAAAGAAGAGCTATTTAAAGACTTTACTGTAAAAAGTGAGCGTATACATACCATGAGCCAATTACTAAAAGCCTACACTCTATTTGAGAAAGATGTAGAGTATGTAGTAATGGATAATAAGGTAATGATTGTAGATGAGCAAACAGGTCGTATTATGGATGGTCGTAGATACTCAGACGGTTTACACCAAGCCATTGAAGCTAAAGAAAATGTAAAGATTGAAGCCTTAACACAAACTTTTGCAACAGTTACTTTACAAAATTACTTTAGAATGTATAGTAAGCTTTCTGGTATGACAGGTACCGCTATTACAGAAGCTGGGGAATTTTGGGAGATTTACAAATTGGATGTTATGGAAATACCTACCAACAGACCAATTGCTCGTGATGACCGTAATGACTTAATTTACAAAACAAAAAGAGAAAAATACAATGCCATTATTGATGAAGTTACCAAACTATCGCAATCTGGCAGACCTGTATTAATTGGTACAACATCGGTAGAAATTTCTGAATTACTATCCCGTATGTTAGCAATACGTAAAGTACCGCATAATGTATTAAATGCCAAGCTACACAAAAAAGAAGCAGACGTTGTTGCAGAAGCTGGTAACCCTGGCATTGTAACTATTGCAACCAACATGGCCGGTCGTGGTACTGATATTAAGTTATCAGACACTGTAAAGGCTGCAGGTGGCTTAGCAATTGTAGGTACAGAAAGACATGATTCTAGAAGGGTAGATAGACAGTTAAGAGGTCGTTCTGGTCGTCAAGGAGATCCAGGAAGTTCACAATTCTACGTTTCTTTAGAAGATAACCTTATGCGTTTATTTGGTTCAGACAGAGTAGCCAAAATGATGGACAAAATGGGCTTAGAAGATGGTGAAGTTATTCAGCATGGCATGATGACCAAATCTATAGAACGTGCGCAGAAAAAAGTAGAAGAAAATAACTTTGGTGTTCGTAAACGTCTTTTAGAGTATGATGATGTTATGAATGCGCAAAGAGAAGTTGTTTACAAGCGTAGAAGACATGCCATACAAGGTGAAAGGCTAAAGGTGGATATTGCAAATATGATTTATGACACTTGCGAAGTTATTACCGAAACTAATAAAGGAGCAAGTGACTATAAGAATTTTGAGTTTGAACTTATTAAATATTTCTCTATAACTTCTCCTGTTTCCGAAGCAGATTTTGAAAAATTAGGAATACAAGAAATAGCTAATACCATATACAAAGAGGCGTACAAGTATTACACCGAAAAAATGGAACGTAATGCCACTACTGCTTTTCCTGTAATTAAACAGGTTTATGAAGACCAAGCTAATAAATTTGAAAGAATTGTGGTGCCTTTTACGGATGGCATAAAAAGCTTAAATGTAGTTACGAACTTGCAAGAAGCTTATGATAGTAGCGGAAAGCAGTTAGTTACAGATTTTGAGAAAAATATATCTTTAGCAATTATTGATGATTCTTGGAAAACTCATTTACGTAAAATGGATGAGCTTAAACAATCTGTACAACTTGCTGTACACGAACAAAAAGATCCATTATTAATTTATAAATTTGAAGCTTTTGAGCTTTTTAAGAGTATGATTGATAAGGTAAATAAAGAAATAGTTTCTTTCTTATTTAAAGGAGAATTACCTTCTGAGAGCTCTACCATACAAGAAGCTGGAAGCGTAAGAAGACCAAAAGAGAATTTACAAACCAGTAAAGAAGAAATTCCTAATAGCGATGAGCTTGCTGCACAAAATAGAGCGGCAGGACAAACGCAAGGACAAAGACCTGCTGTTACTGAAACTATTACTAGAGAAAGGCCTAAAATTGGTAGAAACGATAGAGTTACTATTAAAAACATAATGTCTGGAGAAAGTAAAACTGTTAAATACAAACAAGCCGAACCTTTAATTACTAAAGGCGAGTGGGTTTTAATTGAAGAATAAACCTATACAAATATATAAAACGGCAATCTTTATAAGATTGCTGTTTTTTTTGCACTATAAATTAAAAAACTAGTAATTCCTCTTAGTTTTTTTCAAATTTTCAGAAACTTGTTGGTTTTAATCCAAAAACATAACTAGATTTACAATGGATAACTACGCTAACCAAGCTATAAAATCCAGTATATGCATAACAACATACTAGATAATAAAAAACAAATAAAAAAAACTAACTTTTTTTTAATAGTTAATTATGTTTCTTCACTAGCTGCAATACTATTTGCTGGAGCATGTTATTTTGTTTTTAATATAAACGTATTAGTAGCAATAGCATTCTTAATTTTTGGGATTCTAATTTTTATAAATTCTTTTCTTTTAAAGAAAAGAATAACACTATCAAACAGTAGCCTTATTTATAGTAATAATACATTATCTAAAAAACTATTAGAGAAAGAAACCCTATTAAAAGAAATTCATCATAGAGTAAAAAACAATCTACAAACAGTATCTAGCCTGCTTAGTATGCAATCTAGAAACATGGAAGATAAAGAGCTACAAACACTACTTAAAGGCACTCAAAATAGAGTAATATCCATGTCTATGATACATGAAATGCTTTACATGCGTAATGACCTTTCTAAAATAGAGTATAAAACCTATGTACAAGAACTAAGTCAGTATTTAATAAAATCTATAAAAGGAATAGAAAACAAAGTAAAACTAACCATAGATATACCAGATATAAAATTAGGTATAGATACTGCTATACCTTTAGGACTATTAATAAATGAAACTATTACAAACGCCTTAAAATATGGTATTGTAGATGATTCTGAAGGAGAAATACATATAGCTATTAAGAAAGAGATTCATAAAGAATATGTATTAATAATAGGAGACAATGGAGTTGGTTTTCCAGAAACTGTAAACCATAAAAACACAAAGTCTTTAGGGTTAAAGTTAATATACAGCCTAACAAGGCAACTAAAAGGCTCTGTTATAAGAGATATTTCTAAAAAAGGAACTAACTATATTATTAAGTTCCAAGAAATAGGACAACAACTAAACCCAATTGTATAAACTTATTTTTTCTTCTCTACAGGAATTTTTATAGGGCGTAAAGCTGCTCTTTTTTCTCTGTAATTAAAAATTAATGACCCTACAAATACTGCCGAGATTACTATTAGAAGTGCTATCATATTATTTTTATTAATTTGCTACTATTTGTAGTAGCTATAAATATACTTTCAATTATTATGCCAATGTATATATTTAGCATTTTTAAAACTCTTTTATTTACTCCAACGTTTTACCCTTAAAATTAAAGCCAAAACTGCTACTGCTAATATCCAGAATAATACCCATTTAAGAAAAGCCCAATTAATCATTTGCATTTATTTTATGCAAGTGCTATAGCCCCTATAATTTAAATTCGTATTAAAATTACCTTTTATCACTTGTCGTTTCGTTCTTTAAAGATAAGCTTACAAGGTCTAAAAACCTTAGTAAATCGCTGAAATACAGGTATTTTAGTTAAAGAATAAATGGTTAGATGTATTACAAAAACCAACTATCAAAATACAATACTTTATGCCTGTCTTATTCTGTTTCTTTTGGTTCTAAAAGCTAATTCTTTTAAAATTCTAGAATTTTTGTACATATACAAACGTGTTAGTTGCTTTTCGTTGGTAATCTCTAGGTTTTTAAAAGAGATTAATGTTGTTTGCTCTAACACTACTCCTTTTTCTAAAGTAGTAACTTTTTCCTCAAGAGGTAAGTTTTTTGCAAAACCTAAAACACTCATAAATAAGATTAATAATAATGTAATAACTGCTTTCATAACTAAGATTTGGTTCTGTAAAATTAGAACCCACCTTAAACAAAAAAGAGATAATACGCTGAACAACAAGTATTTTCGGCTAGTGTAAAAAAAATAGATAAAGTACTAAAAAGTATAGATAAACGTATACACCACTACTAAATGCTTAACTGTTTTTAGTGCACTTTATCCATACTTATTAAAAAATATTCCAACATAAGAGCTATAAATAATATCTTTAAACAAATTATTCATCAGTATATATTTCATGAAAAACTACAAGCTACAAATACAAGATTATTTAAACAGGTTTGTTCCATTTTCAGACAGCGAAATAGATATAATCTATAAAAGCCTAGTACTTAAAACTTATAAGAAAAAAAGCTTCTTATTAGAACAAAATTCAATTTGTCTTTACAATTACTTTGTTTGCAAAGGATTAATTAGATCATATACGACAAATTCTGCTGGAGAAGAAAAAACTAGTCAATTTGCTATAGAAAATTGGTGGGTAACTAGTATGGAGAGTTTTATTAAAGAAAAACCTTCTTTTAATACCATACAAGCCATTGAGGAAACTACTGCCTTATGCTTAGATAAAAGCACTTTAAATAGTTTGTATACTAAAGTTCCCAAACTAGAACGTTGCTTTAGAATAATTACAGAGAATATGCTTATTGCTATTTTACGAAAAGATGAAATTTTCATGAAGCTCAATAGCAAAGAAAGGTATTTAGGCTTTGTAAAGAAAAACCCAACTTTTATGCAACGAGTACCACAATATATGGTCGCCTCCTATTTAGGTATTACTCCTGAGTATCTTAGTGAATTAAAAAAAACAATGCATCAGTAAAAAACCTCGGAGCAAGACCGAAAGGTATTAGAAAGAAAATTAGCATTGATTTCGACGCAAGTGTTGGAGCATTTAAATCTCGATTATCGAGTAAATATTTCTTAAGAAATCCTAAGAAGTTATAGCTAGTGCACTTTCTAATTTTGTTATCTCTAATTAAATAATAATAATAATAATGGAAAGAATTACCTATCAAGATATTCCAGATGGAATGTTTCAAAAACTAAAAAATATTGAAGATTTTATTAATCAATCACCTCTTAACGAGTCTTTATTAAAATTAATTAAACTACGCGTTTCTCAAATTAACGGATGCGCCTATTGTGTAGATATGCATTATAAAGAACTAAAACACATAAACGAAACAGAACTCCGTTTATCTTCTTTAGTGGTATGGAAAGAAACACCATATTTTTCAGAAAAAGAAAGGGCTGTTTTAAATTTTTCGGAAACTTTAACGCAAATAGACAATACACCTATTAATAATGAAATTTATAAAACCTTAGAAGATTATTTTTCTAAATCTGAAATATGCTATATAACACTTGCTATTACGCAAATAAATACTTGGAATAGACTTATGAAAACTTTTTTATTTACTCCAGGTAATTATAAAGTTTCATTGTAATCGTAGTATTTTAAGAAAACAACATGTAATAGAAACTAAAATACTAAAATTAGATTAAGCCAATTTAGCTTTGTTTCTTTTAGTAGTAAAAGTTAAAGCCTTTTTTACTTTAGCATTTGTTCTTTTATATAAACGTGCAACCTCTGTAGTTTCTGTTACAATTGTTTTTTCTATAGTAACCACTTTAACTTCTTGCGTGTTGTTTTGCGCTTGTGCAGCTACTGTAATAAAAAGAACAAAAATTAAAGTTAAGATAGTTTTCATGACTTGCGTTTTATATATAATTAAAACGCCCAAAGCCGTATACAGCTAGGTTACAAAACGCTGAAAACCCCTTATTTTTCGGTAATCGACACTAATACAGATAAAGTGTAAAAAATGCTCGATAAACGTACACACACCTAAAAACCTCTTATCGAAAGAAAGTGTTTTTAAACGACATTTATAGATTGGATTTTACTTACTTGTTGTATAAAAAAGAATACAGAAATATAATTTTCCTTATCATGTTACTATATTTGCTTGCCAAAAAAACTATACTATGAACTATCAGTATTTAAAAAATAAAATCCCTGCATTACTATTATTAGTAACTCTTACATTCCCGGCTTATGTACAAAGTCAGGAAAGTAATTTTGGAAATTGGCTTATCTATATTGGAAATAAAAAATTAAATAGTAAATGGAATCTTCATAACGAAGTACAACTAAGAAGCTATAATGCTATAGGAGATTTAGAACAATTACTACTAAGAACAGGCTTAGGCTACTCGCTTAATGAAAACAAAAATAATATCTTATTAGGCTATGGCTATATTACTTCTGAAAACTACATAGCTAATACAAATGATAAGTTTACCGTAAATGAGCATCGAATTTTTCAGCAATTTACATCTAAACAAAGTATAGGAATTGTTTCAGTTAACCATAGATATAGATTTGAACAGCGTTTTGTTGCTAACGATTTTAAAATGCGTTTCCGATATTTCTTAGCTATTAATGTACCGTTAAGTAAAGAAAAGGATAAATACTACTTTTCTGCTTATAATGAGATTTTCTTAAATACTAAAACTTCTATTTTTGATAGAAATAGAGTTTATGCAGGTCTTGGATATAAAATAAACAAAAACATACGTCTAGAAGCTGGTTACATGAATCAGTTTTTTGAAACTACTAGCCGCGATCAGTTTAATATTATAAGCTTTGTTAATTTTTAAGAATAGTACGTTTGATTCCAAGAATAGAAATTAGTAAAGACAAGAAACTAATTGGCAAACAATTAAAAATGTCTTTGGTAGATAATAAAACCCCTACACTATGGAAAAGTTTTATGCAGCAAAGAAAAGAGATTTCTAATATAGTAAACGCTGCTTTATATTCTATTCAGGTTTATGATGCCTCATTAGATTTTAAAAACTTTAATCCGCATACAGTTTTTACCAAATGGGCTGCTGCCGAAGTAACAGATTATAATGCTATACCAAATGCAATGGAATCTTTTATTTTACCAGGAGGTATGTATGCCGTTTTTATTCATAAAGGAAAAACAAGCGACTTTCCTAAAACCATGCAATACATATTTGGTACTTGGCTACCGCAATCTAAATATAATTTAGACCAAAGACCACATTTTGAAATACTATGCGAAAAGTACAAAAACAATTCTGAGGATTCTGAAGAAGAAGTTTGGATACCTATTAAAGATAAAGTCTTAAGCTAATTTTGCTTTGTTTCTTTTAGTAGTAAAAGTTAACGCCTTTTTTACTTTAGAATTTGTTCTTTTATATAAACGTGCAACTTCCGTTTTCTTAACTGTAGTTTCTTTTACAATTGTCTTTTCTATAGTAACTACTTTAACTTCTTGCGTGTTGTTTTGTGCTTGTGCAGCTACTCCGATAAAAAGAACAAAAATTAAAGTTAAGATAGTTTTCATGACTTGCGTTTTATATATAATTAAAACGCCCAAAGCCGTATGTAGCTAGGTCATAAAACGCTGAAAACCCCTTATTTTTCGGTAATCGACACAATTACAGATAAAGTGTAAAAAATGCTCGATAAACGTACACACACCTAAAAACCTCTTACCGAAAGAAAGTGCTTTTAATCGGAAAATAAGATGCTTTTCTTTTGTGAAAGAAGATAAGATTACTACCTTAAAAAAATGAAAGACAAGATTACTCCTATTATTCACTCCGTAACTCCCCTACCTATTTCATCTTTAGAGAAAATAAATAAACTGGTTACCTATAGTTTTTTAAAAAAAGGAGAACCAATAACTAAGGTTGGTCAAACTAATAACTCAGAGTACTTTTTAATTAAAGGTATTTGCAAGAGTTTCCTTTATACACCAGAAGGAGAAGATATAACAATTTCCTTCTTTATGTCTGGCTCTATCTTATCACCAAACACAACAAGAAGTTTAGAAGGAAAATCTATATTAAATATAAGTACATTAACAGATGTAGAAATTGCAACAATTGATGCCGACAAGTTAGAAAGATTAATGATTGAAGATCTAGAAATTAGACATTTTGCAAATACCGTATTAAGGAAAGAACTAATGACAAAAGTTCAAAAAGAAATAGGATTAGCCTCTCTTAAAGGCAAAGACCGATTAGAACGTCTAAGAAAACAATTTCCTAATATTGAGAATCTTATACCACATACAGATATTGCTTCTTATTTAGGAATAACAACTATTTCTTTAAGCAGACTAAGAACACAATCGTAACTCTTATCATTTGTTAATGGACACAATTAATTTAAGGATCACTTTTGTTGTGTAATAAAACAAACTTTATGTCATTTTTAAACTCCATTCTTTTAAAAACTTCGTCTGTTAAAAAAATAGGTGTCACATTTGTCGCAAGTCACTTTATCTTATTAATAATGATGGTATATACTTTTCCCGTAATTAATAGCCAAATTGGAACTAAAGCATTTGACCTTCAAAATTTAGGTTATTCTTTATCTACAGCAGAATTAATAATAAGTAAGCTTAATAATGAAACCACCAATCTTTACCTATTTCCACAATTAACCCTCTTAGATGTATTTTATCCTTTTCTTTTAGCTTTATTTTTAAGTAGTTTTTTATTTCGTCTTATTAAAATTACAAATAGCAGTACTAGAATAACATTTCCTCTTTTGCTCCTTCCTTTTTTAGCTATGGTGTTTGATTATTCTGAAAACATATGCATTATCTTAATGATTACAAAGTCTGTGGAAATATCTAAATCTTTTGTTTTACTATCTAGCACACTTACCATCTTAAAAAGCTTACTAACTACTTTTTCATGGATAGCTATTTTAATATATGCCATGATGTGGATTAGAATAAAAATCTTGAATAGAAAAGCTAAAACACCTATGGGTAAAACGCAATCTACTTAAACAAGGGTTATATATTATCCAAATTACTAATAGGGAGTAAATAATCTAGAGACAATCCCACTAGGCATTAGAAGAAAAATTAGCATTGATTTAGACGAAAGCGTCGGAGCATTTAAATCTCGATTATCGAGTAAAGATTAAGCCAATTTAGCTTTGTTTCTTTTTGTAGTAAATTTTATTGCTTTCTTTACTCTAGCATTAGAACGCTTATACAAACGTGCAACCTCTGTAGTTTTAACTGTAGTTTCTGTTACAATTGTCTTTTCTATAGTAACTACTTTAACTTCTTGCGTGTTGTTTTGTGCTTGTGCAGCTACTGTAATAAAAAGAACAAAAATTAAAGTTAAGATAGTTTTCATGACTTGCGTTTTATATATAATTAAAACGCCCAAAGCCGTATGCAGCTAGGTTACAAAACGCTGAAAACCCCTTATTTTTCGGTAACTGACACAAATATGGATAAAGTGTAAAAAATGCTCGATAAACGTACACACATCCAAAAACACCTTATCGAAAGAAAGTGTTTTTAATCGGATTCTAAACACCTATAGAAAGTAGTAAATTAGGGTTAGGACAATTCTTAGAATAATACTCTACATCTGCCTTAGAAGATACACCTGGATAATCTCCAAAATTCCCTTGTAAATCTTTTATAATTTGAAAATGTAAATGAGGAGCATAGTTAACATTAATCTCTGGTGCTCCCATTTCAGCAAGAATTTCGCCCTGTTTAAATTCTTTTCCTGTATATAATTCTTCTATGGAAGAAATGGACAAATGTCCATATAAGGTATAAAAGACCTCATTATTTACAGAATGTTCTAAAATTATAGTTGGTCCATAATCACCTGGGGTAGTATTATTTTTAAAACTGTGTACTTTACCATCAATAGGAGTTACTATAAGTGTACCTATTGGTGCCCAAACATCTAATCCTAAGTGAATATTTCTAACAAAATCAGATGCACTATTAAAACTAGGTGTATTAGAATATAAATTTCTTTGCTCCAAGTAACCACCATAAGCAACTTTTGCTTTCGAAGCAGCTAAAACCGTATCTATATATTCTTGACATCCTGCTGGTGTGGTAATATTGTGGTGTTCAAGACTAGTATTTGAAACAGATAAATCTAAAGGAGTATATACATCTAAAGAAAATTTAGAATCAATAATAGGTATAGGTTTTTTAGGAATAGTAACTAATATCTTTTCTAAATCTGTCATATTGTAAACTTAAAACAAGAATAGGTATGTATTAAATTTGATATTAATTTTTAATTAACAACTTTTTAACCCAATACTATTGTAAGGTATTTTATCTTTTGAGTACTAAAACAGAAAAAATATGTCCTTTATAAAATTACTACTAGTATCAACTTCATTTCTTTTTACACTTGGATGCCAATCTAAAATAAAAAAAGAAATTCCTGTTACACAAGAAATGCAAGAAGTAACAGAAGTAAAACTAACACCCCAAGAATTAAGCGACTATGAAACTGCTTATTTTGCTAGCGGATGTTTTTGGTGTGTAGAAGCTATTTTTGAAAGTGTAAAAGGAGTTAAAGAAGTAGTATCTGGGTATTCTGGAGGAAAAGAAAAAAACCCAACCTATGAAGATGTAGGTTATGGAAAAACAACCCATGCAGAAACAGTTGAAATTTTTTATGACCCAAACGTAATTTCTTTTACCGCTTTAGTTCAAGTATTCTTTGGTTCTCATGACCCAACTACACTAAACCGTCAAGGGCCAGATAAAGGAACACAATATAGATCTATAGCTTTTTATAAAAATGAAAAAGAGAAAGAAATTATTACCTCTTATATAAAAGCTTTAAAAGACCAAAATGTATATGATGGTTTACCTATAACAACGGAAGTAACTGCTTTTTCTAAATTTTACAAAGCAGAAGAATACCATCAAGATTATGAAAAAAGGAATCCTAATAACTCTTATATAAAAAATGTATCTATCCCAAGGCTAAATAGATTTAAAAAGAATTTTGGTGATTTTTTAAAAGATAATTCACATTAAACTGAATTTTAAAAGTTTTTATAAACGCTCCTTTATTATCTAATCTAATAAAGGAGCGTTTTTTTATGAACCTATTTAAAAATAAGATTAATACAACTACAAGATGTACTTTATAGATAAAATGTAAAAATTACGCTAATAATTTGTACTTTAGACTAATTAATGTGTACGAACACGGTAAAACTAAAAACGCTTAAAATAATCAAACAAATTATCTATTTTATGAAAACAGTATTAAAATCACGTTCCATAATTTATCTACTATTATGTGTAATAACAGTTATTGGGTGTACAGAACAAAAGAAAGACACTACACCTTGGGTTTCTATTTTTGATGGAGAAACATTAAACGGCTGGACACAAAAAGGTGGTATTGCTACATACACCGTAAGAGATGGCTCTATAGTAGGAACTACAGTAAAAAATACCCCTAATTCTTTCTTAACATCAGATAAAATGTATGGCGATTTTATTCTTGAGTTAGATTATAAGGTAGATTCTAGCATGAACTCTGGTATACAAATACGAAGTAATAGTTTTCCTTACTATAAAGATGGTAGAGTTCACGGTTACCAAATAGAAATAGACCCTTCTCCACGTGCATGGAGTGCTGGGATTTTTGATGAGGCTCGTAGAGGTTGGCTAAACCCATTAAATAAAAACCCTGAAGCCCAAAAAGCTTTTAAACAAAACGACTGGAATCACTATAGAATTGAAGCTATTGGAGATACTTTAAAAACGTGGATTAATGATGTTCCTGCTGCTTATTTAATAGATGATAAAACAGCAAGTGGTTTTATTGCGTTACAAGTACATAGTATAAATGAAAAAAAGAAAGAAGGAACAGAGATAATATGGAAAAACATTAATATCCTTACAGATAACTTAGCTAAATATTCCAAAAAATCTCCTTTAACTCCTATCAACACAAAAAATAAACTTACTGTAAACGAAAAAAAAGCTGGTTGGGAAATGTTATGGGATGGCAAAACTACAAAAGGTTGGAAAGGTGCTAAATTAGAAGGGTTTCCTGAAAATGGGTGGGAAATAGAAAATGGAGAATTAACCGTAGTAGCTTCTGATGGTGCTGAATCTGCTGCTGGCGGAGATATTGTTACTAAAGAATTATTTGCAAATTTTGAATTATCTGTAGATTTTAAACTAACTCCTGGTGCAAATAGTGGTATTAAATACTATGTAGATACTAATCTAAATAAAGGAGCAGGCTCTTCTATTGGCTTAGAATATCAAATTTTAGATGACACTTTACATCCAGATGCTAAAAGAGGAAATCATGAAGGAAGTAGAACAGTATGCTCTTTGTATGATTTGATTAAAGCTGACCCAAACAAACCTGTAAATCCAATAGGAGAATGGAATACAGCATATATTTCTTCTATAGACAATCATGTAGAACACTGGATAAACGGCGTAAAAGTTTTAGAATATGAAAGAAAAAGTCCAGAATATTTAAAATTAGTCTCTGAAAGTAAATATAATAAGTGGCCAAATTTTGGAGAACTTGAAAAAGGCCAATTATTATTACAAGATCACGGAAATAAAGTTTCCTTTAAAAATATAAAGGTTAACAAATCTCCTAAAAAATAAAACATGAATTCAAGAAGGGATTTTATAAAAAAAACTACTGCGGGAACTGCAGCAGTAACTATAGGAGGCTTGGTATTACCTAGTTCTAGTTACGCAGGAATACTTGGTGCAAACGATAAAATAAATTGTGCAATTATAGGTGTTCGCAGTAGAGCTAAGGCTCATGTATTAGCTATAAACAAAGATAAAAATGCCAAAATACTATATAACTGTGATGTAGATGATACTATTATAGAAGAGCATAATATATGGTGCAAAAACAATATTGGGTATGTACCTAAAGTAGAGAAAGACTTTAGAAAAGTATTAGAAGACAAAAGGGTAGATGCCGTTTTTATTGCAACTCCAGAACACTGGCATGCACCAATGGCTATAATGGCTTTACAAGCAGGAAAACATGTTTATGTAGAAAAACCATGTAGCCATAACCCATATGAAAATGACTTACTAGTTGAAGCACAAAAGAAGTACGGTAAAAAAGTACAGATGGGAAACCAACAGCGCTCTGCTAAAAGCTCTATTCTTGCTATAAAAGAAATAAGAGAAGGTATTATTGGAGACGTTTATAAAGGCGAAGCTTATTACTCTAACAACAGAGGTTCTATTGGAGTAGGAAACGTTATAGACGTTCCAAAAACATTAGACTGGGAGTTATGGCAAGGTCCAGCACCAAGAAAAGAGTACAAAGATAATATTCACCCATATAACTGGCATTGGTTTCATAACTGGGGAACAGGAGAAATTCATAATAACGGAACCCATGAAATAGATATTTGCCGTTGGGCTTTAGGAGTAAATTTACCAGAAAGTGTTACTTCTTTTGGAGGTAAATATACATATGAAGATGACTGGGAATTTGTAGATAACCAACAAGTAACTTACAAGTTTAAAGACGATAAATTCTTAACATGGACTGGTCATAGTCGTGGAAAAATACAACCTAAACAACCTGGAAGAGGTGCTACAATATATGGTAGCAAAGGTTCTATTACTCTAAGTAGAAATGCTTATAATTTATATGCTTTAGATGGCTCTCTTATAAAAACAGAAAAGGAAGCAGGACAAAGCGCTACAACAAACACCAGAGGTGAAGGTAGTTTAGACGTGTCTCATGTTGGAAATTTCTTTGACGCTATTCGCGAAGATAAGAGTTTACATTCAGACATTCAGGACGCAAGTATATCTACAATGTTATGCCACTTAGGAAATATGGCGCAAGACGCTGGAGAAACCTTGAAAATTGATACCTTAACAGGAAAAGTAACCAACAATGCAAAAGCTATGGAAAGCTGGAAAAGAGAATATGCCGCAGGTTGGGAACCTAAATTATAACACATGAAAAGAAGAGATTTTGTATTAAAAGGAGCTTTAGCAACCGCAGGTATTGCTACCTCAACAAATGTTGTGGCCAATATTCTTAGTTCTAAAAACACTCTAGATAAAGTAACTATTGGAGTAATTGGCACAGGAAATCGTGGCAGCGGGTTAATCCCTTTAATAAATGAAATTAAAAATTTTGATGTTATAGCCTGTTGTGATACGTTACCCTTTAGATTAGAAAAAGGATTAAGTAACACAGCTAAAAAAGCTAAAGGATATTCGGATTATAGAAAACTATTAGATAATCCAGATATTGACGCTGTTTTAATTTCTACTCCTTTTAATACCCATTCTAAAATTGCTATTGATGCTTTAGAAACAGGAAAACACGTTTACTGTGAAAAAACAATGGCAAAAGGTTTAGATGGTATTCAAAACCTAATAAATAAAACAAAAATATCTAATACTGTATTTCAAACAGGGCACCAATACCATAGTTCTCGTTTATATACCCATGTAGTAAATTTACTAAAAGACGGGAAAGTTGGTAAAATAACTTCTTTTGAATGCCAATGGAATAGAAACGGAAACTGGAGAAGACCAGTACCAAAACCCGAATTAGAACGTGCAATTAACTGGAGAATGTATAAAGAGTTTTCTGGTGGCTTAGTTGCTGAACTATGCTCACATCAAATAGATTTTGTGAATTGGGTACTAGGTGCTACTCCAAACAAAGTAATGGGTATTGGCGGTATAGATTATTGGAAAGATGGTAGAGAAACATATGATAATGTAAATTTACTATATGATTATCCTAACGGAGTAAAAGCCAAATTTACTTGCTTAACAAGTAATTCTAAAGATGGTTATCAAATAAAAGTAAAAGGAGACAAAGGAACTATTATTATGGGGCCTAGAAATGCTTGGTTTTATCCTGAAGGAACAAAAAACAAAAAACTAGGAATCGTAGATGGTGTTGCAGGAGCTACTGTTACTTTTGATAAAAATAAAGGGTATCCAATAAAAGTAGAACATTTAAACCCAAGTAAGCAGGCACTACAAGATTTTAGAGATAGTATTACTCTAGATTCTTCTCCTATATCTAATATAACAACAGGAGCCAATACAGCTATTGCTGTGCAAATGGGGTTAGAAGCTATGTATACAGAAAGCATTGTAAAATGGCCTTATAAAATAAGTTAGCAATTATTTTAAAACAACTTCGCTAAATTTAGCATCCACAGTAATATTTTTTTTAGAGGAGTTGTTTTTATGATAACCATTTATCATCGTAGTATTAGAATTACAGTCTTTTTTTACATGTACACTTTCCGGATAAGAAATTTCCGAAGCATACATAAGACCTTCTAAATTACATGCCGAATTTGGTAAATTACACTCTAGCTCTGCATTTTGCATAGTTATACTTATATCTTTAAAATCACTATCAACATAATTAATTTTAAGAGGGCCAAACTTATTATTAATAACTACTTTTTTAAATATTTTATTTATTGTAACATCTGAAGAAGTTGTGTTAAGGTTTAAAAATAACACTTCGTTTAAGGTTATATAATCTGAGTAATCCGCCTTTAAACTTCCATAATTCCATTTTTGAATAACCACTGGAGAATACGATGCATTTACCATTGTATTATTACCCTCTATAATGTTGCCAGATAAATTAGAATATGACAAAGTTGCCCTTAAATTAAACGTTTGTTGGGCAAGTTTAACCTCACCGTGTCTAATATTTAGATACATTTTGATAGATTTTGGCACCTTAATTTTTAATTTCTTCTTTATATTAAAATTCTTTGCCTTACCGTCTTTAGTTAAAAAAACTTTTCTTTTGGCGGCAGCATCATTTCTATGACGCTCCTCCTCTAGCCTATGTTCATGCTCTATCTCCTTATGAAGCCTTTCTATTTCTAAATGTACAGCTTCCATTTTCTCATGCGCCTTCTCTCTTTTAATTTCTGCTTTTTCCATCTTAGCTTCCATTTTTTCGCTCCAAGCTTCTATTTTTTCTTGATAATCCTTATCAAAATTTTTATCAAAATCTTTCTGCCATTTTTTTAAATATGCATCCCCCTCTTCTTCATACGCTTTGTAATCAAATTTAAAAGCAGAAACTGAAGACAATGGTGGCATTTCTGGTAGCTCTGGCAACTTAGGCATTTCTGGTAACTCAGGAAGTTCAACAACAATATGTTCTATAGCATTAACCTCTGGCATATTAAAACTAAAATCGTCCATATTATAATGGCCACTGCTAAATGCGGAAAGGCCTTTGTTATTAGATGTCACAACTATTCTTTTACTACTTCCTAGTATTTGTATAGGATCATCCTTAAAGTACATAGCTGCATCTTCCTCTGTTGCTCCTTCCAAAATAACTGTTGCTTCTATAGATACTTCGTTCTTGTCCCAAGTATCAAATTCTATATCTGCATAGCTTGTTTTTATATCTAGAATAGCACTATCTACTACTTTAAAAGTCTCTTTATATACCTTATTATTTTTTTGTCCGCTACATATAAACACAGACAATACTATAATTAATAATAAATACTTTGTTTTATATAATTTGGTCATTTTCTTCTATTTTTAATTGATCTAATTTCCTTTTCAGCTTTTGTAACAACTGTAATCTTAATTGCAAATTTTTAATTAATGCATTAATAGTATGGTTATTAGGTCCAGATTCATTTAATTCTTTGGTTAAAATTTCATATTCAGAATTTAACTTTGTAAGCTGTTCCATATAACCATCTACAAGCATTTTATTTTTATCAGAAACCTGCAAATTAGATAGTGATACGTTTATTGTTGCTGTATAATAATCTTCTACTTTTTTTAAATCTGGAGAAAGGTCTCCTAATGAAATTGGTTCTTTATTAACTGGCGTTTTAGTAACTACAATTGTCTCTATTGTTTCCTGTTTGTTATATTCTTTATACCCAAAAACACCTGCAGTTATTAGTAATAAAATTGTGGCTGCTATTTTTAATAAACTATAACTTTTCTTTTTTTCTTTAAAAACAACATTATCTAACCGCTTTAAAAAACGTTCTTCATGACCATCTTTTAGTTTTGATTTATGTGCTTGCTGTTCTTTTTTAAATAATTCTCTAAGATCCTGTTTCATAATCTTTTCCTTTTAAAATTTCTTTTAAATATCCTTTCCCTCGTAATAACCTAGTTCTACAGGTACTATGCGTAATATTTAAAACTTCAGATATTTCTAGATGATCATAACCTTCTATCAAAAACATCATTACTACATATTTATAATTTTCTGGCAACTGATCTATTGCTTTGCGTACATCATTAATTGTATACTCTGGAGCAATACTCCAATCTTCATCTTCTACAATATGTACATAGCTTTCATCTAGAGCTACTATTTTTTCTTGCTTCTTTTTTAAAAAATCTATACTCTTATTTACTACTATTCTCTTTAACCACGCACCAAACGTTACTTCTCCTTTAAATTGCTCTATTTTCTGAAAAGCTTTAATAAATGACTCTTGCAAAACATCTTCTGCATCATCTGCATTTTTCACAAAACGCATGGCTATACAGTACATACCATCACAATATTGCCTATACAATTTTACCTGAGCTTTACGGTTATTTTGCTTACACTGTTCTACTACATCTATTTGAAACATTGGCCAGTTTCTGTCTTTTTTGGTTGCTTTGTTAAACTAAGGACGAAAGAATTATACCGATGTTGCAGAAAACGATTATTTTTATATCGATTTTTAAAATTTTGTCCTTTTGAAACAAGTTACTATTAATAATAGTTTTATCACATTAATTGTATTAGACTATGGCGCAGTTATACAAAAAATATTGGTAAAAGATAAAAACGGGGTATCTACAAATGTTGTTGTTGGCTATGATTATCCCAATAAATACTTAAAAGACGAGTTTTTTCTTGGAGCTTGCATTGGCAGATATGCCGGAAGAATTTCTAATGGAGGGTTTGAGCTAGATAGAGAACAATTTCATTTACATTCTAATAATGGCGTACACTTACATGGAGGTAAAAATAGTTTTAGTAAACAGTATTGGAAAATTATTGAAGTTAATTATAAAGAAGACCCATTTGTTAAACTACAATACCATAGTAAACATTTAGAAGAAGGGTACCCAGGAAACCTAACAGCCACAGTAACTTATAAACTGGTAGATAATGCTTTACATGTTATTCATGAAGCAACTACAGACCGTACAACGGTAGTAAACTTAACAAATCATTCTTATTTTAGATTAGATGATGAAACGTTTATTGATGATTATAAGCTACAACTTAATTGTCCTGAAATGTTAGAAACAACAGAGCAGTTAATTCCAACGGGAGTATCTAAATCTGTTAGAGGAAGTGAGTATGACTTTGTTAAACAACGTAGAATTGGCAGCACAAGATTAGATACTCCTTTTGCGATAGATTTAAGTAATGATAAAGCTGCAGAGGTAAGCTCTAAAAAAACAGGAATTGGAATGAAAGTTTACACCAACCAACCAGCAGTTGTAGTGTATACACCAGATGGGTTTCCTGCTATTTGTTTTGAAACTCAAAACTATCCTGACGCACCAAACAAGAAACATTTTCCTAGTAGTGTTTTAAAACCGGGAGAAAAGTACCATAACATTGCGATTTTTAAGTTTGATTTAGTACTTTAGAACATCCTTAAACATTGATTATGAAAAAGTTAAAATGGATTTTAATCGTATTTATTGGTATTGCATTACTTATGAAATTTATTGCAATGCCATATATGCAAAAGCAAACAAAAAAACATAGTCCAGAACAGACTGCAAACTATCATAAAAACAATAAAGATTTAAAGGTGATATATTCTAGTCCGTCCAAAAAAGGAAGAGTATTATTTGGAGAATTAATTCCTTATAATCATGTATGGCGTACAGGTGCAAATGAGCCAACTTCTTTTATAACAGAAACAGATATTAAAATAGTAGATAAAAACTTACCTGCAGGTATATATTCTTTATGGACCATACCAAATAAAGAAAAATGGAATGTTATTTTTAATAGTGAAGTTCCAGAATGGGGGGTTACTATCTTAAGTGGCGGAAAAGAAACTACTAGAAACCCAGAAAATGACGTGGTAAACATAACTGTCCCTACCGAAAAGTTATCTAAAGTAACCGAAAAATTTACTATAGATTTTGATGATTCTAATGAACTTGCACTATTTCTTGCTTGGGACACTACTAGAGTAAATATCCCTATTAATTAACACGAAATTTTCATTACAAAATTGTTAAGCTCACTTGCAATAAAAAACATAACTTTGCCCCGATTTTAAATTAAATAAATGGAGCCTGTTACTACTTCTTTATTATCTATTGTTGTTCCCTTATATAATGAGGAGGACAATGTTGTTTTATTAACACAAAAAATACATGAAAGCTTGGTTGGTTATACCTACCAGATTATTTATGTAGATGATTTTTCTACGGATAAAACAAGAAAGATTGTAAAAGACATGCAGGATGACACAGTTCATTTTATAGAATTAAAAAAGAATTATGGTCAAAGTTTAGCTCTTGCTGCTGGTTTAGATTACGCAGAAGGAGAATATATTATTACTATGGATGGCGATTTACAAAACGATCCTAGCGATATTCCTCAAATGTTAACCTACGCCGTTTCTGGAGAATATGACCTTATTACAGGAATTAGACAAAAAAGAAAAGATTCTCTAGTTAAAAAAATACCTTCTAAGATAGCTAATTTTCTAGTTAGGAGGGTTACAAAATTAGATATAAAAGATAATGGTTGTGCTTTAAAAGTATTTAGCAAAGATATTGCTAAGGAACTTAATTTATATGGCGAAATGCACCGATTTATTACCTTATTAGCCTACCTAGAAGGCGCACAAATAAAACAAGTTCCAGTAAAACACCATGCCAGAAATGCCGGAGTTTCTAAATATGGCTTAGAACGTGTTTTTAAGGTGGTTGCAGATATGGCTTTACTTCTTTTTATACGTAAGTATTTCCAAAGACCTATTCATCTATTTGGCATTATAGGTGCTCTTTTAATATTTGCTGGGTTAGGAATTAACGCCTATTTACTTATAGTAAAATTTGGCCTTGGAGAAGATATTGGCAGTAGACCATTACTAACAGCTGGTATGATGTTTATTTTTGCTGGTATACAATTATTTACTATTGGTATTGTTATGGAACTTCTTATTCGTACCTATTACGAATCTCAAAACAAACGTCCTTATAGAATTAAAAAAATATTTGTAGGTGACAAAGCCTCCTAAACACTTACTTACAGCACTTAAAATTATTATTAGTGCCATTCTAATCTATTTTATTTTTACCAAAATAGACAGTAAAGAAATAGGTACTGTATTAAAGCAAGCTAACCTCGTTTATGTTGCTGTTGCTATACTCTTATTTGTTTTATCTAAAGTAACTGCATCTATTAGACTTAACCTTTATTTTCATCAATTAAATATAAATTTATCTGAAAAAAGCAACCTAAAGCTCTATCTACTAGGTATGTTTTATAATTTGTTTTTACCAGGAGGTATTGGCGGTGATGCATACAAAGGATATGTAATTAAAAAGAAGTTTAATGTTGTAACAAAAAAAGTAATTTCCGTCTTAGTATTAGACCGTTTAAGTGGTTTATTGCTTTTGTTTATCTACACCTGTATCTTGACTTTCTTTGTACAAATAGATTGGCTTCAAAATTTTAAAATACTATTTATTCTAGGTATATTTTTAAGTGTTATTACATTTTGGTTCCTGAATAAAAAGTTCTTTAGTTATACTTTACCAATTTTCTGGATCTCTTTTATTTTTTCTGCATTGGTACAAATAGCGCAACTGGCAAGTATTTTTCTTTTATTAAAAGCTTTAGGTATTAATACCAATATTTTAGGTTATTTATTAATTTTCCTTATCTCTTCTATAGTATCTGTTATTCCACTTACTATTGGTGGGATTGGAAGTAGAGAGGTTACTTTTTTTTACGGCGCAACTCTTTTAAATTTAAACGAAACTGTATCTATAAGTGTAAGTATGCTCTTTTTTTTAGTAACAGCTTTTGTTTCTCTTTTTGGTATTTTTTATCATATTAAAAAACCCACTCTAGAACTAAAAAAGAATTAGTCTACATGAATTAAGTGCATTTTATTAAGCACTTTTTTACGTGTTGTAGGGTTTAAAAATTTAGCTTGTAGCCTAGTTATTCTAAATTGCTTTACTGTTAATTGCTTGTTCCAATCTAAGCCAGATTCTTTAATTTGCACCAAATCAGCATCAGTACAATATACCCAAATATTATTCTTGTTTTTTAATTTTTCAATTGTAATTATGTTTACAGGGTTTTGATTATAAAAATCTAAAGACCAAGAAAATTTAGAAGATATTTTGTAAATATTATCTACAGAAATATTATGCTCTTCTATTTTTTGAGCCATAGAAGAACCTCCCTGATATTCTAATAGATTTGGATAAAAATGGGTATTTAACACAAAATTTAAAAGTATAGCACTACCAACTGCAATACTAATTATTCTATAATAGTATGCCTCTCTTTTTAAACAATAGTACAAAATAATGCCAGCTACTATTAATAATCCAATACACACATAAATTGGTTTATCCTTAAAAACAAAAAAGCAAAATAGACTAGATGCTATAAAAACAATTCCCAATATAAAATACTGTACCCCTAAAATTATTTTTATAGTCTTTGCGTTTTTTACTTCATATAAGTGTATCAAATACGAAGCAGTAAGAACAGCAAATAAAGGCATGGTTACGTTTAAATAATGTGGTAGTTTAAATTGCGCAAAACTTATAATTAAAAAAATTATTGTAATTCCTCCTAAAGTTAAAAACTCTTGATTTGGTTGTCTTTTAAATTTACACTGAACAAGCTCTTTTGCCTTATTCCAATACGCAACTAATCCTATAACTGTCCAAGGCAAAAATACCCATAAGAAAGTATGAAAAAAGAAAAAATAATCACTACTATTTTTTCCAATACCATCGCCACTTAAACGCTCAAAGCTTTGCTCCCAAAAAATAAAAAAGATACCACTTCTATGGTCTTTACCTCGGATTACTTTTTCTGGATGCAAATCAAACTGATGGTAATAAGCATACAACATTGGTGCTATACATATACCAAAAACAACTAAAGCTATAAGCACTCTCCAGTTTAAAAATGCCATGAAATTTCTAGAATATGCCATATGACATACTAAAGGCAAACCTAAAACTAAAATAGCTATTTGCCCCTTAGTAGAAAAAGCAATTGCAGCTCCAAAAGCTCCCAGAAATATTGCCAAAATAGATTTTGTTTCTATATACTCTGCTAGTTTCCAAATAGCAAAAATGGTAAATCCTGTTAAAACAGCATCTGTCCTGACATCTATATTAGACAAAAATATTGTCTGCGCAGTCATAAAAATTAATGCTGCTAATTTTCCAGTAGATTTGTTATACAATAAGTTTCCTAGGCCATAACAACTGTATGCTCCCAGTAAAGATGCTAATATTCCGGGAATTCTATATGCCCAATCATGTAGTCCAAATATCTTAAAAGACAATGCAGCCAACCAGTAATGCATATGAGGTTTATCTAAATACTCATTAGGTCCTTTAAATAAATTAAAAAAGTCATTTTCTTGCACCATTCGCATTGCCATTACAGCAAATTGAGCAGAATCGTTCTCAAAAAGAGTTACAAACATTCCAGTTATATACACTAGAATTATTAGGAGCATAAAAAACCAATATCTTTTGTTAGATATCATATAGGAAATTTCTGAAGTGCAAATATATATAACTTTGTAAACAACCAACCTAAAAACAATCCTATACCTGTACCGGTTATTATATCTAAAGGAAAGTGAACTCCAATATACACCCTGCTATAAGCAACCATTGCTGCCCAGAATAATAGAAAAGTTCCTATATATTTATATTTAGAAGTTAAAAGGTTCGTAAAAAAAGTTGCTACCGCAAAAGAGTTAGCAGCGTGGGCAGAAAAATAACCATATTTACCACCGCAATAACTTTTTACCAAACGCAAAAACGTATTTACCTCAGAATCATGACATGGTCGTAATCTTTGCACTCCATATTTAAAAAAATTTGCTAATTGATCTGTAACGCCAATCATAATACCAACGGTAACTAATAAAAAAAATGTTTTTTTAAGTCCTAATTGTCTGTACGACAAAAAAAGTAAAACCACATAAAGAGGGATAGAGCTAAGCTTATTGGTTACGGTTAACCAAAAGAAATCCCACGTTGGTGTTCCTAAATTATTTAGGCACAGAAAAAGGGTTTTATCTAGCTTTATAAGTTCTTCTAGCATAGTAGTTATTGTTCGTACCTAGAAACTTCTCTGTCATAAAAAGCAGATGCTTCTTCTATTAAAGACTCCGCTTCTGCTTCTAATTCTTTTTGGTCTTCTTTAGAAAAATCTTCTAACCATTCTACCTCATCATCCTCTAAATTAATAATGAATCTTGGGTACTCTGTATGCACAACAAAAATTGCTGTTGGATAATCTGTATTATCTCCTAATAAAAATTTTGGAAATTCCATGGTAACTATTTTATAATAATTAATTATATACTAAGCCTTTGAAGAGCTTATTAATTTTTTTGTTAAATAATTAAACCGAATATACAACATAATGCCAGAAGCGGTTAAACCTGTAAGTAAGCCAATCCATATACCAGTACTCTTAAAATTTGTATATAATCCTAAATAAAATGAAATTGGGAAACCTATAACCCAATAGGCTATAAAAGTAATTAGGGTTGGGATTTTCACATCTTGCAAACCTCTTAATGCTCCTAAAACTACAACTTGTACTCCGTCTGATATTTGAAAAAAAGCGGCAACTAATAAAAGTTTTGCTGCAAGGGTAATTACTATTGTATTATCTGCTAAATTAATAGCATCATCTAAATCTAAATATAAAGTTGGAAACCAATTTCTACATACCAAAAACAGAATAGCAAATACTATTTCTAACAATAGTGTTAGAAAAAATATAGATTGCCCTATTCTTCTTAATTCTTTAAAATTTTGTAATCCTTTTTGGTTCCCCACGCGTATCATAGCTGCCACGCCTAACCCCATACCAAACATAAATGTCATACTACTTAAGTTTAGTGCTATTTGGTTGGCTGCTTGCGCATTTTTACCTAAAACACCACTTAACCATATTGCGGCTGTAAATATTGCAACTTCAAAAAACATTTGTAATGCAGAAGGAAAGCCAAGCGAAATCATTTTTTTTATAACTTTCTTTTCTATTACTCTAAAATTAAAGTTTGTAACATATCCTCTAAACTTCTCTTTACTTTTTAGTAAAAACCATATATAAACAATCATAATGACTCTAGAAACCAATGTTCCTATTGCAGCACCAACTATTCCCATTTTAGGAAAACCAAAAGTTCCAAAAATAAGAAGATAATTAAGAATAATATTAATAACATTCCCTATTATGGTTGCGTACATTGGGTATTTTGTTTGCGACAAACCATCGGAAAATTGTTTAAACGCTTGAAAAATAACCAACGGAATTAAAGAAAAAGCAACCAGGTTTAAATAAGGCATAGCAAGTGCTACTACCTCATTAGATTGTTTCATAGAGTACATTAAAGGCTTTGCTAAAAAGACTGCGCCAAACAAAATTATTCCTAAAATTGTACATAAGAACAGCCCGTGCTTGAGCGCACTTTTAGCATCTTTCTTGGCTCCTGCCCCATCTGCTTCGGCAACAAGTGGAGTAATTGCCGTAGAAAAACCAATTCCAAGAGACATTGCTATAAAGACAAAACTATTTCCCAAAGAAACTGCTGCTAACTCTGCTGTTCCTAATTGCCCAACCATAATATTATCTGCCAACTGCACAAATGTATGGCCCAACATACCCATAATTACAGGTACAGAGAGCTTTATGTTATAACGAAACTCTTTTGTGTATTGCTTAAACAAAACGTAATGGATTATTAATGAGCAAAGATAAGATTTAGGAAAGGGAAAACTTATTAAAAAAAGAAATTACAAACCTTTTGCTTCTTCCCAATACACATCCATTTCGGCAAGTGTCATATCTTCTAGAGCTTTACCTAATTCCTTCGCTTTTTTCTCTAAATATTGAAAACGACCAATAAATTTTTTGTTGGTCCTTTCTAAGGCATTTTCTGGGTTTACTTTTAAAAATCTAGCGTAATTAATCATCGAAAATAAAACATCGCCAAACTCTGCTTCTATCTTATCAGTATTTCCTGCATCTATTTCTACTTGTAACTCTGCTAATTCTTCTTGCACTTTCATAAATACTTGTCGGGGCTCTTCCCAATCAAAACCTACACCTTTTACTTTATCTTGTATTCTACTTGCTTTTACTAACGCAGGTAAACTCCTAGGAACTCCTTCTAAAACACTTTTCTTCCCTTCTTTTAGTTTTAGCTGCTCCCAATTACGTTTTACATCTTCTTCATTTTCCACTTTTACGTCGCCATAAATATGTGGATGTCTATGAATTAATTTTTCACAAATTTCATTAGCCACATCTGCTATATCAAAAGTATTTGTCTCGGATCCAATCTTTGCATAAAAAACAATATGCAGCAGTAAATCTCCAAGCTCTTTTTTTACTTCCTCTAAATCATTATCCAGAATAGCATCACCCAACTCATAAGTCTCCTCTATAGTAAGGTGTCTTAAGGTCTCCATGGTCTGTTTTTTATCCCAAGGACATTGTTCTCTTAGCTCATTCATTATAGTTAATAAACGGTCTATAGCTTTTAACTGAGTTTCTCTACTGTTCATAAAAAAAGTTTGCGCTAAGTTACAAAGTAGTACTCTTTTGCGGTGTCAAAAAAAACATCTAATTTTCATAAAAAAATCATGCTAAAAAAAGCAAATATCATTTTATACATTATATTATTATTCATCTCATCTTGCAAAACATCGCAAAAACTAATTGCTAAGAATGCCAAGTTACAATTAGTGTCTGATGCTTTTATGTTTACCGAAGGACCAGCAGCTAATAAAAAAGGAGATGTTTACTTTACAGACCAGCCAAACAATCGTATTCACATTTGGTACGCACAAAATAATAGTATTAGTACTTTTATGGAAAATGCTGGTAGATCTAACGGGTTATACTTTGACAATGAAGATAATTTAATTAGTTGTGCTGATGAAAAATTTGAATTATGGAAAATAGACACATTAAAAAATATATCTGTCCTTCTAAAAGATTATAAAAACCTAAAGCTTAATGGCCCCAATGATTTAGTTGTAACACCAAAAGGCGGTATATATTTTACCGATCCTTATTACCAAAGACCTTATTGGAAAAGAAAAAAGAAAGAAATAGAAAAA
This sequence comes from uncultured Maribacter sp., assembly GCF_947500405.1. Lineage (GTDB taxonomy): Bacteria > Bacteroidota > Bacteroidia > Flavobacteriales > Flavobacteriaceae > Maribacter_B. Next base: position 78,668 of record NZ_CANMRY010000001.1, read on the forward strand.
GAACAAGTTTATTATATTTCTCCAGATAATAACACAACCAAAGTTGTTATTAATGACTTGGTACAGCCCAACGGAATCATAGCTACTCCAGATGGCGAAAAACTTTATGTAGCAGATATAGGAGCTAAAAAAACATATAGTTTTACTATTAAAAAAGATGGTTCTTTAGTAAACAAAACTCTCTTTGCTAATATGGGCTCTGATGGTATGACCATAGACAATCTAGGCAACATTTACTTAACTGGTGATGGGGTTACCATATTTAATTCTAAAGGTAAAAAAATACACCACATTAAAGTGCCTCAAGATTGGACAGCGAACGTAACTTTTGGTGGACCAAAACAAGACATTCTTTTTATTACTGCTCTTCATAGTATTTATACCCTAAAAATGAATGTAAATGGTGTTAGATATTAAAAAAGCCACTTTAAAAGTGGCTTTAAGCATATTAATAAACGACTGTGTACAATACTATCCTAATTCCGCTTGAACTAAATAATAAAAAGCAGGTCTACTCTTCATTCTTATTCCAGACATTTTAGTTGCAACACTTTGTATTGCTTCCATTGCCTTATCTTTATCTGTAACGCCAAGCTTCTTTTCTACAAAGTTTCTACGAACAGTTTCTAATTCAGAAGCATCTTGCCCAGAAACTAATGTAGCATCTTTATTATTTACCATAGACTTTAAGCTATTTACATAGCCATCTAATTTATCTTGATCAATGTCTGTAACACCACAATCGTTTAATTGACTAACTGCTGTGGCTTTTAATTTTGCTAGCTTTTCTGCTAATTCACTCATAATAGATATTGGTTTTTAGTTAATATTTTATTCTGCTTAGTAAGATAATTAAAAGTAAATAAAATTCATAAAACCTCAGGATATAAAATATTTATTATTAAAATTAAAGTTTCTTGTATATCTTTAAAAAACCATTTAACTGGTTTTATCTATTTCCTAATAAAATATGCCAAAAAAAATTTTAGTAACCCTTTTTTTTTTAAGTAGTATTTTTTCTATTTATAGTCAAAACAGGTTTCAAGAAGAAGTTAATTTTATTCAAGAAAAAAATAAATTCCTCTGGAATAAAAACGAAGAAACCATTGTATTTACAGGGAGTTCTAGTATACGACTTTGGAAAAACCTAGATACTATTTTTCCAAAAAATCAAATAATAAATACTGGATTCGGAGCTTCTCTATCTGGAGACTTATTACACTATGTACAAGAGTTAATACTAAATTACAAACCTGTAAAAGTATTTATTTATGAAGGTGAAAATGATATTGCTTATGACAAAACACCAAAAAAAATCATACAAAACATTAACAATATAATTAAAAAAATTAGAAATCAAAACAGCCAAACATACATTGTATTAATTTCTGCTAAACCAAGTATTAAGAGATGGCATTTAAGAAAAAAGTACAAACGCTTTAATAGAAAACTTAAGAGGGTAACAAAAAAGGACAGACTATTACATTTTGTTAATGTGTGGAAGCCTATGCTAAACAGTAATAAAATAAATACTAAAATATTTAATAAAGATGGTTTACACATGAATAAAGAAGGATATAATATTTGGTATTCTGTTATAAAAAAACACTTAAATTAAAAGCAAATGAAGTTCAAAAACTTTTGCCAACTAACTATAATGGTAATCCTAACAATATTAGTTTTAGGGTGTAAAAAACAACAAAAACCAAGAATTAAATTTCCGATAACAGATTTATCTAAGGAAAATATAATCCCAAAACCATTAAAAACAATTGCAACAAATAATGCTTTTGGGTTAGATATGCATACTGCAATTTACACAACAAAAGGCGCTGCAGGTTTTGAAGACATTGGTATCTTTCTAGCTAAAAAAATTAAATCAAAAATTAATCTAGAAATTCCTGTAAATTCTGAAGGACTAGAAACTATTGAACGTGTTATTTACATTAACAAATCAGACAGTTTAGATCTAGATACTCCAGAAGCATACCAACTATATATAAACCAAGATTCTATTATTCTTAATTCTAATACTGCAGAAGGTGCCTTTAGAGGTATACAAACACTAAGGCAAATTATTCCCGAAGTAAGTAACGATACTCTAGCGAAACATAAGATTTGGCCTATAGCCTCTGGAAAAATAATAGATGCTCCAAATTTTGAATATAGAGCCTCAATGCTAGACGTTGCTAGGCATTTTTTTAGTGTAAAAGATGTAAAAAAATACATAGACCTTTTAGCTTACTATAAAATAAATGTATTACATCTTCATTTAACAGATGACCAAGGTTGGCGTATAGAAATAAAATCATGGCCTAAACTAACTAAAATAGGTGGAAGCACAGAAGTAGGCGGAAAATCTGGAGGCTTTTACACGCAAGAAGATTACAAAGAGATAGTTGCTTACGCAGCAGAAAGATACATTACTATAATCCCTGAAGTAGATATGCCCGGCCACACTAATGCAGCGTCTGTCTCCTACCCTATTTTAAATGGTAATGGGAAAGCACTTAAATTATATGAAGGCATGCGTGTTGGTTTTAGCACATTTAACACAAGAAAAGATACTGTATATAGCTTCATTAATGATGTAGTTAAAGAAATTTCAGCTATTACTCCAGGGCCATATTTTCATATTGGAGGAGACGAAAGTCATGTAACTAAGAAAAAAGATTATATCTATTTTGTAAATAGAGTAGAAAAAATTGTCCAAAAACATGGAAAAAGGATGATTGGGTGGGAAGAAATTGTAAATGCTAATGTAGACTCTACCTCTATATCTCAATATTGGAAACACTCTAAAAACGCTAAAAGAGCAGTAAAAAAAGGTATGAAAGTGATTATGTCTCCCGCAGAAAAAACGTATTTAGATATGGAATATGATACACTTTCTAAACATGGCTTACATTGGGCTGCTTATATTCCTGTGGATACTGCATACGTATGGACTCCTGAAAATTTTAAAGGTATACCAAAAGAAAGTATTTTAGGTATAGAAGCTCCCTTATGGTCAGAGACTATTAGCACTATAGAGGAACTAGAATATTTAGCTTTCCCAAGAATCATAGGCTATTCTGAATTAAGTTGGAGCACCAAAGAAAATAGAGATTGGGAAGATTATAAAGTTCGTTTAGGAAACCAAGCACCATTTTTAGATCGTATGGATGTAAAATATTACCAATCTAAATTAATAGATTGGAAGAAAAGCAAACGCACCTATGAAACTATAGAAAAAGATTAATTTTCTTCCATAAAAAAAGCCTTCATTATACCATAATGAAGGCTTTTTCTTTTTATAAATTTGGTTTATTCTTCCTCAGAAGCGTCCCCTTCTTTTTTCTCATCAAAATCTATAATACCCTGGTCATGTAGTAAATTATACCATTGCACTACCTTTTTAATATCACTAGCATATACTCTATCCTCATCATAATTTGGTAAAACTTCAAAAAAGTACTCTTCTAACTTTATTTTATCTGCTTTATGAGAAACACTAGTTTTACCTCCTTTTTCTTTTACTTGTATTTTTAAGAATACTTCTCTTAAAGGTAATTCTTCATCTAAAGTATAAATAGCAATTTCAGATAATACACTTACATTGCTACGCAAACTAACGCTTATCTTTTTTCCGTCTAATAAAGACTCTGCTACAAAACCTGTTCTTGTTTGCGTTAACAACTTATATAATCCTGGTTTACCAGAAATGGATAAAATTTTATCTAACCCCATACTACTATTAAATTTTTAAGACCGCAAATATGCTACTTTTACTTTAATTAATTAAGCTATTTAACGACGTTTTTTCATTTCGGGAAAACGCATTCTATAATCTGCCTTAATTTTCCCTTTAGATATATTGCTTAGTCTCCCCTTAAGCAATCGCTTTTTTAAACTAGATATCTTATCTGTAAAAAGTATTCCTTCTATATGATCATATTCATGCTGAATAACTCTAGCTAGCAATCCATTATAAGATTCTTTATGCTCTTTAAAGTTTTCATCTAAATAAGATATTTGTATAGTATCTTTCCTAGAAACATCTTCTCTTACATCTGGAATACTAAGGCACCCCTCATTAAAACTCCATTCTTCTCCTGCTTCTTCAGTTATTTTGGGGTTAATAAATACTTTTTTAAATCCCTCTAATTGCTTTTTTTCTTCGGCAGACATATCATCATCTTCTGCAAAAGGAGATGCATCTACTAAAAACAAACGAATAGGAAGACCTATTTGAGGTGCCGCCAAACCTACTCCATGTGCATTATACATTGTTTCCCACATATTTTCTAACAACGTATCTAGCTTAGGATAATCTTTATCTATTTCTTTGCCAACTTTTCTTAACACTGGGTCTCCGTAGGCTATAATTGGTAATATCATTACTTTCTGTTTAAATATGCTTGTAAAATTATAGTAGCACTAATTTCGTCTACTAAAGCTTTATTTTTTCTTTTATTTTTTTTTAATCCGCTATCTATCATGGTTTGGAATGCCATTTTAGAAGTAAACCTTTCATCTTGCCTTTCTACAGGCATATTTGGAAAAACTTTAGCTAATCTATTTAAAAAAGGAATTATATATGCTTCTGATTCTGATGGCGTATTATCCATTTGTTTAGGTTCCCCTACAATAATTATATCTACCTTTTCTTCTGCAACATACTTTTGCAAAAAAGGAACCAAATCATGTGTTGCCACAGTTGTAAGTCCAGAGGCTATTATCTGTAACTCATCGGTAACTGCAATTCCAGTTCTCTTTCTACCAAAATCTATTGCTAAAATTCTTCCCAAATTAATTTTTGGCAAAAATAAAGGATAAATTGTTATAACTATAAATTTGAAAGAGGTATTCCCATACTTCCACTTATATTTGTGGAAATTTTAGATACAAAATGACAGAATTACAAAATATTATAGAAAAAGCGTGGGATAATAGAGACCTATTAAAAGAAAACGCTACACAAGATGCTATTAGAAAAGTTATCGATTTATTAGATAAAGGAAAATTACGTGTTGCAGAACCTACTACAGATGGTTGGCAGGTTAATGAATGGGTTAAAAAAGGTGTAGTACTTTATTTCCCTATCCAAAAAATGGAAACATTAGAAGCAGGTGTATTTGAATACCACGATAAAATGCCTCTTAAGACAGATTATGCTGGCCAGGGTGTTCGTGTTGTTCCTGGAGCTTCTGCTCGCCAAGGTTCTTACCTTTCTCCCGGAACTATTTTAATGCCTAGTTATGTAAACATAGGTGCTTATGTAGATGAAGGTACCATGGTAGATACTTGGGCAACTGTAGGTAGCTGCGCACAAATTGGTAAAAACGTTCACTTAAGTGGTGGTGTTGGTATTGGCGGTGTTTTAGAACCTTTACAAGCTGCTCCAGTTATTATTGAAGATGGTGTTTTTGTTGGTTCTCGTTGTATTGTTGTAGAAGGGGTTAAAGTAGAGAAAGAAGCAGTTTTAGGAGCCAATGTAGTTTTAACTATGAGTACAAAAATTATAGATATAACTGGAGATAAGCCGGTTGAAACAAAGGGTGTTGTTCCTGCACGTTCTGTGGTTATTCCTGGAAGTTATACTAAAAAGTTTGCTGCTGGAGAATATAATGTTCCTTGTGCTCTAATTATTGGTAAACGTAAAGAAAGTACAAATAAGAAGACTTCTTTGAATGATGCTCTTAGAGAATATGATGTAGCTGTTTAGACTCATTTTAAAATTCATAATTAAACAAAAGCCATGAGATTGACCTCATGGCTTTTTTTGGTTATTGTATGAAACTTTTAGAATTAAACTACCAATTTACAGGAGCTGTCCAACTATAATAATCTCCATTAATTTGATGTTTTATAGACCCTGATAGATTTATATTCCATGGAGTAAGATTATTTACTGGAAAAGCACTTGCTATTTGTTTCCTATTCCATCTAGATCTTGTACATTTAATTCTGTCTTGAGCCCCCATAGCTATATTTTTTGTAATATAACTTCCAAAAGGACCGACTTTAATTGATACAGTACCATTTATATTATAATCATAATTTCTTTGTTCTAATTCAGCATATCTCAATTTACCTTTACTGTTTCTCCAATAAAGTTTAGTTTCGATCCACAAAAAAGCAGTATTACCTACCATTGTTGCTTTGAGCTGTTGAACATACCTCATTTGTCTACTAGAGAGCCCAGCCATATAATCATTAGTATAGCATTCAAGGTATCTTTCCCGATAAAAATCTTTATGAGTAGTACCAGCAGTACCATGCCCATTATTAGATAAATTAATTCTTGAATTTAAAGTAGCATTTTTATTTTCAGAACTTAATTCAATTGTAGTTATTTGAAGATTATCAATTTTTTTAAGCTCAGAATCTAAATCCGAATTTGCCATAAAAACACCATCAACAAAACTTATTGTTTGATCCGCAACTTTAAACTTATAATCTACATTCATAATAGCCATTAATGCAAAAGTAAGTTGATCAGCTATCTCTAATTCTGCATCATCATCTGTAGTAAAAGCTTTGATAAAAAAAGCATTTTCGTTATTATCTAATGACCAATCCACTACCTCTTCCTCTGAACTTAACTGGTTTATCTCTGTATGTAAAGCATAAAAGCTATCCCAATCAGTAAAAGTTAATCCCTGAAATTTTTGAACAGTGTTTTCAATTTCCAAATTTTCTTGATTAACATTGTTTCTTTCACAAGATGTTGATAAACCAAGAACTAATAATCCTAGTAATACAATTTTTTTCATTATCTATTTAATATTTATTAATAATTAGAGTAAAATTACTTCTTTAAATTCTTGATGACGCATAAAATCCTACAAAAAAAAGAAGGATAAACCTTCTATTTTTTATTGAAAAATTCTTTATGAATATAAATATATTACGTATCGTTTTCTCTAAATAGAATTAATCTTTATTAATACTAAAATTAAAATTCTTCCGTTATATAATCTACAGAATTTAATTTTACATACGCAACCTTTGTGTAATAATAGAATCTATAAAAAGACTATCTGTTAGTTCAAGAATGAAACAGCAAAATAAAATATCTGCTTTAATTATTACCTATAATGAAATGGGGTACATTGAAAAATGTATTGAATCTATTGCATTTGCCGATGAAATTATTGTGGTAGATTCTTATAGTACAGATGGCACTTACGAGTTTTTAGTTGAGCATCCTAAGGTAAAGGTAATTCAACACCCATTTTCAAATTTTACAGCGCAAAAAGCATTTACTTTAAAACAAGCTGCTAATGATTGGGTATTGTTTTTAGATGCGGATGAAGTGGTTTCTAAAAAATTAAAGACTGAAATTACTACTACTGTTAATTCTAACAACACTAAAGAAGCTTATTGGTTTTACAGAAAATTTATGTTTCAGAACAAAGCTTTAAACTATAGTGGGTGGCAAACAGATAAAAACTATCGCCTTTTTAGAAAAAGTAAAGCTACCTTTTGTAATAAAAGAATAGTTCATGAAACTTTAAATATTGATGGCGCTACAGGGAAATTAAAAAATAAGTTAGATCATTATTGCTATAAAAATTATAGCGTTTATAAAAATAAAGTAAAGCTTTATGGTCAGTTAAAAGCATTAGAAGCTTTTAATAAAAATAGAAAATTTAATTATTTATTGCTAGCAATAAAACCAAGCTGGAAATTTCTTTTTAATTATTTTATTAGATTAGGAATTTTAGACGGAAAAAAGGGTTTAACCATTTGTTATTTAGACGCCCTAGGAGAAGTAGAAAGATATCAAAAACTTAGACAATTAGAAGTTGAAAGTAGACAACTATCTAATATTCAAATAAAAGCTCTTAGTAAATAGCATTTTTATACTTCCTTTTTTAAAATAAACCTCTCTTTCATTCGACATTTTATATCTACTTAAAATTTTCAATTATATAGTAATACATTATATTGCAATATATTTTTTTATGAAAATTGCAATAATAGAAGTTAGTTCATCGCATGAAGAATGTATTTACACCCAAGTAAAATTCTTAACGGATTCAAAAAACAAAGTAACTCTTTTTTTACATCTATCTTTAGAAGCGCAAATACAAGAATATAAAAATCTTTTAACTGAAGTAAATTATTTTGATTTTGATTCCTTCTTAGGTTTAAAAAAAATTAAACTACAGTGGAAACTCTTACAACAATTAAAAGGTTTTGATATATTAATTTTTAATACAGCTAGCTCCTCTAAAATTGTTAGAAACCTTGCTTTCTTACTAAATTTTTATTCTGTGCAATGTATAGGTATCCTACACAATACAAAAAAACTTAATTCTAGCTTTACACAGAAAATAATATCAACTAAAATTAAAAAATACTATGTCTTAAATGACTATTTGGAGTTAAAACATAAGAAATTAAAAATTTGCAGTTTCTACCCTATTTTTTTTCCCAATTACTCATTTATAAATAAAAAAAAAGATAATGAAATATGGATTTCTATTCCAGGTAGAATTGATTACAACAGAAGAGATTATTCTTTTTTAATTAACTCCTTATCAAAAACAAAACCGCTTACTAAAATTAAATTCATTTTTTTAGGAAAGATAGACAATAACTCCGCGCAAGGGAAACAATTAATACATGAACTTAAACAAAATAATCTACTCAATCAGTTTATCGTTTTCAATAATTTTATTCCCAATAAAAAATATCATAGTATTTTAAAATCCTCTGATTATATTTTACCATTATTACAAACTGAAAATGATTACTTAAACCACAAAATCTCAGGAAGTTTCAATTTAGCTTTTGCCAATAAGACGCCATTAATATGTAATTCTTTCTTCCAAGAAATACCCGATTTAAAGGAAAACAGTTTGTTCTACTCATCTTCTACTCTAATTAATCTTTTAAAAGAAATTGATCAAGGAAAAGAAATAGGATTAAACAAATACATAAATTCAAAGTGGGTATATAAATTTCAAAAAAATAAATACTTAAACTTTATTAAAGAATAGTTACACTAACATTTTGGTTATCTTTGATATCGGTTGATACATTAAAATAAGTTCCATGAAAATCGGTTTTGACGCCAAAAGAATTTTTCATAATAATACTGGATTAGGAAACTACGGTAGAGACATATTGAGGATACTTCATGAGTATACGCCTATAAATGAATTTATTCTTTATAATACAAAAAAACCTAAAGCCTATAAAATTCCAAAATATCAAAAAATAAACATCCAATATCCAGAAAAATGGTTATGGAAACTTTTTCCTTCTCTATGGCGACTAACAGGGGTAAAACATCAAATTAAAAAAGACAAATTAAATATTTATCACGGTCTTTCAGGCGAAATACCTAAAGGGATATCAAAAAAAAACACCATAACTATAGTCACTATTCATGATTTAATTTTTCTATCACATCCTCACTATTATTCTTTCTTTGACAGACTCATTTATAAATCAAAGTTTAAATATGCTGCTAAAAATGCCCATAAAATAATAGCAATTAGTGAACAAACAAAAAGAGACATAATAAAATATTTCGATATTAAAACCGACGACATAAAAGTTATTTATCAAGGTTGCAATACAGCTTTTAAAAAAGAATATTCAAAAGAGGCTCAGAATAAAGTCAAGGATAAATACCAGCTTCCAGAAAAATATATTCTTAACGTTGGCACCTTACAGGAACGTAAAAATGCTTTATCCATTGTTAAAGCAATAAAAGATACAAATATTCAACTTGTTTTAATTGGTGGTGAAAAAAAATACGCCAAAAGTATACACGCCTATATAAAAAACAATCAATTAGAAAATCAAATATATTTTTTAAAAAATGTTGAAGTAAAAGAGCTTGCTATTATATATCAATTAGCATCTATCTTCTGTTACCCTTCTATTTGTGAAGGTTTTGGTATCCCCATTATCGAAGCTATGTACAGTAAAACCCCTGTAATAACTTCTACTGGTAATTGTTTTTCAGAAGCTGGTGGTCCTAATTCTATTTATGTTTCGGCATTAGATAGTCTTGCTCTAAAAAAAGAAATACTATTCTTATACAAAAACCCTGATGCATGTAATGAAATAGCTAAAAAAAGTTATGAGTACGTACAACGATTTAACGATGAGAATGTAGCAAAGAATATTTTTGAATTATATAATTCTGTTTCAAATGAGTAACATTTGTTTTTTTAATAGTGCTATAGAATGGGGTGGTGGGGAAAAATGGCATTTTGAAACTAGTTTATATATGCACAAAAAAGGACATAATGTTATTGTTATTGCTCATGTAAATAGTGTTCTTATAAAAAAACTTGAAGAAAACAACATTCCTTGTATAGGTTTAAACATAAATAACCTAAGCTTTATTAATCCATTAAAAATATACCGTATTAAAAAATATTTAATAAAAATAAATATTGAAACTATTATTATTAACCTATCTAGAGACCTGAAAATAGCTGGGATAGCTGCAAAAAAAGCCAAAACAAGAAGAATAATTTATAGAAGAGGAAGTGCTATACCCATAAAAAACAATTTTTTGAATCGTTTTTATTTTAAAAATATTATTACAGATATTTTGGCTAATTCTATAGCTACAAAAAAAACAATCTTAGAAAATAACAAATATTTATTCCCCGAAAATAAAATCAAGGTAATTTACAATGGGCTAGATATAGACCTCTTCGTAAACAACAAAGTCTCTCCACTTATTCCAGACAAAAAAAACGATAAAATTACATTAATAAATCTAGGAAGATTAGAATATCAAAAAAACCAAAAATTTCTTATTTATGTTGCTCAAGAATTAAAAAAGAGAGAAATGCAATTTAGAATTTTAATTGGTGGAGAGGGTAGTCTAAGAAATGAATTACAACAATTAACAAAAGAATTAGAAGTTACTCAGGAAGTAGAGTTTTGTGGGTTTATTGATAACCCAAAGGCATTCATGCTATCAGGAGACATCTTCTTACTTCCATCACACTGGGAAGGATTTGGATATGTACTTGCAGAAGCCTCTTTGTGCAAAAAACCTATCGTTGCATTTAACTTAAGTAGCAACCCTGAAGTTGTTATTAATAAAAAAACAGGAATTTTAACCGCAACACAGGATATAAAAGCCTTTTGCAATGCAATAGTAAAACTTTCTAAAGATAGTAAACTACAATATGAAATGGGATTACAAGGCTCTTATTTCATACGTAAAACATTTGATAAAAATCTTATATTAAGTAAGATAGAAAAGTACCTATTAAATGAGTAAAAATAAAATAAAATTATCAGCATTGTTAATTACTTACAATGAAGTATTACATATAGAAGAGGTTCTTAAAAATTTATCCTTTACCGATGAAGTAATAGTTATTGATTCTTTCAGTACTGACGGTACAATTGAAATAATAAAAAAATTCCCTAATGTAGAATTAATACAACGACCATTTATAAATTTTACTGATCAAAAAACTTATGCATTAAACCAAGCAAGTAATGACTGGATACTTTTTCTTGATGCTGACGAAAGAGTAACTGAATCTCTAAAAAAAGAAATACTAAATACAATAAATGACTCCAAAAAAAAAATAGTTGCGTACTATTTTTATAGAACCTTCATGTTTAAAAATAGAACACTTCGTTTTAGTGGTTGGCAAAGTGATAAAAACTATCGTTTATTTAAAAAAAGTAAAGTACATTTTGATTCCTCAAAAATTGTACATGAAACTCTAATAGTTAATGGTAAATCGGATGTTTTTAAAAACAAACTAATCCATTATTCCTATAAAGATTATAATGATTATAAAAACAAAATGATTAAATATGGAAAAATGAAAGCTAAAGAAGAATTTGATAAAAATAAAAAAGCTCATTTTTATCACTTCATATTTAGACCTTTATATAAGTTTGTAAATCATTATATTTTAAGATTAGGATTTTTAGATGGTATTAAAGGTATTAAAATATGCTATTTAAATGCTTTAGGAGTATATTCTAGATATAAAGAATTAAAACGTTTAAACAGTCTCCATTAAAACTATACTATGGATAATTTATCTATTGAACTTAAAAAAACAGTTGAAATTTTACAAAATGGTGGTCTTATCTTATACCCTACAGATACTGTTTGGGGTATAGGTTGCGACGCTACAAATGAAGAAGCCGTAAAAAAAATATATGCACTTAAGCAAAGAGAAGATAGTAAAGCTCTGATTTGTTTGGTTGGTAATGATGCTATGTTAGAACGCCATATTGAAAATGTTCCAGATTTAGCTTACGACATTATTGATTTAGCTACAAAACCAACTACAATTATCTATGATAACCCAAAGGGTATTGCTAAAAATTTAATTGCGGAAGATAATACACTTGCTGTAAGAATAGCTTCCGATAAATTTTGTCAATATTTAATTAACAAATTTAAGAAACCTATAGTTTCTACATCTGCCAATATTTCTGGCAAACCCACTCCAAATAGTAAAAGTGAAATTAGCAATGTTATTTTAAAAGGTGTAGACTATATTGTAAATTTGCAGCCACAACAAAATTTTGGATCACCATCTTCTATTATTAAATTAAGTAATGACGGACGGGTGAAAGTGATTCGTGAATAAAATGCAAGAAAATTACAAAACCGCTTTACAAGACCCAATATTTACAATTTTATCCCAAGCTACAGAAGAATTAGCATTAGAATCCTATGTTATCGGAGGCTATGTACGTGACTTTATACTAAAAAGAGGCTCACATAAAGATATAGATATTGTAACTGTTGGTAGTGGTATTGAGCTTGCAAAAAAAGTAGCATCTTTATTACCTAACAACCCTCAAGTTTCTGTATTTAAGAATTTTGGTACCGCCATGATTAAATACAAAAATTTAGAATTAGAATTTGTTGGTGCTAGAAAAGAAAGCTACCATAGAGACAGTCGTAAACCTGTGGTAGAGAATGGAACATTAGAGGATGATCAAAAAAGGCGAGATTTTACTATTAATGCTCTAGCACTTTCTTTAAACAAAACGTCTTTTGGAAACTTAGTAGATCCTTTTTCTGGAATAAGAAATTTAAAACAAAAAAGTATACAAACACCTTTAGAACCAGGCATAACGTATTCCGATGACCCTTTACGAATGATGCGTGCCATACGTTTTGCTACACAATTAAACTTTACAATAGAAAAAGAATCTTTAGATGCTATTACGAAACATAAAGATCGCATAAAAATTATATCTAAAGAACGTATTGTAGATGAACTTCATAAAATATTAGCAAGTAAAACTCCCTCTATTGGATTAGCTTTATTACATAAAACTGGATTATTACCTTTTATTCTTCCAGAACTTGTGGCGTTACAAGGTATTGAAGAAATAGAAGGACAAAAACACAAAGACAACTTTTGGCACACCTTAGAAGTTGTAGATAATATAGCCAAAACTACAGAGAATTTATGGCTACGTTGGGCAGCATTACTACATGATATAGGCAAAGCTCCTACCAAAAAATTTCATAAAAAAATTGGCTGGACCTTTCACGGACATGAGTTTGTAGGATCCAAAATGGTCTACAAATTATTTAAAAGACTTAGAATGCCTTTAAACGACAAGATGAAATTTGTACAAAAAATTGTACTCATGAGTTCTCGTCCTATTGTAATATCTGAAGATTTTGTTACAGATTCTGCAGTAAGAAGGTTAATTTTTGATGCTGGAGACCATATAGAAGACCTAATGACGCTATGTGAAGCGGATATTACTACTAAGAATGCTAGAAAGCAAAAAAAATACAAAAACAACTTTAAAATTGTTCGCCAAAAAATAGTAGAAGTTGAAGAAAGAGATAAAATAAGAAACTTTCAACCTCCAATCTCTGGAGAAGAAATTATGAATACTTTTGGACTACAACCTTCTAAAGAAATAGGAATTATTAAAGATGCTATTAAAGAAGCCATTTTAGAAGGTAAAATTTCTAATAATTATGAAGATGCTTATAATTTCATGCTAGAAAAAGGAAAAAAAATAGGGCTTAACATTACAAAATAATCTCATTAAAATTAGCTTTAAAACCACATATAATAGAAGCATCTAATAAAATCACCTCTTTTAAAAATTATTACATATACAAAAAACGAGGTTTCATATATACACTAACTTTACAAGACAACAAATAATTATTTAAAAACAGACCTTCATATATACATACAGGTAAATATTACCATACTTTTATTGATTTTTTAACAAAATTAAAATGAAATAATTACTACATTCATTACCAACTATCTTACTTACTATTAAGTACTATAAATAATTTAATTGCTCAGCAAGATACTCGGTACACAAAATATATGTATAATACTATGTCCGTGAGCTCTGCTTGGCAGGTTCACGCATTGTATTTAGCATTACTGGAGTACATCTTAATGGGTTTTGGTGAAACAAAACTTACTAATGAATATAGTAATGAGGTAATTTGCTCTAAAGAGAAACATCAAGCCAATAGACGTTCAGAATTTATTATTGTAAAATAGTTTAATTAACATAATAAGAAATAAGGCAGAAGACAATAGTTTTCTGCCTTTACTATTTTATAACAAATTCTTTATTTCTTAAGTCACTTCTATTTTTTATTAAAGCAAAGTATAGTAATTTTGTACTCTACATTTTTTATTATAAAATACATTTATGAAAGAAAACAAATCGGTAATATACTGGCTCCTTACAGGGTGTATTTTAATTTTTATAATGGTCCTTGTTGGTGGCATTACTAGATTAACCCACTCTGGGCTTTCCATATCTAATTACAAACTTATTTCTGGAACCTTACCTCCATTAAATGCGGAAGAGTGGCAAGAAGCTTTTGATTTATACAAACAGTATCCAGAATACCAAAAACTAAATTCACATTTTACCATAGAAGACTTTAAATCTATCTTTTTTTGGGAATGGTTACATCGTGTTATTGGGAGGTTTATTGGTCTAGTTTTTATCATTCCATTTATCTACTTTTTAATCAAAAAAAAATTAAACAAAACCACTCTAAAAAAATGTTTTATTTTATTAGGTTTAGGAGCGTTTCAAGGTTTCCTTGGTTGGTATATGGTTAAAAGTGGATTAATAAACAGACCCGATGTGTCTCATTTTAGATTAGCCGCACATTTAACAACCGCTTTTGTAACATGTGCTTACAGCTTTTGGGTTGCTTTAGATTTAATATACCCGGAACAAAAACCTGCAATACCGCGACTAAAAAAATTATTGCAAATTGCATTGTTTTTATTACTAACGCAAATAGTTTGGGGAGCATTTGTTGCTGGCTTAGATGCTGGGTTTATTCACAATCACTGGCCATTAATGAGTGATGGAAAATTAATTCACGAAACCGTTTATATAGAACAAACTTCATTATTTAAAAATTTTACAGAAGGAAAAAGCGGTGTACAATTTATTCATAGATACCTAGCATATATAGTTGTTGCCATAATAATTTATATAGGGTATAAGTCTAAAAAAATAGAAACCACTTTAGAACAAAAAAAGGGAATTAAATTGTTAATTGGCCTTGTAATATTACAATTTACTTTAGGTGTTTTTACCTTAGTTTTTGCAGTTCCTTTATCGTTAGGAATTGCGCACCAGATTGTTGCCTTTTTGTTACTAGGAGCAATGACCTTTACTTTACATAGATTCTCTAAATAATAAGTATTTATTGTAACTTTGCCTATTCACAAATTTTCAGTAGATGATTTACAAGGTTAGAATAATTTTAGATGCCTCCGAAGACATATTTAGAGATTTAGAAATTGAATCTCAAACGTCTCTAGAAGACTTTCATAATGCTATTACCCAAGCTTTTGGATTTTTAGGTAATGAAATGGCTTCCTTTTACACATGTGACCAAGAATGGAACCAAGAGGAAGAAATTGCTCTTTTTGATCTAAGTGAAAGTGGTTCAGATGTTCGTTTAATGAACGAAACATTTTTGGAAGATATTATTACAAAAAACACTCCTAAACTTATATATGTTTATGATTTTTTAAGCATGTGGACTTTTCTTATTGAACTGGCAGACATTGTTGAAAAAGAAGATGGAAGAGCTTATCCTAATGTTCTTTTCAGTTTTGGCGAATTACCAGAATCTCCACCAGAAAAGAAATTTGAAGCAGCAAAAGATTCTAATGGAATAAATTTTGACGATTCTATTGATAACTATGATGATTTAGATTTTGATGAAAATTGGAATTAATCCCAGTTTTCATCACCCCTTTTTACAATACACTTTTTATACTAATAAAGAACACTACCATTACGTATGATTAACTTATACCCAACTCAAATAGAAAGTATTTCATTGCACCGCGTTGGAAACAAAAATAAAGGAGAAGGTCTTTTCCTTTCTTCGGATGCCTTTGGTTTAAATGATGAAACTACTGGATTACTAAAAGAGTATTTTTTTAAACCTTTTAGAGAAAAAGAAGAGAACTATTTTAAACTTTCTAATGAAATTGACGTTGAATTTAATGAAATCTACAAAATAGTTTCTGATATATTTATAAACCCCTCTAGCTTACACTCTAACTCTAAAAGAATAGCATCACATTTATTTGAGCAATCTAACCACCCGCATATTAAAAGTGGAGAAGTTTATGTTGCGCACTTATCTAATATTATGCTAGACAATGTAAAAGTTGAAGCTGTTGGGATTTTTAAAAGTGAGCTTAAGCATGATTTTCTTCAATTTGAAGAGACTGAGGACAATTTAAATATTTTAGTACAACAAGGAATAAATATTAATAAACTTGATAAAGGTTGTTTAATTTTTAATACTGCTAAAGAAGAAGGCTTTAAAGTCTTATCTGTAGACAGTAATAGATATGACACTAAATATTGGTTAGAAAATTTCTTAGGAGTAGAAGCCCTTGCTGATGAAAATTTCTACACTAAGAATTACATTAAATTATGCCAAGACTTTGCAAAAGATGTTGTTTTACCTGCAGAAGATAAACAACAAGAAGTTCTTTTTATGAACAGAGCGGTAAACCATTTTGCAAAGAATGATGCGTTTGAAGAAACTAACTTCTTAAATGAAGTTATGGAAAACCCTGAATTAATCCCTGAATTTAAAAACTACAAAGTAGAAAAGGGCCCTAAATATAGTGTTGAAGATGTTTCCACTTTTGATATTGCTAACAAAGCAGTTTCTGATGCTAGAAAGAAAATTAAAAATGTTATTAATTTAGATACCCACATTCAAATTAAAATGGATTTTATAAATCCAGAATCTGCAGAGAAATTTGTAGAAAAGGGTTGGGATGAAGAAAAACAAATGTATTATTACTTAGTATACTTTAATAAGGAAGAGAAGAACTAAATAATAAACTTTACTTTACTATTAAAAAACGCTTTGTATGTCTACAAAGCGTTTTTTAATATCTACTTTCTATAATTTGTTTCATACTTACATCTTCATAGTTTCTTTTTACAAAATCTAACCCTAATTCTAAAACCTCTCCCATGGTTTTACTTTTTCTAAAATCCATATCTAGAATTAACGCATAAATTTGTTCTTTTAGCATTTCTATATTTTCTGGAGTAGAAATCTCATCATCCTTACAAATTTTAATTAATTTTTTAATTCTATTCCCCGAACTTTTTATTCTTTTAGCTACTATAGACCTCTCCTCTACTTTATATTGGTCCACAGATTTTTTCTGCAACTTTTTCCTAACCAACTCTACCATTAAATAATTCTCTTTAAAAAATTGCGGACGGTATACTTTTAATTTACCTTCAAAACACTGTTGGTCAAAATCTATAGCTCTAATCTTATACACCACATGATCAAAATCATGCGTTGGTACAATTACATAGTTATAAGAACGCATATCTCCTAATAAACGAATCATGCAACGCTCATTGAACTTCACAAACTCTTTGGCCAATTGTGATTTCTCGGATTCGGTACATTTTGGCAACATTTCCTTTATAAAAAAATCGCCGGGTATACCTGCAATATGCTCTTCTATTAGAGTATCTTTGTATACTAAAAAATTTAGGTTGTAGGGTGATAACATATGCTCTAATTCTAAGCCATAGACTCTAGAAGCATCAGTTTTTTTTACATAAAAATAAGTAAAGTTATCATTAAGAATATTCCTAACTTTTATTCTAAATGGTTTAGAATTTCCAAATGTACAGTAATCTACAGCATCAATATTTAGATATTGAATAATAGAATTACCACCATCCGAATGTAAAATAGAGTACACTTTTTTTAAACTTAAATCTATTTCTTGTCTTTCAAATTCAGAATAATAAACTCTAATCCACAAGGTATCTTCATCATTAACATCATACACTGTAACAGAGCCAGAAAAACGTAGTAAATCTTCATAAAAAATTGGAATTTCTATTTTTCGGTTATAGTTTTCTAAATAAGCATCTAACCTATCATTTATTGGATAAGCTGGTTTTTTTTTGGACATTAATTTTTCCTCGGACATGTTTCTCTATTTTAATATACCTGAAACTCCAAGTTAAACATAAGTTTACATAAATAAAAAGTTTTAATCCCCTATTACTTATTATGCCTTTATCCTATGTTTTTATCTAAAACTGTAACAAATTTTCACTTTAATCGTCTTGTTACCATAATCGAACTAAATAGCAATCAAATTGGAAAATATTCTTACGGTTACTAATCTCACCAAAAAATACGGTTCTCTTACTGCTGTAAAAAAATTATCCTTTACTATAGAAAAAGGTAATGTTTATGGTATTCTAGGACCAAATGGGAGTGGAAAATCTACAACTCTTGGTATTGTCCTAAATGTAGTAAACAAAACCAAAGGAGAATTTTCGTGGTTTAATGGCGCAACATCTACCCACGAAGCTCTAAAAAAAGTAGGCGCAATTATAGAAAGGCCTAATTTTTATCCATACATGACAGCCTTACAAAACTTAAAGCTAGTCTGTAAAATAAAAGATGTTCCAGAAAATAAAATAGAAGAGAAATTAGAATTAGTAGGCTTATTAGATAGAAAAAACAGTAAGTTTAAAACCTACTCTTTAGGAATGAAACAGCGTTTAGCAATAGCTTCTGCCCTGCTAAATGATCCTGCAATTTTAATATTAGATGAACCTACTAACGGATTAGATCCACAGGGTATACATCAAATAAGAGAAATTATAAAAAAAATAGCTTTACAGGGTACTACCATACTTCTGGCTTCTCATTTATTAGATGAAGTAGAAAAGGTATGCAGCCACGTAGTTATATTAAGAAAAGGAGAAAAATTATACGCTGGTAGTGTAGATAACATGCTTGCAAGCCATGGTTTTTTTGAATTAAAAACGAAAGAAAAAGAAAAATTAAAACAAATATTACAAGAACATAGCAGTTTTGGAGAAATAAAATACGAAGGCGAATTAATTACTGCTTTCTTAAAGGAAGAATTACAAGCCGAGGCTTTAAACCAAATGCTTTTTGAAAAAGGGATTGTATTATCACATTTAGTAAAAAGAAAAGAAAGTTTAGAGGAGCAATTCTTAGCATTAACCAAAAAGAAATCTAACTAAATAACTACCACAAAAAACATTATCATGATTAGATTACTTCAAATAGAATTTATAAAACTTTGGAATAACAGATCTAGCAAAGTATTAATATTCTCCTATTTTGCTTTACTTACATCTATAGCTTTTGTTGCTGCAATAAAATTTGATATTGGTCCTATAAAATTTCATCTAGCAGATATTGGTATTTTTAATTTCCCCTATATATGGCACTTTAACACCTTTATAACTGCATTTTTTAAATTATTCTTGGCCATTGTAATTGTATCTATGATGGCAAATGAATATAGCAACAAAACTATAAAACAAAATTTGATAGACGGATTATCAAAAAAAGAATTTATACTTTCAAAGTTTTTAACAGTATTATCTTTTGCAATAGTATCTACTATATTTCTTGTTATAGTTTCCTTAATCTTAGGGCTCATCTACTCTAACTACAATGAGTTTTCTATAATTTTTTCTGACTTAATATTTGTTTTAGCCTTTTTTGTAAAATTAGTTGGTTTCTTTTCTTTTTGTCTTCTTTTAGGGATTTTAATAAAAAGGTCTGCATTTGCACTAGGTTTTTTAATTCTATGGCAAATTATAGAAGGTCTTTTTAGAGGCTTAATCCGTTGGAAGCTATTTGATGCGGAAACAACAGAAATAGTAATGGGATTTTTTCCTTTACAATCAATGTTTAATCTAATAAAAGAGCCTTTTACACGACTAGATGCTGTACAAACTGTGGCAAATCAAGTTGGAGAAAAAATAACCATGAATTACCAAACACATTGGTATGAAATACTAATTGTTCTTGCTTGGACTGCTATATTTATATACTCTTCTTATGCTTTACTTAAAAAAAGAGATTTGTAATAATAACTAGTCTGTATAATTATATAAATACACTAAAAAGAAATACTCATATATTATTTTATAGTGTAAATCATAAAAAATTAAACTTTTCATACTTTAAGTAGTCTAATTTTACAGATATGCTATATTAGCACATCTATAAAAAGCGTATATTTTACGTTTTTATACTTTTTATAGTATTAGCAATTGAGACTGCCGTATGAAAAATTATCTATTTATAATCTTTATTTTTATCTCTGCACTTGGGCATTCCCAATTAAGTAAAAAGCACTTTATACCACCATTAACCAATGCTGCCTTTGGTAATGCTAACCCTGAAGACCAATATATTTATATTTCTACCCCTAGTGGGTTAGATATTACCTACACAATTATTCCTATTGGGCAACCAACAACAAACCGTATTACAGGAACTGTTTCAAATAATAATCCGGATGAAGTATCTATTGGATATGGAAGCGGACAACTTTTCATCCCATCTAACTCCACAAGTACTATAACCAATGATAAAGGCTATATTATAGAAGCAGATGCCCCAGTTTATGTATCGGTAAGAATGAATGCAGGTGGCGGAGCTCAAGCAGGAGCATTAGTTAGTAAGGGGTTATCTGCATTAGGTAATGTATTTAGAATAGGTAGCTACACCAACCAAAACCCGCAAGACAATTACTTAAACTTTGTTTCTGTAATGGCTACAGAAAACAATACGCAAGTTACTTTTGATGACCTCCCTACTGGTTTAATCATAAAAAATTATACTGGCACAACTCCGGTAACCATAAACTTAAATGAAGGTGAAAGCTATACTATTGCAACAAATAGTTTTGACAGTACAATTAATAGAGACGGACTTATAGGTTCCCTTGTAACCTCAGACAAACCTATTGTAGTAAATTGTGGTTCTACCAATGGTAGCTTTAGTAATGGTGGTGGTAGAGATTATGGTATTGACCAAATAGCTGGGTTATCAAAAGTTGGCACAGAATATATTCTTGTAAAAGGAGATGGTAGTAATGAATGGGAAAACATTTTAGTAGTTGCACATAGCAACAACACTACTATAAGCATTAATGGAAATCCATTGGCAATAACAATTAATGCAGGTAATTACTATTTAATAGAAGGCAATCAATTTAATGCCAGTGGTAATATGTATATAGAAACTTCAGAACCAGTTTTTGTATATCAAGGTGTTGGCGCAACAAATAGCGAAGCTAATCAAGGTATGTTTTTTGTTCCTCCCTTAAGTTGTGAAGCTCGCGGAAATCTAGATAATATTGCTAATATTGGAGATATAGGTAATACCTCTTATACCGGAGGAGTATCTGTAGTTACAAAAGCTGGCGCAACAGTAACTATTAATGGCTCCCCAATTTCTACCTTTTCTACAATAGGTCCTTCACCAGTAACAGGAAAAACAGATTATGTAACGTATAAAGTAACTGGTCTTTCTGGTAATATATCTGTAGAAAGTTCCGATGAATTATATTGCGCTTACTTTAACTATAATGGCGCTGCTACCTCTGGTAGTTTTTATTCTGGTTTCCCATCTGCACCCGAAATTAATTTTGATGCACAATTTACGACACTAGGAAACTGTATTCCTAATGTTACACTCTCTGCAGCTAACACACAAAGTTTTGATAGTTTTGAATGGTGGTTTGACGATGGTACTGGTTTTATAAATTTAAATGATAGCAACACTTCTATAACTCCTACAATTCCAGGAAAATATAAATTAATAGGTATTATAACTTGTACTTTAGAAAGATTAGAATCTACTGAAGTTCCTGTAAGCATTTGTCCAGACGATATAGATAATGACGGTATTATAGATAATGTAGATATTGACAATGATAATGATGGTATTCAAAATTGCACGGAATCTTTAGGCAATGTTACAGTGAATTTATCAAACATAAATACGCCACAATTTATTTTTCAAGATAACTCCACCAATACAACATTAGCCAACTCTGCTACTTATACTCAAAACAATAGCTCAGGAAATACAACCAACACTTTTTCTGGAGATACTAATGGAAACTTTACTAGCACAGTACAACCAGATACAAATGCCGAAAGTGATTATAGTATTCAATTTTCAGAATCTATAAATGTTTTAGTTGCGGAAGATATAACTACATATCCTACTATAACAGATGGGGAGTTTTTTATAGCTAAAATTCTGCCATCAAATAAAAATATAACACTGGTAGACCCAGATAACAGATTACTTATAGATTCTAATTTTGATGGTGCTTTTGAAACTGGTGTAACACAAATATCTGGTTCCGAAATACATTTTAAAATAAACCCATCACCAAATGGTAACACTCCATACTCTTTTCATGCTAACCAAGTAAATGGTTTTTCTTTTACACATAGATTAGCAAATACCGTAAGCCCATCAACATTTACAGCAAATATATCCTTAAGCTGCTACAAATTAGATTCTGACGGAGATGGTCTTAAAGATGAAATAGATTATGATAGCGACAATGATGGTATTCCAGATTTTATAGAATCCTTTGCTCCCAATAACTCTGCCCTATCTAATATAGATGCAGACCAAAATGGTTTAGATGATGTCTATGATATTAATATGCTTCCTATTGATAGTGATACCGATGGTGTTCCTGATTATTTAGATTTAGATAGCGACAATGATGGTATTTATGACGTCCTAGAATCTAACAGTGGTTTGCCAGATACAGATTTTAATGGTGTTATTGATAACGTAAATACTACTATTGGAAGTAATGGCTGGGATAACAACGCGGAAACCAATGCCGATGACAATACTTTAGGATATACCATAGGGGATTTAGATACAGATGGAATTTATAATTATATAGATTTAGAAAGTGATGGAGATAATTGTAATGATGTAATTGAAGCAGGTTTCTCTGAAAGCACTACAACGCCAGGACATTTACAAGGAACAGGTATAAATACTACAACAGGTGTTGTAACTGGTAATACAGATGGTTACACAACTCCAAGTATTAATTATGCGACAGATGGTACAATTGCAATTACAACGCAACCTACAGATACAGAAGTATGTGAGAATGGCACTACGCAATTAACTTTAGTGCACAACCCAACAAGTACTATACAATGGCAAGTAAGTACAGATAATGGCACTAACTGGAATAACATACTAAACAATGCAATATACTCAGGTGTAGATACTAATATGCTAACTATTACAAATACTCCTTTAACCTATAATAATTATCTATACCGGGCTTTTTTAAACAGAGTAGATTACATCTGCGGAACCTATTCAGATGAAATTACACTTACCGTAAACCCTTTACCTGTTGTAAATGCAAATGTTATTTTAACACAATGCGATGATGATATTGATGGCTTTAGCCCTTTTAATTTAACCGAAGTAAACACAAAAATATCAAACAATGTAGCTAACGAAACTTTTACATATTACACTTCGCAAGCTGCGGCTATTATTGGAGATACTACAAGCCCAGATTATATTAATAATCCAACCACATATATAAATACAACAGTAATTACAGACGTAGTTTGGGCAAATATTGAATCCTCTTTAGGTTGCACCTCTATTTCTGAAGTACAATTAAATGTATCTGCTACTCAAATACCTGCAACATTTCAACGCATGTTTAATGTATGTGATGATTTTTTAGATGTTGATGGAAATAATACTGCCGATAACGATGACAGAGATGGCGTTTCTTCTTTTAATTTTAGTAGTGTAACCAATGATATAGTTAATCTTTTTCCTGCTCTAACAAGACCAAATTTATCTGTTTTTTACTATAGAAATGAAGCAGATGCCTTAGCTGAAATTAACGAAATAACAGATATTACCAATTACAGAAATATTGGATATCCTAATAGTCAAGAAATTTATATCCGAATAGATAACAGTCTTTCTAATGATTGTCTAGGATTAGGCTCTCATATTACTTTAACAGTAGAACCGTTACCAATAGCTAACACCACGACTATTATGCGACAGTGTGACGATGACCAAGACGGACTCTTTGCGTTTGATACCTCCACAATACAACCAAGCATCCTTAATGGACAAAGTTTAGCAGATGTTACAGTAACTTATTTTGATGAAAATAACACAGTTTTACCAAGCCCATTACCTAATCCATTTATTACGGCAACTCAGACTATAACCATAAGAGTTACTAACAATGTTACCGCTGACCCAAATGGTGCATGCTACGACGAAACCACCATAGACTTTACCGTAGATAGCCTCCCAATTGCAAACTCTATTCCTCCCCAAATATACTGTGATGGTGACTTTGGAGATATAGATAATGATGGACTAATCCCTTTAGACACCTCTACATTTACCGCTACTATTTTAGGCAGCCAGCAAGGAATGAATATTCTTTACACCTATGTAGATCAACTAGGAAACACTATAAATAATAGTAATTCTTTACCAAACCCATTGCTAAGTAGTTCACAAACGATAGAAGTTACAGTTGTAAATCCAGAAAACAACACCTGTTTAGATAATACTACAATAGAGTTAACTGTAAATCCATTGCCAGAATTTTCTATAGAAGACACTTTTATTGTATGCACATCCGACCCTAATTTTACAGTTCTTCTGGACCCTATAGAAAATAACCCTAATGAAAACTTTAATTACCAGTGGGCATGGACAAGTTTAGATGGTTTGGTTACACAAGAAATATTACCAGAAACAACGCCAACACTATCCGTTTCTATACCTGGAACCTATCATGTTACATTAATAAAAACAGATGGCACCATGTGCTACAGAACTAGAGATGTTTTTGTAAATGCTTCTGAAATTGCTACTATTACTTTAGAAGATGTAACTATTAAAGATATATCAGAAAGTAATACGGTCACTATTAATGACGCCAACAATAATTTAGGACTCGGAGACTATGAATATGCCCTAGAGGATGAATTTTCCACACTCCAAAACGAAGCTTTTTATACCTATCAAGACTCCCCTATTTTTCAGGATGTTTTTCCTGGTATATATAAATTATACGTCAGAGATAAAAATGGATGCGGTACCGTAGACCTAAAAATATCTGTAGTTGGACACCAAAAGTTTTTTACACCAAACAATGACTCTATTAATGATTATTGGCAAATTAAGGGTATTAACAACCAATTTCAACCAAACTCAGTAATCTATATATTTAATAGGTATGGCCAATTACTAATTCAAATAACACCAGACTCAAATGGTTGGGACGGTACTCTTAATGGAAAACCAATGCCAGCTTCAGATTATTGGTTTAAAGTAAATTTAGAAGATGGTAGAACCTACAAAGGTCATTTTGCTTTAAAAAGATAAAAGTGTTTTCTTTTAAAAACTCAAAATTTTCAATACTAACATAAATATAGTACTAAAAGAAAAGTAATTTATAAAAAATGTTTTTCCCAATTTTCAGGGAGTATTATAAATACTTATATGCCTATCTTTGGGTTATATTTTAATTATAAAAACAAACACTTCCCTTTAAAATGAAAAATTACTTTTTAATTTTATTCTGTTTAGTAACCACTATTAGTGCAAATGCCCAATTTGGTAAAGTTTTAAAAAAAGGAAACATATCTGCTGGTAAAAAATTAGTAAAAGCTGCTACGTTGTCTGATGAAGATATGGCTACACTTTCTTTACAATCTGTTCAATGGATGGATGACAACAATCCCGTAGCTGGTCCTGGAGACCCATACGGCGAGCGTTTAAAAAAATTGGTTAGTGGGTTAGAAACAGAAGATGGACTTACTTTAAATTTCAAAGTATATTTAGTAGTAGATGTTAATGCTTTTGCAACGCCAGATGGCAGTGTAAGAGTTATGGCTGGTTTAATGGATTTAATGACAGACGATGAAATATTAAGCGTTATAGGACATGAAATAGGGCATGTTAAATTAGGACATTCTAAAAAAAGATACCAATCTGCCTATGCTATTTCTGCTGCTAAAGATGTAGCTACTGCAAACACTGGAGCTGGAAAAATTTTGGCCGATGACGAAATAGGAAATTTTGTTGAAACAGTTGCTAATGCACAATTTTCGCAAACCCATGAATCTGATTCTGATACTTATGGATTTAAGTTCTTAGTTTCTAAAGGATACAATTACCATGCTATGGCAGGAGCTTTTCAAAAACTTGCAGATTTAAGTGGCAATGGAGGTAAAGGTTCAATCACTTCTTCGCATCCAGGTTCTGCTAAACGTACAGAACGTGCTAAAAAATGGGCTAAAGAGCAAGACGCGAAAAAATAACCCTCAATAACAAAAAATTAAAAACAAAAGGCAATGGTTTAATACCATTGCCTTTTGTTTTAACAAGTACTAATTACCCTTGTTAATATAAGTTGCTTACTCCTAAGCCATAATAAATGAGGTTACTTTTGTACTTTTAGCAAATGAAATTTAAGGTAGTATCAGAGTTTAGACCAACAGGAGACCAACCACAAGCCATTAAACAATTAGTTAATGGCATTAATGAAAAAGAACAGTACCAAACCCTTTTAGGAGTTACTGGTTCTGGAAAAACTTTTACTGTAGCAAATGTTATAGAAACAGTACAAAAACCTACCTTAATTCTTGCACACAATAAAACTCTTGCAGCGCAATTATATTCGGAATTTAAACAGTTTTTTCCAGAAAATGCTGTGGAATATTTTGTGTCTTACTATGATTATTACCAACCAGAAGCATATATTCCTACTAGTGGAACTTATATAGAAAAAGACCTTTCTATTAATGAAGACATTGAAAAATTAAGACTAAGCACTACATCCTCCTTATTATCTGGCCGTAGAGATGTTATAGTAATTGCATCCGTATCCTGTCTTTACGGTATTGGAAATCCTATTGAGTTTCAGAAAAACGTCATTTCTATAAAAAAAGACCAAGTTATTGCCAGAACAAAGTTTATGCACCAACTAGTACAAAGTCTTTATTCACGTACAACAACAGACTTTAAAAATGGTAATTTTAGAGTAAAAGGAGATGTTATAGACGTTTTTCCTAGCTATGCCGACCATGCATTTAGAATTCACTTCTTTGGTGATGAGATAGAAGAAATAGAGGCGTTTGACCCTTTTAATAACAATGTAATAGAGTTATACGAAAATCTTAATATATACCCTGCTAATATGTTTGTAACCTCACAAGATGTGTTACAAAATGCCATACACCAAATTCAAGAGGATATGGTTAAGCAAGTAGCGTACTTTAAAGAAATAGGAAAACACTTAGAAGCAAAACGTTTAGAAGAGCGCACAACGTTTGATCTAGAAATGATACGCGAACTTGGGTATTGCTCTGGAATAGAAAACTATTCTCGCTATTTAGATGGCAGGCAACCTGGTACAAGACCTTTTTGTTTGTTAGATTATTTTCCAGATGATTTTTTAATGGTGGTTGATGAAAGTCACGTTACTATTCCTCAAGTACATGCCATGTACGGAGGAGACCGTTCAAGAAAAGAAAACTTAGTAGAATATGGCTTTAGATTACCTGCAGCTATGGATAATAGACCCTTAAAGTTCGAAGAATTTGAAATATTACAAGGACAGGTTCTTTACGTTAGCGCTACTCCTGCAGATTATGAACTAGAATTAAGTCAAGGGGTGGTTGTGGAACAAGTAATTAGACCTACAGGTTTATTAGACCCAATAATTGAAGTACGCCCAAGTGAAAATCAAATTGATGACTTAATTGAAGAAATACAACAAAGAGTAGAAAAGGATGAACGTACTTTAGTAACTACACTTACTAAAAGAATGGCAGAAGAACTTGCAAAATACCTTACAAGAATAAATGTTAGGTGCAGATACATACATAGTGATGTAGATACTCTAGAAAGAGTAGAAATTATGCAAGACCTTAGAAAAGGGATTTTTGATGTGCTAATTGGCGTGAATTTATTACGTGAAGGATTGGATCTACCAGAGGTATCTTTAGTAGCAATTTTAGATGCAGATAAAGAAGGATTTTTACGTAGTCACAGATCCCTTACACAGACCATTGGAAGAGCTGCAAGAAACCTAAATGGACTTGCAATTATGTATGCAGATAAAATCACAAAAAGCATGCAAAAAACTATGGACGAAACTACTTACCGAAGAGAAAAACAAATTGCTTATAATTTAAAAAATAATGTGACACCAAAAGCATTAAATAAAAGTTTAGATAGTGCTCTTGCAAAAAATTCAGTCTCAACATACCACTTCCAAAAAGAAGAATTACGAGCTGCAGAACCAGACATGGATTATCTAACAAAAGAGCAAATTGAAAAATTAATAAAGGACAAAAGAAAGCAAATGGAAGCTGCTGCAAAAGAATTAGATTTTATGCAAGCTGCAAAACTAAGAGATGAAATAAAATTACTCCAAGAACAAAAATAAGTGTATATTTCAACTATAGTAAAGTGGTTTTTCCTGAAAAACTTAAAAAGCAAATAAAAACTTTATATAAAATAACACAAAGTACTGGTTTAAAATATTTTAACATACATTTTTAGACAAGACTAAACCTTCGAAATAGACAATTTTAAGCAAAAAAAAGAGCGTTTCAATTTCCTGAAACGCTCACAAATCAACCAACCAAAAAAATCACTTAAAAATTCTAGCCTTCAGCGCAAACTAAAATAAAAAGCAAAAAATTATTGCAAAGATATTTTCCTTTTCTCCTTTGGTAAAGCCTCTTCTTTTTTAGGTAAAACAAACTTTAAAATTCCATCTTCATAAGAAGCACTCACCTTCTCTTCTACGATACTATCTGGCAAATTAAAAGCCCTTTTAAAAGCTAATTTTTTAAATTCTCTTTTAGTATATTTACGATTAGATTGCTCTTTTTCATCTTCCTTTTTCTCTTCATTTGAAATAGAAACAGACAAAATATTCTTATCAATTTCTATTACAAATTCTTCTTTTTTTCTTCCAGGAATTAGCAATTCTATCTCAAAAAATTCATCACTTTCCGAGATATTAACAGGAGGTATTTTTGCTGCATGATTTTCAATTCCACCAAACCAATCTGGCTTAAAAATTTCATCTAATAAAGAAGGCAAAAACACTTCATTTTTTCTTACTATACTCATAACTATTATCTTTTAATATTAATTTTAATTTATACTTTCTAAATAGTCAAAATACATACCAATTAAATAACAATGACATTTTGTCTTGATTTCAACCTTCCTTAATGACGTTTTGTCTGTATAATTATTTTAACACCTCTAGATAAAAACTACAGAAATTAAAAACCTCAAAAAGTAGTTATTAAACATTTTATAATACCTTGCAAAAAATAAGATTACGCAAATGACGAATAATGATATTTTTAAAAAGCTTAGAGTTGCCCTAATGCTACGTGATGATAATATTGTAGAAATACTAAAGCTAGTAGATTTTAATATCTCTAAGAGCGAGCTAGGCGCCTTTTTTAGAAATGAAGATCATCCCAAATATATGGAGTGCGGAGATCAAGTATTACGTAACTTCTTAAATGGATTAGTAATTCATTTAAGAGGAACAAAAGAAAACCCAAAAACTCCAGCGGAAGCTCTTGCTAATAACTTTAAACCAAAAGCTACAACTTCCACATCAAAAAGCAAAAGACCAGACTTTAAGACACAACAACGAAAAAAAATGAATAATGATTTAAGTCCTGTGAAATACAAAAACAAAAAAAAATCCTGATTTTATCAGTATTTTTTTGTTCCTAATAGAGCTTAACCTTTAATTCTAACAGGTATTATATACACTTTACCCGCTATCATTTTAGTTACATCTACTTTTTGATAATTTAAACCAGCCTTTACAAAGCTCTCTACAACAGCATTATCAGTCTTTACAGATAACACTACAATTTCACTGTCAGCATTTACAGTAAAGCGCACATATGCCGTAGCATCTACTTCACTCTCTGTTAATGTGTTCTTAGAAAGAAGTTTTGAAATTTGCGTTACCATAGTTTTATTTGGCTTATCTTCATCGCTAGTGTTGCTTGCTAAAAGATTCCCTACTGAAAGTAACATTGCAGCTACTACCACTAAACTAATTTATCTCATGACTTTTTGTTTTTAATAAATGATTGATGAGATGCTCAAAAGACGATCTAGGGCTACAAAATGTTACACTAGAATTATTTTTTAACAGTTTTTTAATTCTTTTAAAACTTTTTATCACATTGAAAACAAAACAACAAGCTGAACCACTGTAACTATTATGGTTAGTAAACTACCTCGGGGCAAGCCCGCGAGGTATTAGAAGGAAAATTAGCATTGATTTCGACGCAAGCGTCGGAGCATTTAAATCTCGATTATCGAGTAAAAAATTAATTCCCCCAACAAAGAGATATCTTTTACTTTTTCATTTTATAAAATAAAAAAAAGGGCAACGTTTAAAAAACATCGCCCTTTTACAATAAAATGTATGTGTTTTTAGCTTAAAACTGCTTTTACTTTATCTGCTGCTTCTTGGAATTGAACCGCAGATTGCACAGCTAAACCAGAATTATCAATAATCTCTTTAGCCAATTCTGCATTGGTTCCTTGTAAACGAACAATAATTGGAACTTTAATTGCATCTCCCATATTCGTATAAGCATCTACAATACCTTGCGCCACTCTATCACAACGCACAATACCTCCAAAAATATTAATTAGAATAGCTTTAACCTCTGGGTCTTTTAAAATAATTCTAAAAGCTTCCTCTACTCTTTTTGCATCTGCAGTACCACCAACATCTAAAAAGTTAGCTGGCTCACCACCTGCCATTTTAATTAAATCCATTGTAGCCATTGCTAAACCAGCTCCGTTAACCATACAACCAACATTACCATCTAAATCTACATAATTAAGACCTAAAGCACCTGCTTCTACCTCAATAGCATTTTCCTCACGTAAATCACGCATTTCCGCATATTGCTTTCTTCTGTATAGCGCATTATCATCTATAGACACTTTAGCATCTACAGCCATAATTTTATCATCCGATGTTTTTAATACAGGATTAATTTCAAACATACTAGAATCACTTTCTACATATGCTTTATATAATGAAGCCACAAACTTTGTCATTTCTTTAAAAGCTGTACCAGATAAACCTAAGTTAAAAGCTATTTTTCTTGCTTGAAAAGGTAATAAACCTGTTGCAGGGTCAATTTCTTCTGTAAATATTAAATGAGGAGTACTTTCTGCTACCTCTTCAATATCCATACCTCCTTCTGTAGAATACATTATCATGTTTCTACCAGTTCCTCTATTTAAAAGAACAGACATATAAAATTCACTTGTTTCACTATCCCCTGGATAATACACATCCTCAGCTACTAATACTTGATGTACTTTTTTCCCTTCAGCAGATGTTTGCGGAGTAATAAGGTTCATTCCTATTATATTTCCAGCAATTTCTTCTACTTCTTTTAAATTTTTAGCCAGTTTAACACCGCCACCTTTTCCACGACCACCTGCATGAACCTGAGCTTTAATAACATGCCATCCAGTACCTGTTTCTGCAGTTAATTGCTTAGCAGCATCTACTGCTTCTTTTGCATTATGCGCAACAACACCTCTTTGTATGCGTACGCCAAAACTTGCTAATATTTCTTTTCCTTGATATTCGTGAAGATTCATGTATCTAGTTTCTTAATGTTTCTAAGCAAAAATAATAAACCAAATGCATTTACCCTAATGAAAAAAGCATACGAAACCATTAATCCTCAAAACCATCAAAATCTAATGGATCAAAATTTCTAAAATGACCATTTAATTCAATTGTTTTCTTAGTTCTATTCACCTCTTCTAAAACAGCTATCGTTTGTAATAAATGATTTTTTAGAAAAATTAATCTATCCTGCTCTTTCACAATTTGCAAGAGTTTATACTCTTGCTTAAAAGACAATCCTATTTTATGCGCTAGCATATAACTGTTAAATTTTGAAATTGCTATTGGCGTAAATGCAGCACCCATTAAAGAGTATAACTCCTTTATTCCCTTCAGAACTTCTTTTTTCAACTTCTCCTCTGCAACATAATCTATCTCTAAAAAAGTAACTTTACCACTAGGGTACAACTTTCCATTTGTTTGTCTATTAAAATCTTCCACAACAAAAACTTGTCTAGCAATACAAACAACATCCATTTCACCACCCTCATAACTAGTAACAACCTCCACCAACTGCGCTTCTATACCATAGTTAATTTGACCATCAAAAAAGACAGGAATACCAAATGTTATCGCCTCATTCCTACAATCATTTATTAACTCTTTATATCGATCCTCAAATACATGAAGAGGAACGGTCTCTCCAGGAAAAAAAATAGATTGTAAAGGGAACATAGGTAAAATCATAGTACTTTTTTAATTAAAGATAAGACCAAAATTAGCTGTTTACAAATATAACAGATGTAAATCGTGTTGCAAATATCACAAATTGTTGCATTTCTAAAATTAGACGCTACTTTTTTTGTGGGTACAGAATTAGTATTCTAAATTTGTTTAAAATTATGACTAATTATGAAGCATTCTGATTTGCTTAAAATCGCTAAAAAGTTTGGCGACCCTGTATATGTTTATGATTCTGAAAAGATAATTTCTCAATTTCAGAGATTAACAAACGCATTTAAAGGAGTAAAAAAACTTAAATTAAATTACGCTTGTAAAGCACTATCTAACATAACTATACTAAGACTTATGAATAGCTTAGGTAGTGGTTTAGATACTGTTTCTATCCAAGAAGTACAACTAGGTTTATTAGCTGGCTTTAAACCAGAGTCTATTATATTTACTCCTAACGGTGTCTCTTTAGAAGAAATTGAAGAAGCAGCAAAATTAGGAGTACGTATTAATATAGACAACCTATCTATATTAGAACAGTTTGGAAGTAAACACCCAACTATTCCTGTATGTATTCGTATAAACCCACATGTTATGGCTGGCGGAAATTCTAATATTTCTGTAGGCCATATAGATTCTAAATTTGGAATAAGTATACATCAAATACCTCATTTATTGCGTATTGTTGAGCTTACCAAAATGAATATTAATGGTATACACATGCATACTGGAAGTGATATTCTAGATATTGATGTTTTCCTTTACGCTTCTGAAATACTTTTTGAAACTGCTAAAAACTTTAAAAATTTAGATTTTATAGATTTTGGCAGCGGATTTAAAGTTCCTTATAAAGAAGCTGATATTGAAACCAATATTGAAGAACTTGGAAAAAAACTAAGTACACGTTTTAATGAGTTCTGTAAAGAATATGGCAAAGAATTAACGCTTGCTTTTGAACCTGGTAAATTTTTAGTGAGTGAGGCTGGTTCTTTTTTAGCAAAAGTAAATGTTGTTAAACAAACAACTTCTACAGTTTTTGCGAGTATAGATTCTGGTTTTAATCATTTAATACGCCCTATGCTTTATGGTTCTTACCATAAAATACAGAACATTTCTAATCCAGAAGGAAGAGAACGCTACTATTCTGTTGTAGGTTACATTTGCGAAACAGACACTTTTGCAAGTAACCGAAGAATAAACGAAATAGCAGAAGGAGATATTCTACAATTTAAAAATGCTGGTGCCTATTGTTTTACAATGGCTAGCAATTATAATTCTAGATTTAGGCCTCCAGAGGTATTATGGCACAAAGGAAAAGCTATATTAATTAGAGAAAGAGAAACGTTTGATGATTTAATACGCAATCAAGTAGATGCATCAGATTTATTTCCTAGCGCTAAAGAAGACAAGAAATTAACCACCCAACCATAACCAAAGTTAAAAAGGAGAGCCATTTGCTCTCCTTTTTATTTTAAATCATTTAATAACTATTAACCTATTTCAGCACGCTCCAACCATAACATTAAATAGTAAAAACTGTTACATATTAGGTTCTTAAACACGGAAAATAAAATATTAAATCTATATTTTCGTTAGTTTTACATTACTATTAAGACAAATAGATAAAAATTGTTATGAATACAAAAAGTCCATTAAAATATATACTTATTGCTATTATTACTTTACTTAGCACATCAATTTCTGCTCAAGAAGTTACATGGTTAACTTGGAATGAAGCCGCTGAGTTAGCAAAAACAGAAGAAAATCCTAAGAAAATATTTATTGATGTTTATACAGATTGGTGTGGTTGGTGCAAGAAAATGGATAAAGACACGTTCCAAAATGCCGAGGTTGCTGCATACATGACCGAAAAATATTATATGGTAAAGTTAGATGGTGAAGGAAAAGAACCAATAGAGTTTAAAGGGAAAACTTTTAAATTTGTACCAAGTGGAAGAAATGGTTATCATGAATTTGCTGCAGCTTTAATGCAAGGAAAAATGAGCTACCCTACTACCATATTCTTAGATGAAAAAATGAATATGCTTTCTCCTGTTCCTGGATATCAAAAACCAGAACCTTTTTTAAAAATTGCTAAATATTTTGGGGAGGACACACATAAAGAGAAAAATTGGAAAGCCTACGAGGAAGAAGGAAAATAAAATCGAAATTTAATTTCATAAAAAAGAGCTGTTAAATTACAGCTCTTTTTTATACCCAATAATAATTTTATCTACTATAATTAGGAGACTCTTTAGTTATTGTCACATCATGCGGGTGGCTTTCATTAATACCACTAGCAGTTATTTTCACAAATCTTCCAGTCTCTTTAAGAGTTTCTATATCCTTTGCTCCACAATATCCCATACCAGCTTTTAAACCTCCAACAAACTGATGTATACTTTCATACAATTCTCCTTTATATGGTACACGTCCTACAATACCTTCTGGTACTAATTTTTTAATATCATCTTCTACATCTTGGAAATAACGATCTTTAGAACCTTGTTTCATAGCTTCTACAGAACCCATTCCTCTATACGACTTAAACTTACGCCCTTCATATATAATAGTTTCTCCCGGAGATTCTTTCGTTCCTGCCAAAAGAGAACCTAACATTACGGTATCTGCTCCTGCTGCAATTGCTTTTGGAATATCTCCTGTATAACGAATACCACCATCTGCAATAACTGGCACACCAGAACCTTTTAATGCCGAAGCAACTTCTAATACTGCTGAGAATTGAGGAAAACCAACTCCTGCAACTACTCTTGTTGTACATATAGAACCTGGACCAATACCAACTTTAACAGCATCTGCACCAGCATCTGCTAAATACTTTGCTGCTTCTGCCGTAGCAATATTACCAACAATAACCTCTAACTCAGGAAATTTACTTTTAACTTCTTTTAAAACAGCAACCACCCCTTTGGTATGTCCATGAGCCGTATCTATCACCACTGCATCTACCCCCGCATTTACTAAAGCTTCTGCCCTATCTACAGCATCTGCAGTTACTCCTAAAGCTGCAGCTACTCGTAGCCTACCATATTTATCTTTATTAGCAATTGGCTTCTGGGTTAGCTTAGTTATATCTCTAAATGTAATTAAACCTACTAGTTTATTATTCTTATCTACTACAGGTAGTTTTTCTATCTTTTTCTCTTGAAGAATACCTTCGGCTTGCTCTAAAGAAGTGCCTTCTGCTACAGTAACCAAATTAGTAGAAGTCATAACCTCAGCAATTGGCCTATTGTTATTTTTTTCGAATCTTAAATCTCTATTGGTAACTATCCCAATTAATTTACCTTCATCATCCACTATTGGAATACCACCAATACTGTGTTCTTTCATATTTGCTTTTGCATCACTCACAAAAGAATTTAATGGTAACGTTACTGGATCTATAATCATTCCGCTTTCCGCACGCTTAACTTTACGCACTTTCATAGCTTGCTGCTCTATGGTCATGTTTTTATGCAAAACACCTATACCACCTTCTTGCGCCATTGCAATTGCCATTCTAGATTCTGTAACCGTATCCATGGCCGCAGAAATAATAGGAACGTTTATAGTTATATTTCTTGTAAGTTTTGTCTTGATGCTTACTTCTCTTGGAAGAACTTCGGAATAAGCAGGAACTAAGAGTACGTCATCATAAGTAAGACCTTCTCCAACAATTTTATTGAGGTGTGCTTGCATAGCAATTATAGATTTAATTGCAGGCAAATATAGTCATTTTTATTGTACGTTTAGGAAATATAATTAAGTAGTTCTTTAAGCTATTATTCCTATTTTATTAATTACAAAAATTATAAAACTATTTATTGATTTTTGTAAAAGCTAATTGATAAAGTACCAATAAAGAAGAAACAGTAAAAGTGACTGTCATTAAAATTCCAGATAATATCACAATGTACTTCATCCATAAGACACCTGTCCAAAGTAAATAGATACCTCCAAAAGTTAGTATTACAGATACAAATGGTTCTACGGTTAAAAACAGCTTTATCTTTTTAGGCAATTTAGTTAACCACACTAATATTCCTAAAAGAAAAAATATAAATGACATGGAAAGAATGTGTGTGTGAATGATAGTTAACATTTCTCTTTCACCCTTATGAAATTTCATTACTTCAGCATTTTCATCCTCTTCATTTCCTAAATAATTTTCTTGAATTCCTGCTGGAGATGCAGTACTGGTTTGGTTTACAAATAATAAACCTGTAAAAAAGCCCGCTGAGAGAATTAAAACAAAGGCCGATATAAATATTTTTATTTCCTTTGGAAATGTAGTAAGCAAACCATTGTACACCATTACAATTGGTTATTTTCTTGAAGAATTCCTATTGTTTGAAGTAGGTTATCCATTGATTTTGTCATTGAACGCACAGAAATTGTTGCTCCAGAAATAGCATCAATATTCGTTTTTATATCTACTCTATCAGACCCTGTTTTTCCTAAAAATTGTTTTAACCACCTCTTACTTCCTATCTCACCACCATATTCTTCTCTATAAATTAATACTTTAGAGTGTATTACTTTTAGATCCTTATCAAAAAGCACCAAATAATCAAACTGAGCAGTTTTACTGTTAGCCTTATCTGTAAAAGCATACCCTAAAAGGTTTGCTCCATCCATAAGTTTAAATAGGTTATCAGTTGTAATTTTAGAAGGCAATTGCGCATTTACACTTTCTGAAACGCTTACTGATTCCATAGAAAACGTACTAACTTCAAAAACGTTCATTACCTCTTTTTGTACTTTTTTATGAATGGATTTTGGCAATCCAAACCCAAAAAGGAAAAAAGTAAGCAACAATAAAAGACCTGTAATTTGGTTTCTAAGTATCATAGTGTAAAATTACTAATTTAGAATCATTTTTAATAATAAAATTTATTGATTTTATTGGATTACTGTAAACAATTATATTACCAATTTAACAAACCCGAATATGCAACCTAATATTTATTACAAAACTCTTGTTTTTTTAAATCCCCTCCCTTTTTTAAGGAAGAGGATTATTATTTATAATTTAGAACCAAACTCCTACTCCAAAATTTAGTCTGTTTTTTACACCATCATTACCATCAGCTTTATTTTTCCTAAACTGATAATCCCCTTTTACAACTACTCCAGGAGCAATATGATAGGTTAAGCCTGTTGTAAGATCTGTTCTGTTATATGCTTCATTTTCAACCAAAGCTCCATCTGTATTAGCATGGGTATCATACTTTTCATAACGAGCAAAAGCAAATAATTTTTGCATTTTATTTGTTGGTAATAAATTATAAGCTCCTTCTACATACCAACCTTGTAATGCACTTCCTAAATCTTTCCCTGTTGCAGTGTTATATGCTTCTGTATCCGATAATGATGCGTGTATAAATTGTCCACGTGCTGTAAAACGTTGGTACGCATATCTAGCATCTAATCCCAACATTGCTATACCAATATTAGCTCCATCTATCTCTTCTACATCATCAGCAGCCTGTGTTTTACCAAAATAAGTAGAAAACCCTAATCTTAATCCTGGAATGCCATAATAATCTAACTTTGTAGATAACGTTGGACTATCTACTGTAGATTGTATTGCTTTTTGCCTTCCTCCACGTAAACCGTTAGAACCTTTTAGCACTCCTGACAAGCCTCCTTCGCCATCACTAAATGTAGACTTAAAACCATTAAACACATAGGCTTGGTATCCTAAAGAAATATCATTAAATTTCCCAGAAACCCCAATACCTATTTCTCTCCAAGTAGTTGGTACTATTACGTTATCCATTGTTGGTCGTTCTGTACCATTAAAGGTAGTTGGCTCATGAAACTCATTCACAATTCCCATAGGCACTAACATTAAACCACCTCTTAAGTTTACATTATTGGCTACATTATAATTTACAAAAGCCTGCTCCACAAAAACTTCATTTACATGCTCTAATTCAACTTCTGTTACAAACTGGGTTTTATCATTAAAACGATAACCAAATAAAAGTACCATACGTTGTACATCTAGCTCTCCATTATCACCTTCTGGCTGGTTGTATAACATTTCAGCATAAGCACCTACAGTAACTGCTGATGCATAATTACCAGATAATAATCGTTGTGCTGCATTTATTTGTTTTTGCGGATTTAAGGTTATAGAATCTGTTGCAGTTTGCGCTGTTACGGTTAACGCAAAAAGTAAACCAAAAAGTAATGCTATTTTTTTCATTTGAATAATTACTATGTTTATTTAGACTTGTTTTAAATAATTTACGCAAAAATAAACCCAAAAATGGAATACACAAACTTTATTTGTAATAAATCTAAATAAACTTAATATTTTTTAATGAAAAGAATTATAACAACATATAGACCAACACAATAGAGTTAATGGTATGCTGAAAAAAGTTCTGAAGCTTTATTATAAGCCGCTTCAAAAACCATCCAATTTACGTTAGTTTCAACTTTCTCTGAAGTAAAATAAGAAAGTACTTTTTCTGTTGGCATATTCCCAGTAAGCTCATCTTTAGCCATTGGGCACCCACCAAAGCCTTGTATTGCTCCATCAAACCTACGACAACCTGCTTGGTATGCTGCGTTTACTTTCTCATGCCATTTTGTAGGCGTTGTATGTAAGTGTGCACCAAACTCTATGTTTGGATATTTAGGAATTAGATTAGAAAATAAATAATCTATAGTTTCCGCATTTGAGGTTCCTACCGTATCTGAAAGCGATAAAATTTTAACGCCCATATTAGCTAACTTCTCAGTCCACTCTCCAACTATATCTACATTCCAAGGATCACCATAAGGGTTTCCAAAACCCATAGATATATAGGTTACCACTTCTTTATTAGAAGCATCTGCTATATTTAATATTTCTTGCAGTATTTCTACAGACTGTGAAATTGTTTTATGCGTATTACGCATTTGAAAGTTTTCTGAAATAGAAAAAGGATATCCTAAATATTGTATTTCTTTATGTTCCGATGCATCTTGCGCTCCACGAACATTTGCTACAATAGATAATAGTTTACTTTCTGTTTTGGATAAATCTAAATTAGCTAAAACCTCAGCAGTATCAACCATTTGGGGTATTGCTCTTGGCGAAACAAAACTTCCAAAGTCTAGCGTATCAAAACCACAACCTAATAAAGATTGAATGTATTTTACTTTTTTATTGGTTGGAATAAAAGTTTTGATGCCTTGCATAGCATCTCTAGGGCATTCTATTATTTTAACAGATGTAGACATTCTTTAATTTAATGGGTATAAATTTACTATTATTTATCCGAAGAAAATAGAAATATTGCAATTCCGACAAACACAATAATTTGCAACCATTTAAAAAAAGAACCCATTTTCTGATTTTTTGAAAAAAAATCAGAAATAAAACCTGATAAAATTACGATTATGCTAAAAATAACAAAAGAGACAAACATAAACAAAAACCCTAGAACATAAAACTGAACTACAGTATTTAGCTCTTTACTAAACAAGAATCCTGGAAAAAAAGCTAGAAAAAAAATGGTGACTTTAGGGTTTAACACGTTCATTACAAACCCCTGTTTAAACAGCTGCCAAGTACTCCTCTTCGCCACCTCTTCTCCAGACAAATTAATCACATCTTTACTACTATATACCTTATATGCTAAATAGATTAAATAACTAGCTCCGCATAACTTTATAATAAAAAAAATGTTCTCGTTATTTTTAATAATTGCAGATACTCCAAAAGCTAGTAGTGTCGTATGTATTATGCAGCCAGAAATAAGCCCCATAACTGTAGCCATACCGTATTTTCTTCCATTTGTAATACTCTGCATTAGCACATAAATATTATCTGGCCCTGGAGAAATAGCCAAAACAGAAGTTGCCGCTACAAAAGCAAACAAAATTTCTACATTCAATTTTGATACATTATAGTTTATACTTTTTTTAAGCGTATAAGAGAAAAACTATTTTTCATGAAACCTCTAAGGAATCTTATGCTAAAAAACACTGAAATATTAGATATTTCTCTCTAAAATAGCCTTATTAATTTTCTTAACTAATGCTGGACCTTCATAAACAAAGCCTGTCCAAACTTGAATTAGGTCTGCTCCTGCTTCAAGCTTCTCTATAGCGTCTTCTGCAGAGTTAATACCACCAACTCCAATTATAGGAAATGCCTTATTACTCTTTTCGGACAAAAAACGGATTACTTCTGTACTTCTATCTTTAAGCGGTTTCCCACTTAAACCTCCTTTTTCTTCCGTTTCCACTAAGCTAGATTTTAAATCTTTTCTTTCTATAGTAGTATTGGTAGCTATTATTCCATCAATCTTAGTTTCTGCTACAATAGTAATAAT
Source organism: uncultured Maribacter sp. (assembly GCF_947500405.1). GTDB lineage: Bacteria > Bacteroidota > Bacteroidia > Flavobacteriales > Flavobacteriaceae > Maribacter_B. The sequence goes on from NZ_CANMRY010000001.1 coordinate 119,775, forward strand.
ATCTAATAACTGTGCATCTGTAAGATCTGGTGCTATTTTTAAAAGTATTGGTTTATTTTCACCATCTCTTTTAACCGTATACTTTTTGTTCTGAGTTTTTAACTCTTTTAATAAAGCTGTTAACGGTTCTTTATCTTGTAATTCTCTTAAACCTGGTGTATTAGGAGAACTTACATTTACAACAAAGTAATCTACATGATCAAAAAGAGCATCAAAACACACCAAATAATCTTTTATTGCATCTTCATTTGGCGTTATTTTATTTTTCCCAATATTACCTCCAATAAGCACATTATGCTTCTTTTTTAATTTTTCTACGGCTTCAAAAACACCTTTATTGTTAAACCCCATACGGTTAATAATAGCCTTATCTGCCTTTAATCTAAAAAGTCTTTTCTTAGGATTACCATCTTGGGGTTTTGGCGTTAAAGTTCCTATTTCTACAAAACCAAAACCAAAGTTTGCCAATTCATTATATAAAACAGCATTCTTATCAAAACCAGCTGCAAGCCCTACTGGATTATCAAATTTTAATCCAAATACCTCGCGTTCTAAACGCTTGTCTTTAACAACAAAAAGTAACCTAAATAGTCCGGACATTCCAATTTTTGAAGCAAACTTTATTAGTTTAAAACTAATATGATGAACTCTTTCTGGATCTAATAAAAAAAATAATGGACGTATTAAAATCTTATACATGATGTAAGGGAAAAATTTTGACAAAAGTACAAACTCAATTTGAGTATTATCTTCTTCTAGTTCTGTTTTTTAAAAGAACTTTTAAATTATTTTGGAGCAATACTATCTCTATAAACTACTGGTGTTATTACAAAGGGTTTTCTATACGCTTCTTTACACAATGCTATATAACGATTATATTGTTTTTCGTTAAAACTTTCTAACAATTTAAGATCTGTTTCCTCTGCTTTATCTGCTAATTTATTTTTGAGTGCTATATATTTATTTCCTAAAAGTTGTAATTCCTGTGGCGTACTCTGCGGATGATCTGCTAACAACTTTTCTATTTCTTCCTCCAAAGATTTTGCCTCTATACTATAAGCCGCTTTTATATCCTCAAGCTTATTTTTTTGGATTGTATTTAACTGAAAAACAGATACAATAGTTTCTACATTACCGCCCCCTACATTCAAGGTGCAATCTTGCGAAAAACTAACAAAACAGGAAAAAACAAATACTACAACACTATTATATTTAATATTCTTCATTTATTTACATTTTTACTAAAACCCTCTCCTAATAAGTGATTAAAATTTACGATAAAAGTACTTTTTTAGCTGTACTAATAAAAGTGATAATAAACTTACTTTTAACACACTACAATATTATAATTTATACATTAGAAACCCTATTTTTGAATAAAAATTATAGTAATGCAGCATCTTATTAATCGGTTTTTAAGTTACGTAAAAATTGACACCCAAAGTAATCCTGAATCTAAAACCACTCCTAGTACTGAGAAACAATGGAACTTAGCTCTAGAATTAGTAAATGAGCTAAAAAGTATTGGTTTAGAAGATGTTACTATAGATAACCATGCATATATTATGGCAACCTTGCCAAGTAATATAGACAAAGAAGTACCTACCATTGGTTTTATTGCTCATTTTGATACTACTCCAGATTTTTCTGGAACCAATGTTAAACCTCAAATTATAAAAAATTATGATGGAAAAGACATTGTATTAAATGTTGACAAAAACATAATTTTATCTCCAGATTATTTTGAAGATTTACTTTTATACAAAGGGCAAACACTAATTACTACAGATGGCACTACCCTTTTAGGCGCGGATGACAAAGCTGGTATTGCAGAAATTGTTACTGCTATGGAATACCTTATTAAACATCCAGAAATTAAACACGGTAAAATTAGAATTGCTTTTACTCCTGATGAAGAAATTGGAAGAGGTGCTCATAAATTTGATGTAGAAAAATTTGGAGCAAAATGGGCTTATACCATGGACGGTAGTCAAATTGGTGAGTTAGAGTACGAAAATTTTAATGCCGCTGGAGCAAAAGTAACCGTTACCGGAAAAAGTGTGCACCCAGGATATGCTAAAGGAAAAATGGTAAATGCAATAAACATTGCCAATGAATTTATGTCTATTTTACCTATGGAAGAAACTCCAGAGCATACTACTAAAAGAGAAGGCTTTTTTCATGTACACCACATGCAAGGAGAAATAGAGCAAGCTACTTTTGAACTAATTATTAGAGACCATGACAGGGAAAAGTTTGAAGAACGCAAACAGCTACTATTAAAAATAACCGAAAAATTAAATTCTATCCATGGAAATTGCATAACTATAGATATTAAAGATCAATATTATAATATGCGCGAAAAAATAGAACCTGTAATGTATGTGGTAGAAATTGCTAAAAGAGCAATGGAATCTATAGGAATTACTCCTATTATAAAACCTATTAGAGGAGGCACAGATGGTTCTCAACTTAGCTACATGGGACTTCCTTGTCCTAATATTTTTGCTGGAGGACATAATTTTCATGGTAAATATGAATATGTTCCTGCAGAAAGCATGGTACAAGCAGTTGGAGTTATCGTAAAAATTGCCGAAATTACTGCTGCTAAAGCGTAATATTATGGAAACTTCTGAAAAGCTAGAAAAGTATTTTTCTGAAGAACACACTTTTAAAAAAGAAATAGCAATACTCCGAAAACTAATCTTATCTACAGATTTAGAAGAAACTTTTAAATGGAGTGTTCCAACCTATACCATAAAAAACAAAAACGTTTTATCCCTTGGTAAATTTAAAAACCACTATGGCATCTGGTTCTTTAATGGGGTATTTTTAAAAGACCCAAACAAGGTTTTACGAAACGCTCAAGAAGGTAAAACAAAAGCTATGCGCCAATGGAAGCTTACAGTAGGAGATAAAATAAATACCAAGATGGTATTAGACTATTGCATGGAAGCCATAGAAAATGAAAAAAAAGGCCTAAAAATTTCTACCGTAAAAAAGAAAGCTTCTCCCTTAAAAATTCCTTCTTTATTATCTAAAGTTTTAAAAGATAATAGTAACCTAAATAAAGCGTTCAGAAAATTATCACCGTATAAACAAAAAGAATATACAGAATACATAATGCTAGCTAAACAAGAAAAAACAAAAATAGCAAGGTTAGAAAAAATCATCCCCTTAATAGAAAAAGGTATTGGCATAAACGATAAATACCGTAATTGCTAACTTTTAAGCTTTTCAAAAAATAAAAATGATTAAAAAGCTCTTTTTTTTACTTTTAACACTATTATTAATTCTCTCCTGTAAAGAAGAAAAAATAATGACAAAGACCTCTAGTAATTGCCAAAATATAAAAAGAGATACTACCATTTCTCTTTCTGCAGCTTTAAAAGAAGTTAAACCTTTAATGCAAGATAAAACAGGGGTTTATGTTTTAGAAGATGGCGGAACCGCCATGGTAACCAGAGCTTGGCTATGTGAGTATGCAGAAAAGAGCATAGATATACAGTACTTTATTTTCTCTACAGATAATATAGGTTTAATTGCGTGCGATTATCTTGTACGTGCAGCAGACAAAGGCGTAAAAGTTCGTTTATTAATAGACGATATTATGGTAGATGGCGGTTTTAAGGATATTCTTTCTCTTAATGCGCATGAAAATATAGAAATTAGAATTTACAACCCTGGAGTAAATCTTGGAAAAAACATTTTTCAAAAAATAGGAAAATTCGCTACAGACTTTAGGTCTGCTAACCAACGCATGCACAACAAAACTTTTGTTGTTGATGAGCAAGTTGTAATTACTGGCGGTCGTAACATTGCTGATGAATATTTTGATTATGACCATGAATATAATTTTAGAGACCGAGATGTTTTATTATTAGGAAAAGAAACAAAACAGGTAAATACGTCTTTTCAACAATTTTGGAATAGTTATTTAAGTGTACCTGCTACAGAATTAACAAATACATTACCAAAGGAAATTAAGGATAAAGACCGATTTTCTAAATTACATGAATACGCCTGTAATCCTGAAAATTTTTGGCCTCAAGTACGCGAAAAAATTCAAAATTTACCTCAGGTATTTAATTCTTTAAAAGAATCGGATAAGCTAGTTTGGACAGATTCTGTTTCTTTTGTTTCTGATTTTCCAGGGAAAAATGATGGCGAGAGTGGCTTAGGAGGAGGTGGCATTACTACCAGCAAACTTTTAAAATTAGTAAAAAGCGCAAAAAAAAGTATAGAAATACAAACTCCTTATTTAATTACTTCCGAACTGGGAAAAAATCTTTTTAAAGAAGTTGTAGAACGTGGTGTTAAAGTTAGAATCTTAACCAACAGTTTAGCATCTACAGATAATGTAGAAGCCTTTAGTAGTTACCAAACAGACCGTGAGCCATTATTAAAAACAGGGATAAAAATATATGAATTTAAACCAGATGCTGCAGAACAAACAAAAATAATGACAGGTGCTCTCCAAGAGAAATTAGAGTATAAACCTACCTTTGGATTACATGCAAAATCTATGGTCATAGATGGTAAAACAACAGTTATTGGCACTTTTAATTTAGACCCTAGAAGCGCTAATTTAAACACAGAGTGCATAACAATAATAAACTCTAAAGAAATAACAAAATTTGTTTTAGAAGGTATGGAAGAAGAGTTTAAACCAGAAAACTCCTGGCATATTACATTAGATTACAATCCGGATAGTGAAGTTAGCAACTACAAACGTTTAAAAACTTGGACACGTAAAATACTACCTAAAGATATTTTATAAATAAAAAGACCAGCAGTATTGCTGGTCTTTTAAATTATTTAAAAAATAATAAAGTCTTACTTTTTCTCTGAAGCTGGAGCATTCAACTTTTTACTCATTTCCATTGAAATTGCAGAACGATCAAATTTTAATTTTCCTGCCATGGTTTCAATAACGCAAGAAGCATCCTTATCATTTAAATCTATTACTTTTCCGTGTAGACCACTTTTAGTAACAATACGATCTCCTCTTTTTAATTGTTCTCCAAATTTGCGTTCATCTTTTTGCCTTTTCATTTGTGGTCGTATCATAAAAAAATATGCGACTACAAAAATTAAAATCATTGGCAAAAACTGTCCAATATCACCCATGTTATTTATTTAAAATTAATTATTTAGTTAGCAGTTGGCCCAACAGGAGTTGCTCCTTTAGGGTTTACAAATGCTTTAATACGTAACGTCTCAGACTTTTTTGCTGTATTAGCAGTTACCGTAATTGTTTTAGTTATTTGGTTTTGTCCAGACCCGTTAAACTTAACTAACATTTCTCCAGACTCTCCCGGAGCAATTGGTGTATTCTTTGGGTATTCTGGAATAGTACAACCACAACTACTTTTAGCATCTGTTAAAATTAATGGCCCTGTTCCAGTATTTGTAAAGGTAAATACAGTCTCTTGCGGGGTACCTTGTGTAATAGTACCAAAGTCATGCTCCGATTTATTAAAAGACATTATAGGTAAAGCTTTTGATGCTTCGTCTCTTTCTGCGGCTACAGCTACATTTTCTGTTTTTATTTTACTAGAAGCTTTTTCTTTGCACGACACAAATGTAAATGCAGAAAATAAAGCGGTCATTAAAAGAATTCTTTTCATTATTGTTGTTTTTTATTTATTACAAAATTAAAAAAAAAAATTATAAGAGCCCCCTACCTATTTTGTTTAGCTTTCCTTCTTTTTTATATTCTTTTACCAATTTATCTAAAATACCATTAATAAAAATACTACTTTTTGGAGTAGAATACTCTTTCGCAATTTCTAAATATTCATTTATAGTTACTTTTTCTGGAATAGACGGAAAGTTTAATAACTCACAAATTGCCATTTTCATTAAAATAGCATCTATACCTGCAATACGGTCTTTATCCCAATTAGGAGTTTTTCCTTCAATTTCTTTCTCTAAATCATCATTAGTTAATAATGTTTTAGACAATAGCTTTTGGGCATACTGCATATCCTCCTCATCTTTTATAAGGCTTGGCAAAAAGAAAGCATCCCTTGAGTTTTCTTTTACTTTCTTTAAATGTTTTAGTAAATAGGTGTTTACAATAGGAATATCATCTACCCAAGTAAGTTTGTCATCTTCAAAATAATCGTAAATCTTCTCATTAGGAGCAATTATTTCTTTAAACAAATCTACAATTAACTCTTTATCTTTATCATAAGAGTTGTCTTTGGTATGCATATATTTTAAATATATATTACTCTCTAGAATACTTTTATAAATTAATTTTACGTATTCTTCATTTAAATACCAATTATTTAATTTACGTATCTCTAACTCTTCTTTTAGCTGTTCATTATTTACTAATTGCAGTAGTAATTTATTAGCAACAAACTTTTCTTTAAAAGGTAAGTCGTCTCCTGCAGTAGCAATATATTTTTTTGAAGATAATTTTAATTGATTATCGGCCATTTGGTGTACCTCTATCAATAAGCTTAGTAACAATAGGTACAGGCTGTACATATTTTCTATACTTACATCTAAAAATTTTTTCTGTTTTTCTAAAGAATCGTCTTTAGATTGTATCAAGGCATAAATGCTTTGCATTACTTTTACCCTAATGTGTCTTCTTGTAAGCATGTTTTTAAGAACTTAAAAATAAAAAATAGGTTAAACTTTGAGGCTGTAAAAGTAAGCATCTATTTTAAAAACTAGACACAACATTTCCAATTATCTTATGTATTTTATAACATTTGGTTAAACATCAAAAAGTTATCTTTGCTACATTGTTCTATAAAACCGCAACATTCCCCTTATTATAACGCATGAAGGAATTAAAACATCTAAATAAATACTTTAAAAAATATTGGAAAAAACTAGTAATTGGTATCCTTATTACCATAGTTGCACGTGTTTTTCAGCTAGTATTACCTACTTACGTAAATAAATCTATTTCAGTTTTAGAAAATACTATTGGCTCTACTATTACAAAAGGAGAAGGGGAAGATTTATTGTTACAGTATATTTTAATAATTATTGCTGCAGCTTTACTTTCTGGTTTTTTTACATTTTTAATGCGTCAAACCATAATAAATGTATCTAGGTATATTGAATTTGATTTAAAAAATGAAGTTTTTGACCATTACCAACGCCTTAGTTTAAGTTTTTATAAACAAAACCGTACTGGTGATTTAATGAACCGTATTAGTGAAGATATAAACCAAGTGCGTTTATATTCTGGCCCTGCCATTATGTACGGTATGCAAACCTTAACTCTTTTTGTTTGTCTTATACCTTTAATGTTTATTAAAGCTCCCATTCTAGCAATGTATACTTTGCTGCCGTTACCTATTTTATCAGTTTTAATATACCAAATAAGTAAAGTAATACACAAAAGAAGTACTGTTGTCCAAGAATATTTATCCTCTCTCTCTACATTTACCCAAGAAGTTTTTTCAGGTGTTTCTGTTATTAAAGCGTATTCATTAGAACCACAAACTAATACAGACTTAGGGGTTTTAGCTTTAGAAGGAAAAGAAAAAAGTATGAACCTAGCTAAAATAAATGCTTGGTTTTTCCCTCTTATGATTCTACTTATTGGTATTAGTAATTTATTTGTAATATATATTGGTGGTAAACAATATATAAATGGAGAAATAGGTGTTGGTTTAATAGCGGAGTTTGTTCTTTATGTTAACATGCTTACCTGGCCTGTTGCTATTGTTGGCTGGTTAACTTCTATTATACAAAGAGCAGAAGCATCTCAAAAAAGAATAAATGCCTTTTTAAAGGAAAAACCCTCTATAACAAATACTGTTGAAGAAATAACTGCAATCGTTGGAAAAATAGAATTTAAGAATGTTAGTTTCACTTATGAAGACACAAATATTACTGCCTTAAAAAACATATCCTTTACAATAGAAAACGGAGAAACTGTAGCCATAATAGGTAAAACTGGCTCTGGAAAATCTACTATTTTAGATTTAATTTCTAGACTTTATGATGTTTCTTCTGGAGAAATTTTAATAGATAACAAACCTATAACCAACCTTAATTTAACCAGCTTAAGAGAAGCTATTGGAGCGGTACCACAAGATGCTTTTTTATTTTCGGACGCTATTAAAAACAATATTAAATTTGGGAAAGAGAATGCTACAGATGAAGAAGTTATTACGGTAGCAAAAAAAGCTGTAGTTCACAACAATATTTCTGATTTTGCTGGCGGATACGATACCGTTTTAGGAGAAAGAGGAATTACCCTTAGTGGCGGGCAAAAACAAAGAGTATCTATTGCTAGAGCTCTTTTAAAGAACCCAAATATTTATTTGTTTGATGATTGCCTTTCTGCTGTAGATACAGAAACAGAAGAAGAAATTTTAAACAACTTAAAAAAAGCATCAAAAAACAGAACTACTCTTATTGTAAGCCATAGAGTCTCTTCTGCAAAAAACGCTTCAAAAATTCTAGTTTTAGAAGACGGAAAACTAATACAGGAAGGTACCCACAAACAATTAAACAACGTAAATGGATACTACAAAGAATTGTACAAAAATCAGCTTTTAGAGAAAGAAAATTAAAAAATTGTTGCTCGATACGCTTTTTTTTTTCATTTTTGATAGAATAATATCTAATTAAATAATTTAGAAACTAGATTAAAATGAGCGACAGAGATTTAATGGAGCAGGAAGAGATACACTCCAAAGTATTAAGAGCAGGAAGAAGAACTTATTTTTTTGATGTTAGAAGCACAAAAGCAGGAGATTACTATTTAACAATCACTGAAAGTAAAAAGTTTACACATGATGATGGTACTTTCCACTATAAAAAGCATAAAATTTATTTATATAAAGAAGATTTTACGGCTTTTAAAGAAAACGTAGAAGAGATGATGGATTTTATTATTGATGAAAAAGGTTCTGAAGTTATTTCTGAGAGACACCAAAAAGACTTTAAAAAAGAAGAAGAAGTTAAGAAAGAAGAGGAGCCAACCTCTTCTCCAGAAAACTTTACAGATGTAAATTTTGACGACATTTAATCCTATAAAATATATTTTACTAAAAATGCTCTTTATTTCTAAAGAGCATTTTTTTTATACTAATTTTACGTATAAGTAATTATAAATAATTATAGCAAATACAACCAAAGAACATACACCCCAACTAAAGAAAAAGCCCAAAACTAAAGAAAGTAGTATAAAAAAAATGGGGTACATAAATAAAGCTAAAGCAAACCTAAAAGTTGCTGTAAACTCTTTTTCTGGTAATTTTGAAACTATTACTTTTTTCCACAAAAAAAACAATTGGAAAATTTAGAAGAACAAATAAATAATAAAAAAATCCCATCCTTCTTTTATTATTTGTAGCAGTTAACTGTATATCTTCTTTTAAATCATATCCTTTAATTTCAGTATTTACTTTTTCAGGGTCTAAATAACTTAAATTATCTACCCCAATTTTTTTAATGATTGTATCGTAATTTTCATCATCATTAATATGAGTAGTTATTTTTTTTAACTGACTAGATACTAAATCTTTAATTTTTGTAACAGACTCATTTAAATTCTCACTATTGTACCATTCTGAAATTTCAATAGGCTTTCCAAAAAAAAGTGCAGCCTTATCAGGAAAACTAATTGCTTCTTCATAATTAACGCCTACCGGAATAATTATTATATGTAAATTAGGATTCTTATGTAATGCTGTAAATATAATTCTAGTAAACCCTTTACTTAAAGGTCTCACTTTTCTTATAAGATTATGGCTGGCTTCAGGAAAAGCAAGAATAGCTTCCTTATTGCAAAGTAAACTAGCACAGGTATTAAAAATTGCTTCATTATTTTTTAAAGAACTTCTACCATCTCTAATTCTATATATAGGAAGCATTCTTAAAAAGTGGAATATTTTTTTTAGGAAAGGTTTTGCAAAAACATCTGACCTAACTAAAAAATATGGTTTTCTACCAGTACTTACTCCTATTAAAAGCGCATCTATAAGAGCGTTCTGGTGGTTTGGTAAAAATAAAACAGCCTTATTTTTGGGTACATTTTCTAACCCATGAACTTTTATTGTTTTAAAATAAAAATGCAAACTAAACTTTACCCAACTTCTAATTAGTTGATATCCTATAGTATTCAAAGAAAATTATTATTTAAACTGTTTTTTTATTCCAATAATTAGCTAAAATTAAACCCGAAACTAAATGCCACACCCCCTAACTCTCAAAAAAGTAAAATTAAAAGTAATCCTAAACCAAAATTTTGTATTCCAGTTTCTATTGCTATTGCCCTTTTATCCTTAACAGATAACCCAAACGTACTTGCTAAAGAAAACCCTGTAAAAAATGCTAATAGATTATGAAAAATAGTAATCCCTAAAACTAATGGAACTCCAAGCAATAAAGCTACAAGTTGTATCATTTTTAATGGACAAATTGCAACTTCTTCTAATATCATAGCAATTGGCAAATACAAATTACCCCAAAACTTTAAATTCAAAGGTATCATTACAATAGCAAGTAACGTTGCTATTGCTGTTAAACTTACTGATAATGCAGAATTGCCCTTTGCCAAATGGGTAATAAAATTTGATACATTCTCTCCAGGACAAGCCGCTACCATAAACATTCCTAATGCAATACTTGGGGTAGGTTCTACAATATAAACTAGTAAAAATGTTACTATAGGTAAAAAAACAAATTGACTAAAAACCCCGACCAAAATAGGTTTTGGCTTCTTTAAAAGCTCTTTAAAATCTGACAAAGAAATTTCTAAAATAATACCAAACATTATCAATGCCAAAGTAAAATTTAGAGTCCATAAAGATTGCTCATCAAAATTTATTTTAAGAGCATCTAAAGAGGTTACCAACATTAATTATGAAACTTTAAGCCCGTTAGAAACTACTTCTGTAGGCTGTAACAATGTTACATCTTTACCATCTACAGCTCCTAAAATAAGGCATTCGCTCATAAAATTGGCTATTTGTTTTTTAGGAAAATTTACTACTGCAGTGACCTGTTTTCCAAGCAAATCTTCTTTGGAATATAATTTTGTTATTTGGGCTGATGTTTTTTTTATTCCTATTTCCTCTCCAAAATTTACCTCTAGCTTAAAAGCAGGGTTACGTACTTCAGGAAAATTAGTAACACCTACAATAGTACCCACTCTAATATCTATTTTAGAAAAATCTTCCCAACTAATTAAATCTTTCATTCTTATAAAATATTTTTTGAAGTTAAAAAATGCCCTTTTATATTGCAAAGAATACCGTAAATACTTTTATCTTTAAAATAAAAAACTTGTCATGGCAAGAACACCAAGTAATATGCTACCCTTAGGTACAATAGCACCAGATTTTAATTTATTAAATACTATTTCTTTAAAAGAAGAGACTCTTACACAATGGAAAGGAGAAAAAGGAACTTTAATAATGTTTATTTGCAACCATTGTCCTTTTGTTATTCATATAAATCCAGAAATTGTAAAAATGGCAGAAAAATACCAGAAAAAAGGTATTCAATTTATTGCTATTTCTAGTAATGACGTTATTAATTACCCGCAAGATTCACCAGAGTTAATGAAAAAAGTTGCCCTAAAAGAAAACTATAGCTTTCCATATTTATATGATGAAACACAAGAAACAGCAAAAGCTTATGATGCCGCTTGCACACCTGACTTTTTCTTATTTAATACTAAGCTAGAATTAGCTTATAGAGGTCAATTAGATGATTCTAGACCCGGAAATGGCATACCAATTTCTGGTAACGACTTAAGGTTAGCAATAGACAATCTACTAGAAAATAAAGAAATTAATTCTATTCAAAAACCAAGTATAGGCTGTAATATTAAATGGAAAAACTAAAATATACTACCAACCTTTTCTATCTACCAATCCTTTTATATGTGCATAATGGTGGTTACTATGCCATGCATATTTATAAATATTTTCTAAAACGGTAACCTCTACATTACCTTCTGGATGCATATAACTTTTCTTTAAATCATCTGAAGATAAACCTCGTAAAAGATATACCAACTTTGCATGTAATGCACTTAAATAGTGTAGAGATAATTTTATAGGTGCAGTTTTAGCATCAAAAAGTTCGCTCCAATCTTTTTCTTCATATGCTTTAATTAATGGTTTATCTTCAGATAAAGCCCATTTAAACCTAGTATAGCTATGATGATGGCTATCTGCAATATGATGTATTAATTGCCTAACAGTCCAACCTCCAGGACGGTATGGCTCCTCTAACTGTTCCGCAGATAAATCTTTTACCAACTCTATTAAATTAGTTGGCAAATTTTCTAAATCTAAAATCCATTCTTCTAACAATTCTTTAGAAACTATTTCTGGAAATTTGATATTCCCTATTGGGTACTTTAACTTCTCTATATTTTGCTCCATACTTTAAAGATACTAAGTTCTATGATTAAGGAAAATAGTTTTCTCATTATTATTGAATCCGAAAATACCACAAACTTTAATACAGTTTTAACTTCATTTTTACGCTTATAATTATTAATCTAGTAATTTTGTAGGATAATTTTTTTATAATTTAAAAAATAAAGAACATATGGCAACATTAAGATTGGGCGATACTGCCCCAGATTTTACAGCAGATAGTTCTATGGGAACTATAAATTTATATAAATATTTAGGAGACTCTTGGGGAATTTTATTTTCGCACCCTGCAGATTTTACTCCAGTATGTACTACAGAATTAGGTACAGCTTCTAACTTTAAAGGAGAGTTTGACAAGCGTAATGTAAAAATGCTAGCATTAAGTGTAGATGGTTCTGACTCTCATAGAGAATGGATAAAAGATATTAATGAAGTACAAGAAACCACTGTAAACTTCCCTATTATAGCGGATGAAGATAAAAAAGTATCCGATTTATATGACATGATTCATCCTAAAGCAGACAGTACGCTTACGGTACGTTCGGTATTTATTATAGCTCCAGATAAAACGGTAAAACTTACTTTAACATATCCAGCATCAACAGGTCGTAATTTTTATGAATTACTAAGAGTTGTAGATTCTTTACAACTTACAGCAAACCATAAAGTTGCAACTCCTGCAAACTGGAAAAATGGAGAAGATGTTGTAGTAAGTCCGGCTATACCTACTTCAAAAGCGAAAGAAATATTTAGCAAAGGGGTTAACGAAATAAAGCCTTATTTAAGAATGACACCAGACCCTACTAAATAAAGATAATTTTAATAGTACAAAAAGAGGGGTAACTAAAATTAGTTACCCCTCTTCTTTTAAAAAATACAATTATAGTATCTTAGTAATTATGAACAAAATTGATATTCGTACAGTAGATGTTGTACAATACATAAAACCACTAAGAGAAGGTGGTTCTCTACCCGCCATTGTTAAAGCAGACGATGATTTTCTATACGTTTTAAAATTTAGAGGCGCTGGGCAAGGAAAAAAAGCCCTGATTGCAGAACTTTTAGGTGGAGAATTTGCTCGCGCTATAGGCTTAAAAGTCCCAGAACTTGTCTTTATGAATCTAGATGATTCTTTTAGTAAAACAGAGCCCGATGAGGAAATTCAAGATTTACTAAAATTTAGTGTTGGCCTAAATTTAGGATTGCATTATTTATCTAGCGCAATTACTTATGACCCTTTAGTTTCTACTATAGATGGTACAACAGCGTCTAAAGTTGTTTTATTAGACAGTATAATTAGTAACATAGACCGAACTGCAAAAAATACCAACCTATTACATTGGAATAATGAGCTATGGATTATAGATAATGGTGCTAGTTTTTATTTTCATCATAATTGGCCCCAATGGGAAAACCACCTTACTAAAACTTTTCCCCTTATTAAAGACCACGTTCTTTTAGAACGTGCTGATAATTTACAATCCGTAGCAAAAGAGATAAAAGATAAAATTAACCAAGAAAAGATTGAAGAAGTTATTTCTTTAATACCAGAAGAATGGTTAATAAATGAAATCGATTCTTTTTCTCCAGATCAAATGAGAGCTGCATATGTATCTTATATAAATGCTAAAATTTCTATGTTAGATAATCTAGTTAAAGAAGCCGAAGATGCAAGATAGAGTTACGTTTGAATATGCTATAATACGAGTTGTACCTAAAGTAGAGCGGCAAGAATTTTTTAATGTTGGGGTAATTTTATTTTCTAAACGAAAAAAATTTCTAGATATAAAATATAACATTAACCAAAAAAAATTAGAAGCTTTTTCTGAAGAGATAGATATAAACATGCTAAAATCTTACTTGAATGCATGGAAACTAGTATGCGAAGGAGTTCCATCTGCTGGTACTATTGGTAAGTTAGAACTATCCGATAGGTTTAGATGGTTAGCAGCTTCTAGAAGCACAATAATACAAAGCTCAAAAACACATTCCGGAATTTGCGATAATCCAGAAAAAGTTTTAGAAGATATATTTACTAAATACGTATTATAGATGTGGAGGTAAAAAAAACAGAAACTCTATCCAATAAAGAAGCCCAAAAAATTATATTGCTATCTCAAAAAGTACTAACTGCAAAAAATACTGGAAGTTCTTTACCTGCTACATTAGATGTTATTGAACATCTTGGATATATACAAATTGACACTATTTCTGTTGTTCAACGCGCACATCATCATACCTTATGGAATAGAAACCCTCGTTATCAAACTACACATCTATCAGAATTAATTAAAGAAAAAAAAGTTTTTGAATACTGGTCTCATGCAGCAGCTTATTTACCAATAAAAGAGTATAAATATAGCCTTCCTAGAAAAAATGATTTAGCAATTGGAGCCCAAAAGCACTGGTATAATCCCAATAAAAAACTAATGCAACAGGTTCTTGAACGTATTAAAAAGGAAGGACCTTTAATGGCTAAAGATTTTGAAAATACTGGAAAAAAGAACGGTGATTGGACTACAAAACCAACCAAAAAAGCCTTAGAGTATTTATTTATGCAAGGAGATTTAATGATTTCTTCACGCAAGAATTTCCATAAAGTTTACGATATTACAGAAAGAGTTTTACCCGAAAATATAAACACCAGTTTACCGTCTCCAGAAGACTACGCCCGATTTTTAATTAAAAAGTATTTAAATGCAAACGGACTTGCTCAAAGTAATGAAATAGCATACTTACTAAAAAATATAAAACCTAATATTACTAAAGCTTTAAAAGAAATGCTTCTTAGTAATGAAATAATTAAATGCAATGTAAATAACAAAATATATTACATGCTACCTAATACTATAAACTTACTTAATAAACCTCTATACCGTAGTAAATTAAAAATATTATCTCCTTTTGACAATTTACTTATACAGCGTAAACGAATGCAAGATTTATTTAATTTTAATTACTTAATAGAATGCTATATTCCTGAAGCTAAACGAAAATACGGCTACTTTTCATTGCCAATTTTATGGGATGGTAAATTTGCTGCGCGAATGGACTGTAAAGCGAATAGAAAAGATAAAACATTACACATTAACAATTTAGTTTTAGAACCTTCGCTTAAAAAAATTGATGAATTTTCTATAACTCTATCTAAAGAGCTAAAAAAGTTTAAAGAATTTAATAATTGTGATTCTATAAAAGTAAACAGAACAAATCCTACAAATATTAAACAACTTATAGAAAAGCAACTTAATTAAACCATGTTGATGTTGAGATGAAGCATGCTATTAGAAAAGGTAATTTAAAATTAGGACTACATATTCTTATTAGAAATTCGGTCAAAGAAAAGTTATCTAACTTATTCACAGCACTTAAAGCAGAAAAATTAAAACTACAGAGTGGTATTAATAAAAAAAAATGCTAATTCTTAAAATATTTATACCATAAAACATTGATAACCTAAAGATAACTTACTAAAAATCTTACATTTAATAATTTAGCAGTATATTTGCGCTTTAATAATTATTTAATATTTGTATTATGAGTAAAGGAACAGTAAAATTCTTCAACGATTCCAAAGGTTATGGTTTCATCACTGAAGATGGTTCAAACGAAGATCACTTTGTACACATTTCTGGCTTGATCGATGAAGTTCGTGAAGGTGATGTTGTAGAATTTGAACTACAACAAGGTAAAAAAGGATTAAACGCCGTTAATGTGAAAGTAGTTGACTAGGTAACGATTTTAACTTTTTTATAGTAAAAACCCAAACAAATATGTTTGGGTTTTTCTTTTTTAATAATCAAAAATGTAAGAAATAAGCTTCTTTTATATTTTATCAATATAATTACGCAACCTTTTATAATTTATTTATCTAAGTATTAAAACGTAATAAGTTCCCCAAAGAACTAAACTTATATTTATGACAACTTTTTTTTCCATTTTGTTTGTATTACTTTTTATTAATGCAGTACTTCTCTTTTTTAGTGTAGGTAAAGCAAAAAAATAAAGAATAGTAAGTAGGGTTTTTACTGGCCCTGTTGTTTTATAAAAAACAACTAAAAATTTGATTCCCTTAATTTTTACTTATGACAACTTTCTTTGGTATTGTATTTTTTCTTTTACTATTAAACTGTATTTTTTTTATTCTCAGTTTTAAAAAACAGAAAAAGTCTAAAAAAATCATATAAAAAAACCCTTTTCCAGTAAAGAAAAGGGCCTTTATATATTGTAGAATGAGGATTTTATCCTACACCCATTAACTCTACGTCAAAAATTAGAGTAGCATCTGGTGGTATAACACCACCTGCTCCTGCACTACCATACGCTAAATTAGAAGGAATAACAAAACGCGCTTTATCTCCTACTTTTAATAAAGCAATACCTTCATCCCATCCTGGAATTACTTGTCCTATTCCTAATTGAAAATCTATTGGTTCATTACGCTTATAAGAAGAGTCAAAAACTTGACCGCTTAATAAAGAACCTTCATAGTGTACAGATACTTTCTTTCCACTTTCAGCTTGCGCTCCAGAACCATTTTGAATCATTTTGTAACGTAAACCACTTTCTGTTTGATCAAAACCAGCTGCAACTTTATCTAACTCTGCTGCTTGTCTTGCCTTTTCAGCTGCTTTTCTTTCTTCACCAGAACTTGCAAAAGTTTTAAAAGCCTGTAAAGCATCCCAAGCTTTTGCTTCTTCACCTACACGTACAATCTCTAAACTGTCAATTTTATCTCCTTGCGCTACAGCATCAACCACTTCTTGTCCTGCAGCTACATTACCAAAAACCGTATGCTTATTATCTAACCATGGTGTTGGAACGTGTGTTATAAAAAATTGACTTCCATTTGTACCAGGCCCAGCATTTGCCATAGATAAAACTCCTGGCTCACTATGATTTAAGTCTGGATGAAACTCGTCATCAAATTTATAACCAGCGTCTCCTGTTCCAGTACCTAGTGGACAACCACCTTGTATCATAAAATCTGGAATTACTCTATGAAAACTTAAACCATCATAATAAGCTTCTCCTGCAGATTTTGCTGAGTTTTCCATTTTACCCTCTGCTAAAGCAACAAAGTTACCTACAGTTCCTGGGGTTTTATCATGTGTGAGTTTTACTAATATCTCACCTTTAGTTGTATTGAATTTTGCGTAAATGCCGTCTTGCATAATGCTATTTTTATATGAGCGGCAAAGATACTAATTTTTAAAAGTTTTTACCACGCTATTACAGCAATTACCTTAGAATCCTATTCTAAATTTTAGTTAGTAATGCTAGCCTTTAATTTTTGGCAGCATCTTTACTCCGTAAGTATCAAAAAGATAAACTAAGCTTGCCATTGTTGCTGCGCCAAGTTGTAATTCTCTTTTATTTACGTGCTCAAATGTATCATTCTCTGCATGGTGGTGGTCAAAATATCTTTGAGAATCTGGTCTTAACCCAGCCAATACTATGTTTTCATTTTTTAGAGGACCTACATCTGCACCACTTCCTCCTCGTACAAACATGTGAATTAAATATGGTTCAAATAATTTTTTCCAACTTTCTACTTGTTTAAAATTTGCATCTGAACAATCAAAAGAAAAACCTCTTGGCGTAAATCCGCCTGCATCACTTTCCAATGCAAAAACATGATTTTCCTTTTTGCTTTTTGCTACCTCAGCATATTTATTACCACCACGCAAACCGTTTTCTTCATTCATAAATAAAACTACCCGTATAGTACGTTTTGGTTTGTACCCTGTTTCCTTTAGTAAACGTAATACCTCCATACTTTGCACTACTCCAGCTCCATCATCATGAGAACCATCTCCTAAATCCCAAGAATCTAAATGGCCGCCCACTATCATAATTTCATTTGGGTAAGTGGTTCCTTTTATTTCTCCTATAACATTAAAAGATTCTACATCCTTATACTGCTTGCAATTTTGCTTAAAATAGAATTTTATATCTGGGTTAAGTTTTAAAGTTGTACTTAATAATTCTGCTCCATTGGTACTTATAGCTGCTGCAGGGACTCTATTAGTTACTGGAGTATCTCCATAACTCATAGAACCAGTATGTGGAAAATCGTCTAAACGTAAATTAACCGATCTTACAATTACGCCAACAGCTCCATATTTCCCAGCTTCTTCTGCACCGGAATAACGCTGGTCTACACAACCGGAATAAGAATGAAATGTGCTTATTAATGTTGGCTCCATTGGCCTATTATAAAAAACTATTTTTCCTTCTATATTTTCTTTCCCTAACGCTTTTAAATCTTCAATCCCTTTAACCTCTATTATATTTGCTTTTACACCTTTCTGTGCTGTAGCTACAGAACCTCCTAATGCACAAATTGGAACGTTTGTAGTTTCTCCTGGTGATGTTTCAAAATAAGCAAATTCAGGAGTACCTCTCACCCATTTTGGAACCATTACGGATTGTAACCATACCCTATCTAAACCTAAAGAGTCTAATTCTTTCTTTGTATACTCTACTGCTTTTTGTGCTTGTATAGAACCAGATAACCTTCCTCCTATTTGGTTAGAAAGATAATTAAGCCAATCGTAACCTTGCCCCTTTACTAATGAGGCATTATAAATATTTTTTAATTGTTTTTCATCTGCTGTTTGCGCATTACTAACAAATACAGAGAATAGTATTAGTATGAGAAAGTTATTTTTCATTATTTAATTGATTTTCGTAATCCTCTAAATTAGCCATTATTTTACTATCTAAAGCTGGCTCTACCACATCTTTGTATTTTTTTAACTCTTGTAATAAGATACTTGCTACAATTACCCTTGCACCTTTTTTATTATCCGCAGGTATTATATACCATGGAGCATGCTCTTTATTTGTATTAAGTATTGCTTCCTCATAACAATCCTGATAAGCATCCCATAATTTACGTTCTTTTAAGTCTCCTGGCGAAAATTTCCAATGCTTTTCCTTTATTGCTAATCTTCGTAATAACCTTTGTCTTTGTTCTTCTTTAGAAAGGTTTAAGAAAAACTTAAAAATAATAGTACCATTTTCTGCTAAATTTTTCTCAAAATCATTAATCTGCCTAAATCTTCTATCCCAAAATTCTTGATTTATATCATCTACGCTATCTATTCCTGGTATATGCTCTCCTAAAATATATTCTGGGTGAACCCTTGTTACTAAAACATTCTCATAATGCGTTCTATTAAAAACCCCAAAGGTTCCTTTTGCTGGTAATGCTATATAATGTCTCCATAAATAATTATGACTTCGTTCTAAATCTGTAGGAACCTTAAAACTATGTACTTCTACCCCGCTAACATTAAAATCTTTAAATACTTCTCTTATTAAACTGTCTTTACCAGAAGTATCCATTCCTTGCAGACAAATTAACACACTATACTTATCGTGCGCATAAAAAACATCTTGCAATTCCCCTAAATCTCTCCTAATTGATTTTAAATCCTTTTTTAATTCTTTATCTGTTACATTAAAATTTTCATAGGTATCTATATTTTTAATTGCTGTGCTTTTTTTTGCTAAATAAGTTTCTGATTTTATATTATGCATATTACTAAATTGTGTATTAGTTATTTTTTTAAAGGTAAAAAATGTTGTTTTAAATATCCTTTTATCTACTAAAACTTTCCATTTATCAGGATCAACGATATTAATTTGCATTCCATCGAAAATCTATTTCTAATGAGGTAACTATATGTATTTTTACATTGTAATAACCCAAATTTTACATTTAAACTAATTTTACTATGAAGTATTCATACTTTATTTTACTTACTATAACACTTTGCTTATTTTCTTCTTTTAAGCTTAGTAAACCATGCGAATATGCAGGTTCTAATATTGGTTTTGTAAAAACCGAAACACAAAAGGCTATTAATAAAAATGATATTAATATTGCACGCTATCATGCCTATAAAGCCATAAAGGCTATTGAAAAAACAAAAAAACAATTAAACAACTGCGGCTGTGATTATGCTGCAACTAGCATAGAAGATAGTTTTAAAGATTTAGTTTTAGCTACTAGAGCTACTACTATAAGAAGTACGCGAATATTGCTAAACCGTTCTTTAGAAAAAACAATAGGAAGTCTAGAGGCTTTAGAAAAACACGAGTTACATAATAGTGATTATGCTAGTGATGTTTTAGAAGTAAACACCCTAGATGTTAGCAAAAAAAATAAATCTTTGGCTGCTCCTAAAGGCATTTTATTAGAGAAAAAAATAGATTCTACCTTATTTGCGTATGAAAATTCTTTGCAAAAAATAATAGAAACTGTAGATTGTAAAAAAGCACTAAGCTATGCTACTCACATTTTTGAACATTGTGAGCAACAATTACTTAAACCTAATTTATCTGAAGGTAAAAAATATTATAATTTACGTACTAAAGAAATTACTGCAAATGCTATAGAGCAATTAAACAATTGTAATTAGCACAGCTTATTTGCTGGCAAATAGTTTTACATCTTCTTCTGTAACCTCAATCCCTCCAAGAATAATTAAACGTTCTACAACATTTCGTAGCTCTCTAATATTCCCTGTCCAATCGTAACTTTTTAACAACTTAATAGCTTTATCTGAAAAAGTTTTAGTTGCAATACCTTGTTCCGAAGTTATTTTTTTTACAAAGTGAGATATTAATAATGGAATATCTTCCCTTCGGTCATTTAAAGCAGGAACTTTTATAAGAATTACAGCTAGTCTATGGTATAAATCTTCTCTAAAGTTACCTTCTGCTATTTCCTTTTTTAAATCCTTATTTGTTGCCGCTAATACTCTTACATCTACTTTAATATCCTTATCTGTACCAACTCTAGAAATTTTACTTTCCTGTAAAGCTCGTAATACCTTTGCCTGTGCAGACAAACTCATATCACCTATTTCGTCTAGAAAAATAGTTCCTTTATTTGCAGCTTCAAATTTACCTGCTCTATCTTTTACTGCAGAAGTAAAAGCTCCTTTTACATGGCCAAACAACTCACTTTCTATTAGTTCTGATGGTATTGCCGCACAATTTACTTCTATAAATGGTGAAGCACTTCTTGGACTTTTTTCGTGCAACCAATGTGCAACTAACTCTTTACCCGTACCATTAGAACCCGTTATTAAAACTCTTGCATCTGTAGGAGCTACTTTTTCTATCATATCTTTTATTGCAGATATTTCATCACTATCCCCAATCATTTGGTAGTTTTTACTAACTTTTTTCTTCAGTTTTTTATTTTCTACTACTAACTCTTTACGATCTAAAGCATTACGAACGGTAGTTAAAAGTCTATTTAAATCTGGCGGTTTAGAAATATAATCAAAAGCCCCTAAACGCATTGTATTAACTGCTGTATCTAAATCTCCATGACCAGATATCATGATAAAAGGAATTTCTGGTTTTATTTTTTTTGCGGCCTCTAAAACCTCAACACCATCCATTTTTGGCATTTTTATATCGCAAAGTACAAGGTCGTAATCTTTATTTTTAAGAATCTCTATGCCTCGTAAACCGTCTTCAGCCTCTTCTACTACATACCCATCATTTTCTTCTGATAATATCTTAACTAGAACTCTTCTAATAGACGATTCGTCTTCAATAACTAATATTTTTGACATATTCTTTGTTTAAATTCCTATTCTTATTCCTGTTCTAAAATACAAACCAGGCTTATTATTTAATATAAATACACTATTCCTATCTGTATCTCTTAACGATCCATTTTGTATTATACTATGTCCTCCCATAAGATATACTGAAATATCTTTAGTAATCTTATGTTGGTAGCCAATAGTTGCTAAAAAAGAAGTAGATGAAACATCTGTTGAAGTGCTATTATCATCTAACAAAATATCATTCTGAATATTTACATAATACCCATCTAAAATTAATTCCGTTTGAAAAAAATGATCCTTCTTTAGAAAATACTTTAAGCCAGTTTTTGGGACTCCTAATGTGTACGACCAGTTTTTATGAAATCTTTTTTCATAATATACAAACGGTAATGGCACTCGTACAGACGATGTATTATTATAGGACAAACCCAATACCAATCTAAATGGTTTTTCAATATCTTTTTTTTCTTTAAAAGCTCCTGCTGTTACGTTTATTTTAAAATCTTTTTTATCAAATTCTATGGAAAAATTTGAAGCCCATCTAGGGGTTACTAAACCTATAAACCTCCAATCATCATTCCATTTAAGAACATATCCAAAATTTAAATCTACCACATAAAACTTTGCTAAGGCTTCTTGGACCTGAACCGTTAATGTAGATGGTATTTCATAATCGTATTGATTATATTCTGCTCCTACAACTAGCACATCTTTTTTTAATACTTTAATAGGAACATTAGCTACTAATTTAATCCTAGATGTTCTATTACCAACATCAGTCTTAGGTAATAGCATATACTCTACTCTAAAAACATCTGGAGTTTGTGAATAGCTCAAAAAATGAAAAATAAAAAAAATAAAAAAATAAAAAACCTTATTCATATACTACTCTACTTCATTAATCTATGCAAAACACGCTATTACTTTTAATTCTTTGTTATAATATGAATATCTCTTTGCGGAAAAGGGATACTTATATTATTCTCCTTAAATTTAGTATTTATTCCATACCTAACCTTACTTTTTAAGCCTGGCGCATTAAAACTATCTTTAATGTAAAAATGGACAGAAAATAATAATGCACTATCCCCAAAATCCTCAAATTGTACAAAAGGCTTAGGACTATTTAATAAAGATTTTTCTTCCGTTACAACTTCTAATAAAAGCTTTGTCACCAAATCCACATCACTACCATAAGAAACTCCCACTTTCACCATTTCTCTAGTAGTTTTATGATTTTGCGTATAATTATAAATACTATCCGTTAAAAATTTATGATTAGGAATTACAATTACTTTATCATCTCGTGTTAAGGCTCTTGTAGTACGTAATCGTATTTCAAAAACCCGCCCAACTTTATTTTCCACTTCTATAATATCTCCTACGTGCAAAGATTGATCCAAAATGATTAAAATTCCAGAAATTATATCTTGAAAAAGATATTGTAATGCAAAACCTAACCCAACAAACAGTGCTGCAGAGGCAGTTAATAATACTGTTAAGTTAATACCAGAAGAGTGTAATATGGTAAGAACTGTCATTATATAAAAAAGGTACTTTAAGAACCCAAAAATACTCTGAAACTTATTTTGGTCTTCTTCTGGAAGTTTTACCGTTACTAACTTGTGAATTAATTTAAGTAAATAGGTAACAATAATTATTGCAATTACAATAGTTAATAATGTACTTATTGTAATATGTCCACTATCACTAGAATAAATTTCTAATGCTAAAAAATCTTTTATTCCGCTAAAGAAATCTACTAACTTATCCATTCTAATATTTTAACCAATTAAATATTTCTTTGTAGGTAGGTTTTTTACCGTACATTAAAATACCAACTCTGTATATTTTAGATGCCAGCCATACAATCCCAATAAAAGTTATTATTAATAGCAATATAGATGTTAATAACTGCCACAAAGGCACGCCCCCTTCTCCTATACCACTTGGCAATCTCATTAACATAACAATAGGGGATGTTAATGGGAAAATTGAAAAACCTACAGCAATAGGGCCATGAGGGTTACTAAAGACCGAGAAAAAACCAACATAAATAGCCAACATTAAAGGTAATATAATTGGAAATATAAATTGTTGCGTATCCGTCTCATTATCTACTGCAGCACCGATAGCTGCATATATAGAACTGTAAATTAAATACCCTAAAAGAAAATATATTATAAAAAAAGAAATCAACGTAAACCAGGGTATATCTAATAATTCTTGAGCGTATACTTGCATAGTTTGATCTACAGTTGGTATTGCTGTATTTATACTTGCGGCTAATTCTGCTCCGTTTTGTAAAGCAGAAAACTCAATGTCTAAAAAAAACAAAGCTATTAACATTAATAGAGACCCTAGTAGTATCCAAATTATGAATTGCGTTATTCCTGCTAAAGATGTTCCAAGAATTTTACCTAACATTAATTGAAAAGGCTTTACGGATGAAATAATAATTTCTATAATCCTACTTGTTTTCTCTTCAATTACACTTCGCATAACAAAACCACCATAGATTATAATAAACATCATTATAAGGTACCCAAAAGCCCCTCCTATAACTGCCTTAATCTCATTAATTCCTTTTACGTTTTGTTTGCCATTAAAAGTAGCTGTATTAATAGCGTAATTAACTTTTAAAGCAGAAAAGTCTTTTGTAGACACTCCCAGATTTTGCAATCTCTTTTCTCTTAGTCTATCCCGAAAAACAAGCTCTAAACGGCTAATTAAACTTGTATTTGGAGATTTTTCGCTATAAAAAAAAGACCTCGCAACTACTTGTTCTAAATTAGACTCTTTAGGTATATACAACAAGCCCGAATACCCCATTTTTAATGTAGAGTCCTTAGCTGCCTCTAAATTAATTTCGTTAAAATGAATAAAAGAAGTTCCTTCTGTAGTTAAAAACTCATTAGAAAAATAATCACTTTCATTTAATAGCGCTACAATACTTTTTTCATTATCATTAATCTTAGTTAAATAAGCTATTAAAACCCCCATTCCTACCATGAGAATAGGGCTTAAAAACGTCATAACAACAAAAGATTTATTACGCACTTTTGCTATATATTCTCTTTTAATTATTAAAAATAATTTATTCATTATTATTTTTACTTTGAACAGTTTTTATAAAAATTTCATTTGCAGAAGGTATTGTTTCTACAAAACTGTTTATGTTTCCTTTTGATGCTAAATAAGATAGTATTTCCCCAGTCTCCTTCCCTGGAAACTGCATTGTAAAATCTAACTGTTGTTCAACTGTGTTATAGTCTGACGCACTAATTTTAAATTTACCAGATAATTCTCCCAATAAAGCTTCTCCATTAAGAACCTGCATTCCTATTTTATAAACATTATTTTTATATGCTTTTTTAATATCGGATAGTTTGCCGTCTAATATTTTTTGTGATTTGTGTATTAGAGCAATATATTCACACAATTCTTCTACGGACTCCATTCTATGCGTAGAAAAAATAATAGAAGTACCTTTTTCTTTTAGTTTTAAAATTTCATCTTTTATAATGTTTGCATTTATAGGATCAAAACCACTAAAAGGTTCGTCAAAAATAAGTAGTTTAGGCTCATGCAGTACAGTTACAATAAATTGTATTTTTTGTGCCATTCCTTTAGATAATTCTTGTATTTTTTTATCCCACCAATTACCTATTTCTAAACGCTCAAACCAGAATTTAAGTCTCTTTTTAGCCTCAGACTTAGACAAACCTTTTAGTTGCGCTAAATATAATGCTTGCTCCCCTACCTTCATGCTTTTATACAAACCTCTTTCTTCTGGCAAGTATCCTATCTGAGCAATATGTTCTGCTTTTAGTTTTTCACCATCAAAAAAAACACTTCCTTTATCTGGGTGTGTAATTTGATTTATTATACGTATAAGTGTAGTTTTTCCTGCTCCATTTGGACCAAGAAGCCCGTAAATACTATTTCTAGGAATTTCTAAGGAAACATTATGTAAAGCAATATGTTTTCCAAAATGTTTGGTAACCTCTTTAGTAACCAAAATATTATTCATGTAAGCCTTTTTACCAAAGATATATAATTGCTTTAAACCGTATTCTTTTTTATGATTTTTTGTTAAAAGTTTAAGAGAATTTGCGCTAAAAAAGAAACCCACCCTTAAAATAAATTCAAGGATGGGAAAAAAATTGCTATGAAAAAGAAAATTTATATTGACAAAATCAATATATCTCAAATATACGTTTTTTTAATTAAGGATAATAAAACGCAGTTAGGAGAACATATCCTTGACTTTTTCAAAAAAAGATTTATCGGATTTTTCTGGCTTAGGCTCAAAATTATCATTGTTCCTCATACGCTCAAAAAACTCTTTCTGTTCTTTATTTAACTCTTTTGGAGTCCATACATTTACATGTACTAACAAATCTCCACTACCATACCCATTAATACTAGATATTCCTTTACCTCGTAAGCGTAAAATTTTACCAGATTGTATTCCTGCTTCTAATTTAATGCGTACTTGACCACCTACAGCATCTATCTCTTTAGAGGTTCCTAATACTGCTTCTGAAATACTTATGTATAAATCGTAGTGTAAATTATCTCCTTCTCTCTTTAAAGTATCATGATCTATAGTTTCTATAGCTACTAATAAATCTCCTGGCACACCATTTCCTGGTGCATCATTTCCTTTTCCTGTAACTTTTAACTGCATTCCTTCTTCTACTCCTGCAGGAATAGCAATAGAAACTGTTTCCTCATCTACTATTAAACCTTGCGCATCTGCTCCGCTTGGTTTTTTATCTATTATTTGTCCGCTACCTCCACAAGTACTACAAGCCGCAGAAGTTTGCATTCTTCCTAAAATGGTGTTTTGTATTTTAGTTACTTGTCCACGTCCTCCACAAGTTCCACAAGTTTTATAAGTAACTCCTTCTGCTTGTTTTTTTCTTCGAACTTTAACTTTTTTCTCTACACCATTAGCTACTTCTTCTAAAGTAAGTTTAACACGGATTCTAAGGTTGCTTCCCTTTACTCTACGTTGGCCGCCTCCACCGCCAAAACCGCCAAAACCACCAAAACCTCCGCCGCCAAAAATGTCTCCAAATTGACTAAAGATATCATCCATATTCATACCACCACCGAAGCCGCCACCTCCTCCGGCACCACCTTCAAAAGCAGCATGACCAAATTGATCATATCTCGCTTTTTTATCTGCATCACTTAATACCTCATAAGCCTCTGCAGATTTCTTAAATAATTCTTCTGCCTTAGCGTCACCAGGGTTTTTATCTGGGTGATGTTGTATTGCTTTTTTACGGTAGGCCTTTTTTATTTCTGCCGCAGTAGCATTTTTAGTCACCCCTAATATGTCGTAATAATCTTCTTTCATACCTTTATTTAGTTACCAACAACAACTTTTGGATGACGTATAATCTTATCTCCAAGAGTAAACCCCTTTTCAATAACATCAATAATTTTTCCTTTTAACTTTTTCTCTGGAGCTGGTATTTGGGTAATTGCTTCATGCATTTCTGCATCAAAAGCATCACCTTTTTTAACATCCATTGCATTTAAGCCTTTAGATTTTAAAGTTTCTTTTAACTTTCCGCTAATTAGCTCTACTCCTTTAAAGGTTTCTTTATCATCAGACTTAGAAAGTTCATTTAAAGCTCTATCAAAATCATCTAAAACAGGTAATAAAGAAACAAGTACTTCTTGCCCAGCCGTTTTAAACAAATCCATACGCTCTTTAGAGGTTCTTTTTTTATAATTTTCGAACTCTGCAAAAAGACGTAAAAACTTATCTTTTTCTTTAGATAAATCTTCTTTTAATTGCTCCTCTACAGAAATTTCTTCCTGCGCCACTTCTTGCTCTTCTTGTTCTATAGTATTTTCTTGTGCTTCAGAAACAGAATTTTCTAATTCTTCTTCTTTACTTTTGTTACTCATTTTAAGTCACTTTTTATATGCAATTTTTAAAAAAGCAAAAGTACTGCCAATTCTTTAAAAATGTCAAAATGTCACGCAACTTTCTATAAATATATAATTGAAGACAAAAAGAAGAAGTTATGTCTTAAAGTTTTAAATTTCTATGAAGTAATTTTTTCTAATGCTAAACACACATTAGAATATTTAAAAACAAAGCCTTCTTTTTCTATTTTTTTACTACTAACTCGCTGACTAACAAATAATAAATAAGCCATTTTTCCTAGTACCAAATACATAATAAATTTTGGAACATTGGGTAAGAAAATTGGTTTTTTTAAAACACTTGCTATTTTACTTACCAATTTAGTATTTGAAACAGGATTAGGCCCTACTCCATTATACACTCCTTTTAATTTATTTTTACTAATAAAAAGAAAAATACGAGCCAAATCGGTAACATGAATCCAAGATTGCCATTGCTTACCTGTCCCTAATGCAGAACCTAAATAATATTTTACTGGCTTAATTAACATTGGTAATGCGCCGCCATTTTTAGCCATTACTAGACCTATCCTAACTTTAGACACACTAAAATTATACCCTTTAAACGCATCCACTTCTTTTTCCCAGAGATTAACAACTTTACCAAGAAAACTCTCATCTACCGCTTTTTCTTTTTCTGTATAGAAATTTGTTATAGAATTTGGGTAAATACCTATTGCAGAAGCAGATACAAAAGACGTTATTAAACTAGTATCTACTTTATCTAATCCTAAACGTAAAGTTTTTAGCGAATTTAGTCTACTCTCTAGAATTTCCTTTTTATTATTGCTTGTCCATTTTTTTACAATAGAACTACCTGCTAAATTTATAATTGCCGTAACCTCATTAAAACAGGAAATATCTATCTCGTTATAAGATGGATTCCAGTAAAAGCCATTATAGCCTTCTTTAGCAACTATTTTTTGTTTTGAAGTTGTTAGATAGTTTACCGCAATAGAATTTTCAAGACATTGTTTAACAATCTCCTTACCTACCAATCCTGTTGCTCCTGTAATTAAAACTTTCATATTCTAAAGGTATATAGTTTTAATTACTATCTAGGTAATTTTAATTTGGTTTTAACAATAAACATAAGAATATTTAGTGTACTATGTTTTTAAAGTTTCTTTTGAGCTCTTAGCATTTCTCTTTTTCCCGGAGGGCCAGGCAACCTTTCTACCACAAAGCCTACAGATTGCATTGCTCTCCTAACACTTCCCTTAGCAGAATAGGTTACTAAATACCCATCTTCTTTTAGAGAATCATACATAATTTTAAAAATTTCTTCAGTCCACAACTCTGGTTGTACACGAGCACCAAAAGCATCAAAATAAATTAAATTAAAAGCATTTGTATTTTTAATTTCTGAAAAATCCTTTTGTTCTTTTAATAAACTAAAATCATCAGAAATTTGAACTGTAACACCCCATTCCGAAGTATGCATTTTATTAAAAAACAATTTTTCTTTAGTTGCATTTAACTCTTCTAAATAATTTAAAGACTGTAATTCCTCTAAAGAAACCGGATACCTCTCTACCCCTGTATAATTAACTTTTAAATTCGTTTTTTTAGACTCAATATTCGTAATTAAAGCATTTAAACCTGTGCCAAAACCAATCTCTAAAATAGTTATTTCACTATTAGAAAATAATGATAACCCGTTTTTTATAAAAACATGGTAAGCCTCTTGTATTGCTCCATGTTTAGAGTGGTATTGCTCATTCCATTCTGGAATATGAATAGTCTTAGAGCCGTCTCCTGTAATAATTATTTCTCTCTTCAAATTATTTTTTTAGTAAAACTCCATTGGCTATAAAGCTATATGTTTTCTTAGCTGTAGTAATTTTAGCTATTTCCTCTTTAGACTCCCCAGCATCTAAAGCATAATGCTGTTGCTCTTTAACACTCGTTTCCTTAACAAACGCTAAGCCATTAACAATTACTTCTTTTCCTGTAATATCTTTAGGAACAAAAAAACTATACTCTTTAAAACGAATCATTGCCTCTTGGTTATCACCTAAATCTAATTTCATCCAACACCCTTTTACCTTACAAACATCTGTAACTATAGCAGAAAACTTTAATGCCAACGTATCATTAGTATTAATTTCTTGAAATTTATTTAAAGCATAAGAACTTGTAACTACTTTTTCAGAATCTATCTTATCCCCAAAAAAATCATAATCATAAGTGCTATTTTTATCTATTATTGCGTCTTGCGCAGCAGCAGAAAAAAACACTAAGAATAAGACAAACAATATGTTAATTCTATTCATATTTATTAAAATTCAATTTTAATACTACAAAACTGATTATTTTTAAATAAAAAAGGAAGCCTAAATGGTAAAATTTTCTATTTTTATTCTTTAATTCTTATTCCAATGAACATTACAGAACAAAAAATTTCGATTGAGAAAGTAAAGCAATCCAAAATTAATCAAGTAGATTTTGATAATTTATCCTTTGGGAGTGTATTCGCTGATCATATGTTGGTCTGTGATTATAAAAATGGAAAATGGGAAGCACCTAAGGTAATCCCTTACCAGCCCATTGTTTTAGACCCTTCTTCAAAAATATTCCATTACGGACAATCTATTTTTGAAGGTATGAAGGCTTATAAAGATGCAAATAATGACACCTGGTTATTTAGGCCATTAGAAAACCAGAAAAGACTTAATGTTTCTGCTAAGCGTATGGCTATTCCAGAAATACCGGAAGATTATTTTATGGAAGGTTTAAAAACGCTTCTAAAAGTAGATGAACAATGGATTCCTAAAAACGAAGGAAGTTCCTTATATATTAGACCATTTATTTTTGCAACGGGTCAAGGTTTTCATGCTTCCCCTGCAAATGAATATAAGTTTATTATTTCTTGCGCTCCTTCTGGTGCATATTTTTCTGGAAAAGTGAAAGTATTAATAGAAGAAAAATATTCTAGATCTGCAAATGGTGGTGTTGGTTTTGCTAAAGCTGGTGGTAACTATGCTGGGCAATTTTACCCAACACAATTAGCAGTTGCTAAAGGCTACAATCAAGTAATTTGGACTGATGACAATACGCATGAGTACATAGAGGAAGCTGGAGCAATGAATATCTTTATTCGTATTAATGACACCCTCATTACTGGACCAACAAGTGATAGAATTTTAGATGGTATTACTAGAAAAAGTATTTTAGAAATAGCTAAAGACGAAAACATTAAAACTGAAGTTAGAAAAATAACTGTTGCGGAAGTTATAGCTGCCGCTAAAGATGGTTCTCTTAAAGAAATGTTTGGAGCAGGTACTGCTGCAGTAATTTCTCCTATTGCTACTTTTGGCTATAGAGATGTAGATTATGATTTGCCAGAAAATGAAGATAGTATGGCAACTAAATTAAAAAAACGTATTACAGACATACAATATAACAAAGCCGAAGACCCTTTTGGATGGCGTTATAAAGTTTAATTATTACAATAATATTCAAAAAAAGGGAGCTTAATGGCTCCCTTTTTTAATTTTCAAGAATTTCTTTAATATTGGGTTTAAAATAATTTGGCCCTTTAAGCACTTTACCGTCTTCTCTATATATAGGTTTACCATCCGCACCAAGCTTACTCATATTACTTCTTTGAATTTCTTCAAAGACCTCTTCAATCTTATATTGCATGCCGTGCTCTAAAATAGTTCCACATAATATATATAACATATCCCCTAAAGCATCAGCTACTTCCACCATATCATTATTACTAGCAGCTTCTAAATATTCTTTATTTTCTTCGTCCATTAAATTAAAACGAAGTAAATTTTTTGCTTCTCCTAAGTCTGCCTTATTTTCATGTAGTATACCCAAACCAAAAGATTTGTGAAATAACTCTACTGCAGCAATTTTATCTTTCATATTTTTATTTTATAGTTTTCCCTTAGATTTGTGTAAAAATATAAAAATATGTTTAGTACAGGGCAACTTGTTTTTGCAGCTCTTTTTGCAGTATCTTTTATTGCTATAATTGCTTTTTCCTACATAAAAGACAAAAATTTACACGCCAAAAACTACAAAGGCGTTAAATGGGTAGCTATAACCTTTGCCATATTCTTAGTAATACTTTTCTGTATTAAGTTTATGCTTAAATTTTAACTCTAAAATTACATACACCACAAAAATGCACCTATTCACAACATTTTTGCATTTTAACCCTTGAAATACAACAAACAACGTAATTTTGCGTTATTCATTTAACAGGGGCAAAATACATAAGTGATGACATTTTTTACAATTCTTTTATTACTAGTAGGACTAAATGCAATAATAATGCTTTTTAGTCTTAAGAATATTAACCAAAAACCTAAATCTATAGGGAAGGAAATATCTGACATTTCCAAAACTAAAATTTATCCAATAGATTTAGCAAATTCAAATTACAAAAAAGCAATCTAGAATTTATACCTTTACGGTATGAATAATATGCTACTTGTATTTTTGGGAGGTGGAATAGGCAGTGTTCTTAGATATTTTATCTCTAAAATTTTCAACTCGTATTTTCAAAACTTTTTTTTAGGAACATTCTTAGTTAATATAATAGGTTGCTTACTTATAGGTATTGTATTAGGAATGTCTTTTAAAAACAATTTACTTTCACAAAATCATACCTTATTATTAACTACTGGTTTTTGTGGTGGATTTACAACCTTTTCTACATTTGCATTTGAAAGTCATTCTTTTATAAAAAGTGGAGATTTTCTCTTTTTTACACTATACACCCTATTAAGTTTTGCCGTTGGTTTATTAGCTATTGCTCTTGGTTTATGGCTAACTAAACTATAAATCCCTTACTTCACATATATTTTACACAACTAAGTAAACTAATAATTATAGATTAACAGCTTACTTTATTGCGAATATGACAATAAAACTAAAAAAAAGCTATCATTACTGCCGTAAATCTGCTTTTTCACAAACACTAAATATTATATCTCAGATATTTATATGCAATAAATATCATACCCATAAAATAATAGGGATATAATTATCATAAATATAAAAATTACAAAACTACCCCCTATTTTTTTAGGGGGTAGTTCATTTTAACATATATTTGGCAACGTAAACAACAAACGAATTATGAAAAAAATCGAAGCAATTATCAGAAAATCAAAGTTTGATGATGTTAAAGAAGCATTACATCAAATAGAGGTAAACTTTTTTAGTTACTGGGACGTAACCGGTGTAGGTAACGAAAAACAAGGACACGTTTATCGTGGAATTTCTTATAGCACCACAGACATTCAACGAAGACATCTATCTATAGTAGTATCTGATGATTTTTTAACTAAAACGGTTGAAACATTATTAGAAGCTGCTTACTCAGGTAATGTAGGTGATGGTAAAATATTTGTATCCGACATAGTGGAGGCATATAGAATTAGAACCAAAGAAAGCGGTCACGCCGGAATCAACTAAAAAAAACCAAACAACTAAAAATTATTAAATATGGACGCAGGATTATTTACAGCCAATAACGTATGGATGATGCTAGCAACAGCGCTAGTATTCTTTATGCACACAGGTTTTGCCTTTTTAGAAATTGGCTTAACAAGACAAAAAAATACAATAAATATTTTATTTAAAAATATCTTTATTATTACAGGAGGCCTTCTTCTTTATTATGCATGGGGATTTAACTTAATGTACCCAGGTTTTGAAGACGGAGATATGGGAATTTTAAAATTTGCAGGTTTTGGAATTGGAGCTCCTGAAGGAGGAATGACAGCTGCTTATGCAGATGGTGGATACACATGGTGGACAGATTTCTTATTTCAAGGAATGTTTGCTGCTACAGCTGCAACTATAGTATCTGGTGCAGTTGCTGAAAGAATAAAAATTGGTTCTTTCATGATTTTCACAGTTATCTACGTAGGTCTTGTTTACCCTATTGTAGGAGCTTGGAAATGGGGTGGAGGATTCTTAGATACATGGGGATTCTATGATTTTGCAGGTTCTACATTAGTACACTCTGTAGGTGGCTGGGCAGCTTTAGTTGCTGTATCACTATTAGGTTCTAGAATTGGAAAATTTGGAAGCGACGGAAAACCAAAAGCAATACCAGGACACAATATTCCACTTGCAACTGCTGGTGTTCTTATATTGTGGTTAGGATGGTTTGGATTTAACGGTGGATCTGTTCTTTCTGCAGACCCAGAATTAACATCTTTAGTACTAGTTACTACAAGTTTAGCTGCTGCTGCTGGTGGGTTTGGAGCATTCATTACATCAACAGTACTATACAAAAACTTAGATTTAACTATGTTCTTGAATGGAATTTTAGGAGGATTAGTTGGTATTACTGCTGGAGCAGATTTAATGTCTCCTAACGAAGCTGTTGTTATTGGCTTCTTAGCAGGTATCATAATTGTACTAGGTGTTGCCTTAGTTGATAAATTAAAATTAGACGATCCAGTAGGTGCTATTGCAGTACACCTTATATGTGGTATATGGGGAACTTTAGCAGTAGGTATCTTTGGAAGTATGGCAGGATTTGACCAATTCTTAACACAATTATATGGTGTCCTTATAGTAGGTGGTTTCTGCATAGTAACTTCAGGAATTATACTTGGTGCACTTAAAGCTACTCTAGGATTAAGAGTTTCTAAAGAAGAAGAATTAGAAGGATTAGACATACACGAACATGGTATGGATGCTTATTCTGACTTTAGAATGAACCAACACTAAAAAAACAAACGGAGTGTTTTGCAGAACACTCCGTTACATAATCATATCACAAAACAACTGAAACTAAATTTATAACGTCCAAATTAGTCAAACACGGACAAACAAATTATTTGAATTATGAAAACAATTACAAACACAAAGTACGTAAAAAATATATTTGCTTCTGCATTAATGCTAGTAGCAACTGTAAATACTTTTGCTCAGGATGAAGAAGCAGCGGAAGAAGCACCAAAATTAGAAATAAGTGGTAGTGTTGACGCTTATTATAGAACTGCTTTTAATGATGCAGGCGCAGCTTCTACAGACCCAGGAACTGCTTTTGCAAACCAAACTGGTTTTGCTTTAGGTATGGGTAACTTAATTGCTAGTTATGATGCTGGTAAAGTTGGTGCCGTACTTGATATCGTTGTAGGACCAAGAGGTGCTGGTGCAACTTTTAACACAGATATTGTAGATGGTATTGTAAACCAAGCCTATGTTTACTGGAATGTTTCTGATAAAACTACCTTAACAATGGGTCGTTTTAACACGTTCTTAGGGTATGAAGTAATTGCTCCACAAGCAAACTTTAACTACAGTACTTCTTATTTATTCTCTAACGGGCCTTTCTCTCATATGGGTCTTAAAGCTGATTTTGCTTTATCTGATGATTTTAGCTTAATGGTTGGCGTAATGAACCCATGGGATACAAATGATATATCAGGAACTGGAGAGTATTCTTTTGGAGCTCAGTTAGGTTTTTACGGTCAATATTTAAACTTCTACTATGATAGCGGTAAAAATGGTGGTTTAGGAACTGAGATCGATTTTACTGGTGGATTTGATATATCTGATTCTTTTTTCTTAGGAATAAACGCTGCTTATGATACTAATTCAAATGGTACTGCAGAAGTTGGTGGTGTTGAACTTGACGCTACTACAGGATTTTATGGTGTTGCTCTTTACCCACAAATAGCTGCTTCTGATGCTTTTTCTATCGGATTAAGAGCTGAATACTTCCAATCTGTTGTTGATGACGTAACTGGAATAGGCGATTTAGATATAGATGGTGTTACTGCTTTTACTCTTACAGGTAGCTACTCTGTAGATAACTTAATCTTAAAGCCAGAATTTAGATTAGACAGCTTAAAAGATGGTTTCACTGATAGTGATGGAGCTGCTTCTGATAGCTTAGCAACTTTTGCTTTAGCTGCAATCTACTCTTTCTAAGCAAATAATATATACTATTCAAAAGCCTTGCAGAAATGCAGGGCTTTTTTATTTACGGCCCTTTTTAAAAGCTTTAACTCCTGCCAAAACTTCTATATCTAGACTATTAATTCCAGGAACTATAGGACAAGAGTACTTTTTATTATAAGCACAATAAGGGTTATACGCTTTATTAAAATTAATTACAATTGTTCTCCCTTCCGGAATAGACAAATCTATATAGCGCCCACCGCCATATGTATGTTCTCCATTCGTTTTATCTATAAAAGGCAAAAACAAATAGTCTTTATATTCTTCCTGTAGCATTAATTTTCTATTCTGATAAATTTCTAATTTATGCTTTTTACCTTTTAAATTAAAAGTAGCTATACCATACACAACTTCTTCCGATTTTCTATCCGTAGTCGTTGGCATTAAAAAAGGAATAGCTTCTGGCGTTCTTTCAAATGAAGCAGTAACAACAAAAGTAGTATCTGGCTCAAAGAAATCTAAGGTTTTAAAATCCTTTCTATATCTATCTGGCAACGGAGATGTTTTTGGATCTTCATATTCTTTATTTAATTCTTTTTGCCATTCTATAATATCCGCTATTAAAGTATCCTGTACTTTTTCTTTTTTTACCTGTGCAATATCATGATATTTTTTCTCTTGCTTGCAAGAAAATACCAACAAAGACAATACTACTATTACATACTTCATATCAAAAAAAATTTAATCTAGTAATGTAAAAATACAACATATACATATTTTTATTAATTTAGTCATGAAATTCAATAAGAATGAACTTTATAACGATTTGCAAACTAGTAAAATCATATTCAGTAAAACTGAACAGGCTCTGCTATATTTAAAAATCAAAAGATAACTATACACCTAAAAGCCTGACAAAAATGTCAGGCTTTTTTTTATTTCAAAAAACTAAAAATGAAACAACTAGCTATAAATTACATAGAATCTTTTAAAGGACTCTCTAAAGAAGTTTGGTGGTTAGCTTTTATTACATTAATAAATAGGGCTGGCACCATGGTAATTCCTTTTCTTTCTTTGTATTTAACAAAAAGTTTAGGCTTTTCTTTAGAAAATGTTGGTAGTATTATGACAGCTTTTGGGATTGGTTCCTTGGCTGGTAATTGGTTAGGAGGAAAACTAACCGATATTTTTGGGTATTATAAAGTTATGTTTGCAAGTTTACTATTAACAGGTGTGTCTTTTATAGCACTACAAGAACTAAATACCTTTTGGCCAATTTGTATAGGTATTTTTATACTAATGATTATTGCAGACGCTTTTAGACCCGCAGCTTTTGTTGCTTTAAGCGCTTATAGTAAACCAGAGAATAAAACTAGAAGCGTAACTTTAATTAGACTTGCTATTAATTTAGGTTTTTCCGCAGGACCAGCTTTAGGTGGATTAATTATTGCCACACTTGGGTATGACAAATTATTCTGGGTAGACGGAAGCACTTGCATACTAGCAGGCATGCTACTAGTAGCTGTTTTAAATCCTAAAAAGGCAAAAGTTTTAAATAATATTTATAACAAATCGCCTATTTCTGCTTATAGGGATTTCTACTACCTTACTTTCATAGCCGCAATGGTTTTATTAGCTTTTGCTTTTGTCCAATATTTTTCTACAATACCCATATATTATAGTGAAGCTTATAAGTTAAATGAATCGCAAATAGGAATCATATTAGCCTGTAATGGCTTTGCCATATTTGCCTTAGAAATGCCGCTTATAAAATATTTAGAAAGCAAAAAGCATTATAAAATAACCTATGTTATAATAGGATTACTACTAATTATGTTTAGTTTTTTAGTTCTAAACATTATAAAATGGACAGGTATTTTAATTATAGGAATGCTACTCATGACTTTTGGAGAAATGATTGCTTTTCCTTTTTCTAACGCAATAGCAATGGAAAGAGCTAAACGCGGTAAACAAGGAGAATATATGGCTCTTTACAGCATCTCTTTTTCTATTGCCCATATATTTGGACACAACTCTGGAATGCATTCTATTGCCGCTTTTGGATACGAAAAAACATGGTATGCAATTACTTTTATATGCCTTTTAGGTATTTTACTACTTGCACATCTACTCAAAAAAAAATCTAAAACTAATGCTAGCTTTTAACACTAAAATACAATATAGAAATAATGACTAAAGGCACACCCCTAGTTATTCTTCTATAACATCATAACGTGCTTCTTTTAAGTACTTCGCAACAGTTTCATTAAACTCTGGACTAATCCTAAATAGTGCAGTATGTTCTAATTTATATAATTCTTCTTTATTAGAATAGCCTGCAC
Source organism: uncultured Maribacter sp. (assembly GCF_947500405.1). Classification (GTDB taxonomy): domain Bacteria; phylum Bacteroidota; class Bacteroidia; order Flavobacteriales; family Flavobacteriaceae; genus Maribacter_B. The sequence continues at coordinate 157,935 of NZ_CANMRY010000001.1, forward strand.
TAAGAAGCTCTTCTAAATAAAATAATGCTGTGCCGTAATCTTCAATTTTAGAACTATAAGAGATAACTTTTAAATAACTTTCATATTTAGAAGGAGATGTAATTGTCTTTAACATATACAAAAAGTTAAGTGCCTCCTCATCTATTACTGTTGAAGCATTTACAATATCTATATTATCTTCTATAAGAGCCTCTAAATAGCTTTTCAACCTAGCTCCTAACTGCTTATGAACTGCTTTAGGACTATTTAAAAATTTAGAAATCTCTTCTGTTTGATATTTCCACCATCCCAAATTATTGTAGTTATAAGTAAGTACATCTTCTTCTAAAAAATAATTGTACTCCCCTTTTATAAAATCTTCTTTTAATAATAAGGCACTTTCTTCATTATAACTAGACCTATACAACTTACTCCTTTTTAAACTCTTTAAATTATACTTTATAGAATCTATAGCTACTAAGGGTTTATAAGCTATAAGCATTTGGCTTAATACATTTTCCGAATACAAAGGTTTATTTTCAGCTAACAAACTACCTGCTTTAATCATGCCATCTGCGTAATTCTTTTTAACAAAAGAAACATCTATTTTCTCCGTATTTTTTGCCATTGCAGCTAAATCAAAATACACTAATGCCTCTTTAATAGTTTCTACAGGAGGCCATTCTCTGCCATTTTCATGAAAGATAAGTTGGTTTGGAAACTTTAATCTATTTAATACTTTCTTTGTTTTAATCATTTCAGAATACAAGTAATCCTTCTTACCTACAACACCTATAAAATAAAATGGTTTTCTTGCACTTAAAATTTCTTTATTAGCTATTGTAGAGCTAAAAGACAATACACCCGTAATCCCTTTAATAAACGCTGGGACTAATGTTGCGAACCTCCCACCTTCTGAGTAACCTGATGCATAAATTCTATTTTTCTTTATTGGGAGTAAAGAAAAAACACTATTAAACATTCTGTTCGTAATTAACACATTATCTGCTATTGAAAGAGAGTCTTGAACATTATTAGAAGCAGCAATAATATAACCATATTCTTCTGCTGCAGTAGTATACATACTCAATGCCTGCTTGCCTTTTCCTTTTAAATCAAAAACAAATAATACCGGACAAGCTTTATTTATTTTAAAAGAAGTAGGTAAATAAAGTGAAAAACTTTCTGCTAAAGTATCATTCACTTTTAATCCGTCTAATACAATTCCTTTTTTTAAAGTTATTTCTTGCGCATTAATTGACCAAGAAATTATAATAAAAAAAAATGCTCCTAAATATTTCATAGTACAAAATGTATCAAAAACCTCGCCATAATCATTAATATAAAATAATTTTTAAGTACTACTCTCCTATTGCTCCTATTTCTATTCCCTCTGAGTAAGCCACATTAATACCATGCGTACTAAAAGCTTTCTTTATAGCCTTATTCGTATTAAAAGTAACTTCCCAATAATCATCAGGCACAACATAAGGTCGCACTAGTAGCTCTATATTATGAGAATCAAAATTACTAATCCCAATTTCTGGTTTAGGTTCCTTTAATACTTTAGGGACGGTAAGTAAGGCTTTTTCTATAATATCTTGAACTTTAGGAAAACTTTCTGCATAAGGCATAGTAACAGTAACTTCTAACCGTATCATTCCTTTTTCAGAATAATTAGTAACTACATTATCGGTCACTTTAGAGTTTGGTATTATTAAAATTTTATTTCCAGGAGTAAGAACATCTGTACTAAAAATTCCGATCTCCTCTACCCTTCCAAATTTATCATCTAATTGTATCCAATCTCCTATTTTATATGGTTTTAAGGTTAATATCAATATTCCAGAAGCAAAATTTCCTAAACTTCCCTGCAATGCCATTCCAACAGCAAAACCTGCTGCTGCAAGTATTGCTACTAAGCCTGTTAAGTCTGCTCCAATAACAGATGCAATAGTAAATAATACTGCACCTTTTAATAATACACTTACAGTAGAAGATAAAAAAGGTCTTAACGTAGCAGAAAATCCTGCTTTTTCTAAAACCACACCAATCCATTCCACTAATTTCTTAACTACCTTAAAGCCAATCCAAAATATTAATCCTGCTAGAATAATTTTTGGAAGAAAAAAAACAACTTTTTCTTGAGCAACTAAAAGGTATTCATTCAATTTATCTAAATCCATAACCATAAAAATAAGAGATAATCTCAATTAATTACAAATAATAAGTGATGAAATTCTAATGTTAAAAATTTAGCTTACCAACAGGGGCGTTAGTAACTACATTAGAAAGTATAATATGAGTTCTAGTTTCACCATATTGTATTAGTTTATCTATAAATTGCTCTAAATGAAACTGATCTTTTAAAACTACCTCCATTACAATATTTTCATTACCCGTAATTCTATAACAATTTATTACCTCTTTATACTCTTTTACGATTACCAAAAAAGGCTTTAATTTCCCCATAAAAGCTCTTAATGTTATAATTGCTTTTAATTGATGTCCGGTTAAAGAATGAGAAACTTTTGTTTTATAACCCTGTATAATTCCTAAATCTTCCATTTTCTTAACCCTCTCCGCAACTGCTGGAGCTGTAAGACCAATTTTTTTGCCAATCGCGGTATAAGATTCTCTTGCATTTTCTTGTAAAAAATGAAGTATTTTCCAATTTAACTCATCAATCTTTGTTATCATTACTATTGCTTTATAATAATTAATATTTTAAAGTAAAATAGCTAATTTACTAATTTATTTAAATAAATTTATTTGTAATGCTACGTAACTTTATGGTATAATTAGTAAATACATAAACTGTGTCCCACAAAAGTTTAGGAAAAAATCCTGTATACAAAAAAGCATTAGAACTCTGCGTTATGAGCAGAGAGATAGCTAGTTATGTTTCCCTAAACAAAGATTTATTAAAATTATACCAATCTAATAGTTTAAGGGACACTATCGCTAATTCATTACTTACTGATGCCATTCTTATTCCTCAAAAAATAGCTCAGGCAGAATATACAAAATGCAAAACAGAACGTCTTAAAAATGCTTTGCATATAAATATTATGCTAAGAAACATGGCATCTTACTGCACAGGTTTAGAAAAAGATGGTTTAAAAGAAAAAGAATATATTAATTTATTAAGAAAAGAGGTTTTCACTTTTAAACAATCTTTCAAAAACTGGAGAAATTCCATACTCTAAAGCCTAAAAAGTTCCTATTTGTCTATTAAATCTAAAAAACAACTATTTTTATTTAGTTTGATTTAGATAATGTTCTAATTTTGAAAGTTAAAACATACATCTTGAAAACTTCTATTTTAATAAATTGCCCCGATCAAGCTGGCATCATAAGTATTGTCACAGGCTTTATACATTCAAAAGGCGGGAATATTGTATACCTTGACCAACATGTAGATAAGGCAGCTAATATATTTTTTATGAGGCTTGAAAGTGATTTTGATGAAGAAAGCTTTAACATCACCACTTTTTCTTCTGAATTTGAGAAAAAATTAGCACTGCCATACAAGATGAAATGGACTTTAAAAAAGGGTACCGAAAAATTGAAAATGGCAGTTTTTGTATCTAAATACAACCATTGCTTATATGATTTATTAAGTAGGTTTAATTCTGGAGAATTAAATGTTGATATTCCTTTTATTCTAAGTAACCATAAAGACCTAGAATATATTGCGAACCAATTTAATATTCCTTTTTATCATATTCCTATTACAAAAGACACAAAAGAAGAGGCCGAGCAAAAACAACTTAAATTATTAAAAGAAAACAGTGTAGACTTTATAGTTTTAGCCAGATATATGCAAATAGTTAGTAGCACAGTTATAGAGGAATTTCCAAACAAAATTATTAACATACATCATTCTTTTTTACCAGCATTTGCAGGTGCAAAACCTTACCATGCTGCTTTTGCCAGAGGCGTAAAAATAATAGGAGCTACTAGCCATTATGTAACCGAAGAATTAGATGCTGGCCCAATCATAGAACAGGATGTAACAGCAGTAACACACTCTCATAGTATTAGTGATTTTATAACCAAAGGACGAGATTTAGAAAAAATAGTATTATCTAGAGCAGTTAAATTGCATATTGCAAGTAAAACAATGGTATACAATAATAAAACCGTTATATTTTCTTAAAGCGCAAAACAATGTTTAAAAAAATTTTATTAGCATTTACATTCTTTTCATTTTTCTCATGTGGTGAATTACAACAAATTGTAAACCAACTACCACAAGAAACAACCACTGTTGGTAATTTAGATATTGCAAAAGGGCTTCAAGAAGCGCTACAACTTGGAATAGACAAACAGGTAACAAAACTTACTGCTACAAACGGTTTTTACAAAAATGAATTAGTAAAAATAGTATTACCTGAAGAATTACAAAAAGTAGATAAAACATTAAGAAATATTGGCTTAGGAAAATTAGCAGATGAAGGCTTAAAAGTACTAAATAGAGCTGCAGAAGATGCAGTTAGTGAAGCAACACCCATATTTGTTGACGCAGTAAAAGGTATTTCCTTTACAGATGCGAAAAGTATTTTATTAGGCTCTGATGATGCGGCTACTAAATATTTAACTAAAGAAACACAAACCAATTTATATAATAAATTTTCTCCTGTAATTAGTAACTCTTTCCAAAAGGTAGGCGCAGATAAAATTTGGAAAAACTTAATTACTAAGTATAATAATATTCCACTTACAAACAATGTAAATCCAGATTTAACCAACTATGTAACGCAAGAAGCTTTAAATGGAGTTTACAAAATGATAGCTATAGAAGAAAAAGAAATAAGAAATAAAGTATCTTCAAGGACTACAGATTTACTTAAAAAAGTGTTTATTCTTCAAGATTAACGAAATAAATATTGATTTTTCACAATTTTTTTAACATTATAACGTTGTTTTTAATAAAGAGAATATTTATAAAAAATTTAATCTTTAATTAACTATTATTAGATTTTAATTAAAGACTTTTGTAAAAGTTATTTTAAGTTAGTAATTTTTTGAGTTAGTTAGTTTAAACCGGTGGGAGCACCGGTTTTTTTTTGTTTTAAAACTTAATCATGCGGGTTACTAATTTGGTATAGTTATATAATTTTCATAAATGTACATTATTATCGGTTTTTACTTTAATTAAAACGATAATTCTATTATTAAGTCCTTCATTTTGTTATCTTTATTTACCTTTTTAATATTAAAAACCTTTAAAACACTAAATGAGGAGACTAAGAATCTTAATCACGTTCTTATTTCTGTTCGTAAACCTATATTCTTCTATTGCAAAAGAAGGTATTAGAACAGAAAAAAAAACTACTAGAGAACTACCTCCCATCAGCTTTCGTAACAAAGCTGACGATTTGTTTATGGAGCAAAATTACAATGATGCTATAGAAACATATCAATTAGCATTAGAAAAGGAAATTCCAAATAAAGCTCCTGTATTAAAAAAAATTGCACTTAGTTATTCTGCATTAAATAAAACTCAAGAAAGCTTAAAGTATATTGAAGAATATTTACATAAAGAATACAACCCTAACATCTTAGCAGATAGCGGTTTTGACACTATTAGAGAAACGGAAGCTTTTGATATTATTGAAAAAAGATACATACCTCAAATTAATATTTGGACTTTTATTTATCTTTATGTCGCACTTATAGGTTTTTACTTAACTGTGATTATACACTTTAATAAGAAAATTGATTCTGTTGCCAAAATACTTATTAGCGCTTTTATTTTTACCCATTCAATATTTATAATTCACATTTTCCTATTCTTAACAAATTATCAATTTAATTTCCCTAATTCTTATTTAATTTCAACAGGTTTTTCATTTCTATATGGGCCTTTATTATACTTTTATTTTAAAAGAATAACGCAACAATATACCTTTAAGGTTAAAGACCTAACACATTTAATTCCAACTCTACTCATTTTCATTTATTTAATACCCAAATACTTACTCCCTATAAGTGAAAAATTAGAGATTCTTATTAATGAAGCTTCTGGATACACCTCTGAAAATTCCACAGAATTTATAACCATTGTAGTTTTAAAAGTAATATCATTACTTACCTATGGTGTTTTTATTAGAAAAATATACTTAAAAAGTCAGTTAGACTCTAATTTATCAGACGAAAATAAGATATGGAAAAAAAATATCTACAGAATACACTTCTTGTATTTAATATGTTACTGTATTTACGGTTTTTTATCTCTAAATAACGTCTCTGTTGGATTCTTTTTTAATATGCAAATATTTGCAATGGCTATGATGATTCTATACCTAGGGTACTCTGCAAATGCTCAGCCAGATGTTTTTAGCGGTGTTTTAAATGCTAAAAATGCATTGTTTTTTAAATATCAAAAATCTGGATTAACAGATAGCTTATCTAAAGAACTTAAAGATAACCTTATTCGCTTATTTGATATTGATAAAATATACAAAGAGAACCATATTAATTTAGAAATGGTAGCAACCAATTTGCAAACTACAAGACATAATGCTTCTCAAGTTATTAATGAACATTTTAACATGAATTTTAACGAGCTCATTAATTGGTACCGTATAAGAGAAGCTAAAGAAATACTAGATAACAATATTGCAAAAAAAATGAACATGATTGACATTGCTTATGAAGTAGGTTACAACAATAAAGTAACCTTTAACAAAGCATTTAAAAAGGAAACTCATCTTACTCCTAGTCAATATCAAAAAAAAATAGCTCCAAATAGTTAATTATACCAACTACAGTCAAAAAACTTTAAATCAAACACTTATCTTGTTTACAAAAGAGTATACCCAATATTTAAAGGGTAAAGTTTTATAAGGCTTACCTTTTTTTTCATAAATAAGAGCTTTATTTACATTAGTAAATTATGTAGCAGCCTTGATCACCAACTTTTAAGGAAAAAATACAGTTTTCAATTTTAGTAGGTACATATTTGAATTAGCTATCAAGAAAAAATCAGGGCTGCATTTTACTACTCCCAATTAATATTTACTTTCAAATAATTCAAGAATTTTATTTAAAAACCGGCAAGATAACCTAACACCATATTATTGTATAACTTTGGTTGTTCTACATTAACCACATGGCCACAATCTTCCACTACAAATAAATTAGAAGCAGTATGCTTTTCCACAATTTTACGAATACTTGGTAAGAAAAGATAATCTTCTTCTCCCATTATATATAAAGTAGGAATTTTTATTTCTACAGATCTAAAAAACCTTAACAAGGGATTAATTTCTACAGCCAAGCTAAACCACTTAAGAAACTCTTCTTTATATATTTTCTTTGATTCTTTTATATATAACATTCTAGATTCTCTATGATTCTTATAGGGCATTATAAAGAAAGTAAGTACATTATATAATTTATCATAAGGTATTATTTTCTTTAGCTTCATACCTAGGCCTAAAACTAAACGCGATTTAAAACCAAGTTTCATTATTGCTCCTCCCATAACCATACTCAGAACCCTTTCAGGATTCTTTTCTGCTAAAGTTCTAATAATAATAGTCCCTAATGATATTCCTATAAAATGAGATTGTTTAATATTCTCAAAATTAATAACTTCTATAATATCTTCAGATAAAGAATCAAAAGTATATGTCTCATTAAAATTTTCTAAAAAATTTGATGTTGCGGAGTCACCATGACCTCTTAGATCTAATAAAAGAACATTAAATCGCTTTCTAAACTCCTTTACTTGTTTGTGCCATATAGTGGAACTACCACCTGCACCGTGTACAAAAGTTACCCAGGTATCAGAATTTTCATGTATATATTTTGTGTAACTAAGCAAAGCTCCTCATTTTTTTAGTGAGGCACAATGTATTAAAACTTTTTAAATATTCGACGAAATGCACATTTTTTTAACACTTATTCTATCAACAATAAAATAAGAAAAGCATAACTGGTAAAATAAAGACGAATTACCTATAAATTAGGTGTACTTCACTATTAACAAACGTCTAAAAACATTATCTGAACGTATATTTGTAAACACACATTAACTACTATTATGAACAAACAGTATTGCAAAGTTGGATCTAGCACACCTTTAGGAAATGGAAGTCAAACTATAAGTCTTTTAGAGTACCAATACCAGAATTTTATTGAAAAAGCAAACCTAAATAACACAGACGCTAAGCTTGGTGAATTCTTTAATTTAAAGGCTCAAAAAATAAAAAAAGATTTAGAAAAATTAATGCAATAAATTAATGCATTAACTTTTTCATTTGCTCTTGAAGTTGCAATGCACTTTTTGCTGCTTCTTGTGCAAAATTCTCATCTTTAGAAGCATATATAATACCTCTAGAAGAGTTTACAAGTAGCCCTATTTGCTTATTTGCACCATATTTATATACATCTTGTAGACTTCCTCCTTGCGCACCTACACCAGGAACCAATAAAAAGCTATTTGGAATAATTTCACGTATTTCTGATAAAAAAATTGCCTTTGTAGCACCTACTACATACATTAAATTTTCAGGATTTTTATACGTTATTGAAGTTTCTAAAACCTCCTTGTACAATTCCTTACCATTAATTAATTTGGTTTGAAAATCGTAAGCTCCTTTATTAGAAGTAAGTGCTAACAAAATAGTATGTTTATTTTTAAATGCCAAAAAAGGCTCTACGGAGTCTTTTCCCATATAAGGAGCAATAGTAACAGAATCGAATTCCATATCTTCAAAAAATGCCTTAGCATACCTTGTAGATGTATTTCCTATATCACCACGCTTAGCATCTGCTATAGTAAACAGTTCCGGGTAATTTGCATTTAAATATTTAATTGTTTTGTCTAAAGCAACCCAACCTTTTATACCATAAGCTTCATAAAAAGCTATGTTAGGCTTATAGGCAACACATAAATGGTGTGTAGCATCTATAATTGCCTTATTAAATTCAAAAATAGGATCTTCCTCTTTTAATAAGTGAGAAGGTATTTTTTCCAAATCGGTATCTAACCCTATGCAGAGAAAAGATTTTTTTAAACGTATTTGTACAACTAATTCTTCTGTAGTCATTTGTTTTTAAAAAATTCCGGAAGCTTCTTTTAATTTTTCCGTGTTTTCTACCAAACTAAGTTCATCAATTATTTTTTGAATATCCCCATTTATAATATTCTGCAAGTCATAAAGTGTTAATCCTATTCTATGATCGGTAACTCTACCCTGTGCATAGTTATAGGTTCTAATTTTTGCAGAACGGTCTCCACTACTTACTTGGGAATTTCTTTTCGCAGCATCTTCTTCTTGCTTTTTCGCAAGTTCTAAATCATATAAACGAGAACGAAGTACTTTAAAAGCTTTCTCTTTATTTTTATGTTGCGATTTTTGATCTTGACATTGTGCCACTAAACCTGTAGGTACGTGTGTTAAACGCACTGCAGAATAGGTTGTATTTACAGACTGTCCTCCAGGTCCTGAAGAACAAAAGAAATCTATACGAACATCTTTAGGCTCTATTTGCACATCAAAATCTTCTGCTTCTGGAAGCACCATTACGGTAGCTGCACTTGTATGCACCCTACCTTGGGTCTCGGTTTGCGGTACACGTTGCACACGATGTACACCAGCTTCGAATTTTAGAGTACCATAGACATCGGCTCCATTAACTTCAAACTGAATTTCTTTATAACCTCCACTAGTACCTTCACTTAAATCTATAACATTAGTTTTCCAACCTCTGCTTTCACAATACTTGGTATACATTCTAAATAAATCTCCTGCAAATATACTAGCCTCATCCCCACCTGTCCCTGCACGTATTTCTACAACAACATCTTTAGCATCTTCCGGATCTTTTGGAATAAGCATTAGCTTTATATCTTCTTCTAATTGAGGTAAAAATTCTTTGGCTTCATCTAACTGCATTTTGGCCATTTCTACCATTTCAGCATCACTTCCATCTGCAATTATTTCTTCAGCTTCCTCTATATTACTTGTATACGTTATGTACTCTTCACGTTTGTCCATAAGGTCTTTTAAATCCTTATATTCTTTAGTTAATTGCACATAACGCTTTTGATCAGAAATTACATCTGGTTGTATGATTAAATCAGAAATCTCATCAAAACGTTGCTTTACAATATTTAATTTGTCTATCATAATCTTACATCACTTGGGTTGCGAATTTACAATAATTTTACACATTTAATGCTATTGTTCTTATTAAGAAGAAACCACTTTTTGTTATAAAAAGAAATAAGTTGCATTACTAATATAAAGCAATATAATATTAGTTAAGGTAATTTATCTAAAATTACTCCATTACTCTTATGAAGTATATTATTAGCATCAATAAAAATTGCTTCTGTACCCCCTAGCTGATTTATTAAGGCAATACCTTTTTCTAAACCTAGTACTAAAACAGCAGTAGCCAAAGCATCACATAACTCTGCACTTTTTGCAAAAATAGTTGCTTTCTTAAGGGTTTTAACTGGTTTTCCGGATTTAGGATTTATAATATGCCCAAACTTCTGTTTTTTAAAATTTACATATTTTTCATAAATATCTGTGGTTGCTACTGAAGATTCCACAATAGGTAACCAAGAAATTATTTTATAATTACTTAATGGGTTAGCTACTCCTAAAAGCCATTTTTCTCCACTAGCTTTAGTTCCCCAGGTTGTTATATCCCCATCAGCATTAATTACACCCGCTACAACTTGTTTAGAAACCAATAAGGATTTAGCTTTATCTACCGCATAGCCTTTCCCTATTGCATCAAAAGAAATTTGTGTTCCTTTCGTTTTTAAAAAAATTGTTTGCTTTTCTTTATCTAAAATAATGTTTTTATAACCTACATTAATAATAGATTTTCTTATCTCATTTTCTGTAGGTAAATATTGCATACTCCCATTAAACTCCCAGACTTTATCTACGGAAGCATACGTAATATCAAAAGCACCATCTGTTAATTCTGAAATTTGTTTTGCTCTTTCTATTAAAGCAAACAACTCCAAACTTACCTTTACCGGCTTTACTCCTGCATTATTATTTATTTTAGTTGTTTCAGAATCTTTATCCCAAGAGGAAATTAGTTTTTCTATTCTTTCTATTTCTGCTGATGCTTCATCTATATTAATATATCCCAACTCTTCATTCACTGCAACAACAGTTATATCAAAAGTCTCCCCCATTAAAGGCACTTTTTTCTTTACAGTAACATATTTTTTTTCTTGAGAATGTACACCTATAACAAGAAAACCAAATAGCAAAAAAATTAAGGTTTTCAATTTGTTAGGTTTTAATATTTTATAAGAAACGAGAGTAAAAAAGTTAAGGTTATTAGGCAGTAATAGTTAATATATCGCCTTCTCTTTGAATATTGTAAATTTTTATTGGCCTTGCTGGGTCTCCCTGTACTTGATTTAAAGGGGAGCCGTCTTGTGCAAATTTAGAACCGTGCACATCGCAATGAAAAATACCACCTTCTATTGGAACAAAACGAACCTGATCATACTGTTGATGACTACATACTTGAGAGGCAGCTACAAACTCTCCATCTAGATTTTTAGCAACAACAACATAATTTTTAAGAATAAAACTACCGTTTTCATTTAATTTCTGTCCTTCGCTAGAGTTTAAGTCTACCGTAAAATTCACCCCTTCTGGCTCTTTTACAATAGTACCATTTGTAGCATCATCTTTAGAACAGCTTCCTAAACATGGGTATAACACTGCAAAAGCAGCACTTGCTCCCACACTTCTTAAAAACTCTTTACGTTTCATAATGGTATACTTTATAAATAAAAACGGAAGAAAATTAGTTATCGTATGCCTTAATAGTTAAAGGTTCCATACTCACTTTTAATGGTAAGTTTTTTGGAAGAATTTTCTTCCACACGGCCTATAATTTGTGCCTCTATACCAAAATCTTTACCTATTGCTATTAAATCTTCTGCAATTTCAGGAGAAACATAAGCTTCTAATCTATGACCACAGTTAAAAACCTGATACATTTCTTTCCAATCTGTGTTAGACTGCTCCTGAATTAATTTAAAAAGTGGTGGCACTGGCAGCATATTGTCTTTTATGATATGTAAATCATCTACAAAATGTAAAATTTTTGTTTGCGCCCCTCCACTACAATGTATCATTCCATGCACCTCTTTTGAAGTATATTTTTTAAGAATTTGTTTTACTACAGGAGCATATGTTCTTGTAGGTGACAATACAAGTTTACCTGCATCTATTGGTGAATTTTTAACCTCATCGGTTAATTTTACTCCTCCAGAATACACTAATTCTTCTGGCACAGAAGCATCAAAACTTTCTGGGTACTTATCTGCCAAATATTTAGAAAAAACATCATGTCTTGCGGAAGTAAGACCGTTACTTCCCATTCCTCCATTATATTCGCTCTCATAGGTAGCTTTACCATAAGAAGCAAAACCTACTATAACATCTCCTGCTTGTATATTCGCATTGTCTATAACACTACTTCTCTTAAGTCTTGCTGTAACAGTAGAATCTACAATAATTGTTCGCACCAAATCTCCTACATCTGCAGTTTCTCCTCCTGTAGAGTGTATTATAATTCCGTGTTCTTTTAAATCGGAAATTAACTCCTCTGTACCATTTATAATAGCAGAAAGTACTTCCCCAGGAATTAAATTTTTATTCCTTCCAATAGTAGAGGAAAGCATAATATTATCTGTAGCTCCAACACAAATTAAATCATCTATATTCATGATTAATGCATCTTGAGCAATACCTTTCCAGACAGAAACATCTCCAGTTTCTTTCCAATACATATATGCTAACGAAGATTTGGTACCAGCACCATCTGCATGCATTACCAAACAATATTCCTCATCATTTGTTAAATAGTCTGGCACTATTTTACAAAAAGCCTTTGGAAAAAGACCCTTATCTATATTCTTTATAGCATTATGCACATCTTCTTTTGATGCTGAAACTCCTCTTTGATTATATCTTTCACTATTTGACGAACTCATTCTAAAATATTTGAAGCAAAAATAATAGAAACCATAAAGATGGTAACTATAATTAAAAGTTTATATCCACTATTTAATGAACAACAATTCTCTATACTTTGTTAACGGCCAAGTTTGATCCTCTACAACTTGTTCTAACTTATCACAATGGTATCTTATTTGGCTAAAATATGGCTTAACATTTTCGCAATAAGCATTTGCTTTCTTATCACTATCTAATAGTTTATTCGCTTTTTTTCTGGTATCCGTCATATGGTCTACTAACTTTTTAACCTCTACCAAATGCTCTGCTATTTGCTCTATAATAGATAATTGCCCATCTGTAAGCTTTTTATGAGCTGCTCCATAAATATCTTTAATGCCCATAACATTTTTTATAAGTTTATTTTGATATTCTATAGATGATGGCAGTATATGATTATACACTAACTCTTTTAAAACACGACCTTCTATTTGCAAATGAAGAATGTAGGAGTCTAATTCTACCTCTTGCCTAGCTCTTACCTCTACCTCACTTAAAACCTTAGTTGCTTTAAAAAGTTCTAGACTTTCTTTGGTTGTAAGCACTTTTAATGCTTCTGGTGTTGTTTTATTATTACTTAACTTTCTTCTTACAGCCTCTTTTTCCCATTCTACACTATACCCATCTCCATCAAAACGAATTCTTTTAGAAGTCTTAATATATTCTCTTAAAACATTAAAAATAGCTTCATCTTTCTTAAGGCTCTTTTTATCTACTAAAGCATCCACCTCTTTTTTAAAATCAGTTAATTGCTTTGCTACAATAGTATTTAATATAGTCATTGGTTTCGCACAATTAGTTTTGGAACCAACTCCTCTCATTTCAAACTTATTACCCGTAAATGCAAAAGGTGATGTTCTATTTCGATCCGTATTATCTAGTAAAATTTCTGGTATCTTACCAACTACATTAAGCTTAAGCTCCGTTTTTTCTTCAGGAGAAAGTTTTCCTTGAGAAACCCCTTCTAACTCATCTAAAACTCTACTCAACTGGGAGCCAACAAAAATAGAGAAGATTGCTGGTGGCGCCTCATTTGCACCCAATCTATGGTCATTGCTTGCAGAGGCTATTGATGACCTAAGCAACTCTTCATAGGTATTAACCGCTTTAATTGTGTTTACAAAAAAGGTTAAGAATTGTAAGTTCTTCATGGGTGTTGATCCTGGACTAAGTAAGTTTACACCCGTATCTGTAGCCAACGACCAATTATTATGCTTCCCGGATCCATTTATTTCTGCAAAAGGCTTCTCATGAAAAAGAACTTTAAAATTATGTTTATCTGCCACCTTATCCATGATATCCATTAATAAGAGATTATGGTCTACCGCAAGGTTTGCTTCTTCAAAAACAGGTGCTAATTCAAATTGATTAGGTGCAACCTCGTTATGCCTCGTCTTTACAGGAATTCCTAATTTTGTACATTCTTTTTCTAAATCGCTCATAAAACTAAGAACCCTGCTTGGTATTACTCCAAAATAATGATCATCTAACTGTTGCCCTTTCGCTGCAGTATGCCCTACTAGAGTTCTTCCTGTTAAAATAATATCTGGTCTAGAATGTGCTAAAGCTTTATCTATTAAAAAATATTCTTGTTCCCATCCTAAAGTAGCATTTACTTTAGCTACCGTTTTATCAAAATATTTTGCCACTGCAGTTGCAGCCTCATCTACCGCATGCAATGCTCTTAACAATGGTGCCTTATTATCTAAAGCTTCTCCCGTATAAGATACAAATACTGTAGGAACGCATAATGTAGTTCCATAAATAAACGCAGGTGATGTTGGATCCCATGCTGTATAACCACGAGCTTCAAAAGTATTTCTTATACCTCCACTTGGAAAACTAGAAGCATCTGGTTCTTGTTGTACTAACTGTCCTCCTCCAAATTTTTCCAAAGCAGTACCATTTGGCAATAAATCAAAAAAAGCATCGTGTTTTTCTGCAGTACTACCAGTTAATGGCTGAAACCAATGTGTATAATGCGTTGCACCCATTGCTATTGCCCAACCTTTCATAGCTTCTGCCACCTGGTCCGCAATTTTTCTATCTATTTTTGTACCAGAAAAAATTGCCCCTTGTACACTTTCCAAAGCGTCCTTTGTAAGGTACTGTAACATTTTCTCTGTATTAAAAACATTTACACAAAATAACTCTGAGCGCCTTCCTTTTTCTTCAATAATTCTACTCTCTCTTTGGGCACTTTCTGAAATTGCTTTAAAACGTATTTTAGACATAATTTCTTGTTCTAATAAATAATTCAAATTAAAAATATATCAAAATTACTATCAAAAATTAGATATTTAACAATTTCCCCCATAAAATTCAGGGCAAAAAGAAAAAATGAGACATTTTAACACATTAACCCCCTTTAAATTTAGAAGATAAACACAAAAAACATATTTTTGTTTGAATCTAAAAGAATTAATAATAAATAACATTATGGCCAAAATTAAATTAGAATACCTATGGTTAGATGGGTATTTCCCAACACAGAATTTAAGAAGTAAAACTAAAGTTGAAGAACATGAAGACTTCAAAGGAACTCTTGAGGAGCTTGATAATTGGTCTTTTGATGGATCATCTACTAGACAAGCGGAAGGAGGATCTTCTGACTGTTTATTGAAGCCAGTTGCTATTTACCCAGATCCTGCTCGTATTAATGGATACTTGGTAATGACTGAAGTTTTAAATGCAGATGGTACTGCTCACGTTTCTAACGGTAGAGCTACTATTGATGATGATGACAATGATTTCTGGTTTGGTTTTGAGCAAGAATATTTCATTATGGATACTAGAACACAATTACCTTTAGGATTCCCTGTAGGTGGTTATCCTGGACCACAAGGTATGTACTACTGCTCTGTTGGTGGAAAGAACACTTGGGGTAGAGATTTAGTAGAAGAGCACGCTAATTTATGTATTGATGCTGGTCTTAACTTTGAAGGTATTAACCAAGAAGTTGCTGCTGGTCAATGGGAATTCCAATTATTTGCAAAAGGAGCTAAAAAAGCTGGAGATGAAATTTGGATTGCTCGTTATTTACTAGACCGTTTAACGGAGCAATATGGTTACTATATTGAATACCACCCAAAACCTCTTGGAAAAGACATGGATTGGAATGGTTCTGGTATGCATGCTAACTTCTCTAATACCACTTTAAGAACTTGTGGTTCTAAAGAAACTTACGAGAAAATATGTGAAGCTTTTAGACCTGTAGTTAAAGAGCATATAGCTGTTTATGGTGAGTTTAATGACCAACGTTTAACTGGCCTACATGAAACTGCATCTATTAATGATTTTTCTTATGGAGTTTCTGACCGTGGTGCTTCTATTCGTATTCCTATTATTACAGTAGAAAAAGGATGGAAAGGTTGGTTAGAAGATAGAAGACCAGCTTCTAATGGTGATCCATACAAAATTGCAGGTAGAATTATTAAAACAGTTAAATCTGCTAACATATAATAAGTCAATTATTATTATTTTAAAAAAAGCTCCTTTATTAATAAAGGAGCTTTTTTAATTATTAAACGTTAACACTCTACTTCCAGGTAGACAAAGCTTTTACTGCCTCTCCTGTATAATCTGTAAAAACACCATCTACTCCAGCTTCAAAAAATAGATGATACTCACTTTCATGATTACCATTACTCCACTTTACATCTTCATTCCTAAAAGTATAAGGATGCACTTTTAAGTCATACTTATGAGCTAAATTAATAAAATCAGTTTCTGGTAAAACAGTAATATTTCCTTCAGCATCTTTTGCAAAAGAAATAATAAATGGCTTCCATGGACCAATACCATCTGCATAATTAGCGGTATAACGCATTCCTTCTTCTGTTGTAAAAAATTCATACGTTCTAGTATCTCCATTAGCATAAAAGTCATATGGCGCTGCATAAGAAATAAAATCTCCTGCTGGAACATTAAAATCTAATGAGCCATTTGTATTTACATTATAGGTAGATATTAGTTGTACTAATTTTACAGTAGATTTTGTATTTATATACTGTAAAGGAGCTACTTCAAAACACTGAACAAAAACTGGTGCTTGATAAGAATTCCACCCTGCTTTTTCTAACACTTCTAATAATGCATCTTCAAAATTATAACCTAACTGGCTATGAAAATAAGGGTGTTTCATTTCAGGATAAATACCTACAACTTTCCCAGATGTGGTTTTCCTAGATTTGGCTAAAGCTATTATCTCTTTTATGGTTGGTATAGAATACAAATTATCAAACTGATTAGATCTGTCCGATCTAGCCTGTTTAGCTTTTAAGGTTTTTATTTCTTCCAAAGTAAAATCAGAAACAAACCAATCTGTAATTTCTTTACCATCTAAATTTTTAGTGGTTTTTAAGTGCGCGTATTCTGGTAAATCTGCAACGTTTGTAGTTCCAGAGATAAAAGGCTCATGACGTGCAACTAAAGCCCCATCTTTAGTCATTACTAAATCTGGTTCAATAAAATCTGCTCCCAACTCAATGGCTTTAGCGTAAGCTTCTAAAGTGTGCTCTGGGTAGATAGATTGTGCTCCCCTGTGCGCAATTACTAAAGGTTTATCTTGTTTTTCTCCAGAAGGTCCTCCCCCAACAAAATCTTCCATTTTTTGACAAGAATTTAAACCCAACATAAGGGTTACAATTGATACAGATACTAATTTTAGGTTTTTCATAATAATCATAGTTTTAGATTACCATAAAAAAACAAAACCCATATTAATGAATTTATAAACTAATATTACGCAATTAACACTATTAGGTTTCTTTAATAAATTTTGGAAACCATAAGTTAACTTTACTCGAGAATCAAAATTTAAATACTCTGAAGTTATTTATTTAAGAGACTGTTAAATAAACAAAGGTTATATATATTCCTAAAAGTATTATCCCATCTCTCCAACCTAATCGCAAGCCTTTTGGAACAAAAACTAAAGGGAGGATAAGGAAAGAAATACCCAACATCCAGAAGATATCAAAATCTAACAACCCTTGGTCTACAACTGTAATTGGTGTTATAATAGAGGTAATACCCAATACTGCTAATAAATTAAAAATATTAGACCCTATTAAATTCCCTACTGAAATTGCTTTCTCCTTTTTTAATATTGCAATAATAGAAGCTGCTAACTCTGGAATACTTGTTCCTACAGAAACTACTGTTACACCTATTACACGTTCACTAACCCCATATAATGTTGCTAAACCAACTGCGCCATTTATTAATAATTCTGAACCTCCCCACAAGGCAACACCACCAATACCTAAAAACAGAACTACCTTATATAACTCTAAAGGGGTTTCATCTTCCTCATCAATATCTTCTTCAACAGCTTTCTTTTGAAAACGCAACAAATAAACTAAAAAAGCAAAAAGAAATACTACCATAATAATACCCTCATACTGCTCTATAACTCCATCCGTGTATATAAAACCAAAAAACAATAATGATGCTAGCATCATTACTGGCCAATCTGTAGTGTAAAAGGTCTTTTTAACATCTATTGCACCCAAAATTACTGTAACTCCTAAAACCAAACCTAAATTAGCAATATTAGAACCTACAACATTTCCTAAAGCTAAGTCTGGAGAACCATTTAATGCAGCTTTAATACTAACTATTAACTCTGGCGCAGAGGTAGCAAAAGATACTACGGTCATCCCAACTACAATTTTAGGAATATTTAATCTATAAGAAATTGCAACTGCAGATTTAAGCAACCAATCCCCTCCAGCAATTAATAAAGTTAATCCTAAAATTATATATAAAATATTCTGCATTTTTAAATTTTGTACAAATATAAGTGAAGATTTTGGCTTTAAAACATATCTTTTTAATCCTTTTGTTTTTTATAAAACTCCACTAATTTATCTACTACTATTAATGAAAATGAAAAAAGCAGGTTAAAAATTAACGAAAATACCCTTGCAATAAATAATTACATCAAAACACGTCCTACATTTATTACAATATGTAACCGTAATTGAAATATACAATTACACTTACGAACATTAGTCAAGAACAAGTATACAATATTAACACCTTAATCATCATATTAATTACATATATGTATTTAATTCTATCGATTTAACTAAAATTCCTTGTAAGTGAATATTTAATTTATATATATTGATTGAATAATCGATTATTAAAACCTTATTTATTAACCCTTTAAACCAAAAAAATATGATAACATTTGCAAAAATTTTATTAGTATTATTTCTTTCTATAATTATGTTTTTTGCTTAAGTAGTATCATATAGGCCTATATACAAAAGACTGCCAATGCGCAGTCTTTATTTTTTTAATTATCTTGATCATGGTATAAATAAATTTTTCTTGAATAACCCTAAGGGTATTTTTAAAACACTTTTATTTAATATTTTTACATGAAATAAACCTTAGTATCTTTATACACTTTAATTAAAATTAAAACTTTGGTAATTACCAAAGTTTATTATTTTATTTTAAAAAAAACATTTATATGAAACTTGCATTTTTTAAACTATTAGCTAAAATTAATAAGGCACTATTGCCTTCCTATTCTAAAAAACAGTTAGACCTTTCTAAAGCGTCTAAATTACAGATTGTAATTATTGGTTGGCGCTATTGGATTACTACAAATGCTTTAGGTTAATAATGCAAAAGGGAAGCTACTTCATATTTAGACAATTTTTTATTTCCTTGTAAAAAGTCTAACTCCAATAAGAAATTACACTGCACTACCTCTCCTCCTAATTTCTCAACTAATTTACAGACTGCCTCTGCTGTCCCTCCTGTTGCTAAAACATCGTCATGAACAAGCACTTTATCTCCTTTAGAAATAGCATCTTCATGAATTTCCAAAGTATCGGTTCCATACTCTAAGTCATAGCTTTCTTGTACAACTTTTGAAGGTAACTTACCTGGCTTACGAACTGGGACAAAACCTGCATTAAGCTCTCTTGCTAATAATGTTGCAAAAAAGAAACCTCTACTCTCTACACCTATAACTTTATCAATTCTTTTATTTTCTACAATTTTCAACAAACCACTTGTTGCAAACTTTAAAGCTTCTACACTACTTAACAAAGGTGTTATGTCTTTAAAAACTATTCCTTTTTTAGGAAAATCTGGAATGTCTTTTATAAACTTATATAAATTCATTATTTAACATATTCTTTTCCCAATACTATCCACGGATATTGCATGCACTCCTTCCGTATAATTCTCTAGCTGGTCTATTAATAACTCTGCCGTTTTCTCTCCTAAAAATTTTCCTCTTGGAGAAATAGGCTTTACACCTTTAATAGCTTCAAAAGCAGATTTTCTAATAGAAAAAGCATAAATAAAAAGTTCTCCTTTACTTAATAATTTTTGAGTATTCTTATGCATCAAAATAGTTTCTAACAAATATTGATTCATGACAATCAAAATAGACAAGCCGTCTTCTTTTACTTTTTTAATTACATCTCCAGCAAAAGACTCTTCTCCGTTAGCCTTAATAACAACATGGTTTTTTATTTTATGAACATTTTGCAAAGCCTCTATTATCCCATTCTTACGTCTATTTACATACATTGCATTAGAAAAAGACTCTACTACTAAAACATTTTTGTTTTCAGGAATCTTTAAATCGGAAACAGCATTATAAGCCTCTTTATAGTGATCTATACTAACTTTATTAAAAGCTAAATCTTCCGGAACTTTATTGGCTAGCACAACAGATATTCCCCTATTACGTGCACGTTCTATATGACTGTAATTTTCTGATGTTATAGTATCCTCTGTTAAAGAAACAATAATACCATCTACTCCCTTTTCTATTAAAATATCTACGTTATGTGCTTCTCGTTCTTTATTGTAATTAGATGTTGACAAGATAGCATTGTACCCTTTAGAATAAGCTACTTTCTCTATTCCAATAAATAATTTAGCGGAAAAACGGTCTAGTACGCTAGGTATAACAACTCCGATAGTCTTACTTTTTCCTTTTTTAAGACTTAAAGCAAGTGGGTTTGGCCTATAATTAGTTTTCAATGCTGCTTCTTTAACTCTATTTTTAGTAGCAGCACTAATTTCTAAACTATCATTTAATGCTTTTGAAATTGTTGAAACCGAAAGATTTAACAACTTAGAAAGGTCCTTAAGTGTAGTATTCTTCATCGTTTATCAAATTCGTAATTACTATATGACTAAATATTAATCTACTAAGGTAGTATTAGTTTAACAATGTCTCTAATAAAACCGTAGAAATACAAGTTATTTTGTTTATTAACAGAATAAGTATAACATAAGGTTCTTATTCTAAAAATAAAAAAACTAATATTTTACAACAGGTTCTTTTGTAATAAGTTTAAAAAGAAATATATTTGCAGCCCATTTTACGGGAACAATTAGGCCTCGTGGCGCAACTGAATAGCGCACTTGATTACGGCTCAAGAGGTTACAGGTTTGAATCCTGTCGAGGTCACTAAGAAAACTTACAAAAAGTTTCAAAACCGTGCAAATCCTATGATTTGCGCGGTTTCTTAGTTTTTGGGCCATCATTTAATTTGATTTGATTTGATGTAAAAAGGTCACAGACCGTCAACAAAAATTTAGACCGTCAACATTGTTGACGATTTGATTTGTGAACACACAAGCTACTCAGTATAGTTGATTTGACTTTCGTCTTACTAAATGTTTAATTTAAAAGACAACAACTATGAGAACATCAAACACATTTGCAATCCTTTTTTGGGCATACTCTACTCGTGCCAAAAATAACCTAACCGGTATGTACGCCAGAATTACAGTAAATGGAAAAAAAGTCAACATTAGCTTAAAACAGCAAGTTGATGTTAGGGTATGGGATTCAAAAAGACAGCGAGCAAAAGGGAACAGTGAAACGACAAGGGCTTTAAATTCTTATTTAGACCAAGTTCATGCACAGCTCGTGCAACTTTATCAAGATTTAAAATTTAAAGGGCAATTAATTACCGCTGAGTTAATCAAGGCTGAATATTTAGGTGAAAGTGATAATTCTAAAACTCTTCAAAACCTTCTTGAATATCACAACAAAAAAACTGAAAAAACATTAGCCGTCGGAACCTTGAGGAATTTTGGAGTAACTGAAGGATACCTTAACAAGTATTTAAACAATGTATTAAATACTTCAGATATTTTTTTGAAAGAACTCAACTACAAATTTATTTGCGATTTTGCTAATTTTCTAATTTGCTTTTGGCCTAAGGGACACCCCAAAGCAATGAGCAATAATACGGTTATGAAACATATTCAAAGGTTTCGAAAAATCATAACTCTTGGTTATCACATAGAATGGATAGACAAAGATCCCTTTGTTAGGTGGAAACCTACTTATGAAAAAAGAGAACGCCCGTTTTTAACTGAAAACGAATTATCCAATATCGAAACCTATAATTTCTTAATTGCAAGACTTGAAAGAGTACGGGACTTATTTGTTTTTAGCTGCTATACAGGTATTGCCTATGTTGACTTAATGAGCTTATCTAATGATAATATTATCAAAGGTATTGATGGCAATGATTGGATATTTACAAATCGTCAAAAAACCAAGTCTCCTGTAAAAATACCCTTGCTCGCTAAAGCTCGAATACTAATAGATAAGTATCACAACCATCCAATGACACAAATTACAGAAACATTGTTTCCAGTAATTACGAATGAAAAAGTAAATTTTTATCTCAAAGAGATTGCAAAAGCAGTTGGCCTAAAAAAAAATCTTACTTTCCATATGGCTAGACATACGTTTGCCACAACTGTAACCTTAAGTAATGGTGTTCCCATAGAGACCGTCTCTAAATTGTTAGGGCATTCAAAAATTGCATCTACACAAATATATGCAAGAGTAGTGGAGAGAAAAGTAAGTGAGGACATGCAGACACTAATGAATAAGATAAATATCCCCAACTTTCTTAAAGAAAAACAGAATTAGATATTTTGAAATGCTTCTGAGAGAATCAGAAGCATTTTTTTTCAAAGCTTAGAATTCAAAACCACCTTTCTACTCCCTTTTAACTCTTTCAACTCAATTTCTAATCGTTCATTCTCTCCCAAAACAAACTTAGGAAGCACATAAACAAACCTTTGGTATAAGCCTTTCATAACAGATTTTGGCATTTTATGCTTGTAGATAACCTCTTGTTGTAAACTTTGGTACGAAGATTTCCTTTTTGCATTTCCATTGGTTACGTAAATATTAAGATAGTCCACATCAAAATTTACTTCCGAACTGTTTTTGATTTCAATGGCCAGATATACTTCATCACCATCATAGACCATTTTTTGTAATTGCAACTGCATACCTTCTTTTCGTATCGTTGCTAAAGTCTCATACTTAGAATTAAGTACATAGGTGCAAGCTCTATAAAAATAATCCATTTTATCTTTTTCCAAATGGGTTACTTGCTTCTCTTTTACAATTGGTAAAACCTTTGGCACTTCGTTCCCAATACTTTCGTTTTCAAGAATAAAATAATGCAACCTTGGTAATTCTTCAGCGTACTTTAAAATATAAGAATATACCTTTCCATTATTTGTCACTGCAAGCAGATTACTTTCTATTCCAGGCTTTGCTTGGAGTAATCCAAAATACTGTTCTTTTTCACGATTGTAGGTAAATACAAAATGGGTAGCTCCAGTAATTCCTTGGCGAATAGGTTTAGGAAAAAAAAGAGCTACATTCTTTTTATCATTAGCATAAATAGTATCTAATAATTGTTGTGCCTGTATGTATCCTGAACAGACCATTAATAATAAGAGGATATATATTTTCATAGAAGTGTGTTTTAATGAGTGCTTTTTAAAAGCCTTTAATACTTGGGCATTATGGGCTTTCCAAAAAGTTGGCTCAATGTTGGTTTCGGGGTTCTTAAAATGAGCTGGTAATTATCGGTTACAGTAACTTTTACATTTCGGTGGTTCCGCTGGAATATCTTTCTAACACCACTAACTTGTGGCACACCGGTAATATTTATTTCATCTACCAAATCTCCAATAACTTCATTGGTTGCTTCTGCTCTAAAACTATTTTCTACATAAATACCCTCGCTCCCATCCTGCAAGTCAAAAGCTTTAAGCTTTACTGGCTTATGATTTATATTTTCAATGATTATCATAGTTCGGTTTGCTTTAAAACTTACAAAACCATAGATAGGTGCGTTTTTTTCTACCAAAATATTATTGATATAAGCAGCTTTAGTCAGTCGCATTTGCAAGCGGTAATTGTTCTTTATGGTTTGCTTCCCATCTACACGCACATAAATATAGGCGTCCGTATTTTGGGTATGCATTGCTTGGTTCGCGATAGGGTGTGAAGCAAAAAAGAGCTGATGTTCCAAACTGCGTTCTTTGGCGGCGACATTCGTTTCGCTTTCTGCAATACCATCATTATCCGTGGTATCTTTTTCTATTATTTTAGGAGATCTAATAGGTTTTTGTTCCGATTGGCGATATCCTCTATCGGTATAATTAATTCTGCCTTGGCTATAGATACTATCTACCATTCGCATCTTTTCTTTATCTAAAAAATCAACGTCATAGACTCCCATAGAATCTAGTAATCGCTCATCATATATACTAGGTGCATTATTCTCTCTTACTTCTTTTAATGCATCTAAGGCTTCTAATTTAGAATCATATTCCTCTTGTGCCTCTTCCAGTTTTGGGACTGGTATTTTGTTGCCTTCGATAGTTGGCTCTTCCTCTTCTCCCAGAATCATTGTGGTATAGGCGCCAATAAAAAGAACCACACATAATAAGACTAGCCCAAAGACTATTTTATTTTTTTCTATTTTCATAATCATCCTTTTCTTAAATGCCTTTTAACTTCTACTCTCCGTTAGAGATTTTCTTTAGTTTGTTTTCAAAATAATTGGTAATCAAAAGCCCATGGGTATTATTAGGAAAGTTCCTATCTACATGCATTATATTACCAGAAGTGGTTAATTCATAGGTATCTGTTATAGACCCTCTATTAATTTCAAAAATGGTAGTACTTTCAAAGCGATATGGCTCTTGCGTAATATCTATTTTTGAATCTATACGCAACACCTTTTGTATCAAAGAATACTGCAATATGCGGTTGTATACACCGTCTGCTTTCTTTTGTTGGTACAAAGCATCTACGGAACTGTCTCCTAACCACAGAGCCTTTTCTAAATGCTTTTCATAATTACTAGCATCGATATGATAAAAATAGGTATGAAAAAGCTCTAGATGTGCCAGTAATTCTACTTCTAAATTTTCGTGTTGCGAAACCAGCTGTAAAGGAATTACACTGCCATCTGTATTTACCACAAAGGCATTGTTAACAGTTTCCTTGTGCAACTTAACAACCATCAAAATAGAAACAATACTGGTAAGTACTGCTCCTATTACTACTGTTAAAACGATAAGTCGATTTTGTTGTAGAATAGTATATATATTTTTATAAGGTGTTTTCATATTGGTTTTACTCTTTTAATTATTTCATGTTCATAGGGAATATTTATCCGCCTGAAAAAAGTTTAAAGACGAAAGAGGTGGCTCTCCTATAGAGTTTAAATTTTAATAGCACTATAAACCCTATAGAGCCAAATTGTAGTAATGGTGCAAAAAAGTTACTTCCCCAATCGGTACCAAAAAGACTACTCCAAAAATTAGTATTGATTTCTGTATAGAGATTATTGACAAATACATTTACCAGAAAAAAGGCGGGTACCAACATATACACTCCTGCATAGAGTTTAAAGAAATTATACGCTAGGCTTCTAAATTTCTCAAATACGGCAAGACTAATCACCAAAGGAAAAAATGCCTGCATTATGCCTAATAAAAAATAGCGTTCTGCTAGAAACAATGGATAGATAAATAGATCTAGCAACCATAGAAACATAGCTACGATAAAGGACAACATTTTAAGACCATACAATGGGGTTACCAAGGCTTCATAAAGCATAGCCATTGCTTTTTTGGCGGCTTCCAAAGCACCCACATCCTGCTCTAAATCTACATCTTGTAGTTGTAACGGGAGGAGTGCTGGAGCCGTATCTCTATATTGCCCTTCAATAGCTACCAGTATAGTATCAAAAACAGTCAATACCTGGGTAGAAAAAATAACTAGAATAATTACCGCAAAATTCTTAGCTAATTCTGCTGGGGTTAATCCCCAAGTATACCCTTCATTGTTCGCTACACCTTCATTGTATTTTTTTAAAATATTAATTAGAAAGAACAGAATAGCAAGGGTTTTCATTCCTGTCATAGTGTATTGCGAAAAATCACTATTCTTAATCGTAGTAAATACCGCATCTACATATTCTAATCCTATACTTAAAGCTAGACCCGACATCCGTTAGTAATTTGCTTTTCTGCTGTTGATAATCGACTGCATTTCTCTAAAAGAAATAATCTCTCTATAACGTCTGGTCTTTGCTTCTATTTCTGCCACCATTTCTTTAGATTCTAACTCTTTTGCTTTTAATACTTCTGCACGCTCAGCATCGGTCATTTTAAGGCTGCCATTGGAGAGTATCTGGTCTATATACTCCATACCTTCCATAGAGTTTTCTATAATAGCATTGAAGGACTCGGATATCCTATTTACTTCATGGGGTTTTATATAGGGCGAATTA
Organism: uncultured Maribacter sp.; assembly: GCF_947500405.1. Classification (GTDB taxonomy): domain Bacteria; phylum Bacteroidota; class Bacteroidia; order Flavobacteriales; family Flavobacteriaceae; genus Maribacter_B. Next base: position 184,558 of record NZ_CANMRY010000001.1, read on the forward strand.
AAAATCTCACGTAAATCCACCTGCACCATATCAAATAATTTTTGATTGTTACTTGCCAATTCCTTCACTGCCTTCAACTGTTTTATAACATTATTAACCTTGTCTACATTTTCCTTTTGTTGTTTTAAAAATTTTACTGTTTTTAATAATTGTGAGGTCTGTTTCCCGGATTCTAACAGGGATTTAATAAAGCTTATAAAATTCGTGTTATCATACACCGGCACCCCCTGGGCCGTAGCACGGCCAGGCAATAAAAGGATTAATGTCAAAGTCAGTACTATTCCTAATGTTTTCATTTTCTGTTTCATAATTTTTAGATTTTAACAGGCATTGCCTGGATTTAATTAATAATTCTTTTTTATAAATTCATTGATAGCGGTATCCATATTTTGAGTTTCCTCATAAATGGCCATTATGGCCTCGCTTTCTTTACCGTCGGTTAGGTATGCAGCATACACTTCGTTTGGAACTTCTAATCGGAAAATGTTGCTTTCCTTTCCTATTTTGATAAACATCTCCGTGTATTTTCGTTCTCCAGTAAGATTATTTCGGATGGATTTTAATTGATTTAAATCGTGACTAGACAGGCTAAGCCTATTTTTTAATTCTTCGTAGCCTTTTTCATTATTCAGACTATAAATCACTTGGGTATTTTCTAGAATACTTGCCGAAGTAGCATTATTAGGGAGTTGATTAATCGATTGTAGAATAATACCGATAGCTCCGTTTTGTTTTCGTATCGCTTGATAGTAGAATTCTACACTTTCCAATACATTGTCGAATTTCAATTGCTTGGCGAACTCATCAAAAAGTATGATGCCTTTTTCTGCTTTGTTGCGCCAAATGGTTCGTTGTATGGCAGACTTAATTAGCTTTAACATTACTGAAAGGATTTCCTTATTATCCTTTACTTCATCCAGTTCAAAAACGATCATCCGCTTGTCTTCTATTTTATACGTCTGATCTTCACTTACATGGAATAGAAAACTGTATAGTCCATTATCCACATACTCCGAAAGGATGTGTAGAAAATTGTAGACACTGAAATGCGTTTCTCTTACTTTGATTTCCTCCATAAGGATATCCTTTTTCGTATCTACAAATTGATATAAAGTAGCTAAGGAATGTCCTGTTCTAACGGTAGCATAATAATGTAATAGCACTTTTTTAACGGCTACTTCTTCGGCTTTTGTAGTTTCTTTTCCAGAAGCCAACAGCTCTAGTATAAATACAGCTAAATCTTCTAATCGTTCTGGCGTTAAGTCGCTTTCATTAGAAATATAGAACGGATTAATTCCCAAGTTTTTTCCCTGTTCGTAACGTAGAATAATATGATCATCTGGATAGAGCTTGGCAAACTTGGAATAGGAGCCTCCTAAATCGATAATCACTAACCGGACGCCATCCTCAAAGTATTGGCGCAGTATATTATTGGCTAAAAAAGATTTTCCTTCTCCTGTTGGAGCGAAAATGGCAAAATTCCTGGCCTTGATACGCTTTTTCTTTTCATCCCAAACATCTTTGAGTACTGGAATATTATGCTGCCGGTCATTAAATAAGATACCTGTTGCATCCGATTTATAATTGGTGTTATTAATATACAGGCACAAGGCATGTTTTAAATCCGTTACATACAAATCTTCATTAGAGAAGTTGGAAGAAAAACAGCAATAGGAGTTCAGAAAATAATGCTTCCGCTCCTCCCCTTTTGGGTAGTAAGGAACAATATCCAATTCCTTAAATTCTGTCTTTATTTTGGAGGCAATAGCACTTAGCTCTCGGGCTTCCCGAGACCAGAAAATAATATTAAGGTGTCCTCTGATAATTCTTGCATTATCATCTTCATTGATTTTAGAAACAATGTCTTCAATCTTCTTTAGAATGACTTTGTTCTGCGTTCCAAAATTGGAGCTCTTGTTCAGCTCCTCAATTTTCTTATCTAGTAACTTGCGCCATTTGTGTTTATCATCTAGATAGATGATTTGATTAAGGATATGGTTTTCATTCAGATTCAATCCTAATCCGTCCATAAAGCCTTTATGGAATACAAAATCATCGGAAGTGAATTTATCATTGGTTTTACTACTCTGTACTACATCACCAAAACAAAGTTCGCTATTGACGGCTAGAACATCAAAATGGTTGTTTCCAATTTCAATATTCTCTTTTTTTAGTTGTATATCCGTATCAAAACCTTCATTAAATCCATTAAAGTAGGCATCGCATACATTTAGTATTTCACTCTTGTTTAATGGCTTTAGTGCCATTTTACGGCTATTATTGACAAAAGAAACAGTATCCTTTACAGATGCGATAAACTCTTGAACATTCGTATCTAATTCTTTAGAAATACCTTTCTCTACTTTCCGAAATGGATTGGTAAACTTAGCCGCATTCAAAGCTTTGTTATTTGGCAAAACAAAATAGAGGAAGCTGGAATGTACTAGGTATTCTCGTCCTTTAAAATAGCTACTTGTAGCCCTTTGTAAAAAAGTATTATTAGATAATTTATCTGCCGAATATTTGTCTTTTTTGTAAATATCTTGTTTATGGATAACTGTACTTGTGGGTAAGGATTTAAAAGCCTGAAACCACGAACCGTGCATATCTTCAAAGTCTTTTTCGGATAGACTGTAGATTTCGGGGAAATCTACTTTATAACCAAGAACAACATTGCCGTTATTAGCGAATATTATATTGTCTTGTATATCTATTATCGGATGGTATGCTGATAGATTTAGTTTTTTCATATAGAGTAATAGTTTTAGTTATTTGAGAACCGAATGACCTTTTAAAATACCTGCGATGCAGGCTTTTTTATTACTAATGGTTTGCGGAAACACCCTTTTAAAATGCAATAGCGAAGGGTTCTTGGTAAAATGTGTTAATGCTATATATAAGACTCCATTAAGTACGAAAACACAAATAATGACTAGAAAACTAAAAGAGAAAATGATGAACAATAGGGAACCAATTACGCATGTCATCATTAAAGCAAACAGCGATATGGGCAAACCCATAATTACCGCTCGTTTTCTAATATTTTTATATACTTCATATTTTTTCATACAGCATCATTTTTCATAATACATTCATACTTAATGTCGCTTAGCGACTTAGACTACGATGCCGATTAGGTAGGTGAAAATCCCTACTACTGCACCTGCAATAAGTACAAATACCAATACACGAGTGATACCTTTTTTTAAATCTGCATTTTCACCAAAAAAATGTCCTGCATTGAATAGAAAACCTATTAAAAAAATGATTCCTAGAATTATAGGAAATATGGCTCTTATAGTATCTGAAACATCGGTAACAGAATCTTCAATACCTCCAATTTGTGCAAAAATGGAGTTGGTTATAAATAATAAAAGTGCGCTTAGATAGATTGATTTTTTCATGCTCAAATAGTTTAAATTTTAATACATTTTCGTTGTAATAAAAATACATTATATTTGAATTTAAAAATCTGATTATCAATATTTTACATAAATAATATTATTTGAATTGCTTTGATTTTAAAGGAGAATAAAACGAATCAAATTTTATTAAAAATCCCCAATAAAATTCTCTCGATTATGAAAATACCTTGGAAAAAGATGCTCCAAAACGTCAGCTTTATGCTTTTGTTACTCAAAATGTGTTTCCTTTTTGGGCAACAAAAAGTGATTGTTATAGATCCTGGACATGGCGGAAAAGATTCTGGTGCATTAGGGATACATGGACTTCAAGAAAAAGAAGTGGTTTTAGATATCGCTAAAGAGATGATTAGACTGAATAAAACTCTTTTAGAGGATAATTTTGATATCTACTTAACCCGATATAAAGACACTTTAATTTCTTTATCCGATAGAACGCAATTGGCCAAAAGATTGCATACAGATGTATTTGTGTCTTTACATTGTAATGCTTCCCCAACCTATTCTAAAGGAATAGAAGTTTACGTCCATACTACAGATAATTTGTATTCCAAGGAGTCTATTGCTTTAGGATTATCCATACTCCAGGAAAGCACGGAAAAATTAGGCTTTAAAAAACGAGGGGTAAAATTTGCCAATTTCCAGGTACTTCGGGAAACAGTTTCTGTTTTTCCTGCGGTACTTGTGGAAATGGGGTTTATTACCAATGTAGATGAAGCCGACTATTTTTTGAAACCTAAAAACAGTAAGGCAATGGCCTTGGCAATTTTACTAGGGATTACTAATTATTAAAATACGGCATTATGAAAGAATTTTTTGTTGAGATTGTGAGGAGTTTGAGGGAAATTACTTTAGCTTTTTTCCATTTTATTAAAAAATTTAGTTCTTTTATCAAACAACTTTTATAGAAAAACCTCTTAATTTGTTAAGTGTCTGGATACATTTTATTACTCGTTTCAATGAACCTTCTCCAAAAGAATGGGAATGGTAGTTCACGATGATACAGACTCGTAATTGTAAAAATAAAATCATAACCGACTTTAATGGAATCAAATTCTTTTTCTGATGAGAAAAGTTCGACTTCTTCTTTCATCTCTTTTTTATAATCTTCTAATAAATCATATAGTGTAATTGAATGTTTTACTTTACCCGATTCCCTACTATATCCGTTGTTCAAATAAAATTCTTCTGTTTCCGATTTCGGAAACCAAATTTGAAGATTTAGTTTTTTGTCAAAAAGTTCTAGAATTTTTTTCAAATCCTCATATGCTTCATTGCTATTTAATATAGCACACCAGTCAGCAAGAAACGTAAGAAGCATACTTGATTTTTCATCTTGCTTTTTAGTACCTATATAATAATCTACTAAACTTTCATAATTTTCTCTGAATAAAGGAAAGAACCCCTTTAATATTTTTGCATCATGAATTCCTACAACTAATGTCCTTAGCCATTTTATACATTCATCTTTTTTCCCTGTTAGATAGAGAAATCTCATTGCTGGTTCAATATCAATTATATGATTATCATAAAGAGGGTAGTGAGATGGAGGGTTTGTCTTAATTAAAGAAACCAAAGCTTCAGATATAGTGATTACTGACCTCTCATAAACTGTTGCAAGTTCTTGAGTTTTTGGATTCAAATGATATTGATAATGTCTAATTTCGGTTAAACCAATATTAGCAAGTATTCCTATCTCTTCCCAAACGGTCAAACTATATTCAATTTGATTTTTCGAATAACGTTGTAAACTATGTTCAACGAAATAATAATTATTAACTTTATTGAAATATGCAATGCCTATTTCACGTCTTATAGAATGAAGGTTGTAAAACTCTAAATAAACATATTTTTCCTTAAAATGGTCTTGACTATTTAGCCATTCAAATGATTTTAAGATGGTTTTATCAGCAGCATATATGGCTGACTTAATATAACCATTATCTTCTGCCCATTTAAAAACGATACTAAGGCATATTTGTAATAGTTTTAATCTCTTGAGTACAGGTTTTTTTGTTTTAAGCGGTTTATCTAGAATTAGATTTACGAGCTTTTTATAATGATTTAAGTCATAATCTTTAAGTTCCAAAAAAGCTAATGTCTTCTTTAAAAGCGAACGCATTTCGGAATTAAAGAGTCTTTCAGAAAGAAGATTTTCTGAAACCATTTTGGATATATCGTCAATACCCCAAAAATCGAACTCAAGACCTTCTTCTTTAAATTTTTCGGTATACTGAGCCCAACTAATTTGTATAGTTTGCTCAAGGACACCGTTTGTAGCAACGACAATTACTTTTGGAAGCTTTTTTTGACGAGCAGTTAATGATGTGTTTATGTAAGCTTCCCTTATTTCATTTAGGGATTGTCGAACACTATTTTGTCCAGAGTCCCAAACAGAACGAGCAATATTTCCTTGCTTTACAGTTATAAGAAATAATTTTTCGACTTTATCCTTATCTTTTCCAATGGCTGCTATATCCACGCCATATTGTCTACCCTTTTGCGGTTTAGATATAGGAGTAATACCCTTACTATTGAGAATATCAATCAGTAATGTGTCAAGTTCACCATCTTCTTTTAATAATGCTAAGTATTCGCTAGTTAGAAAGTTCATCACGTTTCATATTTTGCCACATTAATCTAAGCTTCTCTTGACCTATTTCGTCAATAGATTGAACACGAGCTACCTCAAAACTGCTTCTGAAACTTTGCATTTCAGATTCCTGAGAGTATTCCCCTTTGTGCTTTGAAAAAAAGGATTTACCGGCTCTAAGATTTACATTTGTTAGCATATCCAAAAAGGAATCTCTTTTATTTTCAGAAGTATCCATTAGTTTTTGTATTTGAACGTTTTGTTGTTTTAGAAAGTACTGCATTCGTTTATCAGAAGGCTCAAACTCGTTTACCAACTCTAAATCAGAAACTTGCTGATAATATTGTTCCGAAGCATCGATTATTTGGTCGATAACAGACTTAATGACTTTGTTCGCTGATTTTCTTTTCTTCTTTAAAATCTCTGTGACAGAGTAATAATTTATTATTAAGTATTTTACAAATAATGTTGCAATATGGTTTCTTACACGTTCACTATTATATTTTACCTCTAAAATACTGAAAAGCATCTCTGAGGCATATTTTCTGTCTAGAATATGACCTACAATCATATATACTATATAAACGGAATCTACATCTGAAAAATCTTTTAGTGATTCTTTGTCAAGTCCAATACTATCTACTTTAGAGCTTAAGTTACTTATTACGAATGGTAAAGCAAATTTGTACAAATTATTATCAGAATTCAACCAATCCAAAAACAACTTTTCGATAACTTTGGGGTGATTGAAATAAAGTTCTTGTACTATACCTTCTAAAACTGAAATTCCTTTGAGATTATTATTATTAATCCAATTATTAATAAACTCCTCTATAACATCAGGATGTGAAACTGTTATGCTTTTTAACCTATATTGTATTGTACTATAAATACCTTTGTATTTAGCATCAGTATAAGTTAATAAATTCAAGCAGTTTTGAAAGTAATCTTTATCCTCATCAAGCTTAAATTCCTCGTTTATAGACCTAGCTACTTCATTTTGAACATCTATATTTTTTAGTGATAACAACTTTATAATGATTCCTTTTGCGCCATCTATTTTATTTAAGTACTTATTATAAAATCTTGTTATAATTCCTAAGCTTTTTTTAGAATTCCTCTCTGCAACATTCTTTATACTATCTTGAATTTTATTTAAAAATATTAGTTCTTCTTTTGGGTCTTTTATCACAACTTGATAAGCTGCACTAATCCCTAAATGAGTCTCATCTTCACTAGAGCTATTAATAAGTGATAAAATTTTATCTTGATATGGATAATCTGTTTTGCTTTCAGATAGACCACCAAATATTGCAGTATTAAATTCAAAAATACCCGGATTTCCCTCTTCTTCAATCATATGCAATATCTCGATTGCATCTTCAGGTTTTTTACAGGTATACTTTCTAAGTGATTCATAAATTGAATAGCTCGCAATATCATTCTTAATTCTATTAGATATTAGTGGTAATAGTTCAATAAACTCTTTTTTATCTGGTATATCAAAATCTCTACAATACGCATGAAAATCTTGCCAGAATTCAAAATATTCAGGATTTTCTTTCAAGCGTTTTAAAAATAAACTAGGCATTGTTTGACTTTGGTTAAATAAAAAATGAATGTATATATAAATACGTTAATAGTTCTTTTTTTTGTCAAAAATATTATGTTGTATCATAAGACTCAACTAGTCTTTTAGCATAAGCAAAAGCAACTGTTTTAATCCACGATTTTTTTATTATAAAAATCCAAAAAACTAATAGAATTCCTAAAAGGGATAGTGAAATAATTGCGCCTGATGTTAGGTTAAACATCTTAATATTTGAATAATATTCCGATAATAAAATAATTAAAACACCAACCGTAATAAATATTATGGCAGGTACTTTTAAAGCCCATAAATTTCTACGAAACCCATAATTGATATTTTCATTAAATAGTAACTTATACTTCGCTGTGTCTCTAGTTAAACTTCTTAATTTATGACACCATGTTTCATAAATGTTATCTGCTTTTTCTGGGTTCTTACGCTCTAAGCTTTTCATATTTTCAAAACCAATTCCTGTAGAATCAGCCATTTTAGTATGAATATCTTTTTTTAAATATTTAGTCAGAGACTTATCTGAAAAACGCAAAATTTGAGTACTCGGAGCTCCTCCCCATTCATTCCAAAGCCTCTTTTCAGATTTCTTTCCTTTGTCTCGACCTAACTGACCTAGAACAAAAGTTAAAATAGTTGTCAGACCTAATCCTCCGATAAGACTATAAATATTTTGGTAATCAATTGAAAAGTATAATCCAACAATGATTATTGGCAATAAAGTTATTACACTTGGATATACTCTTGCTTTTAACTCATATCTATTTATCATTCTTGAACTTTGCTTTGAAAAGTGAAGGGAAGTGCTGTACCATAACCATTACGAGTATTACAATTTAAATGATGATTCAAAATATTACCCTCAGTCGTATAAACATTTGCACCTCTTCGTATATACGCATTAGTTACCTTATAACTAGGATGTTTCGGTGCTCCCTTTGATGCTGAGACAAATGCATATTCCGTTTTTATCTCATCTAATATTGAAGGGGAAATATTTCTATGACTTCCATGATGTGGAACTTGCTTCCAATTAACTCTTGAAATATCTATACCATAAACTTTAGAATACTCTATGACTTTCTTCAATGCTGGAATGCCTGAATCTCCTGTAAATAAAAACTTCTTATTATCAAAATTTAATAAGTTAACAACACTAGAATTATTTTCTGAGGAAGTGTCCCCAGATTCGTCTAATGTTTCAATATCAAAAGTTTCTTCAATCCAACTTAAAACTGTAGATTTTGCTGAAGCAAAAGTTCTTTCAAGACCCCCGACTAAGCCTTCCATTTTTTGTTCTGGTGTTTTAGCTGAATTTACAAGTAATTCCTCATAATACTTTTCAGTAGGCCCAAGAACTTGAATAGTCCCATTTAAAAAACTAATACCAGCAAAAGGCTCTTCAATCGGTATGTTTTTTTTATTAGCTATTTGTTCTAGTTCATATGCATAACGATATGCCTTTCTCATCCTTTCTTTAAGACTCTCGTCTGTAATTCGTCCATCATGAAATAAATCACGAATTCTGTCAGAATGATTCCATGGTAAATGCATCCATAATTTACCTACAGACATTTCTTCTAGTATCACTCGTAATCCTGACGTATGGTCACTATCTGGATGTGTCGAGATAACTAAATCAACATAGTTCATCCCATATTGATTTTTAATTAGTTCTACTAGTTTTTTTCCAGAGTCTTTACTACCTCCATCAATAACTACGATGTATTGATCTTTTTCTTTATTACTAAAGTCCCCAAAACGCATAGCTAATGCATCTCCACTTTTCTCTCCATCACCAACGGGAAGCATATCTATTTCTAATTGATTCATAATTAAATTAGTTTGCGATATTTCTACTACTTATTCAAAAACCTCTCCAATATTAAATTACTGACAAGCTGACACTTACAAATAAGTAATCAAAATACTACCTCTTATCCCCACAACCCTTATCAAAGGCTACCAAATTAAATAACTGCCGCATTCGAGAGCGTACCCGAATACCATAACGCTCCTCTAATTCCTGAGCATTAAGGTTAGTTGTAGCGTGGGTTTTTACCCTTCGACTGCGCTCAGGGTGACAAAATAAATCATAACGAGAAAGTAGAATCTCCCCCATGACATTACAATCTTTTCCGTAGTGTCTACCCATAGGCTCTACGCCTAAATCATCAAAACAAAAGAATTGCCCATCTCCATAGTCTTCAATCGTTTTATAACCGATATGATTAAACCCAAAAGCAATGTTTCTAGTCGGAATGATTTTATACGGTTTTTGATGCGGTACAATATGACGTAGTAATTTCATTAAACTGGTCTTACCACAACCAACAGGGCCTGTTAGTAGAATTCCCTTAGTAATATCTATACCTAGCTTTTTGCAATTGGTTTCGTCTTGAATAAAGTAATTGCAGAGTTTAAAAAGAATCTCTCGGTCTTCATCTATAATTTTAAAATCTTTACCAAATAACAATTTCCCTTTAGCATCCAAGTAAATAAGCATTTTATCGAAATTGTAAAGTACCCTAGTTCCATTGAACTCTCCCAAGGAATACGTACTATTTCCTTCAACAATCATATGTGGTTTTAATAGTTTTTTCATAATATAAAAACCTCCGGGTTATGAATCCGACGCTCACAGAGGCTCATCGTAATTTTTATCTGAACTGGTCTTTAAGTTGTCCTGATATGGAACAGTTACATTTTGTTTTTCTTCAGTTTTAGAATGCTGAGAATTTAATTTTTTATAATTTTCGTGTTTGTTTAAGTTTTTATTGTTTTCTATAGTTTGTATATGTTTGTTAATAGATACCAATGCTTGTCCATTACTTGTCTCAATATTGGTACGACTTAGGTACAGAGCTTGTTCGGTACTTGTCCCAAAATGGAACATCTTAATTCTACTCCCTTTAAATGGATTGTGAGAAGGTGTGTATAGTAAATATTCCCAATGACTTAATTCCTTTATACATCTATGGTAGGTAGACTTAGAACCAATCTTTGAAATTTCCATTACTTCTGCCCTATTCACATAGAATTCTTCTTTAAAAAAGTTAGTATTCCAAATTTGAAATAACCCCACATACAAACTTATATGTGTTGGATTTAAGCGACTATCTTTAGAGAATTGCATGAAGACATTGTTCAGGTGTTTAATATAATTTACGTCTTCCATAATCTATTGGAAATTTGATCCCAACGCGCCGGCTGGCTCCTTCTCTAATACAGTCCACAGGACTGTTTCTTTACACTCGACCCTATAATTTACATCTTCCAAAGTGCTTTAGAATTTGTTGTGAACTCTGTTCTTTTCTAACACCTGCATAATTTCTTGATACTCATAATACAACACCCCTCCTACTTTGGTATATGGTAATGTTCCATTAATTCGTAGATTTTGCAAAGTGCCTGGAGATATTCCTAATAAGTCTCTCACCTCTGGAGATTTTAGCCATTTCTTCTTTGCATGACTCGGTTGGCTATCTAATAATTGTTTTATATCCTCTAGCAGTGCCATTTTAAACTCTCGAAGATCTTCGGTGGTAATAATTGTTGCTCCCATATTTGTAAAACTGTTTTAAAAAACAAAGCCGCCAAGGTTCATCCGTTTAATGACGACTTTGCTTCGATTTGACTTTCGTTTTACAAAATTGGTGGATATTAGGGATAATTAATCAGAGTAACCACCGAGTTCGGTTATTTTTTAACACTAATAAAATTTGAATCTATTTATATTCTTTTGAGAGCTTTTTTTATAATAATTTAGAATCTTATAGGAATAAAAAGTAAACACAAAGCCATAACCGAGTTCGGTTAAAATTCATCTTTTTGAAAACCATCTTCTTGGTCCATTTTATCTAACAATTTCTGAGTAGCTTCTTCTAAAAATTTTACACGAGAACCTTTTCGTGCTTTTATCTCGTTATAGGTTCTAGAGAAATTTCCTTTCCTAATATTTAAAAATTTAGTAAAAAAATCAAAAACTTGGTTGTTACTTGTATTTCCATTATTGATATATCCCATAGCTTGACAGGCATATAATAATTCTACCAGAGCAGAATAAGGCCCTGTCCAACTTAATTTACTTTTTTTAGTAATTGCATCTCCTTTTTGTATTTCTTCTTTTTTATGTTCGAGGTACTTTATAAAAATTGCAAGTCCTTTGATTCTTGCCCATGTTTCATCGTGCGAAGTATTAAATGTGGCATCCTTAAAATAAGGATAACTTTTCACTATGGGAATATGGTTTAGATGTTTTCTAGTAAAATAATGTGCATCAAAATGTGTATATCCTTCTTCCATATACAATAGAAATTCGGTATGCCTGCCAAATAGGGTATTTACTTTATTAATTTGTTTATTTATAAATTCCAGTTTTGGAGATACGCCAATCTTAGGCATACGCAATTCGCAAGAGCGTACCTCTATATAGTAAATTAAATACTTCATAGGAACCACCTTGATAGTTTTAAAGAATAGGATTTCTGATTGGTTATTCTTAAATCCTTTTTCTTGCACCTCCTTTTTTAACGCTCTCAAAGTTTGTATACAATGTATACTGGCTACATTGGATTCCTTTAAAAAAGGAAGCTTTCTACTTTGTATTTTCTTTAGCTTTGCATTAAAATCCAACAATATATTTTGGTAAGCCATATGTACACTTAGAGGATGTATTCAGAAATAATTATTTCTAAAAATCACATCAACGAAAGTTAATTCTCTCAATGGAAGTCGTTTAATAAGACACTACCTTACAATTATTTTTTTGGCTTCTCTATAAATTTTTTCAAAATTTAATTGTATGTCCTCCGATGAATATCCCTTTTTAGTATTAGGCAGTTCCTTTATTATGTGCTGTAATTTAAAATTTAACCACTTATCTCTTCCATCGGCAAATGCTATAAATTCTCCTTGCTTTAATCTAAAAAAAATATCTGCCCTGCGTTTCGATACTTCCTTCTCCCCTTTGGTAATTCGAGTATCGAAATTGAGATTAAACCCTTTATTGACACTTGTGGTTTTCCTCTTTACCAACTCAAAAAAACGTTCGTAATACTTCGCCGTATCTGGGTCATTTACTTTTCCAAAGAATTGATAGGAAAGATTACTCAAAATTGCTTTACTTGCTTTTTCTCCATAGAGCATATCATTCTGAATCTTGTCTTGCATTACATACACTGTGGCAATATCATAGCTTCGCAAGGTAGCAGGAATACGATGCATATTCAATAGCTTTATTGTGGGAGCCTCTTCCATTAAAACAAAAGAAGATTCTCGTTTCCGAACACTCATTTGTTTAATAACGGTATGCATAATCATAGCAATAACAGGCGAATATGCAGATTCATATTGTGGATTATTTACGATAGAAATTACCGCTTTATTTTCAGAATTATTAATATCCAACGGTACTCCATCTGCGGATAACACTAGGAACAATTTTTGTGTGCTAATTTTTTTAAAGGCATTCGCTAAAGTACTTTTAACTCCTGCCGTTTGCTTCTCGGATTCTATTCCATTGATAAAAGCACTCGCCATTGCTTTAGCGGTTAAATCGGAACTTAAAAAAGCAACAAGTTTCTTTGTATTCATGGACTGAAACAAGGCTATTAGATGCGGTAACGTACAGTATTCCTGATATGCTGTTTTTAATTTCCAAATTAAACCACTTAATAAGCCCTCTACAGCATCTGCAAAGAATTTACTGCTTCCTGAAGCTTCCGAAAGATTCTGTTCCAGTAAATTTTCAAGTAATACTTTAGACACCTCATTTACACTTTCTTCATTAGGCAAATACCTAGGCGCAATTGGATTTACCCGAAAATGAATTTCATCAAATGAAATTGTATAAAATTGAATCTCCTTATTTCTAAAAAGTGGGTATGCCATTTCTGTAAGCTCAAAATCTTTATAATCGTGTATAATACCACAGAATTCATTTTTGCTAAAATGCTGCATAAAGTTATAAATGACACTTTCGGTTTTTCCACTTCCAGCGGAACCAATTATGGACGCGCCTCTTTTTACATTTTCAATTTTGAATTGCCCATGTTTGAGTTTAAAATGTACTCGATATTTTTTATCCGAAATTCCAGATTGCTCTTCATGAAAAAACACATAGACAAAAATTAAAATGACTAATAGCGGTATAACTATATAAAGAATAATATGTGGTAAAGACCAACTCATATACCAATAGAACTCGATTGTATGGCTTTGCCTACTCCTCGTTTTATAGCCTTAATTGCTTTTAAAGCCAACTGCACCTTATGGGTTGGTATATTCATTAAAGGCACTCCAGATGCAGCAAGCATTTTATAGGCAATGGCTTTTTCGTTTACTGGAAGCCCTGAAAGAATGGAAAAGTATACTTTAGGATTTTTAAGAAACAGTTTCCTAGGTGGATAAGTCTCGACATAATTTCGTTTGTATTGAAATAGGCTATCAAAAGTCTTTTCTGAACTTTTAAAGAATTCATCCCTATTAAATCCTCGTTTCACCATTTTTCCATGCATGCTTAATTCGGAAGCTTTATGCTTGCTACCTGGGGACAGGCTATGCCTGTTTGTTATATCTTTCCTACTCACAATAATATGGATGTGACTTTGGTTGCCATCCTTTTGCATGCCTTGAACAATCCGCTTTCCGTTTTGCTGGTGTGGAGCTTCCTTTTCCAATCTGGCGATTTTGCTTTCTATTTTTTTGATATCCCCAATAGATACGCCTTGTCTTATCTCTCTTTGTGTGTTTTTAAGCTGCAATATTTTTGTAGCATACGGTTGGTTTTCTTGTATTTGCTTATCCGTTCCTTTATAAGTGCGCACTTGTTCTATTTTAGCATAGTATTTAATATCCTCTACTGTTACAGCTCGTCTTTCTATCTCGCGGTTAAAAGCTTTGGCATATTCCTTCATTAACTCCCGTGTATATGCTTTTAAATCTTTTTTAGAATCTTGTAAATGTTGGAGTTCCCTTCGGCTTGGATTAATGGTGATGGAATAGAACTTTGGTTCTGTTTTCTTTAGTTTTGCCGTGTTACCATCTATTTCTTTTATGACTTCTGCAGCTGTAATTTCTTCTCCATATTGATTAAAAAAATGTTCGTAATCCCCTATCGCCTTTTCTTCGTTTTCTTTTTCTAGATAGGCAACAAAATCTCCTGCACTCTGTGCATAGTTTCCGCCTGTTTTATGTGGTGATATAGTAATATACATGCTATATTTTTTTCTTTAATGCCTCCAATGTTGTCCTGTCCATTTCCACTTTAAAATATCCACTTCCAAAGTTGCTCTTTACATACTGTATTTTATTTAGGATATGCTGCATATCCTGTTGTAGTGCAGTGTAGTTTTCTTTTACTTTAAAATATTCCTTCCGGTAATAATCGAGTTCTTCATTTTCTGTAATTACGTTTGGAGTTTCAAAATCAAAACTCTCTTCTTCCTTTTCAAGATTGGTGGTTTCTTCAAATAAAGTTTGCAGCATGGCAGTGGTAGGTTTGGTCTGGTGTTTTTCAATATTTTTTACGATAGCTATAAGTGCATTGATTCGCTTTTTTGTACCGTCATTCTTTACCCCCAAATCGTCATTGGGATGCAGGCTATTCCAATGAAAAAAGTTAAGCATGGCTTCCAAAGCTTCCGTATTAGATTTGGATATCTCTTTCGAAAACTTCCTAAATCTAAGCGCTACTTTTTTCTTGACATTAATAGCCGAAAAATGATATTTTGAAAATTCTCCCATTCTTTTTGCTGTAAAAAATCACCTGTTTATAGAGGCTTTGCAGCTGTTTGCTGCAAACTCTAAAATCTTGATATTTACTAAATATTGTATTTATTTGATTACCAATACCTTACAAATAAAATATAAACATAACATCGCTCTGCGTGTTACCCTCTTGCTTCTCCTTTTCGTTCGCCCAAAGCGAACAAAAGCTCCGAACAATCGGACTAAAAAAGCCTGTTTTAAGCTTGTCAAAAGATTCGTTGCTTTTTCTTATTAATCTTGTTGTATAAATGTATCCAATTGCAATGCAAAATGGAAACGTGCATTAGTCTCTAATACGCTGTTTTTAAACCATTGTATATGATTTTAAAGTTTGACTTAAAATAGAACGTCAGGTTAGGAAATATCCGCCTACATTTTTCAATAAAAAAAGACCTTTGAAAATCAAAAGTCTTAACACTTACTTGTACTGGTTCAAATGTTGAAAACATAGGTATATGCATATAAATTTTTGACGGCTTCCTCATATAAAATAGTTTCATATTCCAAATGGTTTTCTTTAGCATATATTTTTAAATCCGTACCAAATTTATTTTCAATTTCTTCTTTAGAAACGGATAGCAAATGTTGTTGGGTTTCTTCATCGAGATTGTTATAATTTAAGTATATCATAATCTAAAAAATTATAATAGGCAATTATCTGCAAAACTGTAGTATTCCTCATTTGGGGTAATAATCAAATGGTCTAAAACTTTAATATCAAAAAGAGTTGCTGCCTTTTTTATTTTCTCCGTAATTCTTTTATCCGCTTCACTAGGAAGTAACTTTCCTGACGGATGGTTATGCGCTAAAATAATTGCAACGGATAGTGTTTTTAATACTACGGCAAATAATATGCGTAGGTCTACCATAGTTCCCGTTATTCCACCCTGAGAGACTTGAAAAATCCCTTTCACCTTATTACTATTATTGAGTAGCATAACTTTAAAAGTTTCATGCAGTTCAATGGTGTTTTTATTCCAATTTTCAAATAATAGTGCATTAGCATCCTGCGATGAATTTATCTTTTTCCAAAATGGTGATTTTACACGCTCTTTGTAACTAATCTGGATTTCGTTAACTTTATCTTTCATTGTTCTTTTCTTTAGAGATTAATAATGAAAAAGAGGGCTGAACTTTTGTGGGTGATGCCCTCTTTCTTTTTTGGTTTACTTACTACCTAAAAGCAATATTTCGTTGGCTTCCACTTCGGTAACATAGCGTTGATTGCCTTCTTCGGTTTCATAGGTTCTAGTTCTTAGTTTTCCAACAATTCCGATCTCCTTACCCTTGTTTACATACTTTTCGATAATTTCAGCAACCTTTCCCCAAGCTACAACAGTATGCCAATTGGTGTCGGTCTGTTTTTCCCCTTTGTTATCTTTGTAATTCTCATTGGTAGCTAATGAAAAACGAGCTACTTTTTTTCCGTTTTCTAAATTTGTAACCGTGGGTTCTTGTCCAACGTTTCCGATTAACTGTACATGATTTTTAATAGTACTCATAATTATTGATTTAAAGATTAATATTCCTTTGTTTTAAAAGTGATTTACTTAGTATATCCAGAGTGTTTTCCTTTTTCCAGCAGTGCTGGTTTTGTTAGTTTTAGTTCCACTTCCTTTTTGGATATTTTGAGATGATTTCATAGTTCGATATTTTGATTTACTTTCCATAGAGCCTTCGTTGTTACCTTTTTTTGATGCCCTGTGTAATTCAATATTCAGATTTGATAAGACGTATAAAAAAGAGACCCGCTTAATAGCGGGCCTGATTTATGCCGTTGTTCAAAACGGAATGTTGTTGTTTTGCGGTCAAAAAAAAGTGATAATGGAGGTTCAGTAAGTGAATTAAAAGACTAGGTGAAGTTTAAAATGGAAGGGAGTGGGGCTGTATATAAAAAAGCCAACTTGAATATATACAAAAAACGAAAAAGTATTATTCCTTCTACATAATACAACAGAATACTTCAATAAAGAATTTAAGTTAAGAAACAATAAATTTCACATCTCGCATAATTATTTTATTTATTTTTATCAAAAACTAATGGTCGCTATTTCTATGTATAAATATGAAACATTTGACAAAGTAACATAGCCCATGAATTTACAGATTATATATAACCCACAATATTTTATGAAAGTTACAAGTAGTATCCTTTTAGGTTTTTTATTGTTTTTATTTTTAGGTTGCTCTTCTTCCACCAAATTAATGGACTCATGGAAATCTAGCAATTTCAATAGCCTATCAAATGCCAAAATTCTAGTAATTAGTGAACACTCTGAAATGTCCGTAAGAGAATTATATGAATCCTCTATTGCAAACAAACTCCGTTCACAAAATATTAATGCTATTGAAGCTCACTTGCAATTTCCTACTTTGAAAAAAGCTGAAACACCAGAAGCTATAGATAAAATATTGAACCAATTTAAAGAAGCTAAAATATCTGCCATTATTTTAACCTCTTTAAAACAAACCATTGAAACTTCAAATATGTCATTATCTTCCAAAAAAGAAGTTCCAGAGACTTATTCAGAAAAAGCAAGTTTTTCATCAGTCAGCCATCAAAAAAATAATCAAGCGATTGCCAACTCTAAAACATATGTACTTGAAGCCATTACCTATAATCTTGCCTTAGAAAAAGACAAACAATTAGTTAACGTATGTCTTGTAGATGTTACTGACCCCAGTTCTGGAGACAAAATATTGAAAAGTTTCACTAAAATTATTGGAGCACAATTTCAATAAAACAATTGTACATGGAATTATTGAATTCAAGACTATCTTACAAAATTATCAGAGGTATAACATTTTACTCAACGCTACTTTTTTTTATTAGTTGTGGCAGTAAAAAAGCAATTGTTCATCAACCAGTTTCGTTAGAAATTGCTCCAAAAAAACTGGCTCTTTTTATGGATGGCACCACCAATAATGAACGCAACCATACAAACGTTTCTAAACTTTACAATTTAGTTTCTTTACAAAACAACCCAAATATTGGCGCAGCTTATTTAAGAGGTGTTGGTAATGGAGCAGATTTTATTGGAATTATTACTGGCTCTGGCATTAAAGGAGAAGTTTGTAATGCGTATTTATATCTAACTGAACACTATAATCACGAACGTCAAGACGAGATTTATTTGTTTGGATTTAGCCGTGGAGCTTATGCTGCCCGAATTTTAGCAGGAATGATACATTCGGCTGGTATTGTTGATGTAAGTAATATTCCCGAGGATAAAAGATTAAAATTTATTAAAAAAATATATAACGCGCATAAGGGAGACAAAACACTACAAGAAAGAAGGAATGATGTTTATAAAGTAACCAAACAGCAACTAGACCATGACTCTTACGAAATAGAATTCATGGGGCTTTGGGATACTGTAGCATCATTAGGAATACCAGATTATAAAGACGATTATTATGTAGAAAAAACTAAATATAATGACCAACTATGTAACGTAAAAAAAGCGGTACAGGCATTATCATTAAATGACAACAGAGGTTCTGTGTTTACACCTTCCCTATTAACTCACGAATATTTAGTTCGCGACTGCAACAGTATTAATCCAAAAAATATCGCTGATGAAGTTTGGTTCTTCGGTGCTCACTCTGATGTTGGTGGAGGAGCTTTTAATACCAATATAAGTGGTGTTTCTCTAAATTGGATGATTGCACAACTACAAGAAAATAAAATACTGCCAGATGGTGTTAAAGTTTATGAAAATCGTTTTGATATTACCAACAACCCAAGGAAAGGCTTTTTAAAACTCTTTTACCCTAAAAAAGGTCGTAAACTTGTTTTTTTTAGCTCTAAAAATGGTTATAAGAAAGAAAAACTAAAAATACATCGTTCTGTATTAGATAGAATGGAGAGCTCACTACAAACTTATGAGATTAATCTTATTAAGTTATTTGGAGAGTGTTTTAGAAAAAACGAAAAAGGTGGCTATACTTATTCAGAGAATTCAGAGTGTTTTCAAGTTGTAAATTAGTATTTACAATTACTTAAATTAAAAAGATTAATCTTAATTTCGTATTTTAAAATAAAGAAAAATGACGATTAAATACCCTTTTGCAATACTTCTATTAAGCATTCTACTTTTTTCCGGATGCTCTGGGATGAAATTATCCAACTCCTATAAATCAGATAGTTTTGAAAACTTAAACAAAAAGAAAGTTTTAGTGATTTCTAGAACACCCTTGGAAGACATTAGACAAGAATATGAATTAGAAATAGTTGCTAAATTAAAGAGCAAGGGAATTAATGCCGTTGCTAGCCATATAGCTTTTCCTAATTTAAAACGAATTGACAATAAAACTTCAAAGAGAATTTCTGAAGTTATTAGTCAATTTAGAAAAGAAGGATTCGACCATTTATTATTAACCTCACTTAAAGATGTTCAAGAGCAAGAAGTATTACAAAAACAAGGAGGTTATAGTTCCCTAAATGAGTATTACGGCAATAAATATATCACTTTAAAAGGTTATTATGATGATTTAAATGCTGCACCAAGGCTACCCGCCAGAGAAATAGAAGAAACAACCAACAGCATTCTTCTTACTACCTATATTTTGGAAGCCGTAACCTATAATTTATCTCTAGAAGAAGAAAAGAGATTGTTATCTGTAACTACAGCAGAAGTTACCAATCCAGATTCCGGCAAAGAGGTTAGAAGAGCTTTCGCTACAATTCTGGCTAGTGAATTAAAATAAAAAACTATGCGCCATTTTGTTTTTACGTTAACTTTACTAGCTTCTATAGCTGTAAAGTCTCAAGATTTATCTTCACTTTATGACAAAGTAAACCCGTCCGTTGTTGTCATTTTTACAGAAGAAAAAGCAATCAAACAGGTTGGCAATTATAGTAAAATGGTAAAATCAGAAGGGATAGGTTCTGGTTTTTTAATTTCTAACAACCAAATTTTAACAGCAGCTCATGTAGTTGATGTTGCCGAAAGTGTTTTGGTTAGGTTTACAGATGGCGAAACCATTAAAGCAACAGTAACTTCTAGTTTTAAAGACCCAGACATAGCCCTGATTACGTTAGCCCTTCCTAAAAAAAATGCAAAACCTGTTGTATTAGGAGATTCTGACATGGCTAAAGTTGGAGAAAGAATTTTTGTAGTTGGAGCACCCTTTGGATTAGCACATTCCCTTTCTTCAGGTTATATAAGTGGTAGAATAAAAAATATGGAGCGCTAAATCCTTTTACAAATAGTGAGTATTTACAAACAGATGCCGCTATTAACACTGGTAATTCCGGTGGGCCAATGTTTAATTTAAAAGGCGAAGTTATTGGAATTGTAAGTCATATCAAATCAATTACAGGAGGATTTCAAGGTATTGGCTTTGCTGCTAGCTCCAATATTGCAAAAGAACTCCTTTTAGACAAAAATATTCCATGGTCTGGCGCAGAAGTTTTACCTCTTTCTGAAAGTGCCTCTAAAGTACTTAATGTCCCGCAAAAGAATGGATTGTTGGTACAGCGAGTTGTTAATTCTTCTCCATATGGAAAATTAGGTTTAAAAGGCGGCACAGTAAAAGCTACCATAGATAAAAATGATATTTTATTAGGAGGCGACATCATTTTAGCCATCAATGGCATTCGTTTTGAAATGACAGATGAAACTTTAAAAAAATTAGGTGATTATGCTGCTTCAGTTAAACCTGAAGACCCTATTGTTCTGGAAGTACTTAGAGAAGGTAAAATAATATCATTGAGAAATTAATAACGTCTAGCTCATTAATCTTCGTAACTATACAATTTACTGTCCCTAAACTAAATAAATACTTCTACTTATTATACTCCTCCCAGTTTTCTTGTCTTTTTTTAGACGAGTTATCACCTATTGATTTACATGTTTTTCTAGCATAATTGTATAAAGCAAACCGGTATCTATATCAAAAAACACTTTAAATATATTTAAAGTTATTTCAAGTTACAATTTAGGCGATTCACTTAAAATGGCACAACTTAAAATGCAAAATGCCAATATATTTGATTAGAAATTAAAAATAAAATAAGATGAAAAATTTTAAGTATTTACTAATTATGATTATTGTCTTTACCATATCATCATGTAGTAAGGATACCTACAACGACCACGACTACCATTTAGAACGTATAAATGTAATAAGTGCGGAACTCCCCGATGAACTTATTTATGGAAGAACATATGAAATTAAGGTTAATATAGAATTACCAAATAGTTGCTATTTCTATTATAATCAATATGACTACATCTATGACGAAAACACAAGACTCATTTACCCTATAGTACATGTTGATGATGACATTTCTTGTAATCAAAAAATTACAGAAACTACATTTTTTATACCATTACAAGTGTTACAGAAAGAATCTTATATTTTCAAATTTTATCAAGGCAAAGATTCTGATGGAAAAGATACCTTCTTAACTCTTGAAGTACCTGTTATTTAAAGACCTCAATAGAAATAAAAAATTTATTACAAAGTTTAATACATTTTAAAGATTTTTTTACCTCAATAAATAAGAATATAGTTAGTTTTTCATATGGTTGGTTAGTTTAAACCGCTCTACCTTTAAAAGGACTGAGCGGTTTTTTTTGTTTTTGTAATGATACTGTGAAAAATTAAAGATTAGTTCAATTATGAACTTCCAAGCAAATAAGTATAACCACTTTCCTTTTCATACAAATTCCTGCCATATCATTTATCATATTATAACTGAAACTAACAGAAAGCTCTTCTTTGTTGGGGTTTTAATCACTTCTATGTTTACATGGCGTAGTTAATCTCCATTTTTAAGTTCAACTGTCAAATGAAAACCATCTAAATTCATTTTTTAAACCCCATCTCTCTATTAAGAGCAAGTTTTTAAGTAGAATAATTTATCATTATAAAATACTACTATCTACAATGGACTTCTTTTATATTTTCATAATTTATATTTAAAGATTACTCTGGCATATACATGTCTTTCATTAGACAAAACTTGTCCGAAAGTAAAATAATGCTCTATACCAAAAGAAAATCTATTAGCAGAAAAATAAGTATTTAGGGTTATTACGGTATGTAACATATTTAAACTATCCACAGCATACTCAAAATTTCTTTGAAATAAACTTCCTTGAGCTGTACCATTGAAAAAACTTACGGAACTACTAATGGTAGATTGAAAAAACAATTCAATATTCGAAGAATTTGATAAGAGACTAGTGTCCGTTCCTACAGATTGTGATAATTCATTAAATTTCCCAAATCTAAGCCCTAAAGTAGGTGTAGCATCTATATATAAGTTCCCTAATCTGACATCTAAAAGCCCATAAATATCTATCCATTTTTGTTCTGGAATAAAATCATAGGCATAGGTGAAATTTAGGTTTACTACTGGCTGATTCGGCACCTGATATTTCCATTCTTCAAAAACAGGATCATCTGTTACTTTATTATGAAACCATCCCTGAAAATCTCCAGCTAAAGATGAAGGCCCCATTATTCCAAGTATTGTTCCTCCTTTAAAAAATGAACGATTAAATGCATACGTTACATTAAATGTAGTCAATAACAATCCAGCGTAGGGTCTGTCGAAAGATATATTATCTGATAGAATCTCTATTGGCGTTATTACCTTATTAGTAGGAGTATATCCTTCTATACGCAGTCCTATATCAAAAAAGTAATTCTCCTTTTTTGAAAAATATTTTTGAAGTCCAAACAGTTTTTCTTTTTTAAACTTTAAGTTTAATCCAACACCGTAGCTATAAAATCGGTCGGAATTTTGCCAAATTACATAGGCATCATTTGCCGAGGAAAATGAAATTTCACTTTTAAATTTGCTTGGTTTTTGTCCTAAACACACTATATTCCAAAAAAGAAAAAACACACACAAAACTCGAAAGTTTGCTATAGTAAAATTCATTTTTTTCTTTTGTTGTCTTTGAGAGGAATTTTATTGTTTTACCATTTAAAGGGTTTAACCCCGAATCCAAATTCTAGATAATCTGCAGCACCTCCATCAAGTGTCTTTAGACCAAACTGCGCAAAGATTGTTTTATTGATGTTATAGCGGATGGCAGGTCTCATAAAATAGGCCCCCTTTCCTAAATCGTCGGTAATATAGGTACCAATCTGGGCTTTTATGACCATTTTCCAAAAATTAAAATCATAACCAGCATGTATTCCAATTGCCGTACGGTCTCCTGCATTTTTAAATTCTTGAAGCGTATTATCATAAAAAAAATCTAAACCAGTACTAATACCATGTATTTCATTAAATCTATGCTCATAATCTAAAACTCCTGTAAAAACTCCAAACTGTCTATCCGTTCCTCCATCTTCCGAAGTTTGTTTTCCTCCTCCTGCAAAATACAGTGCAATAGAATTATCATTGATTTTAGTCATTTCTCTTTTCTCGGGGGACTTAAATCTTGCTTGCAATAGGTTACTAGAATAAGGGTCATTGTCAACAATACGTTGAGCTGCATTATAATTATATTTTATCCCAAGGTTGATACCAAATAAATTTAATCCTAAATTGGGTTGATAACTACTACCATTACTAAAATGTGTAAAATCAAACCCATAAGTCAAATCTAATTCTCTTGTAAAACGGTATTCAAAGCCAAGATCTAAACCAAAATAAACAGCTGCTCTGGCACCAAATGCATCGTTTACTGGGTTTTCTTCCGCATTATATTCTTGTAAATTATATGTTATTCCTAAGGAAGGTTCTATACTAAATGTATTTCGTCTATTTGGATTACCTATTGGAAAATCTACAAATCCATATATAGCACTTGGGTTACCAAACACTTGGGCATTACCCAAAAATCCGGAATATAAACCAATACCATACGTAGGATATTTATAATAACTCGCCCAACTTTCTGAATCACTAGATTGCCATCCAATTTTTACATTAATAGCTCCATAACCCGCATCTAAAAAACCAGCTTCACTTAAAGCCGTTCCTGTATACAGATAACTACCATAATTAGATTTTACTTCAATCGTCCTAAATTTATTAGAATACGTCAAATTAGTCTCCTCTTGAGCTTTTAGAACCGTAAAAAAACAAAACAGACATAGAGTTATATATTTAGTCATCCTTTTAATTATTAAAAATTTACAAAGTGTTTTTTTATTTCTCCATTACAGCTCAAAAAATACTATTCTTTTAGCCTAAAAACAAGATAATGACTATTAAAATAGATTCACTTACACCTCTTTAATTTTTTTGGACGTTTTTAAAGCGCATCATTACTATACCATCCATCATTAAGTTTAACCGTCCTAAATGATCTATTGTATAGGCATTGATTTTTTTTATTGAAGTTAAAAATACTCTTTCACCGTTTCCACAGAACATCATGGTTGTTGGTCCTGGCATACCAAATGTAATTTCCTTACCCGATAAAGTGTAATCTGCGGAATAGCCATTACAACTATTGCTACCTTCTACTTTACTCGTAGTTTCATTAAAGGTTATCATTGGTTTTTTATCTGGATACATACCCGAAAAAGCTATTCTTGGTCCAGAAATAAACTCCAATTCCCAAGTAGCATTAAAAAGGTTCTCATTTATTTTTCCATTTAATGATGAGCAAGCACTAGCAATTACACACAATACAAGTAAGGAAAAGAATATTATTGTTTTTAAAACTTTAGATTTCATAACACTTGTTTTTTCATAGTTTATTTAATCATTTTTATGCATTTTTCTTAAACTTTGCTTTCGCCAAGTAATATCCAGCAAGGAATGGAATTCCAAAAAATAAAGCTATAAGAATAATAGAACAGAGAACTATAATCCAACTAACTTCCTTAATAATATTACTCACACCTCTAGCGCCCTCATTAATCATTTGTTTTCCCGAAGCATTTATATCCTTAATTAGCAATTCTCTTTGTTCGTCTATATAGATTTGCATACGAATTCGTTCTTCACTTAATTGACCAATAGAAGAATCTAACCCATTATTAAGATTATTAATAAGTGGCATCAATTCATTTCTTAGATTAGCACTTACTTCGCCTGCAAGTTCTGGTGATTTTTCTGCTACCAGAGCAAGTCTATCTAATAGTAAACTTAGGGAGTCTACTCTAGATAAAAATTCTTCCGACGGATTTGCATCTCCCCATTTTAACGCTAGACGCTGTTTTTCCCACTCTAATTGTTGCCCAATCTGTTCTTTTGCAATCCCAATTCGATCCCCTATATCACTCAGAGCTTCCGCTCCAGAACCTAGAGTTTTTACATATGAAGTATCTGCCACACCTAGATGCTGAGACAATGGAGATAAAATATTAGATCTTGGAAAATTAAATGAAGTAACTGGATTCTCTTTGGTAAACTTTGTAACAAAAGCATTCAATACCATATAACGTTCTTGATTAAGTAATGATTTTGCTATACCTGAAATTTGCTTTTCCAGAGCTAAACTCTCAACTTCTAACAAATGATATTCATTACCTAAGTATTCTTTTCCAAAATCAGACTTTATAACATCCACAAATTGCTTACATAAAACCCAAGTATCAACTAAAGATAATTCTGGCACCGATTGGAATGCTGTTTTTCCGGATGCAGCAATCAAACCCATTTTAAAATCTATAATATTTAATTTGGTTTGAACATCGACAGTAGAACTAATCAGACTATCTGAAACTTTTATTATTCTAGTAGCAAATTCGTTCTGAAAAGCTCTAACTGCAATTCTTGTATTTAATTCACTCTTAGGTAAAGGAATGTCATTCGACTCTACCGAAAGCTTCATTAAAGAACAACTGGATACAAGAATCAAAGTCAGAGCTACATAAAAACTCTTTAAAATGTTTTTTTTAAATATATACATAAGACTACGCTTTATTAAGATTGCTCCCTCCTATTCATGGAAACAAACCACCCAATTAATTAAAATTATTCAATGCATTACAACCGTTATTACTAACTACTTAGGAATACTAAAATCATTTATTTCCTCATTAATTCTATATAATTTACCTGAATAATTTATGGTTGTTCTATATATAGACCCTACCATAATATTTGCTTCTCCATTTTTAAAAACTAGAACTTCAAACTCTAATCTTTCACCTAAATTAACACTAGAAAATTTTAGTCTTATTCTTTTCTTTATATCATCATATTCAATTTTTAAAGTTTCTGCTAGGCTTTTAAATTTAATTCCACCCCCATCTCTATAGCCATTAGATGAGTATAATACTCCAAAATATGGAAGTATTGTATTTACACTATCCTTTTTCAAATTTAAATAGTAACCTTCCCCAACAATACTTAAAGAAGACCCTGTATTAATAGTAACACGATTTACAAAAAAAAGAAAAGACTTAGATTCTATAATCTGTTTTACTTTCAAGTATTCTCTTTTTGCTTTTTCCTCCCTAATGATTTTTTTTTCAACTCTTGTTTGTCCCCAAACACCACTGAAAGTGAGTATTAACATCAAGATAAATATAATTTCCTTTTGCATGATTGTAATGTTTAAAATGATTAAAACTTTTTTTATGTGTTAGTACAAATCCTAACTAACTACACTACTAAGATCATTTAACATCACATTTTAAAATGTCCTTTTTATAGTGAAACGACCAAAATGGTATTCGGAATGACCAAATATGTTTATAGAATGTATTATTGTAATTATATAATACTAAAGACTGGTATTACACATATAGTTTGTTTTGAAATCTTAAAAACAGTTTCACTATAAAACCTAGGCGTTTCACCCCTCATTTTAGGCGGTTGAATTAAACTCTACTTAAAATTGACTTCTGAAGACAATACCTTTGAATAGAATTTAAAAATAACAATCATGAAAAAATACAATTTAAAAATAAGCGAAGGTCATATAACTGGTTTCGGGATTGGACCTATTACAAATGAAAACACATTAATAAAATTTGTTTTAAGAATTAGTGAGAAAATAAATATAAGGGTAAGAAATGTATTGAAAAATTATAAAAATTTCTTTAAAAACAGAAACTCAAGGAAAATGTATATCGTAGAAAAGAAATCGGTTTACTTATAAAAAAAATCCATAAAAATTAGATGTCATGAAAAATTTAAAAATAATATTCGGTATTGGAATTATAGTATCTCTTTTATTTGGTTGTTCTTCTGTAAGAATAACAGATTCTTGGAGAGGTAGCAAAACTTTAAATATTAAGAAAAAAAATATTTTAGTTGTTAGCAAAACAGAAGACAGAGCTACACAAATACGGTTTGAAAAAGATATGGTATTGAATCTTAACAAAAACGGACTTACTTCCATAGAAAGCCATATTAAGTTTCCGAACAGTGACCCAACTGAAAAAGTTGAAAAAAATAAAGAAAAAGAGATCATTAAAAATCTTCGAAATAATAATATTGATATAATTATAATATCGCATTTGGTGGATTCCAGAAAGTATAAAAATACCATAACTACAAATGAAAACATATATCCTTTTCCTTATAGATATAGAAGTTTTTATGATTACGCTAATCAATTTCATCAAGAGCAGAGTACTATAGAAATGGAAGGTACTACTTATATACTAGAGACCCTAGTTTATGATATAACCCAACAAACTCAGGACCAATTAATTTCAATTATTACTTCTGAGGTAGATAACCCAAACAATCTGAGCACCACATCTAATGAATTCTCCAAAAGCATTATAAAAGATTTAATGAAATAAGTTTTGTTTAGTTTTTTTGATTGTTAATATAATGAAGAGAGATGATGCTGTAAATAACTGTCGAAGAATCCCCCCCGAGCTTCGGCAGTTATCTTTTTCTAATAACACCTATAATAAAACCTAACTAAGTTTTAAATGCCATGAACTTTTTAATAAAACAAAATTCTTTACATTCGTATGTAGCACTTAAAAAAGTGTTCATTAAAATTTGTGAAATTTTGAGGTTTAAAAAAGTAAAAAAATCCGTTATTCTTTTCATAGCTCTTTTAGTGGCTTTATTAATTACCTTGCCTAGAGTATTATCTCTTTACAATATAACAGAAGAACTTACTGACTCCTTTACAGCCGCTAGTATAAATGACATTATTTTTAGGTTTATTTTTGCTTCAGTTCTTTTTTGGATAATTCTACAGTTTAACACCAATTGGAAATATATTTACCAAACAAGCTCCAAGTTAATTAGAATTACTGCTACCATAGCTTTAAATGCCATAATATTTGGTTTTTCAATTGTAATATTTAACTACAGCTATGCCCTTCTAGTAAATCATGAAATTTCTAAAAATGAACTTGGGCTTATTCATTTTGTCTATTTAATTATAATATTGGTACTCATATTTGTTTCTGGTGTTTTACGATATCAGTTAATACACAAAGAAGATATCATTGAAAAAGAACAACTTAAACAAGAAATACTACAAAATGAGCTGACTGCTCTTAAAAACCAAATAAACCCACATTTTCTATTTAACTCCTTAAATTCATTAACCTCATTGGTCAGAGATAATAAAGAAGCTACTATTTTTATAAACAAACTATCTTATTTATATAGATATATTTTACAAAGTAGCAATCAGGACTTAAGTACAATTAAAGAGGAGCTTACCTTTTTAGAAAGTTATGTTTATCTAATAAAAATGAGATATCGTAATCGTTTTTCTATCACTATTAAAATAGATGAAAAATTATTGCTTATCAAAATCCCTATACTTGCTTTACAATTATTAGTAGAAAATTGTGTAAAGCATAATGAAATATCTGAAGAATTACCATTACTAGTAAAAATCGTAGCAACAAAATATTATTTAATAGTAGAAAATAGAATTCAACCGAAACGCGCCCCTGTAGATAGTACTGGTAATGGTTTAAATAATTTAAACAAGCGTAATCTAATGCTTAAAGGAAAACGTATTGTAATTACAAATACAAATAATACCTTTACTGTAAAGCTTCCATTAAAATAATGTCCATGAAAGTTGTAATTGTAGAAGATGAAATAACAGCTAGTGATAATCTAAAACATTTATTGAACACTATAAATGTTGATATTGAGGTTCTTCAAATACTAGATACTGTAAAATCTTGTATAGCATATTTCTCTAAACCAATAGACGCCTCTTTGGTTTTTATGGATATTCATTTAGCAGATGGGCTAAGTTTTGAAATTTTTGATCATGTAGAAATAAATATTCCTATAATATTTACGACAGCATATGACGAATACGCTTTAAAAGCTTTTACTGTAAATAGTATTGATTATATTTTAAAGCCTATACAACAAAAAGAACTCTCTAAAGCTATTATTAAATTCGAGAACCTTACTAATATCGAACGCACTACTAAGCCGGATATTACTGCTTTGTTACATCTATTGCAAGAACAAAAGAAGACTTACAAATCTAATTACTTAATTTCACATCGCGATGAATTAATCCCTATAAAAACGAGTGATATTGCTTATTTTTATATTGATACGGGAATTATTAAGTTAGTAACTTTTGCTCATAAAGTTTATAACATAGATAAAAAATTAGAAACCTTAGAAAAAGAGTTGAATCCTGAGATGTTTGATCGAGCCAATAGACAATACATTATAAACAGAAATGCTATAACCAAAATAGCGCATTATTTTGGTGGTAAACTTATTGTTAATTTAAACCCCAAGGCCACTGAACGAATTATTATTAGCAAAGGCAAAGCAAGAGAATTTAAAGACTGGATGAACTCTTAAAAATTTATTCTGAAACTATAATTTCATCCTTTATTAATTGATCTACCATTATTTTTGTAAAACTCTCAGATGCATTTTTTAATGAATATGGTTCTAAAAGTGTAGATTGTCCTGTCCATACCATAGTCTCTTTTCCTTTATACAAATCTCCTTTTACATCATATAAAATTGCCTCGATAAGAAAAGATTTTGACGTTGTATAATAACCTGGAGTATCTATTGTTTGATAACTCCGTACAATATACTTCCCTACTCGGTAATAAGACGGAATATGTAAAGCTTCTCCAGGCACATAACGATCTTTTTCTTTAGAATCTATCAAAGCCATTGTTATCACTCCATCTAAGTTATTTTCTTTAATAATTTTTATATAATCCTCAGCTGTTTTATTTTTATCTGCTCCTAGAGGAAACATTTTTATCCCCTCTACAGCATTTATCCCTTGTTTTTTTAAAAGCTTAACCGCATCTTGCTCAAAGGTATTTTTTGCCAAAAGATCATTACTAATACCAATTATTGCAATTTTAGAATATTTTTTTTCTTTATACGTATCCTTAGTCCATGTAGAGCTCATTTTGGCAGGTCCGCATCCCAGTAAAAAACTAACAACTAAGAAGATCCTAAAGCTCATC
The DNA here is from genome assembly GCF_947500405.1 of uncultured Maribacter sp. Classification (GTDB taxonomy): domain Bacteria; phylum Bacteroidota; class Bacteroidia; order Flavobacteriales; family Flavobacteriaceae; genus Maribacter_B. The sequence continues at coordinate 215,270 of NZ_CANMRY010000001.1, forward strand.
ATTGTTTTAAAAAATTGCTTTTTCATAGTACTCTCCTTTTTAAAAAAATAAAGATAATATTTTTAATTAAATTTTAATTTCTTCCCCTTCTCTTGCGAAATAACATTTTTTGAAAATGGCCTGACATTTTTTTTCTTCTTCTAAAATAAAAGCATCATTATGATCTGGATCATGGTGCGTCATATATAACTTTTTCACACCAGCCAATTTGGCTACTTCTATCGCTTGCCCCCAACTACTATGTCCCCATCCTCTATATTTAGGGAGTTCCTCCGGTGTATATTGTGCTTCATGGATTAAAACATCCGCCCCTTTAGCAAAATCAATCACTTTTTGATCTAGAGTATCGCCATGTTCTATATCTGTACAATAAACTAAAACTTTTCCATTTACTTCCAAACGATAACCATGAGCTCCACCAGGATGAGAATGTGCATTTGACAGTAATTTCCCCGTACTTCCAGTTCGGAACATTTCTTCATTACTTTTTTTTAAATGGAATATAAACTCAGCCCCCATATTTTCTAAACTAACAGGAAAATACGTACTCTTCATTTGATTAGTGAATATGGATTTAAGATCTGTAATTTTTAATTCATCACCTAAAGCAATAATATCAATTTTCTTAGAAGAATCATACGCGGGAGCAAAAAAAGGAAATCCTTGAACATGATCCCAATGAAAATGAGAAAATGCAATTACTATCTTACTTTCTTCTTTAAAAGACCTCTTCATCAATTCTTTTCCTAAATTCCGAATTCCAGTACCAGCATCGAAGATTAAAACATCTCCAATTTTACTGTCATCCATAACTACAACACAAGTGGTATTACCTCCAAATTCTTGAAAACCTTTTTCACACACAGGTATTGAACCTCTCGTACCATAAAATTTTATAATCATGAATTCAATTTTTTAGAATCGGATTTTAGCCTAAGATAAAGATTTATTCTTCATTCCCATTAAGTCATTTTTACGAGTCTAGATATTTGTCTATTTTTATCTATATTTCAAATAAATTTCATGAGAATTTTATATTTGTTTTTTTTACTATTTTCATTTGGGATTCTTTTTCTTAGAGCTCAAAATAATTATATTCCCTCCGACTCTATTGCAACTCCATTTCGTGAAGGGAGGTGGTTAACAGGATTAGCAGGAACTATTAGCTCAAACACTAACAAAACAAAATCTTCTGATAAAAAGACCATTACCAATGAATTCGGATTAAATTTTTCCACAGGAAAATTTATAAAAGGAAGATGGCTTCTTGGTGGTAGATTAAATCTCAATAGAGCAAGTTCTTCTAATAATGTTGATCGAACTACAGAATCATTATATGTAGGACCATTTTCTTCTTATTATTTAAGTAAAAACAACAGAGGGTCTCTATTTACTACTTTATCTATGGGTTATGTTCGTTATAGAGAAGAAACGAGTTTTAATGATTTAGCCAGCCCTATTACCGAACTTGCTGAAGGTGGTGGGTTTGGAACTTTATTTGGACTTGGATATTCTTATGTAATTAATGATCAAATTGCTTTTGATATTGGTTTTGATTTAAATATTTTTTTGGTAGATATTAGTCAAGAACAACGACCATCAGGAACAACTGCTTCCGAAAACTTAACGGTTAGTAATACCGCTTTTACTTTTGGATTTAATGTTATTTTAGACGATTTCTTTTTTTAATGAGAAAACTACAACTATTTATATTTCTTTTAACAATTCTACCAATAGCTTTATCTGGGCAAGGAAGAGAAGAAGGTTTTGTACGTACGGACACACTAGGAAAAACAAAAAAAATAAAAATCATTGGTTTACCTATAGCATTTTATACCCCAGAGACAGAATTTGGTATTGGCGGTGGTGGCCAAATTTTTCTATTAAACAAAACAAATCAATATAATCAGCGTCTTTCTAATATTTTATTTAGTGGTATTTATACTACTGCTGGTCAAATCATGTTTAACGCTACACCCCAAATCTATTTAGGGAAAGGAGATTATTTTATTGATGCAGATTACTTATTTGAAATATACCCAAATTCTTTTTGGGGTATTGGACCAGAAACTCCAGAAAATAATTTAGAGAACTATAATCAAACAACTCATAAATTTAAATTAAGTTTTTTAAAAAGACTCCCCCCAGATCTAAATTTTGGTTTTACTTATAACTTTGCTAATCACCAAGTAACCGAAGTAGAAGAAGATGGGATACTAGATTCTGGAACTATTTTGGGTTCAAGTCGTACCGTTATTAGTGGATTAGGAGCCGAATTCAATTTAGACACTCGAAATAACACCTCTTCACCAACAAATGGGCAGTTATTTGAAATAGGTGCACATTTCTCAAGTCAAATTCTAGGTGCAACTCATAGCTTCAATAAATTCACATTAGATTTACGAAACTATGAACCTTTAAATAAACGCAGCACTCTAGCAACTCAAGTCTACATCGAAAATAATTATGGGAACGTTCCTTTTCAGGGAATGGCATTTTTTGGAGGAAGTAATAGTGCGAGAGGATACTTCTATGGTCGTTTTTTAGATAAAAACATGTTTGTTATACAAGCCGAATATCGTTATAGATTAAAACCTAGATGGAAATTAGCTGTATTTGGCCTCGTAGGGAGCGTTGCCGGAGATGCCTCTGATCTTTTAAAATTTAACTCTGTAAAACCAGGTTACGGAGCAGGAGTACGATTTAAAGTTTTAAAAGACCAAAACACTTGGCTTAGACTTGACATAGGTAATGGTAAAGATGGTCAAAACGGAATCTATTTTGGGGTTAATGAAGCTTTTTAAAAACTAAATGAAAATATAATTAGATATATTTTCATTTTCCTTCAGAAAATAATATATTTAAGTAAATAATTTAAACGTGAAATTCAACTTCCTACCAAAAAAAGGCACTCCTCTGCGTTCTTTTGCTGTTTTTGCGATAGCGGCTGTTCTTGGCATTGGCTTTTTTTTGATGAAAGAAGGTGAAGTGGTTTCCTATTTGTCAGATGACCCGCAGGCTTGTGTAAATTGTCATGTAATGACGCCAGTTTATAATAGTTGGATGCACAGTTCACATCGTGAATGGGCTTCTTGTAATGGATGTCATGTGCCTCAAGATAATGTTGTAAATGCTTATTATTTTAAGGCTATGGATGGTCTATACCATGCTTCGATTTTTACGGCAAGAGCAGAACCTGAAGTTATTTTCATGCGCGAAGGTTCTCAGGAAGTAGTACAAAACAATTGTATTCGCTGCCATGTCCAACAAGTCACTCAAACGAAATACGATGGTTTTATAGATAACCATGCGAAAAACAGAACCGACCGCCAGTGTTGGAGCTGTCATAAAGAAATTCCCCATGGTAGAATCCATGGTATGTCAACCATAAAATATAATATTGCCCCTTTACCAACCGACCAAGAAGAAATGGTTATTCCCACTTGGTTAGAAAAAGAAATGGCATCTAAATAACATTCCTATGAAAAACAAAATTCTGTTTGTCGTAACCTTAGTAGTAGTATTTTTATTGGGTTTGCTTGCCTCAAGTATCATCAATAGAAAGAGCGAGGCAAAATACCAATATGTACCGCAGGTAGATATTAGTGAAAACGAACCTCGAAATGAAGAATGGGGAAAAAACTACCCTCGGGAGTATCAGTCGTTTTTACAGACTTCCGAAACTTCTTTTGCCTCTTATCAAGGCGGGTCTGCAATGCGTGATGTGCTTGAGGAAGACCCTAGATTGGTCTTATTGTTTGCTGGCTATGGTTTTTCCAAAGATTACAACCAAGGTCGTGGTCATTTTTATGCCATAGAAGATATTCAAAATACGTTGCGAACGGGTGGTCCTAAAGGCCCAGGCGATGGACCGATGCCTGCCACTTGTTGGACTTGTAAAAGTCCTGATGTTCCTCGTTTAATGAATGAAATAGGAATTTCGGAATTCTACGATGGAAAATGGGCGGATAAAGGTGCTGAAGTTGTAAACCCCATCGGCTGCGCCGATTGCCATGACCCTAACAATATGAAATTACGCATTACACGCCCAGCACTTGTAGAGGCGTTTGATGCTATGGGTAAGGATATTAACAAAGCAACCCATCAAGAAATGCGTTCTTTAGTTTGTGCCCAATGCCACGTTGAATATTATTTCGACAAGAAAAAACCCGGAGCTGAAGGCACGCCATATCTTACGTTCCCATGGAAGAATGGAATGACTGTGGAAGCCATGGAAGAGTATTACGACGAAATGGAATTTTCAGATTGGACGCACAAAATTAGTAAGGCACCTATGTTAAAAGCGCAACACCCAGGCTACGAAACCTATTTGACAGGTGTTCATGCCGACCGTGGTGTTTCTTGTGCAGATTGCCATATGCCTTATAAAAGTGAAGGTGGTCAGAAATTTACCGACCACCATTTGCAATCACCTTTAAATAATGTTGCGAATTCTTGTCAAGTCTGTCACAGACAGGAAGCCGATAAATTGCGTGCCAATGTATATGAACGTCAGCAAAAGGCAACCGAAAACAGACTGAAATTAGAAGACTTATTAGTTAAGTCTCATATTGAAGCAGGAAAAGCATGGGAGTTAGGCGCCACCGAAGAACAAATGAAACTAATACTAACTGATATTCGTCATGCGCAATGGCGTTGGGATTATGCTGCTGCTTCTCATGGAGCATCATTCCACTCTCCTGTGGAAACAGCACGAGTATTGGGTGGCGGACTTAATATAGCACAAGAAGCTAGAGTAAAATTAGCTCGTTTGTTGGCTACCCTAGGTTTTAATCAAGAAGTGCCAATGCCAGATATTGCTTCTAAAGAAAAGGCACAGGCTTTTATAGGTTTAGATATGGAAAAACTTATTAAAGAAAAAGAGGAGTTTAAAACCAATTTATTACCCAAATGGCTAGAGGAAGCCAAAGCCCGTGAGGATAAAATGGATTCCAAAGAAGTAAGCATGACCAATAAGTAGTCGATTTTAAACCTTATTCTTTAAAGGCTTTTAAGCCGAACATTTTTCATGAAAATATTCTATCGCATTTTTTCCTCGCCAGTATTGGCACTTGTTTTATTGTTGGTTTTTGCCATAGCCATGGGTACCGCAACTTTTATAGAAAATGACTTTGGCACCGCCACAGCTTGGATAAAAGTCTACGACTCCAGTTGGTTTGAGTTGGTAATGTTCGGGCTCGGGCTTTGCTTTGTGGCCAATATTTATAAATACAAACTTTGGCGCAAGGAAAAATGGGCCATACTCCTTTTTCATATTGCTTTTATCGTAATTCTTATTGGTGCAGGTATTACAAGGTATGATTCCTATGGAGGTATCATGCGCATTAGAGAAGGGGCATCTTCAAGTACAATCATTTCCGATAAGAATTATTTGCAAGTCCACCTATCCAATGGAAAGCAAACAAAACATTTGGAAAGAGAACTTTACTTTTCTCCCTTGAATGATAATGATTTTTCTATTCAAACGGATTTGGATGCCACTCCAATTACCATTTCGCATAAGCAATTTGTAGCAGATGCTATTCCCGAAATTGTTGATGACCCTGAAAAAGGAGTTCCATTACTGCAATTAGTAGTTACCTCAGGAAATGGTAGGGAAACATTGTTCCTGAAAAAAGGAGAAATTGAAGAAATTGGAAGTCACAAACATAAAATAGGTTTTGAGGCAGCGGGAAAAGATGTTATCAATCTTATAGAAAAAGAGGGTGAATTTCAGCTATTGGCGCCACATCAGCTAGATTTTTTTATAATGGCCGACCAAACGGCGGGTATTATTAAAGGGGACACCTTACAACCCATGACTTTGCGAACCTTATACCGCTCAGGTGATTTGTCTTTTGTGCCTCTATCTTTTCACGAATCAGGCAGAATCGACATTATAAGCTCGGCGGAAAAACCAAAAGATAATGATAAGGTAAAGGATGATGCTCTGATATTGAACGTACAGGTAAAAGATAGAACCGAAGAAGTGACTTTACTCTATCGTGACGGTTTTTTACCTACCACCCATGAAGTTAATGTAAGTGGCACGAATGTAAGTTTATCGTATGGAGCCAAACCTATTGAGACCCCATTTTCAGTACAGTTAAATGATTTTCAATTGGAACGCTATCCAGGTTCTGAGAGTCCGTCTGCATATGCGAGTGAGGTTACTGTGTTAGATGCAGATACAAAAATGCCTTTCCGAATTTTCATGAATAATGTTTTGGATTATGGCGGATTTCGATTTTACCAAGCTAGTTACGATACCGATGAAAAAGGAACTGTTTTATCTGTAAACCATGATGTTTTAGGTACCAATGTAACCTATGCTGGTTATTTTCTAATGATGATTGGAATGTTCTTTACGCTTTTTGGAAAAAGTTCTCATTTTATGGCTATCAACAAGAAGCTGAAAAAATTAAAAACAAAAAAGGTAATCACAGCCTTATTCTTGATTGGGGTAATGAACATAAGTCTTAAGGCACAAGAAACAAATGATACCATTTCAATTTCTGAATTGGTTGCCGAACAAGCCATTGATAAACAGCATGCGGCACTCTTTGGTCGTTTGATGGTTCAAGATTTAGATGGAAGAATAAAACCAATCAATACTTTAGCTTCTGAGTTTTTGCGAAAAGTTTCGCGTAAACCCTATTTCAAATACAAAGGAGCAAATGAAGAAATTCGGTTGGATGCTAATCAGGTATTTCTAGCAATGCATGTTTCTCCAGGAGCTTGGCAACAGATTCCCATCATAAAAATTGATACGGAAAAAGGCGGAAGTTTTTTCGAAGTCCTAAAGATTACCGATGAAGGTTTGATTTCCTTTGACGATTTAATAAATCCCACTGGTGATTATGTACTGACAAAAGTAGCGGAGAAAGCAAATGCCAAAAAGCCAGCGGAGCATAATGAATTTGATAAAGAAGTACTCAAGGTAGACGAGCGCTTTAATATTTTGTTCAATATTTTTTCGGGCAACTATTTAAAGATTTATCCCAACAGTCTTGATGAGAAGGATACATGGTATAGCTATACCCATCATTTTAAAGATTTCCCTACGGAGGACGCTCGTTTTGTTCAAACCATAACTCCTTCGTATTTTAATGATGTAGCGTCCAAAAAATGGGCAGCCGCTACTGAAAAATTATCGTATATAAACACCTACCAAAGTACCTTGGGAAAGGCTATTATTCCCAACAGTCAGCGAGTAGAAGCTGAGTTGTGGTATAATGAAATAAATCTTAATTTTTGGTTGTTCCAAGTATTTTTCACTTTTGGTTTTATACTGCTCGTATTGGCCTTGACTAAAATATTTGTACAAAAACGTTTTATAGATGCATTATGGAATGCTCTTGTTATCTTTTCCCTAATCAGCTTTCTAGTATTTACTGGAAATATTTTACTTCGTTGGTATGTAGCACAACATGCGCCTTGGAGCAATGGTTATGAAATGCTGGTTTTTGTAGCCTGGGTTTTAATGCTATGCGGATTAATGACCTTCCGAAAATCAGATTTCTCATTGCCTTTAGCAACACTTTTTACAGGTTCTTTGCTCTTTGTTAGTTACTTGGACTGGTTAAGTCCAGAGATTACAAACTTAATGCCTGTATTAAAATCCTTCTGGCTAAAAGTACATGTAGCGACCATTGTTAGTAGTTATGCTCCTTTGGCTTTATCTGCAATCTTAGGTTTTATGGTCTTGATTCTGATGATTATTGAAACCAAAAAATCCAAGGAAGCAATAACAATTCGTATAAAAGAACTCACTTATATTAACGAAATATCAATGACCATTGGTTTGTTCGTGTTGACTGTCGGAACCTTTCTAGGTGGTATTTGGGCCAACGAATCATGGGGCCGTTATTGGGCTTGGGATCCTAAAGAAACATGGGCTCTAATTTCCATAATTGTTTATGCGGTGGTATTGCACCTTCGTTTTGTTCCCGCCTTAAAAAGTAGATATATATTAAACGTTGCGAGCGTATTTGCTTTCGGTTCTATTATTATGACCTCCTTCGGCGTGAACTATTATTTATCCGGATTACATAGTTACGCAGCAGGAGACCCTGTACCAGTACCTAAGTTTATTTATGTTTTGATTGCTGTTGTAGTGCTTGTATCAATAGCTGCCTTTTTTAGGTTTCGGCTAAGAAATAAACTTATTGATTAATATTCATAAATATCAAGATTAGCACCTTCTTATATCATTTTAATAGACTTATCGGCAATATAAGAAACGTTTTGGTGTGCAAAACCCATCCCTTTTCCCATTCGATCTAACCAAGATTTTTGCTCATCACCTGTTATGGAATCATCTTTACATACCAATTGTGTCAAAGTATATAAATTCTGTAATTTCATTTTATTCGTTGGTATTATCACCAATGGATAGGTGATTTTCCATAATACTTTCATATTTAGAAGATAACATCCCTAATTTTATAGCAAGATAACTTAAAAATTCTTATCAGATTTAGTATCGTTACAATCAGTCATAGTTATTTTTACAAATGCAACGAATTCAATGCGATATTGATTCTGTTCTTTCTATACTAATTGACTTTAAGACTCGCTTTTAACGCCTTTTTGATTAATAAATTTTCCAACCACGACCGCAGTAATAACCACAAGATAAAATTGTCCTATTAAACCTATTAAAATTGCTGCCTTCTGCGCTAAAGGTGTTATTGGTAATATATCCCCATAACCTATAGACATCATCGTAATAAAGCTAAAATACATAAGTTGTTCTGTAAGGGCATTTGGCTGAACTCCTTGCATAGCCAATAGCCCCCCCTCAAAAGAATTTGGGTTGGTTAATTCTATACTCATACAAATAAAGAAACCTATAAGTCCAAGTGATATAAAACCGCTTATCAACCCATATATTATTGTTTTATTCACTTCTGGTGTTTGCCATACTTGCTTTATTATTTCGTAAGTAACAAACAAGTAAAAAGAAAAATAAATAGCAAATTGTATATAACTTACTAGAAGTGGCTTTTCATCATGTGTCTCTGCAAAACCAAATAAAAAACTACTTGCTATTAATAAAATTAAAAAAAACCAAAAAAGCTCTTTCCTTTTAGATATAAAAATGACGCCGGCTATAAGATTTAATAAAAAGGAAATTGGAGCAATTGTATCTTCAAATACTTGGCCAGGAATTAACAATGAGCCAAATAAAATAACTAGTTGGGTTACAAAGAAGAACTCAAAACGATATGAATATATTCTTTTGAACATTATTTAATCTAATAATTCATTATTAAATATATACCCTTTATAATCAACCTTATATAAAACGCTATAAAAAGCAGGAATAAATAATAAAGTTATTACAGTTCCAAACAATAGGCCTACCATGATAGTAACAGCCATGGGCTCCCACATTTCTCCTCCACCCAAATAAAGTGGTATTAAACCGAGTACTGTAGTAAAAGTAGCAAGTAATATTGGTCTAAAGCGTTGTAAACAAGCTGCAATAATAGCATCTTGTGGGTTTCGTTTAACTATGTCTTCTTCCATTTCTATCCGATCCACCAGAACTATAGCATTATTTATGACTATACCTGCTAAGGAAATTACCCCCAAAAAGGCCATAAATCCAAAAGGAACATTAAAAATAAGCAAGCCTAATACCATACCAATAACTCCTAAAGGTATGGTACAGACAATCATAACCGTTTTTCGGAAAGAATTAAATTGTATTATTAATAGCATTATAATGATAAAAGCGGATAATGGTAAATAACTCGCAACCGCACCCATATTCTCAGCAGTACTTTCTGCATCACCTCCAAGATTATAACTATAATCTGGTCCCCATGTAGCAGCTTGCTCCTCTAGCCAAGGTATAATTTCAGCAGTAATAGCAGACGCATTACCGCCTTCAGTCAGCTCACTAGAAACATTAATTGTTCTTGTAAGGTTCAATCTTTTAATTCTTGTATACTGCCATTTCGGAATTATAGAAGCCACCTGCAATAACGGTACACTTTTTCCAGAACTTTGTGCATAAATATTTAATGTCTCTAAAGATGCTAACGTTTGCTGTTTATCTTGATTACTTAACATTACTATAGGGATAGTTTTATCATTCTCCCGATATTCCCCGGTACTAAATCCATCTAGTACCGTCTGTAAAGATGTTGCTATATCCTGATTCGAAACTCCTGCTAATTGCGCTTTATTCTGATCAATATCAATTATAAACTTTTTACCTTTTGGCCCCCAATCATCCTTAATGTTTTTTGTACCAGAAATACCAAATAACTTAGTTTTAATGCTTTCTGATATTTCTGCTAATTTATTAGGGTCATCTCCAGAAACTTTAATTTCTATAGGAGTACCTCCACCTCCTGAACCTAAAAGACCAACTTTTATATCTGCATTTGGAAATGATGCGAAGCTAAAAGAGTCTAATTTTCTAACCATTTCATTATTTATCAAAAAATTAGAGGTGTTAATTAAGATGTGTGCATAATTGGAATTTGCTTCATCTGGGTTATAGCCTAAATCATAAGCAGATGGACCTTCTCCTATATATGCAGACCAATCTACAATTCCCTCTAAAGAATTTTCAGAAACCTGAAGTTCTCTTTTCATAAAAGCTTCAATAGCAGAGACCATTTCCTCGGTACGTTCTATTTTAGTTCCTTCAGGAAGGTTAATATCTGCAGTAATCATATTACGATCACTATCTGGAAAAAACACAAATGCCAATAAGCCAAAACCTAAAATTGATAAAACAAACATTCCGACAATAGCAAAAAGTACAGATCGTTTCCAGGATAAGGCTATTAATATTAAATCTTTGTATTTAGATTTTAAACCATTAATCAAGCGATCTAAAAAACCAACTTTTCCTTCCTCTTGTTTTTTTACTTTTAGAAAGAATACACAAAACAATGTAATAATGCTTAGAGAAATAATCCATGAAGACAAAAGTGCTATTGTTATTACCACAAAAATTGGCCCCATGATATCCCCCATGACGGATTCTGCCATATAAAAAGATAAGAACGCTGCAGAAGTTGTTAAAGTAGAAATTAAAAGAGGCGTAAACAACTCTGAACAAGAATCTATAGCTGCCTTTTTAACATCGGCACCATTTTCCATTTTTACCATGACTGATTCTGCTACCACAATACCATTATCCACCATCATTCCTAAGGCCATAATTAAAGCTGCAAGAGTTATCTGATTTAAACCCACATCAATTAAACCCATTATGAACAAAGTGGTAATAGTTACAATTGGAATTAAACTCGCAATAACCAAACCAGTTCTGAAGCCAAGGAATATAAGCATAACAGCTAAAACAATTCCTATGGATTGTAAAAGGTTACCAATAAAATCACTAATCTTTAAATCAATATAGGTGTCAATGGAGGCCAATCGTGATACTTCTAAACCGACAGGTAATTTCTCTTTCCATGTACTAAGTACAACATCTAATTCTTTTCCTAATTTTATAATATTTGCTCCATCTTTAAGAGATACATGCAAAGACAAAGCGTCTTTACCATTAATACTTACAATTTGAGTTGGAGGATTAATATAGCCTTTTCTAACATTTGTAATATCTTTTAAAGGAAGTACCCGCCCTCCTTCTCCAAGCGGAATCAACATCTCTTCGATATCGGAAATGTCGTTAAAATTTCCGGTTGGCTCTAATATAATTCGCTCATCTCCTACATTTATTTGTCCTCCAGAACTTAAAATATTAGTACTACTAATTAAACTTTGCAACCCATTGGCTGTTAAGCCATAACTTTTTAATTTAGTATTATCAAACTCTACAAATACACGTTCGGATTGATCGCCATTAATCTCCACTTTTGCAGCATCTGAAAGTTTAATTAAATCGTCTCTCATATCATCTGCATAATCTTTCATATCAGAAAATGAAAAACCATCACTTGTAAGGCCTACTGCTATACCAAAAACCTCTCCAATTCCATCATCTTTTAATTGTGGTTGCACTCCACTGGGTAATCCTTGTATATCATTAAGTTTTCTTCGTAATCTATCCCAAACCGCTTGTAAATCTTGAGGCCCTACTTGCATTACCAACTCTACCTGAACAACAGACAATCCAGTTCTTGATGTACTTGTTACTTTTTTTAATTCTGGTAATTCCTGAGCTACCTTTTCTATTCGATCCGTAACTAACTCCTCTACACGTTGTGGACTTGCACCTGGAAACGAAGAAACAATAGAAGCTACTCGAATAGTATATGGCGGCATACTATCTCTTGATAAGGTTTCATAACCAACCAATCCCATAAGCATAACTACTGCTAATACACTTAAAACAACACGGTTGTTTGTAATTGAAAATTGAGTAAGATTCATAATTATTTTCGTTTAAATGGTTATTGTAATCTTACTTTTTGTCCATCAAGAAGCGTTTGCAGGCCAGCTGTTGCAATTTTATCTCCATTTTTTACGCCACTTTTTATTTTAAAACCATCAGAAGTTAGTTCCCCTACTTCAATAGTTTGTTTTCTAACAGTTCCTATTTTATCGTCTTCTGTTTCTATTACAAAAACAAAATTGCCATCACCATCCTCTCCAACAGCTTTAACAGGGATAACTAAGGTATTGTCATTTAATTCTTCTCCTGTAGTAAAGTTAAAAATCACGTTTGCTGCCATACCTGGTTTTATATCTTTATTTGAAAGAATATCAATTTTAACAGGGTAGGTTGCTGAATTAGCATCAACTATTGGAGAAACTTCAAAAACATTACCTTTTAATTTTTCTCCTAAAGAAGAAATATTAACTTCAACTTCCATTCCTTGTTTAACCTTATTAATTACACTTTCTGGTAAACCTACCTCAATATTAATATCAGTGCCAGCATTTAAAACTGCTATTACTGAGCCAGAAGCAACATTTTCGTTTACACTCCCGTTCGTGGAAGCAATAGTTCCATCTTTTGGAGCATAAATGTACCCATAGCTAATTTGTGATTGCTGAATACTTTTATTACGCTTAGCAGACTCGTATTGATCTAAAGCACTCTCATAATTATTTTTAGCTGTTTCATAATCACTTAATGATTGACTACCTTTTTCATACAAATTTTTTATCCGGGTTAGAGCTGATTTTGAAGTTTTCATTGCAGAGTTTGCACTATTAAGAGCAGACACTGATTGTTCATAGGCAAGATTAGCTTGTACATTATCTAATTTTGCAATTAAATCACCTTTTTTTACCTGCTGTCCAACCTTTGCGTTAAAAGTGGTCATAATTCCATTACTTCTAAAACTCAATTCAATCTCATCCCCTGCTTTTGCGACTCCACTAAAAGACCTAATTTTTTGAGCATCGGAAGTACCTACTACCTGATAATTTACAGGTCTTAACACCTCTTCTTTCTTTTCTACTTGCTCCTTGCAAGAGTCAAAAAATAAAGTTAGCAAGAGAGTTAAAATAATGTGACTAAAATATTTCATAATTAAAGTTGGTTTTTTAATTTTTATTCAAAATAAATTCATTTGCCCTTTGCATAAATGCCTGATTGCTATCTTCTGTATTCATCAAAAAGAAATAACCAATAGCACGTTCCAACTGCATTGAAGCTAGTAAATAATTATAATTGGCTGTAGCACTAGCCAACTGTGATTGCAGATAATTTGTTTGTGCATCAATTAATTGAATTAATGGAATAGCTCCTTCTGCATAAGAACTTTGAGTAAGCCCTAGGCTTTCTTTTGCAGTAACTTCTGCGACTTTTGATATCTCAATATTAGCTATTTCATTAGTTAAGTCTAGCACCAATACATTAATATTATTTTCAATATTTAAATCTGTATTAGCTTTTTGAATATTTAGTTGATCCTCCTGAATCTTCGCAGTTTGTTTATTAATATTCCTCTGATTTTGCTGAAATATTGGTAAAGAAACATTAAGGCCTAAATTATATACTCCGTCTGGCGCAACAGGAGATCCTAAAACAGGCACTGAACCTTTTCCTGATTGCGAAATAGCTAAATTATAATTACCCTGTAGTGCCACAGTAGGAACAAATCTACCAGAAGAATTAAGACGATAGTTCCTTTGTATTGCTCTTAAATTATAATCAATATTCTTAAGTTCAGGAGCATTTAACTTTGCTTCTTTTATTAAAAATTCGATTAAAAAAGGTCTAAGTTTTGGGTTATCTAAAATATCTTTAAAATCATCATATTTATAATTAATAAATAATCCTTCAGAAATAGAAGCTTCTTCTACATCTATTTCTAAATTAATCGGATTATTCATTAATTGATTTATAGAGTAATAGGACTCACTCAATTGATTTCCTGCTTCAATTAAGGTCTGCATATTTTGGGCAAGTTCACTTCTAAAACGAAGCACGTCTGACTTACTCGATGCACCTGCCTGAAAATTTTGTTCCGATATTTCAAGATTCTTTTTAGTTACCTCTAAGTTTTGTCCCTGAATTTCTACATTAGTCTTTAGTATTAATGTATTAAAATAGGCGACTGATGCATTTAATAAAGCATCTAATTCTGCAGCATTAAAGGTTTCTTGTTGTGCCTTTTGGATATTATCTTGAATAGTAATTCCTGCACCCGCACTTTCCGAATATAAGACCTGTTGTAGACCAACGGTTCCAGAGGTTGAAAACTCTGGATTAGTTCCTCCTGAAATTTCTGCTACTCTTGGATCTAAATATGCCGCAGTTGCACTTGCTGAAACATCTGGAAGAAAATTACTTTTAGCAGTTTTAAGGTCTTGAGTGCTTAGGTCAACGTTCTTGCGTTCTACTTCAAGTCCTAAGTTTTTATTTACAACACCATTCATAATATCTACTATGGAATATGTGTTATCTGCAGAATATGAGCTATTTCCTCCCACAATATCAACAGTACCCAACATACTATAACGCAAAGGAAAATTAATCTGTTTTGCTGTGTTAAAATTTAAAGAAAGTCTATTATTATAATCCAATTTTAAGGGCAATTCTGAAGGATTTGTACCATTCACAACTGCCTCTACATTTAATGCTAATCGTCTAAAAAACTGGTCTAAGTTGGTAGCTGGCTGATTCGTTGCTAAAATTCCTTTTTCCACATCTAATTTACGGTTTGCAGAAAAAGAAGGTAATTCTTTATCGTTAATTATATTAACCATTTTTTTAAATGCATCATCGGTCAAAGCAAAACCACCAGCAAGATATACAGCATCTATACCCTCTAAAGAATTAGCTATATTGCCATCTTCAGGTATATTAATTAAAGAATAACTTGTTTTTTTATCTGCGAAATAATCATCAAAAAGTGCTCTAACTGGAAGTGCTTCAGGAAGATATTCATCTACTAAAATTCCTACCTTTTTAAACTCATAAATAGAATTAAAAGCTTCTAAATCTTTCTTATAAGATAAAGGAGCTATGATATAAGCTAAATTATTTATCCCAGTAGTATTCTGCTGCGCTGGTAAATCAATAAAATCACTATTAACAGATCCGAAAACAATTACTGGTTTGCCATAAGACTTTTGCTGGTATAAAGCTATATTATTAATTACACCAAAAGCCAAAATGATATTTACTTCGCTTTTTTCTAGAGCTATAAAATTTGTTTTGGCCAATTCTAAATCATAATTATTCTCTAAAGGACTTTTAAAAATCATATTAGTATCTTGTCCCATTACAGAACGAATTTCATTTTTAAGCTTTTCGAATAAAGCCAAATTTTCCTTCGAATCCTTATCGACAAGTACTCCAATATTAATAGTCTTTGAACTTTGAGCAAATGAAAAAAACGATGCTAAAAGAAAGACAACTACAACTAATTGTTTTTTCATAATTTTAATTTATTTCCAACCTTTTCTTTCATAGACACCTTTTAAAAGTTTTTTATAGGTATCTAAGTAATAACCATATTGCTTATCATCTAAAATTGGCTTAACTTCTGAATGTTGTTTTTGTAAAAGCTCTTCGAATTTAGAGCGTATTTCTTTGGGAGTGTATCCTTTTTCTTTTTTTTCTAGAGCCGTCATCTTATAAGTATGATATAAGATTATATTATAAAATTCCTTTCTTTTCTCTCCAGTAACACCCATTATGGTAGCCCTATCATAAAACCATAATTGCAAGCTATCTCTTTCTGTACTTTTAAATATATCTACTCGCTTAGATTTTTCTTGACCATTATCCTCCTGAGAATAAATTGGGCTAGATAATATTACTAAAAAAATTATAAAAGCAACTATTTTTAGAAAGGATTTAATCATCATGTTTTCCATTGTTTGTTTTAAATATAAATAACTTAGCGCAAATATCTAAATAAAATAACTTAGTGCAAATATCTCAATAGAATAACTTTTAATGATAAAAAACATATTAGTAAATTACTTTTTCATTATTAGTAATCACATTAAAAAATTGAATATTGGCTTTAACCTCTAAACCAAAAAAGTTTAGTTTTAATACTTATTGATAATTAATAAACGCCAAACACTCATAAATCTAGTCAAATTCTTTAAAACCTTAAAGCTTTATTAAAAAACGAGCTGATTCGGGGTCACTAGTTTTTTGAACCTCTCAAAACGCTTTTAAAACCTGACAAAATAAGATTTTTGGATAGATCTTCTTTGTCTCAAGCTTAATAAAGAAAATAAATTTTTAAAAGATTATTTTTCAAAAATATATACATTTGTGTTAGACGAAATACCAAATAGTAATATTGAGTATTAGATTGAGTTCACAATCCGTCAACATAAAACATAGAATTTAGCATAGAGCCTAGAAACATTGGAATAAAGCCATAAGGTTTGAATCCTGTCGAGGTCACAAAAAAGCCATTCAACTGGTAACAAAACCATGTAAGTCTTATGATTTACATGGTTTTTATTTTTTTAGGAATGTACAAACCCTTTTTTACTATCCAGTCCAGTGTATCTAAGCACAACGTAGTTTTGGAGGAATCAAAAGAAGACTTTATCGAAGAACAGCTAGATATAAGGGATAAAAAATACACACCCAAAACCTTATGGGAGCTATTTACTATAATTTATATAGAAGTCCATAGCAGCTTATAATTCTAAAAAACAAACCTAAAAACACTTTTTCAAAACTAAATTCGACAAAAAAATAGATACAAAACTTAAAAATTAACTAATCAAAAAAATCTCTTTTCAAAGGTTATACAACGATCTCTATTAAATAATAAAACATATTTTTTAATCATTTCTTAATACAAAACTCTTTTATATGAAATAGAAAAAACTTTTATTAACACCTATTGTTTATAACAAAAAAGAATACAATAAGTGCATCAAAAAACGCATAAAAACCTATATAACAACAAATTAAAACCAATTAAACACAACACTAATATCCTTAAAAAAATCTTAAATATAAAAACCTAATAGCTTTATAAGAAGTAACAATTACAATGATATTTGGAAATGTTCTATATTATATTAACTTTAGCAAAAATTTAATTTATGGATTTAACGGAAAGAGCTCTTGAGTTTGAAACCAGAAAAATGAGTAACATGTCTACTAGTGACCGTGTTGAAGCATCAAGAGAGGCAAAGGCTTTAATATTAGAAATTAACGAAATTTATAAGGAAACTAAAGATTCTGAGTTAATGGATATGATGAAGCGTTTAACAGAAAAGAAAAAGAAAATAGAGAAACGCCTTAAAGGTGCGCCTTTAGTATAACACATTAAAACAATCATTTTATTTTACATTAAAATGTAAAATATAAAAAGGTGTATAGTTTAAACTATACACCTTTTTATATTTTAAGATAAACCCTAGTAAAATTATGGAGTATATATTAAATCCTTGGCCATGGTATATTTCTGGACCTTTAATTACTCTTGTAATGGTGATTCTAATTCTTTTTGGAAAGAATTTTGGAATGTCATCTAACCTAAGAACACTTTGTACTATTAGTGGTGCAGATAAATATGCCGATTTTTTTAAAATAGACTGGAAATCTTACAGCTGGAATTTAGTAGTTGTATTAGGAGCCATTATTGGTGGTTTTATTGCTACACAATTTTTATCTAACGGAGCGCCAATAGATTTGAGCGTGGAAACTATAACAGACTTAAAAAACTTAGGGTTTTCTAATGCTGGTGAAAATTTATTACCACCAGAAATATATAGTTGGGATGCCATTTTATCTTTAAAAGGCTTGAGTGTTTTAATTATAGGAGGTTTTTTAGTTGGTTTTGGAGCTCGTTACGCGGGAGGTTGCACATCTGGACACGCCATTAGCGGACTTAGTAATTTACAGATTCCTTCTTTAATTGCTGTAGTTGGCTTTTTTATTGGTGGTTTGGTAATGACACATTTTATTTTACCCTTAATTTTTTAAAATATGAAGTTTTTAAAATTTTTATTTGTTGGAATTCTTTTTGGAATAATTTTAGTAAAGTCTGAAGCTGTTTCTTGGTACAGAATTTTTGAAATGTTTAAGTTTCAATCCTTCCATATGTATGGCATTATTGGCTCCGCTGTAGGTTTGGGTATTTTATCTATCTACCTTATTAAAAAGTCTAAAATTAAAAGTATAGAAGGGCAGGAAATAAAAATTCCTACTAAGAACAAAAGCTTTATAAATTACTTGTTAGGAGGTACTATATTTGGATTAGGATGGGCTTTAGCAGGTGCTTGTCCTGGGCCAATGTATATTCTTTTAGGAACTGGTGTTTTTAGTATGCTTATTGTTATTGCGGCAGCAACACTAGGAACTTTTGTATATGGCTTACTAAAAAGTAAGTTACCTCATTAAACTATATAATTTCAGCATTAAGCCCAGCTTGTAATAATCTTGTACAACGCGGTTTTAAATCTTTAAACTCTCCAGTTTTAACGGTACACTTACCGTTATAATGTACAATTAAAGAACATTGCTCTGCTTGTTCTGAAGTATGATCACAAACAGCAATTAGGGTATCTATTACATGATCAAAAGTATTTACTTCATCATTAAATAGAACAATTTCGTTTTGGTTTACCGTTTCTTCTTCTAGTAATAACTCTTCTGATAATTCTTCTCTAGTGCTCATAATAATAGAGTTTTATTACAACTAAAATACATATTTTGCAGCTACCCAATTATTTTTTTCCAGTTTTTTTTCAAACTTTAACGAATATTCCTTACACTTAGAAGTAATCTTATCTAAATCTTCTAAATAAAAACCACTAAGAAATAAAGTACCACCAGGGTTTAAACTTTTTACATAAACAGGAATATCTTCTAGTAAGATATTTCTATTAATATTCGCTATAATAACATCAAACTTTTTGTCAGTTAATAGACCAGCATCCCCCTCAAAAACCTGAATATTAGAAAACCCATTTCTTTCTACGTTTTCTTTAGCATTTAAATAACACCAATTATCAATATCTATAGCTTCTATAGGAGAAGCTCCTTTCATAGCTGCTAAGATTGCTAATACACCTGTACCACTACCCATATCTAAAACAGATTTCCCTTTAAAATCATTTTCTAATATATGAGAAAGCATCATAAATGTAGTTTCGTGGTGCCCTGTTCCAAAACTCATCTTGGGCTCTATAACAATATCATATTCCACTCTAGGTGCATCATGAAAAGGAGCTCTAACTACACAAGCATCTCCTACCTGTATGGCTTTAAAATTCTCTTCCCAAGTAGCATTCCAATTTTCTTGTTCTATTTCTTTTACAGAATATTCTATTTTAAAATTTTCATTTTTAAGTATTGCAATATCTTCTACAGCAGATTCTTTCCAATCTGTTTTTTGGATATATGCTAAAACACCATTTTCATTTTCCACAAAACTTTCAAAGCCTATTTCTCCTAATTCTGCAATTAAAATATCGGATGTTGGTTGTACAGGAAAAACTGTAAAAACATATTCTATATATATGATATTTGCCATACTTATTTACTTTAAGTGTACTAAAAAAAGCTGCTTAGAAGATAGCTCCTAAACAGCTTTTACTTATTTATTCTAAAACTAAATAGCTTTAATTATATCTACAAAATTATCGGCAACTAAAGCAGCACCTCCAATTAAACCGCCATCTACATCTGGTTTAGAAAATATCTCTTCTGCATTAGCTGGTTTTACACTTCCACCGTATAAAATAGAAACATTGTTTGCTATTTCTTCGTTATAAGCCTCTGTTATTGTTTTACGAATAAAAGCATGCATTTCTTGCGCTTGATCTGCAGAAGCTGTTTCTCCTGTACCAATAGCCCATACTGGCTCATAAGCCAATATAATAGAACTCCAAGCACTAGCATCTAAAGAAAATAATGCGTTTTTAATTTGACTTTCTACAACTTTAAAATGGTTTCCAGACTTTCTATCTGCCAACTCTTCTCCAAAGCAAAACATTACACGTAAGTTCTTAGCTAAAGCTGCTTTTACTTTTTTTTCAAGAATCTCATCAGTCTCTCCAAAATAGGCTCTCCTTTCCGAGTGTCCTAAAATAACTGTACTAACACCAATACTTACTAACATATCTCCAGAAATCTCTCCTGTGTATGCGCCACTTTCTGCAAAATGCATGTTTTGCGCTATAGCATTAATAGTAGAAGATTCTAAGCTATGTACTGCAGTTGCTAAATTTACAAAAGTAGGCGCTACCATAACTTCTGCATTAGTATCTGGTAATTTAGCTGCAAGCTCTGTTAATAAAGCTTCTGTTTCTGCTAAATTTTTATTCATTTTCCAATTTCC
This sequence comes from uncultured Maribacter sp., assembly GCF_947500405.1. Classification (GTDB taxonomy): domain Bacteria; phylum Bacteroidota; class Bacteroidia; order Flavobacteriales; family Flavobacteriaceae; genus Maribacter_B. The sequence continues at coordinate 235,990 of NZ_CANMRY010000001.1, forward strand.
GGCTACGATTTTACTTCTCATTTTATTTATTTTGTAAGTTGTTTTATAATCTCTTTATCTCCTGCCTTAATGGCTTTATATAACTTTATGGTACCATCCTTATCTATCACCATATAACGAGGAATCCAATCCAAATCTATAGCAGTAAACAAATCGGACTTCCATCCTTTACTTGCCCAATAATGGGTTCCATCTTCTATTCCGAATTTTTTTATTCCTTTCTTCCAACTTTCTTTTGTTCTATCTAAAGATATATATAGAAAAGATACCTCCTTAAAATCATTTTTCAGCTTCTTTACTGTAGGCATACCAACAACACAATCTTTACACCAAGAAGCCCAAATATCTATTAAAACAACTTTACCTTTAAATGCCTCTAAAACATCTTCAAAAGTATCTTCTCCTCCTTTTAAATTAACTAATTTATCTTGTAAAGCCTTTTCTGAAAAAGTTTTTTCTTGAGCATTAATGCTCATTAAATTTGCATATAAAAAAACAAGTCCTATTAAAATTTTTCTCATAAGTAATTAATTGAAAGAAAGTTCTTCTAAATCGTTATAATGCACTTTCTGCTTTATTGTTCCTTTTTCTAACACTAAAACTCCTGGATTAGAACGCACAATTGTTTTTAAAGCAGTTTCATCTGTAAAGTAAAAAGGAAACTCTAAATTATATGCTTTACTAATTTCCTGTGTTTGTTTTGGCCCAGAGGCAGACATACCTATAATCTTATACCCTTTTTTCTCTGCTGCAACAGACATTTCTTTTATTTCTACGTAAAAATCGGTATTCGTTTTTCTTAAATCATACGCAACAACCATTACCAATTTAGGTTCTTGTAATAAAGAATCTGCAAAATCCTCCCCATTTTGCTCTATAGTAAAATCGTGTATAGGTGGCTCATATCCTTTTTGAATTTCTGTAGTTTCTACATCTATAAAATCTCCTGCAACAGTTGGGTAATCTCCTTTGGTATGGTGTATTTCCTCTACTCCGTTAACCTTAAATTTCCAAGCATAATCAAAAACAGCTTCTGGAGCTCCTTCAGGAACCACCATACCATCTTTAATATTTGCTCCTATTTTATATGGCCTAAAATCTATAACCGGTAAATGGTTTAAAACATAATACCCGTAACCAACACTTAATATTAAAGCTATTGCAACTGCAATTCTATTAGGGTAAGGCCTAAATAATGGTGTTATTAAATTTCTTTTTATAAAAAGAAATACTATTAAAATTAATAAGATAATATCTTTAGAAAAAGACTCCCAAGGGGTTAGTTTTATAGCGTCTCCAAAACAACCACAATCTGTAACTTTGTTAAAATAAGCAGAATAGAAAGTTAAAAAAGTAAAGAAAATAATCATTAAAAGAAGGTTCCACAAGGTAAATTTTACACGAAAACCAACCAAGAGCATTACTCCCAGAAGTACTTCAAAAATAACTACGCCTATAGATACCCATAATGCATAAGGCTCTAAAAAAGTTAAATTTAAAACTGCTTCGCTAAAATATTCTTGCAGCTTAAAAGAAAATCCTACTGGGTCATTTAACTTTATAAACCCACTAATAATAAAAAGAATTCCAACAAATAGCCTACAAAAACCAACTAAATATTTCATATTATTTAGCCTTGTTTTCGTTAATATGAATCATAGCAAATACTGCATAATTAATCATGTCTTGGTAATTAGCATCTATACCCTCGCTAACTATAGTTTTTCCTTTATTGTCTTCTATTTGCTTTACGCGTAAAAGTTTTTGCAAAATTAAATCGGTTAAAGAGCTTACACGCATATCTCTCCAAGCTTCTCCATAATCATGATTTTTATTTTCCATCAACGTTTTCGTTTCTGAAATATGTTTATCATAAAGAGCCACTGCTTTTTCTAATTGCAAATCTGGTTGTTCTACAACACCAAGTTCTAACTGAATTAATGCCATAATACTGTAATTAATTATGCCAATGAATTCTGAAGCTTCTCCCTCATCTACTTTACGAACCGAGTTTTGTTGTAAACTTCGTATTCTTTGCGCCTTTATAAAAATTTGATCCGTTAAAGATGGAAGTCTAAGAATACGCCATGCGCTGCCATAATCTTTCATCTTTTTCTGAAATAAATCTCTACAAATTTTTATAACCTCATTATATTGTTCCGAAGTATGCTGCATGTAAATCTAATTTCCGTAAATTTCGCTTAAAATATTGTAAACGTCAAAGTTCTCAATTTAATCTTTCTTTGTCAAGTAATTACAACGCTATTATTTAGTAAAATGACTATTAATTGTAACGAAAACCTTATAGATTTATCTACTCCCAAAATTATGGGTATTTTAAATGTTACTCCAGACTCTTTTTTTGATGGTGGTAAGTTTAAAAATATAGAAGATGCTCTTTTACAAACCAATAAAATGCTGCAAGATGGCGCTACTTTTATAGATATTGGTGCTTATAGTTCTAAACCTGGTGCAAATCCAGTTTCCGAAGAAGAAGAGTTAGCACGTATACTGCCTATTGTTACTCAAATACAAAGCTCTTTTCCTAATTGTATTTTATCTATAGATACTTTTAGAAGTTCTGTTGCTAAAGCATGCGTAGAAGCTGGCGCTGCTATAGTAAACGATATTTCTGGCGGAAACTTAGACCCTAATATGTTTACAACCGTTGCCGAATTGAAAATACCTTATATTTTAATGCATATGCGTGGCACTCCACAAAATATGCAGCAAAACACTACTTACGATAATTTAATAAAAGATATTATTTTTTATTTTTCGGAACAAATATATAAAGCTAAGGAAGCTGGTATTAACGATATTATTATTGACCCTGGTTTTGGTTTTGCAAAAACCTTAGAACAAAATTATGAACTTTTACATAAGTTAGATTTACTACAAAACCTAGATGCTCCAATTTTAGCGGGACTAAGTAGAAAGTCTATGATTTACAAAACACTAAAGACCGATGCTAAAAATGCACTAAATGGCACTACTGCACTAAACATGGTATGTTTAAACCATGGAGCCAATATTTTACGAGTACACGATGTTAAGGAAGCTGTGGAATGTGTTCAATTATTTAATGCTTTAAAGAAAAACTAAAAATAGCTTATTCAAAAATAGCAGTGTTACTCTTAAAGCTTTTAAACTCTAGTGCATTATTACTATAATCTAACACAAACATAGTCTGTTGTTCTCCTTTTTTGCCTTTATATCTAGTTTGCGGTTTTACTAAAAAAGTAATGTCTTTACTTTCTAACTTTTCTTGTATTTTTTTAAACTCTTCCTCTTCTAAAATACATCCAAAATGAGGAATGGGAACTTTAAGATTTTCTACTTTACCACAATAATCTAAGTCCGAAATATCTTTAGAAACGTGCGCCGAGAGTTGGTGGCCAAAAAAATTAAAATCAACCCAATCTTTAGTTTGTCTTCCTAAAGAACAACCCAAAATATCTTGATAAAACAAAATAGTACTCTCTATATCTTTTACTTTAAATGCAAAATGAAAAACTGTGTTCATACTTAATATCCTTTTTTTAATGAAACTACATTTACTAGGGTCTTTTTGTTTAGAAAATTCCGATAGTTCTCTATAACTTGTTCTGCAGCACTTTCTATATTAGTAAGACTAGCTACATGCGGTGTAATTTTAATTTTACCATGTTCCCAAAATGGATGTTTTTCTGGTAATGGTTCTTCTCTAAAAACATCTAATAAAGCTCCAGATAGCCTAGAAGAGTTTAATAGTTGTAGTAAATCTTCCTCGACCAAATGTTCTCCTCTACCTACATTAATTAAAAATGCACTAGTTGCTAAGCTTCCCAGTATATCTGCATTTAAAATATCTCTTGTATCTTTAGTTAAAGGCAAAAGGTTAATTAAAAAATTAGTATCCCTTAAACAATCTTTAAACCCTTCTTTTCCATGAAAACTAGTAACACCAGAAAGCTGTTTTTTAGAATTACTCCAACCCTTTACTTTAAAACCAAAATCAGAAAAATTCTGAGCCACATACCCTCCTATACTACCCAAACCAAGTATTGTTACTGTAACATCTTTAAAAGAAGCATACCTATGCTGCTTCCACTTTTTTTCTTTTTGTTGGGCCATATAAAGACTTGTATTCTTAAGTTCTCCTAAAACTACTGCCACTAGAAACTCCCACATATCTTGCGTTAGTTTAGTATCAACAATTCTAGTAACTACAGTATTTGGCTGCAGCGTTTGCGAATTTGTTATATGGTCTATAGAAGCCCCTACAGACTGCACCACTTTTACATTTGGATATTTATTAAATATGTCTTTTTTAGGTTTCCAACATACTATAAAATCTACCAAAGAAGCGTCTTTTACATCTGGATAAACTTCTATTGTGCCCCCTGGTAATTTTTCTTTTAATAGTTTATACCATGGATCTGGGTTCTTATTTTCAAAAATTAAAAGTATGCTCATTACTAATATATTTTACGAAGGAAAGCTAGTAGCCACCTTTTATTTTAACTCTTTTTTAAAACAGATGCTATTTTCTTCTTTATAATAAATTTCCAAACCCACATCTAATTCCTTAAGCTAGTTTCAAAAATCTTGATTATTAGAATCTGTTCTTTTTAACTGTTATCATTTTTTCTACTATCAAAAACTTAAAAGCAAAGGTATGTTGAATTCCAAAAAACTTAAAGCAGATTCATTGGTCAAAACATGAAATTTAGCTATAAAAAGTTTAATTTTATGAAAATTAAGACAGATTCCATGGTTGACACTATTGATATGCAATTATTACGATTTTTAAAAGATAATTCTAGATTGTCTTTTGCTGATTTAGGAAGAAAAATAAACCTATCTCCTTCTGCAGTAAGGGAACGTGTTCAGAAAATGGAAGATTTAGGCATTATACAGAAATATAGTATTACTGTAGACAATAAAAAACTAGGTTATGATTTAGAAGCCTTTATTTTACTTAAAATTTTTCCAGGCCAACTAAAACATATTCTAGAAATAATTAAAGATTTTCCAGAAGTTAAAGAAGCACATAGAATTACTGGTAGCCAGAACATACATTTAAAAGTAGTATTAAAGAACCAAATTGCTTTACAAAAACTTTTAGACCAACTAATGGTTTTTGGAGATACTAATACATTTCTTATTTTATCAGAAATTTAGTTCTTAACATAGCATTTTAGAAAAAATAGCGTTACACTAATAATAGATTTTATTTTCCCTAATTTTACAAAAACGATTATTCATTGGATTTTTTAAATTTTCTAGACTTAAGAATAACAGACATTATAGATATTATCTTAGTGGCTATTCTACTCTATTATATTTATAAATTAATTCGAGGTTCTGTAGCCATAAATATTTTTATTGGTATTGTTATAGTTTGGGCTTTCTGGAAACTTACCGAACTACTTGGCATGGAAATGATAAGTAGCATGGTTGGCGCTTTTATGCAAGTTGGTTTAATTGCGCTTATTATAGTTTTTCAGCAAGAAATACGAAAATTCCTTTTAATGATTGGTTCTACCAATTTTTCTAACAAACGAAATTTCATAAAACACTTTAAATTCTTAAAACAAGAAAGCCTTTCTACAAATGTAAATGTAGACGACCTTATAGGTGCTTGCGATAAAATGGCAACCACTAAAACTGGAGCAATCATAGTTTTGGAGCGTAACAACTCTTTAGATTTTGTAAAATCTTCTGGAGATACCATGCACATAGAAATTAATCAGCCAATAGTAGAAAGTATATTTTATAAAAATAGCACTTTACACGATGGCGCTGCCATTGTTTCTGGTAATTACATTGTTGCTACTCGTGTTATTTTACCTGTTTCTAATGAGCGTAGTATTCCTTTACGCTTTGGGTTAAGACATAGAGCTGCTGTTGGTATTACCGAAAAAACAGATGCACTTGCTATTGTCGTTAGTGAAGAAACTGGTCTTATTTCCTATATTAAAAACGGAGAATTTATTCTTTACAAAGACACACAAGAACTTATAGAAATGATTAGGGAAGACTTAGTGTAACAACTACGCCACTTCTTCCGATAAAAATTGCGCTTCGTACAAATTACTATAATATCCATTTGCATTTAGTAACTCTTTATGCGTACCAGTCTCTACAATTTTACCAGCCTCCATTACAATAATTTTATCCGCTTGTTTTATAGTTGCTAAACGGTGTGCTATAATAATTGAGGTTCTACCTTCGGTAATTTTTTCTGTAGCGCTTTGTATTAATTGCTCCGAGTAGGTGTCTACAGAAGACGTTGCTTCATCTAAAATTAAAATACTAGGATTACTTACATAAGCCCTTAAAAAAGCTATTAATTGTCTTTGTCCGCTAGATAGCATTGCACCACGCTCCTTTACATCATAACTATAACCACCAGGCAAACTGGTAACAAAATCATGCACTCCTATTTCTTTGGCAGCTGCTTGTATTTTGTCTATCGTAACCAATTTTTCTTTTAAAGAAATATTATTCTCTATGGTATCTGCAAAAAGGAAAACATCTTGTAATACTACTGCTATTTTTGCTCTTAAAGAAGGTAAATTAAAGTCTTTAATATCTATACCGTCTATTAAAATTGCTCCAGAATTAATCTCATAAAATCTATTTAATAAATTAATTATGGTAGATTTTCCTGCGCCTGTAGCACCAACAATAGCAACTGTTTCTCCTGCTTTTACATCAAAAGAAATACCGTGTAATACCTCTTCCTCTTCTACATAACTAAAATGTACATTTTTAAAAGAAATGTCGCCCTTAACATCTTCCTTTTCAATAGTACCGGTATTAGCAATAGTACTATCTGTATCTAATATTTTAAACACTCTATTTGCAGCAACCATTCCCATTTGTAGGGTGTTAAATTTATCTGCAATTTGGCGTAATGGTCTAAATAACAAATCAATTAGAAAGAAAAAAGCAAAAACATCTCCAACCTCATTTGCTCCTATATGTACTACATTTTGTAAAATTCCAAACCAAACTACAAGACCTATTGCTATAGAAGAAACAATTTCTGCAATAGGAAAAAAGATAGAGTTATACCAAACCGTTTTTAACCATGCATTTTTATGCTTTTCATTTATGTCTCTAAACTTAGCACTCTCTATTTTCTCTCGAGTAAAAAGCTGAACAATTTTCATTCCCGTAATACGCTCCTGTACAAAAGAGTTTAAATTAGAAACCTGTGTTCTTACCTCATTAAAAGCTACTTTCATTGCTTTCTGAAAAATACGTGTTGCATATAATATTATAGGCATTAAAGCAAAAACAATAAGTGCCAATTTCCAGTTAAGGTATAGCATAACTACTGCGGCTGCTAGCATCTTTAATAAATCGGCCACAATAACAAAAAAACCTTGGCTAAAAATTTCTCCAATACGCTGCATATCTGCTACGGCGCGCGTTACTAAAACCCCTAAAGAAGAAGTATCAAAATACTTCATTTTAAAGCCTAGCATCTTTTTAAAAAGGTTTACTCTAATATCTTTTATTACAGATTCTCCTAACCAGTTAGCATAATAATTAAACAGTAGTTGGCAAGTTACTTGCGCTATAAGCACTCCTACTAATGCAAGTATATAAATTCCTAATAAATCTGCATCTTTTGCTTTTATTCCATCATTAATAACACGCCCTACTAGCATAGGGGTCATTACAGCAAAAACAGATACTAATATTGCTGCAAGCGCAACACCATAAAAAGTAACCCTATATGGCTTGGTGTGGCTCATTAATCTATTAAAAAGGCTTTTGTCAAATGCTTTTCCGGAATCTTTATCCATACTACTCTACAATTGCTTTTGGGTATAAAACTTGGGTCAAATATAACCCTTTTGCAGGTACAGAAACGCCAGCATTAGCCCTATCCTTACTTTTTATAATAGTATTAACATCTTTAACCGTTAGTTTACCTTTTCCTACCTCTAAAAGGGTGCCAACAATGGCTCTAACCATATTTCTAAGAAACCTATTTGCCGTAATTGTAAATACCAAATTCTCTTTATTCTGTGTCCATACTGCCCTGGTTATAGTACACAAATAGGTATACACATCGGTATTGCTTTTAGAAAAACACTCAAAATCTTCTTCCATAAGTAAAATTTTAGCAGCAGTATTCATTGCTGCAATATCTAAAGGCTGTTTTATATAATGCGCCGTATCACTAGCAAAAGGGTCTTTCTCTTGCCTAATCCAATATTCATAGGTACGTGCAGTAGCATTAAACCTAGCATGTGCATCGTGCTGTACAGCTACTATCTTTTGCACAGCAATATCGTCTGGTAAATAGGAATTTAATTTATATTCTAAATTTTCAATTTCTAAAGACGCCATATCAAAATGCGCATACATTTGCTTTGCATGCACCCCTGCATCTGTTCTACCAGCACCTGTTAAAACTATGGTTTGGTTTAGTATAGTGCTCATTGCTTTTTCTAGCACCTCTTGTACCGTAATAGCATTTGGTTGGCGTTGCCATCCGTGATACTGTTTCCCGAAGTATGAAAATTGAATAAAAAATCTCAAAAGAATAGGCTAATTTTGTGAAGCTACAAAGATACTTTTTATAACCCATTTTTGCAGTATTTAAAAATTAGCATATACTTTGACAAAAATTTTACTTCTTTCAGACACACATTCTCATATAGATGATACCATTTTAAAATACGCAAAACAGGCCGATGAAATTTGGCATGCCGGAGATATTGGCTCCCTAGAAGTTACCGATGCTTTAAAGAAAATAAAACCACTACGGGCTGTTCATGGTAATATAGACGACCATGTACTACAAAAAGAGTTTCCAGAAAACAATCGTTTTATGTGCGAAGGGGTAGATGTGTACATGACCCATATTGGTGGGTACCCTCCTAAATACAACATAAGAACACGCGATATTATAAAGCAAAACCCGCCTAAAATATTTATCTCTGGGCATTCTCACATTTTAAAAGTTATGATGGATAAAAAACTTGGGGTACTACATATGAACCCTGGTGCTTGTGGCAAACATGGTTTTCACCAAATGCGCACCATGCTTAGGTTTGTTATTAACGGGGACCAAATAAAAGATTTAGAAGTAATTGAAATAGGAAAGCGTTAAATTTTAGAATACCACAAAATTATACCAAGCTTACTACTGCAATTAACACCAAATAAATTGTAGCATATACCAAAGCTTTTATTTTATACTTTTCTATTTTGTGTGTATTAACCATTACTTACATTTTACTTTGACAAGGTACTTTTTAAAACTACAATACAAGGATACGTATTATCTAAAAAATAGCACATATGTTTAAAATATGCTACCAGCTACAGCTAGTACACAAAACCGTTATCTAGATAACTTCTTTAATACCTGTTAATAATTTCTTACAAACAAATGTAGTTTATACTATAACTTCTTTTATTTTTGAGGCGCTCCCCTAGTATATTAAATAGTAACTATTAAAACTTCTGTTATACGGAAGTTAACTGCAATACTAAGATGACCTCAAATTTTGAACATAAAGGAGAATGGAAATTGCCGAACGATGAAAATTGGATTAATGGCACTCTTAAATTCGATATTGAAGAAGAAACAAGTTTAGAATTGTTCGGAACATTTAATCAACCTTTTTTTGACCGTGAAGAACAGAAAATTATTCTAGGTAAAACTACTAATGGAGATATAACCTTAATCAACAGCTGGTACAGGAGTACGAAAACAAGTCATAATGGAATAATTATTGGAAAATACACTCCTTCAATAATACTTGAAGGTCATCATTTCATAGAATCTTCAGAAATAAAATTTTCAAAAGTAATATTCAGAGTTTTTAATTTATTCCAATGGTTAAACCTTACTGGATTAGAGGTTAATATAAAAAATCAATCAAAATCATATGGAATTGAATATAATGAAATACCCAAAATTGAATTCAAATTAGGAGAAAATTGCGAAGGTAAAATTTCTTTTGATGGACCTATTACAACCAATGGTCCATATAATTCCATAGAATTGAAAGAAGCGGCATATATAACTCTGGATTATTCTAACAGTGAACATTATGAATTAATATTGAGTGATATTTCAAAAGTAATTGGCTTTTTTACTCTTGTTACTTTCGAACAAAGTTACCCACAAAGCATTGTATTAAGTGATGATGAATATAAAAGAAACGCCTTTTCTTTAGAAAGAAACAAGTATATCAAATGCTTCTATAATCACGGTAGTTACAGTAAAAAGCATAGGCTTAGAAATAAAGCTGAACATCTCGTTAGTTTTGAGGATATCTCTACCAAATTCCCAAAAATAATTAAAAATTGGTATAATCTTTATGAGGATACAGAGGAAGTAATATTCTTAATTCTAAATCATTTTAAAGACAAATACAGGTTTACCAATGATAAATTTATAGATACAACAAGAGCTCTTGAAAGTTATCATAGAATTCATTTTAATAATGACCGAATACCAAAAGATGAATTTGAACAACTAGTTGCTAATATCCTAACTCAAGTAAAGCTTGAAGAGCAGGACTTAAATTGGCTTAAACAACGACTAATGGGTAACGAACCTAATTTAAAAATTAGAATCGAAGAATTGGTTCAAAAACATTCAAATGATTTTATTAAACAGAATTTACCTAAAGTTAATAAATTCGCTCGGATAACAACTGAAAACCGTAATTACTATACTCATTACGACATTAGGAAAAAGAAAAAAGCACTCAAGGGTAAAGAGCTTTCAGAATTAACTAGGCAAAATAGAGCAATCATTATATCATGCTTATTAAATCATATTGGAATTGATTCTAAATACTTTGAGGACGGACTTAAATACAATTTAGGCTAAAAAGTACAGCAGCTAACAAAAAGTAAACGTAATGCGGGCTTTAGAATTAAATCTAAAGGATTATGTATATTTATAAAGTCGCTAAATCTTATACCCCAAAGCGTTGGGGTAGCCTCTGGACAGAAAAAAATAAAACTAAACAATAAGCTTTAGGTTCGTGCGCAGACGCAAACGAAAAGTTTCCTTGTCTCCGCACTACGCTTAGCCCAACCATTAGCGTTAATTTTAAAAAAAATGGAAAACAAGACAACAAAATTTATTTTAAAAACCATTTTACTTTTCCCAATAGGATTTGGATTTTGGACTCTCATAAACGGATTTGACCTGAACCATTGGATTTTTCCCGTAATTGCAGGATTTGTGGGCTCGTTCGGAATCGTATTTTGGCAACTATTCGATTATGAAAAGTATGACGAAATTGAGTATGTGGACTTTTTGGAATCAAAACATTCTATAATTGTCGAGAACAGTAATGAAAACTGGAATGAAATAAATAAATTGATTAAAAATCAATTTGTGAAAATAAAAATTCTTGAGAAAACAGAAAACACTTTAAAAGTTCAAATAGAGCGAAAATTTATGGATTCAATACTCACGGTAAACAAAAATCAAAACAATATCGTAATGGATATTGAGAGAAAAAACCTTGGTTTTTTACCAGATAATGCAGAAAACTATCGGACTCTAAGAAAGCTTACAAAGGAACTAAAAGCATCTCAGAACCAAACTAAAAAAACGCTTTTAGATAGGAATAGAGCGTAACCGTTGCACAGATAGACTTCTTATTTGAATGGAAAAACTAACACCAAAAATGCAAACAAACAATTATAACTAGGCACAAAGACGGAAACAAAAGTGCTTTTATTCTTATACTACTCTTATATAAACATATTTACATATTTTATACAATGAAAAAAATTACAAGCTTCTTATTCGTTTTATTGGTCTCCTTAAATGTATTTTCACAAGACGCATATATTAAATTACCACAAGCAAAAACTAAAAATCTAAGCTATATATTCAACAAAAATGTAATTGGTAATGAATCTGTATTAAAAGGTTTAAGAAGCACAGAACAAGAAGTAAAAGATAAAGTGGAGCAACTATCTGTTTTAATAGACAAACCAAATAGAGAAACTGCCGACTATTATAACCAAACAGAACTAGGAATATTATTTATAGATTTAAAAGAAAAACTTACCTCTAAAACACAATGGGAACTAAATGAGTTTTTTGGTTTAGATAAACAAACGGAGGTGTATGTGGATGGCTATTTATTAGAAAGCAAAAAGTACAAAATAGCCCTAAAGGCAATTGTTGCAATGGAAATTGTAGAGCCAAACACCACAAACAGCCTTAAAACTAGAGTTCTAAATGTTTGGACATTGAAAAAAAGTGAACGATATTAAGAATAAAAAACTTTTATCCTACCAATGAACTACCAAACATTTAAACCACACTCAGATTTAGAATCTCTTATAAGTTGTTACTGGACTTTGGAAGTTCCTATACAAAAAGACCCAGAAAAACAACGGATTATTCCAGATGGCTGTATTGAAATGGCTTTTATTCTTGGAGACGATATTAAACGATACACTTCTGAAGATGAATTTATACTGCAACCTCGCGCAATGGTTCTTGGGCAAACCATTGAACCCTTTTATATTAAACCCACTGGATATGTAAATACTTTTGCTATTCGTTTTTACCCTTATGGTTTTGCTAATTTTGTTACTATGCCCATTAAAAATTTGGCAAATAAAGAAACACCCTTAGAATTATTGTTTGGAGAGAGTACTGCTAAAGATTTGGAACAAAAAATAATTAATGCAACAGATATCAAACAACGAATTTCGATTATAGAAAACTTTCTTTTAAAAAAGCTAAATACTAAAACAACTATAGATACTATTGTAAAACAAACGGTTGATGCTCTTTTATCATCAAATGGAACAGAATCTATAAAAACAATTCTAAAAGAGGACTTGTCTAAAAGAAGACAACTCGAAAGAAATTTTAAACAACAAATTGGTGTTAGCCCAAAACAATTAGGCAAAGTAATACGACTACAAACCGCCTTAAAAATGTTGTTAAACAAAAAGACTGACAACCTTACCAAAATAGCGTACCAAAGTGACTATTTTGACCAATCTCATTTCACAAAAGACTTTAAAGAGTTTACAGGAGTTAACCCTAAAGAATTTTTAGAGAATGAAAACATGACGCTCTCAGCACTCTTTTATAAATAAACAAAGTGTCGCATTTTTACAATTTTAATTTATAACAAAACGTAATATTTGTACCACAAACTTTAACTACAAAATATGAGAAGGACAATACTTTTAAGTACTGCTATTATTTCTTTCAGCATTTTAAGCTGTAAAAGTCAAGACAAATTAAATAACACTAACCAGCAAATTAGTTTAAAGAAAACCCAAGAAACAAATACTATGAAAAGTTTTATTTCCATTTTTGAAATTCCTGCTACAGAAATTACAAGAGCAATCAACTTTTACAAAGCAATTTTAGATATTAATATTGAAAAAATGGAATTCCCAGAAATGCAAATGGGAATATTCCCTTATGAAGGACAAGTGGTTACAGGGGTTATTATGAAAGCGGAAGGCTACACCCCATCGGCCAATGGTGTAACTATATATTTAAATGGAGGTAATAATCTTCAAATAATTCTGGACAAGGTCGAAAAAAATGGCGGAAAAATATTGGTTCCAAAATCACTTCACGCAGACGAAAGTGGGTATTATGCAATATTTCTTGACTCGGAAGGGAATAAAATTGGTTTACATTCTCCAAATTAAACCTGTCTTAGGTCTTAGTTTAAATTATAAATGACACCATCAAAAAAGAAAATATGCTTCCCATTCCATTAACTGTTTATTAGGTTTTGTATTGGTATCAATCTTGGCTATAAGTAGTGGCGTGTTTTAGCAATTACCTATAGCCAAGGTAAAATAAGAAATTAAAAAACCCGGGAACAACCCCGGGTTTAACGCACTAATACTACTAAGATATAAGGTTTAACGTAAACGATCTACAGATTTTACAAGATCTTCATCCTTTTTTATAGCTCTATTGGCAAGAACTAAAAAAACGATAGAAAATACAGGAATCAACATCCCAATACCCTTCTCAGAAACCAAAGTTTCTCCGGATAAATTTAGTGACCGATAAACGAAAAATCCTAGTAAAAAAATATTAAATATCATATTCAATCTGTTTACTACAAATTGATTTTTTCTTTGTTTAAAAAGCATAATGGCTATGAACGCTAATGCTGCAATACTATAAAATGCAACTGCAACTAGAACGTCTTGTTTTGCAAAAAATTCTACTCCTTTGGCATCTTTCCATAAAGGGAATATAAATGGTAATACACCACTTAATAAGATAACAACGAATAAATAAACGGATTGTATTCTCTGAATCATACAGTAATTTGCCTTTATTATTTGCAAAAATAGGTGTCTTTTTTAAAAATAACCATGTATTCTTAAAAATAATTTGTATTATTGTTACGTTATAAAAAAATACTTACCTTTTTTCGGGAATTCTTTTCCCTAATAAATTTTCCAAGTATCAACACTTCTTTAAAATAGTCATAAAAAAGACATACTAATTTATTATTCAATTAATGTTTGAGATTTCAGATTTAAAATCAAAAAAGCTTCCTGAGCTTCAAGAGATTGCAAAAGGATTAAATGTTCCTAAATACAAAACACAGAAAAAATTAGATTTGGTTTACCAAATTCTTGATGTGCAAGCTGCCAACCCTAAAGCTGCTGCCGAGGTTATAAAAACAGAACCAAAAGCTAAAGCCGTTACAGCGCCAAAAGCTAAAGCAGAGGCAACAGAAGAAAAACCTGCCGCAAGAAAACCTAGACCAAAAATTACCAGAAAAGTGGTAGAACCTGCTAAAGACACAGAAGCAAAAACTGCCGCCCCTAGTAATGAAACAACAAATACTCCTAAAGTAGCAGAAGCTACTAAAACGGAAAGTACAGAAGAAAAAAGGCCAAGACCTAGACCTAGACCTGTACAAAACAACAATGGCGACAAGAAAGATTTTCAGAAAAAAACGCCACAACATAAAAATCAAAGTACACAAAGAAATCGTCCTAACAAGCACGAAAAAAATAACAACTTTGACAAGGATCTAAAAAATAGGTACAAAGAACCAGAGTTTGAATTTGATAGTATTATTGCTAGTGAAGGTGTTTTAGATATAATGCAGGATGGGTACGGTTTTTTACGTTCCTCTGATTATAACTATTTATCTTCTCCCGATGATATTTATGTGTCACAGTCTCAAATTCGTTTATTTGGTTTAAAAACTGGAGATACCGTTCTTGGTAACGTAAGACCTCCAAAAGAAGGAGAAAAATATTTTCCTTTAATTAAAGTAAACAAAATTAATGGTATAGACCCTCAAATTGTAAGAGACCGTGTTTCTTTTGAGCATTTAACGCCATTATTCCCTCAAGAAAAATTTAGATTAGCAGAACGCCAAAGTTCTATATCTACGCGTATTATAGATTTGTTCTCTCCTATTGGTAAAGGACAAAGAGGTATGATTGTTTCTCAGCCAAAAACTGGTAAAACAATGTTACTCAAAGATATTGCAAATGGTATTGCTGCAAATCACCCAGAAGTTTATCAAATTATATTATTAATAGATGAACGTCCTGAGGAAGTTACAGATATGCAACGTAATGTAAAAGGAGAAGTTGTTGCTTCTACTTTTGACAAAGAACCTTCAGAGCATGTTCGTATAGCCAATATAGTTTTAGAAAAAGCAAAACGTTTAGTAGAATGCGGCCATGATGTTGTTATTTTATTAGATTCTATAACAAGGTTAGCACGTGCATACAACACGGTACAACCAGCTTCTGGTAAAGTATTAAGTGGTGGTGTAGATGCTAACGCATTAAACAAACCAAAACGTTTCTTTGGTGCTGCTCGTAACATTGAAGGTGGCGGTTCTCTTTCTATAATTGCTACTGCGCTTACAGAAACTGGGTCTAAAATGGATGAAGTTATCTTTGAAGAATTTAAAGGTACTGGTAACATGGAATTACAATTAGATCGTAAAATATCTAACCGTAGAATATTCCCTGCAATTGACCTTACTTCTTCTAGTACACGTAGAGACGATTTACTGTTAGATAAAGACACTATACAACGTATGTGGATCATGCGTAAATATTTAGCAGATATGAACCCTGTAGAAGCTATGGAGTTTATAGAACAACGTTTTAAACAAACTAAAAACAATGAGGAGTTCTTAATGACTATGAACCAATAATAGTCTAAGAATTTAAAATAATTTATATATAAAATCCCTAGTAGAAATTTCTACTAGGGATTTTTCTTTTCTCTAATAATTTTTAATATGCTTCCGGATGATAAAAACCATAACTATTATCCGCAGTTTCTAAAACAGTTTGCATCTCTTTAGTAGCCACATTAATTTTTTTAATACGGAATGGCGTTTTAAAAACTTCCAAACTATGAAAGTATACATACTTACCATCTGGAGACCAACACATACTACCACCATTTGAATTAGCATTATCTAACAAAACAGATTCTTTTTTTGTTACCAAATCATACAACAGTAAATCTACATTACTATATTCTACATTGCCTCCAGAAAAAACTATTTTAGTATTATCTGGAGAAAAATCTGGGTCATGATCACGAGTACTATTTTGTGTAAGTGATACTATATTAGTTACCGTATTGCTTTCCTTATTATAAATTCCTTTTTGCAATTCTAATTTTGTTAGATCAAAGGAAAGCTCATTATTAGCAAAACCCATAAATACAACAGTAGAATTATCTGTAGAATAATTACAATCTATAGCCCAATGGTTAGACAAAATTTTAGGATTTTTGCCTAAAGCATTAGTTTCTACTAAACGCCATTGCAAACCTACATTTGTTTCTACCTCAGCACACATTAAAATTTTTGTTCCATCCTTATTCCACCTACAAACTCCTTGTGCATTCCACCCGTTAGCGTTTTTAGGAAGTAATACTTTCGAATTAGCCCCATCTATATTCATAACCAATAATTCTGCATTTAAATAATCATCATGGTTTTTCTCTGAATTCACAACAGACCTATACACCAATATTTTAGAGGCATCTGGACTTACCTTAGGCCACCAAAAATCATAATTTGAGTCGCTTAACAAAAGTGTTTCCTCCCCTTTATGCAATTTATAGAGTTCATTATATCCCTTAGGATTCTTAGAATAAAGCAATGTAACATCTGTTTCCTTAGGTATACTAGTATCCTGAGAATCATCACTACATGAAAACATTAGGAAGACAATAGATACAAGTAGTAATTTAATTGTTGCCATAAAACTATTTTGAGTTTAGCGAATACATCCTACTATAAAAGAATAAACGCCTTATTACATTAACGATTAAAAAGCATCGTATTATATAATACATTTATAATTTTAAAAGCAGAAAACAAAAAAAGCCCTAACCAATGGTTAGAGCTCTTACATCTTATAAAAAGAGTAAATTATAAAGCCGCTACGTGTTTTGCTAATTTACTTTTTAAGTTAGCTGCTTTATTAGAATGAATAATGTTACGCTTAGCTAAACGATCTATCATACTAACAACACTAGGAAAAAGTGCCTCAGCATCTTTCTTAGTTTCTTGTGTACGTAACTTTCTTAATGCATTACGCATTGTTTTGTGCTGGTATCTGTTACGTAAACGTACTGCTTCGTTTCTTCTAATTCTCTTTAATGCTGACTTGTGATTTGCCATCTTATTTTTATTATTATGTTGTTGTTAGGGATATTATCCCAATTTTGTAGTCCGTAGGGGAATCGAACCCCTGTTACCAGGATGAAAACCTGGCGTCCTAACCCCTAGACGAACGGACCGTTAAGACATTTAAAATTCAATATTTCAGAACTTTTTGTAGTCCGTAGGGGAATCGAACCCCTGTTACCAGGATGAAAACCTGGCGTCCTAACCCCTAGACGAACGGACCATACATTGTGTAAATGCGGATGCAAAAATACAATTATTTTTTACTATCGCAACACCTGCACTTATTTTTTTTAAAAATTAATATGCTTTTGCAAATAACACTCTTCTTTTAGAGGGTTTTCCAGATATTATATCTACTCCATTTTCTTCTTTTGCATCCATAGGGATACAACGAATAGTTGCTTTTGTTTCTTCTTTTATCCTATCTTCCGTTTCTGTAGTACCATCCCAATGCACAGAAATAAAACCACCTTTGTTTTCTAAAACATCTTTAAATTCTTCGTAAGTATCTACTTCTGTTATATGGTCTTTCCTATGTTTTAATGCTTTTTGATGTATGTTTTTCTGAATATCTTCCATCAAAAATTCAATTTTAGAAATTACCGCATCAGCTGCAACCGTTTCTTTCTCAAAAGTATCTCTTCTTGCAACTTCATAGGTACCATTTTCTAAATCTCTAGGACCAATTGCTAAACGCACTGGAACTCCTTTTAATTCGTACTCATTAAATTTAAATCCTGGCTTGTGCGTGTCTCTATTATCAAACTTAACAGAAAACCCTTTTACACGTAATTCTTTTACTAACGGATTTACTTTTTCCGAAATAGCATCTAATTGCTCTATCCCTTTATAAATTGGAACAATCACAACTTGTATTGGAGCTAACATAGGAGGTAAAACCAATCCACTATCATCACTATGCGTCATAATTAACGCCCCCATTAAACGTGTAGAAACTCCCCAAGAAGTTGCCCATACATGTTCTTTTTTTCCTTCTTTAGTTGCAAATTTAACATCAAAAGCTTTTGCAAAATTTTGACCCAGAAAGTGAGATGTACCAGCCTGTAAGGCTTTACCATCTTGCATTAAAGCTTCTATACAATACGTTTCTACAGCACCTGCAAAACGCTCACTCTCTGTTTTTACTCCTTTAATTACAGGCACCGCCATGTGGTTCTCTGCAAAATCTGCATACACATGCATCATTTGTTCTGCTTCTTCAATAGCTTCCTTTTCTGTGGCATGCGCAGTATGCCCTTCTTGCCATAAAAATTCTGCTGTTCTTAAGAAAAGACGCGTACGCATTTCCCAACGCACCACATTTGCCCATTGGTTTATTAATAATGGTAAGTCTCTATAAGATTGTATCCATTTACGGTACGTATCCCAAATAATAGTTTCAGATGTTGGTCTAACTATTAATTCCTCTTCTAATTTAGCTTCTGGATCTACAATAACACCAGAACCATCTTCAGCATTTTTAAGTCTGTAATGCGTTACCACAGCACACTCTTTAGCAAAACCTTCTACATGACTAGCTTCTTTACTTAAATAGGATTTTGGTATAAAAAGTGGAAAATAAGCATTCTCATGCCCGGTTTCCTTAAACATTTTATCTAATGCTGCTTGCATTTTTTCCCATATTGCGTAACCGTATGGCTTAATAACCATACACCCACGAACTCCTGAATTTTCAGCTAAATCGGCTTTTACTACAAGTTCATTATACCATTTAGAATAATCCTCGCTTCTCTTCGTTAATTTTTTACTCATTATATGTAGTTTGGCACAAAACTTGTGTTTATGTTATTGAAAATAATTCGGTAAAACTAATTATTTTTACTATGTTCAACAATTAATTTTACAACGATGATATATTCTAGACCCCTCTATTCTTTTAACAAAGTGCTTTCCTTTGCTATTTTAGGTGTTTTTGCCGTTTCTTGTGGATCTTACCAACAAGCCTCTTATTACGATAACGATGGCATTTACTCATCTGGTAATGAATTAACTACAGAAACCAGTACACCAAATAGAACTGTCGTAAAAAAACAAAAAGAGAACAATACTTACGCAGATTACTTTGGTGAAAAAGCAAATCAATATAACGAAATATTAGACGAAGAAATCTTTACAGATGTTGATTCTTATTCTAGTAAAGTGGTTAATGATAGCATTAGCGAAGCACAACTAACAGATTATTACACATCTAACAATGATTACGAAGGGTATGGTAATTGGGGCGACAATACTTCTGATGTAAGCATTACAGTATATAACAACGGTTGGAATAACGGCTGGAACAATTTCGGCTGGAACAATTTCGGCTGGAACAATTTCGGCTGGAACAATTTTGGTTGGAACAATTTTGGATGGGGAGGTTATGGATATGGATGGGGAAACCGTTATTTTGATTACGGATGGGGATACAGCAGCCCATGGAATTACGGATTTTACAACCCATGGGGATGGGGCGGCTACGGATTCGCAAACCGCTGGAACTATCCACACTATTATGGTTATGGAGGGTATTACGGTAACAGATTTAACAGATACAATAGAAGCTACGCATACAATAATTCTAGAAGAGGATATTACTCAAGAGGTAATGTAACAAATAGATCTAGCAGAATAACCACTAGATCTAGTTATTCTGGTAGAACAAGTTCTCCAAGATATAGAAGCACAAGTACACGTACTTCCAATACTAGAGGTACCACATCTAGAAGTTATAGAAGTGGAAGCTCTAGCAGATCAGTTGGTGTAGATCAAAACAGAGCCTACAGAACAAGTAGAAGTACCAGAGCTACTCCTAGATATAATAGCTCTTCTAGAACTAGTCAAACTAGTAGAAGTTCTTCTCCAAGGTCAAGTACTTACAGAAGTGGAAGATCTACCTCTAGAAGCACAAGTACCGCACCTAGAACATCTTCGTACAGAAGTTCTAGCTCCAGAACAAGTAGCCCTAGAACAAGCAGCTCTAGATCTAGTAGTTCTAGATCCAACCAATCCTACAGAAGTTCTTCTCCACGTAGCAGCAATTACAGCTCTGGAAGAAGTAGCTCATCTAGCAGAAGTAGTGGTAGCTATAGAAGCTCTAGCAGTTCTTCTAGAAGTAGCGGTTCTAGGTCATCTAGTAGCAGAGGTAGAAACTAGTATTTTAAGCTTTTAATTGATAAAAAATATTCTATGAAACATATATATACTTCATTATGTCTTTTGGCATGCATTACATTAAGCGCCCAAAGTAGCGCCGATGCATTACGATATAGCACAGAAAACACTACAGGAACAGCTCGTTACAATGCAATGAGTGGTGCATTTGGAGCCTTAGGCGGAGACTTATCTGCTTTAAATACGAACCCTGCTGGATCTGCAGTATTTACAAACAGTCTTTTCACTATATCTGGCAGTAACTACAATAGAGATAATTATGCAAGTTATTTTAATACAGGAAACGGAACAAAATTAAATAGCTTAAATATAAACCAAGCTGGCGGTGTTTTTGTTCTTAAAAATAATGGCGATAGTGATTGGAAAAAAATTACACTTGCCATAAATTATGATTTAGCTACAAATTTTGATAATGAGTTTTTTGCATCAGGAGAAAGTAGACAAGGGATAGATAATTATTTTTTAAATTTTGCACAGGGAGTTCCTTTTGGATCTATATTAAAACAAGATGGTGAATTTTTAGAAGATGCCTATTTAGATATTGGTGCTAATGCAGGTTTTGGAAGTCAGCAAGCATTTCTAGGATATTATGGAGGTATATTAGACCCTGCTAATGAAAATGATGATACGGATCAATATACAAGAAATGCTAATTATACCACTGTAAACCAATCTTATTTAAAAAATACTTCTGGATACAACAGCAAAATAACTCTGAATATAGGTACACAATACCAAGAAAATTTATACTTAGGAGCTTCTTTAAACTTTCATAGTATTGTGTATGATGAACTTAAAGAGTTTACAGAAAGAGGCTATGACAATGACTCTCCTATACAAGAAACATTTTTTGATAGTTTTTTACATACAGAAGGAAATGGAGTATCATTAAATATTGGCGCTATTGCAAAACTTAATCAATTTATACGTATTGGTGGCAGTTACCAAACTCCCACTTGGTACAGAATTAATGATGAATTTTCGCAAAAAGTAGATTCAGACTTAGCAGATGACGATATAGGTTTTATTAATTTTAATGTTGTAAATATATTTGACACCTATACTCTTAAAACCCCTAGTAAACTTACAGGAAGTTTAGCCGTTGTTTTTGGTAAGCAAGGACTTCTTAGTTTTGACTATGGCTACCAAGATATGTCTAAAGCAGAATTTAGACCCACTAATGACCCTAATTTTTCTATTGAAAACGACAACATAAGCAGCACTCTTGGAGGTGTTTCCACATTAAGAATTGGTGGGGAATATAGAATAGCATTAGTTAGCTTAAGAGCTGGATATCGTTACGAACAAAGCCCATATAGCAACAACAATTTTACTGGAGATTTAAGTGGATTTTCTGGGGGAATAGGATTTAACTTTGGAGGAAGTAAATTAGATTTTGGATTAAGTAGAACTGACCAAGATGTGAGTGAATTACTATTTACAACAGGACTTACAACTCCTGCCGTTGTAAATAGGATTAATACAAATGCTACTATTAGCTATACTTTAAACTTCTAAAAATTAAAGCATTTATAAAAAAAGAGCCTATAAGGGCTCTTTTTTTGTTTTATCTTTTTAATGTAAAATGTGTCTTTCGATTTTTTGCGACTATAAGACCACCTTCATCCTCGGTATATTCTAACCTAAACCAGTAATCTGTAGAAGGTAATTGCCTGCCATTATAGGTACCATCCCAACCAATTGTATTAGCATCTAACTGTTTTAACAATTTTCCATAACGATCAAAAATAAATACTCTTGCATCGGTTAACCTATCAATACCTAAAACATTCCAGAAATCATGAAATCCATCACTATTTGGTGTAAAGAATTTTGGATATCCTATTATAAAAAAGTCTATAGGCTCTGTAATTCCACAACCATTCTTATCATTTATAATTAGTGTATTTAAACCTGGCGGAATATCATTAAAAATGGGATCATCCTGAAATTCCCCACCATTTATTGCAAATTCATATTTACTATTACCAACCACGAAAATCTCTATATTATTCTTATCTGGATCTGCAGATAAGTTTGTTTCTAAAATTTCTACTCTATCTAGTACTGGCTCTCCATGAAAAGTAATTAACACCCCTCCATCATCAGCAACAGTAGGGGGCGTACCACTAGCAGTAGTAATTACCGCAAAATACCTTCCTGAATTTGGACTTACTACTACTAATTCTGCTCCAAAATCTCCAGAACCTGGCAAAGTAGCATCAACTTGCCCATCATCTTCATAATCTACCGTCCACTCTACACTTCCTATATCTGAACCCGCAGGGGAATTAAGTGCACTTAATGTAATATCTGGATCCCCTTCACAAGCAACAATGTCTAATCCTAAAAATTCATCACGCAAAGTGCAATCTAAAGCTGTATTTTGATCTGCTTCTACAGAGCTCCCTGTAAATGTTAATGAATAAGGCTCAGGGTCACCATCAAAATTAGTATTAAAATTATTTATTAAGATATAATATATTTCACCAGGCTCTACATCTAACCATTCGTCATAAGTATTTTGGCTACCAGTTAAAAATGGTGCTCCTTCTTGACCATTTTCTGGATTTACTCCTACCCCTGTAAAATTTGTAGTATTTACCTCGTAATTACATCTAATTGGCTGCGCTACTCCGCTACCAATATCTCCACAATCTACATCTGGACCATATACTGCAAAATCCCATTCTGCAGTTGGTGTTCCACTACCACCGCCAATTGGTAAAGATTCTATATCAAAACCAACTTGTCCGCCAGTACCAGCTCTAAAAACATACCAAGATGTATTGTTTTCTATGTTTGCAGAAGAAATACTTCCTTTTTCTAAACAGCCGGACTCCCTGACTACATCTGGGTCAAAATCATCTATATCTCCACCTCCATCAGCTTCAGAAAAAATAGGAGCATCTGCACAGACTGGAATTGCAGTCCTACAGTCTGCCGAATTTTGTTGCGCATTTGTATTAAACAAAATAAATAAAAAACAAATAATCGTTAAATAAGGTAATCGCATAGATTGTGGTGCTAACATTACATTAGAGATTACTACTATAACTAGTACACCATCAGTTTAGTATATTAAACGTAAAAATTAGACACTTAATCGATGAATAACATAAAATATCCTATCCAAGGCTAGAAAATTATCGTTTTAAAGAAAAATGATTATTTATATA
Organism: uncultured Maribacter sp.; assembly: GCF_947500405.1. Lineage (GTDB taxonomy): Bacteria > Bacteroidota > Bacteroidia > Flavobacteriales > Flavobacteriaceae > Maribacter_B. Next base: position 260,021 of record NZ_CANMRY010000001.1, read on the forward strand.
TTTTGCAGTTTGAGTTTGCCCATTTTCATCTGTATAATCTAATTTAAACCAATAATCTGCTACAGGTAAAGGCACTCCATTATAGGTGCCATCCCAACCTTTTGAAGCACTTCCAAATTGGTATAAAAATTTACCAAAACGGTCATAAATATATACCTGTGGATTTTGCAATTCTGCAATTTCTTTTATTTGCCAGTAATCATTAATAGAATCTCCGTTTGGTGTAAAGAATTTTTCAAAACCTATCACTACAATTTCTTCGGCTACTTCACCACAACCTTTAGGGTCTATCACTTTTACAGTATGCCTACCAGGTAACACATTACTAAATTGTCTAGATTGTTGCACTGTTTCTTCATCCATTTGATAGCTATACTCGCCTTCTAAATTTATAAACACTTCTACAGTATTACTACTTTGCAAGTCCTCTATTTTAACATCTATTATTTCTGGTAGATCCGACTTAACAACAGTAACACTTCTTGTATTTGTGCAACTTACACCATTGCTTGTATGTATTGCTGTTAAAGTATAAATCCCAGATTGACTTGCAATAATGCTAGAAGATGTTTCTCCTGTATCCCAACTATATGTATAATTTGAATTTGGAGACAACTCCCCTATAGTTCCAGAAGTCTCATTGGCGCATAAAAACAATTCTTCATCAAAAGTTAAAACAGGGGTTTCTACACTTGTATATCTAAAACTCTCGGAGGCATCAAAACACTTAGGGTTTTCTATAGAAGTTGTGCGAACATAAATGGTTTGCGTACCTACTAAAACTGTACCTTCTTTCTCTAATGGATTTACACCATTTGTTGCATCATTTTGTAATGTATGATAACTAACTCTAAAATCACTAGAACTTTGCGTTCCTAATGCTTCCAAATCTTTTAATTGTAAATTAATTTGTGAATTTCCAGAACAAGAAACTTCATCTTGCAAAGGATATGTAACTGGCGATGGTGAAAAAGCCACCTGTGCCTCACTAACAATATTATTTCCTGAAGGCATTACAACAAGAACACGATATAATGCAGAAACCGCAACATTTAATGTGGGTGCACTTTCACCAGGTATTCTTGAAAATCCTGTTCCTAAATCTAAATACCATTCATAACCAATAGCGGTAGCTGTTGTTGCGTCTAAAATAACCGTATCTGTATCACAAGCAGATACAGGCGGCCCTAATAAATTATTAATTATAGAACAATCTAAAGCATTATTAGGGTTTGTAACAAAAATATTCCCCGAAAACTGAATAGAAAAACCTGAGTTTGTATTACTAAAATTATTTATCAGCAACAAATAATCTTCTCCTGGTTCTACCTGTAGCCATTCTTCATACAAAAAAGTATCTTCATCTCCTGTTGGATCCACACCAACCCCCATATAGGTATTGGCATCGGTATTATCAAAAAAATTGCAACGAACAGGCATTCCTAAATTATTACAATCTGATGCTTCATATAATGCAAAATCCCAATCTTCAGAAGTATCAAAACCTATATTGAAACCCAACTGCCCGCTAGCACCAGTTCTAAACTTATACCAAGCAGAATTAGTCTCTATTACTCCGGATGTTGTTTGTCGTAAACAACCACTTTCTGTAGCTCCACTAAAATCATCTACACCATAACCTGTTGTACCACCATTTACTGGTGTATTATTACATATTGGAATAGCATTAGAGCAATCTGGAGAAACTTGAGCATTTAGCAACAAACCAGAAGCAAAAAAAAGAAAACATATTACTGCACCTAAACGGTTCATAAACATATACAAATTTGTAATTCCTAAAAATAACCAACCTGTTTTCTTAACACTAATTTATGTTGTGTAAGCACTAGAATATAGTATAAAGTGCCATATTATGTATATCTTTGCGCTTCCATTAAAGTTGAATTTAAATGAAAATCGACACAACATTAGAAGAGCAATTTGATAACATGGGAGACGACCATATATCCTCTGCAGAAGACACTCCTATGCGAGAAGATGCATTTGCTCTAAATGACAAAGAGAAAATAGAAAAGATTAAAGCTAGCGTTACCGATATTTTGCACACCTTAGGTTTAGACTTAAATGACGATAGTTTAAAAGGAACTCCTAATAGAGTAGCAAAAATGTTTGTTAATGAAATTTTTGGCGGATTACACCCAGACCGCAAGCCTAAAGCATCTACTTTTGATAATAAATACAAGTATGGAGAAATGCTTGTAGAAAAAAACATTACTCTTTACTCTACCTGTGAGCACCACTTATTACCAATTGTTGGTAGGGCTCATATTGCATATATTTCTTGTGGTTCTGTAGTTGGCCTTTCTAAAATGAATCGTATTGTAGATTATTACGCAAAAAGACCTCAAGTACAGGAAAGACTTACTATTCAGGTTGTAAAAGAATTGCAAAAAGTTTTAGGCACGGAAGATGTTGCTTGTATTATTGACGCTAAGCATTTATGCGTAAATTCTCGAGGAATTAGCGATATAGAAAGCAGTACAGTTACTGCAGAATATGGTGGAAAATTTAAAGAAGAAGCCGTTCGTAGAGAATTTTTAAATTTTATTCAACTAGAAACTAAATTTTAATACCATTCCCTTTCCAAAATGCAAGCATTTAAAAATCAGACTTTAAAAATATATAATTCCCTTAGTGGAAAAAAAGAAGTTTTTAAACCCATAAATGAAGGCCACATAGGTATGTATGTTTGTGGGCCTACAGTTTACAGCAATGTCCATTTAGGAAACTGTAGAACATTTATGTCCTTTGATATGATTTTTAGATACTTTAAGCATCTGGGATTTAAAGTAAGGTATGTAAGGAATATTACAGATGCTGGCCATTTGGTTGATGATGCAGATGATGGAGAAGACAAAATTGCTAAAAAAGCACGTTTAGAGCAATTAGAACCGATGGAAGTTGTACAACGTTACACGGTTGACTTTCATAATATTTTAGAAAAATTTAATTTTCTTCCTCCAAGCATAGAACCTACTGCTACTGGACATATAATTGAACAAATAGAAATCATTAAAACAATTATAAACAATGGCTTTGCATATGAAGTAAACGGCTCTGTTTATTTTGACGTAACCACTTTTAATGAAAAAAAGGAGTACGGAAAACTTAGCGGGAGAAAACTAGAAGACATGATTGCTAATACTCGTGAATTAGCAGCACAAAGTGAAAAAAGGAATCCGCAAGATTTTGCTTTATGGAAAAAAGCAGAACCAGAACATATTATGCGTTGGCCTTCTCCTTGGGGAGATGGTTTTCCTGGCTGGCATTTAGAGTGTACAGCAATGAGCACAAAATATTTGGGAGAAACTTTTGATATACATGGTGGTGGAATGGATTTAAAATTCCCACATCATGAATGTGAAATTGCACAAGCAGAAGCTTGCAACGGACACTCTCCAGTTAATTATTGGCTACATGCCAATATGCTTACTTTAAATGGTAAAAAAATGGCAAAATCTACTGGAAACAGTATATTACCAAATGAAATTTTTACTGGAGAAAACACTTTCTTAAGTAAAGCTTTTTCTCCTTCTGTGGTTCGTTTTTTTATGATGCAAGCACACTACACTAGTATTTTAGATATTAGTAATGATGCCCTTTTAGCATCAGAAAAAGGGTTTAACAAACTTATGGAGGCTATAGACAGCTTAAATAAATTACCTGTAAAAAACAACTCTACTTTTAATATAGAACAATGGCGACAACAATGTTATGATGCCATGAACGATGATTTTAATAGTCCAATACTTATTGCAAAATTATTTGAAGCTGTAAAACAAATTAACCTTATTAAAGAAGAAAAAGGAAGTATTACGCAAGAAAACAAAACAATACTAACCGAAACACTTAACAGTTTTGTTTTTGATGTTCTTGGTTTAGAAGACAAAAACACTACAGATAATAGCAGTAATAAAATAGACGGTGTAGTAGAACTTTTAATTGAATTAAGAAAAGAAGCTAGAGAGAATAAAGATTTTGCTACATCAGACAAAATTAGAAACCAATTAGCTGAAATGGGGATAGAATTAAAAGATGGAAAAGAAGGCACTACTTTTAATATTCTGTAATTAAAAAAGTATGGCAAAAAAAATACTAATAGCACCTTTTGTTTTTTTAGTTAAGTTTTACCAAACTGCAATATCACCCTTTACGCCTGCAACATGCCGCTACTCCCCCACATGTTCTCAGTATACTTTAGAAGCCATGAAAAAACATGGCCTTTTTAAAGGAGGGTGGCTAGCAACAAAAAGAATATTTAGCTGCCATCCTTGGGGAGGAAAAGGATATGATCCTGTACCATAAATTTAAAAAAATACTAACATTTAACTCCTAAGTAGGTAATAGTAATTACTTATCTTAGGCATTCATAAAAAAACAAAACACAACTATGTTTTTCTTAGGCTTTACTTGGAATCCCAATGAAACTCTTTTTAATATAGGTTTCATTCAGATTAAATATTACAATTTATTATGGATTACCTCTTTTGCTTTAGGATGGTATTTAATGAAAAAAATATTTTTGAATGAAAAGAAAACTGTAGAGCAGTTAGATTCTCTTTTTATTTATACGGTATTAGCCACAATGCTTGGCGCTCGTCTAGGCCATGTTTTCTTTTATGATTGGCCGTATTACAAAAACCATATAATTGAAATCTTGTTACCAATAAGAGAGTCTGCAAATAGTGCTTTATTTGGTTTTATTAGTGGCTATGAATTTACAGGTTTTACCGGTCTAGCAAGTCATGGTGCTACTATTGGTATTATTATTGGTATGTATTTATACACTAGAAAATTTCCAGAGTTTAAAATTTTATGGATATTAGATAGATTGGTTGTTCCTGTATCTATAGGTGCTTTTTGTGTGCGTTTAGGAAACTTCTTTAATTCTGAAATCAACGGAAAACCTGTAGAAAAATCATTTGCATTTGCCACTCGTTTTATTAGAGACTCGGATGATTTACACCCGTCTAAAGCACTCGCAATAACAAAAGAAAAAACATTAAACGCAGCATACGCAGCCATAGAAAACAACCCTAAGTTTGCACAATATTTAGAAGAAATTCCATATCGTCATCCTGCACAATTATATGAAGGAATAAGCTATATTTTTGTTTTTATAATTCTTTACTTTTTATATTGGAAAACAGATAAAAAAGATAAATCTGGTTATTTATTAGGTTTATTTTTAGTTCTTCTTTGGAGTATTAGATTTATTGTAGAATTTGTTAAGAAAAGTCAAGGTGGTTTTGAAGAATCTTTAGGATTACTATCTACTGGACAATGGCTAAGTATTCCTTTTATAATTATTGGTTTCTATTTTATGTTCAAACCATCTAAATTAAGTTCAAAATAATATTTAAGATGAAATCTTTACGAAACTCTTTATTATTCATAATATTTGTGGCTGCAACCTTATTTTCTTGTAAAACGGAAAATAAAAAAATAGTTAAAACTGCCGCAATAGAATTTAAGAAAGAAGGCACACTAACCATACGTAAAGGGGATAAAGATTCTGTCTTAACAAAATTAAATATTGAGATTGCAGAAACGGAATATGAGACCCAAACGGGTCTTATGTACAGAAAAGGTATGGCTACCAATGAAGGAATGCTTTTTATATTTCCAGATGTAAGAATGCATTCTTTCTACATGAAAAACACGCAATTTCCATTAGATATAATATATATTGATGAAAATTTAAAAATTGCTAGTTTTCAAGAAAATGCAAAACCACTAGACGAAACTTCATTATCCTCTATTGTTCCTGTAAAATACGTTTTAGAAGTAAATGCAGGATTAGCCGAAAAATGGATTTTAGAAGTTGGAGATACTGTAGAGTTTACCAAACTTTAAATCTGTGAAGCTACTTTTAGAAGAAAAAGAAACGGAACGCCTAATATTTAGAAAAATAATTCCTTCCGATTATAATTCATGGCTACCTTTTTACAAAGACCCAACAAGCACCCAATTTTGGGAAGGGATAGATAAAGACCCAAAAATTGCTTGTAATAACCACTTTAAAGGAGTATTTCATAGATATAATAATAATCTAGGGGGAATGAATGCCTTACTAGAAAAAGAGTCTTTAGAATTTATAGGAATGTGCGGCCTACTAGTACAAACAGTAGACGCTATAAAAGAAATAGAAATTGGCTACTCTATACTTCCTAAATATAGAAAATTAGGTTATGCTACAGAAGCTGCTAAAAAATGTAAAGCTTATGCATTAGAAAATAAAATTGCAACTTCTATTATTTCCATTATACAAATAGATAATATTCCTTCACAAAAAGTTGCCATAGCTAATGGCATGCATTTAGACAAAACAACTACATATAAAAATAATCCCGTACATATATTTAGAGTACTATTATGAAAAACAACCACCATTGGGGAATTTATATTACTAATACGTCAAACAAAAAGAAATTGATACATGAGTTTTTAATAAACAGCTCTTATCAAAATATAGCATCTTATATTGGCAATAAAATAGCTTTATTTTCTAAAATAACTATTGCGCAACTAATTGAAGACGAAGACCGTTATGACAGTAAAACTATTGCTAAAGAAAACAGTCAACCTTTAAAATCCATGTCTAGTGGAGAACAAAAAAAAGCACTTTTAAAACATCTTCTTAGTACAGATAATAAAGTAATTATCTTAGATAATGTTTTTGACAACCTAGACATAGAGTCCCAAAAAAAAATAAAAAAAACACTTACAGAGAAAGCTGATAAAATTTCTTTTATACAACTAATAAGTAGAAAAGAAGACAAACTGCCATTTCTTACCCATTTTGCAGTTTTAGAAAATGAAACTCTAAAAACATATTCTTCATTAAGCTCTATTCCTTTTTTTAAAAATAAAAATACCTTAACAGGTGTTATTCCACCTCCAATTAACGACTCTAATTATACGGAACAAGTATTAATTAAACTAAATAATATAACAGTTTCATTTGGAGAAAAAACCGTTCTAAAAAATATTAATTGGCAAATAGACCGTGGTTCTTTTTGGGAATTAATTGGGGCAAATGGTAGTGGAAAAACTACAATACTCTCTATGTTAACAGGAGAAAACCCTAAAGGCTACGGACAAGATTTGTATATTTTTGGTAAGAAAAAAGGTAGTGGAGAAAGCATCTGGGATATAAAAAAACGTATTGGATATTTTACCCCTTCTATGACCGATAAATTTAAGGGCAACCATACTATAGAAAATATGCTAATCTCAGGTTTTAATGATTCTATAGGTCTTTATGTAAAACCAACAGATGTTCAAAAACAACTGGCAAAACAATGGCTAAAACTCTTGCAGATGGAAAATTTAAAAGATACCTTATTTAAAGAGTTGTCTATGGGGCAAAAAAGAGTAATTATGACCACCAGAGCTATGGTTAAGCATCCTGAATTACTTATACTAGACGAACCAACCACAGGATTAGATGATTTTTCTGCCAGCTTATTAGTTTCTCTTGTGAATAAAATGGCACAAGAATCGCAAACCACTATTCTATTTGTTTCCCATAGAAAAGAAAATAATTTAACACCACAATACCAGTATTTATTAACTCCTTCTACCGCAGGGTCCACAGGAACAATAACCCGTTTATAATATTTTTTAGTCAAAAAAAAGGCTTAAGTAAAATTACTTAAGCCTTTTCATAGTTATAAAAATATACTATTCTTTTTCTTTACTATCCTTTATAATAGTATCTGCTTTACCTGAAAGTATTTTTTTCTTCAAGGTATCAAACATAACAGGAGTTGCAATAAATACTGAAGAGTATGTTCCCACAATAACACCAATAATCATTGCAAACATAAACCCTCTTAAAGATTCTCCTCCAAAGATAAATATTGCTAATAATACCACTAAAGTAGTTAAAGACGTATTTAAGGTTCTACCTAACGTACTATTAATAGCAGAGTTTACATTTTCTCCTTTGTTCCAACCTCTTTCCGCTATTATTTCTCTAATACGGTCAAATACTACAACGGTATCATTTAAAGAATACCCAATAACCGTAAGTATTGCCGCAATAAATGCTTGGTCTATTTCCATATTAAAAGGCATTACTTTTCCTAATAAAGAGAAGATACCTAATACTATTAATACATCATGGAAAACGGCTACAACTGCCCCTAAAGAGAATTGCCACTTACGAAAACGTATTAAGATATATAAAAATACAACTGCTAATGAACCTAAAATTGCTAAGAATGCATTATTCTTAATATCATCTGCAATAGTAGGACCTACCTTTATGGATTGTAAAATACCTATAGATGCCTCATTACTACCAACATTAAAATCTTGTTGTGAAATCCCATCTGGTAAATATTTTTGTAATGCAGTAAATAATTTTTCTTGAATTTCAGTATCTACTTCAATACCTTCAACATCTACTTTATAAGGTGTTGTAATTTTTATTTGATTTGATTCTCCATAAGTTTTAACATTAGTACCACTACCAAATACAGTATTTAGCTCTGATGCTATTTCTGAAGGATTTACCTGCTGCTCAAAACGTACTTGATACGAACGTCCACCAACAAAATCGACACCCTGTTGTAATCCTGCTCCAAAGAATAATGAAAATAAACCTACACCTACTAATATTGCAGAAATTACGTAAGCAATTTTTCTTTTTCCTAAGAAGTTAATACTAATATTTTTAAACAGGTTTTTCGTTGCTCCTGTAGAAAAATCTAGTGTTCTTCCCTTGCCACTTAGGTACCAATCTACTAATAATCTAGTAATAAATATTGCAGTAAATAAAGAAGTAAGAATACCTATTAATAATGTAGTTGCAAATCCTTTAATTGGACCAGAACCAAAAACAAATAAGATTATTGCTGTAAGACCAGTAGTAATGTTAGCATCTAAAATAGAAGATAATGCATTACCAAAACCATCTGAAACGGCTTGTGATTTTCCTTTCCCTTTTGCTAACTCTTCTTTAATACGCTCAAAGATAAGTACGTTAGCATCCACAGACATACCTATGGTTAATACGATACCTGCAATACCAGGTAAAGTAAGAACAGCATTTAAGCTTGTAAGTACTCCAAAAATTAATAATATGTTTAATAATAAAGCAATATCTGCAAATGCACCAGCTTTACCATAATAAGCTATCATCCATAATAAAACAATTGCCATTGCTATTAAGAAAGACATAAAACCGCTATCTATAGCTTCTTGTCCTAAAGATGGCCCAACAATTTCTGATTGAATAATTTCTGCAGATGCAGGTAATTTACCAGCTCGTAATACATTAGAAATATCTTTAGTTTCGTTAATTGTAAAGTTACCTGTAATTTCTGAACGCCCACCTGTAATTGGTCCTGTAGAAACTCCAGGAGCGGTATACACTTTATTATCTAGAACAATTGCAATACCTGTTTGATTGTTATATGCATCTCCTGTTAACTTTTCCCATAATTTAGCACCTTTAGTGTTCATGGTCATAGAAACTGCAGGCTTGTTAAATTGGTCAAAATCATCTCTAGCATCACTAACTACATCGCCACTTATTCTTGGCGTAGCGTCTCTGTTAGATTTTAATGCATATAAATCTATAACCTCAACTTCTTCACTAGTAGGACGTTCCCATACAAATTTTGTAAACTGAATATCTGCAGGTAATAAACGTCTAATTTCTGGCATTCTTAAATACGCCCCTAATTGTGCAGTATCTTTAATTGCAGCTCTAAACATTGCATTTGTTCCTGGATTAGCAGGAATTAATAAATCGTATAAAGGATTTACCTGGCTTGCTAAATCTAAAGAGTCTGCAGCTACATCAGATAATAATGAATCTATTTCTGACTCTATAACCTCTGGTTCTGGTTTTTTAATATCTACTATAGTTTTTAATTTCTCATTAGCAGAAATTAAAAAATTATTAAAACTTGGGTTTCCTTGTTTGTACGTTTCCCAGAACTCTAATTGTGCAGTACTAGATAATAAGCTTTGCGCTCTAGCTATATCTCTTGCCCCAGGAAGTTCTACCAAAATACGACCAGAATTTCCTTCTCTTTGTATGTTTGGTTGCGTAACACCAAAACCATCAATACGCTCTCTTAATACTTCGAAAGCAGAAACAATAGATTCGTCTATTTTTTTTCTGATTACTGGCTTAACTGCATCATCAGACATTTGAAAGTTAACTTCTTCGCTAAGCGCTTTATTTGCAAAAATATCTGGAGAAGCTAATTTAGTTTCCCCTTTAATTTTATCAAAAGCTTCAAAAAATAACTCTACATACGTATCATCACTATCTTTAGATAAAGCATCTGCATCTGCTAACGCTTTGTTAAAAACAGGGTTTTTAGTATTATTTGCAAGTCCTTTTAAGATATCTTTTACCGAGATCTGAAGGGTAACATTAATACCACCTTTAAGGTCTAACCCTTTATTTAATTCTTTCTTTTTTGCTTCGTTATAATTAGTATAACCAAAAACACTATTACCACCTATAGAATCTAAATAGCTTGCTGCTAATGTTTCTCTTTTAGAAATATGATCCGCTTCTGATTCTGAAATACGGCTGGCAGCAAAAACCTGTGCCTCCTTCTCTACTTTACTTGTAATAAAAGTATAGGAAAGCTGGTAAATACTTACTAACCCAAATAATAAAGCAAAAAGCTTTATAAGTCCTTTGTTTTGCATTTTAAAAATTTATTTAATTTATGTTGATTATGATTGTATGAAATTTATAGCCTAAAGTAAATTACTCTTATATAAAGTAATTACATTCTCTAGTAATATTCTTTTAATGGAATTAACTATTTCCATTTACATAAGGTCCTGCCCTTACTTCTGGAATTATTTGTGAAGTGTTGTATTTTGCAATTGCAATATTCTTGTTAATCCTAAATGCTGCCTCTACAACTGCCTCTTGTTTAAAAACGACTGTGTTTTTAGAAGGTAAAACTACTAGTCTAGATAATGTATTTAAATCTTGCTTTACTATAAAAGCATACTTTCCATTTAAATTTTGACCTTTTTTAACGTGCTGATGAAGGTCTGAAACTACTAAATTATAACTTTCTGGAAGTTCATCTATTGGAAAATCTAGAGGAAACTTATCTAAATCTTTATTCTTTACAGCAAGTTTACTGCCTACAGAAAGAAATTCTTTTACACTATCTGCATCAATAGCGCTATAGTAACGTATACTTAATTGCGCCTCGCCGTTTTCTATTATTTCAATAGTATCTACGCCTAACGCCTGCAGCTTTTTAGTAATGGTGGCCAAAACCTCATCATGAACAGTATCTGAAGCTAATTCTACATCTGTAAATTCTAATAAAATTTGCTGATTAGAAGCTTTTGTTTGCTCTTGACTTAGCCCAAATACGGCTAGAATAATAATTAAAGTACTTACGCACCATTTTGCATTCATGCGGCAAATATAAAAAGAAAGATTATACTAGGCAGTATATTTTTTACAATATATGTTTCTGACCGCTATCCTCTTATAAAAAGAAAGCCTTTATAGCATAACTATAAAGGCTTTCCTATAGATTTATAGTATGTAAACTACAACTCTAAAAGACCGTTAGTTTTAGTAACACCAGCAGCACTTTCTTGCATTTTCGCTTTTTCTGCATCACTTAAAGGAACATCTACGATACGCTCAATACCGTCTTTTCCTAAAATTACAGGAACACCAATACAAATATCATTTAAACCATATTCTCCTTCTAAATATGTAGAACAAGGGAACATTTTCTTTTGGTCACATGCAATTGCTTGTACTAAACCAGAAACTGCTGCACCTGGAGCATACCAAGCACTTGTTCCTAAAAGTCCAGTTAATGTTGCACCACCTACTTTAGTATCTGCAGCAACTTGCTCTAATCTTTCCTCAGATAAAAACTCAGAAACTTTAATACTGTTTCTTGTAGCATGCGATGTTAAAGGAACCATTCCTTTATCACTATGACCACCAATTACCATTCCGTCTATATCAGAAATAGGAGCTTCCATAGCCTCTGCCAATCTATACTTAAAACGTGCACTATCTAAAGCTCCCCCCATACCAATAATACGGTTTTTAGGTAAGTCTGTTGTTTTGTGTACTAAATAGGTCATAGTATCCATAGGATTACTAACCACTATTAATATTACATTTGGAGAATGCTCTATTAAACTAGAAGAAACTGTTTTTACAATTCCTGCATTAATACCTATTAACTCTTCACGAGTCATTCCTGGTTTTCTAGGAATTCCTGAGGTAATTACAGCAATATCACTACCTGCAGTTTTAGAATAGTCATTAGTAACTCCAGTAATTTTTGTGTCAAAACTGTTTAAAGAAGCTGTTTGCATTAAATCCATTGCTTTACCTTCTGCATAGCCTTCTTTAATATCTAATAATACTACTTCAGATGCAAAATCTTTAATAGCTATGTACTCTGCACAACTTGCCCCAACGGCACCTGCCCCTACTACGGTAACTTTCATATACTTATATTTTTTAAAATTTTCTTTTACATTCCAAAAGTACTGAATTATCCCTGAAAAGTAAGGAAGATATCCATCAAAATTTAACTCTTAGACCGATAAAATAAACGTGTGGTCTAACCTTTAACCCTAAAAAAAAGTCACTTAATCGATTATCTAACAATTTTGATGCAATACGTCGAATTTTAGCAATACAACTTTCTTAAATGGCGTTATAAATTAAGAAAACCCCAAATCTAATATCTACAAAATGAAAAAAGTATTTTCATTCTTAGCTATTATAGCTATAATCTTAGTGAGTAACTGTTCTCGTATTGAAGAAAACAACGACCCTGTAATTGGTATTTGGTCTAATGCAAGTACATCATCAGACAAAGAAAGTAATAAGCAAACCACGAGCAAGCAAGAGTGGATATTTAATGATGCTTATTTAGGGAGGTATCATGATTTACAAAATGGTTCTATTACTATGAAAACGGATTTTAAGTGGACTCAGGAAAACGGAATTTACACTGTTTCTTATCCTGGATTACCAGATAAAACTAATGATGTTTTTGTAATTGTAGACAAAAGTCCAGAAGGTATTCTTTTACAAGATCAGAATGGCGATTTAATTGCGCTGAGAGAATAAAAAAAACATAAAACGGTGATTAAAAAAGGAGCTTTTTTTTAAAAGCTCCTTTTTCATTTTTATCTAAATCCAAAATTAATACCCATAGATAGGGTGTTAAATTCTGCAAGTGTATAATCTGCATGTAATCTAAAAAATCCTAGTTTTAATTTTGCTCCAATATTCCCAGTTACGCCGCTTATTTTATTATTAATAGAAAAAGGGTCTGTTACACTACCAGCTAATAAACCTCCACTATAAGTACCTAGTACATCTATTTCAGATTTTCCGGTTACATAACCTAGACCACCATAAAAGTTAATTATTGGTAATTTAGTAGACACTATAGCTTGAAAAACCCAGGTATTCATTTTTGCATCTAATCTTTGATCATCTCCTGCTATTACCCCCTGTTCTGTAAAATCATAAGAACCATTTAAATGGGTATAGCCAATTACTCCTGAAATAGCTATAGGCCAAATTTTTTCTGCTGGTAATAGACTAGTAAATTCATGTTGCAAACCAACACCATAAAAACCTAATTTAGCTTCATCAGTATTAATCTTTGGCAAAAACCTTGCTTTAATTTCTGTGCCTTTTATTAAACCTAAACTTACCTGCACAAAAGCTGAAGGCACAAAATTTATATTTTCTGACGACAAGCCTGTTGGTAACTCAAAATCTTGACGATCTATATTACCCGCTAAAGGACCATCTACATATACACCAACCCCATCTATATCACCAAGAGCAGTAGCTACTGTTTTTACAATACTACCATCTTGAAATTGCAAATTTTCATAATCTGCTGTATTTAACTCAAATCCTTTTTTATCTTCTTTATTTTTAAAAGAAGCCATATTCCCTATTATAGAAATTTCAAAACCTCCAAGTGGTTTTGCTTTTCCTGAATTATACCATCCATTAGACATACTATAAAGCAAGCCTTCAGACATTGGAGTTACATATGCATTTGTAAATTTTTCTGCATCGTTTACCCCTGCTGCAAATAAATCGTTAGCATTAGATTGCGCCATTATGTGCAAACTAGATACTAATGCGATTAAAAAAAGTATATTTTTCATAATTAAAATTTTCCCTAAAACTAAAAAACTCGCCCTTTTGAGGCGAGTTTTTGTTGTGTAAGTAGCTATTCTTATACATCAATGTTAGCATAAACAGCATTTTTCTCAATAAATTCTCTTCTAGGAGGAACTTCATCTCCCATTAACATAGAGAAAACTCTATCTGTTTCTGTTGCATTATCTATAGTAATTTGACGTAATGTTCTAAATTCTGGGTTCATTGTTGTATCCCATAATTGTTCTGCATTCATTTCTCCAAGACCCTTATAACGTTGTATTCCTACACTACCGTTAAAACTTTCTGCAATTTCATCTCGCTCTTCATCAGTCCAAGCATAACGTTTTTTAGCTCCTTTTTTAACTAAATATAATGGTGGCGTAGCAATATAAACATGACCTCCTTCTATTAATTCACGCATATAACGGAAAAAGAAGGTTAGTATTAAAGTTTCAATATGGCTACCATCTACATCGGCATCACACATAATAACTACTTTATGGTATCTTAATTTTGATAAGTTTAAGGCTTTACTATCTTCTTCTGTACCAATAGTAACACCTAAAGCAGTATATATATTTTTTATTTCTTCGTTTTCAAAAACACGGTGCGGCATTGCCTTTTCAACGTTTAATATTTTTCCACGCAATGGCAATATTGCTTGAAACATTCTATCTCTTCCTTGCTTAGCAGTACCACCTGCCGAATCTCCCTCTACTAAGAACACTTCACATTGTGCAGGATCCTGCTCTGAACAATCGGATAATTTTCCTGGCAAGCCTCCAATACTCATTACTGTTTTTCGCTGTACCATCTCACGAGCCTTTGTTGCTGCATGACGTGCCGTTGCCGCTAAAATTACCTTTTGAATAATTGTTTTAGCTTCATCTGGGTTTTCTTCTAAGTAATTGGTAAGCATTTCTGAAACTGCTTGGCTCACCGCTGAAGAAACCTCACGATTACCCAATTTTGTTTTAGTTTGTCCTTCAAACTGCGGTTCTGCTACTTTTACAGATACAATTGCAGTTAACCCTTCTCTAAAGTCATCCCCTTGAATTTCAAACTTCAACTTATCTAACATACCAGAAGCTTCGGCATACTTTTTTAAAGTACTAGTAAGCCCTCTTCTAAAACCAGATAAATGCGTACCTCCTTCGTGTGTATTAATATTATTTACATAGGAATGCAGGTTCTCTGTATAGGATGTATTATAAATCATGGCAACTTCTACAGGGATATTGTTTTTTTCCCCTTCCATAGAAATTACATTCTGGATTAATGCTTCTCTAGTACCGTCTAAAAACTTAACAAATTCTTTAAGACCTTCTGTAGAATGAAAAGTTTCGGAAATAAACTCTCCTTTATCGTCCTTATTTCTTTTATCTGTAATAGTAATAGTTATTCCCTTATTCAAAAAGGCCAATTCTCGCATTCTATTTGCAAGCGTCTCGTAATTATACTCTGTAGTTTGTGTAAAAATTGAATCGTCTGGTTTAAAAGTAACAACTGTACCCCTCTCCTCTGTTTCTCCAATTCTTTTTACTGGGTATTGGGCTTTTCCTCTTTTATATTCTTGCTCCCAAATTACACCTTCTCTATAAACAGTAGCTTTTAAATCATTAGATAAGGCATTTACACAAGATACACCTACACCGTGTAAACCACCAGATACTTTATAAGAATCCTTATCAAACTTACCACCTGCTCCAATTTTGGTCATTACAACCTCTAAAGCAGATACTCCTTCTTTTTTATGTAAACCTACAGGAATACCTCTACCATTATCTTTTGTTGTAATAGAATTATCTTCATTTATAGTAACGCTAATTTCGTCACAATGCCCTCCCATAGCTTCATCAATGGAGTTATCTACTACTTCATATACTAAATGATGTAATCCTCTAACCCCAACATCTCCAATATACATAGATGGACGCATACGTACGTGCTCCATACCCTCTAAGGCCTGAATACTGTCCGCCGAATAATTATTCTTTTTTGCTTCTTCGCTCATATTAATTTTATTCCTAATTTAAACTTATTGCAATAGCAACTTAACAAAGATAAAATAAAGGATATGTCTTTTTTAAATGATTTTAAGCCAATATTAAATAGTTATCAACAATTTACCTAAGCTTAGCAAAAGTTCATAAAAAAGCCTTAAAAGTATCTTAAATACGATTTAACAAAAAAGAAAAAGAAAACACAGAATAACTAAAATAGTAAAAGTCGCTAAAAAACCTTTTAAATTAACTTCCTTTTTTAGTAAAAGATATTTACACGCATATAGAAACTATAAGTTACTTCTTATAACAAAAGAAGCACCCAATTGGGCGCTTCTTAAGGACTAATTAAAATAAAAAAAACTGAGACTATTCTTTCGAATAGACAAACAGAATTATTGTTAATGTATAATTACTAATTAATTGTTAATACGCCTCATCATGTACATTGGCTATTGCTCTACCAGAAGGGTCATTCATGTTTTTAAATGCCTCATCCCACTCTAAAGCTGTTGCAGTACTACAAGCTACACTTGCTTCTTGCGGTACGCTTAATGCCGCAGCGTCACTCGGAAAATGTCCTTCAAAAATAGTTCTATAGTAGTACTCTTCTTTATTTAAAGGTGTGTTTATTGGAAAACGAAAAGCTGCATTTTCAATCTGCTCATCTGTTATTTCGTTTTCTACCAATTCTTTTAAGGTATCAATCCAACTATACCCAACACCATCGCTAAATTGTTCTTTTTGTCTCCATGCTACACTTTCAGGTATCATATCTTCAAATGCCTTACGAACTACCCATTTCTCCATACGCTCCCCATTAATCATTTTATCTTTTGGGTTTATACGCATGGCAACATCCATAAATTCTTTATCTAAAAATGGCACACGCCCTTCAATTCCCCAAGCAGCTAAACTCTTGTTAGCTCTTAAACAATCGTACATATGTAATTTATCTAATTTACGCACAGTCTCTTCATGAAACTCTTGCGCATTTGGTGCTTTATGAAAATATAAATATCCTCCAAAAATCTCATCTGCTCCTTCACCAGACAATACCATTTTTATACCCATAGACTTAATAACTCTTGCCATTAAATACATTGGTGTAGAAGAACGAATTGTAGTAATATCATACGTTTCTATGTTATAAATAACATCTTTAATAGCATCTAAACCTTCTTGTATAGTAAACTTAATTTCGTGGTGTACGGTACCAATATGGTCTGCTACTTTTTGTGCTGCTGCTAAATCTGGAGAACCTTCTAAACCAACAGAAAAGGAGTGTAATTGTGGCCACCAGGCATCTTTAGTGTCTCCAGATTCTACTCTCTTTTGCGCATATTTTTTAGCAACTGCAGATGTTACAGAAGAATCTAAACCTCCTGATAATAAAACACCATAAGGAACATCAGACATTAATTGTCTATGCACTGCTGCTTCTAAAGCTTCTTTTACTTCCTGAATACTAGTTTCGTTATCCTTAACTGCATCATACTCCATCCAATCTCTAGTATACCACTGCTTAATTTCTCCGTCTTTACTATCTAAATAATGTCCTGGAGGAAATAATTCAATTTTAGTACAAGTACTTTCCAAAGCTTTTAACTCTGACGCCACATAAAAAGTGCCGTTTTTATCCCATCCCATATATAAAGGAATAATCCCCATATGGTCTCTTGCTACAAAATATGAATCATTCTCTGTGTCGTAAATAGCGAATCCAAAAATACCGTTCAATTCATCAATAAAACTAGCTCCTTTTTCTTGGTATAGAGCTAATATTACTTCACAATCAGACTCTGTTTGAAAATTATAAGTACCATCAAATTGTTTTCTTAACTCTCTATGGTTATAAATTTCACCATTAGCAGCTAATACTAATTTTTTATCTTCACTAAACAAAGGCTGAGTTCCTGAAGCTGGATCTACAATAGCTAATCTTTCATGAGCTAAGATTGCCTTTTCATCCGCATATATTCCACTCCAATCTGGCCCTCTATGCCTAATCTTTTTAGACATTTCTAACAACTGAGGTCTTAAAACCTCTGTGCTTTCCTTTACATCAAACGCACATACAATTCCACACATATTATTATGATTATATCAATTCTTAAACAAAGATGCGCATTAACTTTCAATTAGAAAACATAAATAAGTTAATTAATTACATATTTAAACTTAAAATAACCAAATAAATTAAAATATATCACTTACTAACTACTTTATTCCTAGAATCCCTACATTTTGTAAGTTATAAAAACTTTAACGACTTTTTATGTCTCATTACATCTAGAACTCATTAGATTTGAATTTATATTAAACAATCTTTATCATGAAAAACTTACTTGTACTTTTTACTCTAGTGCTTTCACTAGCATTTACTACCAGCACAAACGCTCAAAAATTTAACGATTTAGATAGAAGCCCTATGGATATGGCTACTTTTCCTACTAGCTATAAAATTTCTGAAAAAGTGGTACGTGTAATCTATAGTCGCCCACAATTAAAAGGAAGATCCATAGCGCAACTTGCTCCTGCAGGAGAAATATGGCGTACTGGAGCAAATGAAGCTTCTGAAATTACTTTTTATAAAGATGTTAAAATAGCTGGTAACGATATTAAAGCTGGAACGTATGCTTTATTTACAATCCCTGGAGAAAAAGAATGGACCATTATCCTTAATAGCAAATTAAACCAATGGGGCGCTTATACTTACGAAAAAGCTGATGACGTATTGCGCGTTAATGTAAACGCATCTATTGCAAAAGAAACCTTAGATGCTTTTTCTATAAGCTTCAAGGAAGAAGAAAATGGAGTATCATTAGTAATGGGTTGGGATACTACCCGAGTTACAGTTCCTGTGTCATTATAACGTTACAAATAAAAGCATAAAAAAACAAGGTAGATACCTTGTTTTTTTATGCTTTTATTTTTTACTTATTATTACTGTAATAAAACTTCCTTAACTCCTTCTACTTTATGGGCACCAGAAGAAGAATTACTTGTGCCAGAAATTCTATGGTTAGTAACTGAAAGAGAAAAAGAAACCTTCTCTTTATTTATAACTATTTGAAATGAAATTTCATCATTATTAATGACTATATTTTCTGCATAAAGAGAACCAGCTTCTACATTAAGTTTTACTACATACTCTCCTTTAACTTTAGCAATAATTAACTGCCCTTCTGCATAAGATTTAGAAGCTCCCTTAACGTTAAGTAACCAAGCTCCTTCTAAAGAATCTTCTATATTAATATTTAACACAGCACATTCTGTAGCTTCACTATTTATAATTGGTGATGCTACTATTACTGTAAAACCGCTTAAAAAAGCAGCGAACACAAATACTATCTTTTTCATTCTTCTAATTTATATTACAACAATTATAACGCTCAGGAGCTTTTTTAATTATAAAAAAGCTATTTATTATATCAATCTTTTATAAAATTAAATATCTAAGAATGTAATTTAACCTCTAAAAATGCTATAGTTTTTGTTAGTTTTGCTCTCTTAAAAAACAACTATGATTTCAGTAGATGGTGTTGCCGTAGAATTTGGTGGAGAAAGCTTATTTAGCGATGTTTCTTTTGTTATAAATGAGCAAGATAAAATTGCCCTAATGGGTAAAAATGGAGCCGGAAAATCTACTCTAATGAAAATTATAGCAGGCATGCAAAAGCCAACAAGAGGTAATATTAGATGCCCTAAAGATGCTGTTATTGCATACTTACCGCAACACTTACTTACCGAAGATAATTGCACCGTTTTAGAAGAGGCATCTAAAGCTTTTGAACATATTTTTGCTATGCGCGATGAAATTGAAGAAATAAACAAAGCTTTAGAAACCCGTACAGATTATGAGTCTGAGGAGTATATGAAACTTATTCAAAAAGTGTCTGATTTAGGTGAGAAATACTATGCCTTAGAAGATATTAATTACGAAGCCGAAGTAGAAAAAGCTTTAGCAGGATTAGGTTTTAAACGTAAAGACTTTAAAAGACCTACAAGCGAGTTTAGTGGCGGTTGGCGCATGCGTATTGAACTAGTAAAAATACTATTACAAAAACCAGATTTAATACTTTTAGATGAGCCTACTAACCACGTAGATATAGAATCTGTTCTATGGCTAGAAGATTTTTTACTTAATAAAGCCAAAGCTGTAGTTGTAATATCTCATGACCGTGCTTTTATAGATAATATTACAAACCGTACCGTAGAAATAACTATGGGTAAAATTTACGATTATAAAGCAAACTACTCGCACTACTTACAATTAAGAGAAGATCGTAGAAGCCACCAAATTAAAGCCTACCAAGAACAACAAAAATTCATAGCAAACAACCAAGCTTTTATAGACCGTTTTAAAGGCACTTATTCTAAAACCAATCAAGTTTCTTCTAGAGAACGCATGCTAGAAAAACTAAAAATAATTGAGATTGATGAAGTTGATAATAGCTCCCTAAGGCTTCGTTTTCCTCCTGCACCGCGTTCTGGAGATTACCCTGTTACCGCAATAGACCTTTCTAAAAAATATGACGACCATATAGTTTTTAAAAATGCTAATCTAAGTATTGCTAGAGGAGAAAAAGTTTCTTTTGTTGGTAGAAACGGAGAAGGAAAATCTACCATGATTAAAGCCATTATGGGACAAATAGATTTTGAGGGCAACTGTACTTTAGGGCACAATGCTAAGGTTGGCTATTTTGCCCAAAACCAAGCATCTTTATTAGACCCAGAGCTTACCGTTTTCCAAACTGTAGATGAAGTTGCTAAAGGTGATATAAGAAACCAAATAAAAAATGTACTTGGCAAGTTTATGTTTAGTGGTGATGCAATTGACAAAAAAGTTAGTGTACTATCAGGAGGAGAAAAAACCAGATTAGCAATGGTAAAACTTTTATTAGAACCTGTAAATGTTTTAATATTAGATGAACCTACAAACCATTTAGATTTAAAATCTAAAGATGTTTTAAAAGATGCTTTATTAGAGTTCGACGGAACCTTAATATTAGTTTCTCACGATCGTGATTTTCTCCAAGGATTATCTAAAAAAGTATTTGAGTTTAAAGAAAAAAGAGTCATAGAACATTTTGAAACTATTGATGCTTTCCTAATTAGAAATAAAATTGAAAGCATAAAAGAAATGGATCTAAGTAAATAAGCTAGTTAAAAATTTCAGAACACTTATATCTTGATTGTCAATTAAACAGCTAATCGTCTTCAAATAGGGTTTCTGCATAATTGTTTCTGCTTTTTGGTATAAATCTTTTTTCGGATAAAATAAACTCTGCTCTTCTATTCTTTTGTTTCCCAACTAAAGACTTATTAGCTACTGCTGGTTTATTTTCTCCATAGCCGTACCATTGTATACGGCTTTGTTTTACCCCTAAAGCTATTAAATAATTAGCAACAGATTTTGCTCTTTTGTTAGACAAACTTTTATTATAGGATAAATTACCATCATTATCTGTGTGCGCATGTATAGAAATAAACATTTCAGGATTTTTCTTAAGATGCTTGTAAAGCGATTTTAAATCGGTTTTTGAAACAACATCTAATCCGTAATCATCTACAGGAAAATGAACTTTTTTAAATGCATATACCCTATCTACTTTTAAATTTTCATAGGAACTAGTTTCTATTGGCAGCACAGAAACCATATCAATATAATAGTAAGAAGCATTTTTTGTCCCCTCTGCTTGTAAGGTTTTTGTATCTCTATTATCCTTAAAATTTCCAATTATCAAAAAATTCTCAGTGCCAGAAGCTGTTATTTCTGTATAAACTTCTGTCCAACCTTTTTTATCTTTAAAAAAAGAAGGTTTCTTTATTTCTTCATAATTAAAGCTGTTATTTTTTTCATTTTTCAGAGAAGGCCTTTTAATCACCTTAGTACTCTTTATATTCATTTGCTTGGCAGATAATAAAACCCCAATATCTCCAATTGCATACTTAGATTTTTCAGAAAGACTTATATAAAAACTTATACCATAACGTTTTCCTTTTTCTAAAGTCTTTATTAACTTTCCTTGTATATACTCTCTATAATTATTAGGTGCTAAAAAATATGCTCCAGCATAAGCAGAACCAAAAGCAGCTGTTTGGCAGCCATTAAAATTATTGGGTACTCCCATTTTAGAACTACATGTATTAAAATAATCTGAAGTTCCTTCTGTGGCTTTACTCCAGCTCCCAACATCTTCAGCTACATTACCATGCTCATCTGGGCAAATACTAAACTTTTCAAAGCTAGGGTTTGAAATTAAATTTTGAGCATTAACAGTATAAAGCTGTAATCCTACAAAAGCAATTAAAAGTTGAAAAACATTTTGCATAAAATATCTGTAAGTTTTTACTTACATAATTCATTAACGATATCCAGAGCAAAATAGTATATACTTTTAATTTTGAAGTAATTAAAAATCAAATTTATAGGTTGCTCCGCCTAACACCTGTATTCCCTGTACTGGAAAATTTGCCCAGTTTTGGTAATCTGAATTGGTTAAATTAGCTCCTTTTATAAAAAAAGACCACTGGTCTGTGTACCTATAACCTACTTGCAAATTAACATCAAAATAACTCTCTAAGTTAATTAAAGTTGCTGGATAATCCCTCTGTGGTATATTTTGTACTACTCTTGAAGAATAATCTTCACGCTCTCCTACATAAAACAAATTGGCTCTAGTAAACCATTTTTTTCCTATTTGGTAATCTAAAAACACCGAAGCTTTTGTTGTTGGTAGATTCCATGCTGGGTTTTCTGTTTCTGTAGAATAATCTAAAAACTCTGCATTAACACCTAATGTAAAATTTCTATTTACATCTACATTTAATTCTGCAAAAAACCCAAGTGTTTTTATATCATCATAAAAAACTTCAAAAGAATTACCGTAGTAATATCCTTTTTCATCGTCTCTAAAATCATTTTCTGGGTTTAATTTAAACAAAGGACTCTTGTTTTCTGCACTGTAAAATGCTTTTACATTATAGCTTAAGTTAGGTAACAATTGTCCTTTTAAACCCAAATACGCATTGTACTGTTTATCTGTTGGCGCAATAGTAATTGTTGGAGAAATGTATGGGTTTTCTTCTACAAAATCATAATAAGAATTTTGTTTTAACTCTCCTACTATTCCTCCATAAGCAATAGCATTTTCTCCTAACAAACGATAGGAAGCAGTTACTGCCGGATATATATAAAAATTACTATCGCTAGTATCTGCATCAGCATTTAAACCATATACTAAGTTTACTCCTAACCGTAAAGATAAATCATCACGCAACATGGTTAAACTTGGATTAATACTTGCTTGAATATTTCGGTATTCTATTCCTACTAGATTAGCAGCGCTGTTTACGTCACTATTTTTAAAATTACCATTAACATAATCTACATTAAATCCAATATCTACAGTTTCATCATTTACAGGAAAAGAAACTCCTGCATTAAAAACTACTCTATTCTCTCCAGATTTAATAGCATCCCAAAACCTTCTATAGGCAATATCTGCATTTGTAAAAATTGCATCTTCTACATTTATGTGCGCTCCCGCTTCTCCCATATAATAATTTTGGCGCTCGTCTATAGATCCTATAATAGCTGGATCTGTAATTGTAGTTGGTAAACCATACCAATTATAAAGTTGGTGTTGTAAAGCTACATCTGCTCCCCAATCCATATCTCTATCCCTTTTAGAATAAGAAGCATCTAATTTAGAGTCCGAAAATATATTACTTAAAACCACACCATCTAAATCTCCTCTAGATGAAATATGATTAAAACCTATATCTAACCTCTCATCCCTATTCAAAGCTCTACTAGTATAAAAATCTGCTGTAGCATTACCATAATTACCAACACCAACAGATGCATAAGAATTATATAACACTGGAGGCGGAAGTTTTTTTACTTTAGATGCTTTCCCTTTTGCTGGTGTAAAAGTAGAAGCTACAGGAACTGAAAAAATGCTATAGTTTATAGGCTTTTTTTGCAACTCTATAGAGTCATTTATACTTGGCGATGATTTAATTTTAAAAGCATCAGAAACTGTTGGCGAATACGCTTTAGTTACCGTAACTGTTTCTGTCCCTAAATCGTCCTCCTCTGTTTCTTGCGCTATTCCTATTTGAATACACCCTAAAAAGGTAATAAGTGTAAATTTTATGTACTTATGCATATATGGTTCTTTTTTCCCAAAAAAACGGGATACTATTAAAATCTATTAATTAGGATTTACAGATGAATTACTTTGTGCTTCTTTTGCCTTTATGATAGACAATTCTCCTTTTGCTTCTGCAACTAAATCTGGATATTGACTAAAATTGGTAATTACACTTTCTAAAATATAAGTTGCTTGGTAAGCATCATTTAAAGCATAAAAATTCTTGGCCATTATAACCAAGCCTTTACCTCCCCATTCTTTATAACTAGAATAGTCTTTTGCTAATTTTTGTACCGCTATGTTAGAATCTTCATAATTATTATCTTGGTATTTAAAGTAAGCATCATAATACAAAGCTTCCGCAGCTGTTTCTCCAGACGCTATTCTTAAAACCTTAGTGTATGCCTCTTTTGCTCTAGAAGCATCGTTAGTTTTTATAGCAGAACGCGCTATCATTATTTGAGCATCACTTTTAATTCTATCATCAATACTTGCTGTTGCTAGTACCTTTTCCGCATAAGAAATAGTATTGCTGTAGTCTTTTTTCTGATAATAGCCTTTCATTAAATTAGACTGCGCAAATGTTCTGTTTTGTTGAATATTTGCAACTGTTTCTAAACGCTTTAAGTACGGTAGAGCTTTGCTATAGTTTTTATCTGCAATATATACTTCGCATACACGTGTTAAAGCTTGCTCAGAATATTCACTAGTGCCTGTATCTGCTACATATTGGTAGTATGGTAATGCCTTTTCTTTTTGACCTTTTCCAAAATATAATTGCGCTAAATTAAAATTAGCAGGTATACTATGCAATCCATTTGGAAATTGCTTTATATAATTAACATATCCTTTTATAGCGGCATCTTTATTGCCTTCTAAATTTTGTTTATCTGCTGACTCATAACTTGCATTATCTAACTCTGCATCTGTTACCTCTACAAAATCTAAATCTTTTACCCAAGCAGCATATTCATTAACTTTCCCTAAATCTACATATACCAATTTTGCGGTTGCTACTGCCTGTATTGCTTCTTGCGTTTTTGGAAAATCTCTTACTACTGTTTTAAACTTATCCAAAGCTTGCTCATTTCTACTTGCATTATAATGTACTAAGCCTTGACGCATTAAAGCCTGAGGAACTAAAGAGCTTCCTCTAAAATCTGTAACCAATCTATTATAAGCATTAAGACCTTTACTTTCTTGCCCTTCTGCTATGTAGGTGTTCCCAAGTTCAAATAAAGCATCATCTCTAAGGGTGGATTTAGAGTAGGTAGAAACAAAACTATTTAACCCATCTATCTTTTTTGCTTTGCGATCTACAAAACCATAACTCATTGCTTTTTGGTAAGCAGCATAATCTTTTTCAAGACCATTTAATGCTAAAGACTTATTATAAGTTTCTATTGCTGGCCAATATTTTCTGGTAACAAAATAACTATCTCCTAAACGTAAATAAGCATCATTAAGTTTCTGAGTATCTGTAGTTCCTTGTTTTGTAAAACTATCAAAATAAGAAACCGCATTTACATACTCTTTCTTTTTAAAATACGTGTAAGCTAAATTATAATCAACATCCTTATTCTCCTCTAACAAAGAAGCATTAGGACTTTGTTTAAAAGCCGTAAACCCTGCTAGAGCGGCATCAAAATTATTTAAAAGATAATCAGACTCTGCTTTCCAATAACTTGCTCTTGCTTTAAAACTAGCATCTTCTGCACTTGCCAAAGATTTTGAAAAAACCTCAGATGCATTTCCATAATTCCCATCAACAAACAACTCTACTCCTCTATAAAAAGCAACTTTTTGATAGGTAGTTTTACTAGCATAGTTTTTATTTTTTTCTAATAACTCCATTGCCCCAGAAAAATTCTTAGAAGTTATATAAGAATCTACCAAAAGCTCTTGCATTTCTTCGGTATGCGCATCATTAGGGTATTGCTTTAAGTAATTTGTTATTACTTGTGGTACTGGCTCATAGGCGTTACCAACCTCATAACTTAAACGAGCATAATTTAAATAAGCGTCTTTCTGTATTTCTAGAGAAAAATCCATTTGCGAAGCGTTCCTAAATGCATTTAACGCCTCTTGTTTCTTTTCTAATTTTAAATAGCACTCTGCTAAATGGTAGTAAGCGTTTTGAGAAACACTATTAGTACCTCCAATTATTTTATTAAACTGCTGAATGGCATTCGCAAAATCTTGCTGCTTATAATATGCGTAGCCTAATAAATAGTAATCTGTATTATTCCATTTACCTTTTTTTCCTTTGTACTCCTCTAAATAAGGAACTGCATTTTGATATTGCTTTAAATTAAAATAACTTTCTCCTATTATTTTATTTAATTCTGATATTTCTCTGCGATCTGCTTTAGGTAATTGTTTTTTTGCTAAAGCTATAGCTTCTTCAAATTTCCCAAGCTTAAAATTCATATCTGCTTGGTAGTACGACAATTTTTCTTCTAAAACCTTTTGATCTGTTATTTGGTCAAAACGTTCGTTTGCTGCTTCATAATCATCTTGTTGGTATGATATATAGCCTAAATAATATTTAGCTTGCGAACCATAAACCGGAGAAGAAGTTACTTGTGATAGGTATTTTTCTGCTTCTTTAGTTTTCTTTGAAGAAAATAAAGCATACCCATAATTAAAGTTAAACTTATCCATCTCTTTTCTAGAAAGAGCGCCCTGATTTACTTTATTATACCACTTTAGCGCATACGGATATTTCCCTGTTTCAAAATAATACTCAGCCACATCTGCATAAGCAGAGTTTCTTTTGGTAGAAGTTGGGTAATTTTCCACAAAATCTTCCATAAGGCGATCTGCACCTAATTGGTTTAACCTAACCGCAGCGTTTGCCGCATAATATGCACTATTAGCTGCAACTTCCTCATCGGTAGTAGAAACCGCTACTTTTTCAAATACAGTTTGCGCTGCTTGGTACTGCTCATTATTATAAAGCGTTAAAGCATCTTGGTATTGTTTATCTTGGTGTGTGTATATTGTTGTTTCTTGGGCACTCCCAAAATAAACCATTCCCATAAGTATGGGAAGTATTGTAGTACTTTTTTTAAACATAGCGTTCTCTAACTATTAACTAAAATATACAACGACAAATATTGTTCCGAAGTATAAATTAAAAGGTGGATAAGTCTTAAATTTTTACTAAAACTTAAATCAAAACTAATTAAAGAAAAAGATTTTTAAAAAAGCGTACTAGCTAATCCTTTAGAACTTATTACTTTTATATTAACAATACTTGAATATGGAAGAGAATACAACTGTGCTAGAACTTAAAGATGTAGCAATATTTCAAAAAGATAGCTTAGTACTTAATGAGGTTAGTTTACATGTACAAAAAGGAGAATTTGTTTACTTAATAGGAAAAACTGGTAGTGGCAAAAGTAGTTTTATGAAAACACTTTATGGCGATTTACCTCTAAAACAAGGCTCCGGGAAAATTGTAAATTTCGATTTAAAAACACTTAAAGAAAAAGACATTCCGTATTTAAGAAGAAAACTAGGTGTTGTATTCCAAGATTTTAAACTTTTACCAGATCGCAATATTAATAAAAATCTACTTTTTGTCTTAAAAGCTACAGGCTGGAAAGATGCTACTAAAATGAATAACCAAATAGAAAAGGTTTTAGACAAAGTAGGCATGAAAACCAAAGGATTTAAATTTCCTCATGAACTTTCTGGTGGCGAACAACAACGTATTGCTATTGCTCGTGCTTTACTTAATGACCCCGAACTTATTATTGCCGATGAGCCTACTGGTAATCTTGACCCACAAACTAGTGTTGAAGTAATGAAAGTTTTACAAGAAATAAATAAAGCTGGCAGAACCATACTTATGGCAACTCATGACTATGCTTTAATACTAAAATACCCCGCTAAAACATTAAAATGTGACGCCAATAAAGTATTTGAAGTGGTACAAAGAGCTGTTTAGATGGTTGATGGTAAGAAGAAAAACTTTTTCAAGTAAAACCCGACATCAAAAAGGTGTTTTTTTAACAAAGAGCTAAAAGCCAAATTCACTCAATTTAAATTAGTCAAACAATCTTTTTACATTTCTTTTCGTTATTTTGGTAGTTAAACAATAAAGTATTGATGGAAGTTTTAGGAATAGATATAGGTGGCTCTGGAATGAAAGGAGCTCTAGTAGATACAATAACTGGCGAAATGACTACGGAGCGTTTTAGAATACCTACACCTCCCGACAGAAAGCCTAAAGAAATGGCAGTAATAATAAAAAAGATTGCAGAGCATTTTAAATACAAAGGACCTGTAGGTGTTGGGTTTCCTACAATTATTAAACACGGAGTATGTAAATCTACTGGAAACTTACATAAATCTTGGTTAAATTTAAATGTACACGAACTATTTAGTGAAGTTACTAAACTTCCTGTTACGGTAATTAACGATGCAGATGCTGCTGGTTATGCTACCATGAATTATGGAACAGGAAAAGGCAAAGACGGCCTTGTAGTTATGATTACTATTGGAACAGGATTGGGAAGTGGTATGTTTTTAAACGGAGAACTAATTCCAAATTTTGAATTAGGGCAAATACCATATAAAAAATATAAAAAAATTGAACAATGGGCCGCAGGTTCTGCCAAAGACCGCGAAGACCTATCCTATAAAAAATGGGGGAAACGTTTTAATACCTTTTTAGAGTATGTTGAAATAATTACATGTCCAGACTTGATTATATTAGGTGGCGGAGTTTCTAAAGATTTTAAAAATTTTAGCAAACAAATAACTATTGATACTCCTGTTATACCTGCAGAATTAAAAAATAATGCTGGTATTATAGGTGCTGCTGCAGCTGCGCTGCACCAAGCTCCAAAAGATTAAAAAACAAAAAAAGCTTCACTTTTTTGTTTATTACAACTGCCTAATATTACTCTAAAACTTTTGCTCCTTCTGGTTTAGAAAAATAATTTTCTGGCACGGTTGAAGAAAAAGAAATATCGCTAATTTCAATTTTAGTGATGTATTCCCCTAAATCGCCATCTTTAGACCAGTGCGTTTTTAGCCCAGCGGGTAAATCAATACCATCTACTGTTTTCCAATCTACAATCTCCATAATCTTTTCTGGTGCATGTCCTCCATTAGGAAAATAGCCAGGGTACGAAACTATGTATAAGATAGCACTCATTTTATGCGTGGTCTTATTAAAATATAATTTATAATAATCATCTGGAGCAGCACCAGTACCAGAAGCAAATGTTACTTTAATAACATCTTGCATTGCTCCCTTATATTCTTTGTCTTCTAAAAGTTCTAAATTAACCCCTTCGCCATCTAATACAAATGGGTGTCCAAAAAGGTATATTGGTGTTAATGCCCAAAATTTAGTATCGTATTTAAAAGCAGTACTATCTGCTTTAATCCAAGCTTCTTTACCATCCCATCCAAAAATAGCATCTTTATCTTCCATACTATGGTGCCTGGCTTTATTATTCCAAGTATCTACCGTTTGGTATGAATCTCTTTGCTTTTTATCTTTTTCTAAAGGCTGATAGTTAAACCTAAAAGAAATATATCCGTTATTAAACCACTTTTCTAAACCACCTTGCTTTTCCATTCCATTCCATAAAACTCTTCCCGCATCAGTAGCATTTAATCTTGCTTTCGCTTTTTCAACTCTTTTCTGAATCCAAATATCTGGAATAGAATATCCCCCTTTCTCTATAATTACTTCGTTTTCTACTTGTTTTTTAACAGCTTCTTTACAGGAAACAAATCCTAATATTAAAACTACAGTAATAATTTTAAATATATTTTTCATCATTAAATATTTTGCTTAGGAAATAATAGTCGAACTCTTTCTATAACCTAACATAAAAACAAAAAAATCTCAAGAAATAAATTCTTGAGATTTTTTATAAATTATCTTAATTATAATTAAGCTATTTTATTACGCTTACGCTCATTTTCTGTTAAGTATATTTTACGTAATCTTAAGTAAGATGGAGTTACCTCTACATACTCATCTTTTTGTATATATTCTAAAGCTTCTTCTAAAGAAAATTTAATTGCTGGTACAATTTTAGCTTTATCATCTGCTCCTGAAGAACGTACGTTAGAAAGTTTCTTAGTTTTGGTGATATTCACCGCCATATCATCTCCTCTAGAATTTTCTCCAATAACTTGTCCTTCGTAAATGTCTTCTCCTGGATCTACGAAAAACTTACCTCTATCTTGTAATTTATCAATAGAATAAGGAATAGCTTTACCAAGTTCCATAGAAACTAAAGAACCGTTTTGTCTTTGCGGAATATCACCCTTCATTGGTTGGTATTCTAAGAATCTGTGCGACATAATTGCCTCACCTGCTGTAGCAGTTAATAATTGGTTACGAAGGCCTATAATACCTCTAGACGGAATTAAGAACTCGCATACCATACGGTCTCCTTTTGCTTCCATACTAGTCATTTCTCCTTTACGCATAGAAACAAATTCTACCGCTTTTCCAGAAACTGCTTCAGGTAAATCTATCGTAAGAGCTTCAATAGGCTCGCATTTAACACCATCAATCTCCTTAATAATTACTTGTGGTTGTCCTATTTGAAGTTCATATCCTTCTCTACGCATAGTTTCTATTAAAACCGAAAGGTGTAACACTCCACGACCAAATACTAAAAACTTATCTGCACTATCCGTTTCATTTACACGTAAAGCTAAATTTTTCTCAAGCTCTTTTTGCAATCTTTCGTTAATATGTCTAGAAGTAACAAACTTACCATCTTTACCAAAGAAAGGGCTATCGTTAATAGTAAAAAGCATACTCATGGTAGGCTCATCTATAGCAATAGTTTTTAATCCTTCTGGTGCTTCAATATCTGCTACGGTATCTCCAATTTCAAAACCTTCAATACCAGTAATAGCACAAATATCTCCTGTAGCTACTTCTTTTACTTTTAGTTTTCCTAAACCTTCAAAAACAAAAAGTTCTTTTATTTTAGATTTTACAATGCTACCATCTCTCTTTACTAAAGAAACTTGTTGTCCTTCTACCAAAGTTCCTCTTTGTAATCTTCCAATTGCAATACGACCTGTAAAAGATGAGAAATCTAAAGAGGTTATTAACATTTGCGTGTTTCCTTCTTTTGGCTCAAAAGATGGCACATGTTCTATAACCATATCTAACAATGGTTCTATATTTTCTGTTTCTTTTTTCCAATCTTCACTCATCCAGTTGTTTTTAGCTGAACCGTAAACTGTTGGAAAATCTAGCTGCCATTCTTCAGCACCTAACTCAAACATTAAATCAAAAACTTTTTCATGTACTTCTTCCGGAGTACAGTTTTCTTTATCTACTTTGTTTACAACCACACAAGGTTTTAAACCTAAATCAATCGCTTTTTGTAATACAAAACGTGTTTGTGGCATTGGGCCTTCAAAGGCATCTACCAACAACAAAACACCATCTGCCATATTTAATACACGTTCTACTTCTCCACCAAAATCGGCGTGACCTGGAGTATCAATAATGTTAATCTTTGTCCCTTTATAAACAACAGAAACGTTTTTAGAGGTAATAGTAATACCACGTTCACGTTCCAAATCGTTATTATCCAAAATTAAATCTCCTGTATTCTGGTTCTCGCGAAACAGTTGACAGTGATACATAATCTTATCTACCAAGGTTGTTTTACCGTGATCTACGTGCGCAATAATGGCAATATTCTTTGTTGTTGACATAAATAATTTATTTAATAGCAGTCTTAATAGCTATTTTAAGCGTGCAAAGATACTTTTATTTTTTTGATGCTAGCTAATAGTTGTGTTAATTTTACATGACTGAATATCAGCAAATTACTTCTTCTTCTTTCGAATCACCCATCCAAAGGTTGTATGCAGAATAACTCCAACCCCTTTTTCGTGGTTATTAAAGCTATAACCAACCCCTCCTTCTATTTTAAAATTAAATCCTTTTTTATAAGTACGTTGAAAACCATATATAGGTGCAATTACACCCGTAATATTATAATTCTTCTGTAAATCTCCCAATATTGGATTTCCACTTTGTAACCAAATACTACCTGAAACGTAATTACCTGTATTACCTGAAATATTTTTGTTCTTTCTTAATCTTCTTTCCATGTTATAGTAATAACGGTATTGTCCCACAAAAGCAGGATAAACTCCATATAATGTTTCGCAACCTGTACAACCCTTAGCTTCAAAACCTATAGTAAACTCTGTTGCTAAAGTTGTATTTTTAGATAACCCTTTTTCATAAATAAAGCCTGGTGTAAAAATATTTATAGCAAACTGATGGTCTTCTACATTTTTAAAAGATTGTGCTTTTGAAAGGAATGAAAACGCTAATAAACAAATTAAAAAACTGATTTTTTCCATAAGAATATTCTGATAATTATTTAAGTTTCCTATTTATCAAATACCAAGCCAAAATTGTATCTTTGCAAACTTAATTGTAAGAAAATGAAACTAAACTTAATACCTCAAATAAAACATACAGATAACAATAATTTTTTTTTACTTTCTGGCCCCTGTGCTATTGAAGGAGAGGATATGGCTTTAAGAATTGCCGAAAAAATAGTTTCTGTTACTGATGCTCTCAAAATTCCATATGTGTTCAAAGGAAGTTTTAAAAAAGCGAACCGTAGTAGAGTAGATTCTTTTACAGGTATTGGGGATGAAAAGGCATTGAAAATTTTACGCAAAGTATCTGAAACTTTTCATGTTCCTACAGTTACCGACGTACACACTAATGAAGATGCTGCAAGAGCTGCCCAATATGTAGATGTACTTCAAATTCCTGCTTTTTTAGTTAGGCAAACCGATTTAGTAGTTGCAGCTGCAAAAACTGGTAAAGTTGTAAACCTTAAAAAAGGACAATTTATGAGTCCGGAAAGCATGCAACATGCGGTGACCAAAGTAACCGATTCTAATAACCAACAAGTTATGGTTACGGATCGCGGGACTATGTTTGGCTACCAAGATATGGTTGTAGATTTTAGAGGCATACCAACCATGAAACAATTTGCCCCAGTAGTATTAGACGTAACCCATTCTTTACAACAACCCAACCAATCTTCTGGAGTAACTGGTGGAAGACCAGATATGATTGAAACTATTGCCCGTGCAGGTATTGTTACTGGAGTAGATGGAATTTTTATGGAAACCCATTTTGACCCTGCTAATGCTAAAAGCGATGGTGCCAACATGTTACATTTAGACCATTTAGAAGGCCTTTTAACTAATTTGGTTGCTATTAGGAAAACTGTGAATTTATTGTAAGAGTTTATTTAAATTAACTATTTGATTCAAATACTTTTAACATGCTTAAAAAAAATTTTAATACTTTTCTTTACTTTTCCTATATCTATTTTTTCACAAAATAAAAAACCTCATCCGTTTGGGGAACTTTTAAACTCTGAAAAAAATCTAGTAATTTATACTAAGGATACCACTGCCAGTGCCGTAGTACTATATGAACGAGGAGATAACTATTTTAAAGTTATTAAAAACCGAGTAAGATTAGTAAAAGATTTTCATATAAAAATTAAAATACTCTCCAAAAAAGGGTTTGATGCAGGAACAATTTCAATTCCTTTTTATCACAACGAAACTTCTACAGAACATATAAAAAACTTAAAAGCTATTACCCACAATGGAACTACAAAAACGTTTCTTCAACCAAATCATATATATACAAAAGATTTATCTGAAAGGTGGAAAGAAAAAACCTTTACCTTCCCTAATATTAAGAAAGGTAGTATTCTAGAATATCAATACCAGCAAGTATCCCCATATTTTTTTAATTTAAACGGTTGGGAGTTTCAATCGAGTATTCCTAAAATGCACAGTGAATTTAATGCCAAGATACCTGGTAACTATATTTACAATATAATACTAAAAGGGAATCATAAGCTAGATGTTAATGATGTAACTATTGAAAAAAATTGCTTTTATATAGAAGGGTTTCCTGAACCTGCAGAATGCGAAGTTTTAAAATATGTAATGAAAGATATTCCTGCATTTAATGAAGAAGAGGAATATATGTTGGCGGCATCTAATTATAAATCAAAAATAGAATTTGAATTATCAGAACATCATGATTTCAATGGAACTTCTAATAAATACACCAAGTCTTGGAAAGATGTAGACAAAGAATTTAGAACTGATAAAGACATTGGAAAACAATTAACAAAAAAAAAAATTCTTTGAAAAAAATGTTCCAATAGGTTTATTAACCCCTGAAAAAGACACTCTCAAAAGAGCTAAAAAAATATATAATTTTATACAAAATCATTTTACTTGGAATGGTAAATATTCTTCCTTCGGAAGAGCTCGCGTTAAAGAAGCATTTAATGCAAAAAAAGGAAATGCATGGGAAATAAACATGTCACTCATTAACCTGCTAAATACTGCTGGAATACCAACTAAAATGATGCTTATTTCCACTAGACAGAATGGTCTTCCCAAAACTTCGCATCCGGTTATGATTGATTTTAATTATATTCTCGCTAAAACAAATATTAATGGTGAAACCTATTTATTAGATGCTACCGACAATTATATACCTTTTGGCTCTTTACCTTTCAG
Source organism: uncultured Maribacter sp. (assembly GCF_947500405.1). Classification (GTDB taxonomy): domain Bacteria; phylum Bacteroidota; class Bacteroidia; order Flavobacteriales; family Flavobacteriaceae; genus Maribacter_B. The sequence continues at coordinate 294,976 of NZ_CANMRY010000001.1, forward strand.
AACACTAAACCATTATGGTCGAGTTATGGATTTTAAGAACGATAGTTCTTGGGAAAAAATTATACCTAAACATGGAAGTAGAGAAGCCGTTATAGGTGAAATAAAATTTGACCCTACCACTAAAAAAACAAATGGGACTTTAAGCATTGTTAATAGCGGATATAGAGGAATTAGTAAACATCAAGAAAAGAATGAAATAAACGAGGAAGAATACATTAACAAACTAGAAGAAAGTATTTCTGAAGGTTTTGTAATTACTGATTATCTTTTTGATGAAGAAAAAAACACTCCTTTAAAAACACAAGAATTAATTACGTTTGAACTGGAGGATAGTTTTAAAGAAAAGATGGTTTATTTAAATCCTTTTCTTGTGAAGTTCTTCAAAAAAAATCCTTTTTTAAGTGAGAACAGAAACTTTCCAGTAGATTTTGGATATAAAAGGAGATACACCTACATAATAAATATAGAAATACCAATAGGTTACATCGTACATGAATTACCTAATAATAAAAATATAAAATTCGGAGATAATTATGGTCTTCTCCGTTTTTCAGCGCAGCAGAATTCGAATAATATTGCTTTGTCCTTTGATTTATCATTAAATGAAACTCATTTAGAGGCTGAAAATTACTCCGCGCTCAAAGAATTGTTTAAATATGTAACTAGCATTCAAAACAACAGCCTTTTAGTGCTAAAAAAAGAATAAGCCACAAACAAGTATCTGTTTTATTAACCAAAACTAGATTAAACAAGTTTTTTCCTACAACAAAATTATTTAAAAATCGTTAATAGAAAAGCCCAAATAGTAATTCAATAAAAATGAAACCTACTTTTCTACGTAACAACCCTTATTACACAAAATTGTTATTACTTTCTTTTTTGTGTGCCCTAGCTTTGTTATACAGAGTAGTAACAACGCATAGTATTGATTTTACTTTTTTACTATGGAATTTATTTTTGGCGATTTTACCATTGGTTTTATCTAAAACTATTAGATATACTCCTAAAATACACGCTTCTAAACCAGTACTTTATTCATTGTTAATTTTATGGGTTCTTTTTTTACCCAATAGTCCATATATTATTACAGATTTTATTCACTTAGAAACAGGAAAACCTACTATGTGGATAGATCTTTTTATGTTATTTATTTTTGCTCTTAATGGGGTATTATTAGGTGCTTTATCTATGATAGATATTTTTTATTTTCTTACTAAAAAATACACGCAAAAAATAGCTAACTATACGCTATTTACAACTTGTTATTTAAGTGGCTTTGGTATTTTTATTGGTCGTTTTTTTCGTTTTAACTCTTGGGATATTATAGCTAGACCCAAAATTTTATTTTACTGCCTTTATAAATGCCTTTTCTTATGGGAAGCATGGCTATGGATAATAGGTTTTGGAAGTTTTATGTGGGTATCATTTTTGGTACTAAAACCTATAATGCGCACTACAAAACAAAATAATTTCTAGATTCTATTCTTTACCATCTACATAGTCTTGTAAATAAGAATACCGTTCTGTAAGTTTTCCATTTTGTGTCATTCTAGCTCTGTATAAAACACCATCTTTATCCGTATTAAAAAAAGCAGGAATTACATGTTTTACAAAAGCAGTCCCAAAACCTTCACTAGCATCTCTAGGAAGCTCGCAAGGCAAATTATCTACCGCCATTACAGCAATAGCCTTAGAGTCCTTAAAATCTATTTCTTTTTCTGTTTGTGGATCATAACCATACACAGGGTCTGCAATGGTTGAAGGTCTTATGGTTGTAGCCACAGGGCCGTCTATATCACAACTAACATCGGCTACTACTTTTATTTTAAAATCTAGATGTTTAGCATCTTCCCTTGTAAATAAATATGGAGCACCGTCGCCATAAAAATGGCCAGCAATATAAAAATCAGTTACTTTAGTAAATCTTGTAAAATTAGTTTTGTATTGCTCAGGATTTGCAAAAAAGTCTGCTTTATTACCACGTACACCATCTTTACGTTTGTTATAATCCGATGCATCTATTTGGCAATACACAGGTTCTTTATAATCTTCCTCTAAATATTGGGTAATATTTACTTTTCTAATTTGCATGGCATCTAACATTTCCCTGGCACCATTACCTACTCTCCCCTTTCCGGTTAGCATAATTTTTATGTTCGCCAGTTTTATTTTTCTTAGATGATTTATTAAATCTTCTTGGTCCTTTAAATTTTCTGCTTTCGGTAACTCAAAAGTATTGTATTTTAAACCATAAGTTCTAAAACCATTATACGCTCCTACAATCCCAGCATAACGGCCAAAAGCAACTACACGCTGCTCTTTTGTATTGGTAATAACCTCATGGTCGTACATTTCTATATTCTTTTCTAGAATAGCTTTTAAAAGTTTTCTATTGTAAGGCTGTTTTTTAATCGTATGCGAAAAGAAAAAGTATTTTTTATTCGGAAGTAATGCTTCAACAGGAACCTCTTTTACACCAATAAGAACATCACATTCCTCCATCGTAGATGCCACTGTTATTCCAGAAGCACTGTATTCTTCATCTTTAAAAACACGAATACTAGATGGTTCTACAATTATTTTTGCCTCTTTAAACTTATTTTGTACTTGTACGCAAGCTTCTGGTGATAATACAACACGGCGATCTGGTGGATTTTTACGTTCCTGAATAATTCCGAATTTCATAATTACAATTTCATAACTTATATTGTTATTTTAGTTGTAAAAATAACAACAGAAGAGTCTAACCGCAAAACTTTTTTTGGAATACTTTTTGAAGTACCTTTGTTAGCTACTTTTTAGTATACGTTCAAGATTAATATAAGTTTTATAATTAATAGAGCATAGTTCTTTGAAAAAAATAAGGAGAGAATTAAATACTGACTAGACGCCCTTCGGCTTCGCTCAGGATCTAATTCGTATACAATCGGCAAAGCCGATGTAACTCATTAAGGGGCCGACTGGTTTTGACAGCGAGACTAATTGGAATATAAGCATGCCGAGCTTTGTTATGTGGCTCGTTAATCTCATGTATCACACTTTTAATTGGCGAAAATAATTACGCTCTTGCCGCTTAATCTGAATTATAGTAAGATTAGCCTCGTCTCTACTAGGTAGAGAAGCGAGATGTCCCTGAATAGCCTCTGTCGACGGCGATTCAACTCGGGGCACCATAAATGTCGATATAAGGATATTGTTGCTTTGGCAGTATCACTAAAACTTAAAGAAGCTAAGTATGTATTGGGCGGTTTCTAGTCAGGTATGTATCTAAAATTAAATAGAAACTAAGCACGTAGAAAGTATTGTAATTACTTGTTTGGACGAGGGTTCGAATCCCTCCGGCTCCACTTTTTAAACATCAAATTAACACAAAACTCTGTAAATATTTATTTTACAGAGTTTTTATTTTTATTTTATCTGGTTTAGCAAAAAATTATATTCATATAATTTTTTCATATAAGAAACGTAAACAATCTAAAATGCCTGAAAATATTATAAATTATAAGATAGGTTTAAAACCTTGCCAAGGCAATATTTGTTTTAAGTACAAAAGTAAATAACATTAACGACCGTAGGATTTGAATACTAAGCACGATGGATTTGAAATCGTAAGTTCCTTTGGCAATTTTTTAAGTTTTCCAGTTTTAATATTACGACGAAAAACAACAACATTATCTGTAAATTGATTGGCAACTAAAAGAAAATTACCTGACGGGTCTATCGCAAAGTTTCTAGGATGCTCCCCAAAGGTATCTTGATGGCCTTGTAAAACCAACTTACCAGTTTTTTCATCAATTGAATAAATGGCAATAGAGTCTTCATCTGGCCCTCTATTAGATGCGTATAAAAATTTTCCATCTGGCGATATATGAATATCTGCAGCTCTATAAACATTTTGTTTATTATTGTATGTTAAATAATCCTCTATAAAATTTAAGGCTCCGTTTTTATAAGAATATGCTGTTACGCTTCCACTCAATTCTGCTATACCATAAGCAAAAACACCATTTGGATGAAAGGTAAAATGTCGTGGACCACTACCAGGCTTAACCTTTACAAAGCTATTAGATAATAAATTTAATGTATCTTCTTTATCTAACTGAACTTCAAAATTCCATATTTTATCAGACCCCAAATCTTGAGCAAATAAATACTTCCCATCTGGCGAAAAATTAGTAGAGTGTATATGAGCTTCATCTTGTCTACCTTTTACAATACTACTGTCCTTAAATTTTATGATTTGATCTAATGGGGTTAACTCTCCATCTTTTTTTATTTTGTATACAGAAAAACTAGCATCTGTATAATTAGAATTAACTAGGTATTTTTCATTTTGATGTATTGACAAATGAGCAGGATTTCGACCTCCAGAATCTTGCGTATTCAATAATTTTAAGTTCCCATCTAAAGAGTCTATCGCAAAAGCAGCTACTTTTCCATTATTTGGTAGTTGACTTTCTAAAACGGAGTACAAATATTTGCCGTTTGGTGCAATTTTTAAAAAAGAAGGGTTAATTAATTTCTCTGCTGTATTCAATAAAGTTAACTCGCCTGACGTAGTATCCAATTCATAAACATAAATACCATCACTAAGCACGCCTTCAGTAAAACTACCAATGAATAACAAAGTTTTTGAGGTATTTACATTACAAGAATTACATATAATTAATAGAAGTACTAAAAGCCTAACATATTTCTTCATAAACTTAAATTAAGGAATTAAAGGAGTATTATTTTTTCTGATACCAAATGTAATAATTGAAATAGATCGCACTATAAATAACTTAAGAAATTGTGTTCTCCTTTCTAAAAATATTTTTTTAAACTCTTTAATACCAATATTGATAGTTTGAGCCTAGTATTTAACTAACAACTCTAATCCATATTACTTAATAATAGTCAAATAAGTACCTTTAAAATTCTGATTCATTACCATTACCTTTATATCTGAAGGTGTATTATCAGGAATAATCTCTATCGATGCTTTACCGTTGGCCATACTAATAATTTCACTTCCTGTAGGAGTACCTTGATTCTTTAAACTACGACCACCCTCTAAAGTTTGAAAATATACTTTTTCTTCATAATCCAAACATCTTAGGCCATTTTCATCTATGGCTGTAGCGGTAATCATAAAGTTTCCGTTATCCATTTTTTCAGATGTTAATGACAATTCTTTAGCCACATTATTCTTCGTAAATCTATAATTTACGTCAAGAATATCTTCAACCACAGTTCCATTTTCATCTTTAGCCTTAGCTTTAAACTCATTTTTTCCTTCTAAAAATTGAATATCCCAAGTTAAACCTGAAGCCGGGAATTTACCAATATCTTTTATTCTAGTCCCCAACGATTTACCATTATGATATAATGTTACTTCTTTACAATTACTAAATACATTAATTTCTTTTACCAAACCTTCTGGCCCTTGTCTTTCTGTCCAACTATGTGATTCTATATATGCAAAAGGCTCTTTTGCCCAATAACTTTTAAATACATAAAAAGCATCTTTAGGCTTACCAGAACGATCTACTAAGCCTTTTTGGTTCATGTACGGTATATCATTTTCAGGACGTAAAGGGGTCCCAAAATCTTTAAACGCCCATTGGGCGTTACCTACAAAACTAGAGTCTGACTCAGAGATTCGTAAATGCCAATCAAAAAGGTCTACAATGTAATTCTCGCTCCAGTCACCTATTTGTGCAATATTTGCCACTTTGGTTTGTACAATCGCCTCTTCCCATCCATCTGAATTAATGACTCCTTCTCCTGTAATAGGGTTTTCTGTATGCCTACCAACATGACTTGACCCGCCATACTCAGCATGCAAAAAACTTTTATACTGAGGTTTATAGGTGTCTAATGCTTTTTGATAACTTTTATAGCTCCCTGAATACCAACCCGACCAAATAGAGGGCGAAAACACATCTACTATATTTGCACCTTCATAATACTTACGAATAGCTGTTTTTCTACTAGGATCCATGGTATGGGAAATGGTATTAAGTTCAGACAGAAAAGTGTTTATTTTTTCTGTATTATTACCGTTTTCAAAATCTGGCAACCAATATATTTCGTTACCCAAAGACCAAATTATAATACTTGGATGGTTGTAATTTTGGCTGATAATTTCTCGCAACATGTTCTTGGTATTAGTTTGCCAAACATCTCCTCCCAAACCACCACGACACCATGGTAATTCATCCCAAACTAAAAGTCCTAACTCATCACAAGCTTTATATATTTCTGGATCTTGAGGGTAATGCGCCAAACGAACAAAGTTTGCTCCCATTTCCTTGATTAGCTCCATATCCTTTCTATGAAGTTCATTAGACATTGCCGCCCCAACACCTGCATGTTCTTCATGTCTATGCGTACCACGAAGCAATAATCGTTTTCCGTTAAGGTAAAAAGCACCATGATCTTTAAATTCAAACCATCTAAATCCTACATGTTCTGAAATTTCGTCTTGGATCTTATCATTGTTCAACAAAGAAACATGTAAGGTGTAAAGATTAGGGTTTTCCGTATCCCAAAGATTAGGGTTTTTAATGTTTTTAAAGTTGATTTCTGAAACGCTTTTATTAACATCAAAAATATCTTCTAGAACAGTGTTTCCATCAGTATCAGTTAATATTGCTTTTATTTTTGTCTCTGATGAATTTTTAGCATTACGTATATTTACTGTTGCATATAGTGATGCATTTTTTTCTGAAACTTTTGGTGTTGTAATCTTAAGATTTGTAAGATGTTGAGTTGGTTTTTCCTCTAACCAAACATCTCTTGTAATACCACCAAAAATAAAGAAATCGCTTTTTTGTGATGGAATAACCTCAGGATTATAACTGTTATCAGCTCGAACTAAAACTTCGTTTTTTCCTTTTTTAATGACACTTGTAATATCTACTTCAAAGCCAATATAGCCACCAATATGCCCGCCTACTTTTTTACCATTAACATAAATTTCACTTTCAATATTTACGCCTTCAAAGTATAGACTATAGTTTTGCCCAATAATTAGTGTTTCTACATGCAATTCTTTTTTATACCAGCTTGCACTCCTTCTATAACCCGGTATAACATCAGTAGCATCTAACGCATTCCATGTATGTGGTAAATCTATAGAAATCCATTTGGTTTGTTCTAAAGCATCATCTAACGAGTTTGTATTATTTTCTATGTACAACCAATCATTATTAATGTTTGTTTTACTACGAATACTGTTATTTTCTGAATATGAATTGCATGATAACATCATAAAACTCATCCAGAAATATATAATTAACTGGGAACTGAAAGCTTTATATTTCATTTTGTGTTTTTATACTAGAGTAATAAAATAGACTTAACCCATAAACTATAGGCTAAGTTTGATTTACTTGTATTTGGCTTCTAATTGATGCTTTTTTTTACTTTAAAGCCTTTAAACGTAATAAAGTTTGTAAAAAATAGTAATCGCCATAAACAATAGGCTCATCCATTTCATGACGTTTTGACCAATCACCAAAACTATGGTCTAGTATAAATGGAATATTTATATCTTTTGGTAAAATATAATTAGAACTTTTTAAACTATTAACTACCTTTTTGCTATAGTTTAAATAAGCTTCATTTTTTGTGTATTGGTATAACTCTACCAAAGCTGAAGCCACAACTGTTGCTGCAGAAACATCTCGAGAGACATTTGGAATGTCTGGATGTGAGAAATCCCAATACGGAATACCATCTTTGGGCAAATCTTTATGATTTATAAAAAAATTGGCTGTTTTTACAGCTCGATCTAAATATTTTTTATCTTTTGTATATCGGTATACTGTAGTAAAGCCATTTATAGCCCAACCCTGCCCTCTAGCCCAAGCAGAATTGTCATTAATACCTTGATGGGTAACACGCCCTCTTACTTGTCCAGAATTAGTATCATAATCTAAAACATGCCAAGTACTATGGTCTTCACGAAAATGGTTTTTCATGGTGGTATTCGCATGCTTAACCGCTATTTTATGAAAAGTACTATCTCCTGATATTTTAGTAGCTTCAAACAAAAGCTCTAGATTCATCATGTTATCTATAATAACAGGAAACTGCCAAATATCTGCATTAAAATCCCAAGAACGTATACTACCTACTTTGTCATTAAACCTTGTAGATAAAGTTTTAGCACTCTTTATTATGATATCCTTGTAATTTTGATTGTCTTCAACTTTCAATCCGTTGCCAAAACTACAAAACACCTTAAAGCCCATATCATGGGTTCTGTCATTATGCTTTTCTTTTTCTATATAAGCAGTCCATTCTTCTGCTTTATCTTTAAAGCCTTCGTTACCAGTGAGCATATAAATTTGCCAAAAACTTCCAGCAAAAAAGCCACTAGTCCAATTTTCAGAAGGTACTTTTTTTATTGTAGTTGTTTTTGGGTTATAGCTTCTTGCAAAAGCTGTGGAATCTACTTTATAATTTAGAAACTTATTGTATCTAGCCTGTAACAAAGCTTCTATAGTTTCTTTACTGTCTACTACTTTATTTTTATCCTTGGATATACATGATACACATGTAAATCCAAGGATAATAAATATAAAACTAACTCTAAACATTAAACTCAATATTATTTAGTAACCAGTGTTTTGTGGCTCTAAGTTGGGGTTTCTTTGTAACTCGTCATTAGGAAGCGGGTATAAATAATCTCTTGAGGCCGTAAAATTTGGTCGTTCCTCAAAACCACCAGCACCAAATGCTGTGGCTCCTAAATCACGTCTCTTAATATCGTACCAGCGTTTAAACTCAAAAGCTAGTTCCCATCTACGTTCTTCTAGTACCATATCTCTAAAATCATCTTGAGATAAACCTGCTACATCTTCTGGAAATGCCGTCATAACACCTGCTCTATTTCTTGCACGAGCCCGCACTTTATTCACATAACCATCCGCTTCTGTAGTACCAGGAGTTACTTCATTTAATGCTTCTGCTGCTATTAATAACACCTCTGCATAACGTAGTTGTGCATAATTATGTTCCGAACCACGACCGTTTCCATTTGATGTTTGCCCAGTAAATCTAGAATATTTAGCTATATAGGCACTCTGGATGTTTCTGGCATCATAGGTTGGAAAATTCATAAAATTATCCTCCACTCCATTAAATATACCTGTTGTATCCAGACTTACTGCTTTTCTATAATCCCTACCATCCCAACGATTATATACTTCTATACTTGGTACAGCTACAGACCATCCACCACCAATATCTCCAAATTGATTTGCTCTAATACCAGTAAGTGCTGGCATATAATCTTGCCCATAATTACCATCTCTAAAACCATTAAAATCTAATGTAAATAATGCTTCTTTTAAACCACTTTGTTTTGTGGCATCAAATAAATCTTGAAAATCGTTTGCAAGTTCTAAACCAAATCTTCCCTCATTATCAATTACAAACTTTGCTTCATCATAGGCTTCTGGAAAATTATTCATGGTTAAATGTACCAATGCTAAGTACCCTGCTGCTGTAGCTTTAGATGGTAATGCGGATGACGATTGTGTATCTGGCAACCATTGCTTTGCAAATTCTAAATCTGAAATAATATTTACGTAAACATCGGCTGCAGGAGTTTTAGATATTTGCGAAGCTGCTGTGATGTCTTGTACTGGTGCGTCAAAATAAGGGATATCTCCAAAAAGTCTAACTAAGTGAAAATAAGTATACGCTCTTACAAAATAAGCTTGAGCTACTACTGGATTTAAAGTCTCATCAGCTAAATCTAGAGCATTTCCGCCAGCAATAGCCTCATTAGCTCCAGCAATAATCTGGTAAGTTCTTGGCCAAAACGCTGTAATCATACCATTGTCATCTGCCACAGCAAAATTATCATGATCTTTACGTCTACCTGCTGTTCCTTGGTCTCCAATGCCTACCATATCGCTTCTAAGCAACAATGGTAAAGAAAACTTTCTACCCCAAAAACTTTCTTCTGCCATATTACCATAACTACCATTAATAGCAGTTTGCACATCTTGAATTGATTTGAAAAAACCGTCTGGTGATAATACCGATACTGGCTCTTCTTCTAAATCTGAACATCCGATAATTGGTAACACCAACAAAAGGAATAAATATTTTAATTTTTTCATCGTTATATTTTTTATTTTTAGAATTTAAGATTCACACTAAGTGTTACAGATTCTATATTAGGGTAATTACCATAATCGAATCCTTGATTTACATTACCATTCTGCGAGCCTGATGCTCTGTAACTCACCTCAGGGTCTGTTCCTGGATAATCTGTAAATGTTAACAAATTTTGCCCACTAAGTGAAAATCTAATATTATCCATTCCTATTTTCTCAGTAATATCTTGAGGTAAATTATATCCTAACACTAAGTTTTTTAAACGAACATACGTACCGTCAAAAATAAATCTAGAATTCATGCGCTTCTCTCTAGTAGCTGGTGAAGGCACATTAGTATCTGTGTTAGTTGGCGACCATGCATTTATCGCTTCAGTAGTAGCATTTGAACCACCTGATGCTAACTCTGATAAAGTAAAGCTATATATATCGCCTCCTACTGCTCCTTGGAAGAAAACACCTAAATCAAAATTCTTGTACTTAAAGGTGTTATTAAATCCAAATGTCCAGTCTTGATTAGGGTCCCCAATGATTTTTCTATCGCTCGAACTAATTTCTCCACTACCATCTATATCTGTAAATAATTCATCTCCAGCAACAGCTCCGCTAAATGTAGCTGTTCCATCAGGCAACGCTCCGCCTTGATATACACCTCTGTATTCATAACCAAAAAACTGTCCAAGCGCTTCCCCTTCTCTTAAAATATGAGTTTCGTCTTGCAAAAAGTGTCCTGGTGCTGCTGAGGGTAAAAAGAAGTCTACATCATCTCCAAATAGCTTTTCTACGGTATTTCTATTTTTAGACCAGTTAAAATCTGTTGACCATGAAAAATTATCGGTACTTACGTTTCTAGTAGAAAGACTAATTTCTACACCTCTGTTATTTATTTCTCCAATGTTATCTAAGAAATTAGGGTTTAGGAACCCTGTATATTCTGGAGTATTACTATTACCTACTATTATGTCTTTAGTTTCGATATTATACACATCTACACTTAACGATATTTTGTTTTGGAATAAACCTAAATCAACACCAAAATTAGTTTGATATGAAGATTCCCATTTTAGGTTTGCATTTGCAGGTCTTCCTGAAACTACTGCATTTACAGTTTGATCTCCAGTTACTGCGTAAATTGACTGCAATGTAGCTAAAGATTGGTAAGGAGCAATAGATGGATTACCTGTGACACCATAACTTGCTCTTAATTTAAGGTTAGATATAGTTTCATTATCTAATAAGAAGTCTTCATTTGATATTTTCCAACCCAAAGCTCCTGAAGGGAAAAACGCATATTTATTATTCTTTGCGAAGTTTGAAGCACCATCTCGTCGTGCTGTGAATGTGATTAAATATTTATCATCATAATCATAATTGATACGTCCATACTGAGACTGAATCTCAAACTCACTTAAAAAAGAGCTTGGAAATAAAGGTGTAGATGCTGTTCCTAAATTAAAATAAGAAACACTATTAGTTACAAACCCTTCAGCTCCAGATGAATTCCTTACAGTTCTATCTTTTTGATAAGAATAACCAGCCAATAAGGTTAAATTTCCTTTACCTATTTCTTTAGTATACGTTAGGTAATTTTCAGTTAATAAATTTGTGTTTTTTAAGTTGGCAATTCCTGAAATTCCTCCTTGGTCTCCTGCAGAGGTTATTAAGGTTGAAGGAGTGAACTGACCACGAGTTTGGTTTCTAGAACTAAAACCGAATGTAGATTTAAACTTTAATCCTTCGATGATTTCATATTCACCATAAAAATTTGCTCTGTATATATCTTCTAAAGTTTCATCAACACGCTCGGAAGCTACAGCAAAAGGGTTATCAATATCATCACCTACTGAATTGAATGTATTATTTCTATTTTCATCTAAAACACCTAAATCTGGTGCAAACCTATATGCTATAGATATAACATCGCCACTTCCACGTCCTCCGCTATTGGCTTGCGTAGAAACACCATTTTTAGTACTTCTGCTTCCAAAGGCATTAAATCCTAGTTTTAGTTTATCACTGATTTGAGCATCTATATTACTTAAAAATGAAAAACGCTCGAAACCAGAATTGATTACCACACCTTTTTGATCAAAATAATTTCCTGAGACGTAAAAGTTAACATTGTCTGATCCGCCTGAAAATGATAACTGATGGCTTGTAGTATGTCCCGTTGTGTAAATTAAATCTTGCCAATCTGTATTAGCAGTGCCTTGTGTATATGAAGGGTTAATTGCTCTAGTGTAATCTGAAAATTGGCCAGCATCTAGCAAATCTAATCTGTTAGATGTACTTTGCACAGCGTAATTACTATTTAGTTCAATAGTCATTTTACCTTTTCTACCTTTTTTAGTTGTAATAAGAATAACACCATTAGCACCTCGGGATCCATAAATAGCGGTAGCAGAAGCATCTTTTAATACCTCAACAGATTCAATATCCCCAGGTTGTGGGTAAGTTGCTCCTACAAAACCATCTACAACAACAAGAGCTGCGCTACTAGCATTTATTGATGTATTACCTCTAATAGTTACATTAATTGGAGTTCCTGGTTCTCCACCGTTATTAGATTGAACAGCAACACCAGCAGCTCGACCTTGTAAAGCTTGTTGCGCATCTAAAACAGGAAAAGCTGTGACTTCATCAGATTTAATTGATGATACAGAACCTGTGATATCACTTTTCTTACGCGCACCATAACCTACCACAACTACTTCTTCAAGCTTACTAGCATCTTCTAAAAGAATAACATTTAATGTTTGTTGCCCTGTAATTTCAACTATTTTTTTAGCATAACCTATATAGGAAAATTCTAAAACGTCCCCTTTATTCACACTAATCGAAAAGTTACCATCAAAGTCTGTAGAAGTTCCTGTAGTTGTATTCTTGATAATAACATTAGCGCCTGGTATAGGTATTTTTAATTCATCGGTTACCATACCGCTCAAATTATAACTGTCTTGGGCTAAACCCAATTTTGTTATGAGTAGCAAAGCACTTAAAAGGAGTACTTTTACCCATTTTGTTTTTTCATGTTTTAACATAAGTTGATTTTTTGAGTATTGTTAATTATTAATTAAACTAGCTTAGTATTCAATCATAAAATGAAAGTATGAAAGTAGTTAGATATATTGTTGTCAAATTTAAAGTTCTATCTATTAACAATAATCCAAAATTAGGGTATCAAAAATACAGATTTAACCAAAAACCCTTTATTAATACAGGTATTTAATCCAAATCAAATAAATTTTCTGAGAATTTATCAATATAAGAAGAAGGGCTTAAACCATACTTTTTTTGGAAGCATTTACTAAAGTATTTAGGATTTTTAAAGCCTACCATATAACTTATTTCAGAAACATTTAGGCTTCCTTTTTCTAATAGCTGAGCAGCTCTTTTCATTCTAATTTCTTGAATGAATTCGTTAGGGGTAAAATTAGTCCAAGCCTTTATTTTAGTAAATAATAACGTCCTACTAATACCCAGTTCCGTAGTAAAGGTTATGATATCAAACTGATTATTAGAAATATTCTCTTCTACTATAAAAAGTGCTTTTTTAAATAATTGCTCATCTAAAGAGGAAATAGCAATATCATTGGGAGCAAAATTCTGATCTATAGAAAACTTTGCACGCATTCTACTTGAAGAATCTATCAAATTTTTTACTCTTAGCTTAAATTCTTTTATATTAAAAGGTTTACTTATGTAATCATCTGCCCCACTCTCAAGACCTTCATATTTATATAATAATGAGGTTCTAGAGGTTAATAAAACCACAGGAATATGACTGGTTTTTATATTCTCTTTGATTTTAGCACAAAGTTCTGTGCCAACCATTTCTGGCATAATAACATCTGAAATTATTAACGAAGGCACATATTTTAATGCTGTTACCATAGCCTCTTTACCGTTATTAGCTTCAAGAATGTTATAAGAGTCTTTTAATAAGTCTTTAATAAACCTTCTAAGTGGTACATTGTCTTCCACAACTAAAACAACATCACGTTCTTTATCTAATATTATTGTTTCCGAATTCAGAAAAGGTTTTTCTGGTAAAACATTGGATAATTGTGAAGTATATAAGCCCACGTCATCACTAAACTTAAAATCTTGAATTATTTCTTCATTATGAATATGGGCACTACCTAATTTAAGTTCTACAATAAAAACACTTCCTTTTTCTTCTCGATTCTTAAAAGAAATATAACCTTTATGAAGTTCTATAATACTTTTTGCAATAGATAAACCTATACCGGTACCAGTACTCTGTACTGTATTATCGGTTATATATTCGGGTATTTCAAAAAAACGTTCAAAAACTTTATTTTTATATTTTTTGGGTATCCCTGGCCCCGAATCAATTACTTCAATTTTTACTGATTGTTTTTCTTTTCTGACTACTATTTCTATGGAACCGTTGGCAGGAGTGTATTTAAATGCATTAGAAATAAGGTTGTAAAATACCTGCTCCAATTTAGATCTATCATAAAATACCAGAATCTCATCATGGCTAGTCTCAAAAGAATATGTATAGTTATTAACTTTTGCGAATTCTGAAAAAGATAAAAATATTTCTCTTAAAAACTTAACCAAATTACCCTCTGCAACTGCTAAGCTATATTTTTTATGCTCTAGCTTTCTAAAATCCATCAATCTATTAATTAACTGTAATAAGTGATTTGCATTACTTTCAATAACCAATAGTTTTTTGTAAACAATTCTACTACCCTTGTAATTTTCTAACAATTGTTGTAATGGTCCTGTAATAAGGGTTAAAGGAGTTCTAAATTCATGCGATATATTCGTAAAGAAACGCAATTTAGCATCATTAATCTCTTGATTTCTTTCATTTTCTAAATGCTCTAATTCTAATTTATGTTTAAGCTTAGTTTTTGATTTTATAATATTATATAAACCCAATAAGCCAATTAAGATAAATAAGGCATATAGCAAAAACGCCCAACTACTTAACCATGGTGCTGGCTTAACGATAATGACCAATGATGTTGGTTTTGAATTCCATAATCTATCGTTATTAGCTCCTTTTACCTCAAAAATATATTCCCCTGGCTTTTGTATTGTATAATTTGCTCTAGTAAGATTAGTAACCACCCAATTATCTTCTAAACCTACCAAACGATATTTATATTGATTACTTTCTGGATTAATAAAATTGGGTATAGAATAGTCTATTGAAAAGTTAGCTTTGTCATAATCAAGAATTATTTCTTTAGTAAACGGCATGCTTTGGGATAAAACCCCATTCTCTTCCCCAACAGAGACAGAGCTGTTTTTAATCTTTAAATTTGTTAGTATAACTTGAGGAACATAACTATTTCGGGCCAATTTACTTGCGTCAAAATAAGATACGCCCTCCGGCCCTCCAAAATAAAATTTTGATTTTCCTTTTTTTAGAGCTGCACCACTACTAAATTCATTACCAACAATACCATCTTTTTTTGTATAAACAACAAAGGTGCCTTCAGGTATATTATACTTTAAAATTCCTTGGTTACTACTCATTAACAAAGTATTATCTTCTCCTTCAAGAATTGAGTAAATGGAAGTAATTTGATTATTGAGTCCCAGCTTAACATTCTTAAACTTTCTACCATCATAACAATACAGTCCTTTTGCCCTTATACTAAGCCATATAACGCCATTACTATCTTGATAAATAAACAGAATATCATCACCAGAATCGGTTTCATTATCGTAAAAAAATCTAGTCACATTAGTATTAGAATACCCTTTTTCAGAATGTGGCAAAAGATTAAGTCCACTTTGGGTTCCAATCCAAATATTTGAATTTTTATCCACTAATATACTTCTGACCCTATTACTAGATAGACTATTTTTTATATTCGTTATATGACCAAATTCAGTTATAGTTTTATCTTTGGTATTATATTTAATTAAACCATACCCGAAGGTTCCCAACCATACATCTTGGTTTATACCTTTTTTTATTGTGTAAACACCTGTTTTACCCAGTAAATTCTTTAGTTGGTTAGAAACTAAATTGTTTTCAAATCTTTTATTTTGAATATTATACGTTTTTACTCCTTTGTTAAATGTCCCTATCCATAAAATACCATCTTCTAACATTAATGATTTAACATTATCACTTTGCAACAAATTTGAATTCGTTGTATTTATATAATTTGTTGTCTTTTGTTTTTCATTAAAAATAGTAAAACCTCCACCCTCAGTACCAAAGTATAAATTTCCGTTATCGTCGTTTACTATAGAACTGACTACTTTATGTCCTAAACGCTTTTTTCCAAAATTCTCAGTGTAATTAATAAAATTGGCATTAGAAATATCCCAAATATCAACTCCACCATAATAAGAACCAATCCAAATAGAACCTTTTTTATCCTTGTAAATAGATTTAATGTAATTATGGCTTAAACTATTTCTATTAGATGGTTCATATTTAATAGACTTTGCATTATCATATTTATCAAATAGTGTAATTCCGTTTGAGCTTCCTACCCAAAGCATTCCATTATCTCCAGCTTCTACAGCTCTTACATCCTCATTATCAGTATTTTCACTTGGTAAAAAACGTTCAGAAATTAAATCAAATTTTAGTAAACCCATATTTTTTGTACCAATACAAAGGGTGTTTTCATCGCAAGCAGAAATATCTTGTATATAAAGTTTCTGGTCAGTAGCTGCTGGTTTAAAAACAGTAAAGTCATAACTACTATCTTTTGTACCAATTACTTTAAAAAGTCCTTTAGAAGTGCCTATCCATACTGTACCATTTTTAGCCTCTTTTATACTTAGAACATAATTAGATGGTAAGTCGTCACCTTTTGCCTTACTGCTGCTAGTGTAAACGTTGATAAAGTTATCATTGTTTTTATCGTAAATTGAAATTCCTTTCGAGGTTCCTATCCAAATTTCTCCATTAGATAATTCTTCAATAGCCCATATAGTATTATTGCATAATGATGTTTTATCATTAAAATGATAAAACCGTTTAAAAGAATCTTTAACAGGATCATACCTATTTAAACCATTATAGGTACCTACCCATATGTAGCCCGAACTATCTTCTTTTATGGAGAGTATATCACTATTGCTTATAGAAGTACTATCTGAATTAATATTTCTATAAATTGTAAACTCTTTTCCATCGTATAGATTTAGTCCGTCCCTCGTCCCCAACCACATACGTCCTAATTTGTCTTGCTCAATTGCTATAACTGAGCTTTGCGACAGTCCATCAGAAGTATTTAAATGTTTAAAATGATAAGTATTCCGTTCTATTTGAGCAAAGCCTAAACAAACATAAAAAAGAAAGAATAAATTAAAAACCTGTTTTAGCATTGTATAAAATATTACAAATTAGGTAAACTATTTAATCTTTCAACTATATAAATAGCGTTTTTTAACTCTAACTATTAAAACTACTTACCTATCAAAATTAAAATAGTTTACCGCATTATTATAACAAATATCTTGCACCATTTTTCCAAGAAATTCTATATCATTAGGTACAAGTCCTTCTTTTACGTCTTGCGCTATTAAATTACACAAAATACGTCTAAAATATTCGTGTCTTGGGAACGATAAAAAACTTCTACTATCTGTTAACATGCCTACAAAACGACTAAGCAACCCCATATTTGATAATGTATTTAATTGTTTCTCCATTCCGTCTTTTTGATCTAGAAACCACCATCCAGAACCCCATTGCATTTTACCAGCTATATCTGAATTTTGAAAATTACCCATCATGGTTGCAAAAACTTCGTTCTGTGCAGGATTTAAATTATAAGTAATTGTCTTTGCTAGTTGATTACTTGTATTTAGTTTATTGAATAATTTAGACATGAACCCTGCCATTGGAAAGTCTCCAATAGAATCACAACCTGCATCTAAACCTACTTCTTGTACTAACAAATTATTATTGTTTCTAATTGGTCCTAAATGGTATTGTTGCACCCAATTGTATTCATGGTATTTTTTTCCTAAATAAATAAATAAAAATGACCGGTAC
Organism: uncultured Maribacter sp.; assembly: GCF_947500405.1. Lineage (GTDB taxonomy): Bacteria > Bacteroidota > Bacteroidia > Flavobacteriales > Flavobacteriaceae > Maribacter_B. Next base: position 313,108 of record NZ_CANMRY010000001.1, read on the forward strand.
TTATCTATTTCAGTAACAGAAAGTCTTTTTCCTTTTATTTTTTTATCAAAAATTGACATTACTTCTTCCTTAGTATGGTCTTCAATTCTTAATGCTTCTCCAACTCCAAAATCGGACAATCTACATCCATTAGTATTAAAAAATAAAATACGTGCATCAATAACTTCTAAAAAATCATCTAGAGTGCTAATTTTTATACTAGCACTAGCTCCCAATTTGGATAGGTATGCTATAAAGTCTTCCTTTTGGATAAAGAATAATTCATCGGATCTAAATGTTGGTAACACTTTAGTATAAAAGTTTCCAGATTTGGCTATTTGTTTATGATATTTTAAGTCATCACAAGGATCATCTGTAGTACAAACAACTTCTACTTTCATTTGTTCTAGCAACTGAGCCGGGGTTTGCTTAGCTAAAATAGAATTTGCTTGCTCATAAATTATCTCTGCAGTAGAGGGTTGCAAAATAGCATTAATATTAAAATAGCGTTTTAATTCTAAATGTGTCCAATGAAATAAAGGATTTCTTAACGTATTTGGTACCGTATCTGCCCATTTTAAAAACTTTTCTTTATTGGTGGCCGCACCAGTAATAAAAACTTCTTCCACACCATTAGCTCGCATACCACGCCACTTATAGTGATCTTCTTTTAACCATGCTTCTGTTATATTTGCAACAGGCATGTTTTCTGCAATTTTCTGCGCGGATAAATGATTATGATAATCAATTATTGGTAAATCTTTAGCATAGGTATGATATAACTCTTCTGCTACTTTGGACTGTAGTAAAAAATTATCGCTAATAAAATTTTCTGAATTTATGATACTCATCTAGGTGTAGCTTTTAGAGATTCCATATTCCAATCCACGAAGTTCTGCTAAGCCACGTAATCTACCTATTCCTGAATACCCTGGATTTGTTTTTTTCTGTAAATCATCTAACATTTGGTGTCCGTGATCTGGTCTTACAGGAATGGCATAATCCTTTCTTCCTTCTGCCTTACGCCTTTTTTCTTCTATCAAAACTTCTTTAACAACACTATACATATCTACATCTCCATCTAGATGATTTGCTTCATAAAAATTACCTTGTTCATCTCTCTTCGTACTTCTTAAATGTAAAAAGTGCGTACGATCAGCAAAGCGCTTAAAAATTTGCACCAAATTATTATCTGCTCTTACCCCTAAAGAACCAGTACAGAAAGTAATACCATTAGCTCTATCTGGAACATTAGTAAATAAATATGCATAATCTTCCTCGGTACTTACTACTCTTGGAAGCCCTAAAATAGGATATGGCGGGTCATCTGGGTGAATACACATTAATACATTATTTTTAGAAGCTACAGGAATAATTTCTTTTAAAAAAGACACTAAATTTTCTCTTAAAGCCTGCGCATCTATACCTTTATAAGTATCTAAAATTTCTTGAAATTGTTCTAAAGTATATCCTTCTTCTGCTCCAGGCAAACCAGCAATTATATTATTGATTAATTGCTTTTTTTCATTATCAGAAAGTTTTTCAACATAAACTTTTGCTTCCTCTTTCTGCACATGAGAATAACTATCTTCTGCTCCAGGTCTTTTTAATAAAAATAATTCAAAAGCCGCAAAAGCGATAACATCAAAACGCAATGCTTTAGAACCATCTTCTACCTGAAAACTTAAATCTGTTCTTGTCCAATCTAAAACTGGCATAAAATTATAGCAAACTATGGTTACGCCACTAGATGCTAAATTTTTAATACTTGTTTTATAATTCTCAATATATTCCTGAAAATTTCCTGAACGTGTTTTTATATTCTCATGTACTGGAATACTTTCTACAACACTCCAGTTAAGCCCAGCACTTTCTATAATTTTCTTTCTCTTTTGAATTTCTTCTACCGTCCAAACTTCCCCGTTTGGAATATGATGTAATGCAGAAACAATACCTGTTGCTCCCGCTTGTTTTATATCTTCTAAAGTTACAGGGTCTTTAGGACCATACCACCTCCATGTTTGTTCCATTTTACTTTATTATTTTTTTGTAAATTTATTTATAATTGCCAATACTACCTCTCCTTCTTTAACAGAACAAGGGTTATTTCTTTTACCTAAAAAGTAATTAACTGTTTCTTGAATAAGAGGTTGTTGGATATTTTCTGGATTACTAAAATTATATTCTTCTTTTTTTCCCTCAATATTTAGCTTCAAAAAATCCTTATAAAAAGAAAACTCTATAGTTCCCTTTTCTCCGTTAATTACACACCTATCATCCTCTAAAAACTTTGTTACACAAAAAGACCAAATACCATGAAACTGAATACCATTTTTAAAATTAATAATTCCATTAATAGTATCAACCACTTCATTCTTTTTTGATTGATTTACAGAAAATCCTTTTGCATCAATATAATCTCCAAAAAAATGATACATTAAATCTATTTGATGTGGAGCTAAATCATGAAAATAACCTCCTCCAGAAATTTTAGGATCAAGCCTCCAACTTGCTTTTGAATTAAAATTATAAGGCTGTAAAAAATTAATGTTTACATAATTTATCATACCAATCGCATTGGTTTCAATAAGCTCTTTAATTTTAATGTAAAGTGGTAAAAATCTTCGATAATGAGCAACAACAAGTTTTTGTCCACTATTTTCTATTTCTACACATAACTTTCTGGCTTCTTCTTCAGAAAGCACCATTGGCTTTTCTATATAAACATCTTTACCTGCTTTTAAACTTTGTACTGCATACTCAAAGTGAGTTGAAGGAGGTGTAGCAATATAAACCGCATTAATATCTTGGTTCTTTAAAAGTTCTTCAACATTATCGTACCACAAAGGAACGTTATGTCTTCTAGAAAAGTCTTTGGCTAATTCTCCATTTCTTCTCATTACAGCTAACAACTCAGAGTCTTTACTTTTTTGAAACGCTGGGCCACTTTTAATCTCCGCCACATCGCCGCAACCAATAATACCCCAAACAATTAAACTATTTACCCTTTTCATTTCACCAATTAGTTAATTATTATACACCACTATACGCACTAAAACCACCATCTATAGGCACTACAATACCAGTGACAAAAGAAGCTCCTTCTCCACACAACCATAAAGTTGTTCCTACTAAATCCTCTGGCTTACCAAATTTACCCATTGGAGTTTGTTCTATAATTTGATTTCCCCTAAGAGTTAATTCCCCATCCTCTTTTGTAAGTAAACTTCTATTTTGGTCAGTTAAAAAGAATCCTGGTGCCAGTGCATTAACTCTAATTCCTACTTTAGAAAAATGAACTGCCAACCATTGAGTAAAATTAGAAACAGCTGCTTTAGCTCCACTATAAGCTGGTATTTTTGTTAATGGTGTAAATGCATTCATAGATGAAATATTTAAAACACTACACCCTTCCTTACCCACCATATCTTTTGCAAAAACTTGCGTTGGCAACAATGTTCCTATTAGGTTTAAATCAAAAACAAACTTTATTCCTGCAGGATCTAAATCAAAAAAAGTCTTAAACCCCTCTGTTGTATCTTCTAAATCTTCTTCAAACAAAAATGGTTTTGATGTTGTTCCTAAAGGATGATTACCCCCAGCTCCGTTAATTAAAATATCACAGGTACCTAATTTAGTATTAACCTCTACTTTTGCTTTATCTAAAGAATCTTTTTCTAAAACATTTGCTGCAACACCGATAGCTATACCACCAGCCGCAGTAATTTCATTTGCAATACTTTCAGCAGCTTCTTTACGCAAATCTAAAACTGCTATTTTATGCCCTTCCTTCGCAAGGGCTCTTGCTAATGCACTACATAATACTCCTCCTGCACCAGTTAAAACAACTACTTTACTCATTCTATTTCTTTTAATTAATAATAAATACGTGTACGTTAACGTAAATATAATAAAAAATAGGAGACTAATCTTTATTTCAACTATTTGTATTAAAATTAAGGCTTTAAAAACGTATTTCTAAATTTTAGATTTCTTAGATAATTCTCTGTTAATGCACACGCTATTTTGGTTAATTTTTACTAAAATTTAAAAACAGAATACCGCAAAAAATCCATTCTGTGAGCATCGAAAATTATAAAAGAACAAATTTAGCAGCTATAAAATAGCTTGACTCTATAAATAGCAAGGTTAGCTCTTGCCCAACCTGATAATAATTTACATATTAATTCTTCTTTAAAAGCTCTATTTAACAACTTAACGCAACAAATCTAAAATATAGATTTGTAAAATGAGTAGTAAAAAACGTCAAAAATTAACACTGAAAAAAAGAGTTATTATTGAGATTTTATTGAAACAAAATAAGTCTCAAAGTGACATTGCCAAAACACTCTCCAGAGCTAAACCTACCATATACAGAGAGCTCAAAAAAAAATTATAGAGAAGAATATTCCGCAAAAAGAATCCGTCCCAGAGTACACTTTTAACCCCTAGTACTTATAAAAAATCTCCTTAACTATAATATTTTTAAGATTTTACTAGGGATATAGCTTGGAATAGAAATTGAGAATGAATATGGTTTTTGTTCGAATCAATCTCCAAAAAATGAATTTCATACCTATCTTGAATTGACAAACGTATTTTCTCTACAATTTTATCAACTTTTGAACTAAAAAAACACCTATACTTTATTAAAAAAAAGAAATTATAAAGCAGCAACAAAAAAATTATATCTCTTAGGAAAATCTAGGTTCACGCCCAAAGATTATTATTTTCTTCATTAGAAGCAAACCTCTGAGTATTAAACCCAATTAGGAATAAAAAATAATGACTTAAATAAAATAGTTAGTAAAAATAAAAAAAATCTTAACCATTTATTACTCTTCTTTCATCCAGAAAGGTGTAGTAACAAACCATAAAATTGTTCCAATTAGCATAAAAATATTCACATTAGCGGTATCTATTGTACCTAAAAACGAAAGTATGCTTACTAATAATATCAAAACCCCTATTGCTATTCCACTAATTATTTTCAGTAATTTCATAATTTAAGATTTTTGAAATTTCATAATGATTACATATAATGCACTAGATGCTATCCAACAAGGTATTACAGCGTATGCAGCAAACACACCTTTTTCAAAAATAAAGAACAACCCTAATGCTACAGGAATAACCCAAGCTAATAAAACCGCTAAATTAAAACCTGTTCTTTTTTCATCTGCATAATTTTGTATGAAATTCATTTTTTTTGCTAAGTAATGATTTACAAAAATTACTCCCCCCATAGGGCCTAATATGGTACCGTATAAACCTACAAAATCAAGAAGTTTACCTGAAAGGGCAGGAAAAATACCGGCTGCTGTTGCAACCAAACCTGCTAAAATTACACCTGAATAGGTTTTCGAATTTGAAGGAAATAAACTTTGAAAAGCAAGACCTGCTCTGTAAATAGTAGGATTAGCAGTTGTCCATCCAGCTACAATAACACAAATAATACCTGTCCAACCTACTGCACTCCAAGCTAAAGCTCCAGGATTTGCAGAAATATCTCCTGTTAGCTTAATTTGCGCTGCTAACATAAACGATGCACAAATCCATGCCATATAGTGTCCTAAAAACATCCCTATAGACGGTCCCCATCCTGCACGGCTATCTTTAGCAAAACGCATAATAGTTAAATCTGCCATTCCAAAATGCATTGCTGCATTACATAACCAAGAAAAGATTACAATTTTCCAAAAACCAAAATCCTGCTTACCATTAATAGACTGAACTACTCCTATCCCTTTATTCCATTCTGCAACTAAACTGTCCCAAGAAGTAACCTCCATTTGTGTTAATGCAGATAATCCACAAGCAGCAAAGACAACAATCATCCAAGGTGCCGCTATATTAGCAAATTTAGAAACTGTATTATAACCAGCAGCGGCAACTACTGTCATAACTAAACCTACTATAATTACAATTGTTGAAAATGCGGGAGTACTAAGTCCAAAAATATTTTCTGGAACGGTGAAATTTATATTAAATGGAATCCCTACAGCACTTGCAGAAACAGTAATCATAGCTCCTGCCAAAAAGCAAAAAAGCACTCCATTAACTACATTATAAACCTTTACCAAATGTTTTCCTGCTATTTTTTCTAGCTGATAATATAAAGTTAACTTACTTGATACAGCTATAGGAGCTACTAAATATCTCCATGTAAGAATAGCTAATATATTACCAAGAAGTAATCCTACAGCTAAATCTTTTAAACTGGCTCCGGCTGCTAAAAACAATGGCCCAATCATAAATTCAGTTCCAGCTGCATGCTCACCTGCATACATTCCTAAAAAAGATTTCCACCCTTTTAATTTTGATGAAGGCACTGGAGTTCTTTCAAACTCACCAACTTCTAACTGTTCAATGACTTCGTCAATATTGTTTTGATCCATAACACTTTAAAGTTAGATTAGGTATTTGATTGTATTTAGTAAAAAACTATAAACTGGCAAAAAAATGCCATTTACGAAAATATGTGAAGCTTCTATTAACTCTATCCTGTATTGTACCGTAGCTAAAATAAAAAATCATGACGTAAGAAAATTTTATTTTCATCCTATTGCTTCTTTTTAAATATATTCAAATAAGTACTTTTCTTTTAGATAATGTGCAATTAACACATAATTTAAAAAACATAAAAAAATTAGCCTATACCGTGTTTGCTATATTTATACTATCAAGCTTTCTGCAAACATCTGATATTAAAAAATACTATTAATTATACTTTCAAAATCGTGAAAATAAAACTTTTAAATTGACTTGAAGACTTACAACCGAAATTGGCAAGTTAAAAAGACTGCTTTTATAGCTTTCCAAAAAAAAAAAAAAACGAAAAGTAAACCGCCACTTCTCATAAGTTTACACAAACGCATTTAATAAATGGGATTCCTATACACTAAACATTATGTTGTACCATAAATTTAAGACCTATTTTGAAATAGATTAAAGTCGTATTTATGAGATGAATATAGCATGGTAGGCCAAGGTTCTTGGGATTGAATACAGCAATATCCAGAATGTTTTGCAGCTGCAGCACCTAAGTACTATATGGTGTTCGGAACATGATAATTTTGCGAAACTAGCTAATTTTCCTGTATTGGTATGGTAGGTGGTGAAGATGGCAATAACGTAGCATCAGTAAAAAAATGACCGACCTTTTAAAAGCTGCTGGTAATAAAAATGTAAAGTATGTTGCTTTTCCTGGTGCCAATCATCCTCAAGGAAACAAAATGCTGTTTAGCCACATTGAATGTATTGATTGGATGCTTAAATTTTCAAATAAAATTAAGTAACTGCTCTTATATCTAAAAAAAAAAAAGCTCAGCTATTAAAAAATATAGCTGAGCTTTTTTATGTATTAAGTACTACTTCTTAATAGTATTTGGCGTAAACTACTTTTGTATGTAAATATTCTTCCATACCATATTTTCCATCTGCTCCTCCTACACCAGACTTTTTCCATCCAGCATGAAATCCTTGAATAGCTTCAAAATGCTCTCTATTTACATAAGTTTCACCAAAATGAAGACCATTTGTAGCTTTCATGATATTATTGAAGTTTTCAGAAAATATTGACGAAGTTAAACCAAACTCTGTATCATTAGACATAGCAATAGCCTCATCTAAAGTATTAAACTTCATTACTGGCAACACTGGTCCAAAAACTTCTTCTTGGATGATTTGACTATCTTGACTACAACCTGTGATTACTGTTGGCTCATAAAAATAGCCTCTATCAAATTTATCTGGCTGTCCACCACCAACAAGCACTTCTGCTCCTTCTTTTTTAGCAAACTCTACCATTTCAGTAATCTTATCTAATTGGTCTTTAGATACCAAGCTACTCATATCTGCATTAGTTCCTGTTAAAGCATCTTCAATAGTTACTTCGCTCATCTTTTTAGTAAGCTTATCTACAAATTCATCGTAAATACTATCTTCAACATACACACGTTCTGCACAGTTACATACTTGTCCACTAAAAATAACTTTAGAAGATACTACAGAATTTATAGCCAAATCCATATTAGCATCTGCACAAACAATTGCAGGTGCCTTTCCTCCTAATTCTAAAGAAACTTTTGTAATATTTTCAGCAGCAGCACTAATTACTTTTTGTCCCGCACCAACACTACCAGTTAAACTAATAATACCTGTAATAGGGCTTTTAGACAATGCGTTACCTACTGTTCTACCTGCTCCACAAACAAAATTTAAAACTCCTGCTGGTAATTCTATTTTTTGAATGAAATCAGCAAATTCCATAATAGTATTTGGCGCTTCAGAACTTGGTTTAATAACACAAGTATTTCCTGTAATTAATGATGCCGCAACTTTACGTGCCATCACAAAAAATGGGAAATTCCAAGGACAAATACCCACTGCAACACCAATTGGCACCTTATGTAAATAAATATGCTCTTTTTCTCTATCACTTTGAATAATCTCTCCTTCTATACGTCTAGCCCAACCCGCATTATAGTCAAAATAATCAGCCGTTACATCTATTTCAACTTGCGCCAAACCAATAACTTTAGCTTGTTCTCTAGATAATGTTTCAGCTAGAAAAATTCTATTTTCTCTAATAACATCAGCCATTTTATGCAAATATGCAGCTCTTTGAATTGCTGGTAAAGCCTCCCATGCTGGTTGTGATGCTTGTGCAGCTTCCAGAGCATTATTAGCGTCTTCTACGGTTCCGGTAGATATAGTGCTAATAACTTCTTCTGTACAGGGATTTAAAATCTCAATAACCGAAGTGGCTTTAGAGTCTATAAATTGTCCATTAATAAATTGCTTGTAATGTTTCATAATGTTAATTGTATATTTTTGTATACTTATAGAATTTATTTTATTAAGTGATTAGGGAAATCACTGGTATTCTCACAACATAGTTGTTCCATAACTTGTTGTAGTTCTGTTTTTAGTAAAGAAATAGTGTGATTACCTCCTTTTTTACCCAATGCTGACACGCCGTACATAAAAGATCGTCCCATAAAAGTAAACTTAGCACCACTTGCCATGGCTCTAGCTACATCTGGCCCTGAGCGAACACCACTATCCATCATCACCTCTATCTTATCTCCATATTTTTCTGCAATAGTTGATAAAGGCTTTACTGTAGATTGTCCAGCATCTAATTGACGTCCTCCATGATTAGAAACAATAATACCATCCAACCCTAATCGGATTGCTTCTTCAGTATCATACTCTGATGCTACACCTTTTAGAACCAGTTTACCTTTCCACATATCTCGGATAGGCTTTATTTTTTCCTCATTTAATCTACCACTAAAAGTTTGATCCATAAATTTACCTAATTGCTTTAAATCCAAATTTTTAGGCATATACGGTTTTAAGGTTGCAAAATTAGGAATACCATGTTTTAATGTTTGTAAACTCCAATGTGGATGCGTGAAACCTTCTAAAATATTTGCTAGATTCATTTTTGGTGGCATTGCCAAACCATTTCTTATATCTCTAGGTCTAAAACCAAAAGTTGGCACATCGCAAAGAATAACTAAAACAGGACATTCTGCAGCTTCAGCACGCTTAATGATATCATCTCGTAAACTATCTTCAGAAGGATGATACAACTGAAACCAAGCTTTACCTTCAGTAAGTTCACTAGCACGTTCGATACTAGTAGTTGTCACCGTACTTAAAATAAACGGGATATTATGTTCAAAAGCTGCTTTAGCCAAAATCTCTGGTGAATTAGGCCACATTAAACCTTGCAACCCTACAGGTGCGATACCAAAAGGTGCATCATATTCAATTCCAAACAACTTAGTCTTTTGAGAAGACCCATGATGTTTACGAAGGTAATTGGGCTTTAGTTGTACTTCTCTAAGCTCAGAAGTATTTCTTATTAAATTAACATCTTCATTACAGCCACCATCTAGATATTCAAAAGCAAACTTTGGAATCTTCTTTTGAGCTTTAGTTCTCAAATCATCAATAGATGGATATCGGGTATCAAACTTTAATGCCATTATATTTTATATTATGATAAAAACTTTTTTCTTAAATCTTCTACTTGTTCATCATTTATTGGAACCATTTCTCCTAGGGAATGCCCTAATACAATTGATTTTGCGCTAAATTCTGCAACCTCCAAATAATCGAATGTTTGAAGTAGTTTATCTCCGGTAATGAGAACGGAATCATTTTCAATAATCAAAGCCGTAGCACAGTTATCAACAATTTCAGAATTATTATTTTTTCTGAAATGATCACCATACTTTACAGCGTTAATGTCTTGCAAAAAGATCCAACTTTCTGGAATTGTTCTTACATTTAAATAACTATTTGTAACGCCAAACGCCATTAGATAAGGTGATTGAGTCATAATAATGGAATTCACCTCTGGATTACGGTTATAAATTTCTTGATGAATCCAAGAGGCTCTACTAGGCGTTTTTCCAGCTTCACGTTTTCCATCTTTAATCTGAACAATATCATCTATACCCAAATCCCAACGATTAGCACCAGTTGGTGTAATTAAAAAATCGTCATCTTTCCAACGCATCGAAACCGTTCCGTAAGAACTTATCATTAGCCCTTGCTCACACGAACGTTGTACAATTTCACAAATCTCCAAACGTTTTTCAACTTCATCTGAAGGGTATTGGGTAGTTTCCATTTCTGGCAAAACACCTGTAGCTTGCGCTTCAAACTCTTCGATTTGCTCATCGGTTAAATAATTTGGTGTTCCTATTTGCGAGCCATATAAGATAGTACTGGCGCAAAACTCTAAAGCTTCAAATCGTTCATAGGCATCAGTTAAATCACTTCCTCCTAAAACAGTACCATGATTTTCCATAATAACAGCTTTGTACCCTTTTTTGAATTCATCAGCAATGACATCTCCCAAATCTTCACTACCGGGCAGTCTATATTTTGCGTATCCTATAGGTCCACAAATATGCTTTGCTTGTGAAATAATATTTGTATTGGGAATTTGACGAACTATACTAAAGGAAACTAATGCCGGAGGGTGCGCATGAATTACAGATTTAATATCTGGTCTTGCTTCATATATAGCTTTATGAAAAGGAAATTCAGAAGATGGTTTGTGCTTACCTATAACAGTTCCATCTTTCTTAACGCAAATAATATCCGCAGCTACTAAAGAACCCTTATCTACTGCTGACGGTGTTACCCAAATATCTTGATTACCATCCATTATAGAGATATTTCCGCCAGAAGTTGTAGTCATTCCCCTTTTATATATTCGACTAATAATTTCTGTAATCTGATCCCTTGGATGTATTAAATTTATGTTTTTAGACATTCTAAAATAGTTTGTTGATGAAATAATTCGGGCGAACTATTTCTTTATATTATCAGTATATTTTCATTTAAAATTACCCACTAATTATGAACGGTACATGCTTTTTAAGTGCATAATTCTTTCTCAAAAATTTAGAGTTTAATTTTGTATCCGAAATAGAAATAGCTGCTCCAAGAGCTGACCCTAAAGACGCCGTTGTTGTTCGTAATTTTTTATTTCTAAAATAGTGAGATAATAGCTTAATATACAAATCATTATCACTAAATCCCCCATCTACATAAAGCCTAGAAATATCATCATTCCCTATTGCCTTTTTAATACATTTAATTTGAAGTAAAACTAATTCTGTCATTAACTGATGATAAGCGTGTTCATATTTATCATACGACATTTCTGTTTTATTAGGCATATCTTCATCTATCAAACCTTCCCACTTAAAACAATGCTTAAAATCTTTTGTTATTTCAAAATATGTATCATAATTAAATTTAACATTACGATGATAATCATCATTTACTCCAAAACGCTCATTTAACTTCTCAACTTGCAATTTATATTCATTACCTAAAAACAAACGAGATGCTTTTACAGGCTTTCCATTAATTCGCATATAATTAATAGCATCCTTATCATCAGTATCCTCAGAAATTGGTTTTTCCGTAAATGGATTAAAAGCAATACTCCATGTACCCGTAGATATAAGTATAAATTTCTTTTTAATACTTCTAACATACGGTAATAACGCAGCTGAACTATCGTGAATGCCTACACCTATCTTAATTCGATTACCATTATAATTCATGTTAATACTTGTCTCTGTCGAAACTATTGGGGGTAAAATCACATCAAATCCTGCTTTATAAACCCAACTGTGGTAGTCTTTCTTTGCATAGTCCCATAGTGCTGTATGACATCCAATACTTGTATATTCACTTAAAGGAATACCTGTAAAAACGTAACTTAAGTATTGTGGTAAATGCATTGAGTATTTAATTTTTTTAAATACTTCTGGTTTAGTTTTTTTTAACCAATATAACTGCAATCCAGAATTTAACATACTTAAATCTGCACACCCTGTTTTTTTTAGAAATTCGTCTTTAGGACCATATTCTTCAAAAAAAGACGTAATTATTTCTTCTGGTAATGGCTTAGTATAATTATAAAGTGGTGTAACTGGTTTACCATTTTCGTCTATATGCACAAAACTTGCTCCATAAGTTGAAAAATTTATAGCTTTTACATCAAACTGCTCTGCAGTCAATATTCTATTAAAAACCTCTTTTAACCAACTTTGTAAAGCATATATATTTTCTGTTGGGTGGCCATCTTCATCCTCAATCTCATCAAAAGAAATATATTCCTTATGTACTTGCTTAAAATCCTTATTAAATAAGAAAAACTTTTTATTCGTTTTACCTATATCAAAAACAGCGGTTACTTTTTGTTTCATACTACAAAAATTAAAGCCCTGTAGCAACAGTATTTTTACCTCTTTCTTTTATAAGCGCTTCTCTTACACCTAAATTTCTGTAAGCACTTATAGGATTTATAACACCTCCTGTATTTAAACGTGCTTTCTCCAATAGTGGTCTAACATCTGTTCTATAAGCCCCTTGTAAAATCTCTTGACATTTTACAACGTCGTTATCTAACTGTGCTTCTTTTAATAAGTTTTGATCAATTAGCATAGCTTTAGCATATGCTTCTTGAATTGCTTCTAAAGACTGTATTAAATCCTCTAACGGATCTTTTACGTTATGACTTGCATCAATCATCCAAGCTAAATCTGGATTCTGAGGATTATTTTGCATACCATAAACCAATTCATTAAATATTAAGAATAATGCATAAGGTTTAATACTACCAACTGTTAAATCATCATCTCCATATTTACTATCATTAAAATGAAAACCTCCTAATTTACCTTTTAACTGTAAAATAGATACAATTTGCTCTATATTACTATTTGGTAAATGGTGTCCTAAATCTACTAAAGTATATGCTTTGTCTCCACATCCGTTGGCTAACATTAAAGAAGCTCCCCAATCTTGAATTACTGTACTATAAAAATTAGGTTCATAAGGCTTATATTCTACTAACATTTTCCAATCATCTGGTAAACCTTTGTAAATATCTATTAAGCTATCTTGCGTGTTTTGAAATGCAGTTTGAAAGTTATTTTGCCCTGGAAAACAAGAACCATCAGCTAACCATACAGTTAAAGCTTTAGACCCTAATTTATCTCCAATCTTTATAACGTCTAAGTTATGCTGTATAGCTTGCTCTCTAACCGCTTTACTTGTATTACTTAAAGATCCATACTTATATGTCTCTGAAGCATTTTTTTGATCTTGAAACGTATTAGAGTTTACGGCATCAAATTTAATATTTAAAGCATCAGCTTGTTCTTTTATTGCAGCATAATCTGAAGGGATATCCCATGGAATATGTAAGGATACAGCACCTGCAGTTTGTGTTAAACTATGCAAAACACCTATATCTTCTATTTTTTGTTCAAGACTAGAAGGCTCACCATAAAAGGAAAAACGTCCAAAACGAGTTCCTCCTGCACCTAATGCCCAACTAGGTATTGCTACTTGAAAATCTGCTAAATTTGATACTATGGCATCAACATCTTTACCTTGCTTTGTTAATTTATTTGCTAAAAAATCAAAACTATCTTTATGATTTTCTAGACCTGATTTATTTGACTCTGATACTTGCTCTTGATTTATTTTCATGTTTTATTGACTTCTTAAAAATAAAAAGATACTTCCAACAACATTTTTGAATGTTTCTGGAAGTATTCTTTTACAAAATAGTTTGAATTATGTACTTATCTTACAAATGCGTTTGCCATACCACCATCAACATTAATTATGTTTCCTGTAGATTTATCAAGTATTCCCACTAAAGAAAACACTCCATTCGCAATATCATCTGGAGTAATAATCTCATTTAATAAATTTCTTTTTGCATAAAACGCTGGCAATTCTTCAACAGTAATTCCGTTTGCTTTTGCTCTACCTTCTGCCCAAGCTCCTTCCCAAATTTTACTTCCAACAATAACACCATCAGGGTTTACTGTATTTACTCTTACTTTATCTTTTGCTAATTCCGCAGCTAATAAACGAACCATATGTTGTTGCGCTGCTTTTGCAGTACCATAAGCTACATTATTTGGACCAGCTACTAATCCGTTTTTACTTGCAATAGCAATATAATCCCCACCTAAACCTTGCTTACGCGTTATTGCTGAAAATTGTTTTGCTAAATCAAACTGACCTTTCACTAAAATACTTTGTAAAATATTCCAATCTTTATCTGTTGTATCTAACAAAGGCTTAGAAATTGCTAAACCTGCACTGTGCACAATAATATCCACACCACCAAATTCAATACACGCTTTATCATAAGCAGCTGCAATAGACTCAGTACTTGTTACATCACAAATAGCATACGCAGATACATCTCTTTTATAAGTAGCATGAGCCTCTATCAAACTTTGCTCATTAATATCTGTCAAAACAACATTAGCACCCTCAGCTGCTAATTTATCTGCAATAGCTTTTCCAATTCCACCCCCTGCTCCAGTAACCAAAGCTACTTTACGAGATAATGGCTGCTCCTTTGGCATACGCTGCAACTTTGCTTCTTCTAACAACCAGTACTCAATATCAAAAGCTTCTTGTCTTGGCAAAGAAGTATACTCTGTAATTGCCTCTGCGCCACGCATTACATTAATTGCATTAATATAAAATTCGTTAGCAACTCTTGTTGTTTGCTTGTTTTTCGCAAAACTAAACATACCAACTCCAGGATAAATAATAATCACCGGATTAGCATCACGCATTGCCGGGCTATTATCTTTTTTACATGTATTATAATAATCTGCATACTCTTGACGGTATGCCTCAAAAGCTGGCTCTAACTTTTTAAAGACTGCATCAGCATCTGATAAATCTTCATTTTTATCTAAAGTTAAAACTAAAGGTTGAATTTTTGTTCTTAAGAAATGATCTGGGCAAGAAGTTCCCATAGGAGCTAATCTTTCTAAATCATTACTATTAATATACTCCATTACAACATCTGTATCAGAAAAATGACCTATCATTCTGTTTTCAGAAGAACACAAACCTCTTAATAAAGGCATTATTTGAGCAGCTTTCCCTAAACGCTCCTCTTTTGGTAAGCTCTCTATTTTCTGACCACCAAAAACACTACCTTTTTCTTTTATTTTTGTTTCAATAAATTCAGAAGCCATTTCAATAACTTCTAAACTATTCATATAACATTCATAAGAAGTGTCTCCCCAAGTAAATAAACCATGAGAACCCAAAACGATTCCTCTAATCCCTGGATTATCTGCTAAACATTTTTCTATTTGAAGGCCTAAATCAAAACCTGGACGTTGCCAAGGCACCCAACCCATTGTATCTCCCCAAATCTCTTTAGTCACTTTTTCACTATCTTTTGCTGCTGCAACCGCAATTAAAGCATCTGGATGCAAGTGATCTATATGCGCAAATGGCAATAAGCCATGTAAAGGAGTATCAATAGAAGGCGCTTTACTATCTAAATCATAAATACAATGATTAAACAATCCAACCATTCTATCCTCATCCTCTATACCTCCGTACACATTTTTTAAATCGCGTAACCTCTTAGTATAGATACCTGCAATACCTGCCCTATTCAGAGTTCCGATATCACCACCAGAACCTTTTATCCACATTACTTCTACCTCTTCGTTAGTAAGAGGATCTTTCTCTGTAGTCCTGCAACTAGTGTTACCACCACCGTAGTTAGTTATTCTTAAATCTGCTCCTAAAATATTAGAACGATATAAAAACAAATCTACTTGGTTATCACCAAATGATGCTGCTTTTTTTTCGTCCCATAAATAATCTACGTATTTAAAATTCTTAACAATTTCTTTCATGTTAGGTTTTGAAATGAATAATATACCAAATTTACATCCACTAATAAACTTTTGTATCCTGTATTGTACGGTATGATATACTTTTTTGTTTAAACAAAAAGTATATCATGAAAACCTATTTTAAAACTGCAATTATAGAATATAAATGCCTATTTAAAATTTGTCATATAACACTAAAAATTACTACAACAGATTAATTAATCTTGAACACTAATATTGTTTAATAACTTATTATCTAAATATAAGTCTTAACATATAAATTATTTGAGTATTAGTTGTTATAAACCTTATATATAGTTTTAGATAAATTTAATATTATCTCCTCTTTTTTAAACTTTAATTCGTCTCCTTCTCCAATGTAAATACTTTGTAGCACCTCATCTTCATCTAAAGTGATTATTGCAAAAGTGCCTTTAAAATAAATACCTAGAGCTTTATCTATAAAAACCTGGTTTTTAGATTGTGTTATGATATACTGATGTACTTTTTTTGAAGGAGTCTTGCTTATAATCTTTAGCCCCTTATAAACTCCATTTTGTTCAAGTTTAAAAACCGACTGTATTGTTGGTTGTTCTTTCTCATTAAAGGGTTCGTAAACTACTACAAACGGATTTTTCCAAGCTTCACCCTCATTTCGAATAACTAAGGTTGGTGTTGGTAAATTATCATATGGTTTAGGAGCCTCAAAGGTGGTAGGTGCTTTTACTTTGGTAAACGTTCTGTTTTCAAAACTAGGTATATATAATTGCATAAAAATATCCCCTTTACTCAATCTTTTCGTATGAAATGTTGCTTTAACATCTTTTTCATAAGTTTTTGAAGTTTTTACATTCTTGAAAAAATGCCAACCAGGATTTTTATATTGTTTATTGCGTTTCCATACATTATTTGCATTTGCCATATATCTCTCAGGTGTTGTTTTAAAATCCATATCTGAATTTTCAAAAACTAGCTTATCACCTATATTGTGATATAAATAATCGTGATATTCATTAGGTAATTTAGATTTAGAACGAAATACATCCACATAATATCCTGTAGTTGGCGAGGTTCTAACCAAAGCCAAAGTACGCTCTTGGGTAGCTTCTGCTTTATTTCCTCTATCATCTTCAAAACTGGTTTGACTAAACGAATGATATGGAGAGACACCATCGACACCAACTTCGGGCTCCATTGAAATAAGCTGAACTTTATTGGTACCTAAATTAACCCAGCCGCCTTCACCTTGAGAACTCCCATTTACAATAACAGTATTGTGCGCTGCGAAAATTCTAGAATAGTTTTCATGAAGATCTACACCGTAACGATTTCTGCCATTATCTACACCTAGAACTTGTCCTTCACCATACAACTCTATATTCATACCTTCAGCATGCCCATGCACCATGTGCGCACCACCAACAAAACACATTAAACCATCTTTTGGATTATCTGCGCTACTTAAATTACGTTGTAAAACAATACCTGCGTGATAGACTCTATCTGTCCTTGATAAGTCTATAGTTGTAGATTCATTATCAAAACTATTATTATACCAAAATAAAGCTTCAGCGCCTTCTCGCTTATATTTCCCTTTACCAATTGCCCTATTAATAAGTGGTGCAAACTTATCTTGAATTGCAGTTAACCCATCCATTTTAGCTAAAGCATACGCATTTTCGTATGCTACATAAGGTACATGCGCATACCTATGTCCATCACCCCAGCGTACAATTTCATTATTAGGATATACAAAATAGTCTAATCGTGGTAGGGCATGTAAAACGTTTGGATATTTTTCTCCCAATTTCAACGATGGATTGTATTTATTAACAACCAACATTAATCTTGCTAAAATTGATGTCGTATGATTTAAATACTGAGAGGTTTCTGGCCAGATATCACCTTCATTTTTATAGTTTTTAACCATAATATTTAATGCATCTTGGTTCTCTGTACTCTCTGTTAAAAAATAAGACAACCATTTTTCTCGCTCAGTTTCATCATCCATAGCTAAAGCATTAAACACCAAACTGGGCGCTTCTAATGCACAATGGTTAGAACCATTTTGCCCATAATTTACCGTGATATTTGCATAGGCTTTAAACACATTTTGCGCTTCTTCAAAAGGAAAATTTACTTTTTTGTTTTGAATGATATCAAAAGCTTTTCCTTGTTTTCTTAGATATGGATGAATAAAATCATAGATTAACGGAAGTCTATAACCTATGACACGTACTTCTCGAAACCCATCATACGGAAACAACCAACCGCCTCTACCATGCCAATTGGACACTTTAGATTGCTGTACCGATTTTAAAAATGAGTATAGAATAGTGCTTGCTACGTAGGCATATTTTTCATCTTGGGTTAAATAATACATCTCCCCACAATCTAGAGCAACTTGCAAATGCTCTATCAAAAGTTCAGCAGGTTTCCAGTCTTCATCTGTAGCATTATCTAAGTTTTCTTGAACGCCATTTCTTATATGCGTTGTTTTAAAAAAAGGCGGGAAACCGTTGTTCTTTTTTTTAGACCAATTAAAAGGCAACTTTTTAATATATGTAGCTGGATCTTTATAAAATTGCCCAACCTGATAATTGGCTCTTAATTTTATGCTTTCATAAATTTCTTTAGCCCAAGGTTGTATATCTATTTTTTCAAGGATTTGATTGCGCTCACTAGATTTTACTAATATAAATGGGCGTTCTAAGGCTTGGGTATACCCCATTGTTTGAGCTAAAAAAATAAAGAAAAACATAACGTATTTATAATTTGAAATCTTATATTTTAATTTTCTCATATACATTTACGTTTATTCTAAAATTCTACTTTTTTTATTAAAATTTAGTTGCTAGAAAATTACACTATTATTTTTGCGAAGACAAATTATATAAATTGCTCTAATTCTTTTAATTGCTCATTAGAAAGCCCTTTGGGTTTATAACCTGCAGACCAACACATCATTAAAAGTTTGGCGCCTTTATTCGCTACATCTAAAAAATCCCATGCTTTTTCAACATCTGGTGCTGTTGCTGTAGCACCATGCTTTTCCCATAAAGATACATTTCTTTTTTTAAAAGCTTCAATAGTAACTTTAGCTAAATCTTTAGTGCTGGATAAAGCATAGGGAGTGCAATGAATACCTTTTGGAACAAACACCTTAACCTCAGGACACATCATCCATACTTGTCTATTTAGCTCTTCTTCATTATCAAATAATTCATGATGACTCAAACATATTAGTTCCAGTGGATGTGTATGAACAACTGCTAAGTTTTCTGGTTGATTAATTGAATTAAAAAGATGAATGCTTGCATGTGAAATCAACTCGCATGTAGGTGCGAAACCATCTCGTTTACCACCCCAAATTATAGCGTACGCATTTGATTGTTCGTTTATCCGAAGAATACAAGAAACGGTTTCAATTTTATCAACTAAATCTCTTAAATAACACCCTGTACCTGTTATATATATTACGAATCCTCCCATTCCTTTTGGAAAGTTAAATGGAATTTCTTCTCCTATACCTTGAAGGTCTTCTTTTATAAAAAATGAGGTTACATTCATGGATATATTACCTGCATTTCGTTCTGCCCATTCACGTTGCCATAAATATCCTGCGACTTTTGATACTTTTTTTAATTCATTCTCAACCTTTAGTGGTAATTTTATAGACTGCATAATTGTTCCTCAAAGTTATTTAAGAAAATCTTTTCCCCATTTAACTCGCAATTCTTTAGCGAGTTCCCCAACCGTATCTTGATATTCTGGTTTTTCTGCTAGGTTATCTAGCTCTAAAGGGTCTGTTTTATGATTAAATAGCATACGCGCATAGGCAACCCCATCATCTTTAGTCCATTCCGTATAAAACAAATCGCCTTTAATTAAAGTTACGGCATCTTTAAACTTACTTACCGCCCAGTCTTTCTCTTGCGTTTTACCATCCAAAATTGGCACAAAACTTTGGCCTTCAACTGTATTTGGCGCTTCTACCCCAACTAATTCAGTTAAACTAGGGTAAATATCAATAAACTCGGTAATAGCATCCGTTTTTGTACCTTGAGTTTTCCCTGGTACTTTTATCATTAATGGTGTGTTTAACGCTGTTTCAAAAGTAACGTGCTTACACCATAATTTATGATCTCCTAAATTCCATCCATGATCTCCCCATAAAATAACAATGGTGTCTTCATCCAATTCTAATCGTTTCAATTCGTCTAAAACTAAACCTATTTGGGCATCAACATAACTCACACAAGCATAATACCCATGAATGAGTTCTTTTGCCAATGGCTCTGGAACATCTCCTTTTTTGGGAATATTATTATACTGACGCAATTCGCCAAAATTATGAAATGCCTTTTGGGGTGTACTTTTAGGCTGAGTATAGCTTTCAGGTAATTCAATTTTACTTCTATCATATAAATCCCAATATTCTTTTGGTGCATTAAATGGCAAATGGGGTTTCATAAAGCCTAGTGCTAGAAAAAATGGTTCTTTTTTATTCTTTAGCATTCGTAAATCTGCTATACCCTTTTGAGCAATTTTACCATCAAAGTAAGCGGTATCATGAACTTGAGCCATTTCATGCGAAATTGCACCCCCTTGAGCTTGACCGGACCCTTCATTTTCTATAACATTCTTTTCAATTTGATAGTTACGAATATTACCTTCTGGAAACCATCTGCTATTCCAAGCTATACCATCATCTTCATTATTATGGTAAATTTTTCCATTAGAAATAGTTGTATATCCATTTTGTTTTAACAAGTTTGGTAGGGAAATTGCTTCAGAAACGTCAACATCTGCTCTAGTCATGTAGTTTATAAAACGATGCCTTGTAGGTCTCATTCCAGTTAATAAACTAGCTCTAGAAGCTCCGCATACAGGAATATTACAATACGCTCTATTAAACACCAAACTTTCACTAGCTAATTTATCTAAGTTTGGAGAATTTATATGATTGGCACCATAAAAATTAAGTTCAGGTCTTAAATCATCTACGGCTATAAATAAAATATTGGTAGGCTTTTTTTGTTGAGTTGTTGTATCTACTTTCTTCTCTTTACAAGACAAAAAAAATAAAGATAAACCTAATACATATATTAGAATTTTATTCATTTTAAAGGGTTTTACCAGTGGTTAATTATTATATAATCGTCTTTATTAAGTGTGTTTTTAATAGAATCAGGAATGTTTCGACGTGGTGTATCTTGATCTAGCTTAAATCCTTTTTTTCCTTTTGGGGTAATAATTGGCATATTTCCAATAGATTCGTCTAAAATATCTCCTTGAGATTTCATCCAGCTAAACATCGCTTCTCTTAAGCTTTCTTTTATAGATTCAAGCTCAGAGGTTTTAGCTAAATTATGTTGTTCAAATGGGTCGTTTTGTAAATCATATAATTCTTCAAAAGGCTCATCCTTAAATGCATTTGCTCCCCTCTTTAAAAAATAATCTACATTAGGTTTTCCTGTTAAATTTTGCTCTACAACTTCTAAAGCATTAAAGTTTCTGATATATTTATAACGTTTATTACGAATCATTCTTGATGGGAAAACTTCAGAGTTTAAAATATTTTGATTTGTTCTAACTCCATAAACATATTGGTTGATTTCAACATTTTTACCTTCTAATAAAGGTAAAAAACTACTACCATCCATATCTTCAGTTGATTTACCTCCTGCAATTTCCATAAATGTCGGTAGAACATCTGTATAATGTATCAACTGATTTGACTTTGAGTTTGGCTTGATAACTTTAGGCCAACGTACTACAAAAGGTACTTTTAATCCGATATCTTTTACTGTAAACTTTCCTGAGACACCATGGTCTGCACTGTAAATAAACAACGTATTTTCGTCTAAATGAGCATCTACAAACTTTAACACTTCCTCTATTTGTATGTTATCTTCTTCTATACTTCTATAATATCCTGCTCTAGATTTTAGGTAGTTCACATCATCTTTTTTATGGTTATCAAAAGGATAAAACTTGACATCTTCGGCTTTGGGGTTCTCAACATCAAAATACTTACCGTGTGGGTATTTAGATGTAATAAACATGCAAAACGGTTTGGTTGTCGTTTTAAAATAGGCTTCAATACTATCTAAAGGTATATAATCTCTAGGCACATTTTCTTTAGGAACGGGTTGCCATTCTTTATCCCACTGGTAAACACTAGATGGTTTTACGTGACTTTTTCCTGCAAGCACCACTTCGTAACCCAGCTTCTTCATTTTTGAAGTGACACTTTCAATCGTTGGTCTAGTAGCCGTGTGATTAGCAAAACAGCCATTCTTAACTGGGTATTTCCCAGTAAATAATTGCGACCTACTTGGTGCACAAATAGCCTGAGCTGTAAAAGCATTTGTAAACAGCATTCCCTCTTTTGCCAAGCGATCTACAGCTGACGTGTTTACTTTTTCGTTTCCGTAACAACCATAGTCATATATGTCTTGGTCGTCTGCCAAATAAAAAATAATATTGGGTTGACTAATATCTATTTTGGTATTTTTAAAGTCATTAGTTTTCTTTGAGGTTTGGGACGTTTTACATCCAAAAAAACTGAATGCAAATGCTCCAAATAATATAATAAGATTTCTATACATTTTTATTTTCTATAATATGATTTCATTTTTGGTTACTTTTTTTTCATCCTATGAAACGGATTTTACTTTACCTTCTTAATCAATTAATATAATAAAACTAACTATTACTATAAAAACAAGGGAAGCTTTCATTAATTTATTTCTCCGTACTTGTTCTTGCTTTTTGCTCTACAAAATAAGGTTGAAATGTATATTTAGACGCTTCATCCCACTTTACATTTGTAATGGGTAATAATTTCTTTAACTCTTCCATAGTTGCCTTGTGCTCTGGGTTACCAGCTACGTTTGTCCACTCATTGGGGTCATTACTGTGATCGTACAATTCTTGCGTACCATCTTCATATTGAATATATCTAAACTGGTTAGTTCTTACGGCATGATTGTTCATTCCGTAGGTTGTTAAGGCATAAGAATCATTAATACCTTCCTCATTTGTCATCATAGACACTAAGCTTTTTCCCTCATTTCTACTGTAAGCAGGAAGTCCACTTAATTCTAAAAGCGTTGGGTAAATAGATAGCATCTCTACAGGTGCATTAATCTTTTTCCCTTTTGGCAAACTAGGACCTGCAAATAGTAAAGGGGCTTTTGTAGCGGTTTCCCAAAGTCCGTGCTTGGCAAACGTTTCTTTTTCGCCTAAACGATACCCGTGATCAGACCATAATACAATTACTGTATTGTCAGCATATTTACTACTTTCTAAAGCATCTAAAACACGACCTAACTCATTATCTACAAAACTGACACAAGCTAAATAAGCTTGTACAATTTTTTTCCAATTGTCTGTTTTTTGAGCCCACTGTGTTGTTGGCATCATTGGTAAATCGTTAATTTGTAAACCAACATTAGGAATATCTGTCAAATCATCAGCTTTATATGGTGGTGTTTGAATATCTTCTAAAGGATATAAATCGAACCACTTTTGTGGTACATACAATGGTACATGCACACGTAAAAAACCAAGTCCCATAAAAAATGGCTTGTCATAATCTCTTTGTAAACGTTCTGCAACCCAATTTACAGATTGATGGTCGGGCATCAATGAATCTTGCTCTGGAAACGCTCCCCAATCGGTGCTTGTTCGTCCATGTGTTCCTCTAATTCCTTTTCCAAAACCATCCCAAACAAAACGTTCTTTAGGATAAGGGCCAAAGCCTTTAACACGTCCTCCAGATTCATCAAAAAGATTGTCTGGAGCATGAATGTGAAACAACTTACCTATACCCATAGTGTGATAGCCGTTATTCTTAAAATATTCTGGAAGAAAGGTAATATCTTTTGTTGCTGGATTACCATCTCGACGTACTTCATTATCGGGCGCCATTCCATAAACACCAGTGGTTGATGGCCTTAAACCTGTCATAATTGATGCTCTAGATGGGCCACAAAGTGGCGCTTGAACGTGCGCATTTGTAAATGTTACTCCCATTTTTGCTAACCTATCAAAATTTGGTGTTTTTACATTTGAAAAGTTATCTATGGGGCCAATCATATTGTTTAAATCGTCTACTGCAATAAACAATACGTTGGGTTTTGTTTTTTCAACTGAGCTTGCTTGATTTTGAGAAGATTTATCTTTACAAGAACTTATTAACAAACTAAAAATAGCTACGAAGTAAACTAGTTTTTTCATGGTTATTATTTTATTTGATTTTTTATATCACTTGTATTTTTATTTCTAGAGGCGTATTATCTTTCCTAAATTCTACAGTCAAAGGCAGTACTTCAACTCCAGGAACCATATTAAAGATTCTACTTTTTGGCATGTCTTTTATTTTAAGTGGTACACTAGCACTTACCTTTACAGTTCCTTTTGGTTTTGCTATGGTAATTTCATTTTCTGATACTTGTGTTGCTTTTTCCCCTGTTGGAGAAACGATAGGTAACACAAAAGATGTTGCAGTTTTAATATCTTGATTTGTAGCTGCAATAATTTCTAACGTTTCTTCGGAACATATATAGTTTACTATAAAATCTGATGCTGTACTTGAAACTGGCTCCTTTGCTTCATTTTTTAGCTGAACATTAGATTCATATTCAATTTTATCATCATCATCTTTAGAACTAAATGTTGCCTCTAAATCGAACAAATTACTGTACCAAACCTTATCCTTATACGTTTCAATTCTTGGAGTTAAGGCAAAATCTTCTCCTGGTTGTGGCTGCTGATTATAGGCTTCTAACATTTTATAAATTGCTACGCTGGCCGTACATAGTAAACCTACCTTATTATGAAACAATACTCCAAGTGAAGCTCCTGTAGCTTGTCTTACATCATTTCTTTGACTATAGATAGAATCATAAGCAGATACAGTGCCTCTCCAATCGCCTTTGGCAAATAATGATACATCTAATTCTTTAAAATAGGTTTCGCCATTAGCTATAGTTCTTGGTAATGGTGTAGATGTATCTATTTTCGGCAAATACTCCCAATGGTCTAGCAAAGTAGCCAATGGTTTTGCATGCGCAAACGTATGATGTACACAAGGTTTTATGCCATGAGACACATAATGTGGTCCACCATGTAACAATCCGTTATGTGTACATTGTTTTAAAAGCTCAATATTTTTAAAGGTAGCTGTACCCAAAGCTGGATTATGATTAGCCATAAAACTAAATGCTGGTTGCATACCGTCACTTGTTCTACTGCCCCAATAGGTCCATTTAAACATACGGTTTCCAAAACTATTATCTATGCCTCCATCTGGTAAAATAAATTCTAAATGCGCATCTAAAGATTTCTTTAATAATTTTAATAGTCCCTCATCATTTTCTTCTAGAGCATATAACACTAAATTATTTAAAGATTCTTCTATATTATAGCCTAAATCAATTCCATATAAGCCTTTGGCACTTTTTGCCTTCTTATTTTTTCCTTGAATTTCTCCAAACAACAACGCATTTGGTTCTGTAAAATAGCTTTTAACTTGCTCTACTAGTATTTTACTTCGTTTTAAATACTCAGGTTTATTTAACAACTTCCCAATTAAATTTAGCGCATAAATAGTTGTTGCCCCATAATTGATATTAGAAGCATCTACTTTCGTAAATCTTTTATACACAAAAGCTGTTGCGCTTTCTAAACGTGCAGTCCATCTTGTTCGAGTTTCATCGTCTAGTAAATCACCATGAAATTTTAAGGCTTCTGCTAAGGCTATGGCCCCAAAAACTGTGGTTCCATCCCAAGATTTTGGATCCAAATCGTTGGTCCATGCACCATCTTCTCTAGTTACATTTTCACCCCATTCAAAAGCTGCAATACCAGCGTCAAGATATTTTTTTTCTCCAGTGGCTTTAGCCATGTAAAAAAAAGGATAAACAGCATCCATAACTCTCGCATGTACGGTATCGCAAGCAGGACAATCAAATAGTCCATGGACTTTAGGGTCTGATGATCTTATGATTTGCGTTTTTATCATGCCATCACACCAATCTTTCAATAAATCAAAAACTAGTTTTCTATATTCAGATGAATGAAATTCTTTTATCGCTTTGGTACAAGAACTTAATAAACTAGTTGCGGAAAGTGACAGTCCAACACTAGTTATAGTTGACAATTGAATAAAATCTCTTCGCTTCATCTGAATACGTCTTTTTAGTTTAGTTATTGAAGTGATTTAAACCTTTTCTTTTGCTTAAAAAATGTTACAAATTCACTCACTTTTCGTTTCTTCTTTTGACCGTAGCTACGGCTATGCTCTTCAAAAAGAGCCTCAATTGAGCAAATTTTTATTCATTTTCAGCTTAAAACAAAAAGTTTAAATCACTTCATTTAAATTTATTCAGCTCTAAATGAAGCAATTTTATCTTTTAAGTCTTTTACAATTTCTGGGTTTGCTTCTGCAATATTATTTTTCTCAAATGGATCTTTTTCAATATTAAATAATTGCACTACTTCATCTTTCTTTCTTACCGGATCTGGTACGATAATTTTATACGGCGGAAAAATGGCCATATTGTAGAACATACTATTTTCAATTGTATCAAAATCGTGTGCATATACTTCTCCAAAAATACCTTTACGCTCAGCTAATGTTTTTTTATCTAAAACACTTACGCCTGGAAGGTTTTCTGGTTTTTCAATTCCTAAAACATCAAGTACTGTAGGCACCATATCTATACTACTCGTTATAGTACTTTTATCCATTTCAGGTTTTATTTTTCCAGCCCATTTATACATTATAGGTGTACGAATACCCATATCGTAAGGTGCGCGTTTGGAGTGTTTTAAATAGCCACTTTTCTCAGGGTTTTGCGCCCAACCATTATCACATACATAAACAAATAATGTGTTTTCGGTTAAGCCTTTATCTTCAATTAAATCGAATAATTGTCCACAGGTTTCATCAAACCACTCACACATTGCCCAATACTTTGCTAAATGCTCTGAATCTGTTTTCTTTTTATACTTTTCAAATAAACGTTGTGGAGGATTATGAGGTCTGTGAGGCAAAAAAGGTGCATACCATAAAAAGAAAGGTTTCTTTTCTTTTAATGCTAAATTTACATAGCTATTAATCGTATCTAAACCTTTTCTTCCTATTTCCAATCCATAATCTCCATGTCTTCCACCACGCGTTGGATCTCCATGTGTCATACCATAATCAAAACCACCTATTTTGTGGTTACCATGCCACCATTTTCCTGTTTGAAATGATAGATACCCTTTTTCCTTTAGCATATCTGGAAGTGTGGCTTGCTTTTCGAATGCCGAAATAACAGGCTTATAGGCTTCTGCTCTTTCTTTTCCGCGGATATTACCACGATCATAGACCTTATCATTTCCTAAAATTCCGTGGTCTTTAGGATACAAGCCTGTAATGATTGTTGCTAGAGAAGGCGAACACAATGGTGTTGGCACATAAGATTGTGTGAAAGCTAAACTTTCTGAAGCAAATTTGTCTATTCTTGGGGTTTCAATGTTTTCATCACCCATAAAACTATAGTCTGTCCAAGATTGGTCATCGGAAAGTATAAATACAATGTTAGGTGGTTGCTCTGTAGATTCAGATACTTCAATGTTTTTTTCTGTACTGTTCTTGGTTTTATTCCCACAAGAAAAAACTAAGACAGTGATTAAAAAGATAAAGCATGTGTTTTTTACTTTTTTCATTATTGTTATTTGATTTATGGTTTGATTTATTATTCGTTATTTTTTTAGTATTTGGGCTTTGTTTTTAGAGCGCTGTATTGGGCCATTATCCCCTAACAAATACATTTTCTTAAAATCTGTTCCCTTTTCTTTTGCTCCTACAATCATTCTAGCATCAGGATGTGGATTATCAATTAGAGCTGATATCACAAACCCAGAATTTTTTCGACTTAAAAAAACAGGACCTTTCTTAAATGATTCACCGCCATCAAAGCTGTCCCATCTACTAATTTCTCTAACATCTTCTTGGGATTTACTTTCTAAATATAAGCTAACTTCTGTGGTAGATTTCGCTTCAATATCTACATCTCCTTTAGGTAGGTTAAAATTCTCGCTTTTTAGCCACTCTTGTCCATTCCATCTAAAAAATTGTATGCGTTTCGGACCGCTTCTTTTTTCGCCTACATCTGGACCAACCAAAACCCCCACATGTGGATTACCATTTGGGTCTACATCAGTTATACCTTGAAACGTCCAATCTTCAACTATTGCTCTTACCAAGGTTTTTTTATCTGCCATTTCTTTAGTCAAAGGCATTGTTAAAGGTTCATTTTTAACATTTTTCCAAACATCCGTTTTTGTATCAAAGACCATATAATATAAGTTGTGTCGTTCTGGAATATGCCCACGTGCGTCTTGCGCATTATTTCTATCTCTACAAATATGATAGTCGAACGCTACGATAATATCGTCTCCATTACCCCTACTTACCCAAGGATACCATGAATCTTCGGCTTCGATATCTGTTCTTCTTTTATGTTTTAAAAAGGAAACTGGCTCTTCAAAAGTTTTACCGTTATCTGTTGATTTTTGATACACCCAATCGCTTCTATGCGCACCGTGGCGATAAAACAAATAGATATCGCCATTAGCCATTTTTATAAACTGACTATAGGTTCCAAATAATGAAATATTATCTAATGTTTCCCACTCAGAAATATCTAAAGGTTTTTTAGAAACCGCATGTAAATTTTTTCCATAATGATGATTCCCTAAAAGGTTTTTACCATCTTCGGGTGTCCCGCCATGCCCTCCAAAAGCAATATGAATATATCCCGCATCGTCAATAAGCAATGCTGGTTTACCATGATTGTCTATTTTTTTCTTTCGATTAGGGTCTTTCCCCATTTCGCTGACACCTGCTTTAAATGGGCCTTTCCATTCTTTAGTGGTATGATTATAAGAAGCCACGTAAGGGTCTTCAAAAGCACCTTGATAAGCAACATAAGTAATGCCTTTATGATATACACCTGATGGATGTTGTACAATGGCCACCGCATTGCCATAACCATTATCCGCGAAGTAATCTACCATTTTATTACCTCCCGTTATTGCTTGTTTGTCTTTGGGTTTCGTTACACAACCCAACAAACAAAAACAAATAAAAAGATTTATATAAAAATATTTAGTCATTAGTACTTTCTAGCTTTACAGTTTCAAAAAATATAAGTTTTACAGGGCCTAACAATCCAGAGGTTAATAAATCATCATTTTTATTATAATGATTCCAACTAGCAAATGTTGTTCTTTTTGATGGACGCTCAGTTTCGTTTAATAACCAATCTGGAAGTGGTTTCGCGCGTTTGCCTTGTCTTGGATAGTCTAACGATAGTTTTTCATCTCCAATCAATCGATTGGACCATAAATTAGTCACTTTAACTTCTAAGGTGTTCTTTCCTTTCTTTATAAAATCATTAATATTTACTCTGAAAGGTGCTTTCCAAAATACCCCTGCATTTTTCCCATTGATGATAACCTCAGCAATAACAGATACACTCCCTAAATCTAAAGTCAAGCTTTTATTCGATTGAAGGTGTTCTTCAGACAAGATAAAATCTTTCTTGTAAGAAGCTGTTCCTGAAAAATGTTGAATAACTTCATCTTTAGCATCTGTCCAAAATATCAAATTAGGAAACGTTTCTTTTTTTGAAGCTTCAGAGTTTATCGGAAAAGAAACTTCCCAAGCACCTGACAACTCTATTGGTTTTGATATAGATTTTACTTCTATCTCTTTTATTTCTCCTGATGCAATCTTGTAAATTATTTTTCCTGCATAAGGTGTTGTCCAGTTTATTGCATCATCTTTAAATTCTAATGCTGTTTTTGAAATGTCTTTAGACAATTTTAAAAGTTGCCCTTTAGGAATAAACATAGTGCGTTCTTCTCCATCAGTTTTATAAGTGATTTTTAAAACGGTTTTATCACCTTCAGGTGTTTTATTGTCGATTAATTTATCGGTAACTGGAATGTTATAATTTCCTGAACTTACTGAATTTTTTATTTTATTGGTAACATCAAACGTTTTGTAATTCTCAGGAATACCTGTTGTTTCCCCTTTAAACTTTCCAAAAACCGCTTTTAGTACTTTTAATTTTTGATGACCTGCATCTATTTCGATATGTTCACGTTCTTCCGCATAAATCTGTTTTTTAGTATCGCCAATTTGGTATTCCATTCGAAACTCCTTTTTGTAGCCCATGGCAGGATCACAATCGCAAAAAGCTCTTGACATTTTAAAATCGAGCTTGTTACCTTTAACCGCATTAGCAACTTTAGCAGTAATATCAATTAAACCCTCTTGCAAAAATGTACCGTATTCTGCTTTTACAATTTCTAAATTAGAAAGTGGTTCTGCCTTAGAAGGTTTTAGTTCTGTTGAAACTTCTAGTATATGGTTTGCATTCGCAGGCTTTTTAAAGATAATAAATACAGATTCTTCCATGCCTAAGGATAAAGGCACTGTTGTTGTTCCATCTTTATTTTCTTTAAAAACTACCACATCTTTTATCGAGCCTTTTTCTGAATCCCAGAGTTCTGGTTGCTTTCCTGAAACTCGAAAACGTGCTATAATTTCTCTAGCTTCTTTTCTAGCATTCGCAATAAAATAGATATCTGCATCAGCTGTTTTTCTATGGATGAAACTCAAATCTGAATTATCACTACTTTCAATTTTGAAATCGGAGATTTTATTACTTAATGCTTCTTTTATAGATACCTCCTTGACTAATTCTTTTATCCATAATTCATCAACATAAGTTTTAACTTCTTCATCACAGTTTGGATAATTGGTTAAACTTGGCGATTGCTTCGGTTGTTTTCCAATTACCTTTGCACCACCATCTACCAACTCTTTTATTTTTTCTAAAGTTTCTGGCTTTATAAAGTTTGATTCTGGTAATACCAAAAGTTTATAAGCGTTACCAACAGCCGAATAAATCGTTCCGTTTTTAACGGTTACGTCTTTTAATTTATTGGCACCAATCAAATCATAATCAAAACCCATTGCTTTAATTTCTGGTTTAATGAAGCCTGTATTTGGCGATGATTCTCCTGTAAACACTAAAACATCAGCAACATTTTTACCTTGTTGCAATAAATACTGAGAACGTGCCAAGTAGTCCATATAAGACTTACTTTGTTTCCACCAAGTGTTTAAACGGTTAAAATCAAAACCGTGATAACTTAACGCCAAACCTGGGGCTACATCCCAAGGCTGATGCACATAGGTATGAAAAATGAATCGTGTAATGCCTTCCGCCCAAGCGCGATCACCAATTGATTTTATGTTTGCCGGGTGTTTATCCCAACCTCCAATTCCGGTAAAAGACTCTGCCCCAACTATGGCACTACCATTTAAATGTGCTATGGATGACACAAATTTTGGCGAATCGAAAAACGGATAACCTCCACTCCAAAATTCGCACATTACAATATCTCCGGTTGCCCCTACTTGCATATTATCAAAAGGTCCCCAATACGGTTCTACAGAAAATTGCATCCCGTTTTTATTACATAAATCTCCAAAATGAGCATAGTAATTCTCTGCAATTAAGTCTCCAATGGTTCTTCTAAAATCCCAAAGAAAACGTTCTGATATTTCCCCACTTTCTACATAATAGCCTGCTAAAGTTGGCAAATATGCTGTTAAATCATAACCTCTTAAACTTTCAAATTGCCTATCGAAACCTGTAGTCCAGTTGGTGGTTTCTACTTCATAACTATCAATTATGCAATTATTTACAGTTGTTCCTACTAAAGTTCCTAATTTATCAATAATCGGTTGTACACCAGCTTCCCAATAAGCATCTACTGCTTTTTTATTCATTTTATCCACCTCTAAACCTTTGGCTTCTGGCGGGGCTGGTCTGTTGGTGGTACCAATTGGTGTATGTCCTAATCGTAAAATAACCCAATCGCCTTTAGGTACTTCCCAATTTAAAACGCCATCTTCAGATAGTTTTGAAGTTATATTGATAATGGTTTCTTTTTGGATAACTGCTTCTTTTGAAATCGTTTTTGTGTCTGGTAACAAATGATTTCGAATACGTTCGGAAAGCATTTTATAGTCTAAACCATCAATTTTTATAGTTTGATTAGGTCTTGGAAAGGCCAAAACTGCGAT
Organism: uncultured Maribacter sp.; assembly: GCF_947500405.1. GTDB lineage: Bacteria > Bacteroidota > Bacteroidia > Flavobacteriales > Flavobacteriaceae > Maribacter_B. Next base: position 345,478 of record NZ_CANMRY010000001.1, read on the forward strand.
GTCTTTATAGTAATCAAATTTGGTTTTAGGTTTTGGTAAAGCTTGTTTGATTGTTTTTCCCCCTTTAATAGTAAGTTCACTAAAAACTACAGTTTGCATCGCATTTTCTTCGGTTACCCAAGGTCCTCCACTAGAAGACCAACCTGCGCTATTATGAAATGCCATTTCTAAGCCCAAACGTTGTGCTTCTTCCGCAGAAAACTTAAATAAGTCTAGCCATTCTTCACTAAAATATTTAACTGGCCCTTGTGGAAATCCTAAATGCACATTAAACAATTGTGCTTCTTGAATGCCAACAGCTTTCATCGCTTCTAAATCTTTAGTTATACCCGATTTAGATACGTTACCGCTAATCCAATGCCACCACGTTCTGGCTTTGGCTTCATTTGGTGGGTTTTGGAATCCTGATTCAAGACTAACTTCGTTTTCTGAACTATTAGACACTTTTGGGCTTTGGCAGGATACTAAAATCGAAACTACTAAGATTAGTGATATTATAGTTTTTTTCATTTTTTTCTTGAATTATTAATGCTTGTTGTTTTCCTGATTTACCTGCTGTAATACTTTATCAAAAGAAGTATCCTTTAAATTTTCACTAATGTATTTTAAATCTCTAATTAGCTTTTCTTCGGAGTGCTTTTTACTCTTAATTTGTTGATATTCCCATTTTTTTTCATCGGTTAGATACGTCGTTAAATATTTATAGGCAGCTTTTACACTTCTACCATCTTCAGAGGTAAACTCCCAAAGATTTATGTTTACTTTACGGCCTAATTTTACCAATTCTAAAAATGCGTTTAAATTCATTGTTGAATATGAAAAAGATTTGGTTCTCTTCAATTCATGAGGCTGGCTCCCATCAGGTTCAATCTGACTAAAAATTCTTGCTTTTGTAATAGTTAAAAGGTGTTTTTTAACAGCATCCTTTTTATTTAAATACAATAAAATATTAAGCAACTGTAAATCGTAATGTGTGCCATGATTGTTTTCTCTTACTATGGCTTCTTTACCTAACTTACTATTTTGCAACCAATTTACATATTCTGTAAACCAATTTAACATACCTATTTCGGTATTTTTGTCTAGAACTCTTCTTTCTTTTGCTAATTCTAAAAAATTTGTAATGTCTTTAAGCCCTGCAAATTCAATAATTCCAAAACACCTCCCCTCAGATCTTCCAGGAACGTATTGCCCATAATTCACATTGGGATTCATTTTTGTCTCGTCGTCTAAAAACCAAGCATTAATAAGTTCTAAACCTTTAAAGGCATACTTTTTTTCCTTACATAAATTATAGGCTTTAGCCAACACTTTTACAGCTGAAATAAAGTTCTTTTTCTCCACATAATCCGTAAAATCATTTCGAGTTTCTGGATTTATTTCTCCATCTTTTCTAACGTAAGGCAATCCATTATCAGCCGCAGGGTCTGGCCACCAATAAGGGCCAATACTCATATAATCGTGTTTACTTTTACTAGGAGGAATTCCAGTTTTATTTATTACCGAAAATGATTTTATAGTTAATAAAGAATCTGCTTTTTTCAAGAGCTGATTATCGTTTTGAGCATTAGTACAACTGCATATACTTATTAAAAATATAACTAATGTATTGATGTAAAATGCAGATGTATTACTCATAAAAAATACTTCAAAAACTAATCAATAAACAACTCGTCAATGTAAGGACCACTTTCTCCTGTGGTTTCTATTCTAATATTATTTGCTCCAGCTTTAAGCCTTAATATAGCAGGCACAAATTTCCATTCCTTTTCCCATCCTCCAGTTGGTTTAAACTCCAAAGTTCTTACAAATTCATCATTCAAATACAATTTCATAGTATGCAATTCTCCTTCATTATTATGCATATATCTAAAACGCATACTGTAATCGCCTTCTTCCCCATCGTTTTCTTGATAGAATGTGATTGCACCTTCTTTACCATCAAATCGAACAAAACCACTTCCTTTATAACGATGTGCCTCCTTACTTACTGTTGCATCACCTTCAAGAATACCCTCTTCTGCCGAAATATTTACACCTCTACCAATCCACATATCTTTAGAATGCTCATCTCCCCAAAATAAACCTTGGTTTTTTCCAAAAGTTTCTTCCATTTTTAATACAATTTTTCCATCTTGTTTTACAATGGATTTTACAGTTGTATTATCTTTAATTTTGAAAGCATCTTTGTATACTTTTCCATTAGTTTCTGGATTTTCTCCATTTATGGTATATAAAATTTCTAAATCAGATGCTTTTAATTTTCCTAAAACAGCAAACTGTTTAGCTTCTATTGTTATTTTGTTTGAAGTATACAAAGCTTTATCGCCCAAAATAGCTCCTGTAATTATAGATGCGTTTTTCGCATTGGGTTGTTTTCTTAAAAATAATCTTGTTTTTCCAAAAAATAAAGCTCTAAAGTTTGATTTTGTTCTACTCGTAGAATCTATAGGATTTCCGTTTTCCATAGAAATCTTTTTTACATCGCCTTGAATATTATAATAGACTTTATTTTCTCCATAAGGATACAAATTGTTTTTTTCATCTAAACTTTCTGATGTGATAATGTAACTTGTGGTAAAACTGTCTTCAGCATTCAATTTTTCTATACTTGTTTTCAATTTTGATGGTTGTTTACTCGTAGAAAAAGAAGTTCTTTTTACTTCTTTACCATCAATATAAGCAAAGGCTTCTAACGTTCCTTCTTCAAAAGGAACCATCCACTCGCATTGCATTTCGTTCCAAACTGTTCCTGGCTTGTCTTTCCCTAAGGATTTTCCGTTTAAAAACAACTCTACTTCATCCGCATTGGAATAGACCCAAACTGGAATAACCGTTCCTTTTTTCATTCTTGGATGTGTCCAATGTGGCAAAATGTGTACCATTGGTTCTTTTGTCCATTGGCTTTGGTAGAAATAAAATAAATCCTTTTTAAAACCTGCTACATCTAAAGTGCCTCCCATAAATAAGTTAAAAGGTAGCCCGCCATGAACCAAACCAGCTTCTCCATAATAATCAAAACCAGTCCATCTAAAATGACCACTATGCCATGGACGGTCTCGCATTACTTCCCAATACTTTCTAGCTGAAACTCTTACAGTAGCATTGTCATAAGATGAATTAAAACTTTGTTTTCTGTTTCTCCAATTTTTTGGATCTATCCCTTCATAGAAAAAGATTTCTTTTTCCGTTAGATTTGGCAACTCATAAGTCCCAGGTAATTCATTATCTCTCCACCAAGTTTGAGTTCTGTAATACCCTCGTGTTTGCCATGTATGAGGCGCTTCTGTAGAAATGAATGGTTTGTCAAGTTTTTTACCTTCAATAAACGATTTGGTTTCAGAACCACCGTTCACACCTTCAATATCCATATCTTCTGGATTACCAGCCCCTGAAGTAAATAAACGTGTTGGGTCTAAACTTTTTCCGAATTTGATCAACTCAGAGCCAATAGGGCTGTGTGTTTCATTTCCTAAACTCCAAACAAAAATACTTGGGTGGTTTCTATCTCGAGTAATCCACTCTGTAACATCGTGTTGCCACCATTCATCAAAAGCTTGCTTGCCATAATCTTCAGGTGCTTTTTTATGCCACCCATCAAAAATCTCATCCATTACCAGCAAGCCAATTTCATCACAAATATCGTAAAACATTGGTGGTGTTGGGTTATGGGACGGACGAATAGCATTGATGCCCATATCTTTTAGACTCTGTAATTTCCAGCGTAGCAATGGTTTTGTCCAGGCTCCACCAACAGGACCGCCCTCCCAATGTTCGCAAACACCTTTTAGTTTTACGTTTTCGCCATTCAACCAAAACCCTGTTTCAATTTTCCACTCTACTGTTTTAAAACCAAAAGTAGATTCTATTTGATCTATTACTTTTTTACCATATAGAATTTGCGTAACAGCTTTATATAATTTTGGTGTTTCTGGACTCCACAATTCTGGATTTTCAACTTCTAATTGAACATTTGGATTATTTAATTTTAGCTTTTCACAGCTCTTATTGAGAAGCTTTCCGTTTGGAGCGTATATTTTTACTTCATATTGTAATCCTTTTTGGGTTGATGTAACTTCTGCATCAATATTTACAATAGCTTTTTCCTTTTCAATTGACGGTGTAGTTATAAATATAGTATTAGGTTTAAAATGAACAGAGTTTACTTCAATTAGCTTTACCGCAGCATAAATTCCACAAGGGTGATACCAACGTGCAGAGGGTTCTAATGAATTATCTACCCTTACTGCAATAGTGTTCTTTCCTTCTTTTAAATATTTTGAAATATCATATCTAAAACTAATATATCCGTAAGGTCTTTTCCCTAAATAATTTCCATTTACCCAAACTTCACTATTCATATATACACCATCAAAATTGATGTATGTTATGTTTGAAAGACTTTCTTTTTCTATGTTGAATTGTTTTCTATACCACCCAATTCCACCATCATGGTACCCACCTCCTTGACCTTGGTCTCCTCCTTTTCTCACCCCTTTTTCAAAAGACCAATCGTGTGGAACATTTAAGTTTTGCCAAGAAGTTGTGTCTACATTTTCTTGAGAAAAAGATGCATTATCTTCTAAAATAAAATTCCAGTTATTATTGAAGTTTGTTTCAATTCTTTGTGCACTAGACACCTGTATACAGAAGATTAAAAATAAAGTGAAAAAAGTATTTTTCATTAGTCTAAATTGGTTTGTCATCATTATACAAACTTAATTTTTTTAAATTTATTTATAATCCTGTAGTGTCATGTTTTGTTATTTATTACGTCATATATGTAATAAGATAGTACAGGAAAGTTTATTTAGCTTTAACCTTTAAATTTGTTACAAAACAAACAATGTTATGAATTACTTAAAAAAGAACACACTATTTTTCTTTGTTTTACTGATGTCTATCAGTACAATTTTATATACCTGCTCAAAAGAAGATGGGATTAAAAAAGAACTAGAAGAAGAGATTATTGAAGAACCAAATCCAGATCCACAAACACCCGAAGTTATTAATGTTGACCCTGATAAAGTTGTATCCATAAATACTGGAAGTGTTGTTGGAGAGTTTTACAATTTTTGGTCTACACGACCTATGATAAATCAATCGCGGTTTAATGCTGCTGGTTTTAGAACGTCTTTAAACCCCATTAAAGATTATGTGAAAAGTTACAATTTGGTGAGAACTATGGGTGGAAGAACCGATAATTTAAATGACTTTTATAAAGGTGTAGATGCCTCTGGTAATATTATTACAGATTTTAGCGAACTCATATCTACTATGAGAAACTTTAGAAGTACGGGGTTTAAACCTAGAATTGTACTAAGTAAAGTACCTTGGGAAATGGTAGCTAACAAAGTGGTTAACACTTATGGAAACACAAGTCCACCAGACAATTATGACCATTGGAGGCAATATGTGAATGCTTTTTTAACCACACTGGTTAACGAGTTTGGGATGAACGAGGTGAAAACTTGGCGTTTTAGAGTGAGTACGGAACCTAATTTTACACCAAGCCATTGGAATGGTACTATGCAGGATTATTTTAGGCATTATGATATTACTGTTGATGAAGTTTTAAAGGTAATACCTGATGCCATTATTGGCCCTGGAAATATGCTTACTGAAGGTGCAGCTACTTATACAACTCAACTCATAGATCATTGTGCAACAGGAACTAATTATGCAACTGGTGCTATTGGTACTAAAATGGATTTCTTCAGTATTTCGTATTACGAGAAAATAGACCAAAATACGGTTTCACTACCCGAAAAAATTGAACCTTACAGAAATAAGTTGAACAGTTATACTCAGTTTAGCAACATACCTCTTGATATACAAGAATTTGGAATGCTGCGCGATGAAAATGCGGTTAGAGGTGTTAGTTTAACTGACGCTACAGAATTAGGTGCTAGTTGGTATGCTAGAGTAGCTGACTTGGCTTTCGAATATAGAATAACTGAAATATATGATTGGGGTCAAGAAATCGAGTCTAGTAATCTACCGCAAGGTAGAAGAAATGTAACTGAAATGTTTCAAATGATGGAAGGTGGTAATAGATTGCAAGCCGAAGACAACCTTAACTCTAATGTAAACGCTGGAATTATTCCTGTAACTAAAAATGGAAATATTTATATGCTAGTTTATAACCACAACACCTCAAGAAACAGTACCGCTACACGAACCTTTTTCCCTATATTAGAAGGAGGAGAAATAACTGGGAATACAGGGTGGAAAATGAATGAATGGACTGTAGATAAAGATCATGGTATTATGATGCATGAGCTTTATAAAGATATAAGAGCTGCTGGTGTGGGAGAAAAAACTAATGGGCGTATTTATGGAAATAGACCATCAGACCGTTTTGAAGATGCTTGGAGAGATGTACTAAATTCTAATTTAGCCAAATATGAAAACATATCTAAATTACCTAAAACTATTGAAGACAAAATTGTTAAAAAGATAGATGACAAGCTTACTTTGGAAGTTAAATTAGAACCCCATAGTGTTAAACTTATTGAGTTAATACCGGAATAATTAGCTGATAGTTTAAATTTTAAAACCCCATTTACAAATTGTAAAATGGGGTTTTATTAGTTTTATAAGTTTTTCTTTCAAAAAAAAACTCTAATTAATTTTGGGCAAATCATTTCTAAACAAAGGTTTTTCATGAAGAAGTATCTATATTTTCTTTAGAAAAAGTAGCATTATCTTCTAAAACAAAGTTCCAATTATCATTAAAATTTGTTTCGGAACGTTGCGCTATAACACTATTAATACACAACAGTATAAAGTCTTAATTTAAAATTGATTTTTATTTAATATTTCTTAGCAATTACCGTATACATTCTACAATTTTTTGGAGCATCACCATCACTATTTCCAGCCATGATAATACTTTCTCCTTCTTCTGCTACTCTATGAAAAACAGACATAACCACATCACCTACTTTTACATTATCCCCGTTATCTTTATAATCTTTCAGTAAAAACTCAGGTCGTGGCACGGTATCATCATGTAAAACATAAATATGCATCTTTACACCTGTTATAAATTGTAATTGATCTCTTGCCCAATACCTATTATCTGAATTAGGGGTTCTTACATATTCTGACTCATTCAAATATCTAGGAAGTACGGTATAGTTATATTCTAAATCTGTATACGCTTTTTTACCCCAATGCATGTTTGTTCTTAACATGGCTCTAGCATCACCTGTATAACTGAATTTTTTAAACAATTTACTCTTATTAGTAACACCAGGAACATATTCTGGTATGTCTGGTGTATATACAGGCATTGGTTCTTCTGTTAATACATCTTCATAAAATTGTGGCATTTCAGTTGTTAAGCCATTTTCTGTTTTCACAGGCAAGGATGTTAGTTCAATACTAGCAGCTTCTAATCCCTCTTGAATTGCAGTAATTTTCACAGTTCCTGCTTCTAAAAGCGACCGAACAGCAACACGGTTTATACCAGCTTCAATATCTAAATACAAATTGTTTGTACTATTTGCTTTTCCGCTATTATAGCCACCACGCCAAATTCCATTGCCAGACATTGTAAAATCTACACGTCCTTTTGCTAACGGGCATCTTCTACCTTCAGCATCAACAACCTCAACATCTATTAATACCACATCAGACCCATCAGCTTGCCAACCTTTTGGCCCCTTAATTGGTGTTAATTTTAATGCTACTGGTTTCCCTGTGGTAATTTTAGTTTGTGTTACACGAACTTCATCTTCAATTATGCCTTCCGCTTTTATATCTCCTGCTTCATAAGTCACATTTTTAAACTGATATACATAACCATTTTTAGGGGTTTTATTTTCGCCTAAAAGTTTTCCGTTTACGTATAATTTTACAGCAGCAGTATTTGAAATCACAAAAATGTCTTTTTTAGTGCCTGCCTCATAATTCCAATGCCCTACGATATGGACTTGAGGCTCTGGTCTCCACATGGCTTTTAAAGCATAAAAAGCTTCTTTTGGAAGGCGTACTCCATCTACTTCTCCACTAGCTCTGGTTACTTCGGTAGGACAACGCCCTCCATGCGGACCGTCTGTAAACACCCAGTTTGCACCACCAACATGATAGACTTTTCTACCCATTTTATCCCACCAATGGTAGGCTTGTTTTACTGCAAATTCTTCAGAATTTAACTTATACGTATTTCTATCAATATTTGGATGACTGTAAAAATTATCGTCTGGAGACTGTTTGTCCCAAATACGACGGGGTGCTTCCTCACGGTTATACTCACTCTCAATTAATGGTAAATCTGCATATTCGCGCTCCCAACCTTCGGTTCCTATCTCAATAGAAACGTAGCCTTCAGAATCATTTTTAACATCAGCCCTTCTATTCCCCATTAAACGTTTTCCATTAGGATCACACGTTTTAATAACCTCAAGAATTTCTTTATAATGCGCTTCAGTTTCTGCCCAATTACCGCCTTCCCAAATAAATATAGATGGGTGATTACGGTAATACACAATCATATCTTTAAACGCTTTTATACGAATATCCCAGGTTTCACCTTCATCTTCAGATTCACCACTCACACCTGGCATTAATGTTACAAAACCATATTTATCACCCATTGCAATTTCTGCTGGCGATCCTGCACAATGTCCCCATCTTATAAAATTCCCTCCTGCTTCATCCATCAATCGATACGTATGGTCGCGTAACCAATCTGGTAATGCAGCACCTAATCCTGCCCATGAGTTTGTTGGCTTTTGCCCCCAACCATGAAGTTTTGCGTATTCTCCATTATTATGAAACCCTGTGTCTTTATTGAAATCGAAACTTCTAATCCCTAATGGTGTTTCATAGCTGTCTAAAATAACGTCTCCTTCTTTTAAAGCAGTTATAACTTTATACATATAAGGATGGCGCGTGTACCATAAATTAGGATTTTTAATACTTGAAGTTGTTGAAAAAGTAAACTTTTCTCCGGCTGGTATACTTTTTTCAGTTGTTGCTGTTTCTACAACTTTACCATCATTATCTACTATTTGAGATATAAATATAATGTTTTTAGCAGCCTTATATTCATTTTGAACTTCAGCCGTAACAGTAACATCTGCTTTTTCTTTACTTATATTTTCAGCATAAACATAAGTCCCCACAGTTTCTAAATTATCATAAAGCGGTAATGTAATATGCACCGGATCCATAGTATGAAGAAAAACATTTCTATAAATACCACCGTGAGTAGGATGCCAATGTTCGTGATTCCAAACTAGAGGAAAATTATCTCTAAAATGGTCTCCGCGGTCATTATTGACTTTTACGGCTATAACATTGTCTTCATTACCAAATTTAAGGTGTGGTGTTAAATCATAACCAAACGGAATAAACCCTGTTTGGTTTTGCCCTAAATGAATACCATTAACATAAACATCTGCAATTTGACGCACGGATTCGAACTCGATAAATACTTTTTTATCAGAATCTGAAGCTGGGAGTTTAAAGTGTTTACGATACCAAACTGTACCTCTCCATTGATTATCTTCTCCATCATGATGTCCGTGACTTAAATCATCAAAAGTATCTACATCATTAAAGGTATGTGGGCAACTAATCGTTTTCCAGGAAGCATCATTGAACCCCAATTCTTGAGCGTTATCTGGATTTTCTTGAATAAATTTCCAATCTATATTAAAATTGTATTTGGTTCTATTGCTTTCTGTAATGGCTTGGTCTTCTTGGTTACTGTTTACGCAAGATGTTAAAATTAAGCCTGTTAAAATTGTTAAATAAAGCGTGGTTCTAAACTTTATTAGATGTATGTTTTTCATTATTTATTTTATACTAAGTTAGCTTTAACAAGTAAAATTATCTTCTATTTATCGTTTTGTATAAACGGCTCTCCATTACTTGGAAATTGAGTCTCAAGAAGCTTTTTCATTCTTTGCTCTACTGATTTGTACTTGCCTTTTCCTGATACATTTTCATAAGATAATAAGCTATTTTTATGTTCATATAACTCAACTCCTAAAACTTCGTGGGTTGTAGAATTTCGCCATTCTGTATATCTCCAATCTCCATCGGTAGTGGTTAAACCCATTATTTTTTTCCCCCTAGCATACACACTATATGCCGCTTCATCCCATTTTTTATTTGGATTATTTAATACAGGAACTATACTTTTACCATCTGACACAGGTGCAAATTTTAAATCACATACATCTACTAAGGTTGAAAAAATATCTACATTTTCTACCAAAGCATCTGATGTTTTGTTGGCTACTCTATTTTTATACGCTGTTTCTCTACTTATAATTAAAGGTACTCTTACATCAATTTCCATATTAGACTGCTTACACCAAGATGCATATTCCCCAATTTTATAACCGTGATCACTCATAAAAATAATCATGGTGTTTTTCTTTAAATCTAAATCCTCTAAGGCTTTCATTACTTTACCTACTTGAGAATCAATATAACTAACACTCGCATGATAGCCATGAATCAAATCTCTTGTCAAATCATCATTCAGATCGCCTTCTTTTGGAATATTTGAATACCCTTTTAACTCTCCCCAAGGACTTAATGCTAATTTATAAACACCTTCTGGTTTTTTTCGTGATGGTATTTCAAACTGGTTTTTATCATATAAATCCCAATATTTTTTTGGTGAATTAAATGGTAAGTGAGGTTTACTTAAACCTACAAACATGATAAATTTATCATCTTTTACTTTTTGCAAAGTTTCTATAGCATATTTAGCTGCACGACCATCTTTATAACCTTCATCTGGTACATCTGCATTTTCAAAGGCAGGTCCTTTTAATGATTTAACACCTTCTTCTTTTAAGCGTTTCATTAATGCAATATTCTCTGGTTTTAAATACGCATTAGATTCTTTTCCAAAATAAGTTGACCATTCTTTTTGGTCGTCTATACCATGATGGTATACTTTACCAATACTAATGGTTTTATATCCGTTTTTATTAAATAACTGCGGTAATGAAACCACTTCTTTGTTTACTCTACGTAATGGCGTAAAAATGCTATAAATACCCAACGTTTCTGGACGTAGACCCGTTAAAGTACTCATTCTAGAAGGTGCGCAAATGGCTTGCTGTACGTATGCCTTATTGAATATAACTCCATCTTTTGCTAGTTTATCAATATTAGGAGTTATGGCTGTTTTGCTGCCGTAACATCCTAATTCGGCTCTTAAATCATCTATATAAAATACTAAAACATTAGGTTTCCTTTGGGAGGATAACACTAAACTAAAACTTAGGTGTAGAATAAGAACTAAAATATTTTTTTTCATAAATATTTTCATTTATTTCTCTTTTAGTACATCTTGGCACAAAAGATGAATTCGATTTTTTTAAATTAATTATTTAGTTAATTCCAAAATGATTTAAACAACACTAATCAATGGTTTGCCTACTTCCCCACCACGTTTTATTTGGCTGCCAATCTTTATGCAACATATCTTTACGTAATTTTTCATGAAATTTAAACATATTTTCCTTCTTATTTAAAATGGTTATTTGTTCTTTTCTTTCGTCATAAAACGGATCTAGACTTGGGTATTTAGCACCAACCTCATTTAACCAACTTAATAATGTTTCAGACATTTCTTTAGTACGTTTTGGCTGTGATATTGCCAAATCTGTATCCTCATGTATATCTTCTATTAAATTATACAATTCATCATGCCCATCCTCCCAGTAATGAATAAGCTTCCAGTTGCCTTTACGCATTATTGAAACGGGTCTGCCTCCTTGATTTCCATAATGTGGGTAATGCCAATATAACGGACGCTCTTCAATCTTATCGCCTTGTAGTAGAGGCATTAAGCTTTTACCGTCAATATGCGCTTGCGGTTGCAAAGGCAAACGTGCTAAATCGAGTATTGTTGGGAAAAAGTCGCTTCCTGCAACAGGGGTATGACTCTTTTCTCCTTGATGATTCATCCATGGGACGTTTATAATATACGGAATTCTTATCCCGCCTTCCCACTGGTAACCTTTACCTCCTTTTAATGGCAAACAATTAGTGGAATAATTATCTCCAGAGGTTACACCTCCGTTATCTGAAGTAAAAATTACAATCGTATTTTTGTCTAAACCATTTTCCTTCAAGGCTTCTAAAACTTTACCAACTGCATCATCCATGGTTTCTACCAAACCGCCATACACTGGATTATCTTGATACTTACGCATTGGTAAAAAATAACCTTCCTCAAAGCCTTTTTCAGGAATACCTTTTTTTTCTGCTTTATCACGGTATTTTTCCCATTTTTCTTTACTTGTTTGTATTGGTCCATGAACAGCATAAAAAGACAGATAAGCAAAAAAAGGTTTTTCTTTTGATGCATTAATAAAATCAACTGTTTCTTTAGCCAATCGCATAGAAAGGTTTTCTCCTTTTTTTTTATTTTCTAATTTCGGGTTATTAAAGGGTGAAAAATATCCTCCAGCAGGACTTCCTGTATGGGATCCCCCTTTATTAATATCGAAACCATAATCTTCAGGACTATAGCCTATATTTCCTAGATGCCATTTTCCAGCAAAAAATGTAGAATATCCAGTTTTTTTTAAAGCCATAGGAAGAGTTACAGCGTTGGTATCTATATGATGTTTGTAATCTGCAGGAAGTACTTTAGAAAAACGTTTTTTACTTCGCCAATCTTCTCCTGTTGGAGCCCCTATCCAGTCCGTAATACCATGACGAGCTGTAAACTGTCCTGTCATAAGAGTTGCTCTAGAAGGGCTACATACCTGACAACCTGCATAGCCATTTGTAAAAACTATCCCATTGCTTGCAATAGCATCAATATTGGGTGTTTCATAATAGGTACTCCCCATGCAACTTAAATCAGAATACCCTAAATCATCAGCTAGGATAAAAACAATGTTAGGTTTTTCTATTTTAGTTTTTCTTTCTTCTGTTTTACATGACACAATAATTAACAAAAACAGCAAACAAGTAATTTTTTTAATCATTTTATGTTTTAAAACTGAATAGAGTTTTTCTATTGAACTGGTTTATTTAACTATTTTCAATTTATTACTTAACTGGTTTAGGCGACTGTATTATAGCTTTACCTTGCCCAAAACCTTTATTTTTTCCTGTTCCTTCATTAAAGCCCCAAAACGGAATAGCATGTTTCTTTTCATCAAAAATATAGTTGTATTTTTTAAGATAAAAATCTCTAGATTCAAATTCATCTCCTATTTGTGCTAATCGCTCATTTAACTGACTATCTAATTCTTTTTGAATAGCCGCTAGTTCAGGTTTACCTAACAAATTATTAATTTGAAAAGGATCTTTTACATTATCAAAAAACATACTTGGCCCCTCTGGTGTTCTTGCATAAGTATATTGCTTTGTTTTTATAGCACGGTAAGGTGCATCTTTAAAATTAGCTCCAAATGGTGCAACATTCATAACTAAAGCAGCGCGATCTGCATTTGGATCAGGGTTTTTCATTAATTTAGCTAAATCTTCACCTTCAATACCTTCGGGTATTTTAATATTAGATAAACTTAAAAGTGATGGCAAAATATCTGGTGTAGTTAAAGGTGCATTAACTACAGCTCCTTTTTGATTATTAATGCCTGGGTATTGTATTAAAAATGGAACTCTAATAGATTCATCCCAAGCTAATTGCTTTACAAATGGTTTTACTCCATGCGCACCCATCATTTCTCCATGATCTGCAGAAAACACAACAATTGTATTATCCGAAAGGTTTAACTTTTTTATTTGATCTAACAAACGTCCAATTGCCTCATCTGTAGCTGTAGCATGTGCATAATAACCTTGTAATTCCTTTCTGCTTCTTTCTTTAAATTCTTCAGTAATATTTGGGTTTAACGTTAAAGATTCTGGCGGGTACATATCTTTGTACTTCTTAGGTGCAGACTCATGTGGATAATGCGGTGTAGCTATTGAAACAACAGCTAAAAAAGGAGAAGTATCTTTTGCATGCGCTGCTAAATACTGGTTTACATCTTCTACTATAGCAAAAGGGGAATATTTATCCCAATGCTTTAATTCTTGATTATCGTTGTCATAATACGGCATTTTTGTATAATTATGAGAACATTCTAAAGCTCTCCAAAAATCGAATCCTTGACGTCTTTCTTTTGGTATATAAGTTGAACGCCCATGTCCATCCAAATGCCATTTACCCCAGTAAGCTGTGTTATAACCTTCAGCCTTATAAATTTCTGCCATAGTTAATTCTTCTGCCGGTAAATACAAATCGTTAACAATCATTCCTGTAGTTGTTGGGAACTTACCTGTTAATAGTGCCGCCCTGTGTGGTGTACAAACTGGAGTTACCGACACTGCATTAGTAAAGTTTACAGATTCTTTAGCAAAAGCATCTAAATTAGGTGTTTTAACATCTGGATTACCCGCATAACCTAGGGCAGAACCACGCCATTGATCTGTAAGAATATAAACTATATTAGGTTTTTTGAAAGTAATACTTTCACTTAGCTTTTCCTTTTTTTCTTTTCTTTTACAACTTCCTAAGGCTAGAAAAACCACTAATAAAGTAACACTTATTTTTACAAGTTTCATTCCTACATCTATTTATTTTCATTAATATAATTCAGCAAAATGCTTTTAACATCATCTACTGTACCTTGTTCAAGTCCATTATTTAAGTTGGCACCTGTTATCCAATACAAAATCATACCCGCATCAGAGCAATCCCATTTTCCTTTTTGAAACTTAACTACATCATCCACCTCAGCCATTTTACCATACAACCATACCTGTTGTAACCTTGGGTCTTTATGGTCTCTAGCCCAATCCCACTCAGCAATATTTACTTTAAGTTTTATGTTCTGGTCTGGAATTCTAACTTCTTCAACTCCAAAATCTAATATTTGCTGCCAAGTATAAAAATCTCCTGCGTCGTCATTTGCAGGGTGGTGTGTTATTACTTTTACATGTTTATGTTTGTCTTTAGAGCTCGCATCAAGTGCAAAACCAATTATATCAGGTTCGCCTGCCTCTATAATCCATAGTGGGTCTTCAGCTGTAGACGCGTTAATAGCTTTAGCTAAATCTTTAATAGTTTCATCTATATTCCATTTTGCATCTAAAAATTTAAGCCCATCAAAACCACCCCATCGTCTTGCTGTAACATCGCAAACACTTTGCATAAGAGCATGACGTTCCATTTCTGCTTTTTCAGAAATTCTGTTGACACGAACAATATCACAACTATGAGAATAGTGTACCAATGTGTTTTCTAAACCTGTGGCTCTTAATAAGGCTAAGGTAATGGCAGTACCACCTAAATCGTCAGGGTCGGGTGAGTTACCATCGGCAACAACAGCAATACGACCTTTAGGCGCTTTAATTACAGGTGCTGTGTTTTGCGCAACCTTTATTGCCCCATTATAAGGTGTTTTTATGACCTCTTTACCTTTACCAACTGGGGTAAAAATAATACCTGACCAACGTGCTCTTGCCCATTCTTTTCCGTCTGCACTTCCAATTTTGGCAATGACCATGATTTTATCACCTTTTTTAAATTTTACATTTTCCCAGAGGGCGTTGCTACTTTCCCCTTCTTCAAACACATCTTGTGTTAGTGGCGGTTTAAACGTTCCTAATTTTTTATCATTGATATGTATTGCAAACTCAGATTGTCCATCATTTTCACCAACTGCCACAAATACCAAGTCATAATTTCCGTTTTTAAACGTAAAAGGCGTTGTTGTTTGCGCTTCCTTTTGCTTGTTTGGGTTAATACCTAGCCATTTACCTTCAGCGTGTTTATAAAACCCTGTGCCTTTTATTGGAAAATCATCAATAGGTAGGGTTTTATTTTCAATATTAGAAGCTGCTATTTGTTTGTAATACGATTGCATAGGCCAAAGCGTGGTTACTTTTAAACCTTCGTCTTTTGGCGTGTACGTACTGTCTTTGGTTAAAATGAATTTATCAAACTCAAAACCATCTTCACGCATACTAAATTGTATATCATGAACACCTGCTTTTTCTATATCCAAATAGATTTCTTTAGCTATACCGCAATGCTCTTCTTTTGTTCTTTGCTTACTCTCCCAGGTCCATTTATTTTTGCCTTCACACCATTGCATGCGTTGTCCGTGCTCTGGCCACTCTCCATTTAAACCAACATGTATACCATTATCCTCACTCCCTGTGCTAAATGCACGTACCCAAACGTAATAACGTCCTGGATTACTAAATCTAACTTTATAATGCAAGATACCGATTTCACCTGCCTTATTGGAAAAGTTTTCGCCTTGGACTAGCTTATCGGAATGTGTTATTCTTGTATCTGGTAATATTTCAATGTAAGTATCATTACTTGCATTTATGTGATGTGGAGCGTCTTCATCACTACCTACATTAGATACAGCATTCTTTGAAGTGATATACCATTGTCGTAGTTCTGAATTGCTCTGTTTATTGAAGTATTCAGCTTCAACAGCAACCATACCGTTATTTTCTTGAAATATAACTTCATTATCAACAATAGGCGTATTGAATTTTGTGGACTGCGCGTTCAAAAATAAACTTGATACGATAAGCAAAAACGATACTAATTTTATTTTCATTTTTAATTATTTAAGTTTTGACTGAAATTCGTATGATCCAGCTTGTACTTCTAATACGAATGTATCTTTCTCAGTATTAACTAATTTTACATTTGAATTGTCTTCAAGAGTAGTGCCGTTTAACAAGAGAGATTGTTTCGTGTCTGCTGGAATAACAACTTTTGCTGTTGTATTTGGAGGAACAACCACTTCTAATTTAAAATCATTATCTGCGATTCTCCATGAAGAAGATATTTTACCGTAAGGCGAATTTAAATTTGCTGATGCCGATGTTAAAGGCTGTCTTACTTGAGGTGCAATACTAATAGTTTTATAACCTGGTTCTAAAGGCGCTATTCCAGCAATACGCTCATACATCCATTCTCCTATAGCACCATAAGCATAGTGGTTTAAGCTATTCATTTTCATTGGATTGAAACCATCTTTTTTACTGTAACTATTCCAACGTTCCCAAATAGTGGTTGCGCCTTGATTTATAGAATAGAACCAAGAAGGATACGTTTCATTGAACAAAATCTTATACATCAAATCTATTTCTCCTGTTGCATCTAAAACTTCAGATAATAACGGTGTTCCTAAAAATCCTGTTCTTAAATGATTATCGGCTTCTGCTATTTTTCTTAATAAATGTTTTTTAGCATTTGCATTATTATCCCCAGATAGTAAATCAAAGGCTAAAGCCAACAAATAAGAGGTTTGTGTCTCAGCAACGTCTTTTACTTTTCCTTTCTCAAAAAATTTGTTTTCAAAAGCATTTGCAACCGTTTTATATATAGCATTATATTTTTCAAATTCTTCGGTTTTACCTAAAGTTTTCGCTGTTTTTGCTGTTAAGTTTGCTGAATGTGCAAAAAACGCAGTTCCTATTAAGGAATGTGATGTATCTCCTTTAGGACTATCATTTTCAGGAAGTGGCTGCAACCAGTCTGCAAAAAAGCCCATAGAAGAGATGTAATTTTTAGTTACGCTTTCATGGTATTTTACCCAACCTTTCATGGTTTCAAAATTCTCTTCTAGAATTTTTTTATCTCCTGTTCTTTGGTAAATTTTCCAAGGAATAATAGTACATGCATCTCCCCAACCTGCACTTACTTTATTATTAAATAACACATCTGGTACTACCCATGGCACAGCTCCATTATCATATTGCGACTCGCCAACACTTTGCATCCAGCTTGCCCAAAATTTATATACATCGGCATTAAACATAGATGCTGGGGCAAATACTTGTGCATCTGCTGTCCATCCCATACGTTCATCACGCTGCGGACAATCGGTTGGAATATCAAAAAAGTTCCCTCTTAATCCCCAAACGATATTGCTTTGTAATTGATTTAACTTTTCGTGAGATGATGTAAATGTTCCGTTTTCTTCAAAATCTGAATATTGCACTAATCCTGTTACCCAATCTTTTGATGGGGTTTTTGAAGTGTCATATCCACTTAATTCTAAATACTGAAATCCATGAAATGTAAATTTTGGCATCCACTCTATTACACCATCTTCTGAAGCTGTATAATAATTCGTTGATAGTGCTGTTCTATAATTCTCCGTGTAAAAAGTTCCGTCAGGAGATAACATTTCTGCAAATCTTATTTTAAGTGTTTGTCCTTTTTTCATAGGTACTTTAAGCAACGGCACACCTACCATATTTTGTTGTAAATCAAAAACAGCTGTTCCATCTTTTTCTACAACTTCCTGCGTTGCTAACTCAATTTTAGTTTTAACAGTGGTATGTCTTTTTGGCTCTAAACGGATGTCATTCGTTACAGGAAACGTATTTACAGACTCCCATGTTTTATCATTAAAATTATTTGTAGTCCAATTTGGCATTTCTAAATTGGCATCATAGGTTTCTCCATCGTAAATCTCTGATATTCTAGTTGGTCCGTTTGTTGTACCTTTCCAAGTATCATCAGATAAAATCATTTCTTTAGAACCATCTTTCATCGTTAATTCTAATTGAAATAACATTTTAGGAGTTTCAGTATCAACCCACAACTCTTTTTCCCAACCTAAACGTCCTGAATGCCATCCTGCAGCAAGCTCAACACCTATGGTATTTTGTCCAGATTCTATTACATCGGTAACATCGTAGGTGATTGTTTCAATACGTTCTTTATAAGGCGTATATCCCGGAGGCATTACATCATCACTAACATCTTCTCCATTTATAGCCACATCAAATACTCCTTTTGCTGTAATGTATAATCTTGCTGATGCTACATCATTAGACAATTCGAAACCTTTTCTTAAGTATTGTGGTCTGTGAACGATATTTTCTTGGCTTCCTAAAAGCTTTTCCTTTTTGGTATCTAAGCCAATCCATTTTGCTTTCCAATCGTTATTCGTTAATAAACCTAACTCAAAATGATTCATTTCACTCCATTTGGAAGCTTCGTTATCTTGGTTCCAGTATTTCACTTGCCAGTATACTTTTTGACGTGATTGTAAAGCTGTTCCAGCATATTTTACCCAAGTAGATTGAGCTGTTTGTTGCTTTTCAGAGTTCCATAAATCTGCATTGTCAGGTAACAAATCTGGGGTACTAGCCACTACTATTTGATATGCTGATTGACTTAAAACGCCTTCCGAAACTGGCAATTGCCAAGAGAAACTAGGTGTTTTATCATAAAACCCTAACGGGTTTTCAAATCCTTCTGAAATGGTTAATTTTTGAGCTTCTGCTATAGTTGTTTGTTCTTTACATGACGTATAGCTCAAAAAAACACAAGCAAACAAAGCACATCCAAAATATTTTAAGTTCATTTTTTTTAACATGATTTAAAGTTTAGTTTGAAAGTTATAGGTTCCTGGTTCTGCTAAAAATATTACTGAATTATCATCAGAACTCATTAATTTTAAATTTGAATTCTCTGTAAAAATACTTCCATTTTCTAATAAATTATCCTTATTTCCATAAGGAATATGTACTTCTGCTGATGTACCAGGAGGAATAACAACATCAAGATTAAAAGAAGCATTCTCAATCCTCCAAGATGATGATACTTTTCCATAAGGTGTTTTTACACTTGCTGAAGCTGACGTTAAAAACTCGGTATTTGGCAAAGGTGCAATTCTAATTTTTTTGTATCCTGGTGTTAAGGATGCTAAACCAGCAATACGCTCGTACATCCATTGGCCAATAGCTCCGTATGCATAATGATTTAGACTATTCATACTTTGTGAATTGTAACCACCTTCTTTACTAAAGCTATTCCAACGTTCCCACATCGTCGTTGCCCCTTGATTTATAGAGTAAAACCAAGATGGATAGGTTTCTTTAAATAGAATTTTATACATCAAATCTATTTCTCCAATATCATCTAAAACCTTTGGTAAAATTGGTGTTCCTAAAAATCCTGTTCCTAAATGATAATTGGCATTTTTAATTTCTTCCAACAAATATTGCTGTGCTTTTAGTTTGGTTTCCGGTTTAAATAATTCTAAATATATACCTAGTAAATAACTTGTTTGCGTTTGTCTTTCTTGTTTAAACTTTCCGTTTTCATCAAAAAATTCATTTTCAAAAGTGTTGGCAACAGTTTTATATAAGGCTGCATATTTTTTTTCCTCGTCTGTTTTACCCAAAACACCAGCAATTTTAGATATTAAATGTGCGGAATGTGCAAAATAAGCGGTACTAATTAATTCCTTTGGTGTATCTCCTCTATTTGCTTTTTTTAAACTCTTAGAAGGATATGGCTGCAACCAATCTCCAAAAGAATGCATTATCGGGATATAAGGTTTCTTTTTAACTTTAGATTGGTAGTACCCAACCCATTTTTTTGCAGATTCATAACTATCTTCAAGTACAGTAATATCTCCTGTAATATTATAAATATCCCAAGGAACAATAACACAGGCATCTCCCCAACCAGAACCACCATTTTTGTTTTGCAGTACATCTGGCACTATAAAAGGCACTAAACCGTTTTTATGCTCAGACTGATTTTCTCTTAAACTTTGCAACCAAGCCGTCCAAAAAGCGTGAGTACTATAATTGAACAATGCTGTTGGTGCAATTACTTGTGCATCTCCTGTCCAACCCAAGCGTTCGTCACGTTGCGGACAGTCTGTAGGCACATCAAAAAAGTTATCTCGTAACCCCCAAGTAATATTATTTTGTAATTGATTCAACTTATCGTCAGAAGATGTAAACGTTCCGTTTTTCTCAAAATCTGAATGTTGTACTATACCTTGCACCCAAGAAGCGTCTGGTTTCGCATTTTTATCGTAACCACTTAATTCTAAAAATTGAAATCCGTGAAACGTAAATTTTGGAACATATTCTACAACACCATCTTTAGCTGCTACGTAATAATCGGTTGACTTTGCAGAACGATAATTTTTAGTATAAAAGGTATTGTCTTTCAGTAACATTTCAGAAAAACGTATTTTTAAGGTATCGCCTTTTTTCATCGGCACTTTTACTCTTGGCACACCTACCATATTTTGTTTCATATTAAAAACCGATGTATTTTCTTTAACCGAAACAATTTCTACATCGTTTAAAACGATTTGATTTTTTACGGTATGATGTCTTTTGGGAGCTAATTTAACATCCTTAGCTATTGCTTCAACTTCAACCGATTTCCAGTTAGAGTCGTCAAAAGCAACAGTGTTCCAATTTGGTATTTCAAAATTTGCATCATACACTTCGCCATCGTAAACACTCGCTAAACGTATTGGTCCGTTGGTTGTTCCTCTCCAAGATTCATCAGAAACAATGGTTTGTTTTGATCCATCTTTCAGCACAACTTCTAACTGACATAGAATTTTTGGTGATGCAAAATTTTCATACAATGCTCTACCTCTACTAATTCTTCCAGAATGCCATCCTGAAGCTAACTCAACCGCTAAAGCGTTTTTACCAGCTTGTAAAAGTTTAGTAACATCATAAGTCAATGTTTCTATACGATGATTGTATGGTGTCCAACCCGGAGTCATAACATCTTCACTAACGTCTTTTCCATTTAAATACACATCAAAAACACCTTTTGCTGTAATATATAGTCTTGCTGAAACAACATCCGAAGCTAACTCAAAACCTTTTCTTAAATATTGTGGTCTGTGCATTAAAAATTTACGAACGCCTTTAATGCTATCTTTTGCAGTATCTAATCCTGTCCATTGGGCTTGCCAATCGTCATTTTTTAACAAACCCAATTCAAAAGAATTGATTTCGCTCCAATCTGAAGCATTTTCATCTTGATTCCAATACCTTACTTGCCAATATACTTTATGTCTAGATTTTAGTTCTTTTCCTTGATATTTCACAAAAGTAGATTGTGTACTTTTTTGCTTTTTAGAATCCCATAAATCGGCATTACTAGGTAATAATTCTTTTGACGATGCTACAACTATTTGATAAGCAGATTGCGATTTAATTTGTTCTGAAACAGGTAATTTCCATGAAAACGTTGGATTTGCATTATAGAATCCTGTTGGGTTTTTAAAGCCTTCGGATAGTGTAAGTTCTTGTGGTTTTTCAACTATTTCTTGGACGCAAGATATCATTCCAATTGATAAAACCAATAAAGAAAAAATTAGCACTAGAGACTTAAGCTTCATAAATAAAAAAATAAGTTAAAAAGATATTATTGCAATTTCTCTTTTTTCAGTAATAAAACTGTCCTGTTGTATCTCGATTTATAATTAAATTATTTTAATTAAACTCAATTTACACAATACTTGCGTTTAATACTCTAGATTAAGAAAGTAATAAGGGAAGAACTACCATAACTGTCAATTGGCTAAAACATGTTCTTTTCTCACAACTTAAATTCATTAAAAATAAAGGCATACCATAATTTTATGCATGAAAGTTATCGCGCAAAAAATGGGTGTCATAAAGTTTAGTTATACTGGAACTCACTATCCAATTTTACGTTTTCAAAGGTTTTATTTTTAGGAAGGTCAAACGCATAGCTTGTTTTTTGGTCCCAAGGCACCTCTATATCATGCTTGGTTTTGAATTCCATAACATGTCCTCCCCACTTACGATCATCAGAAATAAAATGAAAATGATGACCAAAGGCGTTAATATTACCTATGTATTCGGGACAATAAAAACCAACTAAAGTACCACTAATATTTTCGGCTTCAAAAACTGGACGAATTGGTAATAGTACATCAAGCCCATCTGTAAATGGTTTTTCAACCTTGGGTACGCCACCAAGTTTTATATAATCGAGCTTAACAGGGACTCTGTATGCATAAAAATAATGCTCAGATTCCATTTTGGTATTTAGCATATTTTGAAAAGAAGGATAATCTACAGGTCCTTTTATTTGAAAAACACCTTCCTCATGAAAAAAAGTGGCATCAGCATAGACAATTTCATCCTCATCTTGCCCAACACTTATTTCTCCATTTTCTCTTATTCTGTAAGGAACTCCATCTAGCATTACTAATTCTCCATCGAGAGAATCAAAAGAGCCTAGACCAATATCCCCTTTTGTTTTGAGTTCTGAAACTTTTAAATCACCATCAAAAACCTTATTTACAAAAGCAAACCAAATAGAGTATTGGTAGAACACATCTGGCTTTGAGGCTCTATCAGTATTAGATGTTTGAGAAACTTTCCTCTCCTCTTCTGATTTAGTGAACTTCGATTTTTCTTTACAACCAAAAAGAAATGACACAACTAAACCGAAAAGCACAATTCTATTTTTCATAATATTTTGGTGTTTTAATAATTAGTAACAATAATAATCATGCGTTTATAATCAACCATAGGCACAATACTATTGTCATCTCTAACCTCTAAAATTACATGTAATTCCTTGGTTGCAGCATCAATTGGAATTTTAAACGAGGTTTTAATGCTAGTATCGTTTTTAATTTTAATAGGTTTATTATATGATTTTTTTCCTGCTTCGTGGTATACCCACCACTTGTAGCTTAAATTATCACCATCTGGGTCTTTAGAACCAGTAGCGTCTAAAACCACCTCTTCATGGTAATTGTATTTTGCCTTTACAATTTGATTCGAACTATCGCCATTTAATACGGCTACTGGACGATGATTTGCTTTACTAAAAGGCTGAATACACCAATCCATTCTAGCTTTTAAATCGTTCCAAACAGCTTCTCGCCAGCGCCAGGCTGGGGTATACTCGTTAGAGTAAACTTTGGCATCGTCTGGGTTTTTCCAAGTATCTGTAATAATGGCACCATCTCCATAAGCCTTATAGGGTAAATAAGCTTGTTCATCTACTTCAACAATTGAAAACCCTGAAGGTAGATTTGGCATTTTTTGAGCTGAATAACGTCCGCCCCATCCGCCCCAAGAGGGCTCGGAAATATCAGATAATGCCGGATTTACTAACACTAACCAAGGTATGGTACCGCCACCCCCTATAAAATGATAGGTTTTGTCTACTTTTCTATCCGGATATAGCGTACCAAGTTCACCGTGATTGGTTTGCACATTTTCTTTAAACCACTGGTGTTGTCCATTGGGACTATACTCGTAAGGTTGCCAAACATGGGGTCCAAGGTTTGAATTAGACGGACCACCAAAACTTTTATTTTGGTGGGTAGCCCGAATATAAAACAAGTCTGGAAATTCATGGCAAATCCAAGCACCACTTTCATCCTGTCCAGAATTATCAAAAACTCTTAATTTAGAAATAAATACTTTTAGTTCTTCTTTCGAATACTTTTCCCTAAGGGTGTATAGCGCTTGTGCAAGCGTATTCATACCACCATTTGATAAAACAAAAATGGGTCTATCATCATCTTTTAAAACAGCATCCATAATGCATTTGGCACCATCACTAGTACGTCCAGCCCCTACATCTTTCATTCCATTACCTTCTTGACCTGATGCTACTACACTATGTAAATATTTCGGAGTTTTCCATCCACTTTCGTGTAATTTAAGATTTGGATATACTTTTTCATACCCATCAATGTAATAATGAAACAATTCAGGCATCAATACTTTTACTGTATCTTTTGGATTTGGCCTAAAATAACGCCCCGTTACTGCTATAAGTCCTTCCAGGTCAAATTTGTTTGAATACATTAAAAGGTGGGTTAGTTGTTGCTCATCATCGGGGTCATGCCCAATGTCAGCCATTAAAATAAAGCGCTGCTTTATCAAGTCGTGATTAACCTGAGCGACATCTTTAAATTTATTAATCTCAGTATTCTCCTTTTTGTTATCAACTTCTAATTTCTTGTTTTTGTCTATACATGATAATACAGTGAAAACTATGAATCCAAAAAAACAAAGTATTTTATTGTAGTTCTTCATTATAGTTCTGTATTTGCTATTTCGATATCTTGTTTTACCCACTCGGTTATTTGTTTCCAATCTACAATACCTACTCTATTCGTCCATAGTGGATTGCGATTTTGTAACATGGCTTGCTTTGTATATTTTTCCCAAAACACCAATGCATTTTCTAAAGCCTTTACTGCC
The DNA here is from genome assembly GCF_947500405.1 of uncultured Maribacter sp. Lineage (GTDB taxonomy): Bacteria > Bacteroidota > Bacteroidia > Flavobacteriales > Flavobacteriaceae > Maribacter_B. The sequence goes on from NZ_CANMRY010000001.1 coordinate 370,495, forward strand.
TGTTCTTGATTCTTTACCTCATTTGTTTTTCGATACAAGGCTACGTGCGTTGCCCCTTCAATTTTATAGGCATAATACTTCCCTAAAAATGAAATTGTTTTAATATCATTAATTGTTAATTTTAATTCGTTGTTCCTCTCATTATTAACAGCACTAATATCTAATAATGCTTTATCTGATAAATCATGAAGTTTTTCAGCGACATCAAAGGGTGTTTTTAGCGTTGTTGTATTATCTTCTAAAGTCATATTGACATAATCTGGTATCGATTGATTTCCAGATTTTGGATGTACACCTAATGTAATAAAACGATTTACATCATGAAACCCTGTTTCGTTATCCGCCTGACTTGGACGACTTTTACAGCCTTCAATATACCATTGGAAATCCAATTTTCCCCAGTGAAAACCGGTGGTAATTGGATACACCATGGATGCATTCTGCCATGCAGAAAACAATTTATTGGCATCAATCCCTGAAAATCTATTTGACAATAAATCTCGAAAACGATCATTAGATATTGTTGGATCATAACTTAATCTACCCCACAACAACCATTGATACCAATGTTTAGAAACTTCAATTTGATTGGAAATTTCTGGTTCTTTTGTTAAAAAATCGCGTCCCCAAATCCATTGATCGGAGCCAAAATAAATTCCTTTTGCCACATCATACGGCAGATTGTTTATAAATTCTCTTGTAAAATCAGGAGCTCCCCACCTAAAATAAAAGGTATCATCATTTCTTAAACCCCATAAAGTTTTCATACCCTTTATTTGTTCTACATAATTTGCATCTTCATGAAAGGGTTGTTGGGTTGCACTGTACACATGCGCTTTGGCATATTTAAAACAGAATAAAAATTCTACATTATCTGCTTCAACTACAGATTTAAACTTTTCAGCAATTTCTCTGGCTCCAGATTGATGTTGTCTATGTATAAACTTAAACTGTCGCTCTGGCATTTCTTTGGCTGCATCTAATATGCCTAAGGCATAAGTATCATAAGCCCATGCTTCACGTTCTTGGTGATTGACACCTTTCATATTTTCGCCTGTGGTTAATCCTATTCCTGCTAAATCTGGATAAGTAACAAATAATTGCTTTACACTTTTTCTAAAATAATCGGTCGTAATTTTATTATCTCTATCATCTGTAATGCCGTATTTTCCTTGAGTGCCGTAATCAAAAATATTCCAAGTAATGATATGAAAGTCTATATTTCGAGTTTTACCGTAGGCCATTACCTTCTTCCAAAATTCGATTTTTTCTTCAATACTAATAGTTTTTACAATTTCAGGATTCTTAAGAATCTCTGGTGCATCAAAACCAATAGCCATTAAATTGTAGTGTTCCTTCCATTTTACAGTTGAACGCTGTACATCATTTAAAGCAACCTCTTCATACCCTGGCACTTTTACTAAAGAAGGAAACGGATGTAAATTCCAAAGTGAAATATAATTATAACGATAACGCGCCATGGCATCTATATAGTCCTTCCAAAAACTAAAATCCCACATGTGTGGTATATTATGCTGTGCAGCATCACATACATCTGTATAGCTTGGTGTTCGCACGTCTAACGGAATATTAAACTTTGGCCCGCGCATTTCCATATACGGATTTTTTATTTCGCTTTTAACCCCTTCAATACCATACAATTTAATTTGTTCAGCCAACTCTAAAGTGCCATACATTAAGCCTGCTTCATCAAAACCGCTTACTATAATTTTATTGTTTTCGTTTTTAATAGAGAACCCTTCTTTTTTTAAATCAGCAGTAGACTCTACCTGAAGAATGATAGACGCTTTATCCTTTTTAGATATATCAACTTGTTGATAATTATTATTGTTTGTTAAAAATAAATCTTGCAGTGCAAAGATTACTTTGGAATCATTAGAACTAGAATAAACCCATAATTTATCAGACGTTTTATTAGAACATCCTAAAACAAAAAACACAAGAAATATACGAAGTACTTTAATTAAAATTATGTGTTTGGTTTTAAGCATAAATAAATCTTTTTTAAATATAATAATTGCTATCTAATTAACTATCCTGCCCTATATTGCTTTGCAATTACACATTCTTAAAAGACAAAAAAGTCAGAGAAATAAAATCCTCTGGCTTTTTGATTTTTTCAAAACTAAATTAAAGTTATTTACTTTACTATAAGCTTTGAATTGTATACGTTTTGACTATTCGTAAACACTCCTATTATGTAAACACCCGACTTTTAAAATTCTACTTTTTTCATCTATAGCTTCTGCAGATATGGGAGTTGCATGCATATCATAAAGCAAATCAGTACCATCTAATGGACTAAATACCAATGCTATAGTATTGTGGGACTCACCAATTCACCATTTATTATGATAACCAGTATGCCTATGTGGAAACTCAATAGTTGTTGCAATACTGTAATGGTGTTATACCGCGTTAACATAACATGTCTATTTCCCTTACCACCACGATACCAAGTCAAAAACACATAATCACTACAAGTTTTTAAACAATCGCCATGGGTAATATATTCACACCAAAAAAGCAATCATACGGTGCATTTTCGCCAGTATTAGAAGGTTAATATCAACTTTAACTCCATTGAAATGAAAACATTAATAATACACATAACAGAGTATAATTATGAAAGTAATTTTTTTTCATAGCCTTTTTATTAACCTGTTAACAGATTAGTTTATAAAGTTACTTTTATTTTATTGGCAAACTATCCTGAGCTATACTTGTACCCCAGAAAATTTCAAATAAAAAAATCTTATTTCGTAATAAAACTCCAAACTTGCCCAATACTTATACCTCCTTTATCATCTTTCACGACCACTTTAAAGTAATACGTAGACGCTGCACTTAAACCTATAGCATTATAAGTGGTCTCAGATTGGTTTTCAGAAACTTTAGTTATCGGATTTTCATTTGTATCCAAATACACATCAAAGGTTAATGGATCCCCATCAATGTCTAATGTTGACCAACTTAATGTAGCACTTGTACCGTCTATTTCAGAATTAAAAACAGGTGCTATTAAACTGGGTGCAAATGGTACATGATTACTCAACCCGTCTCCTTCTGTTAAAAACTGCATCACTGGGGAGTATGAACTAGCTGCAGATTTACTATCTGTTGCCTTAATGCGCCAGTATAAAGCTTTACCCTTTTCCAAACTAATTAATTTGGATAATGAAGCACTAGTTTCTGTATTTAATATTGGCGAAAAACCATTATTCTCAGCAATTTCAACGGTATAGGTTATTTTATCTCCCTCTACATCTGTAGATGTATCCCACTCAAATACAATATTGTTATCAATACAAATGGTATTATTTAATGGATAAACCTGGATTGGTACTGTTGGTGCAGTATTTTCTTCTGGCTTTTTTGTATCGTTTGAGTCATCTCCACCGCCACTACAAGACATCATAATCAATCCCACAACTATTATTAAATGTAAGTATGTCTTTTTCATTTTATTTCTTCATTACTTTAACAAATACTGGTTTCTTTAAATTCACTTTTACAAAATAGATACCATTTGGTTTGTCAGCTAAACTCAATTGGATCTTTCCAGCATTTACCATAGACGTTTTAGAATCTATTAATTGAGATTGCATATTGTACACTTCTAAATCAATAGTTTTTATGTTATTTGGAATATACATCTCAAATAATCCGTTTGTAGGGTTTGGATACGCCTTGAGTTCTTGAAACAAGTTGACTGTTTTTACCATCTCACCTTGACAAGCTTCCTTACTTTTTATTTGAATATTATCGCCATGATTTACATCTACAGAAAAGTTTGACTGGTAGGTTTCAAATAATTGTTTCCCATTTTTACTAACAGTGTATGGTGCTTTTCCTGATTGAACAGATACTGCTGCTGTTTTTTTAGCAATACTAATTTTTCCACTTAACGTTGGAGCTGCCTCAATAGTTAGCTGATAACAATGATTAAAATTTTCACCAACTACTTCTATACACAAATCATAAGTTCCAGGATTTAAGTCTTCAATAGTTTTATTTTTAGTAAAACTATAGTCGTCAATTCCATTAATAGTAGCTACATAATCATGAGCAGCCGCCCCGCTTATTATTAGCTTTCCATTACCCATACCCGAACAAGTCTCTCCTTTAGACTCAATTGTAAAGTTATTAGGATCTAAAGGATCTAATGGGACAATATCTAAATCTATAATTTGTAGATATAAAGGTTGAGCATTACCCGTTTTATCTTCCATTAGGTAATAATAAACTTTTCCATTCTCAATATGCACTACACCATGATCAAAAGATCTCCCACTTGTTGCTTCATATACCTTAGTGAAATTATTTGTCCCTCCTTCTGCTTTCTCAACAAATACACGACCACTACTATTTAAACCAATTAAAAAAACACTATCTCCAGATGTGTAAATTGCTGAACCTCCTGAAAAATCTTCTGAAGTAATAAAATCTGTACCTCCTGATGGTCGATAAGTATGTAAATTCTTGGTTACGTTATTTTCGCTATCTCTTACTCGACTTATAATATGCACATCTTCATTAGCAGTTACTGTCCAATCAAAACCACCTACAATGTATACTTGATTTGCTTGTGTTGTAGCAACATAATCTCCAGGTTCCATAACTTTTATAAAATCGGCATCCCATAATGGTAGACTAAAAGATTCTCCTTTATGATTTTTCCAACTTGTGGCTGCCGTTTGATCATCTGAATAGGCATAATATACCCCGTTTTGATAAAGATATTTATCATCATTGTTTTGAGACCTACGTTGAAAACCAATGCGAAACTTCCCGTTTACATATTTCATATCACCGTAAAGTCCCCAGTTATAATCAATTCCTGGTTGGCTTCTTGCATTTAATCTATTAAAATCTATGAAGTTACCCCATGCTCCAGTATTGGCGTCGTATTTTACAAATTTATACATACCATTATTATTTCCACCTTCACGCATGAGCATAAAAAGCTCTCCACCGTCATTTTGAAAGAATCTTGGATAAGTTAATGACAAGAATTCTGATTGAGCAGCAATTCCTGGCATTCTTAAATGTTTATACCCTCCTGTACCATTTGGAACAAATTTATCCAAAGTAAATTCTGCATCTGGCAAAGAGGCTGCATCTTTCACTGAATATGAATATCTAAAATAATCATTAGCTAAACTTCCATTGGAAGGTCTTGAAGCACTATAAGCATGCATATCGTACAACAAATGAATTGTTCCGTCTAAAGGACTTATACCCACCGCTATGGTATTATGAGATTCTCCAATCCAATATTGATTTTGATATCCCGTATGCCTATGAGGAAACTCTATAGTTGCGATGGCATCTGTTTTTGTATTATACCGTGTTAGCATCACATGGCGGTCTGCCTTACCACCACGATACCAGGTCATAAAAACATAATCACCATAGGTTTTTATGGCATCACCATGAGCAGAAATATTACGTCCAAAAAAATAATCATAAGGTGCACTATCTCCGGTGTTTGCAGTACCACTTGAAACTTTATTACCATCAAAATGCAACCCTAAGTCAGTAATTTTAACTTCTTTCTCTAAAACAACTTGGGCATTCAAAATACCCCTTGGTATTAATAATAACAAAAAAGCGAATACGCACCCTTTGCCTACCAATCTAATGGAGTAATTTTTTTTCATAGTTTTTCTTTTTACCCTAACAAGAAAGGTATTCTAGATACAAATTTGTACAATTTGAATAAAAAAATGTCCTGCAGTATACTGATGATTTTTAAACAATTAACTACCATTTTAGATAACTATTCTAGATAAAATAACTCTTCTAGTGGCACTGAAACAGGTGATTTGTCTGGATTGGTCTCCATAATATCAGCCATATAATTCCACCATTTTTTTACAACCTCATTATTTGCTAAATCTTGAGAACCGCCATCTCCTGATACCTTTTGAAAAGCAAAAAGCGTATTAGTTTCTTCATCAAAAAATATAGAATACTCACTAATACCGTTATCTTTTAATAATTTTCTGAGCTCTGGCCAAAGTTCATTATGCCGTTTAGTATAAGCGTCTTTTTGTCCTTCATTTAATTTCATTTTAAAGGCTAATCTTTGCATGGTATTTATTTTTAATTTATTCTGCGTTTACAAAAAATTACATAATAAAGAATTCTCTTTTCTCTTTGTGCTAAAATCTATTCCAAAATATTTTGAAACATTAAATTGAGTTCCTAATTCAAAGAACAAATCTCTTGTTTTTGAGTCCTCTTAAATTATAAATTTATTTATAGGATTATTTTAAAAGTGACAATATATTTATAATTTAAAACCTTTACAAAACACCTGTTAAATATGTTAGTTACATTTTAAATTTAATTACTGTTTAAGTTGTGGTTTGGAGCAAGTAGATTAATGCAATTATAAGGCATACAAAAAATTACCTGTGTTACAAATGCTTCAGTCTTATATTTCTATATTCAATTTTCATAGGTGGCCCCACATGAACTTGAACACCCAAATAACCTTTTTCTGACTTATTAATTAAATCTAAATCAGTGACTTCACTAAACAAAACACCATTTACGTAATGCTGCATTATAGAATCTTTTATTATAAGATGCACTTCATTCCAGTCATTAGCTTTTATATTTAATTTTAGTTGCGATTTTATTTTAATATCTTTTACAATTCTAGTTTGCCAACTATTTTTCTTTACATTTTTTCTTAAATTATTTTTAGATATCGTGTCTGGCATTTTTGGAATTATTACTGTTTCTCCTAAGTAAGCCAATGTTGTTCTTTTTTTTTCTTCATAATTTTGACCTGTAAATTTATTTTTACCATCAATATCACATTGATAGCCCCTTAACGCAAAAGGCATGTTATCCACAATTTCACTTCTGTAATTTATACCGCTATTCCCAGAATCAGTTATTCTATATTCCAATTTTAACTCAAAATTTTTGGGTTGTTCTTTTTTATAGATTATGAATGAATTTTGTTTTAAAATGGTTTCTGGTGTTACCTCTCCTGTTAAAACACCATTGCTAACACGCCAATATTTAGAATCTCCTTTCCAATCATTTAGAGTTTTACCATCAAATATATCATTAAAACCATGATTTTCATTCTTAATATTGGTTGCTGCTTTATCTTTATAAACTCCCTTTATTTCTTTACAAGATTGAAAAATTAAAATAACGCACAATAAGCCAACCCCTAATAAGAATGTATTTTTTATTTTTCTATTATGCATAAGGTTATACTATTTTATATCGTAATAAATACTACTATGCAACTAATGCGTTTACTTTAAAATTCTCGATTTTTACAAATACTATAATTACTGATAAAAGTATCTTACTTATTAGCTGCTTTAGGCCCATCGTAATCATAAAAAAACCAATCTATGTCTATATACCCTTTATCTTCTTTTTCATTCCATGAAAAGAACCCTAGTCTATCTCCTGTCCACTTACCAAAAGAAATAGTAAAAGTTGGTCCAAAAGAATTAAATTTCTCACCATTAATACTATATTCATAAGTAGCCTGATTACTATTATTTGATGTTCTTATATATAACTCGTTTCCTTTTATTTCTGGCCCCATTATTTTTTTAGCCATAGAATTCATATAAAATAAACTTTTTTTACCATCCTCATCTACTTCCACACCCAATAAGTTAAACGCTCCACCGTATCTAACAAAGCCAGCTAGTTGGTGGGGTTTCATGCCAGAAACATCAAATTTAGCAACAGCTGTACCTGTTGTAATCCCCATAATACGTTGACTTAGTGTATTACAAGCCCTCCAAAAATCTGAATCAGATCCATCATTATTTGTCCATTCATTTATATTTGGTCCATAGCCTTCTCCATTAGGTAATACTTTACTAGCCTTTAAACGTAACCAACCCGGTCTTTCTGTAAGTGACCAATGTGTATTTCTTGGGTTATGATTCCACTCCCATTGAAATCCTAATTTTGCTTTAGAAAAATCATCATCCGAACTAGGTGCACTAATAGGATATCCGTTAATAGGTTTTTTATATTGTTTTACTGGTTCTCCAATACCGTCATTATCTTCATCTACTCCAATTATGGGCCAACCATCAACCCAAGTAACAGGTGCTAAGCATTGTGGCCTTCCTTGAAAAGGAATATCATCATTCTGTATTAATTGGTGCATATACCACCAAGATTTATCAGGCGCTTGCATTAAACCTCCTTGGCTGCAACTACGATTATTAAACGCTGAACCTTTTTCTAATACAGTTTTTACTTCATAAGGACCATAAATACTTTCTTTTGATCGTAATACAATTTGCTTTCGGTCATTTTTTGGATTTTTAACCCCTGGTTTTGTAGAATTATCTCCCATAGTCCACTGTGCTAAAAAGATGTACCAAACACCTTCTATTTTATAAATTTTAGCAGCCTCAGCTCCCATTCCCGTATAAACTAATTTACCTTCTCCTAGAATTTTTGTCCCATCCCAGCTCATTTCATAAATTCTATTCTCATTCCCTTCTATAGTATTCTCTATACTCTTTTGTTTTCCTGCAGTATTAATTATAACATAGGCTTTATGTGTTTCTTCGTCCCAAAACACACCAGGATCATCTAAGACCTCTTCTTTTGGAAGCATCATAATAGGCTTACTCCAAGGCCCTTTAATATCTTTAGCTGTTGCAACCATTAAACCATGTTGGTAGTCAATTTGATAACAATACCAAGTACCTTCATGATAAGCTAAATCTCCTGCCCAAGTACCAAAAGAGTAGCCATTCATTCTATCCCAATTGTATTCTGGCGCCCATGATAGGCCATCAAACACGTGACCTACATTTGTCCAATTAACCATATCCTTAGATTCTAATATTGGCATTCCCGGTGACATGTGTTGCTTAGAAGTAATCATATAATACGTATCACCAAGCTGCTCAATATCAGAATCTGGATAATCTGCATTAAGGATTGGATTTACATAAGTACCATCACCTTGATCCCCAAAACTTCCAGTTTTAGCTTTAGCAATTTCTTTCATTGCTACTTCTTTTTTCTTCTTTGTTTGGCAGCTTATAATAAATAAACTAGCAAATAGTAATATTAATGAAAATCTCATACCTTATTAAAAATATATTGCTTTTTAGATTAAAAGAGTTTATAATTTTATTGAACTGTTAATTGAATTGTTTGTAAATCTTTTTCTAGAGAAGATGTACCAACGGATATTGTAAACGTTCCTGGCTCTACCACTTTTTCCATATTTTGATTAAGCACATTCAATTCATCAAAACCTAAATTAAATGTTACTGTTTTAGTCTCACCTGGTTTTAGTGTAATTCGTTCAAATCCTTTTAGCAATTTTAAGTAACGTCCAACTGAGGCAAAGTCATCACGAACATACATTTGTACCACTTCATCTCCCGTTCTATCACCTGTATTTGTTATATCAACCGAAACTAAAGTTGAACCATCAGCATCAATAGTGTTGTTTTCTAATTTTGGTGTACTGTACTTAAAAGTAGTATAACTTAAACCATACCCAAATGGGAATAATGGTGATTTGTCTTTAAATCTATATAAACCTTTGCCTGAACCAATGAAATCAGGACGCTCTAAATAAGTTACTGGAACCTGCCCTACTGAGCGAGGGAAAGACATGGTTAGTTTTCCACCTGGGTTTACATCGCCAAAAATAACATTGGCAACAGCATCACCTGCTCGCATGCCACCATACCACGTTTCAAGAACTGAAGGAATATTTTCGGCAATATAATTTATAGATAATGGACGACCATTAATTAGAACAACAATTACTGGTTTTCCTGTTTTATAAATCAACTCTACTAATTCTTTTTGAACGCCGTACAAATCAAGATCAGAACGATCTCCACCTTCGCCACATGTTTTGTGAGAACTACCCACAACTAAAACAACAGCATCCGATTTTTTTGCTGCAGAAACAGCATCTGAAAATCCATCTTTCGAAAAACTATCAATATCGCAGCCTTTAGCGTAGTTTATTTTTACGTTTTTACCTACTTTTTTCTTTAAACCATCTAAAACTGAAACATAATATGGTGGCAATCCTGAATAGCCACCCAATAATTTATATGTTCCTTTTTTAGGTCTTTCTTCATGAGCGTTAGGCCCAATGACTGCTAAGGATTTGATTTTTGATAGATCTAGCGGCAAAAGATTGTTATCATTTTTTAGCATGATTATAGATTTTTCTGCCATTTCCAATGCAAACTCACGATGTTCATCAGTACCAGCTTCTACAGTTTCCTCGTCAATCTGTTTTGGTTCTGTATCAAATAAACCTAATTTATATTTTGCTGTCAAAATACGTGATGTGGCTTTGTCTATATACTTCATCAATGCAGGATCCTGCGTTATTGTATCCTTCAATACATTGATGTGATAAGTAGATAGGTCAACATTTTTCCCAATTACCAAGTCCATATCAACACCCGCCTTTAATCCCAAAATAGCTGCTTTAGCTCTGGTTTCAGGAATAAAATGCATAGTCTCTAACCTCCCAACATCATTATTATCAGAAACAATAAAACCGTCAAAACCTAGTTCATCTCGTAAAATATCCTTTAATAACCAGGTATTCATGTGGCATGGTACACCATTAAAATCTTGATGACCAGGCATAACAGAACCTACCTGAGCTTCCTTTACTGCGGCCTCAAACGACGGAAGGTAAACCTCACGTAAACGACGTTCAGACATATCGCTAAATCCACCATTTATACCACGGCGGTTTTCAGGATATCCAACAAAATGTTTAGCTGTTGCAATAACATGATTTTCATCAAATTGCTCATCGCCTTCACCTTGCAAACCTTGGATAAATGCAACGCCCATTCGAGAAACTAGATAAGGGTCTTCTCCATAAGATTCTTCAACGCGACCATAGCGAGCATCTCCAGCGAAAACATCTAAATTAGGAGAGTAACAATGTGTTACCCCTAAAGCACGAGCTTCTTTTGCTGTTTGAGTAGCCATTTTTTTTATTAACTCTGGTTCCCAGGTTGAGGCGCACGCCACTGCTTGTGGATAAACCGTTGTATTACCGTAATAATCAAGAACGAGCCATAGTCCATGCAATGCTTCTCCATATTTCATAACAGGAATACCCAACCTTTCATTGGCAGGTGCATCCTGAATCATTTCTGTCATCTTTTCCTCTAAAGTCATCTGACTTATTAAATCTTCAACTTTTGAGGCGATTTCAGAATCTTTTTTACTTGTGGTTTCTGTTGTACTATCTTTTGAATCACAATTTAATAATGTGGTTATAACAAAAACTACTAATACTAATTTCTTCATTTCTTTAAAATTGGTTATACTATTTAATCAAAATTCCGAAGCCCTGGAACAATTTTTATATTTAAATTTATTCTATTATTTGGCCATTTTAAAACAATTAGTTTTTGGCTTTGTGGGTCCCAAATAAAATTTGATGGATTTACGTCTTTGGAGCATTTATAAATTTCAAGTCCTACGTTTTTTAAAGGATTGTAATACATAACAATATCGTCATCAATTAAAATGGAGAAACCATCAGGATAATGCCTATTAGCACCAATAAATATTTTTGATGCGCCTTTACTGTTATCTGGTTTTATTTTAAGACCTAAAGTCCTCGTAGCATGATTGAACAAAAAGGAATCAATATCACCTGCAATAGTTTGAGGAAAGGGTCTTGATATTACATCGGTAATATATTTACGCTCTACGGTTCCTGCATCAGTGCTATCGCTAAAAATTGACCAAGTTGATGGCCCTCCTGACAGAAAATGTTGCATCGTTCTGTTTCCTAAAAACCAAGCTTTTATGGAGCCTACTCCCATACGGTCAAAAACTTCGGCTGTTCTAATATATAGTTCACGATATTTTAGTTGCCCTAATTTACCATCTATAAGGGTGTCAGTTGTTGCAAAAGTTGGAAACCCCCATTCTCCAATTAGAATTGGAGCTTTTAACATATCAGATTCTTTATCAAATCTGTCCATATTTCGCTTAATAAAATCGATATCATTTTGGTATATATGAGGTGCAAAAATGATATTTTTTCTGTTAATAGGCGCGGTTATTTCAGAATACTGGTTGTTATCTATTTTCTCTCCTTTATTCATAAAAATAGACTGAAACAGTATCATTTTATCCACATTTATTTTTTGACTCTCATCAATTATCTTTTGATAAAGCGGAATAAGGTATTTATTTGTAAGATTTTCATAAGAAATATCCATGGTTAATTTCCTTGGTTCGTTAACGACATCATACCCCAAAACAGCAGGGTCATCGGCATATCTATTCCATATCACTTTCCATGCATCTATATAAGTACTATATTCATTCTTTTTATTTTGCCAGAATTCTTCCCAGATAAATTTATCAACGCCATAAACCGTCATTTTAAAAACAGTTTTAATGTCGTGATTTTTACCTAAAGCTACTAGAGAATCTAATTTCCGAAGATATTTTAGCTCAAGTTTACCTCCTGGAAAACTACTAAGCTTACCCAACTCTAAACGAATTACTTGCGAATTAGCACCCATTCTTACCATACGGGCATAATCATCACTATTAAAAAAGACTTCCCCTTTATGGTCATTTGTATTTACAACAAATCCACGAGGTATTATATGGCGTCCTTGTTCATCTCTTAAACCATGCTTTATTTGCGCAAAAGATAAAAAAGATGCAAAAAGAAACATTCCTAAAACAAATTTGATTTTCATTTAGATAGTATATTTTAAGCAATATACACTTCATAAATAAAATTTGCAACCTGTACTATGCCTATGTATTATTAAATATATTTAAAAAAAAGACCAGAATAAAATTATTCTGGTCTTTTTAAAAAAACTAACTCAAAAATAACTACTATCTATATCCATTATTTGTTGGATCTGATTCTAACAAAGCTGGATTCTGTTGTAATTCTTGTAAAGGAATTGGTAATAAAACATGATAAGGTCTTATGTTAACATTAGGTTCCCAAAAACGGTATTCCAAATTTTGAACAACATCTAACAATATACCCCAACGAATTAAGTCATATCTTCTATGCGCTTCTGCAGCTAATTCCCACTTTCTCTCATCATAAATGGCTTCTCTAAACTCTGTCTGAGTTAATCCCAAAATAGCTTCCGCTTCTCCAACTGTAGCAAAAGCACGCTCTCTTACATCTCTAATATATTCAAAAGCATCATTAGGGTTTCCTCCGGCACGTTCATTTTCACACTCAGCTGCCATTAAATGCACATCAGCCATTCTAAACACCATTCTATTATCAGAATGATTAAAACGAGGTGAAGTATCTAAATCAAGATTCCAAAATTTAGCCATGTAAGGGAAATTTAAATCAAAACCTAAATAATTATCTACAATATTTAATTCTCTTCTTAAATCGTTTAAAGGAAATTTTTCTGCAAAATCTTTAGATGCAACTTGTAATCCAGTACCATTAAAGGCTTCACCTCTAGCAGTAAGAGCTTCTCTTAAAGCATTTCTTTCAGAAGTATTTGCAGGTTCATCTCTTAAACGTGGATTAAACATACTTGGTCTCCAACTATTATTCCCAGCAAAAGAAAAACCTGGAAATGCAGGGTCATATATACCTTCTATATCTCTGGCAAAATCTAAGGACCAAATAATCTCATCATTATACTCGTTTAGAGGATCAAAAACTTCATTATAAGTCGGTAATAATCTATGAGGCGATTGGTCAATGATTTCATTACATTTTGCTAAACCGGCGTCCCAATCTTGCTGTTTCATATAAATCTTAGCCTCAATAATAGCCGCTGCCCATTTGGAAGCCCTTCCTCTATCTGCATCTGAATAAGAATCAGGTAAATGGGTTTGCGCAAATTGCAAATCTTCTATTATAAAATCAATTATAGTTTCTTTATCTGTTCTTCCTAATTGGCTAATTTCTTCAAGAGTTAATACTTCTGTATAAAAAGGAGCATCACCCCAAAGGTTTGTAATGTGCCAGTAACAAAGAGCTCGTAAAAATCTTGCCTCTGCAATCATTAGAGTACGCTCCTCTTCTAAAATAGCCTCGTTACCTGTAAGCCTATCAATAATAATAGTAGAATTAAATACTACTCTATATAAATCTTTCCAAGTATCGGAAACACTCATTTTTTGAACAGATACATCGGCTAGCGCTTCATTTAAAGTATAGTTACCTATAGGTTGTACAAAATTTGCCGCACGATTTGGCTCTATAATATCCGTACCATTATCATAAAAATGATCTAAACCTACTTGCCCATAAATGGAATTATTCTTTAATATGGCATAAGTACCATTAATTGCTTGTTTTGCATCATTCTCCGATGCAAAAAACGTTTCTGGTGCAATAATTGCTCTTGGCTCTTCTTCTAAAAACTTCTCACATCCAAAAAAGGAGAATACTACGAAGATGTATAAAAATATATTCTTTGTTTTCATATTAATTTTATTAAAAAGTTACGTTAAGACCAAGGGTTACAACTCTTGGATTTGGATATTGTGCACTTAAATATCCTAGCGCTATATTACCATACCGAGTATTTGATGAGTTAAAGTTGTTAGCCTCAGGTTCAATCAATCTCGTTTTAGAGAACAACAATAAGTTACTTCCTGATAGGTATAAAGTTGCATTTTTAATACCGTCTAAGCCCATTTTATCTGTTGGGAAGTTATATGCTAATCGAACTGACTTAAGACGAATATGAGAACCATCTTCTACATATTCTGAATTAGGAGGTGTATTCGTAACAGAATCAGCACCTGCTCTAGGAATATTAGAGGTTGGGTTATCCACCGTCCAACGATCACGTAAATCTCCAAACTTAACCGCTTCTCCACGATTAAAATAATTGTTTCTCATGTTTAGGTTGTAAACCTCATTACCTGTTGTTCCTTGAAAGAAAAATGAGAAATCTAGATTCTTGTAAGAAAAGGAGTTTTCGAACCCGAAAATTAAATCAGGAAATGGACTTCCCAAAACTACATTATCTTCAGTCGAAATAATGCCATCACCATTTAAATCTTCATATCTTGCTCCTCCAACAACTTGTGCGGTTAGCCCAGAAGCGTCAATTTCTTCTTGACTTTTCCAAGTTCCTAAATAATTTACCCCTGTAAAAACTGGAACTGATTCACCTACTATTAATCGTGTATTTCCAGAACCTATGATTGGGTCTACAACAAGATCTTGAGATTGCTTACCACCAAGATCTAATATCTTATTTTTATTTGCAGCTAAGGTCAAAGTAGTATTCCAGCTAAAGTTATCATTTGTTACATTAGTAGAATTCACTAATAATTCCCATCCTTTATTTTCTAGTGCACCAATATTTTGTAATTGACTTTCAAAGCCAGTTTGTCTTGGTATAGTAACATCTAATAACAGGTCGTTTGTTTCTTTTTGGTAATAGTTAAACTCCGTAAAAAGTCTTCCATTGAACAAAGATGCTTCTATAGCAATATCAAATGAAGTGGTGGTTTCCCAAAATAGGTTTGGATTTGCAGGTCTACCTAAAGTTAATCCAGGCACTTCCGATCCATTTAGAGTCGTATTTGCTTCTTCATATACACCTTTTGTTCTAAAAGGGTCAATTGCCTGATTACCAGACTTACCCCAACTAGCTCTTAACTTTAAATCTGAAAACAAGTTCTGATTTTGCATAAATTCCTCTTCACTAATTTTCCAAGCTGCTGCTACAGAAGGATAGAATTCATATTTATTTCCTGGTGCAAAAACAGAACTACCATCTGTTCTTCCTACTAAGGTTAATAAATATTTATCTTTATAATCATAGTTTATTCTTCCAAAAAAAGATGCAATTTGAAATCCTCTATAACCACTACTTACAACAGCTCTAATTGGATCAGAAAACCCTAAATTATTAAATCCAGTCGCATCACTGGTAATACCAGCCGCTTCAGCTTCCGTAGTTTCTGTAGATACTTTTTGAAAAGAAGCTCCTGCAAGTACCGTTAAGCTATTATCTTCATTAATATCCGTCCTAAACTGTATAGTATTTTCGTTATTCCAACCCGTACTTGCTACCGTTCTTACACTCGCTGTTCCTCCATCGGTTACACCTATAGCAAGATTACCTGGTAACTGACTAGAATTAAATCTATTTCGCTTTGTATTATTAAATTCCGGGCTAAATGTAGAACGTATAGTCCAAGCTGGCGCTGGTTTATATTCTAAATAAGCTGTAGCTAATAAGTTATTTGTAAAAGTTTCATTAGTATTCAGCTCAAAATTTGCAAGCGGGTTGTTAAAAGGAGAACCAACAACATCGTTAAAGCCATTATAAGTACCATCATCATTAAACGCTGGTTGCGTACGCAATGTTCCAAATGCATTAGCTGCAAAAGAAGTAAGTGCATTGTTTTGTTTTATTCTAGAGTAATTAATACGGAAACCTGCTTTTACTTTATCACTTAGGTTTATATCTAAATTAGATCTAAAAATAAACTTTTCTATACCAGAACTCTTTACAATACCTTCTTGATTAAAGTAGTTTAAAGAGTTATAGTAATTAACATTTTCAGATGCACCTGCAATAGATACATCTGCATTATAAATTGGCGCTGGACCCGTTGTTAAATCAACCCAATCATTATTAGGATAGGTAGACGCTGCATCAGGAAATGGAGCTGCCACTGACCTAAACTCTGCATGTTCATTAGTAAAGGCAATTTGCTCTTCTTGTGTAAGTCGGTCTGGAAGCTCAGGTAACATTTGCATACTAGTGTATAGATTAACACTTACTTCTGGTTTTCCTGTTCCAGCACTACGACCACTTTTGGTTGTAACTAAAACCACACCGTTTGCTCCTCTTGAACCATAAATAGCAATAGAAGAAGCATCCTTTAATATTTGAATAGACTTGATGTCATTCGCGTTAATATTGTTTAAATTAAAGTTGTTTCCAACTACAATTCCATCAATAACCCAAAGAGGCTCATTACTTCCTGTAATAGAATTTCCACCTCGAATTCTAATAGCTGTACCAGCACCAGGAGAACCACTTGATTGTGTTACTTGAACACCTGCTGCCCTACCTTGTAATACTTGATCTACCCTAGAAGAAGGAACCTGAGTAATATCTTCAGAGCTTACTGAAGCAACAGAACCTGTAAGATCCTTTTTCGTTGAAGTACCATAACCAATAACTACTACTTCATCTAGTGCGTTATCTGCTTCTAAAATAACATTAATTTGTGTTTGGCTACCAACAAGAATTTCTTTTGTAGTATAACCTACATAAGAAAAAACAAGCGTACTTCCTTCATCTGCTTTTATTGTATAATTTCCATCAAAATCAGCAGTTGTTCCAACTGTAGATCCTTTAACGACAACAGTTGCCCCTAGTAAAGGTTGCCCATCTGCCATTATACTTCCTTTTACTGTCTGCTCTTGTGCCATTGCCAAGTTGGACAATAGAAAAAAAGCAAATATCCAAGATAGTTTAAGTCCCAGATATTTTTTGAGTGTTAGTTTCATAAAAATTTAGTTTAATTGTTAATATTTTCCTAAATTATATACTAATAAATTACGAACTATCCTGCTCTGTACTGTTAAGAAGAATAAAAAAAAATATTTTACTGTTTTCTTAATGTTTAGTTACTTTTTAAATGTGTTGACTTGCATTTTTTTTAAAATACCATGTACAAGTCAACACCATTAAGTATATAAATAATTTTATTTCGTGGCGGTAGACTTTAAATAATTAATTTTATAGGAACCAGACCCTAATATTACAGTAGAACCATTTATAATTTTTACTTCGCTATTTTTTATAAACTCCTCTAAAAACTTTCCATTTAACTTAAACGACCCTAACTCTTTCTCATTTAACACAAGTCGAGCTTTTGTATTAAATGGTACTTCAAGGCTCATAGTCAAACTTCCTTCATTAAATATCCAATCATTATTAATTTCACCATAAGGTGTTGGAACAGAAACATTAGCGCTTGTTATTTGACTTGAAAACTCGGGATTAATGATAAATTCTTTATATCCTGCTCCTCCTAGTGTAGATTTAACGCCACCCAAAGACTCGTAAAAATATGCAGCAAAACCACTATGCATAGGATGATTTAAAGAATTTGTAGGCCCTTCCATTTTCTCCCATTCAAATTGACGCTCTGGCCATGTTGTAAAACCTTTATTCATTACATACGTTTGACTTGGAAATTCTGGTGTTGTTAAAATTTGGTGTGCTAAATCTGCTTTTCCGTATTTAGTTAAAACTGTATAAATGTACCTATTACCATGTATCCCTGTAGCATGGTGCCCTCCTTTTACATCTTTAATGTCATGAACTAAACCGTTAACAACACTTTCTATTTCACTCTCTGGAACTATCCCAAACTGTAAAGCCTGCACTGTTGCTGTTTGACTTTGATACCATTTATGATTTGTATTAGAAATATTAACTAAAAACGCTGTGTTAAAAGCATTTTTTAAGTCTTGCTTTTCTTTTTTCATTTGCGCTTCGTACAAAGTATCATTATTTATTTTTGCAAAATGCTCCATAACACCTAATACATCATAAAAATATGCATTAGCAGAAATAATAGGATCACACTCCATAGCACTAGGGTTTTTTCTTCTATCCCAAAGTGGTGGACACCAATCTCCCATGCCGTCTTGAATAATACCATTTTCATCTTTATATGACAAATAGTAGTTTGTTAACCCTTTCATATCTGCATAATACTCTTTTACAATAGCATCATCTCCATAATACAAATAATTATACCATGGCAAATACATAGTTGCAATACCCCAGTCTAATTTAGCATAGCTTGATGTTCTTTTCCCTGGAGCTATCATTGTTGGTACTTGAAATTTAATTTCTGGATTATTATGTCCTTTTGTTGGGCGCATTTGCGTACGTATGTCTTCCATATATTTTTTATAGAAATCATACATATCGTAATTATATAGTGCGTATTCGCAAAATGCATGTGCATCTCCTAACCAACCACATTTTTCACGGTGTGGACAATCTTCAGGTATACCGTGCACATTATCTACAATCGTCCATTTACTAATACTGTGCATTTTATTTAATAAGTCATCCGAAGATGTAAAACTTCCAGTTTCTTGAATATCTGTGGCAACTAAAACTGCTTTAATCATATTAGCATCTGGTTTTCTAGAAATACCTTTAATTTTAGCATACTTAAAACCATGGTAACTAAATTTTGGTTCCCAAGATTCTATACCATCTCCTTTACATATATATTTATAAATTTGAGGCATGCCATTTGCGCCTCCACCTGTTGAACCTTGAAAAATATCTTTTCCATTGGTTAATAAAGCTTCAGTAGTCGTAACTTCTATAACCTGACCTTCTTTTTCATTCACATTTAACTTTACCCAGCCCGCTATGTTTTGTCCAAAATCTACAATCCACTCTCCATCAGCCCCCTTAAAAACTTTTTGCGGTTCAAATTCTTTTAACTTCTTAATTGGAGGAATTTGTTGTGCACTTATTTTTTTAAGTTTCGGAGATGTTTCTTTTGCTAGCCCCCATTTTGTATCATTATATCCTACAGTATTCCATCCATTAATTTCATAACGCGCATCATAAGTATCTCCTCCATAAATATTATTAAATACAATAGGTCCTGTTGACTCTTTCCAAGTTTCATCTGTATAAAAATCAGATTCAGTACCGTCAGTGTATTTTAATTTAACCAAACAACGTACTGCTGGAGGCCCATAAGCTAAATCTTTTTCTGATTCGGGGTCCTGTTTCCAAGAAATATTTTGTCCATAAAACCCATTCCCTAAAATAATCCCAAAAGCATTTTTTCCTGATTTAAGGGTTTCGGTAATATCATAATTTACATAATAAGCTTGCTTATCGTAATTAGATGGAGCAGGATCTAAAACATGGTCTCCCACCTTTTCTCCATTTAAATACAACTCATAATACCCTAATCCACAAATATAAACGCTTGCATTTTCTATAGTTTTATTAATAGTAACCTCATTCCTAAAATAACCTGCAGCAAAACCATCAACAGGTTCTGGAGTTTTCATTTTACCCGTTATATAATCTCTAAAACGATGTGGTGAAGTTCTGTTATCTTTATTTAAGGTAATCCATTTAGCATTCGCCCAATTATCATTATTCATTAACCCCATTTCAAAGTTTTGAGCATCTGACCATTCTGAAGACGCCCCTTTTTCATCCCAAATTTTAACTTTCCAAAAATATTCCTGCATGGCTTCTAAAGCACTTCCATTATATTTCACAAAAGCTGACTTAGAATTATCAACTTTATTAGAGTTCCAAAGGTCAGCATCTTCTTCAGTTAACTTATCTTTTGATGATGCCACCAAAATATGATATGCTGTTTGTGATTTATTAAATCCGTCAGTATTTATAATCCAAGAAAAACTTGGATTTTCACTTTCTATAGTTGAAGGGTTTTCTTTTGAATTAACTAATAATTTATCAAAAGATATTGATGCTATAGATGGTTTCTCCTTATTACATGAGAAACAAAAAAAAACCAATAATGCAATTGATAAAAGAAGGTGTATTTTTTTCATTATTAATATTGTTAATTGAATATTTAGTTAATTGTTTAATATAATTTTTAAAGATATTAGGTATATACAAAACTACTATCCTGCACAGTCATGTATACAAATTGCAACAATGCATTAAATAAAATTCCTAATTCCTCCTAATACCACGAATAAAAGAATAATGGCAATTCCAGCTGTCATAGTCCATTTCTTAAATATAAGTACAGCGGAGTTCAGCATGGAACAGGAAAGAGCAGGACAGTGCGGGTCAGTATTAAAAAAACATTACTATAATTTTATAAAAAACCTCACAATATGAATAAAATTACTCTTAAATCATTATTAATTTGCTGCTTTACGCTCTTTTCATTTATAGTGACTGCGCAAGACTCACCACCTTCTGATGGGATTTTTAGATTACAGAATGTTGCTACAGGGCAATTCTTAACAGATGCCGGTTCAAGCACATCCCCGGTTACTATCTCAGATTCAGGTGACGACCCAAGCACACATTTTACATTTGTAGAAAGTGGAGCATATTATAATATAGACAGTGAAATTTCAGGAATTTTACGTGCGCCAGGCGCTGGTGGACCTGGAGGTCCCTATGTAGTTGTAAGTACCCTAAAAAATCCCCCCGCTGCGGATACAGATAAAACGTGGACAATACGACATAATACAACTACTGATACCTATAGGTTTGAATCTAGAACCGCTGGACGATATTTGTATCAAAATGAAGATGGAACTGTAACGCATTCTGAAGTCGAAGCTACAGATGATCGGAGCAATTGGAAACTTATTCCTCTTTTGCAAATCCCTCTAGAAACCACACTAACATTTCAAAATGTAGAAACTGGAGAATTCTTAACCACCGCAGGGGGAAGTAATCAGCCTGTTACAATGTCCACTTCAGGAGAAGCTGAAAATACACATTGGACGCTTGTAGAAAGTGGAGACTATTATAATATTGATAGTAAAAGTGAATCTAGTGCTACTGGAATACTACGCGCACCAGGTGCTGGTGGTTCAGCAGGTCCTTATGTAGTTTTAAGTACCTCAAAAGCACCGCCGGCAACCGATACTGATAAAACGTGGACGATTACGTACAACGGTTCCAACGATACCTACAGATTTGGCTCAAGAACCTCTGGCAGATATTTGTATCAAAATGAAGATGGAACGGTAACCCATTCTGAGGTCGAAGCTACAGATAACAGAAGTAATTGGAAACTCATCCCTTTTGTAGAAGGACCAGTAGGAGCAGCTCCAGATGAAGATACCAATCCAGATTTGTCGTGTACAGGAGAATTCGACAATAACAATACTCGAAATTTTGATATTCAAAACCCTGAAAATGTAGGGTCTATGGATGACAGAACTTGTTATTCTGATTATAGTGAAGTTTCTGTTTATGGCAAAACTTGGGGGGTGTATAATATTACTGACGGATCTAACCACATTGATGCCCCCAATACGTTGCAACCCAGAATGGAGCGTTCTCTATCCAGATCTCAAGAAACTGGGGTGGGGAGTTTTGCAAGATTCAAAGGAATTGTAAGAATTCTTGAAGTAGGCGATGCAGGCTCTTTTAACCAAGATGGAAGCTATTTAATACAAGCCAAAGGAAAACATACAGGTGGTGGTGGTTCTCCAGATCCTGCTATCTGTTTGTACTTAGCAAAACCAGTTTATGGTACTGGTGACGATGCAGATAAGCAAATAGCCTTTGATATTTATGCTGAACGTATCTTAGAACGAGGAGGATCAGGTAGTGGTAGAGAAGTTGTACTCTTAAAACGTGTAGCGAAGAATGCTGAGATTGATTTTGAGTTGGAAATTGGTTTCAGGGAAGATCCAAACGATGCTTCAAAGAAGATACATTATTGCGATGCCGTGATAGGTGGTGAAGCCTTTAACTGGAATATTCCTGACCCAGAAAGAGGACTGCAATCTGGTATTAGATATGGTGCCTATCGTGTAAGAGGAGGTAGAGCTCAAATAAGATGGGCAGAAACCACCTACGAAAAAGCTGAAGTTGTAGACGAAAACCCTAATCCAGGCCCAGAACCAACCGCTGATGTTGTTGCATTAAGAAATGTAGAAACTGGAGAATTCTTAACCGCCGGAGCAGGAAGCACTCAACCCGTAACCATGTCAGTTTCAGGAGGAGCAGAAAATACACAATGGACATTTGTCAAAAGTGGCGCATTTTACAATATAGATAGTGAAAGTGAAACTGGGGGTACTGGAATTTTACGAGCACCAGGTGCTGGTGGTCCTGGAGGGCCTTATGTAGTTGTAAGTACTACAAAAGCCCCGCCAGCAGGTGATACCGATAAAACGTGGATTGTAAATTATGATGAAACTACAGATACGTATCGATTTGAATCTAGAACCTCTGGCAGATATCTATATCAAAATGAAGATGGAACGGTAACACATAGTAAAGTACCAGCAACTGATAACAGAAGTGTATGGAAAGCTATCTCAACAGGTGAACCTTTACAATTAGATTTAGTTTCTACAAATGTTAGCTGCGCTGCAGCAGATGATGGTACCGCTAGTGTAACGGTTACTGGAGGAATAGCACCATATACCTATTTATGGAGCGATGGCCAAGAAACAGCCACTGCAACGAATCTATCAGCAGGAGATTACGACGTAATCGTAGTAGATTCTCTTGGAAATGAGTTGATGTCAAATAGCGTTACAATTACGCAACCAGAAGCAATTACACTGACCTTGATTGAAAATCAAACTGTTTATTTTGGCTATGGTCCTAAAGAGTCCACTATATTAACTTTTGATACGCTAGAAGGTGGTGATGGCACTTATAGTTATGAGTGGAGTACTGGTGAAACAACTGATGTTATTGAAGTTGCACCAGAAGAAACAATGCAATATACCTTAACTGTTACCGATGGTACAGGGTGTTCGGTTACCGAAACAGTTACTGTTGAGGTTGTAGACGTGCGTTGCGGAAATAATCCACATAGACCAAGAGTAGAATTGTGTTTTAAAGGAAGAACAATATGTGTTTCAAGTAGAGCCGTACCATTCATTCTTAGACAAGGTGCTACTTTAGGTAGTTGTGATGCAAGTCAAGAATTAGTAATTACTAACCTCAAGGCATTCCCTAATCCTTTTAGAAGTCGAATTAATATTTGGATTAGAAGTACGCAGGATACCCAGGTAGATGTCGTATTATACGACTTTAGTGGTAACACTGTTCATCAAATTACAGGAAAGGTAAATCCTGGATTATGCAGATTTAAAATGAATGGATTAGGTGGTTTACCACGTGGCGTTTATTTCTTAAAAGCAATTGTTGATGGTAAGGAACAGATTTCTAAGAAGATGATTAAATTCTAAAACTTAATATTATTAATCTAGAAAAACCTGCGGACCTTTAGTTTGCAGGTTTTTTTGTGAGCATTCCCCAATATTCAGGATAGGTTTAGATTAAATCAAGTACCGTTTTCTTTACAATGTACTTCTCTTAGTTCTGTTAAATACCTTATACAAGGTATTTGATTGTCGATTCCTGAATGCCTTCTTCTATTATTTGTTTGCATCCTAATTTTCTTAGAATCAATTCTAATTAACTAAATAGAATTTCCAATCCCTACTAAAAACACGGATAAAAGAATAATGGCAATTCCAACTGTTATAGTCCACTTTTTTTATTTAGCAACCCCTTTCCATTCTTTACTGTAAAACCATTCTTATTAACATCTGTAAGTCTAACACCATCTGCTCCACTAAAAGTTAAATCTATTACATACCCTTTTTCAAATAGATAATTGCGTACTAAGTTTACCTATTGGTAAAACAATAACAATTAATAATCTTATTTTATTCCACTTCAAGATCAACACGTTTTGCTTTCTTATCAGATTTATTCCAATTGATAAACATTGAAACCGTACCTGTAATTTGTTTATCAATAAGAACAGGTTGCGCATCTGGACCAAATACTTTTGCAGGTTTCCATTTAGACCCCACAGCAGAAATCACATCAAAAAAGAAAAAACCTTCTTGCTCAGGATAATACCATGTTGCCTTTTTAGGATTATCCCCATTAACTGGGTTTAGCACTCCTAAAGTAACATCTGTTCTATTTTTAAAACCTACATTTAAATCGTTGTTTAAATAAAATACAGCCCAGTTCCATGGTGCAAAAAAACCTTCAAACTCTGGGCCATTATAAATCTTCCCAGGTTTATTTATTTTTTTATCAATAGCATATACATCTAGTAGTCCTCCTTCGGTTCGGTTATTATAAATTCTCCATGGACCTTCACCTAACCAGCGTTTTCTGTTCACATCATTTGCAGCAACCTCAATTCCTATACCCGCATAATGATATTTTCCTGAATTTAGAGTATACCCATAGTCTAAAGTAATTTCACCGTTTGGTTTTAAAAACCATTTTATATAATCAAAACCCACCGTATTTTTAGCTTCAATAACATAAACATCGCCTTTTTTACTTACAGTCGCTATCCCTGTTTTTGTAGTTTCATTTGTTAAATTAACATCATCTGCTTTGTAAGTTAAAAATGGAAAATTCTTTAAACTAGTCTCCTTCCCTTTATCTAAAACGGAAATTAATATCCCGTTATTTTCATCAAAACGCAGCGTTGTTTTTCCGTGAGTAAATGTAAAGTCATCCGTTTTACTTTGTGTAAAAGGGTTGTTTAATGCTACTCTAAAGCCGTTTTTAGGTTCCGTAATAGGCATGCGTTTATCATATACTAAACGCCCATGATTATCATAAACTTCTATAGTAAGTGCATCATTTCTAATAAAAGATTTTGGTAGTTCAATATTCAATTCTCCTTTTTCTCCTGCCGCAATATTTTTTACTGCAACAATGCCTTTAGCAACTGTTCTATGCCCGTTTAAGGATGCATCTGGATTTGCAAAATCTATCAATTTCCAATTAATTTTACATTGGTTTAAGTTTACAAAAGAGAATTCATTGCAGATATTCAAACTCCCATTAAATTCTTCATCTATTCTGTCATTATCAATAACGACGGGGGACCAAATTTCGCGAACAGCATCAGAGCTTCCCTTTTTCTCACCATGAGGCCCAACGATACCATCGGGCGCTTTATTACCCTGATTATCTACCGCATACCCCAAATCATTTCGCATCATTCCTTCATCAAACAAGGCCCAAATGGTCATACCTCCCCCTACTTTAGATTTTTCAAACATATCCCAATAGGTCTTTAAATTTGCGGCACCACCGCCATCATAAAGCGCATGTAATACTTCATTGGGCAAGTATATATGATTCATTTCAAAAAGATTCTTTTTTGCAGTAGCATAATCTGGATAATAGGTGGTGTTTACAATGTCCCAGTTGGGACTATAATTTGCAAAAATATCATTTGCTTTGGCTTCGTTCTTTAATGGTCTTCTTTTTTGAATATCCCATTTAGCAAACAAAGGATCAAACTCTGGGGTATGCGCAATATGATTTCCATTTCCCCATAATATTATAGACGGATGATTGACATCACGAACCACCAATTCTTTTAATATTTTGGGGCCAACGTCCTTATCTAAAGGTCTCCACCAACCAGATAATTCACTTAAAACCAACAAGCCTTTAGAATCGCATAAATCATAAAAATAACTATCTGCGGGGTAGCAAGATGAACGCACAAAATTAAAATTCATAGTCTTCATGAGCTCTAGGTTTTCTTCCATATCTATTTTAGAAATAGTTCTACCTGTTTCAGGACGAAAACTGTGCATACTTGCACCTTTTAGCAATATACGTTTCCCATTTAAATAAAATCCATCGTGGTCACGTACTTCAAAAGTTCTAAATCCGAACTTCTGCTCATAGGTATGTAATACTTCTTTTTTATCATTTAACTCTAGTTTGACCGAATACAAATTTGGAAATTCATGAGACCATAATTCTAT
This sequence comes from uncultured Maribacter sp., assembly GCF_947500405.1. Lineage (GTDB taxonomy): Bacteria > Bacteroidota > Bacteroidia > Flavobacteriales > Flavobacteriaceae > Maribacter_B. The sequence goes on from NZ_CANMRY010000001.1 coordinate 397,037, forward strand.
ATCTTTAAAATGTAATTTTAATAGTGTAAATTCTCCCGAACCTACTTTTGCACTAAAAGATTTACCCACTTTATTTTGATTAGCATCGTATAGTTGCGCAGTTACACTTTGTTTTTCATCAGCACCATTTGTAAATACCTGCATTTTAAAATCTCCAGACATTTGAGCATCTATAGCAACACGTTCTATAAATTGATTAGCCACTTCCTTAATATAAACGGGACGAAAAATTCCACTAAACAACCAATAATCTGCAAAACGCTCGGCGGCATTTATGGATTCGTTACTTGAATCATGATTTACATTAACTTCCAATAAATTACTTCCATTTTGTAATTGATTAGTTATTTCAAACTTAAATTCGGTATGCCCACCTTGATGTAAACCAACTTCCTTGCCATTTAGTTTCACCTTTGTATCAGTCATGGAACCCTGAAAAATGATAAAATATCTTTTATTTGATACTTTCTTAAAATCAAAAGTATGTCGATAATCTGCAATACCAGATAAACGGTCTTCTACCTTATCCATACCATATAGGTAGTAGCCAAAACCCTCCATTTCCCAGTTTGATGGCACAGGAATAGTAGTCCAAAAACCACTATTTCTCCCTTCATCTATTTTAAAATCCCAATTAACTGCCGTAGATGCATCTTCTCCAGACAAATACACTTTTTTTTGCGCCTGAACACTGGTCGCAATAAAAAGCAGCATCACGATTACTATAAAATATTTTTTCATTGTACTTTAAGTTTATTTTTGTTTCGTTTGTATATAAATTACGTTTAACCTCTATATTTTCATCAATATGACAAAACCAATATAAATATGACATCGTACGCACTACAACATGTAACAATTTTATATTTTAAAAACCTTCAAAATAATTTTTGGCATTATAATAAGAGATATCTTGAATAATTTTCCCTAACCATTTTTCATCGTTTGGTAATTCACCATTTGCAACATCATTACCAATAAGATTACAAAGTACACGCCTAAAATATTCGTGTCTTGGAAAGGACATAAAGCTTCTAGAATCTGTTAACATTCCAACGAAACAGCTTAATAACCCCATATTCGACAATGCATTTATTTGTTTTTCCATACCATCTTTTTGGTCTAAAAACCACCAACCGGATCCAAATTGAATTTTACCTTTAACACTACCGTCATTAAAATTTCCTATCATAGTTGCAATTACTTCATTATCAGCTGGATTAAGATTATACAGTATTGTTTTTGTTAATTGATCTGTTTCATCTAAATAATTTAAAAACTGACCTAATGATCTAGCTTGCGGAAAATCACCAATAGAATCCCATCCTGAATCACTTCCTCTTAGTTTTAACATTCTAGAATTAACATTACGCAACGCCCCCAAATGAAACTGTTGCACCCAACCTAATTTGTGATATGTTTTACAAAGGTGCTTTAATATCTCACATTTAAAATATTTTATTTCTTCTTGAGATAGCAGTTTACCGTTTTTAACGGCATTAAATATTACATTTATATTAAATGTTCCTGTTTCATAATACGGCAATATTTCTAAACCATGATCTGAAAGACGACAACCATTTTCATGAAAGAAAGCCATTCGACTATCTAATGCCGATAATAAATCATCTACACTAGAAATACTTATCCCTGAAGCATCTTCTAATTGTTCTAAATATTTTAGATAGGACATAGAATTTTCTATGGCAATGGCTTTATCTGGTCGAAATGCTGTGGACATTTTTAAATTAACACCCTGTCCTTTTAAATCTATATGATGTCGTAAATCATCAATTGGATCTTCTGTCGTGCATACAACTTCAACATTTTGAAGTTGTAACAACCCTCTTGCACTATGAGACTTTTGCTGTAACTGCCTAGAGGTTTCTGCATAAATTTTGCTTGCATTGTGTCCCGTGAGCAATTCTTCTATACCGTAATAACGCTGTAATTCTAAATGACTCCAATGATATAAAGGGTTACGTAAAGTATAAGGCACCGTTTCGCCCCATTTTTGAAACTTTTCTTCATCTGGCGCATGCCCTGTAATGTATTGCTCATTAATACCTAAAGTTCGCATAGCTCTCCATTTATAATGATCCCCTGCCAACCAAACTTCAGAACAGTTTGTAAATTGATGATTTTTCGCAATCAAATCTGGTGGTAGATGATTGTGATAATCTATTATTGGAAGCTCTTTAGCATAATTATGATATAAAGATGCAGCTGTATCAGAATGAAGTAAAAAATCTTCGTAAAAAACACCTTTTCCTTTTTGAAACATATTCATTATTTACCTAAATATAAAATTACTATTTGTCTACAAAATTAATTTATACCTCATGCTTTTTTAAGCCTATTTACGATATAAAACAACCATTTTGTGCAAACAGTTTTAGTTTTGCTAAATTAGCTCTATTGATTCCTATTGGATTACATAGAAACTTAAATTTAAGATAAATACATGAAAAAGGTTTTTGTTCAATTAGAGTCTGGGCGTGGTTACGGTAGAGATATCCTAAAAGGCATACATGACTACAATAATCAATATTCAAAATGGGAAATTATATTTGAAACTGCTTATTACTTAAAAACTAATAAGAATAGAGATATTATAAAATTAGTTTCAGAAATACGTCCAGATGGATGTATTCTTGAAAATATAGATAATATTGAAAGTTTTGTGAAACTTGGAATTCCTATTATACAAACGAGTTCAATAAACGTTAACACCACCAATACACCTTATTTACAAGGAAATTATGATGCCGATGGAAAAATGGCCTTTGATTATTTTTCGTCCAAAGGGTTTAAAAACCTAGCTTTTTTTGGAGTTAACAAAGTATCATGGTCAGATAATAGACTAGAAAGTTTTAAAAAACATGCTAAATTAAGAAATACCAATATTCACAACTATGTTCCTACGAAAAAGATCAAAACAAAAGGGCTTAGCCATGATTTAAAAGATATTATTATTTGGTTAAAAGCACTACCAAAACCTATTGGAATTCTATGTTGTAATGATGACCTGGGTTTAATACTTATAAATGCTTGCTCTATGGCTGGCCTAAAAATACCTTATGAAATTGCTATTCTAGGCATCGATAATGATGAATTATTGTGTAACATAGCAAACCCGAAACTATCCAGTATTGCTAGGAATCATACTAAAGTGGCCTTTAATGCATGCAAAATTCTTGATGACTTAATGAATGGTATTCCTATAAAGAACAATATTATCCCAACAGAGCCACTTAATATTGTTGAACGCACCTCTACAGATACTATTGCTAGTAAAGATGTAGAGGTTATAAAAGCACTAAATTTTATTAGAAGCAATACACATTTAAATTTGACTGTAAATGATGTTGTTGAAAAAACAACTATTAGTAGAAGAAGTTTATACACAAGATTTAGAAAAGTAACTAACCGAACTATTTTAGAAGAAATTCAATTCCATAAGATAAAAAAATTTAAAGAACTGTTAATAGCACAAAAATTATCTGTTAAAGAAATTGCTTTTTGTCTTGGTTTTGATGATATAAGTCATATTAGCAGGTGGTTTTCTGCTATTGAAGGAATTACACCAATAAAGTGGAGAAATGATAATATTTAAAATAATAAAGATGCAATAAACTACATATCACAATTTTTATTACTCGAATGAAAATACTTATAACCTAAACCAAACTCCTGATGCCCTAATTGTTCAGATTTTGTTTGCTCTCCATTTATTACTGCTTTTATAGCATCTACAATTTCTAAACCTAGCTCATCTAAAGATGCTCCTTCACTAATAATCCTACCTGAATTAACGTCCATATCACCAGAAAGGTTTTCATAGGTTTTAGGGTTAGCACACACTTTAATTACAGGAGAAATTGCAGACCCAACGACTGACCCTCTTCCCGTTGAAAATAAAATAATATGACACCCACTAGCAATCATCTCTACAATTTCTGTGTTATCATTTATATTAGGAAAACCCCATAATGCAGGACCATCTGGCACAACATCCATAAAATACAAACCCGATTCTGTTGGCAAATCTCCTGGACGTATTAAAGCTTTTATTGGAGAACTTCCACTTTTGGAATAGGAGCCTAATGATTTTTCTTCTATTGTTGTTAATCCGCCAACAGCATTTCCAGCAGAGAAACTATCATGTCCCATCTTTTTATAATAAGTATCTGCCTTTTTAATACAATCAACCAACTCTTTAGCTACTATTTCATTTTCAGCTCGCTCCGCCATTAAATGCTCGCAACCCATAAGTTCTCCTGGTTCTTCAAACATACAAATAGCGCCGTCTAAAATTAGTTTATCAAATGCTTTTCCTATAGAAGGGTTAGCCGTAAAACCACTTGTAGCATCAGATCCGCCACATATAGTTCCAACTATAAGATCTTTCATATTAAAATCTACACGCTTTACATCTTTTATCTTTGATATAAAATTTGCGATAATAGCTTTTCCACTCGCTACGGAACTAAGTGTACCACCAGATTCTTGAATGACTAATTTTTCAACAGGGCGCTCTGTATTTAAAATATATTTATATAACTCATGACGTTTAAAATTTTCACACCCCAATGACACTAATAATACAGCTCCTACATTAGGATGCGTACATAAATTCTGCATCATTTTATGCGCGTAATCGTTAGGAGCACAACCACTAAAGCCAATTAAGTGTACATCGTTATCTGGAAATTTGGAAACAATTTGACTTGCTACATGATGGGCACATTCTACTAAATATGCAACTACAATAACATTTCTAATTCCTTTTCTTCCGTCTTTCCTTAAGAAACCTTTCATTTTTTCAATTTTAAATTTAACCAGCTAAATTTATATTAACAAATACTTTTTATTTAATATTATTAATCAAATAATCTGTTGTTAAATTATGGCTATGCACATGTTCTCCTACAGTTATATCTTGAGTAGCACTCCCTATCGACAAACCGTATTTTAATACTTTTGAATTAATTGCAATTTTTTTAATTGCAATTTTATGTCCAAAACCAATCGCCTCTTTTAATACAATTTCCTGATTATTTAATTTAATAATACTACCCAATTCAAACGTTGTTAGAGCAATTATTATATTATCGTTTTCATGTAATTGAATATAGTTTTTCATTTTAGTTTTCTATAGGTTTATTTTAAGAATCATTATTTTTAACACCAACCAAGCGAGTATATACATAGAACTAGCAATTATAAATATAAGTATTCACTACCACTCACATCTAAAACAAACCCAACAAACGAAACCCTAAAGCTCCTGAAAATGTAGAAACGCCAACCATTTTTGCTACTGCTTTTTTAGGATGAATATCTGAGGCAATTGTAAAGATACCAGAAGCCCAACCTTGATGTGCAGTTATTGTAAAACCTATAATTATAGTAATTACAACCCATCTTATTTTAGAATCTTTAGAAGTGAATCTTACGGTATTGAATGGATTTGACATCTTGTTCCTGTATTACTATAAACTAAAAACCTCCGGCTGCTCCACCATCGACAGGAAGGAAAACACCATTCACATACTTGCCAGCATCTGAGGCTAAATAAAGTGCCGCATAGCCAATATCTTCTGGCTCTCCAAAAATACCCGACGGAATCCTGCCAATAATTTTCGTTTTTCTTGGCAAATCGTTATCTGTAGCTTTGTAAAGCATTGGCGTTTTTATCCAACCAGGCGCTATGGCATTTATTCGAATATTGTCTACAGCAAGCTCTGAAACCATACTTCGCATAAGCCCTATAACAGCTGTTTTAGCGGTAGAGTAAGCTACTACTTGCTTCATACCCATTACCGCTGTCATAGAACTAATAAGAATTATAGAACCTTTTTTTCTCTTTATCATACCTTTAGCAAACTCTCTAGTAAGCGCAAAAACACTCAATAAATGTACATTAAGTACTTCTAAAAATTCGCTATCGGATGTATCTACTGCATTCTTTTTTAAGTGGGTTCCTGCACAGTTAACCAATACATCAAGACCACCCCAATCCTTTTCAATATTTTGTACTAAAGCAGGAATTTCATCTAATTGAGAGACATCAAAAGAAAGATATCGGCACTGTTCTCCTAATTCATTTTTGGCTTTAATGAGTTTATCTTCATTTCTACCAACTATTAATACCTCAGCCCCAGCTTCTACAAAAGTCTTTGCAATACCAAATCCTATACCACTTCCTCCTCCAGTAACTAGAGCTTTTTTTCCTTGTAAACTAAATATTTTCATTACTATACTTTATTTTTATATGTGATTTATTATTATATGATTCCAAATTTTTCAAAAGCATCTATTATACTCATGTCGTTTTGAAGTACTTTTTTTTCTATAATCTTTTCTAAAGCTTTATCAAAAACTTCATCTTGAATTTATTTCATAAGGGATAACAACTACGCCGCCTAAATCTCCATAAATTATACCTTCTGGATTAATATTTACCCATCCTATTTCTATAGAAACTCTATAATCTATTACTTTACCTCTCGAACCTTGGCCCTGCGGATAAGTACCCATACTAAAAACAAGACAGATTAACGTAATACTTCATCTCTGGAGTAGCCATATAAATAGCTCCTGAAGCCTTTAATTGGATTGCTCTAGTGCTCATAAACCTCCCCCACAACGCATACCATAAGGAAGAAACTGTACATATATAAACTTTATCTTCTTCTAAACTATCATGTGCTTTGAACATGATCCCAAAGGGTTCTTTTATGTGGCTATTGGATGACTTTTCTAACTATTCTCCAAAAAAGTCTGCTTCTAATACTGGCATTGTCTTTAGTTCTTTAAAATTATTGTAATACAACCATTAGTTCAATTGAAATTTAACTTGAATAATTTACGAATCCGTTTTAAAACAATTACAAAAATAATTATACAAGCGGTGAAACAAACAACCCTTTCTTGCTATTAAATAACCATTTTGTGCACAACTATAATTATCATGTATAGAAAAAACATAACGCGTCATTCCTGTATAAATAGATTATACCTATCCTAAAAAGAAATTATCTGTAAATTAATCTTAGAGCAAAAAAATAATAAAATTATTAAGATTTAGACACTTTCTAGTTTAATTGAATACGCTTTTATATTTACTATTGCCCTTACTTTTTTTAGAATAACGTCAGTAATAACCACTAAAACTGCTGTAACAACACCTGTATATTATTGATTATCTACAAGTGTTCACTACAATCTTCTTGAATTTTTAAGAACCAACCAAAAAGTGCTGAAAATACTGCAAAAACATCTCTTACATAAATCATTAAATTTATACCTGCCCTAAGTTCTTTTTATTTGCTTTTTTGTTAGTAATTCCAACATCAAGCCTACAACCAAAAGTCTTATTAAAAGTGTATTTACAAAAGGTACAAACCTCCTAAAATTGAAGAATATAGCTTGTAATTTCCATTCAATTATTTACTTTAAAGTTGTATATTTTTAATAAAAAAATCTTCCTTTTTGGTATCGCTACTATCCTATAGTACTATGTATTTTTGATGTTAAATAGAATTCCCTATTCCCACCAAAACAACAGATAATATAATCACTATAATTCCTGATGTTATTGTCCATTTGGTTTTTTTAGCAACACCATGCCACTCCTTACGATATACACCCCAAAGATTGGCCGTTAAAATAATGGTAGACATGTGTAAAATCCAAGAACTGGCACCATTGCCTAATTTGCTTTCTCCCATTCCGTAAAAGAAAAACTGTAAAAACCAGATAGTACCCGCTAAAGTAGAAAATAGTAAGTTTTTGGAAATTGGTGTTTCTTTATTGGTAAAGTCTTTATACGCCTTGTTCTTTAAACTCAAATAGGTTGTCCATACTAAATTAGAAACTAAACCTCCCCAAAGAATCACTACAAAAGTGACGTTATTGGCAAATAAATGATCGTATCCTGCTGCCACAGCAGCATCTGCAAGCGGTTTTCCTCCCTCAATACCAAAGCTAAAAAAAGAACTTAAAATTCCCGAAAGTACAGCAACAATTAATCCTTTTACTAAATTAAACTCGCTTACGCTCTTTTTCTTTTCTTCTTCCGAGAGTTCTTTTTCTTTCAGCATACCTGCCTTTCCACAAAGAGCTATCCCTAACAAACAGACTAACACCCCCAACAATACCACTTGACCGCCTGTTGAAGATATCATATCTGTAAATGATATTTTACCGTCTTGTGGATTAAAATTATAGTAAATAGAAGGTACAACAGCCCCAAAAGCAGCACAAAACCCTAATACTACAGAATTCCCTAAAGACATGCCTAAATAACGCACACCTAATCCATAAGATAGTCCTCCAACACCCCAAAGTAATCCCATTAAAAAAGTAAATCCTAGAATAGCACTAGAACTCGATGCTATAATATCTACAAAACCTGGAACAGTTAAATAAGCAGCTATTGGTGGCACAATTAGCCAAGACATTACGCCTCCTACCATCCAGTAGGTTTCCCATGCCCAACCTTTTACTTTATTATATGGCATATAAAAGCTTCCTGCGGCTACCCCTCCTAACGAGTGAAATATGACTCCTAATAGTGCTTGCATAATGTTTTAATTTACTTTTTACTACTCTATTTTATTTATGTATTCTGGATTTTCAGTTTTTGGAATAGGCGCATTGGTATCTTTCCACCATTGTTTTAACAATGTTAACAATTCAGTTGCTTTTTCAGGATTTACTTCTGCTAGATTATTTCTTTCTCCAATATCTTCGGATAAATTATATAGCTCTACGCCTTTATCTTCAAAGTAATAATGTAATTTCCAATATCCTTTTCTTACCACAGATCCTGGACGCGTTCTAAATAAAGGGTCGCGATTTTCGTTATCGTTTACGTTATATGCTTCTAAATAAACAGGGAAATGCCAAAACAGAGGTCGCTCAAAAACCTGTACATCTTCTTCTAAAACGGGTGCTAAATTATTTCCATCTAACTGAAGCGCACTGGCATCTACTCCTGCATATTTTAATACCGTTGGAAAAATATCTAAGTTAGTTATGGGAATTTCGCTCTTTGTGTTTGCCTTAATCTTATCTTTCAATACAAAGAAAAAAGGTTCTCTAATACCTCCCTCGTAATAGCTTCCTTTTCCTGCTCTAAGTGGTTTTTGTTTTGTTATGCCATACAAACCGCCATTGTCTGAAGTAAACACAATAAGCGTGTTATCAAAAAGGTTTCTTTCTTTCAATTTATTGATAAGTAAGCCTATATTTCTGTCTAAATTATCTACCATAGAAGCATATTGTGGGTTACCTTGCCCCTTCCATGGTGACTTTTTCTCATATTTAGGCACAATACTATCTATTGCCATTATAGGCACGTGCACTGCATAAGGCGAATAGTTCAAATAAAATGGTTTTTGAACGGTATCTACAAACTTTAAAGCATTTTCCATGACCAAATCAGTCAAATATTGACTATTGCCTTTTTCTATCTTCACATTTTTATAAGGTGGATAATAGCTTTTAGGTAACCCATTGTGCCCTCCAGCAATATTTACATCAAATCCATATTCTAAGGGGTTATCACTTAAATGCCATTTTCCAGCATGACAAGTAACATATCCATTTTCATTTAAAACCTCAGGTAAAATATGATGTTTTGGCGATAAAGTATGTGTGTTTTTTGTAGGGATAATTTTTCTGTCTTCAGATTTACCTCTAGTTGACGGACTCACGGTATAAACCCCATGACGTGGCGCCCATTGCCCAGTCATTAAATTAGCCCTACTAGGCGCACAATTCGAGGCAGATGCATACCCATTTGTAAACACCATTCCTAAACTAGATAGGTAATCTATATTTGGTGTTTCGTAATATTCGCTTCCCATAAAACCAACATCTTTCCAGCCCATGTCATCAACATTTATAATGATGATATTGGGTATGGTTGTATCTTGCTTGGTTTTACAAGCTACACATATTAGTAACACTAAACATAAGGGTATTATTCGCATCATATTTTAATTTTGTTAGCTAATTTAAAACTTAAATTAACTTCAATAAACTTTGTTTTAATTTTCTATAACTTCTTGACTTTTGAAACACTAATTTTAACAGGACCTATTAAACCAGATGGCAAAAGTTCTGAGTTTTTATTATAATGTTTAAACGCAGCTAAAGTTACACGTTCTGTTGGTCGATTGGTATTGTTTAAAAGCCACTCTGGCCAGTCTTTTATATTTGGTCCTTTTCTTTCGTAATCTAGCTCCATCAGCTCATCGCCAATTAATCTATTTGGCCAGAGGTTAGTAATTTTTACTTCAAGTGTGTTGGTACCCTTTAAGATTGCATCATCAAGATTGATGCTGTATGGGGTTTTCCATAAAATTCCAAGGTTTTCTCCATTAATAATCACTTCAGCAATTACCTTAACATTACTTAAATCTAATTCTAAAGAATAACACGATTTTATAAGTTTTGTAGGGATTTGAAACTCTTTTTTATAGCTAGCTGTCCCCGAAAAATAACGAATATCTTCTTCTAAAGCATCCGACCAAGAAATCAATTGATTAAATGTAGTTTCTAAAGTATCTTTGTTTATTAGCGGGAAGCTTACTTGCCAATCATTAGATAAATCAATAGGCTCAGGTATTGATTTTACTTTTAAAGTTTTGGTTTTTCCGTTTGACGATTCGTATTTTATTTCTCCAGCAAAGGGTGTAACCAAATTCACTTTATCATCTTCAAATACTAATTTTGGTCCTGGTGTTGTTTGAGTCAATTTTAATATCCCTTCATTGGAAACAGCAACCATTTTCTCTTCATTATTAGTTGTGTAAATAACACGTAGGGCTTTCTTTGTCTTAATTTCTTTTCCTTCAAGAAAACTGTCATTTACTGGAATTTCATATACACCTGAAGCAACCATTGATTTTACTTTTTCAGTTACATCAAAAACTGGTTTATTTGGTGGGATGCCATCAACACCTCTAGCAAATTTTCCAAAGACAGCTTTTAAGACCGTTAATTTCCCGCTGTTTGTAGCCTCTATTTCTAACCATTCTCTTTCCATGGCATTTTTTTCGAAGACCTCTTCTCCTATTGTATATTGAATGCGTAATTCTTTTTTGTAACCAGGTGCCGGATCACCTATAGAAAGTTCTCTCGTAGCGTGTATATTCAATCCATTATTTTGAATCCTGTTTGCAACTACCTCCGTGACATCAACCAAGCCATCAGGTAAAAATGTTCCATATTCTGCTTTGATAATTTTCAAGTTTGAAAGGGGCGTTACTACTGGATTTTTCAACTTCATTTCAGCATTTACAATGTGTTGATCTGAATATATCGGATTTCTAAAAACCACAAAAACAGAACCTTCTGGTTCAAACGCTACCGATACTGTTGTAGTACCATCATCATTTTTATGCCATATTGTAGCCTTAGTTATTTCTCCGGTTTCGGCATTCCAAAGCTCAGGTTGTTTTCCTGACACTCTAAAACGACAGGCTAACTCTCGACTTTCTTTCTTAGAATTTACTACAAAATAAATGTCCGTATCTTCTGTTTTTCTGTGAATAAAATCAATAGATTCACGGTGTCCTTCTTCAATAGAAAAATCTGGAGGCAATGTGCCGTTTTTTAAAACATCTAAAATCGAGTTATCTTTAATAATACCAGAATTCCATAAATTATCAGCTAACTCAACAACCTTTTCATCGCAAGTAGGATACTTTTCAAGACTTGGCGATTTTTTTGGTTTTGGACCACTAATTTGTGCTCCTAAATTGGCTAGTTCTTTAATCTTAGTAAGTGTTTCTGGTGTCATCCATTCGATTGAAGGCAATACCAAAGCCTTGTATTTTTCTCCAACTGTGGTGTAAATAAGACCGTCTTTTACCGTTAACGAATGTATTTTGTTCGACCCAATCACATCATAATCATAGCCTAGTGCTTTTAGTTCTGGCATTAAAAGCGCATCATTTGGAGATGCTTCTCCTGTAAAAACCAAGACATCGGCTACCGAGGTGCCTTGCTGTAGTAAAAACTGACCTCTACTAATATAATTTACAAAAGGTTTGCTCTGATTCCACCACGTATTTAAACGGTTAAAATCTGTTCCAAAAACTTGTAAAGTCAATCCAGGTCCAACATTCCAAGGTTGGTGTACATAACAGTGAAAAACAAAACGATTGATCCCTTGCGCCCAGGCCAAGTCGCCCATGGCTTTTAGTGTACCTGGATGTTGGTTCCAGCCTCCCATACCAGTAAAAGATTCTGCTTCAGCAATTGGGCTTCCATTTAATTTGGCAATCGAAGCAACAAATTTTGGCGAGTCAAAAAAGGCCAAACTACCACTCCAAAACTCTGACATTACCACATCAGCAGTTGCACCAACTTGCATGCTATCAAATGGTCCCCAATAGGGTTCTGTAGAAAATTGCATGCCGTTTTTATGGCAAAGTTCACCGAAATAACCGTAATAATTCTTAGCAATTAAATCTCCAATAGTGCGTCTAAAATCCCAAAGAAAACGTTCCGTTTCTTCGCCGTTTTCTATATAGTAACCGGCTAATGCAGGTAAATATGCTTTACAGTTGTAAGAACGAAGGTTTTTAAATTCTTCAGCGAAATTTGCTGTCCAGTTTGTAGTACCTACCTCGTAGCTATCAATATGGCATCTTGTAACAGCAGTACCTATTAAAGTATCTAATTTTTTAATAATGGGTTGGATGCCACCTTGCCAAAAAACATCAACCGCTTTTTTATTCATTTTATCGCATTCTAAACCACGTCCGCCATCACTCGGAAAACGATTTTTTTCACCAGTTGGTGTATGTCCAATTCGTAAAATAGTCCATTCGCCTTTAGGTGCTTGCCATTTTAAAACCCCATCTTTCGAAAGCTTTGTTGTCAAATCGATAATTTCTGCTTTTTTAACTATTGCCAAATCAGAAACATTCTTATTATCAGGTGTTAGGTGGTTTCTAACTTTATGCGAAAGTATTTTTGTATCTAATTTGTCAATACGCTGGTCGTTTTTAGGTTTAGGAAAAGCAAGAATGGCGATGTCTCTATAATAATTTAAGTGTGTTTTAGGTTGAGGTAGTTTAGCATTAAATGTGTTATTTCCGGTATGTGAGGTTTCAGAAAAAACCAGTTCTTGCATGGCATATTCTGGGGTGATTGATGGCCCTCCCGTTGACGACCAACCGGCACCATTATGAAAACTTAATTCGAGTTTTAACCGTTTGGCCTCCGAAGCTGCAAAATGAAATAAATCTAGCCATGCCGTACTTAAATAATCAGCAAAACCTTTGGGATTTCCTAAATTCACATTAAAAATCAGAGCGCCCTGAATGCCTACGTTTTTCATAGCTTCTAAGTCGGCTGTTATACCTTCTTTTGTAACGTTTCCGTTTATCCAAAACCACATAGTACGTGGTTTCGCAGATGCTGGCGGATTCTGAAAATTTTGTTCTAAGGGTGTATTTTGGGCAGTTAAATTTGATACAAATAGACTCAGTATTAATGCTAAAAACAAGGTTTTACAGGATGCTTTCATTTTTTTGATAGTACGATTTTTAATTGTCATTTATTATGGATAGCCATACGCTACCTGATATACCTGAGTGCATGATGCCGTTATTTGGCATTTTTTCAAGGGTGTTTGCTAGCACCCATGTGTCTCTTTCGTGTTGAGGTTTCTTGTTTTGCCACAACATTTGGTTCATCCAATTATTTGTAACATCAATTTCTAGGACATTTGTCCCAGGTTTAGCAGTGTTAACCATCGCTATTCGGTAAGGATTTGTCCAAAGTGTTCCAAGTTTTTTCCCGTTGAGTTTAACAGTTGCTATGGTTCCTATATTTTCAAAATTTAATGCAATGCTTTGTTTTGCTTCTTCTTCAGTTAATTCAAAAGAAGTTTTATATGTGGCGGTTCCAGAGAAATATTTAATCTTTTCATCAGAGGAAGTTGTCCAGTCAAATAAAGGTTGTTTTTTTAGTGTAAAATCGGTTTCTAACCATTTGTTTTTAAATTGAATATCCCATAATGAACTTAATTGTTTCAATGGTTTTTCAGCTTCGAAATTTTGTCCTACAGATAGGTTTTTATTTATTCCATGCCCCTGCTCTCTAAATACAATAAAGTAGCTTTCATTCACATCAAAACTTAAAGGAACAATGGTACGCTCTCCTTCATTACTATACATAGACAGTTTACGAGATGTAGCATCAAGTGCGGACCAAAGTTCTGGACTTTTTCCAGCAATTCTAAACGAAGCATCAAAGGTTACTTTGGTATCCCCTTGATTAGTTATAAAATAAATATCTGCCCCCTTTAACTTGCGATGTATCCATTTTACATTTAACGAATCAGGAAAAATAAAATCCTCAAATATTCCATGTTTGTTTAAAATCTCATTGATATTTCCGTTCGCATACACATGTCCTTTTCCTAATTTATGATGGAAAAAATCTTTAGTGTTTGGAAGTGATTCACCCCATAATTCCTTAACCAGTTGCTGTACTTCAATATCACAATTTGGATAATTTTGAAGGCTTGGAGATTTTTCGGGCGGCATTCCTATTAAAGTTGCACCTTGCTCAACCAACTCTTTAAGTTTTTTTAAAACCTTAGGGCGCATCGTATTCCAAGGAGGCAATACCAATGCGCTATAGCTTGCTCCGCTTTTTAAAACAAGTCGCCCGTTTTCTACTTTTGTCTGTTCTGTAATGATTTCTGCATTGATAAAATCATATTCATAACCCGTAGAGAGATTTTTATCTACCCATCCTCTCATTTTAGGAGACTCTTCACCAATATAAAAACAAACGTCAGCAATATGTTTTCCTTGTTGCAATAGAAAATAGTTTCTACGTTGGTAAGTAACCCATTCTTTACTTTGCGCAAACCAAGTGTTGTTTCTATTAAATTCTGTTCCGAACCATGCATTCATCCCCGGAAATTTATCTTCATAAGGCTGATGAATATACACATGTAAAATTCCTTGATTTACACCTTGTGTATAGCTCCAATCTCCTGATTTTTTTAACTTAATAGGGCTTACAGAAAAAGGAACTTCGCGTGAAGTGTAAGACTCTGCATAGACTCTGTTTTTACCATAAATATGACTGGCAGATGCTGCAAGTTTAGATTCGGGTCCTTGACGATGGATCCAGAATTCTCCTCCAATTTCATTAGCACGACCACCATATTTTAAAAATTCCGAAGGAAAGCCAAAATGCCCATAGTTTTCAAGCCACATAGATACACCATTTTCTTCACAGATTTCTCTCAGTCCACCCACATACTCATTGGCAACCTTATCTGCTATTAATCGACGTATATCCCACAAAAAACGATCCGATTCTTCTGCAGAATTTACTATGTTTCCTGTAAGTGTTGCTAGCCAAGGTATAGGGTCATAGCCATAGGCTTGTTCAAATGACTCCTTCATATCATCTGTCCAGTTTTGAGGTCCTGTTTCGTAGCTGTCCGCAATAACACGTTTTAGAGATTTACGCTCTTCCGGAGTCATGGATTTTATCATTTTCCCCATATAAGCATCAAAGTGAGAACGCAAAGCTTTTTTACTCAATTTATCCACTTCAAGTCCGCGAGCATCAGGGGTTGCAGGACGGTTAGTTTGCCCTGTAGGTGTCATTCCTATACGCAGTATTTTCCATTGTCCTGCAGGTACATTATCCCATTTTAGCACATTGCCATCAAAATGTTCGGTTAAGTTTATAATTTCATCCGTATGCAATACGTCTTGTTGCTCACTGTATTCTGGTGTTTTCCATTGAAATACTTCCCATCCAGGAACACCTCTATTCGCCATTTTATTGAGCCATTTTTCATTCCCATGTTCAATTTTATAGGCATCGGAAATATGAATACCTGTCAATTCAAAATTAGCAGGTACCGTGTCTATTACGATTCTAAATTTTTTAGCCTTAATATTGTCCAATGCCATAATCATATCCGCATCAGGTATAGGGCCACGCCCAGGCAAACTAAAAGCACGATCAAAAAGGGTTTTCTTTATCGATTCGTATTTTCCGTTTTGGTAGACTTGCACTTCAACATTCGATGTAAAGTGCATTTTTGTTGGGCTAACGGTAAGACTTCTTGCTGTTATAGGCGTATCAAATGAAACCTCAAAGATTAAAGGTTCTTGCCCATTGTTATTAAAAGTAGTTACTGTAGATTTATTTTGATCTAGCAAGTTTTTTAATGCCGAAGCTTTACAGTTTAGAGCCTTGATTTTAGGAGTAGCTGTAAACTTTTGATGAATAGGGTACCCTAAAACCGATACATCCTGAAAAAATTCTTTTGGCTTTTCTAGTGCTATCTCAATATTTTTATCACCAGTTACAACGGTTTCAGAATGCGTCAAATAGCGCATTGCCTGTTCTTCTTTCACCCATGGTCCACCAGACTGACTCCAACCTGGTGAGTTGAAAAAACTAATATTAATCCCTAATCTCGTACCCTCACTTATCGCATGACGCATACAATCCCACCATTTTTCGCTTAGCGAAGGGGTTTTTCCCATTGGTGTATCATAACTTAATCCATGTGGATTGGTTGAAGGAGGCATGTAAAATATATCCCCAATAAAAACCTCTCCGATACCAACGGCATTCATGGCTTCTAAATCTTTAGTAATACCTTCTTTAGAAATATGTCCACTTAAAAAATACCAATAAATACCAGGTTTTGTTGAATCAGGAGGATTTATAAACCCTTCTTTTAAATTGGCATATTCTTGAGGTGTTATTGATGCTATATCTCCTTTTTTACATGAAGAAATAGTCAATACAAATAGTATAAGAATTAAAAAATATCGTTTCATAATCAAATAAAATTAGTCATTTTTTGTAATTAAGATTTGTACAGGCCCAATTAATCCAGAAGGAAGAAGCTTTGTTCCTTTAGTGAACTTTCGGATATTGGTTTTAGCAAATTGCTCTTTTTCTGGTAAAAAGGCATCACCAATAAGACGATTTGGCCAAAGGTTAACAACATCTATTTCTAAAGTATTGCCTTTTGCCTTTACATGCGATGTCATGTTTACTCGGTATGGTTTTGACCAAGCAACTCCTAAATCTACACCGTTCAATGTAACACGAGCCAACTCATGTACTTGTCCTAAATCAATGTAAAGCTCTTGATTTTCATTTAAAGAGATCATATCGAAAGTTTTATGATAGGTAGCAGTACCCGAGTAATATTTAATACCTGAGTTTTCATGCGCAGACCAATCTACTAAATTTGGAAAAATGATTGATTCTGGTCCTCCCCAATTTGTATCAAAACTCAAATTCCAAGACCCTTCAATAATTTTAACTACTTGAAATTCAGTCCAATTTAAAGTTGAATTTTGTATTGATATTGGTTCTTTAAAAACAACAAAATAAGAACTACAAGATCCAAATTCCATAGGGATAATGGTTTGTCCGTTTTCTACTTTAAAATTGCTTAAAAGACGCGTTTCGCCAGTAACAGGATTCCACAATTCTGGTTGTTTACCACTCACTCTAAAACTACAGGCTACTTTTTCAGTAGGTTGCCATTTACTTGCAACATAATAGATATCGGTATCTTCCGTTTTACGGTGGATGAAATCGATAACCCCAGCATCACTTAAACCTTTACATTCAAAATCTGGAGGGATATTTTGATTTTGCAAGACTTCTCGAATCGATTTATTCCAAACAAATTTGCCTTTACCAATTTTATGTTCTCCCTTTTCAAGGTGAGCCCAAATACGCTTTGTCAAATTTTGGTACTCAGCAAGATTATCTTTATTACCCAACATCGAAGATTCTATTTTACCCACAACTGTTGCTCCTTGTTCTACAAGTTTTACTATTTTTTTTAGTGCTTTTAGCGATACAGGTGTTTTTTCGTCAATAACCAAAATCTTATAGTTCATACCGTCAGGCAACACCAGTTTGTCATTCTTGAATTCTAGTCTATTTAGCAGAACCTCTTCGTTGCACTTATCGTAATCGTAACCTTGACCTAAACTTTGTGGTGGATTCTTCATTCCGTCTTCCCATTCAAATGCATCAGCACCTGAGCGTAATCCATGACCGTTATAAAACAGCACATCGGCAACAAACAAACCTTGTTGCAACATGTAAGAACAACGTGAAAGGTAGTCAATAAAAGGCATCGACTGGTTCCACCAGGTATTGGTGCGGTCAAAATGAGTACCTGCACTATGGGTTAAACCAGGTACATCGGTAACAGACGGACGATGTGAAAATGTGTGAAAACAAATCCAATTGAGTCCATCACAAAATGCCTGATCCGCAACTGCTTTCATTTGAAAAGGAGATACCTCCCAATTAGGACCAACGGAAGTAAAGGATTCTGCAAATACTTTTTTAATTCCATAGGTATGTGCTGCGGTTGCCGCTTCACGCACTAAGAAGCGCCCACTTGGTTTTTCTCTGTGAGATGATGGCATCCAAAATTCTCCCATCGCTACATCGCATTTACTTACGCATTTTTTTAAATCGGCTTGGTATTGGTGCGGTCCTGCAGCTTCCGCATAAGATTCTAATTTGTGTTCGTGAGCAACCTCTTGCTGTCTTCCATAATGATTTTCAGAAATTAAATCGCTAATGGTTAATCTAAAATCATTTAAAAAATATTCAGTTTTCTCATTAGATTCAATATTAACTCCAATTAAGGAGGGCAGGTATTTTACAATATCATAACCTCGACGTTGTTTAAATTCTTCTGGGAAATGTTTCGTCCAATTTGGGTCACCAGCTTCCCAACTATCGCATTCTACGTATTTAAAAGCATGCCTTTCTTCCGGACTCATCTCCTTTAGTAAGGTTCCCACAGTTTTTTGCCAATGCAAATCAAAAGCTTCTCTACTTAGATGGTCGATATAAAATACACCCCCTAAATTACGTCCAGTTGGGCGGTAACCGAACCGAATGACGCGCCAATCACCTTTGGGAGCATCCCATTTTAAATGGCCATTTTCATCAAGCTTGTCGGTTATGTTTATTATTTCGTTTATCGAGGGTGTTTTCGTATCAGGTAAAGCCAAAACTGCAATCTCATTGTAAAAAGCATTTTGCGCGTCTTTTACCGTTTGATTTTCTCGTTGTCTTATTGTTTGAACAGGAAGTTTAGGTTTTGGAAATTCTTGGTTGATCCTTTTCCCTCCTTCAACTGATAGTTCACTCCAAACCAGCTCTTGTTGACCATAATTAGGTGTTACCCAAGGCGCAGCACATCCTGCAGGTCCAATAAACACCCCAAAGTCTAGTCCTAGTCTTCCAGCTTCAAAAGATGCAAAACGTACCATGTCTCGCCATGGTTTTGACCAGAGTTCCATTTTATCATTGGGTTGACTCAAGCTTCCGCCTTTGTATTCGTTTGTAATTTCGTATCTGATTTCCGTAGTATCAATAACAGTCTTCTTTTTCCATTTATGCGGACCAAAAGGACCAACACCACCGTCTAACACCATACAACCGGATAAGCCTTTGGCTTTCATTTCTTCAAGATCTCTAGTAATGGCTTCTTTATTAGTTGGCGTTTGTAACCACCACCACCATGCTTGAGGTCGTACTTGGTGTGGTGGGCTTAGAAAACCTTTTTCAAGTAAGCTATTTTGGGCTTTTAAATCTGAAATTACTAAACTCAATAACGCAATTGTAAAGAAAGTTCTAATAAGTATTTTCATTCGTACTTTTATAATTATTTCATATACTAAACAGATGGAATAATAGTCCTAAGTATTAGATTTTAAATTCACTTATTTATAAATTCTTCTGGTGATTGAACCACGCCATTACCGCCTTCAAAACTCCAATAGTCTATACAATTCTTTTTTTTATCTAAAACATAATCCCATTTTTTAAGATAGAAATCTCGAGGTTTAAAATCATCACCGATAGTCTTAAGTTGCTGATTTAATTTGGCATACAGTGTTTTTTGGAGACTTGCAAACTTTGGATTCCCAATTAAGTTGTTCATCTGGTAAGGATCTTTTATATTATCAAAAAGCTTAGTTGCTCCTTCTAAGGTACGTTCATAAGTATATTGCTTGGTACGAATAGCGCGATATTCATCTGCTCTGGCATTATCAGCAAAAGGACATACACTCATCACTAAAGCCGTACGATCTGCATTAGGGTCTGGATTTTTTATCAATCTAGATAAATCTTCACCTTCAATTGTTTTGGGAATAGGTAGATTAGCCAAACCTAGTAATGAAGGTAAAATATCAGGAGTATTAATAGGGGCGTTCACCACAGTTCCTTTATGCTTTTCTATAGAAGGATACTTTATAAGGAAAGGCACTTTGATAGACTCGTCCCAACTCAATTGTTTTTTATAAGGTCTAGCACCATGAGCACCCATCATTTCTCCATGATCTGCAGAAAACACAATAATAGTATTGTCAGATAAATTTAAGTCCTTAATCTTTGCCAATATAATTCCTATAACCTCGTCTGTTGCAGTACAATGTGCATAGTAACCTTGCAACTCTTTACGAGTCTTTTCTTCTTTATCTTTAGGCACATTGGGGTTGATGATTAAATCGGCTGTTGGATACAAAGCTTTATACTTCTGAGGTGCACTATAATGAGGAAAATGAGGGGTTGATATAGAAATAAACATTAAAAATGGATTATCATCTTTTGCATGTTCAGTCATATATTTATTCGCGTCTTTGATAATAGCAAAAGGTGAATATTCATTCCAATATTTAAGTATTGCATCATCATTATCATAATAAGGCATTTTATTATAATCATGAGAACATTCTAATGCTTTCCAATAGTCAAAACCTTGACGTCTTTCTTTTGGTGTATAATTTTCCCTTCCATGACCGTCCAAATGCCATTTACCCCAATAAGCAGTATTATAACCCTCAGATTTAAATATTTCTGCCATACAAAGTTCATTACTTGGCAAGTAAAGATCGTTTAGAATCATACCTGTACTGGTGGGGTATCGTCCTGTCATAAGGGCTGCTCTATGCGGTGTACAAACAGGCATAACAGATACAGCATTTGTAAAATTTACTGATTCCTTAGAAAATTCATCAAGATTTGGTGTCTTAACATTAACATCTCCTGCATAACCTAAAGCCGAACTCCTCCATTGATCTGTCAAAATATAAACTATGTTAGGTTTCTTTTTTGATTGGGTTGTATTTGTATTATTTAGATTTTCCTTTTTCTTTATATTGTTGCAGCTGGTTAATGTAGTTGACACAATTGAAATAACTAGTAACAAACTCTTGAAATTCATTCTTTTTTACTTTTAATATTTTTATTTTTTTATACTTAATATATGTTACGGAGCCTTCTATTACATTTGGAACCAAATATTTACACATCAATCATTATTATACCACAACTTTTTATTGAAACAAAAAAACATTAAAACTACTTCTTAGGCTATCGCTTTTGGTTTAGTTAAAACCACTCCTGTAAAAAGTATATCTCCAAAACATAAATATAAATTGCTTAAGGCTGTTGTAGAAACTAACAAATTCGAACCACCCTTAATTTCAATAAATTACCCAGCTTCTCAATTTTGTTAGCAATATGGCCTACACCAATAGCACAATGGTGCGATGGCCCTTGTTTAGACCACTCATTCATAAAAGCTCTTGCTCCTATTGAAAAACGGTAACGACTATTTGTATTTCCTATTTGTAATATTGGCCCTTCTACCGATTCTCCTTCGGCAACTAATAAAAACACATCATCTTTACCTTCTACTACAGACAATAAAGTTACAGGACCATGCTTAACAGTCATTTGAATTGACAAGCCTTTTCCTGGTTTTCCATGATACACAGGTAATGGCACTAATTGTACATTACCTTCAGCAATGGCAAAATGTGCAGGCCCATCGTGACCTAACATAACAATATCGTCATTAAAATCCATCGCATAAAACTCAGAAAATGAACCACCAATACCAAAAGCATCCATAATTTTCATGGCTTGGGCATTTTTCACTTCATATTCTCCTGCAACCGGTACATTTTTCCCTGTTAACAAGGTGTTTCCTGCTATGACAGAAGTTACAATATTTTCATATTCGTTTCCTGATTCGCCTTCATAATAATAGGCTAAAGAACCTAAATCGTGATTTTCAACCAATTTATCTAAAGCTATTGATGTTTTTGCTGCGCGTACCAATTCTTCTTCTTCACAAGCATCAATCACTTCAAAGGTACTTTGAAATTCAGCTATTTTTTCGCCAACCTCATCATCTGTAACTGCATCTCTGTACTTTTTCACCTCACACATTTCAACAATTTCTATATGCGTTCCAAAAGCTGAAGATTGTTTGGTTAAATCGGAATATACGTCTAACATACCCGCATAATAATGTCCTAAAACACCGAGTCTATTATTTTGCATTATCGAAGCGACTTTTGTAGCATCAATCCAATCCTGAATTTCGTCCCAAACTACTTGCTCTCCTAAATAACCTGTTACAAATTCGTAATCTATTCCTGCACGATTAAACACATTTGCAAATTCTGGTACCGAACAAGCCTGACAATGTGCTAACCACTCTCCAGTCATTTTACCACGATCCCCCAATGCATTAAAGCTTTCGTAATCTATAGCTGCAACAGGTTGTATATTTAAAATAACTATTGGACATTTTACTTTTTGTACTACAGGTAATACTGTAGATGATAAGGCATACGTAGATATATATAAAAACAAGATATCTACATCTTCTGTTTTTAGCACCTGAGCTTTTTCTCTTGCAACCACAGGGGAATCTACCAAACCAACATTGACAACCTCAGCACCAAAACTTTCCATTTTAGTTGCTATTTGTTGTTGATAACCTTCTAACCGCTCTAATAAGCCTTCAAATTGCGGCCAATAGGTATCTAAGCCAATACCAAATAATCCAACTTTTATCATTGTCCTTTTCTTTTATTTTTAGCGCCTATCAGAGAGATAATCCATTCTATAAATTGCATTTTTTGATGCATCTCACCATGCTTTTTTATTTGTAGCTCCTAGTGACGTATTCGTAAATAAATTAAGAATAGTTAAGACTGGTTAAGACTGAAACTCTTGTATTGCACCTATTTAAATGTAAAATACGCAATAAATGAGCCAAGATACAATTGACGTTTTGATATATTTATTAAACAAAATGATATCAATTATCACAATGCGTTGTTCTAAATTATCTTATTTAGATTTCAATATACAATTCACTTACTTTTTTTAATCTATCAGTATCTATTTCTAAACCAAAACCTGGCTTTGGCGTAAATGAATAGTAACCATTGGCCTCTTTTTTAGTGGCTGAACTTTGCAAACACTCTAAATAGATTTTAGAGTCTGCTTTTTTCTCAATGGCTTCCACCCAAGTGGCATCGACACCTATTGCTATTTGTTGCCATGCCGAACAAGCTGGCCCTACCAAACTATCGTCACCTATCATAACTTTTGCCCCTATTTCTTTTACTTTATGAGCCAATTGAGCTGTATGTGTTAAGCTTCCCATAGTAGAAGGATGCAAATTGTAAATGTGTCCCATTCCTGCTTCCATAGTTTTTAGGCCTTTCCAAGCTGGACGCATGGGCGCATCTGGAATTAAAGTTAAATCTCTAACCATCTTTTGTAGCTCTATCCACTGCTTTGTTTTTAAATGCGCTGGATCTTCAATAGCATTTAGTCCATTGGCTTTAAAACGGTCTAAAATAGATTTCAACTCATTTAATGATTCCCACTTTTTATAGCCTTTATTGACATCTGAAATTACAACAGCGTCATCGCCCAAAACATCTCTTATAATTCGCAGTAGTTTCATATCAACCACTTCATCTCCATACATTTTAAATTTCATGTGATGCCCAAGGTTCTGTTCGATGCTTTTTTCTGCCTCTGCCCTTACTTTTATCTCGTCTTTATCTAGTATGCAGTATAAGCCTGGAACTGTATTTCGTCCAGTCAATCCCAACAACTCTACTGCAGGTTTATTTTGAAGCCTTCCTGACAAATCCAAAAGTCCCATATCTAAAGATTCTAACATTTTAAGAGATTGCTTAGAACCTAAAACCTGTTCTGATGTCAATATTTTTTGAGCCTCTCCTAGGGTTAACCCTTTAAATTGTTGTAAATATTTTACCCAAGCCGTTGGCTTAAAATCTGGATCATTTTTAGAAGCTGGTGTTTCCGCCCATCCATAAAAATCTCCTGACGAAATCTTTATGAATAAATGTTGACGGTTATGCCATGTTCCCCAAGAAAAATATCGAGGTATATTGATATCGTATCGAAATATTTCGATTTTTGTAATCTTTTCGTTTAAATATGCTGTTCCATTTTTACCTGCACAGGCTGATAATAATGAATATGTAGCGCTAGCTAAACCAAGTGCTGACATGCTCTTTATAAAATGGCGTCTGTTTGTTTTCATTTTACCAAGGGTCATTCATAGAAGTTAACAATGTCGCTAACTCTTTTTCCATTTGAGCATCTAACCTAGCATCTTCTCCCCAAATGTTTTTCATCTGATAAGGGTCTTTAGCATCATTATATAGATAATGAAATTTATCCCCACTTTCGTGTTTAACTACTGCGTAAGTGTAATTTTTTGTTCTAAAACCACGAGTATCTCCTTTAGAAGCAAAGCTTTTACCTCCAAAATACAATTGTTTTTCTGGACGGTTTACAGGTTTATCAAAAAACAAATCTGCATAATTTTTACCTTCAACTTCGTCTGGTATTTCATCTTTCATACCCATTAAGCCCAACAGTGTTGGCATATAATCAGGCACACTTAATAAAATATCATCGGTTTTAGGTTTTACAATTTTTGGATAGTGCACTATTAAAGGGATTTTAAAAGCTTCTTTAAACCAAATGTTTTTATGCATTAAACCTTGGCTTCCTAGCATTTCTCCATGATCAGCAGAAAATACGATGATGGTATTATCGTACATCCCTTCTTCTTTTAACTTTGCAATAACGCGCCCAATTTGGTCATCAACGCCATTTACGGAAGCAAAATAATCTGTAGCTTGATCTAAACGTTTTTCTACACCATGGTCTCCTCTTTTTAATTTATAATTATCATTAAATTGAACATTTGGTCGGTTTAGAACATCTTTATAACTCATCCCTTCATAACGTTTTTGATAACGTTCTGGAACCTGCTTAAATGGTGTATGTGGTGGATTTATAGACCAAAACAAAGCAAAAGGTTCATCAGATTTTCTTTGGTCTTCATTATTATTTAGATAGTCAATAATAACATCTGCTTCATGTTCTGCAGACCATTTTTTTATATGAACTTTTTCATCTTCTTTTGCATTGGTTGTCCAATAATAAGGCACGTTATGCCTATTGTGCGTTCCGTAAGCATACCAAAAAGAAAAACCATGTCTTCTATCTGGTGGACACCAAGTATCCCAAACACGCTTAACATCTGGTGGTGTGGGTTCTGGACCATCTAAATGCCATTTTCCAACGTAACCTGCGCTATATCCATTATCAACTAAAACATCAGAAAAACAGATTTCATCTTTCTTTAAATAATTTCCTAATGCCGTTCTTTGAGAATTACAATTTTCTACAACTCCTGTTGATAGTGAGTAACGGCCTGTCATTAACATAGCTCTGTATGGACTACATAATGGATTGTTGGCTACGGCTTCATTAAAAAACACACCTTCTTTTGCTAGCTGATCTAGATTAGGCGTATGTACAGGATCTTCTTTTAAAAATCCTAATGAGGCTTGTCTGTACTGATCTGCAAAAATGAACAATAAATTAGGCTTGTTTTTTACAATTTCTTTTTCTTCTTTGGATGTGTTTTTACACGAATATATACTAGATAGAATTAATCCAAGAATTATTAGATTTTTAGAAATCGTCTTTTTTGTATATTGATTTAATATGTTCATTTTTAATGTAAAGTTTAACTAACTAATAGTTTATAGTTTCAATACTTACTAGACTTAACAATCTCGAAGGCTTTAATTTTGATTTTGGTTTAATATCATCGACAACTAACCAAGTATATTTTTCTTCTTCTGATCTTTGCTTGTCTTTTATCAACTGATTTCGCCATAAATTAACCACTTCTATTTACATTTAATTTTCTCCTTTCTTTTGCAATACATATTCGCTTAATAATTAGTTTTAAATGAATATGTTCCTGGGTTTACCTGAAAAACAAAAGCTTTATTTGTTTTGCTAATTAATTTTATATCTGAATTACTATCAAATTCTACTCCGTTTACCTTAATGCTTTCTTGTGTATTTCCTGGTACAAAAACTTGAGCAGTTGTATTTGGAGGTACTATTATATCTAAATTAAATTGCTTGTCGACTATTTTCCAACTTGAACTTACTTTTCCATAAGGCGAATTATAAGTAGCAGCTGCAGATGTTAAAGGGCCGCCTGGAATAGGAGCAATTTCTATTTCTTTGTAGCCCACTTTAATAGGTTTAATACCCGCAATGCGTTCGTACATCCAACGACCAATAGCTCCGTAGGCATAATGGTTGAAAGAATTCATACCGCCTTTGTTAAAACCATCTTTATGGGTGTAACTATTCCAACGCTCCCACATGGTAGTTGCCCCTTGATTTATAGAATAGAACCACGATGGGTAGGTTTCTTTAAACAAAATTTCATACATCAAGTCGGTCTCGCCTATTTTATCAAGTACTAAAGGCAATAAAGGTGTACCTAAAAAACCGGTACGCAAATGGTTATCGGTTAGTTTTATTTGTTCCAATAAATGAGGTACTGCTTTTTGCGCTAATTCATCATCCAACAAATCGAACGCTAAGGCTAATAAATAAGCGGTTTGAGTTTCAGGACCTTCAATAATGCGTCCTTGAGTATCGAAAAAACTATTTTGAAATACATCGCGAATAGCATGGAATAAAAGCTCATATTCTTTGGCTTCAGACTCAAATCCTAGCACTCTTGCTGCTTGAGCAGTTAGGTTAACAGAGTGCGCATAATGAGCTGTGATAATTAGCTTATTTGAGGTTACACCAAATCGCTCATCTCTTTTGTGTGTTGAATAGGGTTGTAACCAATCGCCGTGGGTAAACATTTTGACAATATGGTCTTTGGCATTTGACTGATAAAATCCTACCCATTTTTTCATACTTGCATAGTTTTCTTCCAAAACACCTACATCACCAGTACGCTGGTATGTTTCCCAAGGGACAATAGTGATTACATCGCTCCAACCAGCACCAGCTTTAAGCTTACCTCCTAAAGAAGGTACCATTACAGGAACCGCACCATCTTCATCTTGATCGTTTCGTACACTTTGCAACCAACTCATCCAAAAGGAATGCACATCACCTAAAAAAAACGAGGTGGGTGCAATGACCTGAGCATCTCCTGTCCAGCCTGCTCTTTCATCACGTTGCGGACAATCGGTTGGTATATCGAGCGTATTACCTCTTAACCCCCAAATAATATTGCTTTGCAGTTGATTGAGTTTTTCGTGTGACGAGTTAAACTCAACATTCAAATTATAATCAGAATGTTGCACAACACCTATTACCCACGATTTATCTGGTGTAGCATTTGCATTAAAACCACTCAACTCTACATATCTAAAACCGTGAAACGTAAATGTTGGTTGATACTCAATTTGTCCATCTTCTTTAGCAATATAATAATCGGTTGAAACTGCACCTCGGTAATTTTTAGTATACATGCGTCCATCTTGCTGAAGCATTTCGGCAAAACGTATTTTTAAAGTTCCGTCTTTATCCATTGGCACTTTAATACGCGGTACACCCACCATATTTTGTCCCATATCAAAAATTACCACACCTTTATCAATCTCTGTAATAGCAATTGGTGCTAACTCTTCTACAGATTTAACTGTATTGTGTCGCTTAGGTGTCAAACTAATTTCTGCATCTATATCTTCAACAACCACCTTTTGCCAATTTGCATCATCAAATGATGTTAACGACCAAGATTTTTGTTCTTTCCGTGCATCATATTGCTCTCCATCATAAATTCCAGCATAAACAATTGGTCCCTCTTGGGTAGCTTTCCAACTTTCATCAGTAATAAAGGTTTTAACATCGCCATTGGTATATTTTACTTCAAGTTGACACATTACTTTGGGCGAAACTTTTGGATAGCCTCTAAGCATTAATCGACCTGCATACCAGCCCTCAGCTAAGGAAATTCCAATGGCATTAGAACCATCTTGCAAATGATCTGTTACATCATAAGTTAACGTTTCAATGCGTTTATTGTAAGGGGTCCAACCTGGAGCCATTACATCGTCGCCAACCTTTCTGCCATTGATTTCAGCTTCAAAAAGTCCCTTTGCCGTAATGTACAATCTAGCAGATTCAATTTTAGAGTCAAGAGTAAACTCATTTCGCAAGTACTGTACTTTATAAGAGGTTTTATTCGTTTTTGGCGACTTTGCTTTATCAACTTTTGGCAAGCTAATCCATTTGGCCTGCCAATCGGAGTTATGGAGTAGTCCTAACTCAAAGTTGGCTACCTCACTCCAAGCTGAAGCCTTTTTATTTTGATCCCAAAACTTTAACTGCCAATACACTTTTTGTCGCGAAGAGAGTTTTTCTCCTTTGTATTTGACAAATAGAGTTTGCTCACTTTCCACTTTTCCGCTTTCCCATAAATCAGCATTATTTGGTAATAGTTCAGGTTTAGAAGCCACTACAATCGAATAAGCTGTTTGCTTTTTGATGTTTTTATCTTGTGGTAGTTTCCATGAAAAAGAAGGTGTAGCATCGTAAAAACCTATTGGATTTTTAAATTGTTCACTTACTACCAACTCGTGCGGTGGAATATTATTTTGAACTGAAGAACACGAAACCAAAAATAGTATCGTCAGTATGACTGTTGCCAATCTATTGCTCGAAATTATGTACATGTTATTTTATATTTGTGTGTATTATTTATTATTGTTTAGTCGTTTCAATACTTACTGGACCTAACAATCCTGAAGGCTGTAATTTTGATTTCGGTTTGATATCATCTATAACTAACCAAGTATATTTTTCATTTTCCGACCGTTGTTTGTCTTTTATCAATTGGTTTCGCCATAAATTAACTACTTCTATTTCCAATTGATTTTCTCCTTTTTTTAGTGCTTCTGAAATATTTAAACGATAAGGCGCTATCCAAAGACCTCCCATCTCTTTTCCATTTAGTTTTACCTTAGCCATCACAGAAAGCTTTCCTAAATTCAAATAAAACGCTTTATTTTTAGGGAGTTTATCTATTGTAAAAGTGGTTGTATACGTTGCTGTACCAGAATAATATTTAATTTGCTCGTTTTCTGATGTAGACCAATCCTCTAAAGTATTAAAAACGATTGGTTCTTTAGGACCGATTTCCTTATTT
This sequence comes from uncultured Maribacter sp., assembly GCF_947500405.1. Taxonomy (GTDB): domain Bacteria; phylum Bacteroidota; class Bacteroidia; order Flavobacteriales; family Flavobacteriaceae; genus Maribacter_B. The sequence goes on from NZ_CANMRY010000001.1 coordinate 426,444, forward strand.
GAGAAATCTACTGAAAACGGATTTTTCAATTCGCTTATTGTTTCAAATGCAGGAAAATTTTCTGTATTTATTGGTTTTTCCAATAACTTATTGTCTCTAGCAAACACAATAAACCAACTCTGAGCCGCTTTTAATTGTAAAGGTATTTTTACTCCCGTTTTCGTGATTTCAAACTCTGGTAATGCTCTGATTTCTCCACTAACAGCATCCCAAAGTTGTGGTTTCAAATCTTTACGCACTCTAAAAACTGGAGATAATTCTATGGTTTCATCACTTTGATTTGTGATAAAATAAATATCCATTTCTGGCGTAGTTCTATGTGTCCATAACACAGGTGTATCTTCAGAAACTTTAACATCTTCTGCTAATTTTAGCTTTTCAAAGACTTCAGATAATTCGTAACCGTCTAACACTTTACCTTTACCGAATGCTTTATCCATTTTACCTTGGTTGTAGGTTCCACTCCATATTTTGTTGGCTATGGTTTTAACGATTTCGTCGCTTTCTGGATAATTTTGTAAACTCGGAGATTTTTCAGGTTTTTGTCCTAAAATGACTCCTCCTTGTTGCACCAACTCTTCTATCTTTTTTAGTAATTCCGGTCGCATGGTTTTAAAAGGTGGTAAAACCATAACTTTATAAGACATACCATCTGGTAACACAAAACGTCCATCTTTTACAGACAATCTGTTTAGAATTACTTCGGCATTGATATAGTCATACGAATAGCCTTTTGGAATTTCAGGAACACGACCGCCCGTCATTATTGGCGTGTCTTCTCCAATAAAATAGCACACATCTGCTACATATTTACCTTGTTGTAACAAATGTTGGCAACGTCTTAAATAATCAAAATAAGTATCAGCTTGACTAAACCATGTGTTATGGCGATTGAATTCTGTACCAAACCAAGCATTCATTCCTGGCTTACGATTATCGTCTGGTTGGTGAATGTATAAGTGCAAGACAAAATGATTGACACCTTCTGTTAACGACCAATCGCCTCGTTTTTTTAACATGGCTGGGTGTCTAAGGTATGTTTTTCGAGAAGAGGTAAATGCTTCTGCAGACGTTATCGGTTTTCCGTATGTATGAGACGTTGATGAAGAGGCTTTACATTCTATATTACCCAATGTACCTTCGTTCCAAAACTCTCCAGATATCAAATCCGATTGTCCACCATACATCATAAACTCCCCAGGAAAACCCCAATGTCCATAGTTTTCTAACCAAGTTTTCAAATTATGTTTGTTACTTGCTTTTTTTAAGGCTCCGACATATTCATACGCTACATCATCAGCAATAGAGCGACGTAAATCCCAAAGAAAACGTTCTGATTCTTCTACACTTCCCACAATTCGCCCCGACAAAACTGGTAAATATTTTACAGGATTGTAGGCATATTTTTCTTGAAATTTTACTTCATAATTGTCTGTCCAGTTTTGAGAACCCATTTCGTAACTATCTGCAATAACATATTTGAAAGCAGACTTACTTTCTTCTGGAATACGTTTTAACAATTCTCCCACGAAATTATCAAAATGATATTGGACAAGCTTGCTATTCATTTTATCAATTTCATACCCTACACCTTGAGGGGCTGCTGGAGCATTTTTTGTGCCTGTTGGTGTCATTCCCATTCGTAAAACAGTCCAATTTCCTTTGGGTGCATTCCAGTTCAAATTCCCATTTTCATCAATTTTATTACTTATATCAATAACCTGATTTGGATCTAAACTCAATTCTTTAGATTGAAGTTCTTCTTGCCTGTTAAAAACATAAGTGTCCCATTTTGGTTTTGGCGTTGGGTGCATTTTACCCAATTGTTTTTCGATATATTTATCTAATACTGGTGCTTCAGAAATTGTAATTTCAGCAAAACCGAATGTTTTTTTACGAGAACTAAACTGACTACATTTTAATTTAAATTGCTGTGCTTTAACATCTGGTAACGTTGTTGCATAAGCCCCTTTTAAAATTGGCCCTACATTGGGAGTCATTTTAGAACGATCGAAAATAATTTTTTTGATTACTTGCTCTTTTCCATCAACAACCGCAAATACTTCTATTTGACATTTAAATTCTTGACTTGGTACTATTGAAATGGAACGCGCTTTAATTGATTCATCTAAATTGAAAGTTATCTCTAAAGCTTGCTTTCCTTGAACTTTAAAACGAGTGTCTGATTCTGTGTTTCCATCAATTAGTGCTTTTACATCTACATCATTCCAATTGGCAGTTACTTTGGTTGGAATGAATTTTGTACTTTTTTGTTCTGTCTCAGATGCTTTAAAAGCTAAAGTATGTGTGTCTTGAAATTTTTCGTTTGGCTGTTTTAATTTAACGTTCACTAACTTACCTCCTTCAACTTTCGTTTCACTAAAGGTTAAATACCGCATTGCTTTTTCAGAATCTACCCAAGGTCCACCACTCTGACTCCAACCTGGACAATTAAAAAAGCCTATATCTACACCAATTCGTTTTCCTTCTACAACCGCATGCACCATGTGCGACCACCACTCTTCACTTAACATAGGCACTTTTCCATCTTTACGAGCTGGGTTTATATTACCAATTAAGGCACCTCCAATTCCCGCTTTTTTCATCGCTTCTAAATCTTTGGTAATACCTGATTTAGAAATATCATCATTAATCCAATACCAATAGCACCAGAGGTTGTTTTCTTTTTTAAGTTCTACAAAACCAGATTGAATGCTTTCATAGTTTTGAGAATTAATCTTTCCTACTGCAAATAAGGATAAACAAAAAAGCACTATTAATTTCTTCATAATTGTTTTTAAAATTAGTTATAAGAAGCTGTTATTTGCCAATTACCTGGTTCAACTTGAAATTTTAAAAACTCATCATCTTCACTTTCAAAATCAAATGCATTTATTCGTTTTTTAAACTTGTTATTTTTCCAAATACTTTTACCGTTTACTTCAATCTTAGTTATATTTTTTCCAGCTTTAGGAATGTAAATTGTTGCTGTTGTTTTTTCTGGAGAAATTAAGTTTAATTGATACTTATTTTCTGTTTTATGAACCTCTACAGTAATATCTCCTTTAACTGAAGGCACAATTTGTTTTACAGAGCTCATGTGAACTAAATTTGGTTTTACCTCATATTTAGCCCAAGCTACGTCTATTGCTTTTACACCTGCAATGTATCTTGAAAGCACATAGTTTGGTGCATTCCATGCATGGTTATAGGTGCCACGCAATTTGGGTTGATATTTTTCATAAAGTGTTGTTAACCATTTGCGATCAACTTGTTCTTGATAACGGTCTTTCATTCGTAGCAAGCCTTTATCATATTGCCCTGTAATCATGATTGCTTCTTCAGCTAGCCACTCCATATGCGGACTTGATTTTTTTACAGGAACTAACACACTATCTACTAAAATAGTGTAATGTTCTTTTTTAGCTAATCCACTAATAATTGCTAAGGCACTCACGCGCTCTTCTATCAATTTATTTTTAGATCCATAACGATTGCCTTGCCAATATTCTTTTTCAAAATTTTCTTTAATACTATTTATTCGACTGTCGTACCAAATAATATCTTTAGTTTTACCCAAAGCTATTGCCATTTTTTTAGTGGCCTTTAGCGCCATAAAATACAACACCACATTTGTTGCAACAGAATCTGTATCTATACCCCAATCTACCCAATTCGCATACCCTTTTCTGTGTTTTGGTAATCCGTTAGATTGCATGCTCCACAATTTTAAATAATTTAAAACAGCTGGATATGCATTTTCAAGCGTAGCTTTGTCTCCTGTGTTATAGTAGTATTGCCAAATCCCTTGGTCTATATATTGCAAACTTTGCCCAGTTAACTCACTGCTTTTTCCTCGGTAAGCACCAAATCCAGGTGCTAACCCTTGAATTGTATCTCCAGCTCTGTAAGCAATGGTATTATCAATTCCTTTTTTTAATAGCAAACGCCCTGGCTCATCCAATGTATAAAAAACAGCTCCTGTTTGATCTGCAACATCGCCTACCCATAAACCACGTTCTCTATCTGGGCAATCCATATAACCATCTCTAGCACAAACATACAATGTGTTTCTAGCCATCCACCATAAACGTGTAAAATAAGGATCACTCGTTTCAAAAGTCCCTGTCATTTCTCCTACACCTGTCCAGCGGTATTTTAGTTCTAAAACTTCCACACCTGGCGGAATTGTATACTCTACATTATGACCATTTATCCAAGAATAACTTTCAAATTCTTGCACACCATCTTTAGTAATGTAAGTCCCTTTAAGCATATTAAACGGATTATCCATATCTGCGATAATGGTTTTACCTGCTTTACTATTTACTTTTAAATTAGGAGTAATTTGCTGATTAAAAGGAAGCTTTGCATGAATTACAACTAAAGAATCTGTAGTATTTTTATAAGGTAGTTCAATTTTATTGGATTCTAAGGTTAACGATTCATAATTAGCTAAACCTCTGTCATTCCATTGCGGAATAGCTCTTTTTACTAAAGTTCCCCAAGGTTTATTATTAGCTGCGCCTTTTTCAACAGGCTTACCCCAATTAGCATCATCAAATGAATTTGAATACCAAGCAGCTTTAGACCAATCACCCATACTTTTTCGAGCATCGAACTTTACATTATAGGCATTTACTCTATTTGCACTTTTACCTCCTCCTCCACTTTTAGCATCATAGGCAGGGTGCACTTTTAGCTTCCAATCGGCATTAGAAACCAACTCTTCCTCTCCTAAATTAGCATGAAATAATAGACCTCCTTTTCCACTATCATCGTGTACTTTTCGGGTTCTACCCCAATACCAAACCAAAATAGCAATGGTATTTTCACCTTCTTTTAAATACTTTGTTAAATCTACCTCATCATAATAATTGGTATCCGGTGCAGCACCTCTAGCTAATCCGCCTTCAAACAAAACCATTTCTCCGTTAACCCAAAGCCAATATTTTGTATCTACTGCAATTTTTGCTACTACATCTTTTGGTATTTTATTAAGGTTAAATGACTTTCTAAACGCTACCCAAGTATTTGCTGCCCCATCTTCTTGTTGCCAAATCCATTGTGCTCCTTCCCAGTTAGGTGTACTAGCAAACACCGAAGCAGAAGAAACAATAACCATTAATAATAGAAATATACCTTTATAGTATTTAAATTTTATCCTCATTCTTACTTTATATTTTTGACTATGGTACTATTTCAACCTATTTTGTAACCACATCCCAAACTTTAGAACGTATAGATTTACCATCTTTATTTTCTACCGTAAGAACTACGGTCCAGTGACCTGCAGTATTATATTTATGTGTTGGATTTTGCTTATCAGAAGTTGTTCCATCTCCAAAATCCCATGTCCAAGTTTTAATTTTGCCTAATGATTCATCTTTGAATGCGAAAACACGGCTGTCTCTATCCACCTCAACAAACGACCAATTTGCTTGTAACTGAGGTTTTAAATCTTCTGTGAGCGGCATTAACCTGAATGCGTTCAAAAAATCGCCATCATGAATCATGTTAAGCGTATGCGCTAGGTTAATAAAATCCTTCCTTTCTTTATTATCATTATCATAATCTAGAACGCACCACGACATAGCAATAAGCTCATTTTCTTTTAGTTCTGAAACAGCCGAACGATTCACGCCTTCAATAGCAGCATAATCGAATGGTGTTATCCAAAACTCCATTTTGAGCAAACCGGGTTTTCCTTGTTCTAAGTTGTGCTTATAGGCAGCATTGGCGTGCGGAAAATCTTTAATCCAAGGCGTATTTCCCCAAACCATGGCCCAGTCTTTATTTTTAGCAGGTATAAAAACATGGTAGTTTTGTGCATGTGCCCCATGTCCTCTAAAATGCAACTCTTCAATAGGTATCCGATTTATATTTGCATTCCACTTTTTGATAAAATTACCACCAGAAACATCTGCATCTACCACCAATTCAAAAATATCTTGTTTAATATTCAGTTGCTCAAATTCCCAGAAATCATCAAAAATTTCTACATAGAAGTATAACCGATTTAAATCTTTTACCCATGCTACTTTTACGGTAATATCCAAGTCGGTTGCATCCAGATTAAACCCAATACCATTCATACTTTCTTTCATTTGGTCTAGACCAATTGCATAGGTATCTGGAACCAAATCCCAATCGGAAAAATTGCCATCTATACGTGGCATTTTATGTTGCGGAAATTGAAAAATGGGGTAAATAGTGTCTCTACTTTGGAAGCCATAAGATTCGAAAACCCCACAGCAGCAGATTATAGCCAATACAAAACAAAACAATGAACGCATATTTATTAATTTTTGTTAATTACAACTTATTACCTAGCTAAAAACCATCTATTTACCTTCTATTTCCTACAAGTGAATCTTTTTAAATACTAAACTAATTTTTATATGAAATTTTTAGTTCTTTTATTGACGGTGTCCGTATAGCATCTACAATAAACAATCTACATTTTCTAGATTGAACAGAATCAAATTGATGAATTTTGTTCTCGCCGCAAGAAGTTCCTTTTACAATATCTTTCCAAGCACCGTAATCCCAATATTGTAATTTATAAGAAGTAATATTGTTCTCAAATTCATCTACAATGATTTGATTAAACGTTTGTGGTTTTATCCATTCTACTTCTAAATATTGATTTTTAGTTTCAGTAGCCAACCAACGGGTTTCCTCATCTTCATCATTTACTCTGAACGCTTCAAAAACAGGTAATTTTTCTGTTTTAATAAACATAGAAGAAGCATTCATTCTACCTAAAGTTGCTAAGTTTTGCGACTCCACTATCGGATCAGGTAAAGATACTTCGGGTAATTCTTCTACATGGAAATCATAAATTCCTGAGACGACATTATAAATAATATAGTTTCCTACGGTCTTATTTTTCTCAGTCCCTACAAAGGTGATACTTTCAGATTCATCAGCTAAAACACCACTTTCTTGTACACTCTTTTTACTCGTAGCCGGCAAATACACTTTTGCAGTAGTATTTACAGGTACTTCAATATGAAATGCTGCCCCTTTATCTTCTTTTTTCCAGTTCACAATAACATTTCCATACATGGACTGGTATTCTGTGTTTGCAAAAGTTAAATTGCCTACGGGAGCAGGTTTAATCATCATGTTTTGCATTCCTAATTGTTCTGAGTTTGGACGAATACCTCCAAAACCTTTAATAAAATACCCACCAATACCTGTATAACACGTATGTATTTGACTATTACCAATGGCAGACCAACGTTCTGGCCAAACGGTTTTTCCTTGCTCTAAAAAATAGCCATAGCTTGGGTGATGTTTATCTTGTAATAGCTCATAAATTAAATCCATACGCTCTCCGTATTCTGTAAAATATCGAGTATAAAGGGCTTGTCCTGAACTTCCTGTATCGTAATAAGGGAATTTATAGAGTACATTATCTTCCAGAACAGCTTCTACTTTTTCTTTTTCTGATGCTGGTGTTACTCCTGCCAATAAAGCAAATGCTTGATCTACCTGTTGCCCTTTTACATACTTTCCGGTCTCCGCATTGTATGATAGTTTGTGAGTCGCTTCTCTCTGTACTTTTAACCTATCTGCATATTTTTTTGCATCTTCATTCTTACCTAAAACTTTTGCAATTTTTTCTGCATTATCTAACATAAAGGCATACACACAATTATTAAAATGAATAGCTTCTGCCGAATTAAAACTACTCCAAAAATTACCTCTTGGTGTACACCAATCACCTAAACCAGGAAATTCTCTTGCGCCTTGTTTTCCAGCTTTTAAAGCACCTCCTATTTTGTAATTTGAGTTATTAAACAACCATTGCATCCATTTTTGCATAGACTCATAATTGTCTTCTAATACTTTTTTATCGCCTAACATTCTATAGGTTTCCCATACAGTTAATGGACTATTGGCTTTCCACATTAAAAACGGACGATCTTGTTCATTTATAACACCCCTTATTTGACCATCAGTTACCTGAGCGTCTCGGGTGTATTGTAGATATTGATCCATATAGGCGCCACTCTCAAAATTTGGTAACGCATCTCCATACATTGCGGCTACCGTAACTTCTCCCCAACCACGGCGTTCACGATGCGGACAGTCCACCAAAATACCGTCCATGGTATTAGCCAAATACGTATTTAAATTGATTTGGTAAATTTGATTAAGCTGCTCATTTGAGGATGCAAATTTGCTAATTTGTTTACGATTGTTAGTAATAACGTAACCTTTAACGTCTTCTAATTTAGGCGCATAATTTAAACCATAAACGGTAATCCACCTGCCACCAGCAACATTAAATCGATTTTGGAACTTTCCTTTTCCAGACTTCCCAAAAATATATTTACTCTTTTGGTTCCAGTTCATTACCTCCTCCGTTTGATCACTAATTTCAAACGTAATAGAATCGCCTTCTACACCATTATACAAATCCATTTCAAAGAAACCGGTGTAGTTTTCACCCATATCAATGCGGTAAGAGCCACTATCGTTTTTCTTAATGGCAATAGCTTTTAATTCTCTAAACTTTACTTGCGGTTCAACTATTTGTGCGCTCAACTGCGCAGTAATTGGAGTGTAAAGTGCACGAGACCCTTTACCCTTATCACCAAAGATACGTATGTTATTGCCTTTGGGTATTTTTGCATTCAGGGCATTATAATCATAAACACTGGCGTTTATCCAATTATTGTCATCATATTCTGCGCTATTCCAATCGGGTTCTGCCTTTCTGGCGTCAATTGTTTCTCCTCCAAAATGTAACACATCCCAATCACCATAATATTCACTATAGCTTTTTTTAGTTTTCCAAGTCGTATCAGATTTTAGGGTTATTTGCTCTCCTCCAGCTATAATTTCTGCTTGAGCCTTAAACACAAAAGGAATCTTTCTATATTCTTTAATTCGTCTCCATCTAGACCAACCCGCAGCATGCCAAATAGCAATGACATTATCCCCTTTTTTTAGTTTATCTGAAATGTCATAAGTTAAATAAGGAATTCTTTTTTTCATATATGAAGACACAGGATTCATCACATTTTCAGTAACCTTTTCTCCATTTACATACAATTCGTGATACCCAAATGAGCCTACAAATACAAAAGCTGATGTAGCTTCTTCCTTTAATTCAAAATTCTTTCGATACCAGTTGTGGTCGGTTTTTTTCTGGTCTTCTTTCAAAATCCAATCGCCTTTCCAATCGGATTGTTTTAATAGTCCCATGGAAAAACTTGAAACTTCACTCCAATCTGAAATGTTACTATCTTTATCCCAAACTTTAACTTTCCAGTAGTATTGTTTAGCAGATTCTAGTGTATTGCCTTGATAGGTATTGTTAACAGATTGATTGGTTTCAATTTTTCCTGAATTCCATACATCACCTTTATTGTTACTTAAAACATCTAAACTACTTGCTACTAAAATTTGATACGCTGTTTGTTTTTGTCCTCTCCCTTGATGATTCCCTTCTAACTTCCAACTTAATCGTGGACTTGTATTATCTATACCTAAAGGATTTATTCGGTATTCGCAACGCAAATCTAAAAGGGTTACAGAAGATTCACGGCAACTCAGTACGCATAGCGATAATATCAAACATAACGGGATTAATAATCTGTTTTTCATTTTTTCAGTACCAAACTTGAGTTACAATTAAGTTTTTTAAACCTCTTTTAAATTATACTAATTACTAGTGAGTAATTTCTAAATCATCAAATAAATTTTCATCATAAGAACTAGCTAACATAACATATCCTGTGGTTTTCTGATGAGACATACTTAACACAGATACCTCATCTATAAAGGCTTCTATTTCATTATCTTGAAAAGTAAGTTTAAGGGTGTGCCACTTATTACCATCAAAATCAGGAATAACACCTTTTTTTAGAACCTCTTTATCAAACATCAACTTCCAATCACCATTTTTCGCTACTTGAAAACGATAACCTTTTAGGTAGCTTCCTTTTACATGCCCTCCTAGTTCCACATTCCCACCTTCAATAAACACATTGACACTACAGGTATAATTTTTCCATTTTACATCGCCTACTAATGTATTTGGTTTTACATTTGAAAGTCTGTAAACCCTCATCCAGTCGTAACCCTGCTCTGGGATAATTTGTTTCAAACATTGTGATCCATCTTCCTTTAGAGCTATTTCAAAACTTCCAGTTTGATCTGAATGGTACTTAGGCAAGTCTCCCACTTTTCTATCTTCATAATCTTCCTTATAAGGAAATGGAAATGGGCTCTCTTCAGGGATTTTATAAGCTCCTTTTTGCTGTCCAGATGTAGTTGTTAAAGAGTATATACATTGAGGGTCTAGTGAAATTCGAATCACTCCGTCTTTTGGGGTTATACTTTCTTGTTGTACAAACTGTTCTTTTTCGTTAGATTTCCAAACGTTAATTGTACCTGTAGAAAGTCCTTCTCCAATTTTAACTTCAATTTCTTCTTGCTTTTCAGTGCAAATAATCATACTCCATTCAGGGCCATCCTTTTCTTTTAAAGTAACACAACTTCCTTTATACGTTGTGCCTTCAAAAAGACCACACGCACTGTTTAAGTACTGCCAATTAAGAGGCTCCGTAAACTGTGTAGTATGCGCAGTTGCCCAAATAGTTGGCCATACTTCATAATAACCACTCCATGGACTATTTGCTTTCATAGCCCCAGCTTTATCCCAAGTTACCGATTCATAAATGGAACCTATAGGTGCCCATATTAAAGTTTTAGTTATCCTATCACGGATATAAAATTTGTTGTAAACACGAGCCAAATTTAACGCTCCTGCGCCTCCCCATTCCTTTCCTGTCCAACTCCAATCTTCACTAGCCCATAAAGGTTTACCGCTATTCTTAGCTTTTTCGGTTGTAGGGCGGCCGCGACCATCTACCATATTTTCATTAAACTCACGCCCCGTAACATAATGGTAACCTACGGCCTCCATAATGCTATCTAAAGATTTATTTTTTTCAAACTCATCAAAAATCTTCCAGTCTCCACTATTATCATCGGGACCTTGAATTTTTACATTTTCATACCCTCTAGCATCCAATAATGGACGCACGTGGTTTATTAGCCAATCGGGACTTGTATAATTTTCATTCTCTGCAGCGGCCACCCAATCAATATCCATTCCCCATTGTTTTTTAGCTACATCAAGGAAAGAAACAAAATACTCTGCAGATTCCTCTGTGAAAATATCCGGTTTTAAGTATCCAGGAAAACTCCATGGTAGGTATTCCAAAATAACCTCAGAATTTCTATTACGTGCCTCTTTCATTAACCAAAATTCATAGCCTCTAGACACTGGATTCTTTAATTCTTCTCGTGTAATAGCGTGTGATGGTTCCGAACCACAGGTTGAGTTCTCACCACCACCCATTTCTACTTTTAAATGCTGAAAACCAGCACCAAATTTGGGTTTAAACAAGAAATCTAATATCTGACTTCTAATTGGGTCTTCATAATCGTATAATAAATCAGTTGAAGCACCTGCGCTTACTCCTCCAATACCTTCAAATGTACGCCCATTATCATGTCCATTTAATGCAATTTGTACAACTCCATTAGTATTAGGAAATACATAAGGTTTAAATGCAGTTTCTGGGTTTTCTATATCTCCCATTTCAAACCATGAAGGTTCACTATGTGATACGCCTCGGTTATTTCCCCAAACCGTTACTTTCCAATACACACGCTGACCTGACTTTAAAGGTTCTCCTAAATATTCAAAAGGTCCTGTTTCGGAAATACTTGTTGGCCCTGTATCCCAAAGGTCTGGATATTTAAGTTTTTCTATAGATGTAGCCATCATAATACGATAACCACCTTGTTCCGAACTTTTTTCATCACCAATGAATGTCCAACTAAAATGCGGTCTTGAATTAGTTATACCTACTGGGTTTACTTGAGAGTTACATTTTAAATTCTTTACTTCAATAGCATAAATGAATGAACTAAAAAATAATGAATAAATTAAAATAATACTAGTGTATCTCTTTTGCCATGTTTTCATATTTCTATTCTTTTATTTTAACTCTTAATATATTAATAAATTTATATTTATAAACTCTACTTATGGTAAATCTTGAATTCTGAAATTGCTGGATTGCTCTTAGACTGATGCACTAAGACTCTGCATTTTGATGCTGTTACCGTTTCAAAATCATGGCTATTATTATTACCACAACTTTTACCATCTGCTACATCATACCATTTGTCTTCATAAAAATACTGAATTTTATAGCTTGAAATTTTTGCGTTGTATTCATCAATTACAACTTGATTAAACGTTTGTGGTTTAAACCATTCAATTTCTAACCATTCATTTGAGTTAGAATTAGCTTTCCAGTGGGTTTCATTATTTTCATCATTCGCCCTAAAAGCTTCAAAAACGGGTAGTTTTTCGGATTGAATGGTCATTGAAGAGGCATTCATTCGTCCTATTAAAGCTAAATTATCTGGTTTATTAATTGGTTCAGGATAATTTACTTTAGGCAATTCATTTACTTTAAAAGTATAAGTACCAGAACCCACTTCGTAGATGACATAGTTACCTACAGCACCACTTTTTTCTGTGCCGATATATTTGATACTTTCTACATTTTCAGCAATAGTTTCACTTTCAAAAACAGCATTACTTTCGTTTGCAGGAATGTATATTTTTGCGGATGTATTTACAGGAACTTCAATATGAAATGTTGCACTTTCATTTTCTTTTTTCCAATTTACTGTTATGTTACCATACATAGATTGGTAGCTTGTATTGGCATAGGTTAAATCGCCAACGGGAGAAGGTTTTATAATAAAATGTTGCATACCTAACCTTTCAGAATCTGGACGAATACCAGCAAATCCCTTAATAAAATAGCCTCCAATACCCGTATAACAAGTATGAATTTGACTGTTTCCAATGGCAGACCAACGCTCTGGCCATACGGTTTTACCTTGTTCTATAAAATACCCATAACTAGGGTGACGCTTATCTTTTAAGAGTTCGTAGATTAAATCCATACGCTCTCCATATTCCGTAAAATAACGTGTATATAAAGCCTGTCCTGAACTTCCTGTATCGTAATACGGAAATTTATATAGTACTTGGTCTACTAAGTTATTGTACGCTTTTTGTTTTTCAGCTTCTGGCGTAACACCTGTTAACAAAGCAAAGGCTTGATTAACTTGATGCCCTTTGCCATACTTTCCTGTATTGGCATCGTAACTGTTATTATGTGTGGCTTTTCGTTGGACGTCTAAGCGTTTTTTAAAAACCTCAGCATCATCCGTTTTGTTTAAAGTCTTTGCAATATTGAGGGCGTTTTCTAACATAAACGCATATACACAGTTGTTAAAATGTGCCGATTCTGGCGAATTACTTGATGTCCAGAAATTACCTCTAGGTGTACACCAATCTCCCAATCCAGGGAATTCTAAAGAACCTCGTGTACCAATTTTTAGAGCGCCTCCCGTTTCGTAATCCGAATGCTCGTATAACCAATGCATCCACTTTTGTAATGTTGGATAATGGTTTTCTAACAATTTTTTATCGCCTAACATTCTGTAGGTTTCCCAAATGGTAATTGGGCTGTTTGCCATCCACATTAAAAACTCAAAATCATCACCATTGATTACCGCTCTCATTTTACCATCTTCGGCCTGTGCGTCTTGCATAAATTGCGCGTACTGTGTCATATACGCCCCACTTTCAAAATTTGGCAGTGCATCGCCATACATAGCCGCTACGGTAACCTCTCCCCAACCACGACGTTCACGATGTGGACAATCGACTAAGATACCATCAATAGTATTGGCAATGTATGTATTTAAATTAACTTGATAGATTTTGTTCAGCAGTTCACTAGAACTTTCAAACTTGCTAATTTGCTTTCTATCGTTAGTAATTACATAGCCCTTAATGTCTTTTAATTCTGGTTTGTAATTGATACCCTCAATCGTTATCCAACGCCCTCCTGCTAGATTAAAACGGTTTGTAAAATGTCCTGTTCCTGTGCTATCAAAAACATACTTACTACGTTGGTCCCAAGATGATTTTACTACCTCACGATCCGCTATTTTAAAAGTAATAGTATCGCCTTCTTTTCCATTAAATAAATTCATTTCAAAAAAACCGGTGTAATTTTCACCCATATCCACCACATAGTTTCCTGTTTTATCTTTTTGAACACCAATTGGTTTTATTTCTTTATACTTCACTTGTGGCTCCACCATTTGAGCACTTAACTCTGCTGTGATTTTACTTGTTGGTGGATTTTCATCTGTACTGGGAACAACAATAGCTCCTTTAGGACCAAGATTTACATTGGAGATACCAACTTCCGTTGCCTCATTATTATTAAAAACAACGGCATTATCCCAGTCACTGTCATCATAAGCAGTAGTATTCCAATCGTCTTCTCGTAAACGCTCGTCTATAATTTCTCCGCCAAAATCTTTAATATCCCAGCGCCCAACATAAGCGCTATAGCTCTTTTTACACTTCCAAGTAGCATCTGTATTTATTAATAAATTACTATTACTTAACTTAACATCTGCTTGTGCTTTAAACACAAACGGGGCATCGTAATAATCTTTGATCCTTCCCCAGCGTGACCATCCTGCTGCGTGCCAAACACCAATAACATTATCTCCTTTTTTAAGATGTTCTTTAATATCATAAGTTAAGTACGGTAATCGCTTTTTTACAAAAGAATACACAGGATTCATTACCGCATTGCTCACTTTTTGTCCATTTACATAAACTTCATGATACCCAAAGGATGCTACATAAATAAAAGCGGACTGTGGATTTTCTTCTAATGAAATATTTTTTCTATACCAATTGTGGTCTTTTTTATTCTGACCTTTTTTGTAAATCCATTCGCCTTTCCAATCTTCTTTTTTTAATAAACCCATTGAAAAGTGTCCAATTTCGCTCCAATTTGAAACATTTCCTGAAACATCCCAAGCTTTTACTTTCCAAAAATATTGTTGCGCTGATGCCAAATTTTTACCTTCGTACTTTACATTTACAGATTGATTGGATTCAATTTTTCCAGAATCCCAAACATCTCCAACATTACTTTCTAAATTCTTTATAGAACTTGCTACCAAAATTTGGTAAGCCGTTTGTTTTTGACCTCTGGTTTGACTGTTATCAAAAAGATTCCAACTTAACCTTGGGGCAGTATTATCTATACCCAAGGGGTTTGTGCGGTATTCTGATTTTAAATCTGTTAACTCTATAGTTGACGATGAATCGCAACCTGAAAAACTAATAAGTAAGACTATTGCAAAAAAAGAAAAAATATACTTTATATATGCGGTTCTGCTTAGTTGCATTTTCATTTTTAAATAGATGTGTTTGTTTTTATGTCAAAAAAATTGAAGTACTTTTTTAAACTCCTTAAATATATTTCTAAAATGTAAATTTATCATCCTGTAATATCATGTACCAAATAAAGTAAAAGTTTTGTCATAAAAGTTAGTGTGATAAATTTCGACATTATTAATGCTTATATCAATTAACAATTTGATATATTAGTAGCACAAAATGATATGAAAAATACCTATAGAAAATATCTTATTACCTCAAAAAAAGATAAATTATGGGGATTTTATGTGAATAATTTAGGACGAAATGTTATAAAAAAATATGAAAATTATCCTTCTATGGATCATCCAGATCAATATATTTTTACTTGGGATAAAGGACGTATTTTAAATGAATTTCATCTAGTATTTATCACTAAAGGCGAAGGTGTTTTTGAAAGCAACGCTACTGGAAAAATAAAAGTTTCTGATGGTGATGTGTTTTTATTATTCCCTGATGTTTGGCATCGTTATAAACCCAAAAAAAGTACAGGTTGGACAGAGCGGTGGGTTGGGTTTTCTGGAGCTATTGCAAATCAGTTTTTATCCAATGGTTTTTTCAACCCA
Source organism: uncultured Maribacter sp. (assembly GCF_947500405.1). Lineage (GTDB taxonomy): Bacteria > Bacteroidota > Bacteroidia > Flavobacteriales > Flavobacteriaceae > Maribacter_B. The sequence continues at coordinate 442,380 of NZ_CANMRY010000001.1, forward strand.
GATGAACCTATTATTTCAAAATGTAACAAACCTCAAATACTAAATCATTTTAACACACTGTTTAAATTGTTTGACGAAACCACTTATGGATATCAACATTTAGCTTCTGGCATTTGTATACAGTTAATGGCAGAACTACATAATATAAAAAGTGGGGGTAGCAATTTAGACGATTTAAATTCTATGATATCTCATGCAAAAGGCATTATGTATAAAAACATAAATAGTTCTATTAATCTTATTGAAATAGCTTCAAATTTAGGCATTAGTTATTCTAAATTTCGAATAGACTTCAAGAAACAAACAGGGGTTTCTCCATTACAATATCATTTGCTCTTAAAAATTGAAAAGTCTAAAGAATTATTACTAAACTCTAATAAGTCTCAAAAAGAAATTGCTTTCGAACTCGGTTTTGAATCTGATGTGTATTACAATAGATTGTTTAAAAGAAAAACTGGATTAGCACCTGGTCAATTTAGAAATATAAGCAAGGACATCTTGTGATAAAAAACAGAGAATCATTTAAAATAACACCCTGTTTATTATTAATTAGCTTATTGTTATTGTAAATTCAATAGTTTTATTATCCTCCTCAAAAAACACTTCTAGGGGTAATGCCTCGACTCCAGGCACCATATTAAAAGTTCTTTTTCCTGAAATTTCTTTAGTTCTAATGGGCGCATTTGCTTTAATCGTTACTAATCCTTCCGGTTTTTGAATGGTAATTTCGTTTTCACTAATATTTGTTACAACTTCGCTTGAAGGCGAAACAATTGGTAATACAAAAGCAGTTTGCTCTATAATATCTTGCTCTGTACTTACTTTAATTTCTGTTTTATCAGCAGCACACTTGTAAGCAATATTAAATGCAGAAGCCGTTTCTGCAACTTCCTCTCTATCTACATTTTTTAATTTTACATCAGCTAGTAGTTCTATGGTTCCATTTTCGTCTTTAGAAGTCACTGTTGCTGGTAAATCGTATAAATTGGTATACCAAACATCATCTTTAAACACCTCAACTCTTGGTGTTAAACAGATATCTTTATTTGGTTGTACTTGTTGATTATTCTTTTCTACTAAAGCATATTCTGCCATACTTGCTGCACATAAAAGCCCAACTTTATTATGATATAATACACCTAAAGCTCCTCCTGAAGCCTGACGATAATCGTACTTATAATGATATTCTGCATCGTAAGCACTTACGGTCCCTCTCCAATCGCCTCTTGCAAATAGGAAGACATCCAAATCTTTAAAATGTTTTACACCATCTGCAGTTGTTCTTGGCAGATTAGCATTTGTATTGATTTCTGGTAAATGACCCCAATGATCTAACAATGCTGCTAAAGGCTTTGCATGTGTAAATGTATGGTGCACACAAGGTGGAATGCCTGCTTCAATAAAACCAGGGCCTCCATGTATTAGCCCATTGGCAGTGCAACGCTGCAATAATTCTGTATTTTTTACCGCTGCTGTTCCAAACGCAGGATTGATATGAGACATCATTCCAAATGCCGGTTGGCTACCATCACAGGTTCTACTGCCCCAATAGCTCCATTTGTACATTCTATTACCCCAGCTATTATCCCAGCCACCATCTGGTAACATAAACTCTAAATGGCTATTTAAGGATTTTGTTAAGATCTGTAAAAGCTCTTCATCTTTTTCCTTAAGGGCGTACATGACTAAGCTGTTTAGCGTTTCTTCTACATTATATCCTAAATCTACACCGTGTAAACCTTTTTCACTTAACTTACTGGAGCTCTTTTTACACTCCCCAAATAATAAGCCTTCATTTGCAGTAAAATATGATTTTACTTGAGACGCTAATGTTTTACTCTTAGCTTTAAAATCGTCTCTATTTAAAACATTACCTATTAAATTTAAACCGTAAACTGCTGTCCCTGGATAATTTATATTGGTAAAATCTATTGTAAACTCTTTATAAATATAATTTCCAGCTTTTTCTAAACGTTTTGTCCAAGCCAGTTTTGTTGTTTTATCTAAAACATGACCATGATAATGTAAAGCTTCTGCCAAAGCTATCGCTCCAAAAACGGTAATTCCTTTCCAAGATTTTGGGTTTGTAATTACTGTCCATGAACCATCCTTTTGAGAAACATTATTTTCTGCCCAAGTCATTACCAATTTAGCACCTTCTATATACTTTTCATCGCCAGTTTTATCTGCCATATATAAAAAAGGATATACCGCGTCCATACAGCGCCCGTGAATATGAGAACAAGATGGACAGCCTAAAGCGCCATGTTCATCTAAATTAGATGGATTGTTAATTTGTACTTTTAACATCCCATCACTCCAATCTTTTAATAAACCTGTAATTAAGTTTTTAAACTCTAAAGAATGTTCTGAGTGGCTTTCGCATGCATTTAGCAATCCTGCCATTGGTAATGATAATCCAACACCTGCTAGCGTTGATAATTGAATAAAATTGCGTCTTTGCATTATTTAAAAGTTTTTAAAATTACTGGCCCTATTAAACCTGAAGATTCCAAATCAATTTCGTCATTTTTAGGCGGATTTGTAGTCCAAGTTTTTTTATTCTTTTTAGAACGAAAATTATCAAAAATTAGCTGATTACGCCATGTATTAGTAATCTTTATTTTAAGTTGATTTTTTCCTTTTTTTATGATATCACTAATATCAAACTTAAAAGGTGGTGACCATTTTACACCTATTTTTTTCCCATTACACCAAAGTTCAGCAATATTGGATACCTTCCCTAAATCTACAAACGCATGGGTACTTATTTCTTGAACATTAATCGTTTTTGAATATGTAGTGATACCAGAATAATGCTTTATTGCATCATTATCCATTTTTGTTAACGAAACTAGTTCTAAAACTTCAATAGAATTGGGTGTATCCCAGCCTTCTTCAAAACTTAAAGTCCAATCCGTTTGCAACGATGTTTCTTTTACATTAGCTTCAAACACTGACTCACCTTCATCCTTATGCAATGTATACTCCCCTGTACTATCAGCAATAATAGCATCATTTTTCAAAATTAAATTACTTGTATTTTCAGCTTCATGCACCTTATACCACCCCGTTTCTGCACTTAAAACAGTTTCTCCATTTGTAGTTACTTTATAAGCATAAGGCTCTTTTGTCTTAGTAGAAAAAACAACTACAGCGCTACCACTTTCTGATAAAGACAATACAACATTGGTTCTATCTTCTGTTGACTTCCAGATTTTAGCATCTTGTTGATTTCCTGTAAACGCATCCCATAATTGCGGATTCCCTTTAGCCTTAAAGCTAAGAGATACATCAACTGATTTATTCATTTTTGAGGCAACAAAATAAATATCGGCATCATTCGTTTTTCTGTGAATCCAATTAATATCTAATCCTTCAGGCACAATTACATCTGGAGCAATACGTTCTGCCTTAAGCACCTCATCCAATGTTTTTCCCCAATATACTTTTCCTTTACCAACTTGTTTCACACCATTTTCAGAATCTCCCCAAAGTTCATCAGCTATAGCGTGCAGTTTTTTTAAATCATTTTCATCATCCATCAAACTGGGGGAATCTAAAGGTTTATCCCCAAGTATTACAGCGCCATCTTGCACTAAAATTTTTAACTTTTGCACAGTAGACAACAACATTTGCTTTGAATCTCTTAAGGTAATTACACGGTAATCTCCCGCATCTTTAACATGAATCTTACCATCCTTAACACTTAACTTGTTATGTAAAATTTCAGCATTTAAGTAATCAAAACGATACCCTTTTGGAAAATAATCTAAATCAAATGGTGGGCGTTCATAATAATCTCCATAATATCTAAGAACATCAGCAACATATTCGCCTTGTTGTAATATGTATTGGTTTCTACTTAAATAATCTGTCCAATCTTTCATATAAGGCCACCAAGTTTGTTGCCTTACTAGAGGAAAACCAATATTTCCTCCAAAACTTGATCCTGGATACACATCTGTTTGTGGTGTATGAGAAAAGGTATGAAACACTAAATGGTTAACCCCTTTGGCAAAATTATAATCGATTAAATCTTTAACAGAAAATGGATGCTCGTTCCATTTTACACCTAATTGAGTACATGCTTCTGCCGCTAAAAATGGTTTATTATATAAGTGAACTGCTGATGCTGCATTATAAATAGGCTTTGCGTATTCATTTTGAGCTGATGGTGCTTTGGGGTACCAAAACTCGGTCATGGGGATATCGCTAACACCGTAATATCGCATTGGGTCAATAGGTAGTACCTCACCTCCAGCACCTTCTGTATATACTTCAGCACCCATATCGTGTGCTACTATAGCAAAATGTTTAAAAAAATTATCAATAAACACCTCGTCCATGGTATGGCGCAAGTCTCTTAAAAACTTAGTAGTTACTTCAGGGCTATCAACAATATACCCCATAGTAGCTGGCAAATAGGTTTTCATGCTATAGCCCCTTCGGGTTTCGAATTCGGAAAACATATCTTCGGAATTTATAGTCCATGTTGGCACGTGACTTTCCCAACTATCTATTAACAAACCATGTAATTTACCATCTCCTATTGGACCGCCATCTTTAATTAGATTACCTATCATCCCATTTCGTAAATGATTTTCTATGGCAATTTTATCTAGTTTGCTTGATTCCCAACCTGTGGCTTCTGGTACCGCTGGTTTATTGGTTAGTCTCATATTAATATGACCAAAACGCACCACAGTCCAATTACCTTCTGGAGCTTCCCATGTTAGTTTTCCATCAGAAGTCATTTTATCGGTAAGATTGACAATGTTGTTAGATTTTATAATGGTATTTTCAGCATAGTTATATGTTATATTTTCTTCAAGACATCTTAATACTTTTGCTGCTTTAGCCTCATGATTATGAAGCTTTGGCTTTGAACTTAACCGGATAAATTCTGGAGCAATATCATGTTTACCCAAAAAAGTAAGTACAAATTCATTTGAAGTTGTTTCAGGAATAGCCAACGTAAGATGCTTTCTCCTATCATTCCAATTTGCATCAGGTAAATTTATGGTTGACACTTCAACTAATTTACTATTTATAAGCGCTTCAACTTTAATTGCTACGTCTATTATAGGGTATTGCGTATCCAAAATCATGTGTCGTGATTGTGGAAAAGTAATGGTACGCAATGTTATTGGAACATCAAACTTAGTTTTAACCCAAGTATTTTCATTTTTCACTTTGGAAATACCTTGACTTCTATATGCTTTTAAAGGTTTATCAAGTTCCGTAGTTTTGCGAGTAACTATAATTCTTGAATTAGGATTAAAAATGTCCTTCCAAGGAACCAGACTATTATTTGTTTCAATTTTTAATGGATTGAAGGGTTCTAAGTTGTCGCCTTCTGGTGTTGGAAAAGCCAATACTTGAATGTCTTGATAATTGTAATCTGAAGTATGATATAATGCATCTAATTCTAGTGTTTGGCTAAACGTTTTCCCACCAGAAACTCTGTAAACGGTTTCTACTACTTCGCGTTGCGCTTCCTCAGCCGGCACCCATGGACCTCCTGTCATAGACCAACCCGGACAATTTTGCATGGTAAATTTTAAACCTAAGCGTTTACATTCGTCTGCTGCATGACGTATCATGTCTTCCCATTCTGGAGATAAAATTTTAATAGGTTCTACATTAGGATAAATTCTTCCTGCTTTATTAAATAAATGAATACCCTGTAATCCAGCTTCTTTTATGGCTTCCAAATCCAAGGTTAAGCCTTCTTTACTTATGTTATTTCCATTAAGATGAAACCAAGTTTCTGGATGGTACGCAATAGTAGGTGATTCAAAATTTTTCAACAATTCTTCAAAGCCTATTTCGGATGTAATCTCTAGGCTTCCTTTACTTGTTGTCTGACAGCTTAAAAATATAAATACTAAAAAGAAGCTTAAAAATTTACGCATAAAATATTGAGAACTTTAGAAACTAAAGTAACTCATTTTTTTGATTGAATGTATCCTGTTATATCATGTAAGCACCTAAAACATCCATTATCAATACACTACAGGATACTACAGGACACTTAAACAGCTAAACAATAATAACTTTACTTTAAAAATTTTGCTATTTTTATGAAAAACTCAAAATTTATTTACAAATTAACTTCAACTACTTTATTAGTTTTTCTTGCTTTCTTTAATTCATGCTCAACAGATGAAAAACCTTCTGAAGAAGTCTTGTTTGAAAAAGAGAAAGAACAAGAGTCCATAGATATGTCTGATGAAGATACGGGCTCATACACGACATGTAATCCAGATGGCGAAAATACTACTAGAACATCAAACGACCTACCTAACCCTGTTAATTTAGGAACTATTGATGATAGAAGCTGCTATGCCAATTACAAAGAAAGTACTATTGATAATACTACATGGGGTATTTATAATATAACCGATGGTTCAAATAAATTCGATACAACTTTACAACCTCGAATAGAGCGTTCATTACCCGTAGCAAATAGTACTAATATAGGTACCTATGTAAAATTCACTGGAATCTTTAGAATTCTTGAAGTAGGTGACACTTCTGGAACCAATAGTGATGGTAGTTATATTGCGCAAGCTAAAGGGAAACATACTGGCGGTGGTGGTTCTGCTGACCCAGCTATTTGTTTGTATTTAGCTAAGCCTATTTATGGTTCGGGCAGTAATGCTAATGAACAAGTGGCATTTGATATTTATGCTGAACGTATCTTAGAACGTGGGGGATCAGGAAGCGGAAGAGAAGTTGTACTACTAAAGCGGGTAAACAAAAACGAGATAACTACTTTTGACCTAGAGGTTGGCTTTAAACAAGACCCAAACGATGCAACAAAAAAAATACACTACTGTAATGCCATAATTGGTGGTGAAGCTTTTAACTGGAACATTCCAGACCCAGATAGAGGAATTCAATCTAAAATTAGATATGGTGCATACCGTGTTAAAGGAGGTAGAGCTCAAATTAGATGGGCAAATACTACACATGAAAAAGTTGAAAAATAAATTTCTTTTAGAAGATATAAACTGAAATTTATCCAAAAAAATAATTGTCTCGTCCTAAATAAACGATATAAATTATTAATTAAAGCTTGACGATGCTGGCATCATTAAGCTTTTTTTATTTGATTTTTTCTCTTTTAAATGTATTTATTTGGTTTTAGCATAATCGGATAAATAATGATAACCTTCTATCTACTTGTTCTGCTAGATGCTCTGCACGAGCTTTTGTTATTTTATTAAAATTATAGATTTAATTTCTAAGATAGAGATTAAAGTTATTTAGAACCTGAAAATGTAATAAGTCTACTTGGAATAAAGCCAATACGATGTGCTCTAACCTCTAATTTAGCTCCTTTTGGAAGTATAAATGGTTCTTGATATATTTCCCATTTTTTTAAACCTTTCTCTCTACTATCAATAAGTTTATAACTTATTGAAGCTCCTTTGGTTTCACAACCAATGGTGATTTTTCCATTTTCTACGGCTATTAATGGTTCTAAAGTTGTTGGCTGTATACTACTACCTTCCCAAAGCTTAGAGACTAATTCACTTTCAGAAAGATTTGGATTATCATCAATAGCTTGAAGCCATTCGTCCATTTCATTGCTCAACTCATTTAGCTTTTCTTGATATTCAGGATTCTTAGCTAGATTATTTAACTCATGCGGGTCGGCATAACAATCAAACAATTCTTCGTTTGGCTTCTGCTCCCTAAACCATTGCATTTGAATGTCATCTAATTTACCTTCCTCTTTAAGCTTTAACAATTCTTGCATCGTTGGAATTTTCTCTCTGTATGCTACTGGCAAATAGTAGCCTTGATTTGGCTTATAATTTCGTATATATTTGTACTGGTTATCTCGTACAGCTCTAATGGCATCCGTAAAACCATCAAATCTGTCGGCTGCAGCGTGAATATAGTTACGTTCTTCAGTTTTGTATTCTCCTAAAAAAGCTTGTCCTTGTAAATAGTGCTTTGGTTCTTCTCCAGTTATAGATAATAATGTTGGTGCAAAATCTATAAAACTAATTAATTGTTCATCTCTTGTACCAGCCATCACTTTATTAGGAAACCTTATAATCATTGGCGTATTTAAACCAGAGTCATATATTAAACGCTTCTCTCTTGGTAGTGGACCACCATGGTCACCATAGAAAAAGATAATGGTGTTTTCTAATAGTCCATCTTCTTCCAGTTGTTTTAATACAGCACCTACTTGACTATCCATTTCGCCAATATTGTTATAGAGCTTCCACATATCTCTACGTGTCGCTTCGGTATTAGGTAAATAAGGTGGAATATTGAATTTAGTGTCTTTTGGAAGATGGATAGCAGTTTCTGCCTCGGTCATTCTATTTTTAGCATGAGACTTTCCAAAGTTTTTCCATTTATAATCCCTATCTCCTGCTTTGTAATACCTAGTTTCAATTTCTCTAAACCCATAAGGCTCAAATAAACCAGATTCGTGTGTTTCAGTAAAATTAAATACTGCAAAAAATGGTTGATTTTCGGTTCTATTTCGCCAATGGGCATACGGACTACTTTCATCCCACGCAGTTACAGGTGCTTTAAATTGATAATCCGTTTTATAATTATTAGTACAATAATACCCTTGTTTACGAAGCAATTCGCTAATCATTTTTACTTCAGGTGGTGGAATAGCTTCATATTTGGGTACACCAGTAACCTCACTGTAAGAATTAACACGCATGTGGTTTGCACCTATACTTGATGGATACATACCCGTTGCAATAGCCGCTCTACTTGGTGCACAAACACCCGAAGTTGAGTATAAGTTTGGATAAGTAACTCCTTCCTCTGCTAACTTACTTAAATTAGGCGTTGCAACTGTAGAATCTCCAAAGGGTGGAATATAAGCACCCATATCTTCAGTGACCAACCAGAGTATATTTGGGCGTTCTGGCAGTTTTATCTTTACTGTTTCTTTTTGGATTTTACTCTGATTCTCTTTTTTTGTTTGACAGCTGAAGAAGCACAAACATAGGATTGTTAGTAGTTTGAATGGTTTCATTTGTATAAATTTATAACAGCTTAATATACCTCTAGTTCGGAGATAAAAACGTACTAAGTGGACATTGATATTAATGAAGATTTTTAGTTAGCAAACTTGACCACAATAGGAATCTAGCGGCATCTTTTTTTGAAAACAACTAAACATCCTCTAATTTAAAACTAAAATTTAATAGATAGCCAAGTAGCTTACTCCTAGCTATCACGCAAAAAGGATATAACGGAAAGACCCACCCCCGATTTTTATCGGGGTGAGCACCCAAAACAATACATTATAGTTTTTAATCTAATTTTAAAATCTCACTTGCTGCCATTAAAAAGGCACCTGTACCGAAATTTTGCCAAGAATCCGCAGATGCTGGCTCTGGAAATGCACCAATATTTTGCACCCAACCTACGCGACCATCTTCATGCTGACATTTTGCAATAGCATTCCATGCTTTTTTAACTGCCGGTATATGTTTTTTATCAACCAAACCATTATTAATTCCCCAAGCTAAAGCAAAAGTATGAAAACCACTACCACTTACTTCTCCATGGTTGTATGAGTCTGGGCTTAATAAACTGGTACGCCACAAACCATCTTCTGGTTGGATAGCTAACATTTTTTCTGCCATTTCTTTATATAGTTTTTCGTAAAATGGACGATGCTCGTAATCGTTTGGCATATCATCTAAAATCAATGCTAAACCAGATATTACCCAACCATTACCTCTAGACCAAAATACTTTTTTTCCGTTTGGTTCTTTGGTATCCTTATCATTGCCTTGCCAAACAAAACGCATATCTCTGGCAAACAATTGCTCTTCTTCATCATATAATTGGTTGTATGTTTCCATATAGAACTTATGCATCTCATCTAAATACTTAGGTTGATTAGTTTGCTTTGCATATAAGTTCAACACTGGAGGAGCCATAAACAGCGCATCGCACCACCACCATAATATAGTACGTCCGTATTTCGTTTTATCTGTTCCTGCCTTCCAATTATCATCTTCGTATAAATGCGCATCTAAAAACTTCTTTGTAGGCTCTAAATCTACATAATTCTTACGTCCGCCATTTGCATCAACATATAAGTAACTGTATGAAATAGCTACATCATCAGCATGATGTAAACGCTTATAGGTTTGCCAATTATTCCAGTAGCCTTGATTTTTTAAGGCCGCCATATACATCATATCCTTAGTAGTTTTGTGAGCTCTTGAAACACCAACGTAATAAGCCCCAGCAGTCCAATCTGTTGGAGATAAAGCAAAAATTGGGTGCGCTTCTTGCCACTCTAAAGCTTTAATCATAGAAGCTTTTACCTGAGCTTTATCTATAGTTTGAACTTCGGCAGCTTTCTGAGCCGTTGAACAATTGAATAGCAATATAACTGCTAAAAGTGATAAAATTGTTTTATACATTGCGTTTTACTTTTTTAGTTTAAATTTTGTTTCTAAATACTCTTTTGATGAAGTTCCTAACATTACTGTATAATCACCAGCTTCTAAAACTTTCTCCATAGTGATTCCTGTAAATTCTAGCATTTTAGGAGTTATTTTAAATGAAATAGTTTTACTCTCTCCAGCATCTAGTTCTATTTTCTCAAAGTCTTTTAATTCTTTATCTGGACGAGTTACTGAACCTATTTCGTCTTTAATATACATTTGCACCACTTCTTTAGCCTTCATGCTACCATTATTAGTAACCTTCACGCTTACTTCAAGTTCCGTATCTGATGTTATTTTATCACTAGAAATTGAAATGTCTGAGTATTTAAAATCCCCATAACTCAACCCATGACCAAATGGATACAATGGACCTTGTCCTAAGAATAAGTATTCTTTTTTATAGTTGATTTCCTTCATACTATAATGGTACGGTAATTGACCAATAGATCTTGGTATGGTTACTGGAGATTTTCCTGATGGTGACACTTCGCCGAATACAATCTTTGCAGTAGATTCGTCTCCAAACTCACTTAAATCCCAAACATCTAAAATAGCATCAGCCTGTTCTGCGATAGTATTAATGGATAATGTGCGTCTATGTTTTAAAACCACAATTACAGGTTTTCCTAAAGCTTTAATTTTTTCTACTAATTCATCTTGAGGGCCAACAGGATCAATAGTGGCACGATCTCCTAGAGTACTACTACTAAAATAAGCTTCTTTTGCAGTAAACTCATCACCTCCTAAAAACAAAATAGATACGTCTGCAGACCTCGCTTTGCTTACTAAGCTTGCTATGGCTTTTGGATCCCTATCTAAAAGTTCAGGAGCTCCGTCTTTTTGGTTTGTTAGTTGAAATCCTTTTTCTGCAACGAATGTTACATTTGAACCTGCAACAGATTCAAACATTTCTTTCGTGTTTTCTTTTAATAAAGGTCCTAATAATGCAACTTTAATAGATTTATCTTTTGATAGCGGCAAAGCTTTCTCTTCATTTTTCAATAAAATGATAGACTCTAAATCAGATTCTTTTGCTAATTGTAAAGATGATTCAGCTCTATTTCCTTTTTTAACATCTTCAATATCAATATATGGATTATCAAATAATCCTAAAATAAATTTTGTTCTTAAAACACGTCTAACAGATCTATCGATTAGCTTTTCTAATTCTGGATTCTTCTTCACCATTTCTGGTAAGTATGAATACGAATCTTCAGCATATAAATCGATATCAATTCCTGCTACTAAGCCCATTTCTGCAGCAGCTTCAGGGGACTCAGCAACTTTCATAAAATAAAATAAACGGGCAATATCATTAGAATCAGAAACTACATAACCTTCAAATCCCCATTGATCTCTCAAGACACCTGTTAACAATTCAGGATTACCATGACTTGCAACACCGTTTAAATCACCATGTGAAGCCATTATTCCCAACGTTTTCCCATCTTTTATAGCAGCTTCAAACGGTGGATAAATTTCATCAATTAAAGTTCTTTCAGAAATTTCTATCGCTGCAAAATTAGAACCACCTAATACTTGGCCATAGCCTGCAAAATGTTTTGCAACAGCACCAATATGTGTTCCGTTTCCTAAGCCTTCATAGTTTCCCTGCACACCCTTTACAGCACTAGTAACCATTTTAGTGGTTAAATACGTATCCTCTCCAAAAGCCTCACTCATACGTCCAAAACGTGGATCTCGAACTACGTCTGCTTCTGGCGAATGGCACATGTGCATCCCTCTTAATCGCGCTTCTCTACCTACAACATCCCACTGTCGTTGTACCAATTCTGGATTAAAAGATGCTGCTGATGTCATTGGTCGTCCAAATTTTGTACAACCTTTTGCATCTACACCATTATAAGATTCTGTTACGAATAATGCTGGAATACCCCAACGATTATTCTCTATGATATACTTTTGAAGTTCGTTATTTAATTTAGCAGCAGCTACAGCATCAATATGCTCACCTGGGTTTTTAATACCTGCAATACCTAGTTTTAATTTTTCAATAACTTTATCCGAAAGTTTCAAATTGTCATTTTCATCTGATTCAGCACCAATATTGGCGTGAAAAATTCGCATTTGAGCTACTTTTTCTTCAAGAGAGAGTTTAGACAATAAAGCTTCAACACGCTCATTTATTGACAAAGATGCATCCTTATAGTCTTTTGAATCTGAATTATTATCGCACGAATAAAAAAGTATAATAGATAAAACTATAAACAAGCATAGATTTTTTTTCATATTTTTCTTTTATTAACAAGAGATTTTTAAACTTTTGTCTTTAATTTTTATTAAAACGAATTTATTTTTAACTGGATAGTATGTTTCCCAGCAGTTAATCTAATGTTATCAAAAGAAGATGGAACTTTTTCTCCATTATGAATTAAATCTTTACCATCTAAACCGTTTAATGAAAATTCGGCTACCATATTTCCAGGTATTTCAATTTCGTAGGTTTGTAGTCTAGCACCATTGTAGGTATATATACCCTTAATTGTACCTCTTACCGTTGGCACCTCAATAGTGCTTGATTTTAACTTGCTTAGTTGAGGTTTAATAGTTGCTACGCCAAATCCAGGTGTTTTAGGTTTAATTCCCCATAACCCTCTTGGAATTACATTAGCAGGTGCTGCTCCCCAAGCGTGATTCCAATCTAAATTTACCTTATATTCATAATCCCAAGCTTCTAAGCTAATTGTTGAGCCTACACGAATCATATTGTACCAGCTTCTCTTTTCTTTGCTTGCCAATAATCCAAGTGCATAATCTGCTTCTCCTGCATTGTATAATCCATCCATTAAAAATTGTGCCCCATAAACACTACATGCCATTCCCCTAGATTTAACATAATCTACAACAGAATTAATATGTTCTTCTGGAACAAGTCCAAATGCTAAAGGCATCATATTGGCATGTAAAGAGGCATGCTCTGTACCAATGCCATCTACGTAAACGCCACGGTCTTTGTCGAACATTTGTTCATTTACTGCTTTTTTAGCTTTTGCTGCTCTATATTCAAAATCTAAAGCTTCTTGCGTTTTTCCTAACAACGTAGCAAACTCAGCCATAATTTTCATATTCTCATAAAAGAATGCATTAATAACTGTACTATAAGGTTTAAACACAAAACCATCGCGCTCTCCTTTTGTTTTACTTCCTGCAAAATTCTTTGATGGCCAATCTACAATATCCGTTAAAGGCTTTTTATAACCTTTTTCAAACCCGAGCTTATACATAAACTCTTCTGTAACTTTTGTAGATGTTATCAACCCATCTTCATTGGAAAGTTCATAAAGCGTTTTATGTTTTAATGGCTCGTAATAGCGTTCTATAAGTTCCGTATTACCAGTGTACATGTAATCGGCATAAATTAACAGTGCTACATGTTGCTGCCATTCTGTAGGCCATGTTGGATTTTTCATGAAATACTCTATGGTACGTCTAGCCATAGCAAACTCTCTATCGGTTGTATAGTGACTTAACTGATTTAAATACGCATCAGCTTCATAAGGAATTCGTTCTCTATCTCCATCTACATACAATCCGTTAAACGTTGTTGCTTTAATAGAATATTTAGAGAAATCCCAAACTTGATTCAATATATCATTATTACTACTAAAACTACTTGCATTATCATCCCAATAGCTTGTGTGTCGTAATTGTTGAAAATCTTCCGCTTTTAAAGTTGTTTTAGCTCCCTCAACTTCTGCATATCTAAAAGGTTGTAGTACAGGAAATCCTTCTGGTAAAGGAATAGCTTTGCTTGGACCTTTCATACGCTTGTCTGGAACTGGGTTAATTTCTATTTGGTATTTTGTTTTTCCTGGTTTAACATCAACCTTAATTTCTTGATAACGAATATTACTTTTTGCTGGTGGCGTTCTATTTACATTACCACTATCATCCAGCATTTCGCCAATTCTAACCGTTAATGTATGCGGTTCTTTTGCTTGATATTTAAAATCGATAGTAGCAAAGGCAGCCTTACCAAAATCCATAAAATAAAAATCGTCTCTATTTTCAAATCTAACGGGATTTACTTTGTCTACTTGATATTTATTTTCTGTTGAAATAATATAATCATCTGGTTTTCCTGTTGTAAATTTTTGGGCTTCAGAATAATCAACTAGTCTATTTTCTTGTTCCCAAATTCTAACTTTCCAATAGTATGTTTTTCCTATTTCTAAAGGATTTCCTCCATATTCAACATCTGTAGATTTTGTAGAAGCAACGCGTCCACTATCCCAAACATCTCCATTATTTTGATCTATATTCTTTTTATTTGATGCCACTAAAATTTGGTAAGCGCCTTGAAACTTAGAACCCAGTGGTACAGTCCAACCAAACTCAGGTTTTAAATCAAAAATTTCAACACCTGTAGAAGGTTCTCTAATTAACTCTACCGTTAAGTCAGTTGGTGCTGCTCTGAATTCATTACTATTTTTCTTTATAAGTTCATCAAGTTTAGCTCTTAGCTTATTAGCTGTTTCTCTATATTTTTTCTTACCAATTAGATTTTTAGTTTCTAATGGGTCTTTTTCCAAATCGTATAACTCCTCAATAGATTGATCATTAACATACCTGAAATATTTCCATTTTTTTGTACGTACACCTTCACTCGGAGGAATTTCACTAAAATTCCAAATGTGCTCTATTAAAACAGTATCTCTTGCTATGGTATTGGCTTCATTTTTAACAATAGGCATTAAACTTTTACCTTGCCATGTATCTGGTGCTTCTACCCCAGCTAAATCAGCAATAGTTTGAGGAACATCTATATTAAGTACCATATCATCAATATCTTGATGTTGGTTTTCTCTTGGATCAAAAATAATTAATGGTACACGGATAGAGTTATCATACATTAACCATTTTCCTGCAAACTGGCGTTCTCCTAAAAAATACCCATTATCACCCATTACAATGATTACGGTGTTTTTATCTTGTCCCTTTTCTTTTAGTTTTTCACGAATTTTCTTGATTTCTAAATCTATCCCAGAAATCATTCTATAATAGCCTTTTAAGCTATGCTGGTATTTTTCTGGAGTATCATAACGCCATGTCCAACGTAATCTATTAAAGCCATCTCTTACAATTTTTGGTTGTGCTAAGAAATACTTATCATCACCTAGTGCTGGTTCTGGAATTGTAGTGCTTTCTAACATTTGGTCCATTTCAGACTGCCAGAAGTATTGTTTTGGAGCACCGTCATGCGCGTGTGGTGCACTAAAACTTAATGATAAACAGAATGGTTTTTCATTGGAAGAGTTTTTATCAATAAAATCTATGGCTTGTTGCCCTGTATATCGTGTAAGGTGCACGGTATCCTTATCTATAGTTTTATAGTAATATCCTCTTCTGTCTTTATAACGATTATTTCTATCATAAGATTCATACTCATCAAATTGCTTATCCAAATCATTATAACGCACACCATATTTTCCAAAGAAACCTGTGTAATACCCATTATCCTTAAGTAGTCTTGGATATGAATTAGCCATATATTCTTCACGAACATTACCAGTTTGAAAATTGTAATTGTGCGCGCGCTCATGTAGCCCTGTTAAAATACTAGCTCTACTTGCTGCACAAATAGGTGTTGTAACAATAGCGGTATTGAAATAGGTTCCAGATTTAGCTAAATTATCCATTTCAGGAGTTTCAACAAATTCGTTGCCAGCATAACCAATGGCATCGAAACGCTGATCGTCTGTTAGAATGAAAATGATGTTTGGTTTTTTATTTTCAAGACTTTCAATATCTTGAGAATAAATTTTAATAGAGAATAAATTTAAACAAATTAAAAAACAAAGCATTACCCGAACCATAAGCATTTAGAATAAAAAATTACAACATTATTTAAAAAAGAAAATCATTACCTTAATCCTTAAATATAAGATAATGAAATATAACAAATATATATTTCAAAGTAGCTTATCCTATCCTGTATTATCCTGAAAAAAATTACTTGAAAAATTCAAAAATAAAAAAACCCTTCAATAACAAGAAACTATATTGAAGGGAATAAAAAAACTAACTCAAAAACTAACTAACAATTTTTACTAATAAGGTTGATTTCTAACTGGATCATTAATAATATGACCAACACCATTGGAAAAGACATAGTTATGGTTTCGTACATTCTCATTCCAACCACCAGAAAAAGCTGAGCTTGGTAATGGTGCTCCCCTATCATTTACCTTAATATCCCAATCATCATCTCTTCTATAGGATATTAAACCATCATCCCCTGGGATAAGTGTTTGATAAACGTAAAAGGTTCCAGATACAGCTAAAGTAGGCACTTGCAAAACATAATCTGTTGTGATATGATATTTAAGTAACGTTCTTAACTTTTCTAATTTCTCTGGAGTATCAACAAACTCCATAACTTCATCTGGAGATAGGTTTGCCTCTGCATCTTCTCTAGCTGTACCACTAAGTCCTGTAGCTATTTGAATTACATCACCACCACCAGTAAAAGCGTTATTATTTAACAATAAATAAGTCCTTAATGTATCTGCGGTTTGATTAAAGACATCAATCATACCCGCTTTTCTTATGGCTGCCTCCATATACTGAAAATGTTCCCCATCTAAAGTTCCATCTTCATTAACTCCATTTAAAGACTGAATAAATCCCCACGCAGTTGTATTTTCATACGGATCAGAAAATACAGCCCCACTTTCAAAATTATAGGTATCCTGAACCTCTAAATCACATGATCCTAAAGCTATGCATAGCAGTAAGACAATTTTTATTTTAACAAATGTTTTCATATCTACTATTTTTTTATTTAATATCCTGCATTTTGTGATAATAAATCATTTTCTAAAAGGTGATCATTATGAATTGGCCACAATAATCGTTCTTGAGTCAATGGCTCTGCAATACCTCTTCCTTGAATAATAGGAGTTAAAGTTTCTATAGCCTTATCATTCCTTACCAAATCCCAGTATCTTTTTGCTTCACCGTATAATTCAAAGCGACGCTCATCCAATATAAAATCTAGACGTTCAGCTGGATTTGATCCAAATTCCACAGCATCTACTTGAGGCAATTGTCTTGCTGTTCTTATTTCATTTACAAGCTCCAAAGCTCTTACTCCATCAGCATTAAGTTCGTTTTCAATCTCAGCCAATAATAAAATCATATCCGCATAACGATAAACAACTACATCTGTTTCATCATCACTAGCAGGATATACTGTATCACCCCATTTCCCAGTTTTAGCTTCTCCTGTAAGTATTGAACTTAATCCAGAGAATCCATCTTGTCTAGAAAAAAAGTATCTCCAATCTCCGTAGTTATACCTTTCTTCTGGAATTACTCCACCCATGCCATCATCTACAAGAACTGTTCTTGTTGTAGCAGGATTAACACCCGGGTATTTAGTTACCCATTCAGTTGAATCTGTTGGAAACTTTTCAACCCACTTAGCTTCAACGTCTGGAGACATTAGAAAGGATGGTATTCCACCACGGAATAACTGTGAAATTCCAGATCTGTTTGGATTTCCAGAACCTGCTTCTTCCCCTACCGCATCATATCTTATAGAAAAAATTAATTCTGGACCTATTTGCACTTTTCCAAAAGGCTCCTCAACTGTATTACTATTGTAAAATAAAGCTCTCCAAGCCCCTGGTGATCTAACTAAACGATGCGTACCTAAATTGATCAAAGATTCTATCGCTTCCTTTGCCTTTGGATAATCATTAACATACATATAAACTTCAGCTTGAAGTGCATATATACTAGATTTAGAAAATCTATAGTTATCCGAAGGAATGGAACTAAGCTCTATAGCTCTAATCATATCCGGAATAACTACATCATTAATTATTGTACTTGCATCAGTTGCTGGTCTACTAACATCATCCAGACTTTTAACAGGTTCCGTAAATAAAGGAACATTTCCCCAAACTCTTACAGCGTCAAAGTATGATTTTGCCCTTATAGCTAAAGCCTCTGCAAGGTAGTTTTCATTAAACCCTGCAATTTTAGGGGCATT
Source organism: uncultured Maribacter sp. (assembly GCF_947500405.1). Classification (GTDB taxonomy): domain Bacteria; phylum Bacteroidota; class Bacteroidia; order Flavobacteriales; family Flavobacteriaceae; genus Maribacter_B. Next base: position 460,863 of record NZ_CANMRY010000001.1, read on the forward strand.
TAAAATTACCTCATTAGCACGGCTTACGGTACGATACAAATCCGTCCATCTTGTTGCTCCATTTCCATCCGATATAACATTATTCGCTATTTCATCGTTATTTGCACTGGCTCCTGTTGGTAAATGATTATCGGATCTAAACTCTCCCCAATGAAAATACTGATCTTTATAAAAAGACTGCATACCATCATATACTGATATCAATGAAGCTAATAAATCATCATTAGTCTCATAAAATGATGCTGGTCCAATTTCGCTTATTGGTTCTTCATCTACCAAATCATCACACGACCATGCTCCAAACGAAAGTATTAAAGCACATGTGGCAATCTTAAAGTTTTTAAAATTTTTATATTTTATATATTTCAACATAGCTCTTTTTTTTTAAAATTGAAATTTAATTCCTAAAATAATCTCCCTATCATTAGGATACCTTAGTTGGTCCATATTAGGTGTCAATGCACTTCCCCTATTACCTAATTCTGGGTTATAACCCTTATAATTAGTCCAAGTCATCAAATTATTTACTGCTAAATTCATAGAAGCTCCCTTTATAACAGGTATTTTTTTAATAAGTTTTTCATTAAAAATGTAATTAAGACGAACATATCTCCATTTAATAAAGCTACCATCTGACACAAAATAGCTGTTAGGTTTTAAACGATTTTGCGGTACTCTGTCAAGCCTTGGATAAATGGTTTGATCACCTTCTTCAAACCAGGCTCCATAAACACGTTGCGGCCCTGGGCTTTCTGCTCCAGCTGCAAGATCATTTCTATCTTCGTCCCACCTACTATATATATCTTGATTTAAAGTAAAATCAAACAAAGTACTTAAACTTAAGTTCTTATATCTAAAATCATGAGAAAAACCACCATAAGTAGTTGCCAAACCATTACCTAATATTTGCCTATCATCAGCGGTTATATTAAAGTTACCATCTAAATCTTCCCAAATAATATCCCCGCCTTGCGGTGTTCTACCATTTACTCTTAATCTATTAACTGCATCTGTATATTCAGCTCCATTTAATGTGTAATTTGTAAAATTACCATCTCCATCAAAGTTTGGTGTTAAACGCGTACCATCGTCCGTATAAGCATTAGACTCTGCATATTGATATACTCCTAAGTTTTTGTAACCAAAAATATTACCAATTGGCTCTCCTTCTCGAATCAAATATCTACCCGCAGGATAAAATTCTGTTCCACCATCTAACTTAGTAACTTCATTTTCAAGATAACTAATATTAAAGCTACTATTCCAAGTGAAGTTCTTAGAATCTACTATTGTACCAGATATATTAAAATCAACACCTCTATTATCAACTGCTCCAACATTTCTAATAATGCCAGTAAACCCAGACTCTTCCGGTAATGGCGTGGTTGCCAAAAGACCAGTAGTTTTCTTTTCCCAAAAATCTACATTTATGTCTATTCTGTTTTTTAATAAAGATAAATCAAAACCTAAGTTAATAGATTCTGTTTCTTCCCAAGAAAGTTCAGGATTTCCTATACGAGTGGCTGCAATACCAGAGATACCATCATAAGAGAAACCTGGCTCTAATGCACCAGTAAATAAATAGTTACCTATACGTTCGTTACCTATAATACCCCAACTAGCTTTTATTAAAAAGTTATTTATAAAATCACTTCCTTTTAAGAAATTTTCATTACTAACTCTCCAACCTAAGGTTGCTGAAGGAAACAAACCATATTCATTTTCATCACCAAATCTTGAAGAACCATCACGACGAATGGTACCTCCTAATAAGTATTTATCAGCAAAATCATAATTAAATCCAGCAAATAAAGAAAATAAATTATGTCTTTCATTGGAATTATTATCACCCGTTATTGAACCTGGTGATGCATTATTCAAGGTCTGTACATACGAGTTATTTAGTATTCTTGATCTAAAATCGGTATTTTCTATAAAGTATTTTTGTATTTGCATACCTCCAAATGCTCCTAAATCATGATTTCCCCATTTATTTTTATAATTAAGAAAGTTTTCTTGCTGAATATCATAGGTCATATCTTGAAGTACCCTTGCTTGATCATTACCTGTTTGGATTCTATTAGCAATAAGTCTCGTATCAAACTGATCACGTTTTCTATACCTCCAATTTAATCCCAATGTAGACTTAACTGTTAGTTTTGGTAAAATTTGCAATTCCGCATAGTTAAAAAGTTGAATTCGATAATCACGATCGTCCCTTACCTGCAAATTAGCAAAAGCTAATGGGTTTTTACGCCCTCCAATTGTTGGTGTAAACGAACCATCTGGCTGAAACAAAGGTAAATAAGGTAATCTTTCTACTAAATGAGTAAAAACACCCCCCTCTGTTAATCCTGATTTATCTTGATGAGTTAAAGTCATCCTTGTTCCCAATTTTAAATTCTTAGACAAATTGGCATCAATCTTTAATTGCGTATTTATTCTTTTGTAATCACTATTAATAACTACACCTTCTTCAAATAAATAACCGGTGTTCCATAAAAATCTAACTTTTTCACTACCGCCACTCATCGAAAAATTTGTTTGTGTTCTTACTGCTGGTCTTGTAAGTAATGATTGTAAATCGTAGTCATTTCTTCTAAGTAAACTTAAAGAATCTCTTTCAAAACGTGGCAAACTTTCTAAATTACCAGATCTCTTTTTTTCAAGTAAAAATCGTTCTTCAGTATTTACCACAGGTAAATCCCCAACTAAAGAATTCATACCTGTAGTTTGAGTTAATTCTATCTTTAAATCTCCTGCTTTACCTGATTTGGTTGTAATAATTACAACACCATTGGCTGCCTTAGAACCATAAATAGCCGCAGTAGCACCATCCTTTAACACTTCTAATGATTCTATATCATTTGGGTCAATGTTATCAATATTATCTAATTGCTGACCATCTACAACATATAAAGGAGATGTTCCACTACCAAAAGTAGAAACACCACGTATACGTATATCAAAGCCCTGACCTGGACCATTATTACTTAAAATCTGCACCCCTGCCAACTTCCCTTGAACGGCATCAAATGCTTGAACAGGCGTAGCCTTTACAATTGATTCTGCTTTAACGGAAGCAATTGACCCAAGTACTTTTTTACGCTCTATAGCCGCATAACCTATAACAACAACTTCTTCTAAGTTTTCAACATCTTCTTCTAGGGTCACATTAAGACTAGTCTTATTGTCTATAGAAACTTCCTTTGTTTTATAGCCTATGTATGAGAAAACTAAAGTTTTACTTTTTTCGGATACATTAATTGCAAAAATTCCATCAAAATCTGCGACTGCACCGTTCGTTGTTCCTTTTTCCAGAACAGTAACCCCTGGCAACGGACCACCGTCTTCATCAGTCACTACACCAGAAATACTTTGTTGGGCATATAAACCCCCATCTAAAAAGCTGGAAAATAACACCACCAGCATTAGCGTCATTAGAGAAATAGTTCTCCGTCTTTTAATTTTTTGTTTTGGTTTGAGTTTAAACATATAATTGATTTTAAATTAGTTATTAAATTAGCTACACTATATAGTTTAAGAATTCATTTAACTTTAAGGACAATCATACTGCTCCGATACATTTTGATTTGTCCTATTTATTATACTTCTTACTTTCCTTGAAAACTTATAAAAAATAAATAATCATTAAGAGTATTATAACAACAGCAAAAATTAAGATTAACTCCAAATAATTTACTTTTTTGTTATTCATGAATTCTAAAACGTTTTTAGCGCTACCAAATTTAGCTATAGAAAAACCAATAAATAGTACGCAGAAGTACTCAATTAGGTATTTAAAAATACCAAATACCCGTATTACAGATGTTAGAAAAGGAGGTTTTTAAGTGCTTAACGTGTTATAATGCTTTGATAATTAGTTATCTGTAAACATTTTAGCATAGTCTCTTGGAGTTTTCCCAAATTTTTCGCGAAAGCATTTGCTAAAATACTTAGGATTCTTAAAGCCAACCTCATAGCTTATTTGAGAAATATTCATTTTTCCTTGTTCCAAGAATTGCGCTGCCCTTTGTAATCGTATATATTGTACAAATTCATTTGGAGTAAAATCAGTCCAAGCTTTAACTTTTTTAAATAATACTGTTCTACTAACACCCAATTGATCACAGAAAGTAAGAACATCAAACTGTTCATTACCTATATTTTCATCAACAACATCTAATGCTTTTCTATAAAGAACCTCATCTAAAGATGATAATACAACACTCTCTGGTGGCATTACATCTATAGAATTCATTTTTTGCTTTAAACGAGATACCGACTCTAATATATTTCTTACCCTAAGCTGAAACTCACTTACATTAAATGGTTTACTAATATAATCATCTGCTCCGCTCTCTAGGCCATCTAATTTGTATATTAAAGCAGAACGAGAGGTTAATAGTATAACAGGTATATGACTGGTTCTTATATCCTGTTTTATCAAAGCACATAATTCCGTGCCAGTCATTACAGGCATAACCACATCACTAATAATAACATCTACCTGCTCATGTTGTGCCTTTTTATATGCCACTTTACCATTTTCAGCTTCTAAAATATTATACTTATCAACTAATAAATCGTACATGAATTTGCGCAGTTGTTTATTATCTTCAACCAGCAGTACAGTTTGTTTCTCTTTTAATAAATTGTCATCAACGACAACTGTTTCCAAAACGCCGGGAATATTTTCTAATTGATTTACATATTGAGACAAATCTTCACTAAACTTAAAATCCTTTATAATTTGATCATTAGAAAGATGTGCTCTTCCTAAAAGGAGTTCTACAGAAAAAACAGAGCCTTTTCCTTCCTCATTATCTCTAACATGAATTTTCCCATTATGTAAATCAACAATATTTTTTACTATCGACAACCCTATACCGGTACCTTTGTTATAATCGGTATCTGGTTTATTATTTGAAGACAACTCAAAGAAACGTTCAAAAATTTTATCTTGAAACTCTTTTGCTACCCCAACACCCGAATCCTCTACTTGAATACGTATTTTATCCTCTTCTTTAAGAATTCTTAAAACTATTTTCCCATTTTTAGGGGTATAGCGAAAGGCATTAGAGATTAGGTTATAAAAAACCCTTTCTAGTTTATGTCTATCATAATACACAAGTATTTCGTCTGATGGTGTATTAAAACTATAATCGTAATTCCCATTTTTAGCGTATTCTGAAAAAGATAAATAAATTTCTCGTAAAAATTTAACAATATTTCCTTCCGCAGATTCTAGTTTAATAAGATTGTTCTCTAGTTTTCTAAAATCCATTAACCTATTTATTAGTTGTAATAAATAGTTAGCGCTACTTTCTACAACTTTTAACTTTTTATACATGGTACTACTGCCCCTGTAGTTTTCTAAAATTTGATGTAACGGACCAAGAATTAATGTTAGTGGTGTTCTAAATTCATGAGAAACATTAGTAAAAAATTCTAACTTAGCTTTATTTGTCTTTTTAATTTGCTCTGCTTCCATTTGCTCTAAATCTAACTGATGCTTAAGTTTAGATTTAGATTTTAATACAAATAACAAATAATACAATGCGGCAAAGATAGATAAACCATATAACAAGAAAGCCCACCAAGTTCTCCAAGGAGCAGGATTTACAGTTATTTTTAATGTTGTAGCAATATTGTTTGAAACTCCATCACTGTTTACCCCTTTAACTTCAAAAGTATAGTCACCAGGATTCTGAATTGTATAAGATGCTGTGTTTTTCCTAGTTTCGACCCAGTCTTCATCTAATCCTTTCAAACGATATTTATATCTATTACTACTAGAGTTTATAAAATTTGGAATAGAAAAAGAAATACTAAAATTACCTTGTTCATAGGATAGGTTTATATCCTCTGTAAACATTAAGGTATTAGAAAGCACTTTATTACCCTCATTTACAGAAACCGACTTATTTCTTATTTTTAAATCTGTTAAGATTACTTGAGGAACATAGGCGTTTTTTACTAAATTACTAGCATCAAAATAAGTGGCCCCAGCTGGTCCTCCAAAAAATATTTGCGATTTTTTTAAACACAAGCTTGTGTTATTAAACTGGTTACTAGCCAAGCCTTCCTTAAGTGTATAATGTGCTAGTATACTACCTTTTGAAGGGTTATAATTTATTATTCCTTGATTAACACTACTTATCCAGAAATTACTATCAGGACCTTCAACAATACTACTTATACCAGTTATTATGGCATTGTCAATGCTTAAATCAACAAAAACAAAATTATTATTAACAAATTTAAAAAGTCCATTTGTCTTTGTACCTACCCATACATTTCCTTTAGAATCTTCAAAAATAGAAGTTATTTCATAGCCAGTTTTTACACCATCTTTACCTAAATAATTTTTAATTACCCCAGCATCATTAATAACACTTAATCCTTTAAGAGTACCTACCCAAATATTATTTTTAGAGTCTACTTTTATAGCTTTTACAATATTATGTAATAGACCATTAGGTTTGGTTTTTCTTTCTATAATTGTAAATGATTTATCGGCAAGATTGTATTTAATTAAGCCATTTCCAAAAGTTCCGAAAAGCATATTTCCATGCGCATCCTTCTGTATATCATAAACCCCAACTTCTTTAATATAAGATAATAAATTATCTGGTATAGGTTTTTTTATGATTCTTTTAGTATTAAGGTTATAGACAACAAGGCCATTATTAAATAAACCTATCCAAAGATTATTGTCTTCAGATAAGTATAGAGATTTAATATTATTATTCTTAAGTTCTGGGGTATTTTCAAGATTAATATATTCTATATCTTTAGTTCTATTATTTAAAACTGAAATCCCACCACCCTCGGTACCAAAAAAAATAAAATCCTTATAATGCACGATAGAGCTTACCACTTTAAAACCCAAACCAATGTTACCTGGTTTTTGAGTTATATTGATAAAATTAACATTAGATTCATCCCAAACATTAATACCTCCATGGTAAGTTCCTACCCAGATGGTACCTTTTTTATCTTTAAAAAGGGCTTTAATAAAATTATCACTAAGCGATTCACTATCATTAATATTGCTCCTTAAAACTTTTATTTTCCTATTTTTATTGGCTATTTGAATACCGTTATAGGTACCAATCCATAGTTGATTTTCATCATCAAAAAGTAATTGCCTTGCATTTCTATTTTTATCTATTAACTCCTTCTCGTCAAAATATGAGTTTAGTACTCCTTCACTAATATCATACTCTAAAACACTATTCTTTCTAGAGCCAATAAGTAAATTGCCATATTCATGTACATCTTCTATTATATCTTGAATAATATAATCTTTAGTTTCTTCAATTGTATTAAACTCAAAAGTGTTACCTTCATGTTTAGTTATACGTTTTACACCTTCATGAGTCCCAACAAAAACAGAACCATCCTTAGATTCAAAAATAGATGTTACCCTACATCCTTTAAAATAACGTTTAAATGAATCGGTAGACTTATTATATACCCATAATCCAGCGGGCGTTCCCATCCATATTTCTTTGTTAGACATTTCTTTAATTTCCCAAACCGCAACATTCATTCTTGGGCCTCTTTCTTTATTTCCAAAGTAGGTTTTAAAAGTATCTTTTTTAGGATTGTATTTATTTAAACCAATAGATGTACCAATCCACATAAAGCCATCACTATCTTTTTCTATAGCAAGTACATCATTATTACTTAAGGAAGAATTATTATCTTTTTCTGGTTTGTATATTTTAAAATCTGCTCCATTATAACGATTTAAACCATCACTAGTACCAATCCAAATTTGGCCAAAATCATCTTGATTTATAGCTATTACGGAACTTTGTGACAAACCATCATTGGTGGCTATATGAAAAAATTCGTAGGTCTTAGTTTGAGAAAACACACCTAACGAACAAAATAAAACAAAGTATATGACTATTAATCTTAGCATTAAGCTTGCAAGGATTTAGTAAGTAAAGATACTGAAAGAATATAAACAAAATGCACTACTCGTTGTAGGAGTATAATTACATCTTTAAATTTTTCAAAAAAAATAACTAAATAGATTCCCTATTGATGAAATTAAAGGGTACCTTAAAACGTCTATTTTCATTATTTAAAATCATTTCGGCTGCAGTTTCTCCCATGACTCTAAAATCTGTTGATACTACCGAAATACCTAGCAGTTCTTTAAGAGGAGTATCATTATATGAAATAACCCCTACATCCTCCCCTAATTTTAATTCATCCTCTCTCACTTGATTAATTAAATTAACTAAATGAGACTCTTCTATTGTAATGAATAAATCCCCTTTTTTTAGTATCATATCATTATAAACTTCGTTTAGAATTTCAAAATCAATTTCATATTCCAAACAAAACTTTTTAAACCCAAACAAAATTCTTTTTGGGTATGGATAAATTCCTTTTTCAGGATATATTAATATTATTTTTTTATAGTTAGATACTTTAGTAAATCCCATTTTTAAAGCTTCGTAAATATCATTATCAAATTCTTGATAAACGCAAGCAACATCTTCTGCTAAAGGCTGTATTAAATTATCTAGGATCACCAATTTATTCTTAGGTATATTATTTATTTTTTTTAATACCTCTTCCGTATAACTAACATGCTTAAGGTTTTCTGTTTTAAAATGAGGCATGATTACAAAATAGTCATAAATTTTGTGCTTATTTTGTAACGCGTTTAAAAACAAAAGTTCGTCGCAATGATAAATTTGCAAATCTATATTTGAATTAAGTCCAATTTTATCTAAGAAAGAGTTATATATTCTCATTTTATATGAACTCAACTTATTAATTAAAAATAAAATATTAAATTTATTACCTTCTTCAGTTTTTGCAACGTAGTTTCCTCTTCTTGGAATTGAAATAATAATATTCTTTTCCTTTAGAATATTATATGCCTTCTCTACAGTATCTCTAGATAAATAAAAATCTTCACTTACTGTATTTATAGATGGTAATTTTTGATCTAATTTAATATTTCCATTTGCAATATTATTAATAATGCAATCAACAACTTGCTGATACTTTGGTACTCTTGAATTTTCATCAATACTTAAGTAATCTATTACCTTCATAAGGTTTTCCTTATTTATATAATTAGCTAAAGACATTATAAACTAGGCAAAGTATTTAAATTTACCCTACTTAAAACTCCAAAATACTATTTTATTTTTTTAAACAACTTGAATTTAACTAATTAAAGATAACTTTTAGCAAAAAATAGTATCGTTATTTTTTAGAAGAGAAAAACAAAATGTTAATCCCTCTCTATAAACAGGAATTTAATTATATTGTTTTCTTGCTAAAAATTGCAATGTCTAACAAATAACACAAGGACAAAGATATGAAATTGAAGAATTCTATAGCCTTATAAATACAAGAGAATGTATAACTGAAGTAATAGGCAAGCATTAGTCTGGCATAAGAAGACAACTAATAACAGATTAGGCGCGGCAAGAAAAAAAACTCCTTAAGGAGTTTAGATGCACTTAAAATAATAAAAACCACATGGAATCTATTTTAATACTAAACAACAGGGAACCTAATATTTTTAAAAAAGGGTACCACTCTTGAAACTATCAAATTAGAGAACACAACTAATGAAATTAGCAACTTACTATTGTAGCATTTTTCAAAGAAAGCAGACATTTTAATCATTATAAGACAAAAATCTGTATAAACTTTATACAACCATGAAGTTGCAATTATAACCTATAGTCTAGCTTCTTAAAATTATACTAGATAAATATCCCTAAGAAAAAGATAAGTTATTATATTCTATTTTTTCCAAAGGGTCTCCATTTCTTCTAAAGCTTTTCCTTTTGTTTCTGGAACAAATTTCCATACAAAATACATTGCAAGCAATGACATTGCTCCATAAATCCAGTACGCAAAACCATGATTAAATTGCTCAGTTAAATAGGTATTATCATCCATCATAGGAAATGTTAAAGATACCAAGTAATTAGAAATCCACTGTGCAGCTACCGCAATTGCCATAGCGCGTCCTCGTATTTTATTTGGGAAAATCTCCGACAAAAGTACCCATGTAACTGGACCCCAACTTAAAGCAAAACTAGCAACATAAACTATCATACACACTAAAGCCAAATAACTTGTTACTCCTCCAAAAAAAACAAACCCTAATGAAAACATTGCTATTGCCATTCCTAAGGCTCCAATTATCATTAGTGGTTTTCTACCATATTTATCTACTGTTCTAATAGCGATAATGGTAAAAAGGAAATTTACAATACCAACAATGATTGTTAGTAATAAAGCTCCGTCTGTATTGGGGTCTATTTTTTTAAATATTTCTGGTGCATAATATAACACAACATTTATCCCTACAAACTGCTGAAAAACTGAAAGTAAAATACCCACCGTAATAACCAATGACCCAAAAGATAATAATTTTCCAGAGTGCTCAACTAAAGTCCCTTTTATTTCTTCTAAAATTCTATTTCCTTCTTTTTCTCCGTTTACTTTAATAAGTACATCTAAAGCCTCTGTTGGTTTATTTTTTAGCATTAATGAACGAGGGGTATCTGGAACAAAAAATAATAATATTAAAAATAAACCTGCTGGTATAACTTCTGATGCAAACATCCACCTCCAACCAACATCGTTTAACCATGCGTCTGACCCTCCACTTCTAGAAATAAAATAATTTACAAAATAAACTACCATAAAGCCCCCAACAATAGCTAGTTGATTAAACGAAACCAACTTACCTCTACTACCCGCAGGTGCAATCTCCGCAATATACAATGGAGACAACATAGATGCCAAACCAACTCCTATACCGCCAATAATCCTATAAATAATAAAAATTGTTGAAAACGTATGATCTAGATTACCAATGGGGTTTATAAACATTTCTGGCATTGATGATCCTAATGCAGAAATTAAAAATAATATAGCTGCTAAAATTAAACCTTTTTTTCTACCCAACTTTTTACTAACAAACCCTCCCAAGATACCTCCAATTACACAACCAATTAATGCACTAGAAACTAAAAATCCTTTAAAAGAATTTGCAGCAGTTTCTGATAGATTCTTAGGAGCTACAAAAAAGCTATCTAAAGAACCTACTGTCCCTGAAATAACGCCCGTATCATAGCCAAATAACAAACCTCCCAAAGTTGCTACTAATGTTAATTTAATTAAGTAAGATGATTTTTCTGATGCTTCCATATATAACATTAGTGTTTATAATTATTTTATTTATTTTTGTTGATACATTCTTTACTTATCTCTATTTCAGTATACTATCTTCTATTTTTAAATAAAAAACACTATGTTACTATAGCAATAAAAAAGTGTTCTATTATAAATTATCAAGTAATCGTATTTATATATCAATAAATTCTTAGTGAATTGAAAAATTAGTTGCTTAGCTGAAATACAAAATCAAGAGTTAACTTAATAAAACAATAATAACAAGTCTTTTAAAAAAAAGTGTCCTGTTCTATACTGTACTTGTGAAAAATCAATTCTTTTTTTAACCTTCGTTGGGATATAATTTAACTTGAATTCCTAATAAAAAGTGACCGTATTATTTCTAATACTAAAAAGCCTTATATAAAGGTAGTTTGAATAATAAATTTGAATCCCTCCAGCTCCACATAAAACACTAAACTTGGAGGTTTTATATTTTTAAGGCATCTCTAGAAATAAGCAATCAACTTTAAATATACTCTGCAATACGTTTTAATAAAAAAGTTTCGCGCTCTATAGACATCCCTTTTTTTTCACTTGCGGCTATAGTTTTTTCATTATGCCTTATGGCTTCATGAATATTAACCCACACAGCTCTCATTCCATTTTTTGTTTCGTATTCTTCCATTTTTGATGCTCCAAGCTTCTTATTAATAGTACAGGTATAGCAATAAGAAATCATATGTTGCACATCATAATCTGGTTTATACCATGGCCTGTATTCTTCGTAAATTCCAAAAGGTTTTATATTCTTAATATTTTTTGCGCCAGTTTCTTCAATAAGTTCCCGCACCATGCCATCTACTTTATCCTCGCTTGCATTTAACCCTCCACCTGGAAGGCTATAATCTTCATATCTTTCCGTATAAAGTAGTAAAATAGTATTCCCCTCTATTGCTATACTACGAGTGGCTAATCTTGTAAAAACCGATTTATTATCTAACGTTTTTACTTCAGGGTGGTAATGGATTTTTAAAATTCGCATTGCGGATATGAATCTTTTTTCGCAAATATATAGTAACTATATTATTAGATTGCATATAATAACTTTATTTATACTTCTCTCCCCTATCTCATAAAAAAAGCTTTGTTTCTTTTAACTTTTATTATAGTTTTTAAAAAAATTACAAACTAATTAAGTAATCTATTACATAGGTTTTTCTTTATTAAAATATACATAAAAACTGTACCTTAATAAATACCCTCCAATAGGTATTGTGATATTTAATTAACTATTATAGTTTTGTTATTAATTTTTCTTGAATATTACACAATTTTATATATAGTATTATTAATTATAAAGTATATAAACTAACAACCCTTTGCAAAAACTTAGTTAATACTCGGGGGAACTATTGCTAGGAAAGTATGCGAAGGGTTTATTTACATTCTCTTATTCCAAAAGAGTAATACCTACATTAAAACTCACTTAGACAATCATTTATATACTTATTAAACCAAATAAAAACAGTACTTTTACAATAACGTTTTAGAATATGGCTGTTTTTTGAAGAATATACAAATGTTAATTTTTCATAACCAAAACTAAATTACATTATCCTTACGTTCCCCAAATTTCTAATAAACAAAGCATTTAACCTATAAATGTATTACCCATAATAACAGTTTATAACGAATGAGAGAAAATGAGGAAATAAAAAACTTGCGTAAAAATATACAAGAAAACTTAGGGACATCTCACAAAAAATCTGAAGACTACGATTATTTTAATAATTTCCCTTTAAATAGTAAACAATGTTTATACGTTGCAAATTGGAGATCTAGAGGTATTGTTTATGAAAAAGGTCTTGAAAATTTAACTGGATACAAACTAGAAGAATTTAATACCGAGGATATTATTTCTTACACCCACCCAGAAGATAGGGAACTTGTAAAAAACATTACAAAAGGGGTTGTAACGCATGTTGTTAATACTCCAATACAAGATGGAGAAGCTAATTTGTTACTTTCTTTTAGGTTTTTAAAAAAAGATAGTACATATTGCAAACTTTTAGTACAATCTTCTGTACTAGAAAGAGATGAAGAAGGTAAAATGATAAGTAATTTTTCTTTACTTACAGATATTTCTTTTCTAGAAACTCATGATCGAGTAGAGTGGAATTTTCAAGCAAATGAATTAGACTTAATTGAGTTTAAGAAAGTAATTTATAATTTGTATTCTAACTTTTATACTAAAAGAGAAAAAGAGATTATACATTTAATTGAACAAAAAAAAACATCAAGAGAAATTGCAGACCAATTATCTCTTAGTAAATTAACGGTACAAACACACCGAAAAAACATTCTAAGAAAAGCTAAATCACATTCTATAGATGATGTTTTGTCTTTTTGTAAAAAGAATGGGATTATAGATTAAGTCTAGTTTTTTTATAGAGTTTTGCTAGAAAACACATATATTTCTTAACTTTCCAATTAAGAATATTAGATGTATACCATAATTGATATAGAAACTACGGGAAATGGAATTAAAGGAAATAAAATTACCGAAATTTCTATTTTTAAGTATGATGGTAATGATCTTGTTGAAGAGTATACAAGTTTAGTTAATCCTGAGTGTGAAATTTCTTATTTTATTACTAGCCTAACTGGTATAGATAATACTATGGTTCGTAATGCCCCTACCATAAAAGAAATTGCTTCAAAAATAATAGAGATTACAAAGGACACCATATTTGTAGCACATAGTGTTGGATTTGACTACAATGTAATTAAAAATGAATTAGAGAATATTGGAATACCCTTTAGCAGAAAAAAATTGTGTACCGTTAGGTTATCCAGAAAACTAATTCCTGGCTTAAAATCTTATAGTTTAGGAAAATTATGCACTGCTTTAGAAATACCTCTAAATAATAGACACAGAGCTAGAGGAGATGCCCAAGCTACTTTACTCCTTTTTAAAAAGCTTTTAAATGCTAAAAATGCAACGCACGTTTTTAACTCTTTTTTAAACTCTAGGTCTCAAGAAAACACATTACCACCTGCCCTACCTAAAGAAGAGTTTAATAAACTACCCAATAAAGCGGGGATTTATTATTTTAAAAATGAAAAAAACATAAGTATATACATTGGAAAAGCTATTAATATAAAAAAAAGAGTTCTAAGTCATTTTTATAATAAAACAACAAAAGAAATTGAAATGTGTTCCAAAACTGCACATTTAGATTTTAAGCCTTCTGGTAATGAACTTATAGCATTATTAATGGAATCTGCTGCTATAAAAAAAGAAATGCCAAACTATAATAGAGCGCAAAAAAGAACTGCATTACAATATGGTATTTTTAGTTATGAAGACCGTAACGGTATTTTACATATTGCTTATAATAAAATAAAATCTGCTCCAAATGCCGTGCAACATTTTTTTAGTGTTACAGACTGTAGGCTAGCATTAGAGAAAATATGTGAAGGGTATAATTTATGTCCTAAATATTGTCATTTACAAGAGAATATTACACACTGCTCCCATTATAAAATTAAAAAATGTAACGGTATTTGTAAACAACAAGAAACAACAGTACAATATAATGAAAGAGTAAAATTAGCTCTAAGGGATTTAAAAACATCTAATGATAGTTATTTTATAAAAGAACAAGGAAGAACTAAAGACGAAATAGGAATAGTAGCTGTTTTGGAAGGCCAGTATAAAGGTTATGCTTTTATTCCAATAGAAGAACAAATAAATAATATTGAGGAGTTAGAGTCTTTTATTATTCCGCAAAAGAATAATCTAGATGCACTTAAAATTATAGAAAGTTATACGTACAAAAAACCGCATAATGTAATTTATCTATCTCCTAAAGAAGAGCATATTTAATTTCGTTGTCTTTTAAATTTTTTAATCATTTGGTAAGCAAACAAAAGCCATAAAACAAAAATGATAGATATAAGAACTATATATAGTAAAATAAAATTCATATCTATTTTTAATTTAAAAGAGTTGATGCCTATAATTAGCTATATATAAATACAGACATCAACTAACCACTAACCATTAATTTTTCTTCAATACTATAACTTACAAATATACTTTTTAGTATACAATATGTAGTTTTATTCCTACATGAATATAGATAAAATATTTATAACAAACTAAAAAAGGTGATAAATTAATACATGACGCATTAATTTATCACCCTTTTATATTTAAAATATTATATACGATAGCTAAAGAGCTACTCCTTACTTTTTACCACTATTCATAAAAACTACTAACACTCCTATTAAAATTAAGACTACTACTCCAAAAACACCAATCATTACAATACCATTGGACCAATCTACTAAAGGAAAAACATGTGCCATTTTTTAAAGTTTTATTATTTACATAAAATTACACAAGCAAAGCCTTTAAAAATATGATATATGTCAGTTCATATTTTTTATGATTTTAGGATACACTTATTTAAAAAAGTACATTATTAAAAATGTTCCTGCAGAACTAACAAATATAGAACTTTGCCAGAAATAAACTTTATTTCCCCAAATGGTTAACCATTTTTTTCCAAATTCTTTTTTAACATATACTCTAAGAACTTTAGAATACAAAAAATTTATAACTAAAAAAGTTACTAATGCTATTGCTATTACACCACTCATTTTTTCCATAAACTAAATTTTTAAAAGTTGTATTATTTTATAAATCGTTAGTAACTATAAAGTAGTTGGGCAAACAAATTCTGATACTTCGATATTAGATTTTTTAATTGCGGCAAACCCACCAGCAACATCAACCAAATTATGTATACCTCTACTTTTTAAAATAGATGCGGCTATAACAGAACGATAGCCTCCTGCACAATGTACATAAAAAATTTCCTTTTCTGGAAATTCTCTTAAATAATTATTTAAATCGTTCAATGGCGTGTGCTTTGCATTTTTAACATGCTCTGATTGGTATTCTCCAATTTTACGAACATCAAAAACCAGTGTATTAGAGGTGTTTAAAACATCTTCTAAATCTGCTGCTGCAACAGAGGATATAGTATCAAAATCTTTTCCAGAATCTTTCCAGCTTTTTAAACCTCCTTTTAGATACCCAATAGTGCCATCAAAACCAACTCTAGATAAACGTATTACTGCTTCTTCTTCTTTTCCTTCTGGTATAACAAGTAATATTGGCTGTTTTACATCTGCAATTAAAGCGCCAACCCAAGGAGCAAAATCTCCATTTAAACCAATAAATATGGAACGCGGAATATGCTCTTTTACAAACTCTGTCTGGGTTCTTACATCTAAAACAATAGCTCCTGTAGTATTCGCCAAATTTTCGAACGCATCTGGTGATAATGGTGTTTTTCCTCTATCTAAAACAACATCTATATCTTCATAACCTTCTTTATTCATCTTTACATTTAAAGGAAAATATTTTGGTGGAGGCATTAATCCATCAGTCACCTCTTTTACAAATTCTTCTTTAGTCATATCTGCCCTTAATGCATAATTCATTTTTTTCTGATTCCCCAATGTATCCACTGTTTCTTTCATCATGTTTTTACCACACGCAGAACCAGCTCCATGTGCTGGGTATACTATAACATCATCTGCTAAAGGCATAATTTTATTTCGCAAACTATTAAATAGGGTTTCTGCTAATTGTTCTTGTGTTAAATCTGCTGCTTTTTGTGCTAAATCTGGTCTCCCAACATCTCCTAGAAACAAAGTATCTCCAGAGAAAATAGCATAGTCTTTACCATTTTTATCTTTTATTAAATAGGTTGTACTCTCCATAGTATGTCCAGGAGTGTGTAAAACTTTAATAATTAATTCCCCTAATTTAAACTCCTGATTGTCTTCTGCAATTACGGCATCAAAAGAAGGGTTTGCAGTTGGTCCATAAATTATTGGTGCGCCAGTTTCTTTAGATAAGGTTATATGACCGCTAACAAAATCTGCATGAAAATGGGTTTCAAAAATATATTTTATAGTAGCATTAGCTTCTTTTGCCTTTTTTAAATAAGGCGCAACCTCTCTTAGAGGATCTATAATTGCAACTTCTCCTTTACTTTCTATATAATAAGCACCTTGCGCTAAACAACCTGTATAAATTTGCTCTATTCTCATAACTGTGAATTAGTATACAAAACTATAAATTAATTTAATATTCTTTTGTAACATTAGTCACTGTTCATCCTATTCTGATGAGCTATTTTAAAACCCAATCCTGTCTGTCTTTTTGGATTATTGAATTGCATTACTGCTTCATTTGTTTTTACAAATAAATTATCTTTTTTTAAAACTTCTATAATTCCGCTAGAATATAATATATCTCTAGTAGGCCCTATAGCACCTGCTATATAAAAGTTTATATGTTTACTTTTTAATTCTTTTATTAACTTTTTTAGCATACTAGCTGCTGTAGAATCTATATAATTAATTGCTTCTGCATTTAAAACAATACCTCTTAAATTTGTGCCTTTTTTTTCGATACATCTATCTATTTCTTTTTTAAAATAGGATGCATTTGCAAAATATAATTGTGCATCAAAACGAACTATTAATAAATTATCTTGTATAAAAACATCCTCTCCAAATCTATTAATGTTTTTATAGTATTCTGTTCCTTTTATATTTCCTAGAACGGCAAAATGCGGATTAGAGGTACGGTATACCATTAATAAAAGTGAAATTAAGACTCCAACTAATATTCCCTCTTTAATGCCTATAAAGAGTGTTATTAAAAAAGTAATTAACAGAACAAAAAACTCATCTTTTCTATGTTTTAATAACCTTTTAGCATATTCTAAATCTATTAATCCAAAAACCGAAACCATTATTATACTTGCCAAAACCGCTTTGGGTAAATAATAAAATATTGGTGTTAAATAAAGTAACGTTATTACCACCATTATTACAGAAAATAAGGCCGCTAAATTGGTTTTTGCTCCAGCTTCACTATTTATGGCCGACCTAGAAAAACTTGCAGTCACCGGGTATGCCTGAAAAAAAGAACCCATTACATTAGAAGAGCCTATCGCTATTAATTCTTTATTAGCATCTATAGTTTCTTCGCCTGTTTTTTCTTCCATAGCCTTACCTATAGAAATAGCCTCTAAATAACCCACCATTGCTAAAGCTATTGCCATTACCCATAAATCTTTTACCACTACTAAACTAATATTTGGTAGTTTAAAAGAAGGTAAACCACTTGGTACTTTACCAACCAAACTAACTCCAAAATTTTCTAATTCAAAAAAGTAAACGATTGTAATTCCTATAATTACTACGATGAGTATAGATGGTATTTTTTTATTTACTTTTTTAAGCAAAATAATTAATAGTATTCCTATAGCTCCTATTAGCAAATCATATTTATTTGTTTCTGTAATTTTTAAAAAAACATTAACTAACAATTCATGAAAATAGGCTGCTCTTTCTACTTTTATTCCTAGTAAGTGTTTAATTTGACTAAAAATGATAATTAATGCTGCTGCAGAAGTAAAACCACTTATTACAGGTCTTGATAAATAGTTTACTAAAAAACCCATTTTTAAAACACCTAATAGTATTTGTGTTGCTCCTACTAAAAATGCAAGAACAATTACCATGGCAATATAGTTTTCTACACTAGTAATAGCCAAAGTTCCTAAGCTGGCGGCTACCAAAAGGGAATCCATAGCAACAGGCCCTACAGCTACCTGCCTTGATGTTCCTAAAAAAACGTATGTAAGTATTGGTAGTAAAGATGCATACAAACCGTATACAGGTGGTAAACCAGCAATCATAGCATACGCCATTCCTTGCGGAATAAGAATAATACCTACGGTAAGCCCAGCTATTATATCTTTAGATAAGTATGCTTTTTTGTAGGTTCCTAACCATTGTAGAAATGGAAAAAATTTTAACATTTTACAAATTTAAGCTATTCTACGAAAACGACTACTTAATGTCCCCTCCTACTGGTAAACCACTAAGTACTTTTTTCTAGAAAAACATTTTTATTCATTGTTTTCTTACTAGAAATATCTTCATAAAATTCTAAAACTTTCTGAAGGCTTAAAAAAGATCCATTATGCATATAAGGAGCAATAAATATTAAATTACGCTATGTTATGTTATGTTGGCGTTTTAAAAGCATAGCTCCTATTTAATCCGCTATCTATCTCTTTAATTTTTATATTTTCTAGTACTCCCACTTAATGATAGACTAAATCTTGTCCTAGCTCATTAAAAGCAGTATTTAAAACGGTATGGGTATTTCTCTTAGTAATAGTATAATATTAGAAGAATTAAAGGTTCTTTAGTGCCAAATATTTTAGCATTAATTCCTATGGACACATCTAAAAAAATCTGCGTACCCTGTACTAGGATGATAGCAAGTTACACAAGCAATAACTTTACAACTCGATAAAATTGGGTTATACAATAGCAACTTCCCTAAAGCTACTTCGTCTTTGGTATTTTCATTATTTATTGGATTTTTTACCCTTATACTGTGCCGCAAATACAATAATATTGCCTCTTTAGATAAGAAAACTGTTTTCTCCTAAACTTTATCTCTACAGTTCCAAAAAAACAACTATTAAAAAGAAGAAATTAAATGTTTTTTGGTAACGAATAAATTTATATAATTTAGAATACTTTTATTGTAATTTTAAAAGTATCTTCCTTTGCCTCTTGTATTTTAAATCCGTTGTGTAAATCATCTTGCGACACAGCATAAGGGTAAAAAGATATAGGTTCCACACAAAGCATATTAGATACTTCTGTCCAAAGCATGAAATTACTAAACCCCTGTGTCTTTATCTCTACTTTCTTTTCATCAACTAAAGTTATTGTATCGCAATCTAATACAGGCAATGCTCTACTACCAGCTTTTAATACTTCTGGCAACGTAACTTTTGTATTATTTGCATTAATTTCTGGCGTATTAGAATGAAGTTTAAAAGCAGGATGGTATCCTACCATATATGGCATTCCTTTATCGCCTCTAATTTTAAATTTTATTTCCAATCCCGCATCAGACAACTTAAAAACTTTAAAAAAACTAAAGTTATAAGGCCAAGACAAAAATTCTACGTTAGACTTACTAGGGTATTTTGAGTTTTTTACAACTTTACCCGGAAAATATTCTTTTTTGAATGTTGCTATAGTAGAGGTTACCTCCATACGGCCATAAACCATTTCTCGTAATAGACCATGCTGATCCTGGGTTGCAGGTCCTTTTGGTGTTTCTACTTTAAAACAAGCTTCATTTGTTGGCCCTATAATTGGAAACATTTCTGTATCTGAATTTCGCCATCCTGGACTTCCTTTTTGGTGTATTACCTCATAACCATCAACTTGGTAACTAACCAACTCTCCTGCATCAATTTTCACAATCTGATTTCCTAAAATAAGTTCTACCATATTACAAATTTAAAGTCCATATTTGAGTGTTAATTAGATATAATTTATAAGAATTTTCCTTCAAAAATACCTACAGTTTTTTAAACTGAGAAAATAATTACTAATTAATTTTTCCTTTATAATCTTTGAAATCATAAGCCTCTATTTAACAACTATTTAGAATTATAACTCTATGAGGTTTCTAAAAATAAATCAAAATTATTATACGCTAAA
The DNA here is from genome assembly GCF_947500405.1 of uncultured Maribacter sp. GTDB lineage: Bacteria > Bacteroidota > Bacteroidia > Flavobacteriales > Flavobacteriaceae > Maribacter_B. The sequence continues at coordinate 481,674 of NZ_CANMRY010000001.1, forward strand.
AATTACTGTTATTTTCTGAAATTTTTAATACTAAACTTGTAGGGTAGTAATTATTTAATATAGTATTTACAATTCCGCTAAAACACCTATGTTTTTAATTAAGACAACATCTAATTGTAATAAAATTTACGATTATTATTCTATTTTTACAAATCTTCTGTATTTTTAATTATAGAATAGATGAAATTTAATGTATTTCGTAATTTTTTAAATTCTAAAATATATACTTTCAAGAAATTTATAAATGGTCTACTCGTATTTTATTGCTTTTACAGGAGAAATCTTTGTAATAATATAAGAAGGTAGCAACAACATAAGTAAACACAATAAGAGTACTCCTAAGTTTAATAAAAAGACACTAAAAAAATCTAAGTGTACAGGTATATATTCTATATAATATTCCTCAGGATTTGGGAATTTAAAAAGATGGTATTTTTCTTGCGCCCACAAAAAACTTAACGCAATTAAATTTCCCCAAAACAATCCTACTGCAATTAAGTAAGTAGCGTTGTATAAAAATATTTTACGAATACTCCAATTACTAGAACCAAGTGCTTTCAAAACACCTATCATTTGGGTACGTTCTAATATTAAAACTAATAATGCAGTTATCATATTAATACCGCCAACCAGTATCATAATACCAATAATTATAGCAATATTAAAATCGAATAAACCTATCCATTCAAAAATCTTATAGTACTTATCTGTAATGTTTTGGGTATCTAAATTGGAAAGGGTTTGCCCATAAATTTCATTACTTTTTTCTTTTATAGTATCAAAATCATCAAGAAAAACCTCAAAATTACCAATTTCGTTAGCTTCCCATTTATTCATTCGTTGAATATGGCGTATGTCTACAAAAATATACGTGCCATCAAACTCTTCAAAACCACTATCATAAATACCGGCAACTTTAAATTTTCTTTGATTTGGAATTTTAGAAGGATCATCATCTTTTAAAAAAATTGCAGGAAAAGTATCTCCAATTTTTAGTTGCAGTCTATTAGCCATTATTTTAGAAATAAGAGCATCACTATTTAAATTTCCGTTATAATTAGGCATAGCCCCTTCTATAATGTATTCTTTAAATACGTTTCTATTAAAATCTGTTCCTATACCTTTAGCTATAATTCCTTCAAAAGTATCTTCTAAACGAATAATACCTCCTTTAGTTGCTACGGCTTGCACATGAGAAATTCCTGAAATATTTTTAAATTCTGGGTAAAATTCTTGTTCTAAAGAAACAGGAATTACAGAAACTTCGGAAGCATTATTGTCGTAATTATAAATTTGAATATGACCATTAAAAACTGTAATTTTTTCTCTTATTTTATGTTTAAGCCCTACCCCTGTTGCAATAGCAATCAACATCATAATAAGCCCTAAAGCAATTGCTGCAATTGCAATTTTTATTATTGGCGCAGATATACTAATTTTATGCTCTTTACCTTTAATAAGTCGTTTAGCTATAAAGTATTCTAAATTCAAATTATGATGTTTTTACCAAGTATCAAAAGTACATTTTTATTATGGTTTTTTGTATTTACAGCATGCGGAAACCAAGGAAAAACATCCGATTCTAACAAAAAGAATAAAGATATAGCCGTTACAAACACCCAAAAAGACTCTATCTTAGTTGCAGCAAATCGTACAACAGATTACCTTCCTTTGCTAAAAGACAGGAAAGTAGGCGTAGTTGCTAACCAAACTAGCGTTATATTTAAAGAAAACGGTTATACCCATTTAGTAGATTCTCTTATAAAGCATTCTATCACAATTAAAACCGTTTTTTCTCCGGAACATGGTTTTCGTGGTAAGGCCGATGCTGGTGAGAAAGTAAAAAATGGGGTAGATACAAAAACAGGCTTACCAATAATATCTCTCTACGGAAAAAATAGAAAACCCACCAAAGAACAAGTAAAAGGGCTAGATATTATTCTTTTTGACATTCAAGATGTTGGTGTTCGCTTTTTCACATACATTGCCACACTACAATTAGTTATGGAAGCTTGTGCAGAAAATAATATTCCTATTATAGTTTTAGACCGTCCTAATCCAAACGCACATTACATAGATGGTCCTACTATGGAAGCAGAGCATACTAACTTTTTAGGAATGACAGAAATTCCGTTAGTTTATGGGATGACAATTGGTGAATATGCTCAAATGATAAATAAAGAAGGTTGGCTTACCAATGGTGTAAAAGCTAATTTAAAGGTAATTCCACTTAAAAACTGGACACATAAAACTCCTTATAATTTACCTATACGCCCTTCTCCAAATTTACCCAATGCAACATCTATTGCTTTATATCCTAGCCTTGGGTTATTTGAAGGAACAAATATAAATGCAGGAAGAGGAACTGAATTTCAATTTCAACGCTATGGCGCTTCTTTTTTAGATAGTACACAGTATAGCTTTAAATTTTGGCCAAGACCTAATTTTGGTTCTAAAAGCCCAAAAGAAAACGGAACAAAGTGTTACGGAAAAGACCTTTCTGATATTACCACTATGAACGAGGTTACTTTAAAGTGGCTTATTGATGCATATAATAATACACATACCGAAAAAGGAATTTTTATAAAAAGTGGATTTACAAAACACGCCGGAACCAAAAAGTTACAACAGCAAATTGAAGCCAAAAAAACAGAAGAAGAAATTAAAGAAACTTGGAAACCAGCCATTGAAAAATTTAAAAAAATTAGAAAAAAGTATCTTATTTATTCATAAACTTATTTTATTCGTTTCTTCATTTGTTCTACAATATTATATGCCGCTGGGCAAATAACAACATTTTTCATAGTTAAATTGCTTATTTGCTGAAACTTTTTACGATCCGTATGCGGGAACTCCCTGCATGCTTTGGGTCTTACATTATAAATGGAACAATAATTATCTGCTCCTAAAAAAGTACAAGGCACTTTTTGTAAAACATAGTCATTATCCTCATCTACACGTAAATAGTTCTCTATAAATTTTTGTGGTTTTTGCCTAAAATGTTTAGCAATACGTTCTACATCGGTATTTGTGAACAAAGGCCCCGTGGTTTTACAGCAGTTTGCACATTCTAAACAATCTGTTTTTTTAAATTCTTCCTCATGTAATTCTTGCATTACATAATCTAGATTCTTAGGCGGTTTCTTTTTTAGTTTAGTAAAAAACTTTTTATTTTCGTTTTGTTTCTCACTTGCCTTTTTTCCTAATTTTTTAAGAAACTGCTCCATTATTTTAATAAACTTATAGCGGTTTCATACAAATCTCTACTCCAGCTTTCAGAAACTTTAGAAATTTCACTACCTAGAATAGGTTGCTTTTCTATTATTTTTTTTCCAACTTCAGAATTATAAAATGTATTTAGGTTCTCTTTCTGCGTCGAATTCATTTTAGACCTGTCTGCAATTAATTGTTTTCCAGTAGCACTTGTATAAAATGTAAGCATTTTAGAAATATCATCCTTTGTAAAATTGGCTTCATAAATAGGAGTTAACAAAGATTTCATTTTCTTTACGGCTTTTGTTTTATTTTCTTTTAAATATTTCCAACCCTCCGCATTAGTACTATTCTCTGGGTATCTTCCTTTCAACATTTTTAATAACTCATCATAAGCATAATTATATTGCCCCATAGAACCATTTACCTCTAAATAATTAGAAACCAAATCTGCAGTACTCTTCTCTTGAGCAGCAACAAATACAGGAATACTCATCATAAATAATAAAATATACTTTAACTGTTGCATGGGTTTCTTTTTAAAATGCATAAAAAATCTCACTTTTGTTACAAAGTACAAATATAATGGATAATGATATTTACGGGCAGGCACTTTTAGAATATCAAAATGGTAATTATACAGAAGATATAATTACTCATTTATCTTTAGAGGAAGAGGATACTTTACCACTACCCTATTTATTTAGAGATTTTAAAAATATGCCTCCTATAGAAAAACATGCTTTAAATCTTTGCAAAGGCAATGTCTTAGATATTGGTTGCGGTGCAGGAAACCATAGTCTTATTCTTCAAAAAAAAGATATAGATGTAACTGCAATAGATTTTTCTATAGGTGCCATAGAAACCTGCAAACTTAGAGGCGTAAAGAATGCTATTTGTACTAATTTATATGATTTTAAAGGCCAAAAATTTGATACCCTTCTTTTACTAATGAATGGTATTGGTATTGCTGAAAAAGTAAACCAATTGGATCCTTTTTTTTCTCATTTAAAATCTTTATTACACACAGGCGGACAAATTCTTTTAGATTCTAGTGATATTATTTATATGTATGAAAATGATGAGGAAGATGGTGGTTATTGGATTCCTGATGGGATAGAATATTATGGTGAGGTAAGTTTTCAAATGGAATATAAGGGAAAAAAAAGTGAAACATTTCCATGGCTTTACTTAGATTACAACACACTACAAAGAGCAGCTAATTATAATAGCTTAAATTGCGAACTAGTTTTTGAAGGAGAGCATTATGATTTTTTAGCACGTTTAACACTCTTAGAATACTAGTAAGCATACATAGATCGTTACGACTTTATACATACACTTAACATTATTACATGAAAGAGCTTCGTTTTTTAAGTCTTATTTTACTTTTAGGGTTATATATTTCCTGTTCTAAAAAATCTGATAGTGAAAACGAACCTCGAGAAAATCCTGTAAAAAAAGCTGGCAATTTAAAAGGTTCTGGAGAATCTGCAAACGATATTTTATCTAACGCTAATTTTGATAAACTTTTAATAGAAGTTACATACGTTAAAAACTTTAAACCAACAGATGCAACAATGGATAACTTTGTTCTTTTTTTAAAGGAACATTCTTTTAAAAGCAATATAGAAGTTATTTACAAAGAATTAAGTTCTCCGAATGAAGAAACCCTAACCCTAAAAGAAATAAATGAACTAGAGCAGGAAAATAGAACTGCATATAATGATGGAAAAACTCTTGCTTTTTATATCTTTTTTACAGATGCCTCTTCCGATGGAGATGATGAGGAAGAAGATTTAGTAACTCTAGGAGCGGTATACCGAAATACTTCTATGGTTATTTATGAAAAAACCATAAAAAAATTATCTGCAAGGAGTTTTTTTATTACAGATGAAGATTTAGAAACAGCAACTCTTAATCATGAGTTTGGGCACTTATTTGGTCTTGTTAATTTAGGTTTTGAGAATGAACCAGAAAGTCCTTTAAAAACAAAAATGGTAAATCCGCATGAAGATTCAGAATCCCTAAATCATTGTACTACAAATGGTTGTTTAATGCGTGCAGAATTATCTTTTAATCAAACCAATAAAAGTTCTAAAAACAACACCCATAGCTTACAAGCTGGTTGCAGATTAGACGGCGTAAGTCTTTTAAATAGTTTAGAAAAAAGCTTAACAAGTAAGTCTAAAGCGCAAGATTTAGGTATAGAATGTATACGTGATTTACAAGCCAACGGAGGTAGATAATTGAGACTTGTGGTTTACGGCAAAAAAACTATTCAAAATTAAAACGCAAGCCAGAAGTAAATAGCTAATAAGAAGAGAAAAAAGACAATAGAGTTAAAGCTCAAGACTTATTTTTTAGCAACAAACTAAATACTAATAACTTTGCTCTTAATACTTAGAGCTAAAATAAAGTCAATAGCCAAAAACTAAGGTATATTTAAATACTTATGCGTTTGTAAAGAAACTTTCCATTTTGGATTCTTCATTACATAATCTACAATAAGAGGAACAACTTTGTCTTTTACACTCCATTCTGGTTGCAAATATAAAATACAGTCTTTATTAGTTAATTCTGCTTGTTCTTCGGCAAAAATTAAATCGTGCTTATTATACACAATAACTTTTAGCTCATGCGCTTTATCATAAATTTCTCCAAAAGGTAATTTATTTTTCTTTGGCGATAAGCAAATCCAATCCCATTCTCCAGATAATTTATAAGCTCCAGAAGTTTCTATATGGGTTTGTAAATTTTTAGCTTTTAATGCTTTTGTTATTGGTCCCATATCCCATGTTAATGGCTCACCACCAGTAACAACAATAGTATCCGAATATTTTGCAGCCTTCTCCGCAATACCATTAATTTTTGTTGGCGGATGCGTTTCTGCATTCCAACTCTCTTTTACATCACACCAATGGCAACCAACATCACACCCACCAACACGTATAAAATACGCAGCGGTTCCTTTATGAAAACCTTCTCCTTGAATTGTATAAAATTCCTCCATTAAAGGAAGCATTTCTCCTTTGTTTACCAATGCTAATACATCCTCATTTACCATTTGGCAAAGATACATTTAAGTTCTTAGATAAATAATTTATGTAGCACGCATAATATGCAGTTTCTCAGGTTTAACAAAAAATTACAAGCAAATAAGACGCTAAATACCAGAGCTTAAAGGAATAAAGTGTTAATTAGAGTATAAACAGACTTTACAATTGCCTAAAAATCCCCTATTTTTATAAAAAATAATTTTCATGGCAACCAAAGAAGATTTCTTTGCACATATAGAAAAAGGATACACTACCAAAGGAGATTTTATTACCATGGGTGCTGCAATGTTAGAAAACGAAGCAGTAACTAATGCACTAGTAAAAATCCCTTTAAAAACATTAAACAGACACGGTCTTATTGCTGGTGCTACGGGTACTGGTAAAACTAAAACCTTACAAGTTTTGGCAGAGAACCTATCAGAAAAAGGTATTCCTGTTATGCTTATGGATTTAAAAGGAGATTTAAGTGGTTTGGCACAACCAAGTCCTGGGCATACTAAAATTGATGAGCGTCATGAAAAAATTGGAGTTCCTTTTAATGCCAAAGGTTTTCCTGTAGAAATACTTTCTTTATCGGAACAAGATGGTGTAAAACTTAGAGCTACCGTATCTGAATTTGGCCCTACACTACTTTCTAGAATATTAGATTTAACAGAAACACAAACTGGTATTGTAGCTGTTGTTTTTAAATATTGTGATGATAATAAATTACCATTACTAGATCTTAAGGATTTTAAAAAAGTACTACAATACGCAACTGGTTCTGGTAAAGCAGAATTTACTAAAGATTATGGAAGAATTTCTACCAGTTCTACCGGAACTATTTTACGTAAAATTATAGAGTTAGAACAACAGGGAGCGGATTTATTTTTTGGTGAAAAATCTTTTGATGTAGAAGATTTAACTAGAATTGATGAAAATGGAAGAGGATATATAAACATCTTAAGATTAACTGATATACAGGATAAACCAAAACTATTCTCTACGTTTATGTTAAGCCTTTTAGCTGAAATATACGCTACCTTTCCAGAACAAGGAGATAGTGACAGGCCAGAGTTAGTTTTGTTTATAGATGAAGCGCACCTTATTTTCAAAGAAGCGTCTAAAGCACTATTAGACCAAATAGAAAGTATTGTAAAACTAATACGTTCTAAAGGAATTGGACTATATTTTGTTACCCAAAACCCTACCGATGTTCCAAATGAAGTATTATCGCAATTAGGACTTAAAATACAACATGCTTTACGTGCCTTTACAGCTAGAGATAGAAAAGCTATAAAACTTACGGCTGAGAATTACCCAGAATCTAATTTTTACGATACTAAAGAAGTACTTACCTCTTTAGGAATAGGAGAAGCATTAATATCTGCTTTAGACGAGAAAGGAAGACCTACACCACTTGCTGCAACACTTTTAAGAGCTCCAATGAGTAGAATGGATGTGCTAACTGCTAATGAACTAAAAGAGGTAATTAACAAATCTTCTTTAGTTAAAAAATACAATGAAGAAATAGACCGTGAAAGTGCTTATGAAATTTTAAATGAAAAAATAGAAAAAGCAGAGAAAGAAGCTGAAAAAGAAAAGGATAAACCAAAAAAGACAACAAGAAGAGCTAGTACAAGGCAAAATCCTGTAATAAAAGTATTAACCAGTGCTACTTTTATTCGTGGTGTTTTAGGTGTTCTTAAAAAAGTTATCCGTTAATAATTATGAGAAATTTATTAAAATTTATATTTCTATTTTCTATAGTATTTACCATTAAGTGTAAAAAAGAAAAAGACCCAACCTTTTCTATAACAGAGAAGCAAGTTGGTAAACTAAAAAAAGAAAGCCTTGTAAGAGATTTAGAATTAATATATACTGAAGACTCTATAGTAACCGATACGGTAAGAGGTAATTTTGGAAGAGGATCTAGTAAAATAAATATTTTTGAAAAAGGAGGAAAACATTTACTTATTTTAACTCCTAGTACAGACAGTATTGCCACTATTGAAAATGTACAAATAAAAGACCCTCGCTATACTACTGTTAATGGTATTGGCATTAATAGCACATTTAAAGATATAAAAGAAAAATACACTATACGTAAGGTAATTACCTCTTTAAATAACGTGTTAATTTTAATAAAAGATAGCGATGTATATTTTACAATAGACAAAAAAGAATTACCAGAAAATTTACGCTACAATAATACTAATATAGAAGCAGTACAAATACCCGATATTGCTAAAATAAAATATATGATGATTGGTTGGGATTATTAATTCTTATTTTATTTGAAACTTATCTTTATTTGCTAAAATCATAGGATTATTTTTTTGCATCCATTCTGTTAATTCTAATAGTTTTTCTACATATTTTTGTCCAAATTCTGTTAAACTATACTCTACACGAATAGGAACCTCAGCATACACTTTCCTATGTAAATACCCATAAGTTTCCAATGCCTTAAGACGTTCACTTAAAACTTTATTAGATATACCGTACACATATTTCTTTAATTTATTAAAACGAAGAACAGGAAAGTACCCTAAATATAAAATAATAAGAGTACTCCATTTATCAGAAGACAAAGAAAGTACGTCGCGAATAGTACATAACTCTGGCGGATTACGATAATCTATATGCCCAAACATTTTTTTTAGTTTTTTTTCGGTCTTAAAACGCTGATTATCAACAATAGTTTCTTTTTCCATACCTAATATGTTATTTGTAACATTGAAAAATGATAAAATGAATTTGTACTTTTAACTCTCCTTACAAGAGTAAGTTACTAATTGTAACCATATGAAAAAACTTTTTTACAAAATTATACCTTTAGCGTACGGGAAGTATTTTAATATATATTTCATTTTCTCTAAAAAGAAAGCTACAAAAAAAATTTTTAATTTCTTTTGTACAGCTCGTAAAGGTCAAGTATTGCCACAACAGCAAGAATATTTAAAAAATGCTAAAAAAGAACAACTTTCTATCGCTAATCATAACATACAAACGTATAATTGGCCTGGGGAAGGCGAAACAATACTACTTGTGCATGGTTGGGAGAGCAACACCTTTAGATGGCGAAATCTCATAAAAAAATTACAAGAAAAAAAATATAATATTATTTCCTTTGATGCTCCAGGGCATGGGCATTCTTCTGGTAAATATTTACACGTGCCCTTATACGCAGAAGTATTACAAGAAATGATATGCTTACATACTCCTAGACATTTAATAGGACACTCTTTAGGCGGAATGACAATTTTATATAATGAATATATAAACCAAAGTACTTTTATAGAAAAAATAGTAACTATTGGTTCTCCATCAGAGTTTTATAAACTTATGGATAACTACCGCTCTATATTACAATTTAACAACAGAGTTCTAAAATCATTAGAAGCCCATATAAAGGATACGTTTGGTTTTACTGTACCTGAATTTTCTACAACTAAGTATGTACAGACAAATACCAAAAAAGGGCTTTTATTTCATGATAAATTAGATAAAATTGCTCCGTATGTAGATTCTAAAAATGTGCATGAAAATTGGAAGAATAGTAAATTTATTACCACAGAAGGTTTTGGACATTCTATGCACCAAGAACAAGTTAATACCCAAATAATAGACTTTTTAGAAGAATAAGTACGCACAACTTAAACTCCGTAACGCTATCATTTACATCAAAAATAAATGGCAAATGCTCTTCTGCTATTTTTTTTACTCCTTTTTTATATTCCGATAGCAACTACTTAATTTCAGGGCTATTAAAATCAAAATAATAGGATTCTTTTAAAAAACGCATTTCTATAAAATTAGTTTTGATGAAAAGTATTGGAAACAAACTCTAACACACTTGGTAAAGCAGATCGCCAATATACCCAACTATGTTTACCTTCTCTAACTCTGTACTCATGTGGAATATCCTTCTTTTTCATGGCAATATGTACTAAGCTATTCCCTTCGTACAAAAAATCATCATCGCCACAATCTATATACCACTTTACAGATTTTATTTGTTCAACAGGCTTGGATTCTAATAAATTCAAAGCATTATAATTTTCAAAATAACTTTGTATTTCTTCTTCTGTATAGGATTTACCCATCCTTGTTATTTGCGTTTTTAAATCTTCTATAGTCAAAGGCCCCACATAAGCACTTAACGGACAAGAAGAAGAAAATAATTCTGGATGGCGAAGTGCATACATAAAACTACCTCCACCTCCCATAGACAATCCTGCAACAGCTCTATATCTTTTTTCTTTTTTAATTCGATATTTTTTCTCTACATAAGGCATAAATTCTTCAAAAAAGAAATCCTCATATTTCCAATCGCCTACATTAAAATATCCTCTTTCTCCTGTATTAGCATCTGGCATTATAATAATCATAGAAGTTGCAATCCCTTCATTAATACTTTCATCAGTAATACGCAATACCTCTCCAAACTGTATCCACCCTGTTTGGTCATCCCCTGCTCCATGCAATAAATAAAGTACTGGATAGCTACGCTCTGAAGTGTCATAATCTGGAGGTAAATAAACCGCGTACTTACGTTCTCCTTTTAATATTTTACTTGACATTTTTAGTTCATCATAAACTTTTCCTGTTTGGCTATAACAAGATATAGTCATTGCAAAACAAAAAATTACTATGGCTGTAAGAGTTCTCATTTTAATATATTTTTATCATAAAAAGATACTCCTTTTTGCAACAAAAAAATTTTAAAACACTATTCTTTACTATACTTTAACATGTAATTGCTATTTTTTTATAAAACACTCAAAGCAAAGTTAAAATATAGCACCTCTCCTTTTTGATACAATACACCTATAATCTTTAAGGAAAATGCTTAGAAATAACTCTTATACCATAAAAAAATAAAGCCCTAAGAAAATTCTTAGGGCTTTATACTTATACTTTAAAAATAAATCTCTCTTCAATAAGTTTTCTCTAGCTTGTTAATATATTGGTTGCAATTAACACAACTTTTCCATTCATAATCCTTAACACCAAGTTCTTTATTAATAAATTTTATAGTTTCAAACGTTTCACAAAGCGAATTGTTTTTTTCTCTCATTCTCCATTGTTTTAATTCTATAGAAAAAGAAACCAAATTTTTAAACTTAACATCTTCAGATAATTTAGCATAATTATTTGGTATATAATCACCCGTTATTAAATCATAACTAAATCTCTTATATATTTCAGGCAGCATTATATCACTTCTAGACATACTAGTATTAAAAGTACGTTCAATTAATTTAGGATACTCTACTTCATATAAATGGATAATTTTCATCCTCAAACTATCATTATCGATATTACTTAAGCCTAAAGATTTTAGTGCATAATACCCTGAAGTTTCTAACTCTATTTTCTCTAACCATCCTATTCTCTGAAATTTAAGACCAATAGAATCAACACTCTTATCATTCAAAAATTTTAGTATTTTATTTGCCTCATTATTCGAATAACCTTCATTTCTAATATTACAAGAAATATTTAGTCTGTTATTTTCTAAATTACTTCTTAATTCAGTAAGTAAAATTTTATCTATGTCTTTTTTTTTGCTACGGTTGTTAAAATATTTTTCTGCAGCAATACCACCCCAAACGGACATAATAATAAGAATAGCCTCAAAAAAGAAACTCCTAAGAAAAGTTAACAAATTAAATTTTTTCCAACTTTTTCTTAATTCTTTTCTAAAGCCCATCTCAAAAGTTTGTAATACGATTATATGGTATTTATGCTTTAGAAGCTCTATGTCTTTCTCTTGCAAGCAATGTATTCTTAAGTAACATTGCAATAGTCATGGGTCCTACTCCGCCAGGTACGGGAGTTATAAAAGATGCTTTTTTGCTTACATTTTCAAAATCTACATCTCCCGTAATACGGTATCCTCTAGGCTTAGATTCATCTGGTACACGTGTAATACCAACATCTATAACCACAGCATCATCTTTTACCATTTCTGCTTTTAAGAAGTTAGGAACTCCTAAAGCCGATATTACAATATCTGCTTGTGATATAATTTGCGTAATATTCTTTGTTCTACTGTGTGTTAAGGTTACTGTAGAGTTTCCTGGCCAACCTTTTCTACCCATAAGAATACTCATTGGGCGCCCTACAATATGACTTCTACCAATTACTACGGTATGTTTCCCTTGTGTTTCTACTTTATAACGCTCCAGCAATTCTAAAATTCCAAAAGGTGTTGCTGGAATAAACGTACTCATGTCTAATGCCATTTTACCAAAATTGGTTGGATGAAAACCGTCTACATCTTTATCTGGATCAACCGCTAGTAAAACTTTTTGTTCATTTATTTGAGGAGGTAATGGCAATTGAATAATAAAACCATCAATATCTTCATTCTGGTTTAATTCTTCTATTTTATTAAGTAATTCTATTTCCGAAGTTGTACTAGGCAACTGCACCAAAGTAGATTCAAAACCTATACGCTCACAAGAACGAACTTTACTTCCTACATAGGTTAAACTAGCCCCATCATTACCTACTAAAACAGCAGCTAAATGCGGCACTTTTTCACCTCTTTCTTTCATTTTTGCTACCTCAGCAGCAATTTCATCTTTAATTTCGTTTGATACTTTTTTACCGTCTAGTAATTCCATTTTCTTGCAAAATACTGTTTAAAAAAGGTGTGTTAACAACACCTATATAGTTAATGTGTTTTGTTTTTTAAGGGCGCATTCCTTTCATATTGCCCATCATTTGCATCATCTTTTTACCGCCACCACCTTGCATCATTTTCATCATTTTACTCATTTGGTCAAACTGCTTTAATAATTGGTTTACCTCCTGAATATTACGGCCACTACCTTTTGCAATACGTTTTTTACGACTAGCATTTAAGGAGGAAGGTGTAGATCTTTCACTTGGGGTCATAGAATGTATAATAGCTTCTATATGTTTAAAAGCGTCATCATCTATATCTAACCCTTTTAATGCTTTGCCTGCACCAGGTATCATTCCCATTAAATCTTTAATGTTACCCATTTTTTTAATTTGCTGAATCTGCTTCAGGAAATCATCAAAACCAAACTTATTTTTGGCAATTTTCTTTTGAATTTTTCTTGCTTCCTCTTCATCAAACTGCTCTTGTGCACGTTCTACTAAAGAAATAACGTCTCCCATTCCAAGAATACGTTCTGCCATACGAGATGGATGAAAAACATCTATAGCTTCCATCTTTTCTCCTGTACCAATAAATTTAATTGGCTTATCTACAACAGACTTAATAGATATTGCTGCACCACCACGAGTATCCCCATCTAGCTTCGTAAGTATAACTCCATCAAAATTAAGAATATCATTAAAAGCTTTTGCTGTATTTACGGCATCTTGCCCTGTCATAGCATCTACCACAAACAAAGTTTCTTGTGGTTCTATAGCTTTATGAATGTTAGATATTTCGTCCATCATTTTTTCGTCTACCGCTAAACGACCGGCGGTATCTATAATAACCACATCATTACCATTTGCTTTGGCTTGTGCAATACCTGCTTGTGCAATGGCAACTGGATCATTATTTTCTTTATCCGAATAAACATCTACCTCTATTTGCGCCCCAACTACATGCAACTGGTCTATTGCCGCAGGACGATATACATCACATGCTACTAATAAAGGTTTTTTAGACTTTTTGTTTTTTAAGAAATTTGCCAGTTTACCAGAAAAAGTTGTTTTACCAGAACCTTGTAAACCAGACATTAAAACTATTGTTGGTTTTCCTGAAAGATTAATTCCTTCGGTTTCACCTCCCATTAATGCAGTTAACTCATCTTTTACAATCTTAACCATTAATTGGCCAGGTTGTAATGTGGTAAGTACGTCCGAACCTAATGCTTTTTCTTTTACCTTATTGGTAAATTCCTTTGCTATTTTAAAGTTAACATCGGCATCTAACAGTGCTCTACGCACTTCTTTAGTTGTCTCTGCAACGTTTATTTCTGTAATCTGACCATGTCCTTTTAAGACATGGAGTGCTTTATCTAGCTTTTCACTTAAATTATCAAACATCTTCTTACTATATTAACAGGGAAGGCAAATTTAAGAATATCCACTGTAAGTGGGTAGTTTACTGGCAAAAATATGTGATACAAAAAGCGCCTACTGTTAAAATAGGCGCTTTTCTTAAAAAATGTGGGGTAAAAAAGGTTTATTTTTTCTCTAAAACAAGGTGATCATATCCACCATTACTATTTTCATGTTTTAGTTCTAATCTATTTTCTTGTACTTCTAAGACTATATAATCATTAGCTAAAGGATAAAAATTACTATTTGCACCAAAGTTTATAATCATTTCTAACTTATTATCGCTATTTCTATATACGAACCATCTTCCTGCACTTACCTCAACTTGGTTAGGGCTATATACGGTTACTTTCCCATTAGCACTAAAAGAAAATTCATAATTTGCATACGCTTCGCTTGGGTCTTGGTTTTCTGAGAAAAGTGCAACTTCCCAAAGGCTATCCTTAAATAAACCTCTTATCCATACTACGTCTTCATCATCTACATCATTATCACAATTTCTCTCTAAAATAAGCTCATAACCAGTTCCTGGAATTTCAAATTTTAAACGATTATCTCTAAGATCAGACAAAGGCCATTCAAAGCTAACACCAGGCTCATTACCCATTGTTATAGCCATTACTAATCTTGCTTGTGCATTAAGTGTTATTTCCCATGTTCCTTCCGAAGAAACCTCTCCACTACTTAAGGTAACTACACCATCTGCCATAAAATTAAATTCGTATCCTAATAAACGATCTAACTCTTGATTATCTCTTTTTACTTTTTTAATTATCCAGCTACATTCTTTTAATACACCTCGTAATGTATTTGGGTCTTTATCTATAACATTACAGGCTTTCTTCATGATAATTTTATTACCACCTTCTGCAAATAATTTAATTTTTCCGTCCTCTAATTCATATACAAACCAGTCTAAAGTAAAATCCATTAAGGCTGTAAATTCTAATTTTAATAAAACTCTATTATTAGATACTCTTGTTGTCCACTCTCCTTCAATACTATTTCCCTCTCTATCTTTTGCAGTTACCGTACCATTTGCAGCAAAATTCATTGCATATTCAAAATAACGTCCTATTTGATCTTCTTCATTTCTTTGCATATCATGTATTAACCATGGGCAAGCAACTAAATAAGCGTCTAAACGTTCTTTAGAAAAATCATCATCATTATGATCATTATCATCATCTTCATCACAAGCTTCTTTAGCACTTTCTATAGCTACAGCCAATTCTGCATTTGTATTTACTACAACCTCTGTATTATCATACAATTTTAATGTCACAGGAAAATCCATGCTTACTAATTGGTTTCCTTCTAACCCTGCAAAAAATCTTCTTAACTGTCTATCATTTTCTACTGTGGCGTTTCCTGTTTGTTGGTTATTAACATCAAACGTAAAAACTGTTAAAGGGTATACAAAATCTATACATTCAATATCATCATCCTTACCACCTTCAATACAATCTTTAGCTATTTCTCTTAATTCATCTTTACTAGAAATTGTTATTTCGGAATAGTCTGCAAGTGTTATTGTTATTGGGAAAATAATATCTACAATATCACTATCTACATCAACCTTATCTAATAATTCTTCTACAGTTACTAAGTCTTCTTTAGAATCTAAAGTAACTTCTAGCCCATTTACATTAACAGTATAAGGGAATTCTATTGCAAAGCAACTTACTCCATCTACAATATTATCAAAAGAACCATCTTGCGATGATGTATTTGTAATAAGTTTTGCTGCAGCAGAGTTTGCTGTAATTGACTCGTTTTCTTCTCCGTTAGATATTTCTTCAAATTCATCTTGACATGAAGTAAACGATATTGCAACTGCTAGTAAGCTTGCAAATAATGTGGTTTTAAAAAACTTTCTCATAACGATTTGGATTTTTATTTGTTTCTATAATTCTAAAACAACCAACTTTTAAAATACCCTACCTTTCTATTTAATTTTTTTAAAATATCTTTGACACAAAACCAATCCCTTGAGCAATAAAGAACAGGACAACGTGTGTAAAGAAGAGGTATTTAGCTCTTTATTTTCTTCTCATTCTAAAACGGTATTTAATTACATATATTATAAATATGGTAATGAGGAAAAAGCGTATGATGCTGTACAAGAAGCTTTTGTTAAACTATGGGAAAACTGTAGTAAAGTAATACCTTCTAAAGCAAAATCTTATGTATACACTGTTGCTAATAACTTATATTTAAATGTTATTAAAGCAGAGAAAGTTCGTTTAAAACATAGAGACAAAGTAGTAACCACCACCAATGAGTCTCCAGAGTTTTTAATGGAAGAAAACCAATTTAAAGAAAAATTAGAAACCGCCTTAGATAATTTACCTGAAAACCAACGAACTACTTTTTTATTAAATAGAATTGATGGTAAAAAATATAAAGAAATTGCCGAAATGGAAGGTGTAAGCGTAAAAGCCATTGAAAAAAGAATGCATTTGGCTTTAAAATCACTACGTAAAAATATTGATGGAATATAATTTTTGGTTGAGGCTTGTGGTTGATGGTAAGAAAAATTATTCCAACGCAAAAACCTAAACAAACAAGAATTACTTTACATTAAAGAAGAGAAAATATACTTAGGAGTTAGGAGTTAGGAGTTAGGAGTTAGGAGTTAGGAGTTAGGAGTTAGGAGTTAGGAGTTAGGAGTTAGGAAATTAATAACTTAATACTAAATAAAACAAAGAGTAAAGTTTAAAAAAATAAATAAGATCTAGAACAAAAACTTTAGACTTTAGACAAAAAAAGTAGGGTATTTACCTTTAAAGGTGTTATAAATATATAAAGCTAAAAATGATGCAAGAAAATTACTTAGCAAAATGGCTCAATAATGAGTTAACTGAAGAAGAACTCGCTGCCTTTAAGCAGACCGAGGAATATGCTTCCTATGAAAAAATTAAAAGAGCATCCTCTAATTTAGAAGCTCCTGCTTTTAATATTGATGCCGCTTGGAATGAACATAAAAATAGACGTGTAGTAGAAGAATCTAAAACCATACAGTTAAAACCATACAAACGCTTTTTACAACTTGCTGCTGCTGTAGCCGTTTTACTAGTTGCCTCCTATTTTTATTTAGGAACCTTAGACCAATCTATAAGTACCCAGTACGCAGAAAATAAAGAGGTAATTTTACCAGACACCTCAGAGGTTCTTTTAAATGCAGAATCTACCATTTCTTACAACGAAGAAAAATGGAACAAAGAGCGTAACATTTCCTTAAAAGGAGAAGCTTATTTTAAAGTTGCTAAAGGAAAACGCTTTACTGTAGCTACAGATAATGGTACTGTGACTGTTTTAGGCACGCAATTTAATGTTGAAAATAGAGACGGTTTTTTTGAAGTTAGCTGTTTTGAAGGTTTAGTAAGTGTTACATACAATAGTAAAGAAACAAAATTACCAGCAGGCACTTCTTTTCTTGTTATAGACGGTAAAGAGATTGCCGTAAATGGGCCAGATAATACTGCTCCTTCTTGGATACATAAAGAAAGTTCTTTTAAAAGTATTCCTTTATCCTATGTTTTTAATGAATTACAAAGACAACATAATGTAACTGTAGAGACTAAAAACATAAACACTAAACAGCTATTTACAGGTACTTTTAGCAATACCAATATTAATTTAGCGTTGCAAAGTATAAGTGTTCCTACTCAAATACAGTATAATTTAGAGGGGAATAAAGTAATTTTTTATGCTAAAAGCGCAGAATAACAAATTAGCTTATTTCTTTTTTTTTGCATTTCTTTTCTTATGTTTTTATATAGGAAGAGCGCAAGAAACATCTGCGAACATCCTAACTTTAAAAGAACAATTAAAAAAAATAGAAAGTACTTATTCAATAAAATTTTCTTTTGTAGATTCTGCTATATCAGACATAAAGATTAACCTTAATCCTGGCAGTTCTTTAGAGGAACAGTTACAAGAAATAACAGAACAAACCAACCTTTATATTCAGAAAATTAATTCTCGTTATTACGCTATAACAGCAAATACTACAATAACTATTTGCGGGAAAGTTTTAGATAATTTTGAAAAAAATCCGCTTGCAAGTGCTACCATACAGGTAATTAATAGTAAAAAATCTACTATTACAAATACCACAGGAGAATTTAGTTTTACTAATATTCCTATAGATGCTCTACTCCAAATAAAATATTTAGGATATAAGACTAAGTTTATAGTCGCAAAAGAGTTATTAAAAAAAGACATTTGCCCCAAAATTGTGATGTCTCAAAAATATCAGGAATTAAATGAAGTTATTGTTTATAAATTCCTGACTACAGGATTAAGTAAAAACACTAACGGAAGTATTAGTATAAACACAGCAGATTTTGGAATTTTACCTGGGCAAATAGAACCCGACATTCTAAAAACTATACAAGCACTACCAGGTATTAAAAGCATAGATGAAACTGTTTCAGATATTAATATTAGAGGTGGTACTAATGACCAAAATTTAATTCTATGGGATGGTATAAAAATGTATCAATCTGGACACTTTTTTGGGTTAATATCTTCATTTAACCCATATTTAACTCATAAAATTACTAGTATAAAAAATGGAAGTAGCGCACAATATGGCGACGGTGTAAGTGGTGTTTTAGATATTACTACAAAAGATTACATTACAAATACTTTTAAAGGTGGAGCCGGAATAAATTTAATTACGGCAGATGCTTTTGGAAGAATTCCTATAAATAAAAAACTAGGCTTTCAGTTTTCTACAAGGCGTTCCTTAACCGATTTTTTAGATACCCCAACATATACTCGTTTTTTTGATAAAGCTTTTCAAGACAGTAATGTATCCAAGGAAAATAGTTCTGAAGAAAACCAAAGAGATGCTACTTTTTATTTTTATGATTTTACAGGGAAAATACTTTATGATATAAATGCTAAACATAAAATTCGTTTTAATGTAATGCGCAGTAGCAATACACTAGATTATAAAGAGACAAGAAATGACACCTTACAATCTGCTAGCAATCTAGACCAAACAAATTTTTCATTTGGTGCAAATTTAAATAGCAATTGGAGTCCTTATTTTTCTTCAGATTTAATAGCGTATTACACCAAATACAATCTTAATGCTAATAATTTAAATTCTAATAATTCTCAACAATTAGAACAACGTAATGAGGTTTTAGAAACTGCTTTAAAATGGAATACACGTTATAAACCTAATGCTAATTTTACTTGGAAAAACGGGTATCATTTAAACGAAGTAGGTATTACCAATTACACTTTTGTAACCCAACCTCCTTTTAATAGTAATATAAAAGGCGTTATTAGAACTCATGCTTTGTATTCTGAAGTTACGTATTCTTCAGAAGAGGAAAATTTTTATATACAAGCTGGCGGAAGGTTAAATTTTATAGAAAACTTAAATACTTTTAAAGAAACCATTTTAGAACCAAGGTTAACCGCTAATTATAAATTGTCTGATGCTTTTAAATTAGAAACTAAAGGAGAATTTAAAAGCCAGAGTACCAACCAAATAATAGATTTAGAACAAAACTTTTTAGGTATAGAAAAAAAAAGATGGATTTTATCTGATGGAGAACAACTACCCATAACAAAAAGTAAACAAGCATCTTTAGGAATAACCTATGATCGCAATAATCTTTACATAGGATTAGAAGGTTTTTTTAAAGAAGTTAAAGGTATAAGCACTGCTACTCAAGGGTTTCAAAACCAATATCAATTTAATGGTGAAATAGGGCAATATGCAATTAAAGGTTTAGAATTTTTAATTAATAAAAAAAGTACCTATTATAGTTTGTGGTTAAGTTATGCTTACAATACCAATACTTATACTTTTAAAACATTAACCCCACAAAACTTTCCAAACAATTTAGACATAAAGCATACCGCTACACTTGCAGGAACATACAACTACAAAAAAATAAAAATAGGCTTAGGCATAAACTACAGAAGCGGAAAACCCTACACCCAGCCACAAGAGGGAGACAATGCTTTAAACACTACTTTTTTTCCTGCAAGAATAAACTACCAAGAACCTAATAGTAGCCGCCTCCCCGAGTACATAAGAGCTGACGGTTCTATTACTTATAGTTTTAAACTATCTTCAAAAATTAGTGCAATTGCTGGTGCAGCTATTCTTAATTTTACAGGAAGAAAAAACATATTAAACACCTATTATAGAGTAAATGAAACTAACGAAATAGAAACTATACAAAGCCTATCTATTGGTGCTACTCCTAATGCTAGTTTTAGAGTTAGTTTTTAAAATTCTCTCTTACCAAATTCACTCTCTATGAATTTAGAACGGTTTTTGTTTTTGTTAAATGAGTACGATAAGTTTAAGATAATCCTATCTACCTCTAAAACATAATTGGTAGTAGTAAAAAACTCTTCCTCTCTGCTAGTTGTTATTCTTTGTTCATTGGTGTTTAATAATCCCATGTCCATATTTTGCCATTGTAAAGTGGCTACCAATTTGTTATCTAAAAAGGTTTTTCTAAAGGTTAAATTTGGTAAATAAAATTCTGAATCTTCTCCTTGTGCTGTTTTTCGTTTAGATAAATAATTTACTGTAAATTGTAAAGAAGCCGTATCATTAAAAGTATAGGTACTATTAGCGTTTACAGAAAAAACAGTGGCATCACTATCTACACTACGCCCATCATATTCCCCATCTATAGTATAATTATAAATGTTACCTCCAATAAAATTAGACCAATTTTCTGTTGCTTTAAATTGACTTCCTAACTCTACCCCTGTTACATGTGCCTTACCTACGTTAGAATATATTCTATCTAAAATAGTATCATTATAAATTTGGTTTACTCTGTTTACCAAATTCTTTACGTCTCTATAATACGCAGTTGCATAAACAGAATTTCCGTTCTTATATTTTTTGGTAATACCAAGCTCTACTAAATCTATAAATTCTGGACGCAAAGTTGGGTCTCCTTGCTCTAAAGTTTCGGAATGTTCTCTTTCTCTAAACGGGTTTAACTTAAAAGATGTGGTACGCTCTACACGCTTACTATAGGCTAACTTTACCTTAGTTTCTTTGTTTATGCTATACTGTAATGATGCCGAAGGGAATAATTTTTCATATTTATAAGTATATGTAGTATCTACGGTTTGTGTTTTATCTTTTAAATCTAGAGTTCTGTCCATTGCCTCTATACGAACACCTGCAGCATAATCCCATTTACTTTTTTTACCGTTTAATTGTATATATCCAGAGTGTATGGTTCTTGTTAAATCTACCTGACTAGAAAATTCTGGAACCAGCTCAAACTCCTGCGTTGTATTATTACGTCTTTCATAAACAAAATCTCCTTTATGGTCTAAGTTTCTATACTGGTAACCAGTTTCTATATTCCCAAAAGAAAGTGGTACAAAACTATAATCTATCTGCGCTCGTATTCCATGTAAAGGATTATCATTGGTATTAAACTCATCCTGTAAAATTACCTCTGTATTTGGGTATGCTAAATTCCTATTAGTAGTTGGCCCTCCTAAAAGGGTATATTCATATAAAAATGAACTAGATAACTTAGAGGTATTTGTAAAAGTATGGCTGTAATCTAAACTCCCAAGAACAAAATCGCCCTTCCTAATTCTTAAATTTTCATTAAAGTATTGAAAAGTATAGTCTCTTGTAGAACCATTTGCTGGAGTAATAGAATGGTTGTCATAATACAAAATATCAGCCCTTCTATCTTTAGAACGTTTTCCTCCAAAAAAGCCAAGAGAAAATTCATTTTTTGTATCTGGTGTATAGTCTAGTGTAAACCTTCCAGAATAGTTAGTTTCATCATAACTACGTTCCCCGTCTGAAGGAAATCTTGTAAAAGTATCCTCTATAATTGTATACACATCTCCTTCTCTTCTACCCGTAATATCATTACGTTGGTAACTTGCTCCAAGAGAAACATTCCATTTATCGGAACGTACATTATAAGTAACATCTGCCCCATAACGTTGTGCAGCCTCCCCATTATCATAATCTTCTATAGAAGGGAAACCTCCTTTTACATTTATTTGCGTAAACGTACCATTGGTAGCTCCTTTTTTTGTAATTATATTTAAAATACCACCTTTACCTTCTGGGTCATATTTTGCCGATGGTGCCGTAATTAACTCTACTCTTCCTATAGCATTTGCTGGTAATTGGTTTAAAATAGTTGCTGCATTCCCTTGCACTGGTTTCCCATTTAATAAGGCAACAAAACCAGTGGTTCCACGAACACTTATATCTCCTAAACCATTAACACTTACCGATGGTAAATTCTTAATAACATCTGTAGCACTACCACCTTGACTGTTTTGAAAAACTTTAGCATCATAAACCTGGCGGTCTATTTTATTAATTACAGTGGCCCTATTGGCTTTTACTACAACCTCATCTAACTCAGTACCTCCTATAGATAAACCTATGGTACCAACCTCTTTTATACGGTTGTTCGCTAGTACTATATTATTTATTGTTTTAGTTTCATACCCTAAAAAAGAAACCTCTAAATAATAACTCCCCTTTTTAACATTAGGAATTGAAAATACCCCATTAATATCTGTAATAACCCCAGTTACTAATTCTTTGTTCGCTTGCTTAAAAATTGCAGCTGTTGCATATTCTAATGGTTCATTAGTATCTACATCTATTATTTTACCCGTTACTTGAGCAAAGCACGTTGTTATTGCAAGTAAAAAAAGGGCAATAAAATATTGGTATTTCATTCTTCTATTAATTATAGGTTATTTGTAACATTTAAACACCAGCAAATGTAAGTAACTAAAAAAGTACTAGAGGTCTATTTAAAAAAGATATGGTCTTTTTTCTACAACATATCTTTACAAAAAGCATTTGGCGTAACATTTGTTTACCTCTTAAAGTCTTTTGCAAAGTGCGAGTTATTTTTAGGTCCAAAAGAATTTGAAATTTCACTAATTGTTAAGTTTGTATATACTAGTAATCTTTTTACCTCACTAATTATAACATTTGATAAAATTTTGGAAGCAGATTGGTCTCTTTCTTTTTGCAAACTGCATTTAAATTTTGCAGTGAAGTAGTTCTTATATTTTTTTAAAAGTCGCAACCTTACTATTATCTATTGGTTTTGTTTTTTATTTTATTTTAATATTCATATAGCGGTATCCTTTATAAAGAAAAAGCGCTTTAATTGTATGAAGAAAAATAAAATACTCTTGTATACGTATGCGAATGTATATGTTTTATTAAATAATAAATGTTAAAAATACATTTAAATTTAATGCTAGATATAGAAGTTATTTACTTTAACATTCTAGAAATAATAGAATATAGTTTTGGAAATTGAATTTTAAATTCCTGCGGTGTTTCTACAAAACATTCTACTGATACTGCAAAAAACTCATGAATATTTGTTTTACCATATTCTCTAAAATAGTTTGATGCATTTACTCTTGCTATAAAATCTGGGTTTTTAAACAACTTACTTATTTTACGCATACCAAACATAAAAATATAAGACCTAAAGTTTAATTTATTTGCAACGTTAAAACTTATAGCATGCGAAAACTCATGTACCGCCAAATTAATATTGTCATTAGGAATTTTAAACCCTTGTAATAAATTTTCTGCTGAAAACACTAACATTTTTAAAGACGGATTATATTCGCCATAATGCTTTTTCTTGGTATGAACAGAATAATACTCTTTTGGATAAACGTGTATTTTTTCTACAGAGAGGATTAAAAAATCGGCCATACTTAAGGTTAGCATTGCAGCTGTAGCACTTAGTAAAAGTGTAATTTTTTCTTGCTGTTTTACATCTTCATGAAAAAGGATAATTTTTCTTTCTCTAAAACGAACTACTCTTTTTCTAAAAAGCTTCTTTTTCTTTTTAGACAAGTCTTTATAAAAAGGCAAATAATACAGAATAGTTTTTTCTTCCTCCTTAGTTAATGGAGTTATTCTTTTAAACGGATTAAGAAAAAATAAATCTAACGTATAATAAATAATGTATAACAGATATCCTAAAACAAGAATTAAAAGCCCGTAAGCAAAAATATCTACGCCATTTATCATATAGTATATAAGTAGGTTTTATAAAAGAAATGTTACATTCTTTCTGGTACCTCTACCCCTAATAATTTAAAAGAATCTTGTATAACAGCGCTTACTTTTTTAGAAAGCTGAACTCTAAAAATTTTCTTTTGCTCCTCTTGTTCTCCTAAAATAGATACGTTCTGGTAGAAAGAATTAAACTCCTTTACCAAATCATACGTATAGTTTGCAATAATAGCCGGACTATAATTTTCTGCAGCCAATTGTATGGTTTCTGGAAAAATTTGTAACTGCTTTACTAACTCTTTCTCCTTGTCATGTAAAGAAAAAGATGCATTTATAGTATTTTCTATTGCCACACCCGTACTTTCTGCTTTTCGCAAAATAGATTGTATTCTGGCATAGGTATACTGTATAAAAGGCCCTGTGTTACCCTGAAAATCTACCGACTCTTCTGGGTTAAATAAAATACGTTTTTTAGGGTCTACCTTTAAGATGTAGTACTTTAAAGCCCCCAAACCTATCATTTTATAAAGTGCCTCTTTTTCCTGTTTTGAGTACTCTTCTAACTTTCCTAACTCTTCGGATATTTGAGCGGCAGTTTGTGCCATATCTTCCATTAAGTCATCGGCATCAACAACAGTACCTTCTCTACTCTTCATTTTTCCGCTAGGTAAATCTACCATACCATAACTTAAGTGAAATAAATTTTTGGCCCACGAGAATCCTAATTTCTTCAAGATTAAAAACAACACTTTAAAATGATAATCTTGCTCATTCCCCACGGTATAGACCATACCGTTAACATCTTTATAATCTTTTACACGTTGTATGGCAGTACCAATATCTTGGGTCATGTACACGGCTGTACCATCGGAACGTAAAACAATTTTTTCATCCAAACCTTCGTCTGTAAGGTCTATCCAAACACTACCATCTTCTTTTTTATAAAAAACTCCTTTTTGGAGTCCGTCAGCAACCACATCTTTCCCTAACAAATAGGTATTACTCTCGTAGTACAATTGGTCAAAATTTACCCCAAGGTTTTTATAGGTAACATCAAAACCTGTATATACCCATTGGTTCATGGTTTTCCAAAGTTCTACAACTTCTTTATCACCAGCCTCCCACTTACGTAACATTTCTTGCGCAGCTACTAAAATAGGAGCTTCTTTTTCTGCCACTTCCTTAGTAGAACCGTTAGCAACTAAATCTGCAACTTCTGCTTTGTATGCCTTATCAAAAGCAACATAGTAATTCCCCACAAGTTTATCGCCTTTTAAGCCTGTACTTTCTGGAGTTTCATTATTTCCAAAACGTTGCCATGCTAACATACTTTTACAAATATGAATGCCACGGTCGTTTATTATTTGTGTTTTATATACTTTTTTACCTGCTGCCTTTAAAATCTCGGCTATCGAATAGCCTAATAAGTTATTACGAATATGCCCTAAATGCAAAGGTTTGTTTGTATTTGGCGAAGAATATTCTACCATTACTGCTTCTTTACTATTTGCTCTAGCGTATCCAAATTGGGATTCATTTTTAATAGTATTAAAGAAGTTTACATAAAAAGCATCTGCAATTACTAAATTTAAAAAACCTTTTACTACATTAAAATCTGTTACCTCGGCAACTTCTTTGCTAAGGTACTCTCCAATTTCCTGACCTATTTGTGCAGGGTTCCCTTTTACCACACGTAACATAGGAAAAACAACTACAGTAATATCTCCGCTAAAGTCTTTACGAGTAGGCTGAAACTCTACCACTGGTAGCTCCGCATTAAAAATTGCCTGTACAGCTTCTTTAACTTTTGTAGTAAGTACTTCTTGTATGTTCATTGGTAACCTGTATTTAAGGCTGCAAAATTACGGAAAATTCTAATCTTTTTAGCATTAAAGGTTTTCCCCTCATTATTACAAAAACGTTTTTTATTCTTATAAATTAAAATGATAATTTACTTACAAATATTATATTTGATGTAAACGAGAACAAAATGTCCTGTTATCCGGAAATTTTTAGGGGATATACTGGAATATTGTTCTCGATATAACAAGTTAGCTTTAATGCTAAAGGTCATTGCAGAACCTCAAATTTCGGGTTTAAATCAAAAGTCCTTTAAAGCGGAAAATGAAATGTGGAATATTGAGCTGAATTATAACTCAAACTCTGAATCTAACTGCGTCTGACTTTTTAGCTCGTTTGCAGAATCGAAATCTGAATTGAAAAGCGGAATTTCACTCAATCGGAATATAGCAAATTGCGGAATTGTCAACTCAAAATCTGAATTATATATTACGGAATTTGAGCAAGTTTGCGGAATGAAAATCGAGCTGTATAAAACATAAAAACGGAATTAAAAAGCCGACTGTAATAAAATATTAACGAAAAAAATAAACGGACAAAAAGCACTAAAAGCTAACAATGTATAAAAATAATTGCGGTTTAGTGCTTAATCAAAGGTCGTTGCTTGTTTGCTACGTCTGAATTTCCTTCGGAAATTCCTCGCACACAAACCCGCAACTATTCTTATACGCAAACGTTAGGTGCAAGCAGTGCATAAAAACCACATTATTACTTCCACATATTAAACACCACATAGTGATTATTATTTATATCACAA
Organism: uncultured Maribacter sp.; assembly: GCF_947500405.1. Lineage (GTDB taxonomy): Bacteria > Bacteroidota > Bacteroidia > Flavobacteriales > Flavobacteriaceae > Maribacter_B. Next base: position 508,651 of record NZ_CANMRY010000001.1, read on the forward strand.
AATGATATGTTTTTATTTTATTTTTCTATATTTGTGTAAATATTAATTCTTTTATGAATGAATAGGATTAAAGAAGTTTTAGAAGAAAAAGGAATCAAACAAACTTGGTTGGCTGAAAAATTAAATAAAAGTTATAATATGATTAACGCTTATTGTCAAAACCGAAGACAACCTAGTTTGGAAGATTTGTTTAAAATTGCTGAAATATTAAATACCGATGTAAGACAGCTTATTATTTCAACTAAAAATAAACAAAATGAAATTTGAAGTTTACTGTGATGAAAGTAGTCCAGAAGTTTTATGGGATAGGAATGCAAATAGATATTTAGTACTTGGTAGTATATGGATACCATCAGATTTCAGAGAAGAATTAAAAAATTCTATCAAACAAATCAAATTAAATCATAATTATAGAAATGAAATTAAATGGAATAAGGTTTCCCCTTCATCTTTTGAGTTTTATAAATCTTTAGTACATTACTTTTTTAATACTGAACGCATTAGATTTAGAGGAATAATCGTTGAAGCTGATAAGATTGATATGGTTAAGTTTCATAATGATGATAGTGAGCTTAGTTTTTATAAATTCTATTACCAATTATTACATCATTGGATTTTAGATTTTAACGAATATTCCATTTTTATTGACCATAAAGTAAATAAAGATTTAAATAGAGTACAACAATTAAAAGATGTATTAAATAAAGCCAATTTGTTTTCCAATATAGAGAATTTGCAAGCCTTACCTTCTCACGAATTATTAGGTATCCAACTTGCCGATTTTTTAATGGGTGCACTAAATGGGAAAGTTAATGGAAAGGTTACTAGCATAGGCAAACTAGGGATTATAAATGAAATTGAAACCTTCTTAAATCGTGAAATAGCACCTACTCCTAAAGCAGAAGAAAAATTTAACGTCTTTAAAATTAATCTAGAAGGTGGTTGGTGATGGCGTATAAAAAATTAAAACCACATAAAATGGATGAAGCAACTAGAGAAATCCAGTTGCGACAAATATGGAAAGAAGAGTATTGTGACAAAACGAAACCAATTTCTACGCACGACGGTATTGTAGTTAGTTTTTATGAAGATATGTTTGACCATTGTTTTTTTGAGAGCTTTAATAAAAAAGAAGCAGATAAATCAATTTTATCATTAAACAGATTAGAGAAAATGATGTGGGTAAAAGACACCTTAGAAGATGCTACCGCTTTAATGAAACAAGGTTGGGATAAACAAAAAAAGAGATATGATAATAATAAAAGAGTTAATTTTGTTAAGGATGGATACATTGTTGTTATTTCACCAAATAGAGCTAGAACAAAAGCTAGATTTATTACAGCTTATGAATTTCAAGATGATGAAAACAAAGAAAAAGTTAAAAATAGCCCTGATTGGATTCGTTAAAAATTGGACATAAAAAAACGCTGATTACTGGTTCAGCGTTGACCTTTTTAAATTCCAGACCTTAGGTAAAGAACAATGCAAATTTACAAAATATATTACAAAATTAAAAGAATTTTGAATTAAAACTTATTCTTAGATATAATCAATAATAATGCCAGCACCTAACAATGTATATAAAAAATAGGGCGAAAAGTGCTAAACCAAAGGCTTGTGCTTATTTACGAAGTCCACCATATTTTTAATTTGTATTTTAGTAAAAAGGTAAAAATAAAACAAAAAATATGGCTAAGTATAAGTCTGAAAGTAAGTTCTTATTACCCGCCCTACTTTTCATATACTGAATCGTTACTTTTAATGGTGCGACATCAAAATTTCGGCAGTTTTAAAATTCTCGTGGCTGACTTTTTAAATGAAAAATTA
>NZ_CANMRY010000002.1 GCF_947500405.1 uncultured Maribacter sp.
GGCTTTTGGCTTTTGGCTTTTGGCTTTTGGCTTTTGGCTTTTGGCTTTTGGCTTTTGGCTTTTGGCTTTTGGCTTTTTCTATAACCTAAAAAATCCTGCAAATAGCAGGATTTTTTGAGTTTTATATTCTCTATTAAGGAGAGCTAACAAGCTTACATTGCTGCATCAATAGCATCTGTGTACACTTTTTTAGGAGAAACCCCTACTTGTCTACTTACTATCTCACCATCTTTAAATACTAATACAGTAGGTATATTACGAACACCGTATTTAGCCGCAAATTCTTGGTTAGCATCTACATCTACCTTACCAACAACTGCTTTACCATCATACTCTGCGCTTACCTCATCTATGATAGGACCTACCATTCTACAAGGACCACACCAAGCTGCCCAAAAATCTACTACTACTGGTTTATCGCTTTTTAAAACTACTTCGTCAAAAGTAGCATCTGTTATTTCTAATGCCATGTTTTTTTATTTTTATAAATATTACACAAACTTAGTCAATTTTTATTCCTTTTCCTTACTAACGTAATATACCTTTTTCCTATTGCGATATTAGTAAAATTTATAGTTTTAATTAATTTTATATTTTACTTCCTGCTCTTCTAGTGCGGCTAATAACTCCGTTGTAATTTGCACTTTTTGTTTCCTTGGCGATAAATTAATCTTTATTTTCTCTTCCATTTCGTACACTATAAAATTTAAAGAATGTGTTCCTGTGAAAGAACCAATGGTGTCTTTTAATTGCACTACGTTTTCTTCCTTTAATTGCGCCACATCTAATTTTATAGTTAGTTTTTTAGCGTAGGTTTCCATAACTTCTTGCAATAACATAAAACTATTAAATTGCATTCTTGGGTCTCCTTTTTTACCTGTTTCCCTATTCGTCCAACCATCTTTTACAAAGATTTTTACATATGCAAAAGAGTTTACCATTAAAAAGTGCCTAAACTTTAAATACTCTTCTCCAAAAACACGAAACTCAAAAGAATCCATATAGTCCTCCATGGTGAACATTGCCCAACCTTTTCCATTTTTAGATACCCTATGTTGCACATCGGTAATAACCCCTGCAAAAGAAATTTCCCTATTCACATAGGATGGCAAATCATTAAAACAAGCAATGGTCCCATTCGTAAAAGCTTTAATTTCAGACTTAAAATCGTCCAAAGGGTGTCCTGATATATATATACCAACCACTTCTTTTTCTCTACGAAGTTTTTCCATAGTTCCCCATTCTTCACAAGGCGGTACTATAGGTTCTGGTATTTGCGCTTCACTTACTCCTCCAAACATATCCATCTGAGAAGAGTTCTGGTTTTCTTGATATTTGGAACCCGATTTTATTACCTTTTCTAAAAAAGTACCTCCATCCCCTTCGGTATGAAAATATTGCGCTCTATGGGTTTCTCCAAAAGAATCGAAACCACCAGCTACTGCTAAACTTTCAAATGCTTTTTTGTTAGATGCTCTTAAGTCTATACGCTTTGCCATGTCAAAAACCGACTTATAAGGTCCGTCTTCTTTTCTATTCTCTACAATTGTTTCTACAGCACCTCGCCCCACTCCTTTTACAGCTCCCATGCCAAAACGTACCGCACCAGCATCGTTAACCGCAAATTTATAATAGGATTCATTTACATCTGGCCCTAATACATCTAGTCCCATACGTTTACATTCTTCCATAAAGAAGGTAACCTGCTTAATATCATTCATATTATTGGACAATACCGCTGCCATATATTCCGCAGGGTAATGCGCCTTACAATAGGCTGTTTGGTATGCTATCCACGCATAACAAGTAGAGTGACTTTTATTAAAAGCATAAGCCGCAAATGCTTCCCAATCTTTCCAAATTTTCTCTAGCTTATCCTTCGCATGTCCTTTTTCTGAAGCTTGTTCTATAAACTTGGGCTTCATTTTATCTAGAACGTGCTTCTGCTTTTTACCCATTGCTTTACGCAAAACATCGGCTTCACCTTTGGTAAAATCTGCCAACTTTTGCGAAAGGAGCATTACTTGCTCTTGGTATACTGTAATCCCATAGGTTTCTGCTAAATATTCTTCACAAGCATCTAAATCATATATAATCTCCTCGGTACCGTGTTTACGAGCAATAAAACTTGGAATATATTCCATTGGCCCAGGACGGTACAAAGCGTTCATAGCAATTAAATCTGCAAATACGGTAGGTTTTAAAGACCTCATGTGTTTTTGCATTCCGGGAGATTCATATTGGAATACCCCTACGGTTTCTCCTCTTTGAAAAAGTTCGTAGGTTTTTTCATCATCAAGCGGAAAGTTCTCTGGATCTAACTCTATACCATGCTTTGCTTTTACAATTTTAACAGTATCCTTAATTAAGGTTAATGTTTTTAACCCCAAAAAATCCATTTTTAGTAAACCTGCATCTTCTACTACCGAGTTGTCAAACTGAGTACAATACATCTCGGAATCCTTAGCCAAAGCTACCGGAACAAATTTGGTAATATCATCTGGCGTAATAATTACACCACAAGCGTGTATACCTGTATTACGAACAGAACCCTCTAAAACATAGGCCTGATTTAAAGTCTCGGACTCCAAACCATCTCCCTCAGAAATTGCTAAAAGCTCATTTACCTTTATAAGCTCCTCACTATTAAATTTCTTTTTAAGCGTAGCCTCATCTACTCCAATTATCTTCTTAAGCTTAGACATATTAGGAATGAGCTTTGCCATACGGTCAGAATCCATCAAAGGCAAATCTAACGCACGAGCGGTATCACGAATAGAAGATTTTGCCGCCATGGTACCATAGGTAATAATCTGCGCCACTTGGTTGGAGCCATATTTATCAATTACATAGTCCATTACACGCCCACGACCTTCATCATCAAAATCAATATCAATATCGGGCATAGACACACGATCCGGATTTAAGAAACGCTCAAAAAGAAGATCGTATTTAATAGGGTCTAAATTGGTAATCCATAAACAATAGGCAACTGCAGATCCAGCAGCAGAACCACGGCCTGGCCCTACGGATACATCCATATCACGAGCGGCACGTATAAAATCTTCCACAATTAAAAAGTACCCAGGATATCCTGTTTTTTCAATTACCTGAAGCTCAAAATCTAAACGCTCATCAATCTCTGGTGTAATTTCGCCATATCTTATTTTAGCACCTTCATAGGTTAAATGCCTTAAAAATTTATTTTCTCCTCGCTTACCACCATCTAACTCATCTTCTTTAAATTGAAATTCTTCAGGAATATCAAAAGCAGGTAATAATACATCACGAGCAAGGGTATACGTTTCTACCTTATCTATTACTTCCTGAATATTTATAATAGCTTCTGGAACATCTTTAAAGAGCTCCTTCATTTCTTTAGAAGGTTTAAAATAATATTCCTGATTAGGTAACCCGTATCTATACCCACGACCACGACCTATTGGCGTAGCTTGTTTTTCTCCATCTTTTACACAGAGTAAAATATCATGTGCATGGGCATTTTCTTTTTCTGCGTAATAAGTATTGTTAGAGGCTATTAGTTTTACATTATGTTTTTTAGCAAATTGTATTAACACTTGGTTTACACGGTCTTCATCTTCCTGACCATGACGCATTAATTCTATGTACAAGTCGTCTCCAAAAGTATCTTTCCACCATAGCAAAGCTTCTTCTGCCTGGTTCTCTCCTACATTTAGAACCTTGCTTGGAACTTCTCCGTACAGGTTTCCAGTTAGAACAATTATATCTTCTTTGTACTGTTCTATTACTTTTTTATCTATTCTAGGTACATAATATTTCCCATCTACAAAGGCAATAGAAGACATTTTTGCTAAATTGTGATACCCATTTTTGTTTTTGGCCAACATAACTATTTGGTAGCCGTTATCTTTTTGGGTTTTATCTTTATGATCCTCACAAACCTGAAATTCACAACCTACAATAGGTATAATTTCTTTTTCGGGAACAAACTCATGCAAAGGTTCTTCGCCTTCTTCTAAACGATTTTCTTGTGTAGCTTCATACCGTATTTCATTAGCATCATTTCTAGATTTTACACCCTTATTATGATTAAGAACTCCATTCACAAAATGAAAAGCCCCCATCATATTCGCATGATCCGTCATTGCAACCGCTGGCATATTCATTTTTGCTGCTGCTTTTACTAAATCCGAAACACTAATGGTAGATTGTAATATAGAAAACTGGGTATGGTTATGTAAATGTGCAAATTCTGCATTCTCAAGAGATGCTAAATTTTCTTTTATTTCTTCTTCAGAAACGCCGCCAGTATCTTTTTCCCAAAGTGCATCTGCAATTTTTTTAGATGCTTTTTTTAGGTTGATGTGCTTAAGACCAATTAATTCAATTGGTTGCGGATTAGCCTCATTAAAATTCTTAAAATAATCTGGCGTAACATCTAATTGCTCAATGGTATATTGCTGCTTACGAATAAGCTCTAAAAAACAACGGGTAGTGGCCTCAACATCGGCAGTAGCATTGTGTGCTTCTCCAAAAGGCTCTCCAAATAAAAACTGATGCAATTCTGTTAGCGTTGGCAACTTAAACTTACCGCCACGACCTCCAGGAATTTGACAAAGACTTGCTGTATGCTCCGTACAAGTATCTAAAACAGGAAGCTCTTGTAATGGATTTTCTACTCCTAAACGGTGAAATTCTGCTCCCATGATATTCACATCGAACCCAACATTCTGCCCGACTATAAATTTAGTCTTAGACATTGCAATATTAAATTTCTCTAAAACCTCTGCTAAAGAAATACCATTTTGCGCTGCTAATTCTGTAGAAATACCATGTATTTTTTCGGCATCGTATGGTATATTAAACCCTTCTGGTTTTACCAAATAATCCTGACTCTCTACAAGCCTTCCCATTTCATCATGAATTTGCCAAGCTATTTGTATACAGCGAGGCCAGTTGTCTGTGTCCGTAATAGGAGCATTCCAACGTTTAGGTAATCCGGTAGTTTCGGTGTCAAAAATAAGGTACATAGAGTGTTGGGTTTCAGAAAAAATAAGTAGATAAAAATACGCAAAGTTAGGTTTCTATTTATCACTATATCATTTAAGTTATCAACGAATGTTTAATCATTTTAATAAAAATCTATAATTATAAAATCATAGCGAAACCGTTAGTTTAGTTTTTTTCTAAAGCCAAATCCCAAAAAAACACAGTAATCGCAACAGCTCACTAAAAATAGAGGGAATTTCCCTCTTAAAATATTTTGTTTTGTCTGTTTTTTTTTTTTGATTTTTGAAGAAATAACTTACGATATTTTTAAAAAAAATAAATTTCTAAAACTAGAAAAATGAAAAAAATAAAGAAGAACTGTAAAACTCTTGCAACATTTCTATCAATCACATTACTATTTGGAACCTATACATCTTGTTCAAAGAATATTGAGACTTCGAACAAGATTAATAAATTAGACCTCATAAGCGGGGAAGATATTTTTAGAGGTTTATTTTTTTTAGAAGGTGACTTTGTTGAAGAAATACCTACATTATATCAACAAAAAATTAATAATGATGCTTTATTAGAAAGCCCCATAACACTATCTAGTGTTGAAGGAAAAGGGATTACCTCAAATATTGAATTAAAAGAACACATTAAAAATTTTAGAGACAGCATAATTAACCAAGTTAAAGAAATAGACCCAACAATATTTAATGATATAAAAAATAGTATCAAGAATGGGAATGTTGATGAATTAGATAATAAAATTCGACACGCCGCTGGAACATTAAACACAGCTTTAATTCAAAATGAATCTGTTGCTGAAGGTGCCAAAATTGTAGATTTAGCATATAAAGAAGGTAACATTGACCCTAAAAAATATGATTTAACTAAAGCTGAAGGCATTGAAAAATATAATAATGACATTTTAAATTTTGTTAAAACACAAGATATTAAAGGTAGTGGAAAGCTTCAAGAACAATCTGGAGTTTTATTTGTATGGCTTGTAGTTGCTTATCTACTTGTCGCTGCTGCTGCTTATCTGGTATTAGCAATTGGTGGCGGAGTATTATTTTTTATCGGTGGCGGAATTTATGTTGAGATATATAATTACTGGGGAGGTGATCCAAATGAAATTCCAATAGTAGAGGAAAGTGAAACAAATTTCACATATAATTCAATGTTATCTGAAACAATAATATATGGACAAGGAACTTATTAAAAATGCAATTTGATAAAATCTACATTTTAAAGTTAGCTACTACTTTAATAGTGGTAGCTAGCATCCTCTATTTAATCATTAGCACTCAAGACAAACATGTATTAAGTAGTTCTATAAATCCTCATTTTTATCAATTCAATCGTACAGTTTTCATGGAATCTTTTGGTTTTTTTACAAAAAGTCCAAAAAATGATAAAGAATATGATTTGTATTATATGTCTGAAAATAAGTTTACTAAATTAAATTTACGTAATAATTCTTATTATAATTTCTTAGGTCTATCGAGAAAAAATAGAGTAAGATTAATCGAAATGGGTAAACTAGTAAAAAAAATTGACAAAGAATTTTGGCAAGATTCAAATTCTATTTTATTCAAAAAAAATATTATAAATAAAAAAAACAAATCTAATTTTAAAAGAATACGTCTTAATGTCAAAACACTAAAATATGGAAAATATATAATATGTGAAACAACACCCATACCATGGGAATTTAATAATATAAAAAATACTAATGAATTAAAATATTCCTTAATTGAAATTATTACAGAAAAAAAATAACAATCTATTTTTTAGTGAACTTAATCCTTTTACTTGGGTTTATGGTTTAGGAAGAACTTTAATTGCGTTATCTTTATTGATTACTTTTGTTTTTACTGACGTAAATATATTGTTTGATTCTAACATAATAAATAGTCTTGGAGAATCTAATTTATTGCATAATCGTATTAATTTATTTGGAATAATAGGATATGAAAACCTTTACTGGTCGAAAATAATTGTAATTCTTATCTTAATATTAGTTATGTTAGGTACTTTTCCAAGAATAACAGGTATTTTTCACTTTTGGGTATTTCATAGTTTTCATAATGCGTGTATATATCTTGATGGTGGAGATCAAATCGGAACAATATTAACTGCTTTATTAATACCTATAACTTTATTAGACTCAAGAAATAATCATTGGAAAAAATCAAATAGTAAACCAAAAGATTTTACTATGTTTTTAGGCAGACTTTTTTTTATCATTATTTCTGTTCAAATAGCATTTATATACTTTCATACCGGTATTGAAAAAATATACAAACTTAACGAATGGGTAGATGGCACTGCAATGTATTACATATTACAAGGGAAATACTTTGGCTTAAACAATTTATTAATAGAACTGATTTCTCCATTTTTAAAATCAAAATATATATATTTCTTAACTTGGTGGGTAATTCTATCCCACCTTACATTATCTTTTGCTCTATTTTTAAAAAGAAATGATAAAATTATATTTTTCTTATTGGGAATCACACTTCATATAGGTATAGCGATTTTAATGGGATTATATAGTTTTAGCTTAGTCATGTTAGGAGCTCTTGTTCTATACCTGTTACCTTTTAATTTAAAAAAAATATCATGGTAAAAACAAATTATAAAGAAGTTCAATATCACAAAAGTATAATAGTTATATTTATGAGCTTATTGATTTTAACAGCATTACTATTTATTCTAAAAATGGGGAGTCCTGGCAAGCTATTGACCTTGAACTCCTTTTTGTTTTTTCAATTTATTTGTATTATGATTTTAGGTTTATTTTATAAAATGGAAATTAAAATAATTGATAATATATTATCGATTTCTTTTGGAATAGGATTGATTCAAAAAAAAATAAATCTTTTTAACATAAAAGAAGACTCTATTAAAATAAAAAATATTCCTTTTTACTATGGAACGGGTATACGTTTTACTAAACACGGAACACTATATAATACCTCTTCAGGGAAAGCAGTTTCTTTTACTTTAAAAGAAAATAAACGCTTTTTAATTGGATCTAATAATACATCTGAATTAATAAATAAGTTAAGAGATTTTTAATATCTAAATTCCCATGAAAATTTATATTGATTTAGCTCGCAAGGGTCTACAGGATACAATTGCATGGGAGAATTTATCTCCCTCTGAAAAAAAAAGAGTAAAAAAGACTATCAGATCACATAAATCGAATGGAAACAAAGAATGTAAATAAAAAACTATGAAACTTATACTTTTAATTCCGCTATTATATTTTGGGTTCTATTCTCCAAATGTTCAAAAAATAGAAGTTGCGCATTTAAAATTCTCAGCAGAAAATAATTTAAATAAAAAATATTATGATTCCCGAGGAAAAATAAATTTTATAATACAAAATGAGCACTTCATATCTATAGTAAAAGGAATAAAAATCTCTAGTTCTCAAATAAATGAAATAAAGTTCCAATCAATAACTGATATTACAAACATAGAAAATGATATCCGACAGAAATATATTGACAAAGGAGAAAAAAAAGGTCAAATTAAAATAATTTCCAAAGACGATGTATTTAATCAAATTTATGTTTATGAAAAAGAAAACGCAACGGAATGGTGTAGATATACAGTTAAATGGATAGACGAAATAAAAAATTAATACTAACCGCAAAAAAGAACTGAGGTAAAAAACAATTAAAATTTTATTAACTAAAGAGAGGTTACTTCTAAAATCTATATATGATGAAGCTTTCAAAAATTTTATTGACTTTTACATTATTATTACTTTTAATAAGCTGTTCTACCACTAAAAGAAAATTAATTCCAACAGCAAACAAAGGTGGGTATTTATTGAACTTAAACACTAATCTTAACCTGTCAGAGAAAAATATCACCGGGAGAGTATTTGACATTAAAACCAATGCGTTATTAGGAGGTATTGAATTAACCGTTGGGTGTAAAAAAACTCAAACTAATACGAATGGTGAATTCTCTTTTAAATTAAAAGAATTTAGCAATGGTGCTTTATTTATAAAAGCATCAGGTATTGGCTATAAAATTGTAGAAACTGATTTCATAAATATGAAAAACAAAAACATTCTAAACATTGACTTCTATTTAGCTGAGGACGATAGACCCTTCATTAATTGTCAGTAAAATAAAAACAAACCATAATAACGAAATTGTATGAAACCATAACCTACCTATCTAAAGCTAATAAATATTTTTTTATTAACTAGGAAGATGTATATTTGCACCCGCTTATAACTAAGCGAATTATAAAAGAATTAATAATCAAGGGTCGGGCACCCTACAAATTAATGTGATATGCCAGTAAAAATTAGATTACAAAGACACGGTAAAAAAGGGAAACCATTCTATTGGGTTGTTGCTGCAGACGCAAGAGCAAAAAGAGATGGTAAATACTTAGAAAAATTAGGAACATACAATCCTAATACTAACCCAGCTACCATTGACCTTAATGTAGATGGTTCTGTAAAATGGTTACAGAATGGAGCACAACCTACTGATACTGCTAGAGCAATTTTATCTTATAGAGGTGTACTATTAAAGCACCACCTTTTAGGAGGAGTTCGTAAAGGAGCATTAACAGAAGAGCAAGCAGAAGAAAAATTTGCTGCGTGGTTATCTGAAAAAGAACAGTCTGTTGCTGCTAAAGTAAGCGGATTAGATAAAGTTAAAGCGGACGAAAAAGCTAAAGCTTTAGCTGCTGAAAAAGAAGTAAATGAGAAGCGTGCTGCCGAAGCTGCTGCTGCTTTATTACCAGAAGTAGAAGAAGTTGCCGAAGAGGCTGCCGCGGAAGCACCTGCAGAAACTACTGAAGAAGTAGAAGCTGCTCCTGCTGCATCTACAGAAGAAGAATAGATTAAATAAAGACGCTATGCAGAAGGAAGAATGTTTCTACTTAGGCAAAATCGTCTCTAAATATAGTTTTAAGGGAGAAGTACTAGTTAAACTAGATACAGATGACCCTGAAACCTACGAAAACATGGAATCAGTGTTTGTTTCTTTAGGAAACAATCTGGTTCCATTTTTTATTGATAAATGTCGCTTACATAAATCTAACTTACTACGTATAGATTTTGAAGAGGTAAAAACAGAATCGGATGCAGACCGAATTATGGGGTCTAAATTGTATTTACCACTTACCATGCTTCCTAAATTATCTGGAAACAAATTTTATTTTCACGAAATAATAGGTTTTACTGTTCAGGATTCTGTTCACGGAGACATAGGAACAGTAACTGGAGTAAATGACACTACTTCGCAAGCTCTTTTTGAAATAGAAAAAGAAGACAAACAAATTCTTATTCCTATACGTGATGAGATTATCACAAAACTAGATAGAGAAACCAAAACTATCTTTGTAACTACACCAGAAGGTCTCGTAGATTTATATCTCCAATAATAAAAATCAAAATAAAAAATTCCAAATTCCAAAAAATGAAAACTAAAAAAGTTTATGATTTAGAAGAAAGGAATTTTATATGAACAAGCCATTCTCATTTAAGCAATTTACAATAGAGCAAGACCGCTGTGCTATGAAAATAGGAACTGATGGCGTTTTACTTGGCGCTTGGACAGCAATCCAAGACAACACATATAATATCTTAGATATTGGATCTGGAACAGGTATAATTGCCTTAATGCTAGCACAACGCAGTATTGCAGACACTATAGAAGCTATAGAATTAGATGGCGATGCATTTGAGCAATGCACAGAAAATTTTGAGAACTCGCCTTGGGGAGACCGTCTTTTTTGTTTTCATGCAGGGTTTGATGAGTTTGTAGATGAGTATACAGAAGAAGAACCTGATGAATCTGAACTATACAATTTAATAGTTTCTAACCCTCCTTTTTATAGTGAAGAAGTTACAAGTGGCAATAGCGCAAGAGATTCTGCAAGACAAAATACCTCTTTACCTTTTGATGAACTCTTAGAAGGAGTCTCCAAACTATTAACCAAAAAAGGGTCTTTTTCTACTATTATACCCTTTAAAGAAGAAGTTAATTTTACTGAAATTGCAAAAGAATTTAACTTATTCCCAAAAAGAATTACTAGAGTTAAAGGAAACCCAGAAACCGAAATAAAACGAAGTTTATTAGAGCTTACCTTTACCCAAACAGAAACTGTAATAGATGCCTTAATAATTGAAAAAGAAAGACATGTATACACTAATGCTTATAAAGAGTTGACTAAAGATTTTTATTTAAAAATGTAACTCAAGTCAATTGTAATGTTATATTTCTTTATTTATCTTTGAGAGAAATCCTTGGCATTATGAAACCCGATTTATTTGAAGCTCCTGATTATTATAATTTAGACGATTTACTTTCCGAAGAACATATTTTAATTCGTGATACTGCACGCCAATGGGTAAAAAGAGAAGTTTCTCCTATTATTGAAGATTATGCTCAAAAAGCCGAGTTTCCAAAACAAATTATAAATGGGCTTGCAGAAATAGGTGCATTTGGCCCTTACATTCCTATGGAATATGGCGGCGCGGGATTAGACCAAATTAGTTACGGATTAATAATGCAAGAAATAGAGCGCGGAGATAGTGGCGTACGTTCTACCGCATCTGTACAATCTTCTTTAGTAATGTACCCTATATTTGCTTATGGAACTGAAGATCAGCGAAAAAAATACCTCCCAAAATTAGCTTCTGGAGAAATAATGGGTTGCTTTGGCTTAACAGAACCTAACCACGGATCTAACCCAAATGGTATGGAAACTAAATATAAAGATATGGGGGATCATTACCTTTTAAATGGCGCTAAACTTTGGATTTCTAATTCGCCCTTTGCAGATATTGCTGTAGTATGGGCAAAAAATGAAGAGGGTAGAATTCACGGTCTAATTGTGGAACGCGGCATGGAGGGTTTCTCTACCCCTACCACACACAACAAATGGTCCTTACGAGCATCTGCTACCGGAGAGTTAATTTTTGATAACGTAAAGGTTCCTAAAGAAAATTTACTTCCAAACAAGTCTGGCTTAGGAGCGCCACTAGGTTGCTTAGATTCTGCTCGTTATGGTATTTCTTGGGGAGCAATTGGCGCCGCAATGGATTGTTACAATACGGCTTTGCGCTACGCAAAAGAACGCATACAATTTGGAAAACCTATAGCTGCTACCCAATTGCAGCAAAAGAAATTAGCAGAGATGATTACCGAAATAACTAAAGCACAATTACTTGCTTTTAGACTTGGGCAATTAAAAAACGAAGGAAAAGCGACAACAGCACAAATATCTATGGCAAAGCGCAATAATGTAGATATGGCTTTAAAAATAGCAAGAGAAGCCAGGCAGGTTTTAGGAGCAATGGGTATTAGTGGAGAATATAGCATAATGCGCCATATGATGAATTTAGAAAGCGTAATTACCTATGAAGGCACCCATGATATACATTTACTAATTACTGGCGCGGACATTACAGGTTTACCTGCATTTAAGTAAACTACCTCGGGGCAAGCCCACGAGGCATTAGAAGGAAAATTAGCATTGATTTCGACGCAAGCGTCGGAGCATTTAAATCTCGATTATCGAGTAAAGACTTATATAACCTAAGCCTCATATTAGCTTAACATAGTTTACAGAGCACTACTACTATCTTTGTTGTGTCCTTAATGGAAACGTTCTTATGTTATTTTTTTGAGTTAGTTTAAACCGATGTCTCCATCGGTTTTTCTTTTTTTATAGGTTTTATTAATTTACTGTACCAATGCCCAGATTTTTTAATAGTTCTTTTTTGTGTATCAAAATCTACGTGCACTAATCCAAATCTAGGGTAATAGCCTTCAGCCCATTCAAAATTGTCTGTAAATGTCCATACAAAATAGCCATTTACATTTACCCCTTTTTCTTTAGCCCTTTTAACTTCTTTAATGTAATCTTGTAAATAGGTGGTACGTTCTTTATCATAAACACCATCTTTTACAACAATATCATTAAAAGCTGCTCCATTTTCGGTAACTATTACATTTTTAACTCCAGGATATGCGTCAAATTTTTTAAGCATTTTATAAATACTTGGCGGGTACACTTCCCAATCCATCTGTGTTATCTTAACATTACGCTTGGATGCTTTAACAATTTTAGCCTTTAAATAAGGAACAAAATGGCTATGCTTTACTATCTCTCTTGTATAATTTTGAACCCCAATAAAATCGAACTCAAAAATACTATTTTGTTTATCTTCTGGCTTACAATACTTTTCTATTCGTTTTAAAACCGAAACATCTTCTATAGGATATCCTAAACCCAAAAACGGTTCTATAAACAATCTATTAAGCATTGCATCTGCCTTCTTTGCAGCAACTAAATCTCTCTTCTTAGAACTATGTGGTGTAATTTGGGAGCAAGAAAAAGTGGTTCCAATAGTTGCATTTTCTACTAGTTTTCTTAGTATTCTACCTCCTTTTGCTTGGCACAAAACCGCATGATGCACTGCTGGCAAAAAATACTTTAATCCTTTTTTACCAGGAGCATGCACTCCTAAAAAATAACCTGCACCTGTAAAAACCATAGGTTCATTTAAAACCATCCAATTTTTAACACGGTCTCCAAAACTAGTTGCGCATACTGTTGTAAATTCTGAAAACCAATCTAAGATTTCTCTATTTGCCCAACCTCCTTTATCTTCTAATATTTGCGGCAAATCCCAATGATATAAAGTAACCCAAGGAGTAATACCACATGCTAAACAAAAGTCTATGACATTATTATAAAAATGAACTCCCTCTTTATTAACTTCTCCAACGCCATTTGGCAATATTCTTGTCCATGAAATAGAAAATCTAAAATTTGTAATATGCATAGATTTCATGAGAAGAATATCTTCTTTATACCTTTCATAAAAATCACAAGCAACTTTACCGTCTTGGTCTTGGTATATATTCCCTTTTTTAGAAGAAAAATCGTCCCAAATAGATGCACTTTTTCCATTTTTATTATGAGAACCCTCTATTTGATATGCTGCCGTAGAAACACCCCAAATAAAATTATCTCCAAAATCCTTAGACGTAAGATTTTTTGTTTTTTCCTCTTCTGATTTACTCATAAAAATTTATAACGCTGTAGCTTCTTGAAGTAGTCTATTTACAATAAGTTCTGTAATTTCTGGATAATCTACCTCTACAACAGAATCTGAATTTATCCACTTTTTTATTTTTTCTACGTGTTTTACCTTTAAGGTCTTTAGAACAGGAACGCCCATTTCTTTTAAGGCTGCAGAATTACACTGCTGCTCATATTGCCCTTTCATAGGGATAACCAGCAATTTCTTTTTAAGAAAAAGAGCTTCTGCAGGGGTCTCAAATCCACCACCGCAAAGAACGCCTTTACTACTAGCCATACTTTGTATAAAAGCCTCATTAGTAATAGGAGAAATAGCAATATTATTTGTAAAATAAGCCTGCTTACTATGCTTAGAAAAAACTTGCCATTGTACTTTCTTAATCTTAGAAAGTACTTTTATAATTTTATCATCACTATAAGAGGGTAAGTATACTGTATAGTGATTCTCATTTGTACTTTTTAGCTCTCTTATATCTTTTCTAATAATTGGCGTATACATATTATCCCCATACTCTTTAAAATGTAAGCCATATTTATGGGTTGTTGGAGCATAATTTTTTAAAATCATTTTACCTAATAAATCATTTTTTTTAGGCTTTGGAGCACTAGGAGAAAGGACTGCTGCCTGGTGGCTAAAGCTAAAACAAGGTTTGTTTTTAAGTTTACAAGCCCAAGCAGTTACTGGTTCAAAATCGTTTATAACAATATCGTAATCTTCTATAGGAATACTTTTAATTTCTTTTTGCAGGCGCTTTGTGTTTGCTTTTAAATAAGTGCGCCACATGTTTACACCACCTTTTTTTCCAAATATGAAACTTAATCCTTTTAATTGGTATTTTATATCATACGGAATTTCAATATCTGCTTGGGTACCGCTTACCAAAATATCTAAGTCTACTTTTTTTTGTAGTACAGGAATAACATCTCTAGCTCTACTTAAATGTCCATTACCTGTACCTTGAATGGCATACAATACTTTCATTAACAAGTTATCTTTATAAAACTTAATTAGTTTTCTTAGGTGCCCTTAAGATTTGAAATTCTTTAACCAAGCTTTCAAACAATTCATTCTTCTCCAAAACCTCAGTTTCTTCCTCTTCATAATTGATATCTAAAAGCTCTTCCTGATAATTGTAAAGCGACCATTTGGAGTTATTATATTCTAAAGCGGTAAGATTTTCTATCCAATCTCCAGAATTTAGATATATTACACTGCCCTTGTCATTTCTAATCTCTCGCACTTCTGGCTGATGAATATGGCCACAGACTACATAATCGTACTCATTTTCAATAGCTATATCAGCCGCAATTTGCTCAAAATTATTTATGAATTTTACTGCAGATTTTACACTATTTTTTATTTTCTTAGACATGGAAACAGGGCCTTTACCCATTTTTTTACTGATAAAATTTACTGCTCTATTTAAAATAATTAATAGATCATACCCTTGTGCGCCAAGCTTAGCTATCCACTTAGAGTGTTGCATGGTCACATCAAAAACATCGCCATGAAAAAACCACATTTTTTTAGCATCTACAGTAAGTAACACTTTATTTACTATTGTAAATGACCCCAATTTAAAGCCTACAAATTTTCTAAGCATTTCATCATGGTTGCCTGTAATATAATGCACTTTTACCCCTTTAGATATCCATTCCATAATTATTTTTACAACCTTCATATGCGCCTTTGGCCAATACCGTTTTTTAAATTGCCAGATGTCTATAATATCTCCATTTAAAATTACCTCTTTGGGTTTTATAGATTTTAAATATTTAAGAAGTTCCTTAGCATGACAACCATACGTACCTAAATGCACATCTGATATAACCACAATATCTACGGGCCTTTTTTTCATAAAATTGTTTTGGAAGAATTTTTACGCGATAATCGAGATTTAAATACTTCAAGGCAAGCCTCAAAATTTTTATATTGTTTTAGGTAGAAATACCTCGCGGGATTGCCCTGTGGTAGTTTACTAACTCTCCTAAATTTTAACGGAGAATAATAAGTACTTAATTGCGTAATTAAAACATTTACAATGCAAGTAGAGATAGCAATTAAAATTATTTTCATCACATAAAATAGATATTGCAAAATTCTATATTTATTCTCTAGCTACGGTAAGGATAGGTTTATTATTAAGTTATTACATTGTTAATGAAGGAGTCCAAATGTTATTTTAAAGACACAAAAAAAGTTTAAAAACAAAACTGCAGGGCTACACAACAACTATTGCTTATTACGCAACAATACTTTTTTAAAAGTAAAGGCTACCAGTATATTTACAGTATAATAAAAACGAAATAAAAATTTTTCATTTTCATATAGTGTTCTCGTAAAAGAGCTTTGTCTTAGTTGATAGAGCTCTTTTTAGTTTTACAAATGTCTGTTTTTAATTTTTAACAGATTTACTAATTTTTACTTTTACAGATTTACTAATAGGAGTTCTACTCTTATCTGCATATTGGTTATAAGGCACCACAATATTAGTTTCTGGATAATACGCTGCTATATTTCCTCTTGGAATTTTATAGGAAATTACTTTAAAGTTATTTGCTGTACGCTCCTTACCGTCATAATAGCTACTAATATTTACTACTTGTAGTTGAGATAATCCATGCTCTTTCATATCTTCTGGATTCATAAAAACGACTCTTCTTGCATTGTAAACCCCTCTATACCTATCGTCTAAGCCATATATTGTAGTATTAAATTGGTCATGCGAACGTATGGTCATTAATAAAAATTCATCTTTTTCTAAATTATGGTCTGGCAATTTATTAATAGAAATTTGCGCTTTACCATTAGGCAACATACTAAAATCTAATTCTCTTGCATTATGGGGTAAGTAATACCCTTTCCCTTTAGATCTTTCTTTAGTATTCTCATACCCTTTAATTACTTGATCTATCTTGGTTCTTATAAGCTCATAATCGCTCGCCATTGTACGCCAAGGCACAGAGTGCGAATCTGTAAAATGAGTTGCAGCAATTTCTGCAATAATTTCTGGCTCACTTTTAATGGTTCCTGAAGTAGGTTTTAAAATCCCCATAGATTGGCGAACTCTTCCCATACTATTCTCTACTGTAACATAACGTTGTACTCCATCTTTTACATCTTTTTCTGAACGACCAAAAGTTGGTAACAAAAGAGCTGTTTTACCAGTAACTAAATGCGTTCTATTTAACTTAGTACTTACTTGTACTGTTAAACTACATTGTTCTATTGCCTCTGCTGTATATTCTGTGTCTGATGCTGCCATTAAAAAGTTACCTCCTAAACACATAAAAAACTTTGCTTTACCTTCATGCATGGCATGAATAGCCTCTACGGTATCTAAACCTTCTTCTGCAGGTGCATTAAATCCTAAATGCTCTTTAATACGCTTGTTTAACTCTAAGTCTACAAAGTGCATAATACCCACACTACGGTCTCCCTGCACATTACTATGACCACGGACAGGGCATGTTCCTGTATTTGGTTTTCCTATTGCTCCTTTTAACAACAGAATATTTACAAATTCTTTAATATTCTCTACACCATTTTTATGTTGCGTAAGCCCCATCGCCCAGCAAATAATAATTTTAGAGTTGCTTGCTAGTAATTTTACTGTTTCTTCAATTTTTTCTTTGCTTATACCACTTAATGTAAGTAACTCTTCTTCATTATAATTTTTTACATCAGCCAATAAAGCATCATACCCTTGAGTATATTTTTCTATAAAAGCATGATCAAAAACACCTTTATTCAACTTATCTAAAATGGCTAATCTTTTAATCAACAACTTAGCAATAGCAATATCTTGATTAATTCTTACTTGTAAATGTATGTCTGCAATATCTTCTCCAGGTCCAAGAACACCTTTAAAATTTTGCGGATTTTTAAAATTTACTAATCCCGCTTCTTCTAGAGGGTTTATACTAATAACCTTACCTCCGTTTTGTTTACATTTTTCTAATGCAGAAAGCATACGAGGATGGTTAGTCCCTGGATTTTGTCCTACAACCATAACCACCTCCGCTTTATAAAAATCTTCTAAAGTAGCCGAACCTTTTCCCATACCAAGTGTTTCTCCTAAAGCCACACCGCTAGATTCATGACACATATTAGAACAGTCTGGCATATTATTAGTTCCTAGAGCTCTTGCAAACATGCCGTATAAGAAGGCAGCCTCATTACTAGAACGCCCTGAGGTATAAAAAACAGCTTCGTCTGGAGAGTTTAATTTTTTTAATTCTTCTGATATTAAAGTATAAGATTCTTCCCAAGTTATTGGTTCGTAATGCACACTGTTTGGTCTAAGAACCATTGGTTCTGTAATTCTCCCAAATTTATTTAATTGATAATCCGTAAGTTCTGAAAGTTTTTCTACAGAGTTTTCTTTAAAAAAAGAAGCATCTATTTGTGATGAGGTTGCTTCATCTGCCAAAGCTTTTACACCATTCTCACAATACTCTGCAAAACTAGATTGTTTTTCTGGTACTGGCCATGCACAGCTAGGGCACTCAAAACCCTTATCCTGATTCATTTGTAGCAAAGCACCCATGGATTTAACTACACCCATTTCTTTAAAACCATGTTTAAGAGCTTCTTTTACTCCTAACATTCCTGCGGCTTTTTTCATAGGCTCTCCCAATTTTATATCTAAAAAATCTTGAGACCCTCTTATAGAAACCTTTCTTTTAAAACTTGATGCCATAAAACTGTATTATTTATAAAATAAAAACGCCTGTTTTTTTTCGTAAAAATCAAAAATAGCAGGGTTTACAACAAATTACTAGACATACACATCATTTCTTTTACAAAACAACACTTCTCTTCTATATTTACAGTATAATAAAAACGAAATAAAAATTTTTCATTTTCATATAGTGTTCTCGTAAAAGAGCTTTGTCTTAGTTGGTAAAGCTCTTTTTAGTTTTATATACCTCTCATACAAGCAAGACATATTTTTAACTTTACAAAGGCAACATTAAGATGAACTTAAGATAACTTTAAGTTAAATATAGATTAACCTTTTCTTTTGGAATATACTATAGTTTTGAAATGTTCTATTAGGTTAATTAATATATAATTAACGCATTTTAAAACCGGTATTCGTATCGGTTTTATTTTTTTTATAGAACATATAATACTTCTTTTTATCATCGTAATATTACGATTATGGGAGCTTTAAAAAAAGTCGAACCTATTAAGTTCGACTTTATAATGTATTAGAACCAAGGTTTTTTACCAATTTGATAGGTGTTGTAAAACTCTTCATCGGATTTGGTTAAATAAATAATACCTTCTATTAAAGGAATTATTCCTGCAAAACCACATGTTATAAATGTAGCCACTAATTGTATAATACCTTCTTTAGTGTACCCTAATATAAACTTATGTATTCCTAAAGACCCAATAAATATTGCTAATAAACCTGCTAAGACTTTTTTATTTTCCCCGCCTGCAGCACTAAAAGCTTCTTTTGCACTATCTGCAAATTCATTAGCTGTTTTCTTAGCTTCCTCTGCAAAATCTCCTGCAGCTTCTTTTGCATCTTCTGCAAACTCGCTTGCTTTTTCTTTTGCCTCCCCTGCAAACTCTTTAGCAGATTCTTTTGCTTCTTCAAATTTTTCTGAAGCATTTTCTCCTATATCTTTTGCTTTATCCTTTGCCGACTCTAAAGCATCTTCTGCTTTATCACCTAAATTTTTGTTTTCTTCTGACATTGTCATTTTAGTTTTTGGTGGTTAATACTATTCTATAAATGTACCAATTATTTTGAATATTAAAGAAGCTATTTATTTATAGTATTATGTAACACTAACAAATTTTATACAAAGCTCATACTTTCCTAAAAAAAAGCACAATTTTAAATACTGATAGGTTTTTTATACCAATTAGAATATAAATAACAATCTAAATACCAAAACATTATACTGCATTTTAAATCACCAACAAATATTACTTCTTTAAATTTTTCTCATACAGGAAAATCCAATTCTCTGGTGTTATTTTACCCGCTAACTCCTCGATTAAACCATACGGTATATCATCTATATACTTAAAACGAATACAACTTTTACCCATATCTAATTTTCTTTTACAATGCTTTGGATACTCCTCTACAAACCAATTATAAAGATTATAATCTGCATATATCCCATTATGATATAAAGCAATAAAGTTTTTTTGAGAGGCTAAATTTATAAATGGCAAAGGTAATTTTGGATTACAATGATAGCCATCTGGATAGATCGTGTGTGGTACAACATAGCCTAACATTTTATAACTAATGCATTCTAAAAACCCTTTTGGTAAAGTGCTTTTTAAAATAGTACGAATTTTAGAAACTGCTTCTTTTCTATCTTCTGGTAATCCCTCTATATATTCTTCTGGAGTAGTGGCGCTAGACGTCATTTTAGAGCAAATTAAATGTTACTCTCTAAAGTTACTAAATTTAGAATTTAGTTTATAGTTACTTTTCTCTTAAATCTATAGCCATTTGTAGTAACAAATTAAGCTTTTCTATGGCAATATCTTTAGTAGGATTTACTCTAAAAATTTTCATTTTTGCTCGTTTTCCAATTTCTAAATCTGAGTGTATAAGTTTATCCCCATCTACAAAAAGAATATATGGCTCTGTTGATTTTTTATCTACCCAGAGATAAACAAACATTTTATTATGGTAACAAAAACAGGGCATTCCATATTTTGTAGTCTCCGTTATATTTTCGCTTTGCTTAAGAATAATATCTCGTAAAGCAAGTAAACAACTCTTATTGGGTTCTTGTTTATTAAAATAAAAATCTTCGCTTTTTTTCATGAAACTATATTAACAAAACTCTGCCTGTACTTTATTCACAATAGTTTGGGCTAGTTTTATTTTACTTTCTACTGTCCACCCTGCAATATGTGGCGTTAGTAAAACTTTATTAGATTTTATTAAATATTGAAAAGCTTCTGGCATATTATCTTCTGAAAACATATTCTCGAAGGAACTCTTTTCATATTCCAAAACATCTAAGCCAGCTCCTAAAATTTTTTCAGATTCTATAGCTTGTATTAACCCTTCTGTTTTAATACACTTTCCACGTGCCGTATTTAGTATCCAAAATGGTTTATGAAATTGAGATATAAAGTCTTCATTTATCATCCCAATAGTTAATTTAGTTTGTGGAACATGTAAACTAAGAACATCTGTTCTCTGTTGCAATTCTAATATTCCCACCTGCCTAGCATCTTCATTACCTACTCCGCCTTGAATATCATAACATATTACTTCTACATCAAAACCTCTTAGCTTTTTAGCAAATGCTTTTCCCATATTACCATACCCAATAATTCCTACAGTTTTCCCATCTAGTTCTATACCTCTATTGCCTTCACGGTCCCATTTTCCAGAACGCACTTCTTTATCTGCACTATTAAGCTTATTAAATAAAGACAATAACATTCCTAAGGTGTGTTCCCCAACTGCATTTCTATTTCCTTCTGGGGCAGATGCTAAAAAAATCCCTTTTTGTTTTGCATAGACAGTATCTATATTTTCCAAACCAGCACCTAACCTTCCTATAAATTTTAGGTTTGTTGCTTTATCTAAAAACGTTTTATCTATCGTAAATCGGCTTCTAATAATAAGCCCATCATACAAATGTAATTTTGCTTCTACTTGCTCTTTGGAAGACGTATAGTCTTCATCATTCTGAAAGCCTAAAGCCGCAAATTGCTCTATTATTAATGGGTGATTAATATCTAAATGTAATACTCTCATAAATTAAATTTTGGGGTAACTGGTATGCCTTACTATAATTAATAGAGTAAGCTACTGCAAAAAGGATTAAATTCCTAATACCATTTTGGCAATCCAGAAGTAAATTAGGATTCCAAAAATATCATTACTAGTTGTAATAAAAGGCCCTGTTGCTATTGCTGGGTCTATTCCTTGTTTATTTAAAAACAATGGCACAAAAGTTCCTATAAGTCCTGCCACAATAATAACCACAACTAATGATGCTGATATAGCAAATGCTGTATTTAATTCGCCTTTGGTTACCCAAACAAAAAGAAATAGAAAAAGTGCTAATATAAAACCATTTAAAGCAGCTAAAAGCATCTCTTTTATAAGTCTACTATTTATACTTCCTTTTACATCGTCGTTTGCTAAACCTTGCACTATAATTGCACTAGATTGTACACCAACATTCCCTGCCATAGCAGCTATTAATGGTGTAAAAAAGAATAATACTGCGTATTTGTTAAAAGCTTCTTGAAAACCTTCCATAATTAAAAAAGCACCAATACCACCTACAAGTCCTAAAAAAAGCCAAGGCAAACGTGCTCTTGTAAGTTCTAAAATACTATCATCTGCCTCTACATCTTGTGTAATACCTGCTGCTAATTGGTAATCTTTATCGGCTTCTTCTTTTAAAACATCTACAATATCATCAATAGTAATTCTTCCTAATAAAGTTTTATTTTCATCTACAACAGGAATAGCTTCTAAATCATATTTAGACATCACTTTTGCAACATCTTCTACATTATCTTCTACATTTACATAATCTACATTTGATATGTATATATCGGCAATTTTTTGTTCATTTTTAGCTACGACAAGGTCTTTTAAAGACAATCTACCCACTAACATTTCTTGCTTATTTACCACATAAACAGAATGCACACGTGTTACTTCTTCTGCTTGGCCTCTTATACGACGTAAACACCCTGCAACTGTCCAAGTATCATAAACTTTAACTAGCTCTTTTGCCATTAACCCCCCAGCGGTATCTTCTGCATATTTAAGAAGCTCTTTAATCTCTTCTTTGTGCTCTTCATCTTCAATATTAGAGATTACTTCTTGCTGGCGTTCTTCAGGTAGTTCTGCAATAATATCTACGGCATCATCTGTATCTAACTCTTCTAATTCTTCTGCAATTTCTTTAGAAGATAAGTTTCCTAAAATGGCTTCTCTTAAGTCGTCATCAACCTCCGTTAAAACATCTGAAGTTTTATCACTATCTAATAACTTTATTAAATAAGTAGCCTCTTCTGCAGCTAGTTCATTTATTATTTCAGCAACATCGGCATAATGCACCTCATCCAAAAGAGCTTCTAATTGCACATCCTCTTGGCTGCCAATTAACTGTTCTATTTCCTCTACAAGTTCTTTTGTAAGTTTAAACGGTGTCATTTTCAATCTTCTTAGTCAGGGCAATAAAATCTGCTACTGTTAATTGCTCTGGTCGCTTGCCAAAGATAACATCTTCTTTTAGATTATCGGAAAGCGCAAATGGTTTTAAACTATTTCTTAACGTTTTCCTACGTAACCCAAAAGCAGCCTTTACCACTTTAAAAAGCATAGGAACACTACAATCTAATTTTAAGTTCTCTTTACGTGTTAGGCGTAAAACTCCAGATTGTACTTTTGGCGGAGGATTAAAGACATTTGGCTCTACCGTAAATAAATATTCTGCAGTATAAAAAGCTTGTGTTAATACGGATAATATACCATAGATTTTATTCCCCTCTTTAGCACATATACGCTCTGCCACTTCTTTTTGGAACATTCCAGAAAACTCTGGCACTTGTTCCCGCATCTCTAACATCTTAAAAACAATTTGCGTAGAAATGTTATAAGGAAAATTACCTGTTATTGCAAATTGTTCTTTTCCAAAGAGTTCTTCTATGTTATATTTTAAAAAATCGGCTTCAATTACTTTAAACGTTCCTTTTCTTTGTTGTAATTCTGGATGTTCTAGTGAAAAATTAGTTTTTAAATACGCTATAGACTCTGTATCTAAGTCTAAGGCTACCAAATCCATTTCTTGTTTTAGTAAGTGTTTGGTTAAAACTCCAGTACCAGGCCCAATTTCTATAACATTTTTATACCCTTGTAAAGACAATGTATTTCCTATATCATATGCAACACCTTCATCTGTTAAAAAATGTTGTCCTAAATGCTTTTTAGCTTTTACAGGGCTTTCTTCTTGCCAGTTTTTTTTAAACTTAGGCTTACCTCCAACATACTTTCCTTTTCCCTTTCTTGTCATAGCTTAATGTTCGCTTACTATTTCTAACTCTGTTCTAAATGCTACAAATTTACCAGCAAAACGTTTACTACCATCTGATCGCATCTTTTCTGCATCTTCTTCATAATATTTTTGCAAAGTTTCTTTACTGTCTGTTGTGTATTGTACCGAATAGGTAATACCTCCCATTTCCTCTTCCACCAAAACCTTTGTCATTAATGCTTTACTAAACTTCCCTGTTGCAAGCATTTCTGGAATGTGTGTTTCTTTCATCCACACCAACCAATTATTAACAATAGTTTCTTCTACATTAATTGTAACGTTATATATATACATGTTTTTTTAATTTATAGCGTCTCCACGCAATCTTCTAAAATGTTTTCTTGCAGTAGGAGCGTAATAACTATCTTGATAGTTATAAATTATTTTTTCGAACTGTTCTTTTGCTTTCTGCGGCTTGTTTAATTTATTCTCATATAACATACCCAATGCATAATACGCATCGTCTGCTAAGATTCCTTGGGAATAAAATTCTATTATCTTCTGATAATTAAATTCTGCTTGTTTATATTCTTTTAATTGTTCTAAAAATTGTCCTTGTTTAAGCAAAGCTTCATCTTCTATTTTTTCTCCTTTATGATTTTCTAAAATATCATTTAAAATTGTAACCGCTTCTTTTGTTTTGTTTTGATATGCTAACAAATCTGCCCTTGCATATTTCTTTAACGCTATTTGTGTAGAGTCTTCCAAAACATTATCTGAAATTAATAAACTAAGTTGCATAGCATCATTTGCAATGAGCTGTGAGGCTGAACTTCGCAAAACTTTTAATTGGGTTAATGCCCAATCAAAATCTCCTTTATAAAAGCTTGTTTGTGCAACTTTGAATCTGGCATTTTGCCCAATAACATCGTTCTTAAATTTTCTCTGAATTTGAGAGAAATAAATAAGCGCTTCATTAAATTTTTTATTGTAGACTAAAATTTCTCCAAGTGCAAATTTTACATAAGCAACAGCCTCTCGGTTTAAAGGTATTTCTAAATAATCTTTTAATATTTTAATTGCAAGACCAGGGGTGTTTTTTTTAAAAGTTAAAAACTTTGCATATGCTATTTGCAATCTAAGTGTTGTGTTCTTAATACCATGAATTTGTAATAGCTCTTTATACTTTTCTTCTACATTATCTAAAGTGCTAGCATCCTCTTGCTGTAATTGAATGTTTATTAATTGCAACTCAGCGTCTAACCTTGTTGTAGCATCTTCCGTTTCGTCTAAAATAAAATAATAAATTTCTCTTGCTACGTCTAATTCTCCAACATTATATGCAATATCCGACAGGTCTATTAATCTATTTGTATTTGTCCCCTCTGTTCTTTTAAAAATAGCTTTCTCTTGTCTAAAAGCACTTTCATATTGTTTTTGTTTTACAAAAAGCCAACTTAGCAAATCGTTCCAAAGAATATCTGGATTTCTTTGCGCATTTTTTAAAAGGATCTTTTTTAAAATTAAATTATTGGCACTAGTCGGTTCTTCTGTAACAAAAGCATCTATATTACGCAAAACATTAGACTTAGAAGTTTTTCCTTCTATGAGCAATGTTAAATAGGCAACATACATTTTCTCTATATTACCTTGTTCTCCATAAATTCTTGCAAGTTGGTAATTATAATTTAAAGAAGGATTTAGTGTCATTGCCTTCTCATAAGCTATAATTGCTTTATTAAGCAAGGAATATTTTAGAAACTTAGCTCCTATTCTAGAACCGTAATTAGGGTTTTTACTTAAGAATTTTATTGCTTTATTATACTGTGCTTCTGCTTTCTCGTTTTTATTTTGAAGGGAATAGGTATATCCCAAATCTATTATAAAATTTGGTGTTCCATTATTATCTTTTATTTTTTTCTCTAAAAATGCTTCTGCATCTTCATACCTTTCTAATTGCTGATAACATGCAACTAAACCCTCTATGTAATCTAATCTTCTTGGGTTAGAGTTAGAAAGTTTTTCATAGAAAACAACGGCCTTATCAAACTCCCCATCATTAAAATACTGCAATGCCAAAAAATCTTCTTGGGCAGATGTCCAGAAAAAACAGCAAGTAAATAAAAATGTGATAAATACGCGCAAGCTAGGATTTTTATCAAAGATAGATAATATCAAAAGATCTTAAGTGCTATTTAACTGTAGCTTATTTTTTAAGGTTCATTTTCAAGCTTTGAGATAGCTACAGGGAGTATTCTTTCTACAAATTTTGAGTAGGCTAACTCAGAAGGATGCAAACCGTCTGAAGCAACTAGATCTTTATTCTTTAGCCCCTCTCTTGTTATGTCTGTTATATTTATAAATGAAACATCATTCTTAATACAATAATTTTCTGCAAAAGCATTGTATTTATCTATAGCATTAGATATTTTAATATCTCCTCTACCAAAAGGGGTATAAGCATAATCTGGAATAGACACAACAATAACCTTACTGCTATCAGATTTAGCCTTTTTAATTGCAGTTGTAACAAGGGCAGGAAACTCTAGCTCATATAAAGAAAAGGGTTTATTTTGATATTGATTATTTACACCAATTAAAAGTGTTACTAAATTATAGCTATTGTCTATATTTTCTGAATCTATAGCACTAATTAGATTTGTAGTTGTCCAACCTGTTCTAGCAACCACTTTCAAATCTATGGAGGTGTCCGATTTAAAACCACTTAACAATCTTTCTTTTAGTTGCTCTGGGAATTTACAAGGTGCGCAAACACTTTCCCCTATGGTATAACTATCTCCTAAAGAAAGAATGGAAATAGTTCTACTTTTAAGAGTATCAACTTTTTCTTCGTCTTTTTCCTCTTTAGCAACCAAGCTAATTATGTCTTTGTTATCTGAATACCCAAATGATAAAAACACACTTAAACTAAAAAATAATAGAAAAAATTTCATTTTTATTTTAAAGATACAATTTTAAGTTTTGTTCTTACTTTTAACAAAAGATATATAAGAGAAAGGAAAATAATTTAATCTATCTTACTAAAACCACAATAAGGGATTAACACTTCTGGAATTTCTATACCATCTTCTACTTGGTAATTTTCTAAAATACCAGCAAGAACTCTTGGTAAGGCTAAAGAACTGCCATTTAAAGTATGTGCAAATTGGCTTTTTCCATTCTTGTCTTTAAAACGCAATTTTAATCTGTTAGATTGATAGGCTTCAAAATTAGAAACCGAACTTATTTCTAACCAACGGTCTTGTGCTGTAGAAAACACTTCAAAATCATAGGTAAGAACAGATGTAAAACCTAAATCACCACCACACAATCTCAAAACTCTGTAAGGTAATTTTAACTCTCTAAGTATATTTTTTATATGTTCTACCATACCATCTAAAGCTTCAAATGATTTTAATGGATGCTCTACGCGTACTATTTCTACCTTATCAAATTGGTGTAAACGATTTAAACCGCGAACATGCGCACCATAACTACCAGCTTCTCTTCTAAAACAAGGTGTATATGCTGTATAACAAATAGGGAATTGTTCTTCTTTTACTATTTCTCCTCTAAATAAATTGGTAACAGGAACTTCTGCTGTAGGTATTAAATACAAATCATCTTCTCCCACATGATACATTTGACCTTCTTTATCTGGTAGTTGGCCAGTACCATACCCAGATGCTTCGTTTACTAGGTGTGGTACTTGTATTTCTGTGTACCCAGCTTCTGCATTTTTATCTAAAAAATAAGAAATTAATGCACGTTGCAAGCGAGCTCCTTTTCCTTTATAAACAGGAAATCCTGCTCCAGTAACTTTTACTCCAAGTTCAAAATCTATAATATCATATTTCTTTGCCAATTCCCAGTGCGGCAAGGCATTAGAAACTAACTCGGGAACATCTCCTTCTGCAAAAATCTCTTCATTATCTTCATCCGTGTTTCCTGCAGGAACACTATCATGAGGTATGTTAGGTATTTGATACAATAAGGCTTGTAATTCTTCTGCAACACTAGCTAATGTATCGCTCAAAACCTTAGACTCTTCTTTTAATACTCCAGTTTTTTCTTTTAAAACTTTTGCTTCTTGCGCCTTTCCTGTTTTAAAAAACATTCCAATTTCTTTAGACAGGGTGTTAGATTCTGCTAAAGTTTTATCTAATTGCGTTTGCGTTTCACGCCTTTTATCATCTAATGCTATTGCTTTATCCAATAAAGGAGCAGCAT
Organism: uncultured Maribacter sp.; assembly: GCF_947500405.1. GTDB lineage: Bacteria > Bacteroidota > Bacteroidia > Flavobacteriales > Flavobacteriaceae > Maribacter_B. Next base: position 28,307 of record NZ_CANMRY010000002.1, read on the forward strand.
CTATATTTCGCTTTTTTAATGCGGTAATAAATTCGTTTTTAGACTCTCTAATTGCCTGTACTTGTAGCATTGGTTATATTTTGAATTGCAAATTTAGGTTTATTTACTTCTAATGCCAACAGAAAAACGTTCACTCTTCTTTTAATTTAGATGGAAGAATCCAATCATGATGCTTAAAGTGGCTCCAAGACTCATTTGCTAAATCTATCTTAGGATCTATAAAAGGCTGCATATTCCTCCCATTGATGCTAATTTTAGAATTTATAGCATAGACTGCTATGTCTTCTCCTTTTTCTTTGTATTCCTTCTTTAAACGCTGTGCAAATTGCCACATAAAATCTGGGTAAGATGCAACTCTTGCTCTTTGCTTTTGAGTTAGATACTTATCTTGCTTAACATATATTTCTTTGTTCGTATCCTTATTTTTTACTTTAAAAAGAACACTTCCTCTACGACTACGCAACATCATTCTCCAACTTAATCTATGTCCTTCTTCGGTCCAAAGTACATTATCTGTAATGAAGTGATGCCGTATAGGTAAGAACAATTGAAGAATAAAATAAGTAGTAAAAAAAGCAATTAAAATGTTTTTATTTTTTGGATTACTAACCTCTATAGGTTTATTTACTTCCTTTGTCTTAAAAAATATATTTCTAATAGTTTCTGGTTCAAAAAAGAAAACCGTAAAAGCTAAAGATAAAAATGGAAAAATACCTATTTGAAAAACGATAGCATTAAATAAATGAAAAAATATAGATAAGACAAAAGCTATTTTACGTGTAGGTTTATAAAGTAATGCAGGAATAACTAGCAAATCAAACAAAATACCAAAGGTTCCCATAATAACATGCACCCAATGTTGTTGTAAAAAATTTCCAATTACATAATAATCTACCTTTCCTTTCATTAAAAGTTCTACCATACCAAAATCTAGCCAATCGCCATATAATTTGGCAACCGAAGCGTAGGTATATACAATAATTAGCTGTAAAACTATTACCCACTTTACATAAGCGTACATAGTTTTAGATTGCAGACTTAAATTTTTCTTTGCGTCTAAAGAACTACCCATATTTGCTGGTAAAAAACACATTAAAAAAGAAATTAATGCTAATAAATAATAGTGATTATTATAAGAGGTTTTTTGCATTAAATAGACAGCAGACCATAAAATAAAAAAAGCAATAATACTTACGCGATATTTATAACCTAAGGCTATACAAACCCCTAAAGTTCCCATTAAAAAAAAATAGAAGTACATACCATTTCCTGGCAAAGGTTGCAACCACTCAAAACCAATAAAATTAAACGTAAAACTAGGCTCTATTAGGGTTCTTTTAATCCACCCTGTAGCCATTGCACCATAACATTCTAAAGAAACTAAGATCCCAAAAAAGACTCTAAATAATAATAAAGAACTATTATCTATTCTTTGAAAAAGGAACCGATACATCATTTTAGCTTGCTATTAATTTTAATGAAGTTTCTTTGTCTATTATTAGCTGAGCTTTTAGCGCTTCAATAGATTCAAATTTTTGTTCATCCCTTATTCGCTCTAAAATATCAACTTGTATTTTTTGCCCATATAAATCCTGATTAAAATCAAAAAAATGAACCTCTATAGTTTGCTTTTTTCCTGCAACAGTAGGATTAAAACCAATATTCATCATACCATACACCGTAACATTGTTTAGAATACTTTGTACAACATAAACACCATTTTTTGGAATAAGTTTATACTTTTCTTCTATCGCAATATTTGCAGTAGGAAAACTTAATTTTCTACCTAGCTCTTTTCCTTTGGTTACTACTCCACTAAGCATATAATTATATCCTAAATACTTATTTGCAGTTTGTATATCTCCACTATCTAAAGCTTTTCTAATTTTAGTAGAACTAACAGATACTTCGTTTATTTCTTGCGCCGGAATTTCTTCAACAGTAAAATTATAGGTTACTCCAAAAGCGACTAAATCTTTAATATTTGCATTTCTATTACGGCCAAATCTATGGTCGTACCCAATAATTATTTTTTTAGCATCTAATTTGTTTACTAATAAATCTCTAACAAATTCAGTAGCAGAAAGTCTTGAAAAATCTATTGTAAACTGGTGTATAATTAATTGCTCCAAACCTAGTTTCTCTAAAATTACACCCCTTTCTTCTATGGTATTTAAAAGTTTAATCTCTGCATCTTTTTGTAAAACCATTCGCGGATGAGGAAAAAAGGTAAGCACAGTAGGCACTAAGCCTAGTTCTTTTGCATTGTTTATAAGGCGTTTTATTATTTTTTTATGCCCTATATGTACCCCATCAAAAGTTCCAATAGTAATAGCTATTGGCTGTTTTTTATCGTATTTAGAAATGCTTTGGACAATATTCACTTTTAATAAATAATAAAAGGCTTATCTTTGATTTAGAGATAAAAGACCATTAATGCTTACAAAATTACGTCTACTTTTTTCAATTACCATAGTATTTCTTTCCTTTTACGGATCTGCACAGAGTAATTACTGGAAACAAGAGGTTTCTAGTAACTCAATAAAAAAAGCTTATACCAAACAATACAAGGTAAAAAAAGGGAAAACATTTACATTTAACGCAAGTAGTTTTAAATCTCAATTAAAATCTGGTGTACGTTCTAAAAACAACGGAATCTCTATATACCTACCTAATGAAAATGGAATACAAGAAGCTTTTCTGGTAAAAGAGTCTTCGGTTTTATCTCCAATACTTGCAGCTAAATACCCTAATATAAAGTCCTATATAGGATACTCCATTAACAACCCGCAAGACAAAGTTCGTTTTAGTATTTCTCATAAAGGCATACAAAGCATGGTTGTTCATGGTAATAAAACAGGAAATACGTACATAGAAAATGTTAAGGGTAATACCTATGTTGCCTATAAGAGAGATAAAGAAAATAAAACTGAAAAAGATTTTATTTGTAAAACAAAAGCATCTATTACAAATAAGAGTTCTTCACAAACACTTAGGCCTGTAGATGATCAAAAATTAAGAAAATATCGTCTAGCGGTTTCTACCACTGGAGAGTACACCAATTTTCATGGTGGTACTGTTACAGATGCTTTAGCTGCAATAAATGCTACTGTAACAAGACTTAATCAGGTTTTTGAAACAGATTTAGCAATTACCTTTGAATTAGTTTCAAATACCGATGAAGTAATTTATACGGATTCAGAAACAGATCCTTATGATGGTAATTTAAACACCCAAACACAAAGTACCTTATCTAGTATTATTGAAGAAGAAAATTATGACATAGGGCACCTTTTTCATTTAGATGCTGCAAATGGTAGTGCTGGTTCTATAGGTTCTGTGTGCCAAGATGGCAAAAAAGGAAGTGCTTATTCATCCCACCCAAACCCTACAGGAGATTTATTTGATTTAGATTATGTAGCGCATGAAATAGGGCATCAATTTGGAGCAAACCACACGTGGTCGCATGAATCTGAAGGAACTTTAGTACAAGCAGAACCCGGAAGTGGAACCACGATTATGGGGTATGCAGGTATTGTAGGTGACAATAATGTTGCCTCTAACGGAGATGGTTATTTTCATTATTGGAGCATTGTACAAATTGCTAATTATGTAAAAACAACTAATTGTGCTGAAGAAACAGATTTAACAAATTTGCCCCCCACAATAACTTTAACAGGAAATTTTACTATTCCAAAATCCACCCCTTTTGTTTTAACAGGAAATGCCACAGATACAGACCCCACAGATGTACTAACCTATACTTGGGAACAAATTGACAATGGCGTTATTACACAAGCTACATTTGGTCCAACTAGCGTAAGTGGCGCAAATTTTAGATCACAAATTCCTTCTACAAGTCCAGAACGTTATTTTCCAAAACTTTCTAGCATTTTAAGCGGGCAACTTACCCAAACCATGCCAACCATAAATTCTGAATGGGAAACCTTATCTGAAGTAGAAAGAGAATTAAATTTTGCACTCACCGTAAGAGATAATGCTTCTGGAGGGGGACAAGTAGTTACAGACCTGGTTGAAGTTTCTGTTAGTGGTAATGCAGGGCCTTTTAGAGTTACCTCACAAACAACTAATGAAGTTTTAGAAGCAGGTTCCACCCAAACTATTCTTTGGGATGTAGCCAATACAGATAAAGCCCCAATAAATACTACACAAGTAGACATATTATTATCTACGGATGGAGGATTAACATACCCTATTACATTAAGTGAAGATGTTGTAAATGACGGAGAACATAAAATAATTATTCCAGGTGTTGCTACAACGCAAGCTAGAGTTATGGTTAAAGCCAGCAACTCTATTTACTTTGCAATAAATGACACCAACTTTACTATTGAAGAAAGTGAAGTTATTCTAAACTTTACAAACTTAGAATATGAAGTTTGTTCCCCAGATGATGTTACTACAACCTTTAACTATGAAACTTACTTAGGTTTTGCAGAAGAAAGCACTTTTAGTGTTGCGTCTCCTCCTCCTGGTTTAGGCATAACTTTTTCACCAGAAACTGCAACACTAAATGATACTGAAGTTACTATATCATTTACAAATATTGGTTCTTTAACTGCTGGCACCTATCCAATAGAGGTTGTATCTACAGCAACAACGCAAACAAAAACAGTTGTGTTAGAGTTAAATATATTCGATAACTCTTTTACCCCAGTAACCCTGCAAAGTCCAATAAATGGTATAGAAGACACCTCAAAAAATATTACACTAGAGTGGGAAAGCAGCCCCGAATACACCTCTTACGATATAGAAATAGCTACCGATGATTTATTTACAACCATTATAGATAGTAAAACCCTAATTTCTAATACTTATAGTCCACTTTCTCTATCCTATGAGACTACTTATTATTGGCGTGTAAAACCAAAAAATGCTTGCGGTGAAGGAACTTTTAGCGAACCTTTTAATTTTTCTACCATAAAATTTAGCTGTAAAACCAAAAATGCAGTAGGACTACCTCTAGAAATTTCTGCAGAAGGGACACCAACAGTAAATTCTACAATTTCTTTTTATGAAGACATAAACTTATCAGATATAAATGTAAGCATAGAAATAGACCATAACTATTTATCTGATATTGTCGTTAATTTAATTTCCCCCCAAGGAACTAAAGTAGCACTAGTTTCTAGTTCTTGTGGAGATTTAAAAAACATTAATGCCACTTTTAATGATGATGCTAACAGTTTTACCTGTGGAGGGAACCCTGCTATAAATGGAACCGTAAAACCCTTAGGTTCTTTAAGTTCCTTAATTGGTGAATCTATAAAGGGAGATTGGACACTACAAATAAACGATAATGCCAATGATGATGGTGGTTTTCTTAAAGCTTTTTCTATAGAAATTTGTGTTGAAGGTGAATTTAGACCCGATGAAGATAATGACGGTGTTTTTGATGATGGAGACGATTTATGTCTTGGTACCCCAGAAGGTTTAGAAGTAGATGAAAACGGATGTACTGTTTATCTTTTTCCAAATACAAATTTTACAGTTTCTACGCAAAGTGAAGCCTGTAGAAATAGTAATGATGGGCAAATTAGTATTGATGCTGCGCTTCCCTTAGAATATACTATAGTAATAACTGGTGATACTATAAATTCTACCGATAATTTTAATACTAGTAATTACACCTTAAACAGTTTAAGTGCTGGAGAGTATACTATTTGTATTACAGGAACAGATGGTAACATAACATACAATGAACATTGTTTTACTGTAAGTATTACGGAACCCGAAGCACTTAATGTAAGTTCTAAAACTGCTATTACTAAAAATACGACAACACTATTTTTATCTGGAGCTAATTTATATAACATTGAGCTTAATGGCTTAGTAACGCAAACCACTAAAAGCGAAATTGACATAACATTAAAACAAGGCAACAATAACTTAAAAGTATACACTAATACACCATGCCAGGGTGTTCATGAAGAAAACATATATATTTCTAGTACACCTATAATGTACCCTAATCCATTAACCTCTATAGCCAATTTATATATTGGCGCTAACCTAGAAGAAGTAGAGGTAAAAATATTTTCTAATACTGGACAATTAATTAAGAGTAAAACATACAACTATATTTCTAATGAAATAGAACTTGATCTTAGTAGTTTACCTATAGGAATTTATTTTATCTCTTATAGTAGTAAAGATATTAAAGGGACTTTAAAAGTAATTAAGCAATGAGAATTTTAGCCGCACTTATATTTAGTTTTTTTGTTTGTGCATGCAGCAAAAAATCTGACTCACCACCAAATCCTCCGCAAAGCACGCAACTAACTTATCCAGATAAAAACTCGGAATGTACTACAGGTACATCTATTAGCGATGGTGTTAGTGAAGTAGAATTTAGATGGCAATCTTCAGCAGACACCGAAGTATATGAGCTACAAGTAACAAACTTAACATCAGGCACCTCACAATCCATTAACACCCCTAATACAACTGCCAGAGTACCTTTAGACAAAGGCGCCCCATATACATGGAAAGTACTTTCTAAAAACTCTAAAACTAGTGGCTCTGCTACTAGTGAAACTTGGGCTTTTTATAATGCTGGTTTTGTTACTGCTTTTGCACCTTTCCCTGCAGAGATAATTACACCTAAAATAGGAGATAATGCCTTTGTAGATATAAATAACGAAGTTACACTAGAATGGTCTGGCTCCGATTTAGATAATGATATTGATAGTTTTCAACTTTACTACGGAACAGAAAATCCGCCAACAGTACTATTAGAAACCACTACTTCTGGAATAGCAGAATATAAAGTAACCGCAGTTGCAGATACCGTATATTACTGGAAAATAATTACTGAAGATAAAGAAGGAAACACTTCAGACTCTGGTATTTTTAGCTTTAAAGCACTTTAATTACTTTCCGTTAAACTGGTTCATAGTATTTTTTACTCCAGATAGCACAAAAGATGTTATAAGACTTGATGCTTTTTCTAAACGCTCTTTTAATGCCTTATTTTCTTCTGCATTCCATTCTCCAAGGACATAATCTACTTGCCTTCCTTTTCCAAAATTGGCTCCTACACCAAACCTAAACCTATTATAAGAAGCAGTTTGTAAAACTTCCTGCGTACTTTTTAATCCGTTATGGCCACCGTCACTGCCTTTAGTTTTTAATCTAAAGGTTCCAAATTCTAGGTTTATATCATCTGTAATTATCAATATATTTTCTAATGGAATTTTCTCTTTATCCATCCAATATTTAATAGCCTTTCCACTTAAATTCATATAAGTAGAAGGTTTTAAACATAGAATGCTTCTTCCTTTTACTTTAGCTATTGCTATGTCTCCCAATTTCTGAGTTTCAAAAGAAGCTTGTTTATCTGCAGCAAAAGCGTCTACTACTTTAAAGCCTATATTATGCCTAGTTTCTGTATATTCATTTCCAATATTCCCTAAACCAACAACTAAAAATTTTTTCATTATATCTAATTCTTCTAAATAGGTAGTATTCTTACCAAACAGTAATTTTATAATAGATAGCATACGTTAAAATGTAATGCTATAAAAATACAAAAGCATCCTATAAAAATAGGATGCTTTTGTATACTTATAAGAATTTTACTTATTCTGCAGCAGCTTCTGCTGGCGCTTCTGCTCCTTCTTCTCCTTCTTCTTCATCGTCATCTTCTTCTACTGTGTTACGAGAAGTCTTAACCTGTACAACTACAGTGCTATCTGGATGAAGTAATGTATAATCATCGCTCTTTAATGATGCAACTTTTATATTTCCACCAATTTTAAGTTCAGAAATATCTACATCAAAGAAATCTACCAGGTTTGCTGGTAAGGCTTTAACCGTAAGTTTTCTATTTCTAAATAATAAACGTCCACCATTTTTAACTCCTGGAGAGTTACCTAATAATCTTACAGGTATAGACATTGTAACTTCTTTGTCTGCAAATAATTGGTAAAAATCTATGTGGATAATTTTATCGGTTACTGGGTGAAACTGGATATCTTGCATAATAGCATCTACCTTAGTTCCGTTTTCCAACTCAATCACAACAGTGTGTGCGTTTGGAGTGTAAACCAAATCTCTAAATGATAATTCATCTGCTGAAAAATGTAATGGTTTTTCCCCTCCGTATACTACGCAAGGAACCTTTCCAGCATTACGTAAGGCTTTTGTTGCTTTTTTGCCTACGCTTTCTCTTTCTGATCCTTTAATTGTAATTGACTTCATTATGTATATTAAAAATTAATAATTCGATTTAAAATTCTATTATTCTACATTAAAAACTTAGAACTTATAGATGTGTTTGTATGTACCCTTTCCATAACATCAGCAAATAATGGTGCACAACTTAATACTTTTACTTTATTACTATCTTTCCTTGTTGGTATAGAGTCTGTTATTATTAGCTCTGACAATTGAGAGTTTTCTATTTTCTCATATGCACCTCCAGAAAGCAAACCATGTGTAGCAATGGCTCTTACACTTAAAGCACCTCTTTCCATCATTAAATCTGCGGCTCTTGCTAAAGTTCCAGCAGTATCTACCATATCATCTACTAAAACAACATTCTTACCTTTTACATCACCAATAAGCTCCATATGAGAAATTACATTGGCTTTAGCTCTTTGCTTATAGCAAATAACAACATCACTCTTTAATGCTTTGGAATAAGCATAAGCTCTTTTAGAACCTCCCATATCTGGTGACGCAATTGTTAAATTGTCTAAATTCAAGTCTTTTAAATATGGTAAAAAGAAAGTAGATGCAAATAAATGATCTACTGGCTTTTCAAAAAAACCTTGTATTTGATCCGCGTGCAAATCCATAGTTACAATACGAGTTGCCCCTGCTGTTTCCAACATTTTAGCTATTAATTTAGCCGCAATAGGAACTCTAGGCTTGTCTTTACGATCTTGTCTTGCCCAACCAAAATATGGCATAACAGCGGTAATGTGTCTTGCAGAAGCTCTTTTTGCAGCATCTAACATTAACAACATTTCCATTAAGTGTTCCGAACTAGGATTTGTAGAACCTATTATAAAAATTCTTGCACCACGAACAGACTCTTCAAAAGAAGGCTGAAATTCACCATCACTGTATGTCGAAAATTTAATTTTCCCCAACTCTGCTCCGTATAGGTTAGCAATTTTAGTTGCTAATTCTGTACTTTGCCTACAAGCAAAAATTTTAGGTTCAGGTACCTGGTAAGCCATAGCTAATGTATTGTTTCCTAGTTTATTAAACGTATCTTTTCTTAAGGAGGTGCAAATTTAGAAATTTATTTGTGTAACCGCATTATAATTATGCCTTTTTTTAACCTTAAAACAAATTTATTTTATAATTTTGCAATCCTCTTAAGGGTAATGCTCGAGTGGCGGAACTGGTAGACGCGCTGGATTCAAAATCCAGTTCTTCGGAGTGTGGGTTCGATTCCCACCTCGAGTACAACAAAACCCTAACAATAAACTTGTTAGGGTTTTGTTTTTTTTATAAAAAATCTATTTATTTACACTAATACTTACTGCCTCGCAACTCTTTAAATCGGAATTTAAAATAATATCTTCAGAGGTAGTGGTACCATCTGTAATTTTTAAAGAAACCGTATTAGGAGGTGCACTACCTAAATTATGAGCATATAAAAACAAATCGTTCTTTTTATTAGGGTCTATTTTAATTTTAATTTCTTTTTTCCAATACGTTAAATAGTACTTTGTTAAAACAGGCTTACCATTTAAGTATATAGAAACAATATCGCCATCTTGTCTTCCATGATCCCAAATATATACGCTAATTTCATTAGCTTCAAAAGATAAATCTTTTACATAGGTTATATTTCTGCCAACAAATTCCTCTCTTAATACTTGAGGTTTAGGAGCTGCTGAAATGGTTTCTTTTTTAACATTAGCTGTCTCTGTTTTAGTAGTAGTTATTTTCTCTTTCGCTTTTGCTTTTTGCTTAGCAATAGCCTTTTGCTTTTTCTCTTTTTCTTTCTTTAATCTTTTCTTTTTTCTTTTTTCTGCCTTAGTTTCTTTGGGCTGTACGGTAGCAACAGCTTGTTTTGCTACAATGTTTTGATTAGTAACTCCTGAAGGGTTTTTAGCTTCTTTTTCTATGCTAAAAAAAGGAGTTGCAAACTTGGCAATATTATATTTATCGTCAGGGAATAGCTCTATCCCCATAACCTGATAATGATTACCCTTACCTATATTTTTTTCTAGTTTAATATTCGTTGCAGAACCCGTATTAGGAAAAATTCCCAATTCTTGAACTACCATTTCATCTCTAATAAGAAAAAAACGAATATTTTTTTCACTCCCAATATTGGTTGTTTCCCATTCTAAAGTAACGGTATTTGGTAACATCCAAACCGTATTTGCATTAGGGCTTGTTATGACTAAAACAGATTTATCTTGTGCATAAAGTCTATTAGAAAAAATAGAAGCCGCAATAAAAAATAAGAAACAAAAAAGGGGAGATAACTTGCTTTTCATTTGTACTGAAATATAAAATATTTAATTGTTTGGTATATATTAACGCTTTTAACCTATAAATGTTTGATTGTAGGCTGATTATTTGACTTTTAACTTAACTAAAAAAAAGATTATAAGAATTCTATTGAATTTACAATTTCAAAATATTCCATATATATTTATTTTTTTAAAACTTAATTACACCAAAATAAATATTTTGGTGTAATTAAAGTATTATCTTAGTTGTATAATAATCAGTTATGATTAACCAAGATTTTAATTCAATCCTAGACTTAATAAAAGCATTTCCTGACCAACAGTCTTGTATTAACCATTTAGAGCAATTAAGATGGAACGGAAACGTTGTAAGTCCTTTTGATTCAGAATCTAAGGTATATAACTGTAAGGGGAACAAATACAAATGTAAAAATACAGGTAAATACTTTAATGTAAAAACCAATACTATTTTTGATAACACTAAAATTGATTTACAAAAATGGTTTCTTGCTATTTGGTTGGTTACTTCTCATAAAAAAGGAATTTCATCTTTACATTTAGGTCGTGATTTAGATATTACACAAAAATCAGCTTGGTTTATGTTGTCTAGGATTCGTAAATGTTTCGGTATTGATAACGATACGCAACTTAATAATGAAGTTGAAGCAGACGAAACTTATGTAGGTGGTAAGAACGCTAACAAGCTTAGTTAAGAAAACAAAAGAATCTAGCGACGATAAAGCACCAGTATTCGGAATGGTCGAGCGTGGCGGTAAAGTTATCGCTAAGCATGTGCCTAATACTACAATGGAAACATTATCAGGTGAGATATTAAGCACTATCAAAGAAACTGCTAAAATATATACAGACGAGTATACTTCTTACGCTAGATTAAAGAGGGTTTATGACCACCAAACAGTAAAACATAGTAGTCGTCAATATGCAAAAGGTAGAGTGCATACAAACACTATAGAGGTTTTTTGGTCTTTATTAAAGCGTGGTATTTTTGGAATCTATCATTTTACTTCTAAAAAGCACTTACAATTATATGTTGATGAGTTTGTATTTAGATACAACTCTAAACAGCATACCGAAAGTGAAAGATTTAATTTACTTTTACAAAACACTGAAAATAGAATGACTTATAAAGAATTGATAGCATAATGAGTAAGATTAGCAAAATAGTTGTCGAGAATATTCCTATTACAATTACACAGATAAATAAAGAAGATTATATCTGCCTTACAGATATGGCTAAAGGAAGTGATGATGATGTTAGGGCTGCTGACCGAATTAAGACTTGGATTAAATCCAGAAGCACAGTAGAATTTATGGGTGCATGGGAGCAAATTTATAACCCTGATTTTAAAGTGGTCGAATTCGACCACTTTAGAAATGAGTCGGGTTCTAATGCTTTTGTATTAAGTCCAAAAGAGTGGGTTGAAACAACAAATGCGATTGGAATATTTTCAAAATCAGGCAGATACGGAGGAACTTATGCTCATAAAGATATAGCTTTTGAGTTTGGTTCTTGGATAAGTCCTATGTTTAAGCTTTATATTATTAAGGAATATCAAAGGCTTAAAGAGGTTGAAAGTAATCAATATAATTTAGAATGGGATGTTAGAAGGGTAATGACTAAAGTTAATTACGCATTACATACTGATGCTGTTCAAAAACACATAATACCAAATAGTAAGTTTTCAGAAAGTAAAAAGTGGATTGAGTATGCAAATGAAGCTGACTTACTAAACGTTGCTCTCTATGGATATACTGCCAAAGAATGGAAAGAATCAAATCCTGAAAAAGCTTTAAACGGTCAGAACATGAGGGATTATTCATCAATAAATGATTTGTTGGTAATGTCTAACTTAGAATCTGTAAATGCTGAATTGATAAAAAGAGGGTCTACAAAAGAGCAGAGATTTAAGTATTTAAAAAAAATGGCAGAAGAACAAAAAGTACAATTTGCTAAAATTGATATGGTTAAATCTGTCAAAAAGATAAATCCGACCACTTATCTGGATGTAGATAAGTTGACCCCTGAACAAATACAAAAAGAATTAAAGAAGGATATATTAGAAGCAAACAAAAAAAATCTTTCAGACTTTAACCAAAAACTAAAGAAAGGCTTAGACTGGAATCCTAAAAAAAAATAAACATAGCATCAGTTTTGACTGTTTAGTCTTGGAATTACCATAAGAAAGTAATTCATTGACATTGCTAGTACGCTCATTGATAATATAGGTTGCTTTTAATAATGCTCTGAATCCTTGATTTAGAAAGGGTTTAACCATAAAAGTAATTCTTCAAAAAAAACAGCACATACTCCGTGCGAAACATTACTTTATTTTCTTGTCCCATTTGGTATATAGATGCCCTTATTTAGGCATCTATATACATGTTGGGACAAGATTAAAAACCATTTTTACTGAATGCTCTACACCCTCTTTAAAACACAGTGTTGATCGATTAAATGCGTTTTTTGACTAAAACACTTCTTGCTCTAACCGTTAGCTTACATTTTACCCGAAATAATAGAACTCTCTAACACACTGTAAACATTGTCTATTTACCTACATTTCAACATAGTGTGTTAAAAACTTTGTGATTATTATCGACTTCAGATCGATTCTATCTGATTATTATCTTTACCTTTGTTTAAAATCATTCTAAATAGTGGAATTATGGAAAATAATGTAAAAATTAAGACGGTCAGATTGCGTCCAGAAGTGATTGAAAAAATACAAAGGTTAGCAGACAAAGACAATAGGTCATTCTCTAATAAAGTAGATACGATACTAGACAAGTACGAAGAAGAAGTTTAAGCAATTAAAAAAGGACATACGCCAATATGTCCTTTAATTTAATCGGTAGGATGGCTCGAGGTTCATCCATTTTGTTTAACCCCAATACATTAATTATGCCTAGAGTAATCGTAAGAACTCGTGTACGAACCACGATTCGCGTTACAAGGAGAGTATCCAAGTAATTTGACGATAACAGTAGAAAGTGAATAATAGTAGCTTTCTACTTTTTTAAACAGTAGGACAACTCAAGGTTTGCCTATTTTAATTAACCCTAAAAACTACGCGTACATGGCAAAAGTTATTAGAATTAGACCCGTAAGGGTCACAGTTACCACAAGGGTAAGAGTTACGACAACCGTTAGACGGGTAAAGTAACTAAATTAAACCAAGCGACTCCCATCATTAGGGACTAGCTAGACTGAATTTTAAAAGTGTGCCGTCTTCCATTCGGATAGGGCTTTTAAAAAAACGGTCGATAAGTGGGCTGCTCTCAAGGGTACGCCCTCTTATTCATTACAAATGTATAAATATTATGAATTGGATCCAAAATTTTATAAGTTAAATTTTTATAATTTATTGTTTAGTAAAGATTTATATAAAAATATTAGGTAGTTAATGGGACAAGATGTATATTTGACTATCTAAATAAAACACCATGCAATTCAAGTCATTACCACAATTATTAGATTACTTTAAAGAAGAGAGTACTTGCGTAGAATATTACGAAAATTTACGTTGGGGTAATGAGCCGCATTGTCCTCATTGTGGTTGTGAAAACCCATATAAAACCAATAGAGGTTACAAGTGTAGAGATAAAGAATGTCATAAGAAATTTACTGTAAAGGTTGGTACTATCTTTGAAAACTCTAAAATTCCTTTTCGTATTTGGTTTGCTGCAATATGGTTATGTACGGAGCATAAAAAAGGTATTAGTTCGGTACAACTTGCAATTGATTTAGGTATTACTCAAAAAACAGCATGGTTTGTACTTCATAGAATTAGAGAAATGCTAAAAGAAAAAGCTCCTCAAATGTTAGGAGAGGATAAAATGGTTGAAACTGATGCTACTTATATCGGTGGTAAAGAGAAAAACAAGCACCTTAAAAAAAGACGTTCTAAAGATGATTTATCGTTGACCAATGAAGGTAAGCCATACAAGGCAAAGAAAACCGTTATTGGTATCATTGAAAGAAACGGTAAGGTTGCTTTAAAGTATGTATCAGGAGAAACTACACAAAATATGTTAGAGTTTGTTAAAACTCATGTACCGCAAGATGCTACAATCTATTCAGATGAAGCTCCTGCATACAAGCAGTTGAAGAAAACATATAAGCATGATAATGTAAAGCACGCATTAAACATTTATGTTGAAGGTCAAGTACACACAAATACAATAGAAAGTTTTTGGAGTGTGTTAAAACGTGGATTATACGGTGTGTATCATCAAGTAAGCGATAAGCATATTAGCCGTTACTTAGATGAATACGCTGCTAGATATAACAATAGAGGTTTAACTTCTAATGAGCGTTTTAACTTGTTCTTAGAAGGGTCAGAAAGTGTGTTGACTTACAAAACATTAATTGGATAATATACTAAATATTGGATATTATCCATATCTTTGTATTTTAAATGTTAAAAAAATAAAATTTATACTATTTAACATGTCAATTGTAGGTAAAAAACAATATTTTCGACAAAGAATACGTTACCAACTAAAAAGAGCCAGACTTACGTCCAGCTCTTTTATGAGGTGCCGACCAGATTCGAACTGGTGTGGAGATACTTGCAAGACACCCGCCTAACCGCTCGGCCACGGCACCCGGTAATACGAAAAAAGCCTTTCGAATAAGTCGAGAGGCTTTTGTTTTTTATGTAAGTTGTTCTTCCTGTTTTTCTACAGTTTGCTTTAATACGGTTACTACAAAATTTGAAAAATTACGATTTTGCATTTCTGCTAATCGGTTAACCTGAGTATACAAGTCTTGGTTCATTCTAATTGTTTTTCGGTAATCTTTAGTTGTTCCCATATTCTTCAATTATTCTAGTTAGACATCTTTGATGACAAAGCTATATAATATTTTGTGTGTTTTTGTCTGACAAAAGCAGAAGTTGTTAACACATAATCAACAGTCTAATAAAATTTATATATTCACTATCTTTGTAAACATGGAAAAGAAAAAGCCCATAAAAGAAAAAAAGGAACGTGCAAAGAAGTACGAAGAGAAGTTAAAGATTAACACTACTCTTGATGATGTCTTAAAAGCATCAGTTCCAAAAAAGAAAAAGTAACATGATTACCCAATGTTAGTAGAATTGGATTAATACATGTTAACGCTCTTATACAAGTAATACTGTACTTTGAAGTAAATTCGGCAAGATGCCTACGCTCTGTACAACTGAATTAGCGGTTGTGTAATCGTAAAGTATAGGTTTGATTTAAAAAAATAGCACGTTTCCAGTGCGAAAAATTACTTTATTTTCTTGTCCCATTTGGTATATAGATGCCCTTATTTAAGACAACTTATTCGATTACAAACGACTACAATCGTTTACAAACGAAAGTAAGTATTTTGTAACCGAATAAACTTTAAAAGCCGTTCTATGTTTGCAACGTGGCAGCAATAAAGCGCCATAGTATTAACTGTTTAACATTAAAATTTAGAAATTATGAACGCACTTAAAAACAAAGTACAGTTGATTGGACATTTAGGACAAGACCCAGAAATTGTAACCCTAGACGGGGGGAAAAAATTAGCAAAATTCTCTATTGCTACAACCGACTATTACAAAAATGCGAATGGCGAAAAAGTAGAAGACACCCAATGGCATACTATTGTTGCTTGGGGAAAAACGGCAGACATTGTAGAAAGCTATTTACAAAAAGGAAAACAAGTTGCTGTAGAAGGTAAACTTACGCACCGTAGTTATGATACCAAAGAAGGCGAAAAAAGATATATTACAGAAATTCGTTGTAATGAGTTATTAATGTTAGGAAAATAATTCCAAAACTATAAAACCAAGAAACTGTTTTCTAAATTTTAAGAGAACAGTTTCTTTTGTTTTGTAACCAATGCTGCAAATACTTTAACTTTACCTCGTATGCTACAAGAAGAACAAAAACAACAATTACTTAGCCTTTTAAAAACCCATTTTGGTTACGATTCTTTTAGACCAAACCAATTAGAGGTTATCACTAATGTGCTAAACAAAAAAGACGTAATGGCTATTATGCCTACTGGTGGTGGCAAATCGCTCTGTTACCAATTACCAGCATTAGCATTAGATGGCACAACCGTGGTTATTTCTCCACTTATTGCACTAATGAAAGATCAAGTAGATGTGTTACGCGCCAATGGTGTTTCGGTTGCTTATTACAATAGTTCTCAACCTACCGAAGAACAACAAGAAACCTTAAAAAATTTAGTCGAAGGTAAGCTTAAATTATTTTACATAGCTCCTGAGAGTCTAGCACTTGTAGAGCAACAATTAAAAGCGATAACTATAGACCTTTTTGCGGTAGATGAAGCGCATTGTATTTCTTCTTGGGGCCATGATTTTAGACCTGCATATACACAACTTGGACGTTTAAAAACAGAATACCCAAACACACCTGTTATTGCACTTACAGCAACCGCGGATCATGCTACGCAAGATGATATTCTAGACCAACTTTCTATACCACATGCAGAGCGCCATTTGGCGTCTTTTAACAGACCAAACTTGTATTTAGAGGTTAGACCTGGGCAAAATAGAATGCAACAAATACAGCAATTCTTAGAAGATAAAAGTACCGAAAGTGGTATTATCTATTGTTTAAGCAGAAAAAGTACCGAAAAAATTGCCGAACAGCTCTGCAACCTAGGTTTTAAAGCCAAAGCATACCACGCTGGTATACAGGCCGAAAAACGTTCTACAATTCAGGAAGAATTTATAAATGATCGCACACCTATAATTGTGGCTACTATTGCCTTTGGAATGGGTATAGACAAAAGTAATGTACGCTGGGTTATTCACTACAACATGCCTAAAAACTTGGAAGGTTATTACCAAGAAATTGGTAGAGCTGGCCGTGATGGTATAGACGCTAACACTCTACTTTTTTACAGCTATTCTGATGTTTTGCAGCTGCGTAAATTTATAGACACCGGAGGTAATACTACCGTGCAATTGGCAAAATTAGAACGTATGCAACAATTTGCCGAAGCTTTAAGTTGTAGGCGAATTGCATTATTAAATTACTTTGGAGAACACAATACCAAAGCTTGTGGCAATTGCGATATATGCAAACGCCCACCTGCTTATTTTGATGCTACGGTGCTTGCCCAAAAAATATGTTCTGCCATAGTACGCTTAAAGGAACAAGAAGCTATGGGAACGGTTATAGATGTTTTACGTGGTTCTCAAAACGCAGCGGTATTAGATAAAGGATATCAAAACATAAAAACTTACGGTGCTTTAAAAGATACTCCTTGGCAAGATTTGCAACAATATATTGTGCAATTACTAAATCAAGGAGTGCTGCAAATAAACTTTAAAGAACATTCTAAGTTAGAATTAACACCGCTGGCAAAGTCCATTTTATTTGAAAAACAAAAACTGCAATTGGCTACCCTTATAGACCTTAAAGAAAGGGCTAAAGAAAAAGCAAAGGCAGTTAAAAAACAAAGTGCTTTGTTTGAAAAATTACGTGCCCTAAGACAGCAAATAGCAACCGAAGAAAACGTGCCTGCCTATGTAGTTTTTACCGATGCCAGTTTAAAAGATATGGAAGCCAAAAAACCTATGACTATAGAAGCTTTTGAAAAAGTTTCAGGTGTTGGTGCTGCCAAACTAAAGAAATATGCTAAGGTTTTTATGGATGAAATAGCAGCGTATAGAAGAACCGTAAAAACAAAAGTGCCTACTCATGAAATATCTTATGGTATGTTTAAAAACGGAATTTCTATTAGCGATATTGCTGTAGAAAGAGGCATAAAAGAAGATACCATCTACGGACATTTACAAAAGATGCATGAAAATGGTGAACCCATAGATTTTGACCAATTTATATCTTCCGAAGAAATACAAAAAATAGAAAAAGCCAAAGAAGCACTTACAGCAGAAGATGGTTTAAAAGCTTATTTTACCTATTTTGAAGAAAAAATACCCTACTGGAAAATTAAAATGGGATTGTATTTGTTAGATAATTAAATAAGACACTACTTCTATGTAAAAACAGCATTATAGGTAGCTGTAGTTAAGTACCCCAATTCTACTAACTGCTTGTTATCTTTTAACTCTTTAAGATACCCATCTTTTAAAAAAGATACCGTATCGGAAACTTTTATTACGTTTTCATAATCATGATCCGTGATAATAATTCCCTTATCTATCTTCATTTTTTTAATATATGCAATAATGTAATCTACCATTAATGGGCTCACGCCATTAAAAGGTTCGTCTAGCAATAGATATTTTGCCTGGGAATGAATAACTAATAAGATTTCTATTATTCTTTTCTCCCCACCAGAAAGGTGCTTTACTTTTTTATTCCACAATGGTTTTACATAGAAATTTTCCAGAACAATATTTCTATTTTCCTTAGAAAGAAAAAGGGTAATCAAAGATTTTACTCTTACGTCACTGGGTAAAAAATTCTCTTGAGGTAAATAATTTAAAAGGCCTCTACCATGAGAAACATTTTGGATAACTTTATCTCCTATTCTAACAAACTTAGAATCTGAATTTTCAATACCAAAAATAATTTTCAATAAAGTAGATTTCCCACAACCATTTCTACCTAAAAGTCCTTTTATTTCTCCAATTTCACAAGAAATAAAAATATCACTTAATAAAACTTTATTATTATAAGACTTGGTTATACTATCTACATGTAATTTTTTCATAATAGTAAGAGTATTAAAATGTTAAAAACTCCTACTCCTAAAGTAGATAGCCACAATATTGTTTTACTAAAACCCAAATTATAGTAATAATAATATTCTTGTTTACTCTGAAAATCATAAACATAAAAATGCACTAATGGAGCAGCTACCAGATAGCTAATTGCAATATTTAATAAAGCCCCACCAAATAAAATTCCAATAGGAATTGAAATTAAAAGTGCTCCAAAAAATATTCTTTTTTGAAAGAGTAATATGTTTTTTAAAAATCTCAGAACAATATTTTACATCTAAAGAAGTACCGCCTGTAACTTCAATTCCTTAAAAATAGATTAAATAGGGAATGTTTAGACTTAAAAAAAAGCCAATTCTTTTGTAATACTCATTTAATCATACTTTTTTTAAATAACATCATCTAATAGAAGATAAATAAATCCAAACAATAAAGAATATTTGTAACGGCACTCTAAACCATAGATATACTAATCCAGGCCCATCATAGGTAGCTTTTTGATAGTTTATATTTTCTACTGCTGCCTTTATATTAGAAGGAAGTATTGCTATAAAAAATAAAATTAAAAGCCATGCCACTAGTACTCGGTATTCCGAAAAGTGTAAAACAAAAGCGCCAAACACTTCTATAATTCCAGTTACAATAATAACCTCTTTTTTAAAAGGAATAAAGTCGGGGATCATTAAAGCCATTCCGTCTGCGTACATAAAATGCCCTAATGCTGTAAAAAACAACATGGCAGACATTCCTATACGTGCAGAAAAAGCATAATCATAATTTCCTGTGCTTATTTTTATAAAAATAAGAGCAAGAATACTAACAACAATAAGAATTAAAAATGGTTTCATCTTTTTTTTAGCAAAAGTAGAGGTAGCTAAAAGACCAAACAATGAACCTAGGTTAAGTAATTCTTTTTCGAATTCTACTTAAAGCTTGTGGAGTTACTCCAATATAAGAAGCTATATATTTAAGAGGAATTTCCTTTATTAAATTAGGTCTTTCTCTAAATAAATTAAGATATCTTTCCTCAGCAGATCGGGTTAATAAAGACGCTTCTCTTTTAGATTTGGCAAGAAACAAAGTTTCTGCCGTTACCCTACCAATACTATTTCCATCAACTGTTTCTTTATAAATATCCTGAAGATCGGCATAGGTTAAACGCCAAACTACGACAGTAGACATAGCATCTATCTGAAATATACTTGGTTCTCTGTTTAAAAAAGAAGCATAAGAGCTCACAAATTCATTCTCAAAAACAAACCTAACAGTTACATCATTCTCTATTTTAGGAATATAAATTCTAGCAGAACCTTCTATAATAAAACTAAGATAGCGCTCTAAATTTCCTGCTTTTAAAAGCGCATCGCCTTTTTTTATTTCGTATTTCTTTAATTTGGAAGAGAATATCTCCCAATCGGCATCCGAAAGCTTGCTGATAGTATCTAGAGATTTTCTTACTTCTTCCATATTGATGTTTTAAAGAAGCATAACTTCTCTTTAATTAAAAAGATGCAGATTTCTTTTTTTCTAAAATTGCATTACAATACCTAATCCTGTTTTAGAAGGCATAATAGAAAAAACAGTTGGTTTACTTAAGCCTTGATTGTACTTTTTAATTGCTTTATTCTTTTGTATATAGGCCAAAGCACTAAAGACAAGTACCCCTCCAAACGACGTATATGCTCCGGTATTTATTGTTGGGTTATTAACATCTTTGTTGGCTATTCCGTATGTTACAAATCCGATTTCGGATGCAAGAGCAACCCAAGATAGTACACTAAAGGTTTCTGATTTCTTTAAATTACCAAATGCTTTTACATCTTTTTCCAATATAGCTTTGAGTTCTTTATTGCTAATTTCCTTATCACCTTCATAATACTCTGTTTTTAAAAGCTTAGGAACCATAGTAATTTCTTGAGCATTTATTCCCATTTGAGAAAGGCAAATAATTATACATAAAGCAACAAACTTCTTCATACTTAAAATTTTAATTTCTCTTTACCCTCGCCTATCAATTACCGTTACTGGTTTTCTGCCTAACATAGAACTTCTCAATTTTTGAATTTCTGCATTACTACAATATTCAATCTTTGGAGCAACTCTAAGTTTAGATCTAAAATGGTCGCGTATTTCGTTCTGTAATTCGTCGGATTGGTTATTAGAAGCTATTTTAATTCCAATTTCGTCTGTACCAATATCGTTATGGTAAATTTCTATAACATGGCTTTCTACCTCTGTAAAATCGTTTAAAAGATTATCCATTGCTGGCGGATAAAGGGTAGTTCCCTTATACTTTACCATTTGTTTTTTTCTACCCACCAAAGGTCCTATCCTAACCGTGTTTCTACCGCAAGCGCAAGGATCATTATGTGCCACTACAATATCGCCAGTTTTAAAACGTAAAAGCGGCATAGCTTCTACGCCAAGTGTTGTAATCGTTAATTCTCCTTCTGTTCCTGCCGGTACAGGTTGGTTATTATTATCCAAGACCTCCACAATAATTAATTCTGGATGTTGGTGCCCTCCTTGCATTTCGGAACATTCTGTAAAGGCAGTACTCATTTCTGTAGAGGCGTAGGTAGAAAACAAATCGATATCCCACTTCTCTTTAATTTTATTTCCTAAAATATTCAAAGAAAAATCTTGGTTACGAAGAGATTCTCCAATACAAACTGCTCCTTTTATACCTGAATTTTTATAATCTATACCATGTTCCTCGGCATAGCTTACCAATTTTAATAAAAAAGAAGGCACTACTATTAAATATGAAGGTTTAAATTTTACAATAGTATCCCATTGCAATTCTGGAATGCCAGCGCCTACTCTTATAATTCCGGCGCCCAATTTTCTGGCACCTAAAAAATATGCCAAACCAGCAATAAAACGCCTATCCATAGTCGTAGTAAGTTGCAAAACATCTTCCTTTGTAATACCAGCGCAAGCAAAAGAGATAGACTCGTTATAGGCCAAACGCTCCAAATCGGCATCAGTTAAAGCTACGGTAACTGGGTCTCCTAAGGTGCCCGATGTGGTTACATAATCTACAATATTGGTCTTAGAAACACATAGAAAATCAGGATTATGCTTTTGCAACTCTTCCTTAGTAGTTGGTGTTATTTTTACCAAATCGTCCAAGGTCTGAATATCCTCTGCAACAATTTTATGACTCTTGAACAAACGTCTGTAATACGGAGATTTTTCCTGGAGATAAGATATAAGTTCTCTTAGTTTTTCTTCTTGAAAAGCTTTTATCGTTTGCTTGTCTGCCTTTTCTATTTCAGGAATCATGCGTCTATTTTCCGTTTTATTTTGCGAATATACTCCTCTATACTTTCTTGGTCTACAAGTGTAGTAATTTCTTTTGTTTTAGCGTTATTAAATTCGGCCAAAGCAGCTCTAAAATACCCTCGGTCATATAAATATTTTCCGCTAATGTAATAGCTTTCCCAGTGGTTTGGGTTTTTCTTCTGTAACTCTTTAAAAAGCTGTAAGTCTACTTTTTCCTCTTTATATATTGCTTTTTCAATGGTACGTTTTAGAGTTCTATACGCCTCATAATTTGTAAATGCATCTGTAAATTGAAAAGTGTCTTTTGCTATGCTCAAGGTGTTGTTTGCTAATCGCCTAGGTTTTAAATTCTTAGCTTTTTCCTTAAAAATGGTATTTAAATCGTACGCAACAAACTCTCCTAATTGATACGGATTAGAAGAAACCCAAACTAATAACTCTTCGGGTTTAAAAACAATACCATGATGCGCTAATAACTGATTTAAAGCCTTCTCATTACCATAACCAATCTCTTTGTTATCTAAACCTTCTTTGTTCCTTAGAATACTTACCGCAATTTCTGGAGTTACTTTAGGGTTTTCTTTCAGCAACTCTTGCATGCGTTCATAACGATATTGAGAGTGACTCTCTAATATATGTTTTTGATTTTTTTCATCTTCAGCATACACAGCACTTTGAAAATGATTAGAACACACCAAGGTATTCTGATTCTCCACTTTATAAACTCCAAAGTTCTTAGGAGAAACTTCAATTAGGACTACCTCTTTATCTTTTGCACTACCCACAAAGATAGATTCGGAAACAAAAACCTCTTTACTCTTTGCAATTGCAATAGCTTCTTTGATAGTACTAGCATATTGTAAAATTTCTCTAGTGACCAAAGAAATTGGAGTTTTTGCTACCAAAGGAAATTTAGATTTTCCTGCATTTATAGTAACCGTTATCCCTTTATTATTCATTCCAGAAACTACCCCTAGCATTCCGCCCCAAGTTACAGACATAAATGGGTGCCCCTTATCTGGTTCTATAAATGCTATTATCTTATCTTCTGCAAAAGTATCGCCAGCATAGAAATCTAAATTACGCCCAATTATAAGTTTCCCATCTTCAGTTTTATCTCCCCAAGCAGCAAAAGAGGAACAACCAACTAGGGCTAAATCTTGTAATGCATGGCCAATATCATGTGCGCCATGCAAATATAAAATTCTAGGATATGGGTCTGCAATATGCTGGTATTTTGGCGATGCGTACTGAGACAAACCATAAATTTCTGCTTTAAAATCCTCATTAATATTCAAGTACATTTTACGATTAAACCAAGCTAAAAATTTACGCAATAAATACTGCTTAGTTTTAGAAGGTACCATTTCGTCTACCTTAGATAATAATGCATTTTCTTGTTTATGAAAAAGCTCTTGCGTTAGTGATCCTGTTGCTAAACCCAACTGCATTGGGTTGCCTTTTACATAAAGCTCCCATTGCCCTTGTTTATTTTTATTTAAAAATCCGTTTTGGGTAACATAACTAGTATCCGAAACTTTAATTCTCTGCGGTTTTTCTAGAGAATAATTACTAATATCTGGCACATTTTTTAAAGACTTAGAAACACCACAAGAGAACAGTAACGTACTTAAAATAAAGGCAACTACAATAGAAAAAAAAGAGTTCAATTTTAATTTCATTCTAATGTTTTTCTAAATTTTTATGTGTTTTTTTAACCGCGAGTTCTTCTTTGTAATTTAACCATTTTTGTCCCCAGAACTTACGTGTAATATTATCAAAATGACGCATAATTGCCACATTATACAGCATATTTAAAAAACGTTTTGGAGTCCTTGGTAATGCACGTAAAGTCATAGAAAAACCACCATTAAGGTATTTTATATAATGCCAATAACCACTTGGCATATACAAAGCATCGCCATGCTTCATCTGTACCTGTATCCCTTCTGCATACTGCAATGCTGGGTATTTTTCAAAATCTGGATTATCCATATCTATCTTATCAATATTGTGTATTGAAAAAGGAACTTTATATAAATATTGGGTTTGCTCTGGAGAAAATAAAGTTACACTTTTATCGCCATGAAAATGAAAATGCATACTGTCTGGCAAATCAATATCATAGTGCATAAAAACTTTAGAATCTCCACCTCCAAAAAACAAAGCAGGTAGTCTTTTAAAGAATTTTAACCCAATATCTGGATACTTAAAATCTTTTAATAGTTCTGGCATACTTTTTAGAATGTCATAAAAGAAAATCCGTAAATCGGTAGGCTTGGTTTTTAAAATTTCTATATAATCGTATAGCTTAAGTTCTTTTACTGGAGCGTATACACTCTCTTTATCTTTTGCAGGTTCATTATTGTAAAGTGGTACAATTTGCTCTCCTGCTCTTTCCTGGATATAATCTAGCGTCCATTTTTCATAGGCAGGCCAATCTTTAGTTAAGCCTTCTATTAAAACTGGACGTTGTGGCTTGTAGTACTTTTTTATAAAATCTGCTTTGGTAATATTTTTTACACTCTCTATAGGAGTGATTTTAAATTTTCCCATTACGCATTTACTTTTACAATGTTTTCTTTTGCGGTAGGTTCTGTAATTTTATTTAACAAATATTCCCTTCCTAAAATTTCGGAACAGGTAACAATTCCGCTAATGGTAACCCCTAAAATGCCATGCATATTTAGACTTTGTCCTGTAAATAACAAGTTTTTAATTTTTGTTCTTGGGGACAAGACAGATTTTAAAGGATTATTTACATCTTTTACATAGCCATACATAGAACCTTCATTACAGGCTATATAATCTCTATAGGATAATGGTGTAGAGGTGTACACCGTTTGTATACATTCTCTTATTGTTGGGAATTTTTTTTCTAACTCTTTTATAAGTTGCTCTGCTTTATTCTTTTTAAATTCTTCATAGGTTTCTCCCCTATCATTTTTATGCGCAACAGTATTAAATGTATTATCCCATGGCCTTACCTCATCATATTTCATATAGGTAATAACCGTTAATTGATCTGCCCACTCACCTAATCCTTTTTTTACACCCATAGAAACCATATACCCTAATGGCCAGTTTTCTTGGGTATAGTTATGGCAGTTCCAAACTGCTTCTGGAGTTTTATAATGGTAGTAATTTTTATTTAAATACTTTACCATCTCAGGTTTTAATACCAAATGAATACTAAAGGCCGATATGGTACTGTCTATATCTTTAATACGATTACTATAGGCTTTTCTAAAATTGGTTTCCCCAACTAATTTTAAAGTTAGTTTTGGTTCTATGTTAGATATAAAAAGGTCTCCTTTTACAATAGTACCGTCTTTAGTATGTGCCGCAACAATTTGCTTTTCTTTATATTCTAATTGATTTACCTCTTTATGTTTATATGCTTCACCACCGTTTTCTATTAACTTTCTAATTAATAGCTTGGTTATTTGGCTACCACCATTTACGCAACGGTACGAACTTTCTATATAAGAGTTTACAGAAAGTGCATGCACATAAAATGGAGTCTTATCAGACTCTCCTGCATACAATAAATTAGAACCCGCTAGTACTGCCTGTAATTTTTTATTAGTGGTAAAAGAATTTATATGTGCTTTAGCCGGAAGCGAAAAAAGCTCGGTATCATCATAATAAGGTTTTCCTAATTTTAAATTATAAAGCGGAAATTTATCGCATGTTTCTTTTAAATCTTTACAATAAGCTTTAATACCGTCTTCTTCTTCTGGGAATTGGTCTATTAAAGACTGTTCAAATCTTTCATAACCTTGGGCGTGGCTGTATTCCTTTTCATCTTTATCAAAAGTGATAATATCAAAACCATTTACGTCCATCTTTTTTAAATTTAGCCCATCAAAAATGCCTAAATATTTAAAGTAACGATATAAATTTTGTCCTTTAGACAATCCGCCTATATAATGCACCCCAGTGTCAAAAATGGTTTTTTCGCGTACAAATGTTTGTAGGTTACCACCATATTGGTTGTTTTTTTCTAGCACGCATACACTCTTTCCTTCTTTTGCTAAAATAATAGCAGAAACAAGGCCTCCCATACCACTGCCAACAATTACAACATCATACTTCTTATTCATTCTTTAATTTATCGCTTTAAAAATAGGGCTTCTGGTAATTCTTTATCTATGGTAAATCCGTTTTCTAGAATAGTATCAATATTTAAAGATTTACTTTCTTTTAAAAGGATTAAGATAGTAATTTCAGATTTTAAAAGTGCCATGACTTCTTCAGAATTCAAAAAATCTAAATTTAATATAGCCACATTTGCTGAGTCTTTAAAGGCTTCTAATACCGTATTTGAAAAATTATATTTCTTATAATTATGTGTAATGTAACTATTAGCAACAATTTCTCTGGCTTCAGAATCTTTAATATATGTTGTTATTTTTCTGTCTGGAGCATCTAATTTTAATAAAAAATCTAATTGGCCAAAATCTTTAGATAAATGTATAATTAATGCTTTAGAATCTAAATAATCTATAATTTCTTTATAAATAGAAGCATTTAGCTTTAGATCTGACTTAACGTTATTATATATACGATTTCCTTTATACCTATATTCTAACAACACTAAAGAATGAAAATATGAAGTATTTTCTACATCTTTTCGTATTGCATTAAACTTCTTTCTAAAATGAGTACTTATTTGTTTCGTTTTTTCTCTTGTAGTTACTCCATAAGAAGAATCTTGAATTCCTATTTTATCTAACACCTTAATAGTTATACTCCCATCACGAATAATAAAACTACCTTTTGGTAATACCTCCGAATTCCCATGAATTAGGATTGGGAGAACGTCTAGCCCTAATTTATCGGCCAAATGAAAGGCTCCTTTATGAAACCTTTTTATTTTATTAGTTCTAGAACGTGTGCCTTCCGGAAACGTAATAAGCGAATACCCTTGTGCTACTTTTTTACGCAAATGTTCTTCTCCATTTTCTATTCCTTTAGAAACTGGATAAAAACCTGCTGCTTGTACTGCTTTACCAAATACGGGAGAATTATATACCCAATCGTTCACCAAAAAAACAATTTTTGGATGCAACATTCCTATTCCTAAAATATCTAAGAAAGAGGTATGGTTGGCAATAATCATAACCGGTTCTTTAAAAGTATCTTTCTTTAAATTAATTATTTCTTTAGATACAAAACCATTGGTATATAGTACTGAACCCATAAGTTTAGAAATAGACCTATGGAAACCTCCCATTTTTATTTTCTTGGAAACTGGAATTATTTTTAATACTAAACTAAAAAAAGAAAGCACCAAACCACCTAAACCAAAATAAGTAAAAGACAAAACAGAATGTATGAAAAGACGAAAAGAAATAGGCCTTTTGGTTTTATTACCAATAAACAATTTAAATAATAAAGGTTGTACCGTAAATGCTATAAGCACTGCAGATAGTATACCTACTAAAGAAACAACCGAAATGGTATATAAAGCTGGATGCTTCGCAAAAATTAGAACGCCAACTCCTAAAATTGTAGTAATTACCGATAATAATATGGATGTTTTATGTGTTGGTACTATTTTTTCTCCTGTTCTATTTTCTGCCAGAAAACCGTTGGTAATAAAAATACTATAGTCTACACCTAATCCAAAAATAAAGGTAGAAATAATGATATTAAAAATATTAAACTCTATTCCCAAAAGTCCCATAATACCAATGGTTAAAAACCAGGTTAAGAAAATAGGAACTCCTGTTACTAAGGTTAAAGAAAAGCTTTTATAAAAAAGAAGCAATAAGATTAAAACTGCAAGTACCGAATAACCAATTAGGCGGTTAAAATCGTTTTTGAGATTCCCCAGGAAAGCTTCGTTCATTCCTTGGCGATCTATTAAAATTGTTTGCTTATTCTTAAGAGTTTTCTTAATGATTTGGGCATTTTCTGAAGTCTCTACTTTTAGCAAAGAAGTTACTGCTGTAAAATCTTCTTTAGTGCCAATAAAGTCTTCTATTACCAATACGTTTATACTCTTATAATTCTCTAATGTTAAAGGTTGGTATTCTTTTTCTAAAGCAGCATAAAAAGGACTAAATGTTTTTGGTTTAAAGCCTAGTTCTTCTCCTGCTACTATTAAGTCGTTTTTGGTTTGTTTGGTTTTAGTTATATTCCAAAATTGCTGCCAACGTTTAATCTTTTCTTCTTGTTTTTTCTGAGAAGAAACCAATGCTCCTATTGAGCTATAATTTTTAAGTACATTCTTATCCTTATATTCTTGTAATAGATTGTAAATACTATCATTAACCTGTAAAGCACTTTCTAAATTATTTCCGTATGCTGCTACGTAGATAGATTTTGAACCAATATCTGTCAATGTTTCTAAATTATTACGAGCATCTAACAATGCTTTAGGCTCATAATTCATCTTAGCAATATCTGTATTAAACAACACCTTATTATACGTAAAAGTGCAAACTACTAATACTAAAGCTATACCTGAAAGAACAATTTTGTTTTTATGAATTTCATACGATGCTATACGGTCTAAAATATTCTTTTTAGAAACCTTTTCTTTCTTAGCTCTATATATTTGCGGAATTAATAGCAAAGCAAAAAAAGATGCCCCTAAAACACTTATAGCAGCAAAAATACCAAGGTCTTGTAATGCTTGCGATTTTATAAATAACAAACATAAAAATGCACTTGCCGTTGTTACACTACTCATTAAAATAGATGGTGCAACATCTATATACAAATTTTTTATACTCTTGTTATTTCTTATATGTGTTAGTATATGTAATGAGTAATCTAGGGTTACTCCCAAAAGTACCGAGCCAATTCCTAAAGAAATTGCAGAAATTTTACCCCGCAAAAGATATAGAATAGCCACCGATAATAGCCCTCCAAAAATAGTTGGTAAAAAAAGGACAATAGGTACTGTAATTTTACGGTAGAAAAAAATTAGAATTACAAGTAGTAGTGTTAATGCTATTCCTACTGTAAACTGGATGTCCTTTTTAATTTGGTTTGCATTGGCTACTGCAACTAAGGCAGCACCAAAATACTCGCTACTTACTTTACCCTTATATGCTGTGTTTAACTCTTCTTGTATTTTATATAGCGATGTAGAAAATCTAGTATTCTTATCGGTTTCACTAGAAGGGTATTTTGGGGTGATAAAAAGCAATATATGTTGCTCATCTTTACTTAGTAAAAAGCCATCTTTAAGAGTAAAATCGTCCCCAACACCTAAACTTTGCAATTTTTTCATTGCCATAAAAGACAATCCTAATGGATCCTTTAAAATAGTTTTTTTTGCAATTATTCCCGTAGGAGAAATAAGGGTATTGTAATTTTGCTTTGTAATGCTTAGTAAACTATCTCTTGTCGTTTTTTGTTCCAGAATTTTATAATCTGAGGCCTCTAAAAAAAGCGGTAAATTTTTGTAAACAAAATCAATCGTATTAAAAACAACAGCATCCGAAACTTTCCCTTGAATATTTTCCACATAATTAGACTCCTTAGATAGGCTATCTAAAAACGTATTTGCATAAGCAGTAATATCTGAAACCTTACTATTAGGTTCTCTTTTAATGTTTACAATAATTTTATCTGTAAACTTAACGGTCTTTAGTACTTTTTGATAGTCTTTATTATCAGTATTAACAGGGATAAGCTTTGTAATGTCTTCCTCGAAAGAAATTTTACTAGCAATAAAACCAAAAGCTATTAAAATAGTAAAGAATGAGAGTAAGCCAACAACTTTTTGCTTACGTAATAGTTCATATATTTTATATAGAAAATTACCCATTATGACTTACTAGCTTTTTTTTCTCAAAAACAGTTAAAAATAAATATGCAGAGAGTCCAAATAAAATGGCTCCAAATGTAGCAAGCGTTAGACTACCTACTATGTACGTTTTTAGGTGTTTAAGACCTTCAAAATTAGTAGTCATTTCTTCTATGGTATAGGAATAATAATCTCCTAACATAAATTGTCCAACTTTAGAGCTTGCATACAATACAAAAGGTATAAATGGCGGTAAGCTTATATTAGAAAAAGTAAATGCTAAGACTTTGTTTAATTTTAAAAGTATGGCTAAAGAAATAACTATTACGGTATGTAAACCCCATAATGGAGAAAGACCAATAAAAATTCCTAATGCTATGGAGAGTGCTTTTTTTCTTGGAGAATCATCATTCTGCAAAAAATCTTCCCTTATAAATCGTTTAAATCCTTTTTTTTTAAAACGCCTGTATAAATCTCTTGGTTTTATATAAAGCAAAGCAATTAATACCAACCAAGTATTTAATATACTTATTCTTGTAAAATCTTTAAAAGGTCTAAAATGCGACACTCTTTCCTTTTCATTGTAGGTAACTTGTACTGGTAAATTCTTTACTAAAGTTCCTTTCCAAGCTGCTCTTACTATAACCTCTATTTCAAACTCAAATTTAGGAGTGTAAAATTTTAAATCCATTAGTTCTGAAATTGGATACAACCTAAAGCCACTTTGGGTGTCTTTTAATTTTACTCCAGTTTCAAACCAAAACCAAAAGTTAGAAAACTTATTTCCAAAGCTACTTTTCTTAGGAACATCAGTCTGTCCCATATTACGAGCGCCTATATAAAGAACATTTTTGGTTTCTTCTTTTTCTAAAGCATTTATAAAAACAGGAATATCTTCTGGGAAGTGTTGCCCGTCAGAATCTATCGTAATGGCATAGGTAAAGCCCAACTCAAAGGCCTTTTTAAAACCTACTCTTAATGCATTACCTTTTCCTTTATTTTCTTGTAATACTATACAGTTTAAATGCTTAAATTCTTCTAAAACATTGGAAGTAGCATCTGTAGAGCCATCATTTATTATAATAATATCTTGGCTATACGCAAGAACGCCTAAAATAACTCTTTTTAAGGTTTTTTGATTATTGTAGGTTGGAATAACTACACAACATTTTAGCTGCTCCATAGACTCCTTTATAGATGATGTGTTTTCTGCCAAAAATATATACGTTGTGGAGGTCTTTTACAAAGACTTTAGTTTTTAACAAAGATAACAATTGAAAATACTAAAACAACTTCTTTTCAGAAGCAGTAAAAAGAGAAGATTGCAAAACATAATCTTTAACAAACTTCTTGATAGCCTTATCTGTATTTTTTTTATAATGGTCTATTAAAAATTGTTTGTCTTCTTCTATTTTACTCTTGTACTTTAAAATTTTTGGCGAATGCTCTTGCACACTTAAGCGAATGCAACGTATCTCTATATTTTTTGGTGCTTTTTGTATAGAAAATTCTAAATAGTCTACCCCTTCTTTAAAGAAGCTCTTTTTTTGTTTTATTCCTTTACTATGCTTTGCTTTTAGGGTAGCAGTTGCTCCTTTATAAGCTACTAAAATAGGTTTACTTTCTTTAGTAATATTTTCTAAAGCTATATATAGCTTTTCAGAAACTTCTTTACTATCACTTGCCAATATAAAATCCTTTCTAATTTCGGTTAAATTATGGCTTAGAAAACTTAGTATTAAAAGTATATTACCAATGAAAAATTTCATGTTAGCTTATAATTTTAAAGGTTGCACTTAATTTTAATGCAAGGGTTTCCTCAAAAGAGGTTGTATTTTTAACCTTAATGGCATCCTCTACTTCTGTAATTGTTAAAGTAAGTTTAAGAGTAGCATTCTTTTCTGGGTTAATAATTGCCATAAATTTAATGTTAGAAGACACCGATAAAAACAACTGCTTTCCTGTTGCTTTCTCTGTAAGTTCTTTTATAATCTGTATCATACAAACTCCTGGCATTACTGGATTCCCAGGAAAATGACCTTTAAAAATATCGTGTTCTTTATATATTTTTATAGTTGCAATTACAGTTCCTGCTTCTTCTGTAAAATCTTCTACACTATATAATCCTTCTATCAACATATTTTAAATCTTAAATTTATAAGCTATACCTACTTGAAAAACATTGTTTAAGCTTGTATTATTACCATTATAATCGTCAAAAAAGTCATCAAACAAGTCTATATTAACAAGACCTTGTTTGTAACGCGCTTCTATTATAAGTCCAAAAGGAAATTCATATCCTATTCCAAAAAGCAAAGATAAATCTATTGGTGTAACATCAGACTCATTTGTATCATTAACTATATTTATAAAATTATTATCAAAATCTAAATCTAAACTAGGCCCCAAAATAAAATGAAATCCTTGTTTAGGTGCTACATAAAATTTATTTACTGCAGCTATAGAAATATAGTTTATATTCAAATCTTCTTCATCATTAGAAGATTCTCCGCCTTGACTAGAAAACCCTATTTCTGGTTGTAAAGCGTAAAAATTCGTGAACCTAACATCTAAAAAAATAGTGCCATTAAGTCCAATTTTATCCTCTAAATTAGTATTAGAAATGTTAGCACTATTTATCCCTAAACGTATTCCTGGGTTTACTTTAGATTGTGCAAAACCTACAATAGAAAAAGCAAAAAATAGGGTTGCTAAAATTACCTTCTTCATCTTAAATTCTTTTTAATTGTATTTTTAATTTGATGTTTTTATGTTCTATTAAAATACGCTTTGCAGCAGCATCCTCTATGTTTAAAAAATGATATACCACTTTTTCTTTTCCCTTATCCTCTCTAATAATTTTTGTTAACCCTATATTCTCATAAAAATAAAAATGGTTTTTGTTTAATACTTCCGCTTCTTTAACTTGAATATGTTCTTTAGTATAAGTTTGGGTACTTACATTAAATTCTTTTACTAATGTTGTAAAGTCTCTTTCTAAAACATTCAAAATAATTTTCTTATTCATATCTTCCAAGATATGATTTACTTTAAAGTCATTTTTATAAAATGAAAAATCTAAAATTTTATTTCCCATTTCCGTTGTAAAAACTAATCTATGCTCTTTATCTGCAATCTTTTTTATGATAATAATTCCAGATAATTTTTTTTTGTAAAACTGTAAATCGGCCTTATAAACATAATCCTTTGTTGCATTAGAAAAATAAGGATTATAAACTTGAGATACGCTTATATTGCTTTCTGCAAAACCATTTTTCTTAGGATAACTTGCACAGGAAACCATAACTAACAAACAAATACTACTGAGCAAATACCGCATCTGGAATTACTTTATTTACTTCACGATTAGAAAAAATAATCTGTGTATAATCATTAGAAGGCTCTACCATTTTTACTTCCAAAACATCCCCATTACTAGTAAATGTAATGTGAAAGGCTTTTATAAATTCGGATAATTTTGGGTCTTTTGGAGCAAAATGCACTTCGCTATTTTTATCTTTTTTAAAATAGGTAATAGTAAAGTATTCATCATTAAACATATCCCCTTTTATACTAGCAGCTATAAGTGTATTTAGCTCTTTAAATAACTTATTAGAACCAATATCTACATTACTCTTATCTCCTTCATTATTTATATAAAGGGTTTCTCCTTTAAACAAAACGGAATACGCAAAAGGTTTTATATATTCCCATTTTACTGTATTTGGAGCTTTAAAAGATAGCTTCCCTGTAGACTCTATATCATTAGACAAAAAATCTAAATGTTTGTATTGGGTAAAATCACTAGAGATAGATTGGGTTTTATTTGCAGTAACTTTCACTTTATTCTTTAATACATCAGCCTCTTTAGAGCTCATTTTTGTTTGTGCCGTAGCTACTGTTCCTAAAGCAATAAAAAAAAGAAAATATACTATTTTATTCATAAGCTACAATATCTAGTAATTCATTCACAGGTATAGACTGCATTTTTTTCTGCTGTAAAAATAGCAATAACTGTTCCAAAACAGCCACGCTTTTAGTACTAGTATCATGTAAAAGAATAATATCGCCCTTTTTTAAGTTTTTGGTTATTCTACGCACCACCATATTCTTTGATCTTTTAGTAGTGTCTAAAGAACGAACACTCCAGCCTATAGAAGTTAATTTCAACTCTTTTACTGCTTTTTTAATTCTTGGGTTTGATACCCCAAAAGCTGGCCTGTATAAACGCATATTTCTGTTAAAAATAGCTTTTACAAGAGCATTTGTTTCCTCTAATTCTTGCTTTACTTTTTCTGTACTTAAAAATCCAAAATTACGAGTATGTGAATAAGTATGGTTCCCTATAGTGTGGCCTTTTTCTAATATTGTAGAAACAATATCTTGGTGTTCCTTTATCTCTTTACCTATACAAAAAAAAGTAGCTTTTGCATTATATTTTTCTAGAAGGTTTAATACTTGAGGTGTAAATTCTGGATGCGGACCGTCATCAAAAGTAATGGCGACTTTATTTTCTTCTATTCTTTGATTTTTATGATGGGAGGTTAAATGGTAATTCCATTGTATAAAGAAAGAGCCAAAAACTGTTAACGCAAACCAAATAAAAGCTATAATACCATATAAATAAAAAGGGATAGGAAGCCAATAATTTGCAATTAATAACAAACAGAAAAGCGCAATTACAATTCTATTTACGTTACCAAACCTTAGCATTGTTTTAGTAAAGTGAAGCTATGATTTTCTCCTCTATACTGATTATATAATAGAATGGTTTTTAAAGTGCTAGTTTGTTTTTGATTTAGTTTAACCACATCTGGGATAGATTGGGTTTTAAGAACCTTAGCTCCTAACCAAAAGCCAAAAGAAGATGCTGTATTATACTCGCCACTTAAATGTTTGTAATATACTTGTTGTGTATTTGCAAAAACACCTTCAGAAAGCAGATTATAATACCCGTCAAAATCTACATCGCCATTATTACCTAGGATAACAGCATCTATTTCGGATACATTAGAACCGCTTTCTTCTAAAAAAGAAATTATGCGTTTTTCTAAATTTTCTTTTGAAAGTGTATTTAGGGTTTCTATTGCAATTACTTGAGCGTAAGAACTCTCTTGTTGTTTAGCAGATAGTGCAAAGAAGCCCGCCCCTTCTCCAAAAATAGCTCCAGAAGTGTTACTTTCTAATAAAGAAGAAGTAGCTGTGTTTTCTTCTTTTACAAAACCTATTAACTGATGAATCTTAACTGTATGTGGGGCATTCTCGTCTACACCACCAACTAGTATATTTTCTTCTTCACCTGAAGATAATTGTAATTGCGCATCTAGTAAAGCCGACTCAAAAGACGCTCCAGAATGTACATATGTAAAATTATATCCTTTGCATTGTATGCCAAGAGCTATTTGTCCGCCGACAGTATTGTGTGTAGACTGTATAAATGAAGTTGGGGTTAAAAACTCCTCATTATTATCTATTAATTTACTCAAGAATTTTTCAGAGTCTATTAAACACCCCATTCCAGTTCCTGTGATTATTGCATCTACTGAATCTATTTGTGCGTCTTGCATAGCAAGGTTAGAAGCAACTACTCCCATTTTTACACCAAGTGCCATTCTACGAGCTGCACCGCCAGAAATAAAATCTTTATAAACAGGGTTTACCACAGGCATAACTCTGTCATTATAGGTAATTACTTCCTCTAAAAACGCTTTATTATCAAAGGTTTTCTGAGCAGAAATAACACCACAACCGTTTATAAAAACTTTTTTCATTATTTAGAAAATATTACGGTGGAACAATTTCCTCCAAACCCTAAAGAATTTGATAAAACTGTATTTAATTCTTTTTCTTTTATTTCTACTTGTGGCCTAATTGCAAACTCCTTCATAGGAGTTGTAAAATTTAAATTAGGAAATATCACATTATTCTGAAGTGCTAAAATAGAGTACACTGCCTCTATACCACCTGCAGCTGCTAAGGTATGTCCTGTATATGGTTTTGTAGAACTAAAATCTGGAACAGCATCTTTAAAAACACGTATTATAGCTCTACCTTCCGATAAATCATTATTTCCTGTTGCAGTGCCGTGCGCATTTATATAATCTATAGCTTCTGGCTTTAAATTGGCAACTTTTAAAGCTTTTTCCATTGCTAAAGTAGCTCCATCTCCATTCTCCGAAGATGCTGTTTGGTGATAAGCATCATTAGCATTCCCATATCCTTTTACGTAGGCCAATACTTTTTTATTTTCTTTAGCCACCAAGGCATCAGATTCTAGTACTAAAAAAGCTGCTGCTTCTCCTAAATTTAGCCCTTTTCTATTTTCATCAAAAGGAGTATTATAGGTGTCTGATAATATCATTAAGGTTTTAAAACCATTAATAGTAAATTTAGATAAGCAATCTGCACCGCCAACCACAACACGGTCTAACTTTCCAGATTTTATAAGTCTGGCACCATACATTATAGCATTTGCTGCCGAGGAACATGCAGTACTAATAGTAGTAACTAAGCTTTCTTTTATACCTAACTCTTCTGCTATTTTTTGGGTAGAATCTCCTGCATGATGGCCTTCTATATATTTTCTATGCGCATCAGTTTCTAGATAGTCGTAATAGTATTTCTCTGTCATATCCATTCCGCCAACACTAGTTGCCGAAATTAATCCAGTTTTGTACGCCGTAACATCTAGAATATTAGCATTTTTCATTGCTTCCTTAGCCGCTACTAATCCTAAAAGAGCTGTTCTAGAATAATTGTTGTCTGGTGGTATTCCTAATTGTTGTTCTAGCTCTTTGTTAGTGAAAGCAATTTCACCAACCATAATAGCATTTTTATGAACCGTATCTATTTTAGAAATTCTAGAAATGCCTTTGTTTCCAGAAATTAAGGAATTATAATTCTCTTCTACATTGTTTCCAATCGCAGAAATAATTCCCATTCCAGTTATTGCAACTCCCTTATTCATAGATTCTTAAAAAATAATATAAAATCTTTCTCTAAGATTATTATTTAGGGCTATTTTCAGAAATATAAGTAGCCATTGTATCTATAGATTCAAATATCTTTTTCCCCTCTTTTGGGTCCGACAATTTTATCCCGTAATCCTTATCTAACATTACAATAAGTTCAAGAGCATCAATAGAATCTAGCCCTAAGCCTTCTCCAAATAAAGGGTCATTATCTGCAATTTCATCTACTGAAACATCTTCTAAGTTTAACTGCTCAATAATCTTATTTTTTAACTCTTCTTTTAACGCTTCCATAATATTTAAAATCTATTATTTATTTCTTTAATTGTGTGCGGAATTTCTGTTTTCTCTTTTGTTACTAGATATAAAAAAGCGGTATACTCTTCTTCATCTACATTTACCCATCCACATAAAACCTTTTCTGCTTTATTTTCTTGTATTAAACCTTCACTATATGCATATAGATATTCTGGGTTAAAGTTTTCAAAGATAAAGAAACTATTTTCAGAATACAGTTTATGTTTAATACTAATTTCGCCCATGCAAATATTTGGTAATGTATATACAAATACAGCCGGACTAGGATAAAAATTATCATTATCCTCTATAGATTTTTGATATTTTCTATCGGTATCTAAACTAGAGGCGTTATTAGAAAAAACAAGTGCAATATTTTCTTCTTTTTCTGGTACAACATTTTCATGTTTTAATAAAACGTCTGCTCCTAAAAAAGCTAATTTACTTAAGCTATCCATTTTAAAAAACTTGGAATAATCCGTTTCCAAATTTTTATAAGCCATTTTTATAAAGTCTACAAAAGATTCTTTTTCTGGAGCCTTATAAAGCAATTCTCCATTTAAGAAAATAGAATTGTTTTTTATATGACAATAACTCGTTATGTAAGTTTTAGAACTCAATTATTCTTATCTTTTTTTACAAACTAATATAGTATGGTATTCTCCTATCGCAATATCTTCTTTAATGTATAGTCCAGCTTTTTCCGCTAGTCTAATCATAACTTCTGCTCTGTACATTTTACTGTTACCATTAGCAAGGACTGTAAAGTACAAAGAAGTTGCTTCTAGAATAAATTTAGCATTATCAAACCGTTGCCTGTCTGTAAACGTTTCCATAATTAGAAGCTCTGTATCCTCATTCATACCTTCTACACAGGTAGATAGTATTTTTACAATCTCATCCTCAGAAAAACAATCTAAGAATTGACTCATCCAAATAACATCTGCTCCAGTTCCTACTTTTGGATTTTCAGAAAGCCAATCTATCTCTTGTCCAGAAATTCTATGGTCTAAATTATTCTTTTTAGCATTATTAAGTGCCACATTTAGTTGCCCAGGAAGATCAAATATTTTAACCTTAACATCTGGATCATGCTTACAACAAAGTAAAGCACATTTTCCTGTGTTACCGCCAATATCAAAAATTTGTTTTGGTTTATTTCTGAAAAGAATTTTTAAAGCCTCTTCAAAAGCACCATCGGAATAATGGTGATCAAACTCAAACCAAGACTTTTTAATTTCATCTGGTAAAACAGATAATCCTTCATAAATGGTATCCCATTTTCCAAGCTCTTTTAAACCAGAAGGTTTTCCTGTTTTTATGGAATCATTTAAATGATAAAGCCCTTTAAAACAAACATCATTAGTAAAATTCATATTAACCCTAGCAGTTTCATTAAACGCTAAAAAATAACCAACTTTAGTAAGCTCGTATTTATTATTTTCATTTACATAAACAATATCTGAACTTTCTGCCATTTCTAACAAAACACCTAAACCATACTCACTAACAGATAAATCTTTTGCTATTTCATCTATAGTAGTTCCTCCTGATTTATTTTTATCAAAAATATAATCTAAAACCCCTAATTTTTTTAAAGAAACCGAGGTTTGAAAAATAAACGGTGCAAAAGCAATTTTTTGTGCTTCTTCTAGTGCATCTATTGCTTTCATGTGTTTTTGTGGCATTTATTTAATTTTGAATAATTAGTGTTTTACTTTTTTAAAAATTGCTGCTGTATTACAACCTCCAAAACCAGAAGCTGTTTTTAGAAAAATAGTAAGATTTTTAGCGGCAGTACTCTTAATAATATTTATTGTTTTACTTACCCCTATTTCATCGAAACCTAAAGAAGCAAAAAGTGTATTTTTATGCATGGAATGCATTCCTATTATAGTTTCTAATAAGCCTGAAGCACCTAAAGTGTGACCAAAATAACCCTTAAGGCTATTAAGTGGGGTTTTGTTCATTTGCAACCTATTAAAAGCTATTGCCTCCATCTCATCGTTAAAGATTGTTGCTGTTCCGTGAGCCGAAATATAGTCTATCTCCGAAGCAAGAATATTAGCCTCTTTAAGAGCTGAATTTACACTCCTAACCAAACCTTCTCCTGTTCTTGAAGGGCCAGAAATATGGTTTGCATCATTAGCGGTACCGTCGCCTAAAATCTCTACTGCTTCGGGTGCTAAATTAGATATATCTTTAGTTACCAAAATACTTGCTGCAACTTCCCCAATATTAATTCCAGTTCTGTGTTTACTATACGGTTTACACGGCTCATTACTTAGTGCTTGAAAAGAATTAAAACCAGAAACTGTAAACTTAGTTACCAAATCTCCGCTTACAATAAAAACAGAGTCAAACAAATCTTGTTTAATTAAACGTTTTGCTATGGATGTTGCTAAAACACCAGAAACACAAGCATTAGATAAAACCAAAGGTTCTTTTAAAAACCCAAAATGAGTTTGCACTGCTTTTCCTAATTCAGATAAATATACTTTACCTTCATTGTGCGTAGAGTTAATTTCTAAAACATCAATATTTCCTTTGGTTGT
Organism: uncultured Maribacter sp.; assembly: GCF_947500405.1. Taxonomy (GTDB): domain Bacteria; phylum Bacteroidota; class Bacteroidia; order Flavobacteriales; family Flavobacteriaceae; genus Maribacter_B. Next base: position 68,354 of record NZ_CANMRY010000002.1, read on the forward strand.
AGAAATAATTAACCCTGAGCGTTCTGTAATTTTAATTTTACTAGCAGAAATAACTTTACTTAGAGAAAGTATCATCATTTTCTCTAATGTAGTATGTGCATTTTTAGAATTTAAACTCATAAATTCTTCTTCCAATTTTTCTTTATCTACTAAAGAAGAATAAAAAGACTCTGGCATTAACGCTTTGTTATTAACCAGTTTTAAGCTAGTAATCTCATCTTTAATTTTATTAACAGCAGCGGCACTGTTAAAGCCATAAGACGAAACTATATTATTATAGGAAAGATAAATTTTATGCATCTATTAAACCCACTTTTCTTTTCCACTTCATAAAAAACTCTGGAATTGTCAAGGATAATTCTCCTCCTAATTCTACAAAAACTTGAACCGTTTCTCCTGTACAAACAATTTCTCCTTCAGGATTAAAAATTTTATACTTAAAAATCATTTTTGCAGCGGGGGAATCTACATAAGTTGTTTTAACAGTAGCTATATCTCCATAACGCAATGGTAATTTATGCTCTGTATTAGATTTTACTATTGGCGTAGAGAAATTATTATCTTTCTGATCTAAATAGGAAATACCATGATGTCTTCCAAAAGCCTCTCTACCATCTTCAAAATACTGTATATAATTACCATGCCATACAATTCCTAATGGATCCGTTTCTACAAAACGCACACGAATTTCACTAGTATAGGAAATTTCCTTTGAGGGTCTAGACCGCAATTTTTTTCTCATTATAAAGTATGGCTATTGTTGTTGTAATTATAAAAAATAAAAACAAGAGTGTAATTTCTGGAATAATTTCTGAAAAACCTACATTTCTTAAGAAAACGTCATAAAATGCATTTAGTCCCCAATTCATTGGGGATATATTTGATAATACTTGCATAAATTTTGGCATTGCAAAAACTGGAACCCAAACGCCTCCTAAAGCTGCAAGAATAACTACTAAGGTTGCTCCAAAGGGTGCAGATTGTTCATGTGTTTTAAAAACTGTACCAAGTAATAATCCTAAACCTACTGCCGCAAGGCCTGCAAATAAGGAAACTATTAATAGCAATGGCAATTTTCCTGTAATAGTAATTTCTGGAAGAGAAATAACAGGGAACAAATACAATCCTACTAATAGCATAAGTATAAATTGCACTACACAAACACCCAAATAAACTATAGTTTTTCCTCCTAAAACCGTGGCATAAGAAACAGGATTTGTTCGCAACCTAACAAAAGTTCCTTGAGACTTTTCCTTTACCATATTTATGGAAAGCGGTAGTATAATAAAAAATATAGCAAATAGGGACCATGCAGGAATGTTATGCTGACTGGCATTTGGTATGGTATTTTTAGCACTTTCCGGGACTATCTCCTTAAAGGAGATAAAACTATTGGTATCAAAAATTGGTTCTGTACTAGGCTCTTCAGACAGCTGCTCTTCAAAAGCTCTATAAATAGTTTGTATCTCTATACCCGAAATTACTCTATCAATACCGTTCTTAACAGAACTCTTAAAAGATTGTTGGGTTGCAGGGTCAAAATAAAGTTTAACTTCTTTCTTTTTATCCTTTTTTAGAATACTAGGTTCTAACTCTTCCTCTACTCCAAATTTAGCTAGAATGCCATCAACATTTTCATTTACTTTTATTTCTAAATCTGAAGATAAGTTTTCTGGTATTACAATTGCTAATTGATAATCTCCCTTAAAAACTAAGTCTTTGGCTTCCTGTTCTGAAACCTTGTTTATTACTTCAAAAGCATTGGTACTTGTAAGTCCTTTATTTATTTGTTGCGAGACAGAACCTTTATCATTATCTACAAAAAGAATAGGAATTTTAGAATCATTAATGGTCTTAAAGGTGTTATTTTGAATTAAAGTAATGGTTATTAGTAAAATTAACGGCATTACAAAAAGAATGGCCATTCCTCCCAAATCTCTGATTAAAAGTAAAAATTCTTTATATGCTGAAGCCCAAAGTTTATACATAATCTCTGAGTTCTTTTCCTGTTTTTGCAATAAAAACCTCTTCCAAACTACGAGCTCCTTCTTGTAGTTTTATTAATTCAGAAGGTTCTCCATTACAAATAAGCTTACCATGATCTATAATACCAACTCTAGTGCAAAAACTTTCTGCTTCATTTAAATGGTGCGATGTATAAACAATGGTTGCTCCGTTTTTATTTAATTCTTTTAAATGACTAATTATTGCATTTTTAGATTGTACATCTACACCTACTGTTGGTTCATCTAAAAATAACACTTTTGGCTCGTGTAAAATACTCCCTATTAGGTTAATTCTTCTTTTCATTCCGCCAGAAAAATGAAGAATTTTTTTATTTAAAAAATCGGTTAAACCTAGAATTTCTACATGTTGTTTTATTAACTCCTTAAGCTTATTTCCTTTAAGCCCATACATACTTCCTAAATAAAAAAGGTTTTCATATGCCGTTAATGATGGATACAAAGCGTATTCTTGCGGAACAATTCCAATAATTTGCTTAAGTTTATTTTTATTCTGTTTATAGGTAAGTCCGTTTATTGTAAACGAACCTTCCGTTGGTTTTATTAAAGAACTAAGCATAGAAATTAAAGTAGTTTTTCCGGCTCCATTAGGCCCTAGTAAACCAAAAATTTCTTGATTTTCTATTACCAAATCTATATTGGACACTGAATATTCTTCTGCTCCTATATATTTTTTAGATAGTTGGTTAATAGTTATCATTTTTATATAAAATTAGACCGCCTTCTTTAATTTTTTAAAAAAAGCTTCTTCTTTATCTGCAATAGTAGCCAATTGATCCGCTACTTTATTATAACCATCTTCGGTTGCACTACGGTTTTTATAAATACGAGAAGCATCTACAGCAAAATCTCGCCATAAATCTCCAATTTGTGTAATTTCTTTAGATAATGTAGAAAGTTGGTCATTCTCCAAAATCTTACTTGCTTCTTGTAAAAAAGCACCATAAATATACCTAAAGCCACCACCACCAGTACCAATTTCTTCTTGCATACGAACAATTTGTCCTAAATAGTGATTAGCGGTTTTAACCCCTTTTTTTGCTGGCCACTTACGAATTAGTTTTGCTATTTTACGTATAGCTTTTACTCCAACAAGAGGAACAGGAGCTGTCATGTCTTTACAAGTATGCCTTATCCCTTTTACAATTGCCTTTTTTAATTCTAATTTGTCTGGAAATTCTATAGGGTAATACATATGCCCTTTAGGGGCAAATGCTCCTTTAGCAAAACGAACTTTTTCTAGTTCTTTTTCTGATAGAGAAGTAACCTCCTCCATAACAGGGTCACTTATTAAATATCTTCCTTCTTTTTTCCCATATACAACCATATTATGAGCATTAAAATGAAAGCGATATTCTTCTGGAAAATATACTAAATTATACACTCCAACTTGCAAACCAACAGGGTTATTTTTTTCTAAATTTTCATCTAACCTTGCTTTTGCTTTTTGTGCAGTACTAAATTTTTCGCGTTTTATTTTTACCCCAGTACGTTTTGCAAAACGATTAAAAATAGTTCCTGGCATTGCACGATACGTAACTACAGGTGCATGATTAACTTTTAAAAAAGGAAGGTAACTAAATAATAATCCAGAGCCAATGCCAAAAACCATTGGTTCACTAACTTCAAAACCATTAAAACGCATTAAGTTAGACACTACGCCATTTTCACAATGTGCAGATTGTTTGTGGGTAAAGTTTATTTCCATGGACTTTATTTATGAATATCCTTTAGTTGTTCAATAGTAATTTCAAAAATATCGGCATATTTTTGAAGTGTTTTTTTACTTAATTTTTTAAAAACAGAGGGTTTAAAATGTCTTTTTACCCTCCATGCCCACATGCCTACATAACTTGCTAAAATACCTACATCCATTTTGTGGAGTTCCATGTAATATTCAATAGGACTGGTAGTATTATTTAGAACTTTTTGCTTAGCAATCTCGGTTCTTTCCTCTATATCCTTAATAGCATTATCTAAAGCAATGGTTTTAGGATCCCAACCAGTACTTAATTCTGTAGTATATTCTCCATTTTCATCTACAGCATAATACATTTCTTTAATATTAGCCGACTCTAGATTACTTTTATCCTGAGGCACTTCGTTTTTCTTCATCTCTATATTTCGTGAATTAGAAAGTTTAGAGTACAAGCTACAATTAATTCATCATTATTAAAAATAGCCCCTTCAATTGTACAAATACTAACTCCTTCCGTATCAAACCTAGAAACTAACTTTGTCCTAGTAACAATGGTATCTCCTACCTTTGGAAGCTGATGTATAGTTACTTTTTTAATTGCACTTATATAGCCTGTAATATTATTAGTTTTACCTTCTAAATCTCCTTTTTCAAAAAAACTTTGCCCCACAACCGCAGAGCTAACTTGTGCAGCATTCTCTATAAGGCCAGGTTCTTTTAAAACATCGTCTTTTACAAAAACACAATCGTTTTTTATCTGAAATTCTCCTGTGGCACTATCGTCATTTATATGGGTAATATAAGACACCATGAGCATTGGGTCTCTATGAGGTAAAAAGTTTTTAATGCCAATTTTATTTTTGCCCACGTATTTTTTATTTTGCTAATACGGTTTTCATTTCGCTTAATGCAATAATTTCCCCTTCGCACTCCACTTCAATTTTCACTAAAGTTACTCCCATTATATCATGTAAAATAACAACCGAGGTTTTTAGTTCTTGTCCTTCTTTTGGCAACTTAATTATCTCCGCTTTTTTTATAGAACCTATATAACCAGTAGGTGCTTCTTGGTTTTTAAGAAAATATGAATATCCGGTATGTAAGGCAACGGTTTGTGCCATATTCTCTATTAATCCAGGACCCTGAAAATAACCGTTAGATGAAAATAAGTCTTCCTTTTTTATTTTAAAGCCAGAAATTATCTTCTCGGTTGAAAAATAGAACAATGTATCTACCATTACAAACGGCCATTTTTGTGGAATTAAGTTCTGTATAAAACTTTCATCAGTAATTGGTTGTTCTACTACATTCATTTAACATACAGTTAAATATGCATAAGTATAAGAAAAACGAGCACTTTCTGGAACATGAAGAAGTATTCTATCTCCTTTTTTTAGTTTCCCAGAAGCCACCAATTCTTCTAACATTACATATATAGATGCAGCTCCTACATTACCTACATTCTCTAAATTTAAAAACCACTTATCCCAAGGAATTTCTACCCCTTGTAATTTAAGCTCCTCATAAAGATTTTCTTTGAAATAATAGGACGAAATATGAGGTAAATAATAATCTACATCCTCTGGGTCTATATTATTTTTCTCAAAAGCTAATTTTAAACTATCTACACCTTTTACTAAGATATTTTCACCTAATAAACGTGTGTCTTGTTTCATAGCAAACAAGGATATTTTACCCCATTCTTTTGCAGGAAACTCACTCCAAGGTTTTAGGTTTCCATCTTCTAATTTGTCTGCTCCTGCATACATACATGCTTCTATTTCATGTGCATAAGAGTAACCTTCCATCCACTCTACTTTTAATGGAGTATTCCCTTTAGGTTCACTTTCTAAAAGAACAGCACCGGCACCATCCGATAGCATCCAACGTAAAAAATCTTTATTAAAAGCTAAAATAGGGCTATCTTCTAACTCACTAAGTTGCTCTACTTCATCTTCAAAAACATCTGCTCGCATCCAACTAGAAGTTCTTTCAGAACCTGCGCAAACAGCATTTTCTACTTGACCAGTTTTTATAGAAAGAAATCCAAATTTTAAAGCATTCATTCCAGAACAACAAGCTCCAGACGGAGAGTTTATTTCCATATTACCATTCTTTAAAAAACCATGTACCATAGAGGTATGAGAAGGTAATATTTGATCGGGACTAGATGTTCCGCAGGATAACAACTGTATATCTTTTGTTGTAAAATTAGCATCACATAAATTCTCCACAGCCTCTTTTGTTAGCTGCGCATTATTATGGGTAACCTGGCCATTTTCATCAATGGCATAATATCTAGTTTTAATTTTATTGTTACGCAAAACAATACGTCTTGCTTTTGATGTTTTTCCTCCAATTTTTCCAAGTTTTTCCTCCATTTGATCATTATCAACTGGTTTGTTAGGTAAAAACTTAGATATTCTTGTTATGTATACTTCTTTCATGAATTTTCCTTTAAATAAACCGAAGAAAAATATTCTTTCTCTCTTTTTCTTTTAAGGCGCGTAGGCAAATAAGTCAACAAAAATACAATAAAAACTATTGGTGCAATAACCCAAATTGCAAATAATAAATAATACTTAAAAACCTTAAGAAATTTTACTCTTTTAGGTGCTCCAGACTTTCCTTTTTTTATAATAAGATTTGCCCATTTAGAAAAGATAACATTACCTCTTTCATCTGTCATTACTAAATAAGGGTTCACAATAACACCTCCAAGCTTTACAAATGTTTTTTGAAGTGTTGAAAAATCGTTTTTTTCTAATGCTTCTTTAATTGGCGCCCCATATTTATTTGCCTCTTTTATATCTTTATCTGATACACCTGGTTTAGGAAAAATTCCTAAGTAACGGTCTTTTTTACCAGATAACATCCAGTATTCAATAGTTATAACACTAATATGATTAATATGCTTATCTACAAAAGCTAAATGTCCAACCAAATTTGCATTGGCTTTTACTAAAAGTCTTTTTACTTTCTCTTGCGCTTGCAACCACATATTTCTACAAGCAACAACTGTTATAACAGGTGTATTACCCATTATTTTCTCTGCAAATTCTGACTTCAAAAAAGAGTTTATAGGTATTGAAGGAGTTAAAAACCAAACTTGGTACCCTAAAACCACCAAATCAAAATCTTTGTTTAAAATTTCTTTTGGAGGGGTTTCTATCTCTGAGGGTATTTGTAAAAAGGTCTCTGGAAAAACATCATAAAAACTATCTTTCCCCCAAGGAAATTCAAAAGGCTTTACGGGTTTTATTTCATAATAAGTTACATTAATTTCTTCCTTAAAAATTGGGGTAATCATATTTTTAAGAATAGTTGTTAGCTGCCCTGTTTGAGAATAATGTATAACTAGTATTTCTTTCATTCTACTTTTTTAGAATTCCAAAATTTAAAATAATTAAACCATTGTAAAGGATATTTTCCCAACATCCACTCTATACTTTCTGTGTATTCTTTTAATAAAGCTTGTGCATTCCTATTCTCTACCTTAGCTTTTCTTGCATATAAATGGTAATGCTTTTTTGTTTCTTTCATTACATATACAAAAAGAACAGGAACATTTAATCTAGATGCCATTAAGAAAGGTCCAGCAGGAAATTCTGCCTCATTTCCTAATAGTTTTTCTGTTAAGGTTTTATTTCCTTCAAAATAACGATCCCCTGTAAAACACACTAGACCTCCTTGATCAAGCGCTGTTTTTATTTCAAAAATATGGCTTAAATCTTCATTAACAAGGATAAACTTAATTTTAGATTTTCTTGTTACACTTTCTAAATATTCTTTTATTTGTTCATGCTCGCTATCTGTAGTTACAAGGTGAATTTGCGAATTATGATCTATTTCATCAAAAAAGAAATCTGCTATTTCAAAATTTCCAACATGAGCGCTAATAAGAATACCTCCTTGCTTTTCTTTAAGAAGGTTATTTATTTCTTCTACACCATCAAACTCATAGGTAAACTTGTTTCTTAAACCACTAGATATAGCAACTTTATCTATTATGGTTTGCCCAAAAACATAGGTATTCTTTAATATACTTATGGTACTTTTTAGGGTAGAATATTTTAAATGGTTTTTAAAATAGTCATAACTAGATGTTCTACCTTCTCTTGAAAAGAAAAAGTAGTAAACAACAACAAAATTTAATATAAAGTAGGCAAAAGACAGACCTAAAGTTTTTATAAAAAAAACAAAGATTTTATACCCTAAAACGGTTCCTTTGGATTTTCCTTCCCACTTTTTTGCCATTGCAATGTTAGCCTAATTTTTTCTCAATAAGGTCGTAAAAATGTTGTAATGTAGTAACGTTGATAAAGTCTTCACCAACAAGTTTTACTCCAAAATTAGACTCTACTGCAACCACAAGGTCTACAAAATCTAAACTATCTAATTCTAAAGTATCTTTAAGGTTAGCTTCTGGATGAATATCATCTTGTTCTACCTCAAATTCGTCTATAAGAAAGTCGTTTATCTTTTCAATAATAACTTCTTTATCCATCTAATTATATTGTTTTTATTACAAGCGCAGAGTTTGTTCCTCCAAAGCCAAAAGAATTGGATAAAAATACATCAATTTTTTTATCTACGGTTTTGGTTACTAAATTTAATTTAGCGGAATCTTCATCTGTATTCTCTAAATTTATATTTGGGGCTACAAATGAGTTTTGCATCATTAGCATAGAGTATATTACCTCACTAGCCCCAGCCATCCAACATTCATGCCCAGTCATAGATTTTGTTGAGCTTACTAATGGACGATAATCTCCAAAAACTTCATGAATTGCCTTTGCCTCATTAGCGTCTCCTACAGGAGTTGATGTAGCATGCGCATTTACATAATCTATCTGCGAAGCGTTCATATTGGCGTCTTCTAAAGCTTTTTTCATTGCTTTAGATGGCCCATCAACGTTTGGTGTAGATATATGACCCCCGTTTGACGAGAAACCATAGCCTACAATCTCTCCTAAAATTGGAGCCCCTCTTTTTACCGCGGACTCATAGCTTTCTAATATTACGGTAGCACCGCCACCACTTGGTACAAGTCCACTCCTGTCTTTATCAAAAGGTCTTGAAGCCTTTGTTGGATTTTCATTATTTATTGCAAAAACACCCAATCCATCAAAACTAGCCATTGCCAAAGGGTTAATTTCTTGAGCACCTCCCGATATAATGCAATCTTGCATACCACTTTTTATTAAATGATACGCCATTCCTATAGCATGAGACCCACTTGCGCAAGCCGCACTCACAGTAAAATTAATTCCTGTTAATTTAAATATTGTAGAAAGGTTCATGGTTATGGTAGAATTCATAGCTTTAAAAATTGCACCAGAACCAACAAGGGTAGTATCTTTTTTTTCTCTAACCGTATCTATAGAATCTATTACAGATTTGGCCGTACTATCATTACCATAAATAACTCCTACTTCATTTGCATCTAAAAAATCTTGTGAAATTTTTGCATTAGCAAGTGCTTCTTGTGTTGCGGCATAAGCATAAGCACCTTCTTGACCTAAACTAATACGTTGCCGTCTAGAAAGCTCTTTTTTAAGATTTGGGGAATCTACCATACCAGTAATCGGAGATCTATATCCAAGATCTTCTCTTTCCTGATCAAAAGCAATTCCAGATTTACCTTCATATAGGGAAGATTTTACCTCCTCTAGATTTTTGCCTATACAAGAGTAAATACCCATTCCCGTTATTACCACTCTTCTCATTACCTACAAACTCATTTAAGAGTATATCCCTCCATTTATATTAATAACTTCTCCTGTAATATAAGAAGCTTTTTTAGAAATTAAAAAAGAAACTAAATCTGCTACTTCTTGAGCTTCCCCAAATCTATTGGCAGGAATCATTCTTTTTAATTCTTTTTCATCTAATTCTCCAGTCATATCTGTTTTAATAAAACCAGGAGCTACAGCATTTACAGTAACGTTTCTTTTAGCAACTTCTTGTGCCAATGCTTTGGTTGCTGCAATAATTGCTCCTTTTGCAGCCGAATAATTGGTCTGACCCGGAGTACCCTTAAGACCAGATACAGAAACCATATTTACAATTCTTCCGTATTTATTTACAAGCAATTTTTGAATTAGGTGATTGGTGACATTAAAAAAGCCATTTAAACTTGTATTAATAACACTAGACCAATCTTCTGGTTTCATCCACATAAATAGACCATCTTTTGTTATTCCTGCATTATTAATTACAGCTTCAATAATTGCATTTTCATTTGCTTCTTGCCAAGCATCTAAACGCGCTTTTACTTCTTCTAAATTTCCAACATTAAATTGAATGATCTCTCCAGAACCACCAGCATTCTCAACCTCTTTTAAAGTATCTTCTGCTGCTTTTTGGTTACTATTATAATTGATTAGAATTTTATATTCTGAATCTTTAGCTAGCTGAATACAAACAGCTTTTCCTATTCCACGAGATCCTCCAGTTACAAGAGCATATTTTTTAGGCGCAATTTTCTCCTTCATTTATTTATGATGCTTTCTAAAGTTATTTACTAGTATCTACAAAGTTTTCTGCATTCTGAAACCATTTGCCTCCTAAAGCTTCTCCCTTTTCATTAATAAAGCCCCACTTTTTGTTAGACTTTACTCTGGCTAAACCGTTAATAAAACCTTTTTTAAATCCAGACATTACAAAGGAAAATCCACCAGATATATCGTACTCCATAGGAATTACTAATGCTCCAGATGTATTTACAAATCCCCACTTTTTATCTCTTACTGGCGCCAAACCTTTATCTCCAAAGATTTCTGCATCTCTATAATCAAAAGGAATTACCTCTTCTCCTTTTTCATTGATATAACCCCAAGCTTTTCCTTTTAAAACTGGCGCCAATCCATCAACAAAAGCTTTTACTTTATTAAAAGTTGGTTCTATAACCCATTCTCCGCTTGCATTAATAAAACCCCAAGTTTTTCCTTTCCTAGCATACGTAAGTTTAGATGAGGAATGAAAATCCCATATTTTAGTAGCACCAGGCACAACTTGCAATTTACCATCAACAATAACACCAAAATCTTCTCCTTTTCTTCCCCATATACCATTGCTATTATATTTACTTATTTCTTTATAATCTGCAGGTATAACAAGCTCCCCTTTTTTATTTATAAGCCCCCAAGACTCTCCAATTTTTACCTTAGCATGACCTTCCCAAAAGTTTTTTACTACTGTATATTTAGGTTCTAAAATAAGTTTACCGTCTGTTCCTAAAATTCCTATTCTTTCTCCTTTTTTAAATAATGCTACACCATCATTAAAATCATAATACTTATCTGGCACAGGGGTTTCTAATTGTTTTCCTGTCCCATCTACATACTTCCAAACCTCATTACTATAGACTAAGGCGTATCCAGAGTTAAATCTTTTTACTTTGTCATATTCAGGTTTAATTACCCATTCTCCTTTTGCATTAATAAAACCCCACTTATCATCTTTTCTAGCAGCTGCATATTTTCCCGAGAAGCTTGCAGCTTTTTCAAATTGAGGCTCAATTACATATACCCCAGATTTATTAATATACCCAAATAAATCATTCTCTCTAACCAATGCAAGTTCTTGCGCATAGAAAGAAGAAACTGATAATAAAATAGTTAAAATAAATAAAAACCCCTTTTTCATAATTTTTAGTTTTCGTTGTTAATAATAAAATCTTTTACTTGATTAACAAAAGGATACATAACAAGATCCTCTTTAAACGGGGGAACAATTTTTCTTATTTTAGAATATAAAGTTTTAGTTTTAGAAGAAACTTTATCCTGAACTCCTAAATACTCTATTGCTTGTGTTATAGTAATTAACTCTATTGCCATAACCTCAAAAGCATTTTCTATTACTTTTTTGGTTATTAAAGCTGCATTAGTACCCATACTAACAATATCTTGATTGTCATTGTTATTTGGTATACTGTGCACATACATAGGGTTAGACAACATTTGGTTTTCTGCAGTAGTAGAAGTTGCTGTAAACTGTACTCCTTGCATTCCAAAATTTAAACCTAGTTCTCCTAAATTAACAAAAGGCGGTAATATATCATTCAACTTAGAGTTCATTAAATAATTTAGTTGTCTTTCTGCCAACATACTGGTTTTAGCAACTACTATTTTTAGCTTATCCATCTCTAAAGAAACATAATCTCCATGGAAATTTCCGCCATGATATACATGCTTTTTCTCTACATTAACAATAGGGTTATCATTTGCAGAGTTTACTTCTTCTATCATTATTTTTTCAACACCATTTAAGGTGTCTAAAACTGGTCCTAATATTTGTGGCACACACCTAATAGAGTAGTACTCTTGTACTTTTTCTTCAAAAACAGAGACGCCATCATTATTGGTATATAAGTGATGTTCTCTTTTTCTTGTTAACTCACTATCTTTTAAATGGCTACGCATAGAACGTGCAATTTCTCGCTGACCTTTATGCATTTTTGTATTATTTAGCTCTTCTGATAAATGATCGTCATAAGCTTGCATTATTTCATTTATAGCAGAGGAAGAAGAAATCATCCACTCTAAAAGTCTACGAGTATATATGGTATTTACAATACCAATACCCGTCATTACAGAAGTACCATTAATAAGTCCTAAACCTTCCCTAAGTTCTACAGAAATTGGTTGTAAACCTTCCTTTTTAAATATTTCTTCTGTTGGTCTTCTTTCTCCTTTATAAAAAACCTCCCCTTCTCCTATTAAAACCAGAGCTAAATGTGCTAATTGAACTAAATCTCCACTAGCACCAACACCACCATGTTCATAAATTAACGGAGTTATATCTCTATTAATTAATTCTATCATTAACTCAACAACAGAAATATGAATTCCAGAATTCCCTAAGCTCAATGTGTTAATCCTTGCAAGCATTGCTGCTTTCACATATTTTGGTGCTATTGGGTTTCCTGTTCCAGAAGCATGACTTCTTATAAGATTGTATTGCAATTTAATTCTTTCAGAATCTTTAATCTTATACTGAGCCATTGGCCCAAATCCTGTATTTACTCCGTAGATTACTTTATTCTGAGAAAATTCTTTTAAAAAATTATGGCTTTCATTAATTGTAGCTACAACTTTTGGGTCTATAGTTAACTTTTCTCCTTTGAAAATTACATTATAAAACTCTGTAATTCCTAACTTTCCTTTAATTTTTGGCATCTAATGTTGGCTATACTTAAATAAGCGGCAATTTATAAATAAAAATGATTAATTTGCTGTGCAAATTTACATTATTTAATAAATATCCAATTTAATCTGTAAGATGATTCAAGAAAATGTTGAAGTATTAATAATAGGAGCAGGACCATCTGGCTCAGTAGCAGCTTCCTATTTGCACAACAATGGCGTTAAAGTAAAAGTTGTAGAGAAAAGTACATTTCCTAGATTTGTAATTGGGGAAAGTCTTCTACCAAGATGTATGGATCATTTTGATGAAGTGGATTTATTACAACCTTTAAAAGATTTTGGATTTGAAGTTAAATCTGGTGCTCGATTTATGAGAGGGGAAGAAATTTGTAACTTCGACTTTGCAAAAAAACATGGCGAAGGTTGGGATTGGACCTGGCAAGTACCTAGAGCAGATTTTGATACTATATTAACCAATACGCTAATAGAAAGAGGCGTTGACATTGCTTTTGAACAAGAAGTTACAGATGTCGTTATTACAGACGAAGGTTCCACAATTAGTTTAAAAAATAATAAAGGTGAAATTTCTAAAATTTTTGCCAAATTTATTATTGACTCTAGTGGATATGGTAGAGTATTACCAAGAATACTAGATTTAGATAAACCGTCTCCACTACCAAAACACTCTTCTATATTTGCGCATGTAAATGACCCTAAACGACCTGAAGGTGTGGAAGGGACCCTAATAACGTTTGATGTTTTGAGTAAAGAAACCTGGCTATGGGTAATTCCTTTTTCTAATGGACGCACAAGTATTGGTCTTGTAGGACCCACGGAATACATGGATTCTTTTAAAGGGACAAACGAAGAGAAATTAAAAGAAATAATAAACCTCTCTACGTACTATAGAGACCGTTTTGATGGAGTAGATATTAACTTTGAACCAAAACTTATTAAAAATTACTCTAAATCTGTAAAACAAATTTATGGTAAAGGATATGCTCTTACCGGAAATAGTGCAGAATTTTTAGACCCTGTATTTTCTTCTGGTGTAACTTTCGCAACAGAATCTGCTTTACTTGCAGCAAAATTGGCTGCAAAAGAACTAAAAGGAGAAAAAGTTAATTGGGAAGTAGAATATTATGAATACATAAAAGAAGGTGTAGATGTTTTTTCTACTTATGTAAAAGAGTGGTATACAGGAAACCTACAAAAAATATTTTTTCACAGACCAGAAAATCCTGAAATAAAAAAGCAAATATGTGCAGTACTAGCTGGGTATGTTTGGGATAAAACTAACCCTTTTGTAAAAAATCATAATCGTTTGGTAAGGACTGTTGCAAAGGTAATAGACATGGAAAACCAAACCGTGTAATACCAAAAAAGAGAGCAATTAATATAATTGCTCTCTTTTTTTATACTTATAAAGCCTTATTATTTTAAAGCTTTCTTCTTAAGATACGCTGCAAAAGATTTTGCTGCTTTAGCATAACACTCAGAAATTCTATAACCAGAGTTATAATCATTACCCATAGCACCGTAACCTTGTACATCATAAAACTTTCCAGAGAATAAAACGTTTCCTGGGTTACTAGTTTCATATATAGTAAACGTTACATCTATCTCTGCATTTTTTCTTACAATACCAACATTGTATCCTGCATATATTTTATTGGTGTGTACTTTCATTGTGTATTCTGCCTCTGCATTTTCACTAGAAACAGAAAGTTCACCTTCATCAAATCTTTTATTAAAAGACTCTATAAACTTAGGCTCATAAAATTCTTCTCTATCAGAAAACCAAGACGCCTTAAATTTTTCTCCTAAACCAGCTTCTTTTTCTTCTCTCTTCTTCATTTTATCTGCTAAGAAATCCTCTTCCGAATCGTACTTAGGAATTTCTAAATTAGAATAATTAAACTCAAGGTTATACTCTTTAATTTCTTTTAAGTCTTTAGGATTACCGTCTATATCCTTCATTTTTTGAGCTTGAGTTGCTCCTGCAATAAATAAAAATGCTAGTAATACAATCTTTTTCATATGTAATTTTTAATGGTTGTTAATTATAAATTTATATTAACGAAAACGAGCAATATTGGTTTAAAGTATATATTACATTTTAAAAAGTACCTACCACCCCAATTTGTCCTGGAGCAAAGTTTAAGTTCCAAGATATTTTTTTACTCCCCTCGTTATATTTCTGATTATACTTAGAATCTAAATACTTATCTATAGACTCTACTGTAAAAATACTTATTGCTACACCTAAAGCAACATCTGAAAGCCAATGTTTTCCTTCCCATAATCTAGAAATTGCTGGTATTGATCCTACTGCATAAACCCCAGTTTTTACCCAAGGACTTTTAAATTGTTTTGCAATTGCATGGGCATTTGTCATTGCCAAAATAGTATGTCCGGAAGGAAAAGAATGATACTCTTTATTCCCTGCCCAGAAAGGTCTAAAAGTATCACTAGATTTTCCGCTTAAAGGCCTTGCTCTTCCTACTGCAGATTTTAACACTTGCTGCAAAAAACCCGCAGATGTAGCAGATGCTATTAATAAAACCCCTGTTCTTCTTAATTTTTCGTCCTTTAAAGCTAAACCTGTTAAATAAACTGCTCCTGTAATCATATAATTATTAGTGGGGCTACCAACACTAAAACCATAATTGCTAATTCCTTTTGGAATATCCTCTTTTATTCCAATAAAATAATCGGATACTGGCTCATCTACTAAATAAATTAACCCTGTACCTGCCATAGTATACCCTAATGTTGCCCATTGTTTACCTTGCCAATGTAGCGGCCTTGTATAGGAGTATCCCACCCCTTTAAATACATTACCCATGTCATAGCTTAACATTTTCCATCTGGTTTCTGGCATTTTTATTGTTTTATCCTGTGCAAAAGAAGTCACTGAAAAAAATAAAAAGAAAAGTAGTACTATTTTTGATAGGTTATATAAAAACAAAGTATTGGTTGTTTTAAATTCCATATATAATTTTAGTTGTGCAAAGCTAATTGAATACGTTTTCTTGGCACATCTACCTCTAAAACTTTTACAATAATTTGTTGCTGTAAACTTACATGTTCGTTCACATCTTTTACAAAAGTATCTGCTAAATTAGAAACATGTATTAATCCACTTTCTTTTATTCCAACATCTACAAAACAACCAAAGTTTGTAATATTATTTACTATTCCAGGCAAAAGTTGCCCCTCTCTTAAATCTGTTATAAATTTTATATTTTGATTAAATGTAAAAACCTTTGCTTTTTCTCGTAAATCTAATCCTGGTTTTTCTAATTCCTTAACAATATCTTTTAAAGTTAACAGACCTATACTATCCGATGTATATTTACTAAGATCAATAGCATTTAACTCTTTTTTATCTCCAATAAGTTTTTCTATGGCAACTCCTCTATCTTTTGCCATTTTTTCGGCAATTGCATAACTTTCTGGGTGTATGGCAGAATCATCTAATGGATTTTTTGCATTTTTTATTCTTAAAAAAGCCGCTCCTTGCTCAAATGCTTTTCCTCCAAGGCGAGGTACTTTTTTAATTGCAGTCCTACTCTTAAAAGGCCCATTTTCATTTCTAAAGGCAACAATATTTTCTGCCAATTTAAGACCAATTCCAGAAACATAACTCAATAAAGAAGTACTGGCTGTATTTATATTAACCCCAACAAAATTTACACAGCTTTCTACAACCGTATCTAAAGAGTTTTGCAGTTTTGTTTGGTCTACATCATGCTGGTATTGCCCAACACCAATAGACTTTGCATCAATCTTTACCAGCTCTGCCAAAGGGTCTGCTAGCCTTCTTCCTATAGATACTGCTCCTCTTACGGTAATATCATAATTAGGAAACTCTTCCCTTGCTATTTTTGAAGCAGAATAAATAGATGCTCCTGCTTCACTAACCACAAAAACTTCTATATTGGTTTTAAAATGAATTCTTTTAATTAAATGTTCTGTTTCTCTAGATGCTGTTCCATTTCCTATTGCAATTGCTTCTATTTTGTAGGCATCTGCTAGGGAGCTAATTTTTTTTATAGCGCCTGCACTATCATTTTGCGGCGCATGCGGATAAATAGTTTCATTGTGTTCTAAATCTCCTTGTGCACTTAAACAAACTACCTTACAACCTGTTCTAAACCCCGGATCTATAGCTAATATTCTTTTTTCACCTAACGGAGAACCTAACAATAGCTGCTTAAGGTTTTTAGAAAAAACAGTTATCGCTCCATCATCTGCTTTTTCTTTAGCAAGTTTTAATCTCTCATTGGACAACGAAGGATACAACAATCTTTTATACGCGTCCTTTATTGCTATTGAAATTTGGGAGCTACAAGCATTATTGCTCTTAATAATACGGTCTTCTATTTTAGACAAAGCTCTTTCCGCATCTATCTCTATTTTTACACGAATATAACCTTCGTTTTCAGCTCTTAAAATTGCTAATAATCTATGGGAAGGACACCTTCCTAAAGACTCACTCCAGTCAAAATAATCGCGAAACTTTTGCGCTTTTTCATCGTCTTTTTTAGTTCCTATTACTTTGGTTGTTATTTGCGCAAATTTTTCTAAATGATATCTTATTTGGCTTC
This sequence comes from uncultured Maribacter sp., assembly GCF_947500405.1. Taxonomy (GTDB): domain Bacteria; phylum Bacteroidota; class Bacteroidia; order Flavobacteriales; family Flavobacteriaceae; genus Maribacter_B. Next base: position 85,839 of record NZ_CANMRY010000002.1, read on the forward strand.
TAATATCTGAACGCTCATTTATCCACTCTGCAATAATATGTCTTGCTCCTTCTAAAGCTTCGTCCTCATTTTTAACAGTATTATTTAAAAACTTACTAGCCTCAAATTCTATTTCATTATTACGTTGCGCCATGATTATTTTTGCCAAAGGCTCTAACCCATTCTTGCGCGCAGTTTCTGCTTTTGTTTTTTTGTTTTTCTTGTAAGGTAAATAAATATCTTCCAAAGTTGTTAAATCTGGCGCTTTGGCAACTTTCTCTCTAAGTTCTAAGGTTAGTACCTCTTGCTCCTCTAGCGCTTTAAGTATCGCTTTTTTTCGTTTCTCTAAAGCTTCAAATTGCGCTTTAAAAGCAACTATTTGTCCTATTTGAACCTCATCTAGATTACCTGTACGTTCTTTTCTATATCTAGAGATAAAAGGAACCGTACAATCTTCTTTTAATAGCTCTATAGTATTTTTAATCCCTCTTTCAGGAAGATTGGTGTGTTTACGTATATAATTTATCATAAAAAAAGCCTTATAAATTAATTTATAAGGCCTGTAATATATTTAACTCTATTGAGATAATAGAATTTATTTTAAAAATAATTAAGCAACTTTTTTAAGTAAATCAAAACAAGGGCATTTACCGCAACGCTTACTTTCTGATTTCTTGTACTTATTGCAACATTTACTCTTTAGCTTGTTTGGTTTAATAGAAACCGTTTTTGCTAGTCTTTTTATTGCTTTTTTATTTTTTCCCAAAACAACATTATTATTTGCTGACAACAAATATATGTTATTTTAATTTAATCTAAATAAGTAATTATAAAAAATTATTCTGATGTATCCATAGATGCAGAGGTAACTGTTATTTGCTCTATATCTCTATCAAACAAATACAAACCACCTTTATCATCCCCGATAAGGTTTATTTTATCTAAAACAGTACGTGCCATTGCCTCTTCTTCTATTTGTTCCGAAACATACCATTGTAAAAAGTTATGTGTAGCATAATCTCTTTCTTCTAAAGTAATATGCACCAAATCATTAATACTACTAGAAACAAAAATTTCATGTTCTAATAATTTTTCAAACATTTCTTTAAAAGAAGTAAATGTAACGTTTGGTGCCGCTAATTCTGAAACCTGCGCGTGCCCTCCTCTTTCATTTACAAATTTTACTAATTTTAGCATATGATCACGTTCTTCTTGCGATTGATCGTACATAAACCCTGCAACACCTTCTAATCCTTTAACCTCAGCCCAACAAGCCATTGCTAAATATATTTGCGAAGATTCTGCTTCTATTTTTATTTGTGCATTTAATGCTTTTTCTATTTTTTTGGATAACATATCTTTTCTTTTTTATAAAATTACAATTTTAATTTATTGTTTCCCCATTAGTAACTCCTTCTTCATCAAGAGAAATAAAGAATCTTAAAGTACAATATGATTACCCTCATATAATTCACTATATCCACAAAGATTAACAAATTCTAAAATTCTTGCTTGTGAAGATGTTGAGGGTAATGAAGTTGGGTTGGACAGTGCAAAGGGTGGAAATGATATAAGACCCGCCACAGTATATAACTGAAAATCAATACCTTTAGATTTAAAATCATTTATAGTAGAAGCTAGTTGTTTTACCGCTTTTAGTCTTGCATTTCTTCTTTTCTTCACATTCAAGCTTGTGTTAATTGACCAGTTAACTTCTTTTAATTCAATAAACCAAACTACTTTTTCTTTAGCAACTAGCGCATCACACTTTTTAATATTACTTTCACTTATTAGGCATTCATCAATTGCAATAAAATCAACCTTATTATTATCCGAAGTTTCAATTAAACAAGTAGCGTTATTACTGTCCGAAGTTGCTTCACATTTAGAATTATTGTGATCATGAAGATAAAAAGAATTTTCGAATTCTTTATGACAATGATTTGTGTCACAATGCTGGTAAAATTTCTTTATTTGCTCAATCATTAATTAAAGCTAATTTTTTAAAATCTTCCATTATTATTTCAGTTACTTCGTCAATAATATTATCTTCTATTAGCTTATTTTTTTTGTTAAATATTCTCTGTACTGTACCATTTTTTACTTCGTAAGCATTAAAATTCTTGGGATTTATCCAACTTGATTCTTTAACAATTTCATCTACTAACTTCTTATTTTTAGTACCTTTTTTGTGCGCCAAAAGTAGATTATTTATTGAAGCCAAAATATAAGGGCTATGTGTTGTAATTATTAAATTTTTGGTTTGAACTTTTAATTCAGTTTCTAAGCAAGACTTTACTAAATATTTCGATAGTTCATACTGTGCCTCAGGATATAAATTTAATTCTGGTTCCTCTACTACGTAATTTAGATTAATATAATTTTCTTTTCTTACAGATGATTCTATCAAAAGTAAAATTGGCAAGATACTTTGAACTCCTGAAGAAGCCTCTTTTAATAAAACTTTTTGATTTTTATTATGATAAATATAAGACTGATTATTGGTTCTTTTATAACGTAGAGAACCAATAATATCTAAACTAAAAGAATTAATTGTATTTAAACCTTTTTCAAACTCCTGCACTGCTTGAAGCATATATTGAGGGAAAGAAATTTTATTATTAATTAAACCTGCAATATTATTTACAATTAATGGAATTAATGTTCTTTCTGCAGGAACATACATTGAATCTAAAGGTCGTATAAATGAAAAGACTCTAATAACTTGTCTTGCTAACTGATTAAGTTCTGATAAATTTAAATCTTTATTATATTTTTTAAGTATGTGACTCGGAAATAAGCTATAATTCTGTTTTGATTCACTGTTAATTTCAAGCAAACTTTCTGGGTTTTCAATTAGGCCAAAATGATTATCCTTTTGTATTTCACGTAGAAGTATGTCGCTTTTTTCATCACTGACTATTATACTTATCATAATACCAATTATCAGCTCAATAGTTTCTATATCATCTTTCTTATGTTCTTTCTTATTAAGAAAATAATTAAGAATCCTACTATATTCAAATTTTTCTTCTTCACCTTTCTCATATTTAAAACGAAAAAAAGGCGAATCGTAATTTATATAAGTATTCTTATTTATAAAAGATGAAAGATTATATTTTTCAAGTTCTTTGATAAGTTCACTTCCGTAATTTTGTCGAAAATTAAAATCATTAAGAATTGTTATTAGTTTTGCCAAAGTACTTTTTCCACTGGATTGAGCACCAATAAAAACCATCATATCGGTGACTTCAATCTCCGCTTTTTTAATCGGTCCAAAATTTCTTAAAGTAAGTTTTTCAGCCATTTTAGTTTGTATTCAAATATAAAGTTAACTTATTTGGTTACCATTAACAACCCCATCTTCATCCGGATTTACAAAAACTAATTTTCCTTCTGTATTTTGGTTCATTAATATCATTCCCTCACTTTCTACTCCACGTAGTGCTCTTGGAGCTAAGTTAACCAATACCGTAACTTTTTTGCCAATTATTTCTTCTGGTTTAAAACTCTCTGCAATACCAGAAACAATGGTTCTAGTATCTAAACCTGTATCTACCTTTAAAACTAGCAACTTTTTAGCTTTTGGCATTTTTTCTGCCTCTATAATAGTCCCAACACGCATATCTAACTTAGAAAAATCTTCAAAAGTTATAGTGTCTTTTTGTGGCACTATTTCTTTGTTTGCGTTTTCATTAGCTTTCTTTGTTGCCTCTAACTTATCTAATTGTGCTTGCACTTCTTTATCTTCTATTTTTCTAAAGAGTAATTCTGCTTTATTTATTTTATGGTTAGAAGCTAAAAGCACTTCTTTATCTGCTACATCATTCCAACTTAAAGCATCTAATTGTAAGATTCCTTTTAGTTTGGTAGATGTAAATGGTAAAAATGGTTCACTTAGTACCGCTAACCCTGCTGCTATTTGTAAGGCAACGTACATTATTGTTTTTACACGTTCCTCATCGGTTTTAATACGTTTCCAAGGTTCTTCATCTGCCAAGTATTTATTTCCCAAACGTGCCAAGTTCATAAGCTCTTGCCCTGCTTCTCTAAAACGATACCTTTCTATAGAACTAGAAATAATTTCTGGATATTTTTTTACTTCTGCTAAAGCCGCTAAATCTACTTCTGTAAATTCTGCTGACTCAGGAATTACACCGTCATAATATTTATGTGTTAGTACAGCTACACGGTTTACAAAATTTCCAAAAATGGCTACTAATTCATTATTATTACGTGCTTGAAAATCTTTCCAAGTAAAATCATTATCCTTAGTTTCTGGTGCATTTGCGGTTAATGTATAACGCAAAACATCTTGCATATTTGGAAATTCTTCTAAATACTCATGCAACCAAACTGCCCAATTTTTAGACGTAGAAAGTTTATTCCCTTCTAAATTTAAAAACTCATTTGCTGGTACGTTTTCTGGTAAAATATAACCGCCATGTGCTTTTAAAATTGCTGGAAAAATTATGCAATGAAAAACAATATTATCCTTACCTATAAAATGCACCATTTTGGTGTCTTCAGACTTCCAATACGGTTCCCAATCTTTACCTTCACGAGCTGCCCATTCTTTAGTGGAGGAAATATACCCAATAGGAGCATCAAACCAAACATATAGCACTTTTCCTTCTCCTCCTTCTACTGGAACTGGAATACCCCAGTTTAAATCTCTAGTAACTGCTCTTGGTTTTAAACCATCATCTATCCAACTTTTACATTGTCCGTACACATTAGGCTTCCAATCTTTTTTGTGACCTTCTAAAATCCACTCTTTTAAAAAATCTTCATGTTTATCTAATGGTAAAAACCAGTGTTTGGTTTCTTTTAAAGTTGGCACTGCTCCTGTTATGGTAGATTTAGGATTTATTAAATCGGTTGCATTTAAAGACGAACCACAATTTTCGCACTGGTCTCCATAGGCTTCTTCGTGACCACATTTAGGGCAAGTACCAATAACAAAACGGTCTGCTAAAAATTGCTTTGCTTCTTCATCGTATAATTGTGCGGTAGTTTCTTCTATAAACTCTCCTTTTTCATCTAAAGTCTTAAAAAAATCGGAAGCTGTTTTATGATGAATATCTGCCGATGTTCTCGAGTAATTATCAAAAGTAATCCCAAAATCTTGGAACGACTTTTTTATAATACCATTATACTTATCAATAACATCTTTTGGAGTAATACCTTCTTTTTTTGCTTTCATGGATATAGCAACTCCATGCTCATCACTACCACAAACAAAAGCCACATCATTATTTGTTAATCGCAAATAACGTGCATAAATATCTGCTGGAACATATACTCCTGCTAAATGTCCAATGTGTATTGGTCCGTTAGTATATGGTAATGCTGCTGTAATTGTATATCTGGAAGGTTTATTTTGCTGTGTAGACATGTAAAAATTTAATTAAGCAACAAAAATACAGATTTTGAGGCTAGTTGTTAGCATTCTACAGTAAATGAAATTAGAAAACAATAGGAGTAGTAAACCAAAATGTGTTACACATCGAAAAAGTATACGAAATTTAAAATATTTATGTTAAATTATAAGGTAAATCTTACAAAATAAAAACCATGAGTGTTGGAAACCCCAAAAAGTTTACACTTGCTAAAGATATAGCAAAGGAAAATGAAAAAATAGACTCTAACATAACTAGAGTTCATAAAGACAAGAGCCACAAAATTAAAAAAGAGCTTACTTTTTCGACAAAAAATAATAAATCTAAGTTGGCATAAAAAAGCCTTCTAAATACCAAGGTACGCAGAAGGCTAAGTACATAGTGGGGATACTTTTAAGCAACCATAACGGACTTGCTCATTTTTTTATTCTGTACATTTATTCTATAAATATATTTTCCAGTTGCTAGGTAATTTGGCAACATTTCTCTAATGTTTATTTCTGTAGAACCTTCAGACATTCTTTCGCTATAAACCGTTCCCACATTTTGTCCCATTATATTATATAACTTAATATCTACAACTGCAGAAAAAGGCATTTCAATATAAATATGAGGGTTTTCCTCTGTAGGGTAAAATGGCTTATGTACTATTGCATTTAAAAGTTCTGGACTATATTCTGGATCCTCTTCTGAACCTGGTTGCGTTGGTAGTGTTGGCTCACTATCATCCATAGCTATATCTGGAAATACGGTTTCTGAATGACATTGAAAACCTAAATCTACCGGAGTATAATTATATCCTGGCACATTGGTTGGGTTAAGGTGCTGATTTACGGTTGTTGGATCTACACATAACCATTCTGCAAGAACGGTGCCGTATAAATCTCTAAAATCCATAGTATATTCTAAATTACCTCTACCATCTGGGTTGTCTAGTGTTGGGTGATCCCCAACAAAAGCACTACCATTTAATCCAGAACCAAAGAATAAAGTTGGAGCAGCTTTACCGTGATCGGTACCATTAGAACCATTCTCAAAAATTCTTCTTCCAAATTCAGAAAAAGTCATACTTAAAACTTTCTCATCTTGACCTGTACATTTTAAATCTTCATAAAAATTATTAACGGCAACCGATAGGTTGGTCATTAATCTTTCATGTGCTAATGGTTGGTTCCCATGGGTATCAAAACCACCCATAGAAATCATATATACTTTAGTTCCTAAGTTTCCTTTTATCAGTTTTGCTAAAAGTTCTAATTGCCTTGCAAAAGAATTATCTTGGTATTCTACACATTGTAAATCATGACCTCTTAAATATGCTTCATGGATAGTACCAGCATATTCATTAGTAACATTAGAAACACCTCTTAAAAAGCGTAACTGATCGCCATACATACAATCATCAAAAAGTGCTTGATCTACTGGGTATTGCACCCCTGTTTCAGCTATTTGTTGTAATTGGTCTACATTATTAGTTACGAAAGCATAATTAGTTTCTTCTCCTTCAAATACTAAATTACCATAACTTCCAATTTGTATTGCCGCAGGGCCTTCTGGTCTACTGCCTTCGAAGTCTGATAAATAATCTGGATATAAATTTTCAAAATGCCTACCTAGCCAGCCTGTATTAGTTCCACTAAAACCTGTTGTAGCTAAATCTGTATTTGCAAAAATATCGGATCCTGTAAAATGAGAAAGGCTTTGCCCCTCATACCCTACACCATGAACTGCTTTAAATTGCCCTTCTCCCCACATAGGCTCTAAAGAACTCATATAGGAGGGTACACCAAACTCATCGGTAAGTTTTAGTATTTTACTTTCTGGTATATAAATATTTGGTCTTGCATTTGCATAAGCATCATACTGATTTATTGGTATAACAGTACTAAGTCCATCATTACCGCCAGACAATCGTATTAATATTAAAATATTATCAGTTTCTACATCTGCTAATGCATTTGTTAAACGAGATGGGGCGGATGCAGATAAAAGATTTGAACCAAGCATCATACTTCCAGAACCCGCAATTCCTAGTGTTTGTAAAAAAGAACGGCGACTCCAAGTTGCATGTTCTTCATTATGTCCTTTATGTTCTTTTCCTTTATGAGGAGAATTATCATGAGTATCGCACATAGTTGTAGGTTTTATTTTAATTGAAATTCAGGTTGCCTTCCTAGATGTTGTAATAAAAGATATACTTGGGTTGGTGTATTTTCTAAATTCATATTCCAACCAAAGTTGTTAGGGTCGGGACTATCTTCATAAACACCATTATCTTCATAAGGCCCTCTAAAAATTCCTATCGCAGTATCGTAATCTGCTTGGGTTAAAAGGCCTTTAGGTAATATTTTATCTACTATTGCAGTAGCCACCGCTGCGGGATCATTGGTTGTGATACCCCCTGGATCTGCCGCTTGTATTCCAAATTCTTTAAATTGTTCTGGGTTACTATCATAAAATCCAAGAAGAATTGTTTCTATAGTTAACCAACGACCAATCATAAAATTGGTGTTGATCCAAGAACGGTCTCTTTGCCAACCAGCAACATCAAAAGGCTCAAATAATGTTTGCCCTAATAAAGAGCTATAATTAACAGCCTCACTTACATTTGTATCTGTAATCGTAAAGTTTGTTTCTTTAAAAAGGTTAAAATAAAGATCAAAAGGGCTTTTAATAATTACCCCTACTGCCTCATCATCAAAAAAGTGTTGGCTCTTAAATAACTGCCGCAATACTGGAGCTATCTCAAAATTATTTGTGATAAAAACTGTTGCCATACCATCTATAATGGTTTGGGCATTATTAGCCGCATCTCTAGAATCTGGGTGTACAAAAAATTCATATAATTTTCTGCAAATAAACTCCGCAATTTCATTAGAACGTTGTGCAAAAAGATTATCTATTACACCTTGGTAATCAAATGTATCTGTTTGTCCAAAAATAGTTTTAGTACCAGCATCATGTTTTGTAGGATCAAATTGCACAGGTTCACAACCTAACTCTCCTCTCTCTACATAACCTGTTAGTGCACGAGCAGTCTCAATAATATCTTCTTCTGTATAATTATTACCTTCTCCTAAAGTAAAAAGTTCATAAAGCTCTCTTGCATAATTCTCATTAGGATTATTACCATTATTAAATACACCATCTAAGTAATATAACATGGCATTTGTTAACCCTATTTCTTCTACAAAGGTTTTAAAATTCCCTAAAGCATTTCTTTGCAAGCAATTTGTATAATGATATAAGAAAGAATTACATTCATATATATCTATCTCGGTTACAAAATGGTTACTCCAAAAGAAACTCATTCTTTCTTTTAGATTATTATCTAGCATATCATTTGAATATGCTAATCTCCATTCTTGTCTTTGTGAATTTCGTAATTGACGAGCTGCATCATCATCTGCAGGGTAATTACTATTATTCCAATCTGCCCAAGTTGGTGCTGTAGTAGGAGCCGTATTAAGGGCTTGATCTACTAGTGCATCTACCAAATTACTTGCAGATTGCGTTGTTGCTGTATTAATAGTATCTATAGAAGCGCTGAATCCAAGTCTTCTATATAGGTGTGCTGCTTTTTGGTAATCTAGAGGACCAGTATAAACAGCAAATGAAGAAGTATTACAATTAATGAAATATTCCATAGCGATTTAGGCATTAGTATTTTTAGTTCTTAGAGTTGGGGCTCTGTAATAACGTAACAAAATCATGGATAGTATTATGATCCATTTTTTTGAATATTATTTTCGAAAATACAATGTTTTATTATTAAAAACGTTGAACTCCTTATATTTTCGATAAACTACACAATTAACGCTTGTTTTTATGGCAAAACACAATGAATTTGGTAAAAAAGGAGAACAATTAGCTGTAGATTTTTTACTTAAAAAAGGGTATTCTATCCTTGAAAAAAATTACAGGTATTTAAAAGCAGAGGTAGATATTATTGCTCAAAAAGGAGAAATACTAGCTATTGTAGAAGTCCGCTCTAGAAGTACCAACTTTATTGAAAACATTGCAGATACTGTTACCAAAAAGAAAATGCAACTACAAATAATTGCCGCAGATTATTATGTTACAGATTTAGACTTAGATGTAGATGTACAGTTTGATATTATTACAATTCGTAAGGATAAAACTGAATATTTAATAAATCATATAGAAAATGCATATTATCATTTCTGACAATTTGTTTTATTTATAACAGTTTGTTATATTTGCACAACAACACCGCATCCAAATGAAAACAATCTCTTCTGTAGTAGAACAGTACATTAAGAAAAAACCATTCTTACAAAGCGCTCTAGCGCAAGGTATTATTAACTTAACTTCCCTTTCTAGAATAGTAAAACCAGAAATTGAGGAAGAATTAGGTAAAGACATTCGTAATGGCGCCATAGTTATGGCACTTAAACGTTTATCTGATGATTTAGAATTTAGAGCAACCCATAAAATTATAAAAGTCCTAAAAAATATAGGTGAAATTACGGTACGTTCTTCATTAACAGATTATACTTTTTTAGCATCGGATACGATTTTAAAGCAACAAGCTAAACTTTTAGAAGAAATTAACTCTAACCAAGATGTTTTTTACACTTCTTCTAGAGGTGTAAACGAAATTAACATTGTGATTAGCAATTTAATGGATGGTGTTGTTGAAAACTTATTTGTTGGTGAAAAGTGTACGCAAAAAGCACAAGATTTATCTTCTATAACGGTAAAACTACCTGCAGAAAATGTTTCTGTTCCTGGTATTTATTACTTCATTTTTCAGCGTTTAGCATGGGAAGGTATTGTTTTGTATGAAGTAATATCTACTACTAATGAATTTACTATTCTGGTTGATGATGCCCAAGTAGATATTGCCTTTAAAACTATTAAAGATTTAAAAACATTATAAGCTAGTAATTCTAGATAATTTCTATTTAAATACCTCGTGGACTAACCCCCTCGAGGTTATTTATTTAAGTATTCTATAACCTGCTTATCATCTTCTGGCTTGGCAATAAACCTCTTATTACTATCTAATATAAAGTATGTAGGAGTTTGGTTTACTGCATAGAGTTTTGCATAATCGCTTTCCCATTTACCTAATGCAATAGCGTGTTTAAAATTAGGAAACTTAGCTTTTTCTACATCCCAACTAATAGTATCCTCTTCCATACCAACTGCAATTACAGTAATATCTGGATTCTTTTTAAGTTCTTTATGCAATACTGGTAGCTCCTTTAAACAATGCGAACATGTACTACTCCAAAAAACTAAAATATAGTTTTTACTACCCTTTAGTGTATTTAAAGTCTGTACGTTATTTCCCTCTTTCCAACTAATTTCTGGCGCAATAGCTCCTATTCTTAATCTATTATGTAACTGTATCTCTTGGACAATATCTTTTTTTCCTAAATCTTGTGCTAACTTTTTTAAATAAGTAGTAAATACATAATCTGAAGTAGCGTTAAATTGACTAGCAGCCGCTTGCGCCCATATTGTATAAAATAAATGTAATCTATAATTAGAATCTATATTTTTAGTTTCTAAATTAACTTTGTCTACATTATTTTGCATTATTTTTTCTGTAGCCTCTTTTGTCATTTGTTCTAAAGGCAAAGCAGTAAACACGTAGTTAAGAGTCTTATCTGTTAAAAAACCCGAAGCTTGTAATGTAGTATTTGTATAATCTAAACCATTAAAGTAATTTTTCTTTTTTTCTGCAACAAAGGTAAAAACGTCAACGTATGTTTCTGATAGTTGCAATTTATTTGCTTTTATAAAAGCATTAGCCATTAACCCTGCTGATTTAGTTTCATAACTAGACTGTGCATTATGTAATTTTTTTACAAGAGTATTATATATTTTTTTACTTGTACTTCCGGAAGAATAAAATTCAATTATCTTGGCCTCAATAGCACTTACCTCATTAAAGTAACTATTAAAAATAATATTCTCTTTAGATTCTAAAAAAGATACTCCGTTTTCTGTTGTAAATTGTAGTTTAATATCTTCTTCTCCATTATAAACTACATCAAAATAAAACTCTTCTTGTGGAACAGCATAAACTAATCTGTACATTCCCTTTGGCGAATTTTCCGGAATATTTAAACTAAATTCCCCGTTCTTAATTGCTGTGTCAGCCACATAAACTTGCGTTCCAGGCTTTAATCTATACGCAATTATCCAACTATAGTCTTTTGCTGGCATAAAGGTTCCAGAAATAGTATGTTGTGCAAAAACAAAAGCACTAAAAAATAATAAAAAACCTAGGATAATTTTTTTCATAATATTACTCTTTTCAGGAACTGGTATTAGTTACATTTCAAAAATAATACCATAAAAATGATACTATTTAATTTTTAAGGGTTGTAAAACTTTTAATGCTTTTTCTACCGTATTTATATTCTCAAAAACCAACAATAGACGGAGTCCATTTCTTGTTTGTTTTTCTTTCATTTTACATACTTTTGAGTTTGCTTGTACAAACTGCAATACTCTTGTAAATACTAGACTCTGGTAAAAATCGGACTGTTGGTCTGCAATAAAATAACCAATAAGTTTTTTCTGTTTCATTACAATTTTCTCCAACCCTATTTGGTTAGCAATCCATTTTATACGAACAGAATTTAATAAATCTACCGCAGGTGTTGGCAGCTCTCCAAAACGGTCTACCAATTCTTTCTCAAATTTTACCAATTCTTCTTCCTCTTTAAGAGTATTTAAATTGGTATATAATGTAAGGCGCTCTGTAATATTGTTTATATAATCATCTGGGAAAAGAAGCTCAAAATCCGAATCTATTTGCGTTTCTTTTACATATATTTTCTCTTGGGCACCTTCTACCTCTTCGTATAAATCTTTAAATTCATTTTCTTTTAGCTCACTAATAGCCTCAGAAAGAATTTTTTGATACGCATCAAACCCAATTTCATTTATAAAGCCACTTTGCTCCCCTCCAAGAATATCTCCTGCACCACGAATTTCTAAATCTTTCATAGCGATATTAAATCCGCTACCTAATTCTGTAAATTGCTCTAAGGCTTGTATTCTTTTACGAGCATCATTTGTCATTACTTCATAAGGCGGAGTTATAAAATAACAAAAGGCTTTTTTGTTACTACGGCCAACACGCCCTCGCATTTGATGTAAATCGCTTAATCCAAAATTATTTGCGTTATTTATAAAAATGGTATTTGCATTAGTTACATCTAAACCACTTTCTATAATAGTAGTAGACACTAAAACATCAAACTCACCATTCATAAAAGAAATCATGAGTGCTTCTAATTTTTTTCCATCCATTTGCCCATGCCCAACTGCTATTTTAGCATCTGGTACTAAGCGCTGGATCATACCTGCTACTTCTTTAATATTCTCTATCCTATTATGAATAAAAAAGGATTGCCCACCTCTTTGTATTTCATAAGAAATAGCATCTCTAATAGTTTCTTCTGAAAAACGAATTACTTCACTCTCTATAGGATACCTGTTTGGTGGTGCTGTATTTATTTGTGACAGATCTCTTGCCGCCATTAAACTAAACTGTAATGTTCTTGGAATAGGCGTTGCCGTTAAGGTTAAAACATCTACATTTTCTTTGATAGATTTTAACTTATCTTTTACAGATACACCAAACTTTTGCTCTTCATCTACTATAAGTAATCCTAAGTCTTTAAACTTTACATTCTTATTTACTAGTTGGTGTGTTCCAATAATAATATCTACCCTACCAGCTTCTAAATTTTCTAACGTTAATTTTCTTTCTTTAGCGGTTTTAAACCTATTAAGATAATCTACCGTTACCGGCATTTCTTTTAAACGCTCTGAAAAGGAACGTGCATGCTGAAAAGCTAATATTGTTGTTGGCACTAATACTGCTACTTGTTTGCCATTATCTACTGCTTTAAAAGCAGCTCTTATAGCAACTTCCGTTTTTCCAAAACCAACATCGCCACAAACCAAACGATCCATTGGCCGTTCGCTTTCCATGTCTTTTTTAATATCTTCAGTAGCTTTGCTTTGGTCTGGGGTGTCTTCGTAGATAAAAGAGGCTTCTAACTCATGCTGCAAATAACTATCTGGAGCATATTGAAAACCTTTTTCTAACCTTCTTTTTGCATATACTTTAATAAGATCAAAAGCTATTTTCTTAACTCTAGATTTAGTTTTTTGCTTTAGTTTTTTCCAAGCTGCAGAACCCAACTTAAACACCTTTGGAGGAGTACCGTCTTTACCTGTAAACTTAGAAATTTTATGTAGAGAATGTATACTAACATAAAGTATGTCTCTTTCCCCATACATTAATTTTATAGCCTCTTGTTTTTTTCCTTCTACATCTATTTTTTGTAATCCTCCAAACTTTCCAATTCCATGATCTATATGGGTTACATAATCTCCAACATCAAGCTTTGTTAATTCTTTTAATGTAATAGCCTGTTTCTTTGCATACCCATTTTTTAAATGAAACTTATGGTAACGCTCAAAAATTTGGTGGTCTGTATAACATGCAATTTTTAGGTTCTCATTTATAAACCCTTGGTGTAAAGAAAAAACTATAGTTTTATAATGAACCTGCTCTTCCGCCTCATCAAAAATATCATGAAAACGTTGCGCTTGCTGGTCTGTAGCGCAAAAAATATAATTTGTATACCCTTTAGTATTGTTCTCGTTTAATTCCTGAATTAATAAATCGAACTTTTTATTAAATGAGGGTTGCGGTTTTGTTTTATACACTATTTCCTCGGTAGGTATTGTTGCAACCTTTGCTAAAGCAGATGCATTTTTTCCGGAGGTTATAATTCTAAAAACCCCAAGTTGTTTTTTTAATAGTGTAGCATTAACAAAAAGCTCTAGGGGTTCCACATGCTTTATATCTTCAGACAATTTTGAAAATGCAGTAATTGCTTTTGCAAAAAAAGTATCTAATTTATCTAATACAAAATCTAAGTTTTTTATATATACTACAGTATCCTTTGCTATATATTTTAAAAAACTTTCTCTAGTTTCATTTAATAGTTTGTTTTCTACATTTGGTATAATAGTTATTTTAGAAATCTTTTCTAAAGAAAGTTGTGTTTCCACATCAAACGTTCTAATACTATCTACCTCATCTCCAAAAAATTCTATCCTATAGGGGCGGTCGTGAGAAAATGAAAATACATCTACAATTCCGCCACGAACAGAAAACTCGCCAGGTTCCGTTACAAAGTCTACTCTTTTAAATTTATATTCAAACAAAACCTCGTTTAAAAAATCTAAGGTCAGTGTATCATCAACCTTTATTTTTAATGTGTTTTTTTCTAACTCTTTTCTTGTTACTACTTTTTCAAAAATAGCATCTGGGTAGGTAACTATTACCGCTGGTTTTTTTCTAGAATTTATTCTGTTTAAAACTTCAGCTCTTAAAAGAACATTTGCATTATCGGTTTCTTCTATCTGGTATGGTCTACGATAACTCCCAGGGTAAAAAAGAACCTCTTTTTCTCCAATAAACTGTTCTAAGTCATTTAAATAATAAGCAGCTTCTTCTTTATCATTAAAAAGTAATAGGAAAGGACTTTCTGCTTTCTTAAAAGCATCTGCTAAAATAAAAGATAATGCAGAGCCTGTAGTTCCTGTTAATGCAATATTTTTTTGAGATTGGGCAATAGTTTTTTGCAGTTTCTGCGATTGCGGAGACTGTGCAAAACCTTGTTGAATAATAGAATAGGTCAACGGTATAAATTTGTACAAATATAACTTCTACTTATAGGGTGTACAAAAAGGAATCTTCTTTTTTTTACATTAAAAAATAATTGAAATATAAATAGTTATTATAAAAATTTATATTTGTGCTCTTAAACAATAAAAAAATATGTCATTTAAAGATTTATACGGTAATAGCGAACACAGAAGCAATTTAGCTCATTTTGCTGCTATGGCCACTTTAGCTGCATCGGACGGAGTAATTTCTGAACAAGAAAAAACTTTATTAGATCGTTTTGCTAATAAACTTGATATTTCGGAAGAAGAATACAAAGAGGTTATGAAACCTACTAATAAGTATCCTATTGAACCTCCTGTAAATTCTGAAAAAAGATTAGAGCGTTTGTACGATTTATTTAGAATAATATTCTCTGATCATTTTATAGATAACGAAGAAATGGTTCTACTAAAGAAGTATGCTATTGGTCTTGGTTATTCTTCAGAAAAAGCTAATAAATTAATAGAGCGTTCTATTGCGATTTTTAGCGGAAGGATTGATTTTGAAGATTACCAATCTCTTTTAAAATAACAATACAAGTATTAAAATTATAAAAGCGGTCTAAAATAAAAATAGACCGCTTTTTTAATTATGTGTTTTTTGTCATAAACTCATGGAGTTTTTCTACCATGTTTTTACTTCCACAGAAAAAAGGAACTCTTTGATGTAGCTCCGTAGGTTCTATTTCTAATATTCTCTTAAAACCATCACTTGCAATACCATTAGCTTGTTCTGCTAAATATGCCATAGGGTTACACTCATACAACAAACGTAGTTTACCATTCTCGGCGATACTACTTTTTGGATACATATAAATCCCTCCTTTAATCATATTTCTATGAAAATCAGAAACTAAAGAGCCAATATATCTTGCAGTATAGGGTCTATCTCCTTCTTCTTTCTGGCAATATTTTATATAATCTTTTACTCCTTGTAAAAAATGTACATAATTACCTTCGTTTACAGAATATATTTTACCATCTTCAGGAAATTGCATATTAGGATGCGAAAGATAAAAAGTACCTAACGCAGGGTTTAGAGTAAACCCATTAACACCATGCCCGGTACTATAAACTAACATGGTAGAGGTACCATAAACAATATACCCTGCAGCAACTTGCTCGCTACCTTTTTGTAAAAAATCTTTGAGTTCTACAGGAGTTCCTACCGGTGTAACTCTTCTATAAATTGAAAAAATAGTACCTACAGAAACATTTACGTCTATATTGGAAGACCCATCCAAAGGGTCTATTAATACTACATATTTATTTTGATGCTTCTCATCATAACTATTAATGGTAATAAAATCATCTTCTTCTTCTGATGCAATTCCACAAACAATTTCTCTATTTTTTAATGTTTGAATAAATTTTTCATTTGCTAGAACATCTAGTTTTTGCTGACTTTCTCCTTGTATATTAGTATCTCCAGCTTCTCCAAGAATATCTACTAAGCCAGCTTTATTAACTTCATGGTTAACAACTTTAGCTGCTAACCTAATTGCATTTATAAGTTTTGATAATTCTCCAGATGAATATTGAAAAGAAGATTGATTTTCAATAATAAACTCTCCTAATGTTTTATTTTTTTTTAGCATTATTATGATTGTGTTTATTTAGACTACAAATATCGCTTTTTTTGTGATACTATAACGATTTCGATTTTTTTTGATTTTTAAATTTATAACTATGTGTTATATTTGTAACATGTTATATGTTTTCTCTATATTATACAGGAATTAAACGTCTAATATTTATCCAAATTGCTTTTGTCATATTTAAATAATAATAAATGAGTTTTACTATTAGAGACAGCCAAATAAAAGATACGCCTCAAATTTTAGGTTTAATCAATGAACTAGCTGTTTTTGAAAAAGAAGAAGATGCTGTAGAAATAACCGTAGAGCAACTAGAAAATGATGGTTTTGGAGAAAATCCATTATTTCATTGTTTTGTTGCAGAAAGTAATTCTAAAATTGTAGGTATGGCTTTAGTATATCCAAGATATTCTACTTGGAAAGGGCCTGTTATACATTTAGAAGATCTTATTGTTACTAAAGAATATAGAGGAACTGGGCTTGGAACAGCTTTATTAACCTCTGTAGTTAAATACAGTAAAAAATTAAATGTAAAAAGAATTAGCTGGGAAGTAATTGATTGGAATGAAGCTGCAATATCTTTTTATAAATCTAAAGGGGCTAATGTAATGAGAGATTGGGATGTGGTACAATTAGATGAGCAGGGAATAAAAGACTATTTAAAAAATAATAATTAAAATAAACCCTACTCGGGGTATAAAATTAAGCTTAATGAGAGTTTTTAAATTTGGAGGAGCATCTGTAAAAGATGCCAATGGAGTAAAAAATGTTGTAAAAGTATTACAAGAAGTAGGTTACAAGAATACCTTGGTAGTTGTTTCTGCTATGGGAAAAACTACCAATGGCATGGAAGCTATTGTTGGGGCATATTTTAATGATAAAAACAACTTATCTTCTAAAGTACAAGAAGTTATAGATTATCACGCTGTTATTTTAAAAGATTTATTTCCAAATAAAGAGCATGAGGTTTACAAAAGAGTTAAAGTTTTATTTGATGAAGTTCAAGGTTTTTTAGCTTGGAATAAATCTCCAAACTATAATTTTGTATATGATCAAGTTGTAGGTTATGGAGAATTAATTTCTACTAGTATTATAAGTGCCTATTTAAATGAAATTGGTATGCAAAATAACTGGTTAGATGTTCGTAGCTTAATAAAAACCAATAACATATATAGAGATACCACTGTTAATTGGGAAAAAACACAAGAACAAATAAACCAAACTGTAGATAAAAAAGTTCTTAATATTACCCAAGGATTTTTAGGTAGTGATGACAATAACTTTACAACTACTTTAGGACGAGAAGGTTCTGATTATACTGCTGCAATACTTGCATATTGCTTAAACGCAGATTCTGTAACTATTTGGAAAGATGTACCTGGTGTTTTAAATGCTGATCCTAGATATTTTAAAGAAACACAATTACTAAACAAAATATCTTATAGAGAAGCTATAGAACTTGCCTTTTATGGTGCTTCTGTAATACACCCAAAAACACTACAACCTCTACAACGTAAAGAAATACCTCTACTTGTAAAATCTTTCATTAATCCAAAAAATGATGGTACAACAGTAGAAAAAGGAAATGGTATAGAGCCTAAAGTACCTTGCTTTATTGTTAAAAAAGACCAAGTTTTAATGAAGCTTTCTTCTTTAGATTTCTCATTTATTGTCGAAGATAATATTAGTGAGTTATTTAAGCTTTTTCATGAATATAAAATGAAGGTAGACCTAATTCAAAACTCTGCTATTAGCTTTTCTGTTTGTGTGGACAATAGATTTGGTCGTTTGGAAGAATTACTAAACACATTAAAAAGTCGTTTTAAAGTAGTACATCAAGAAGGAGTTTCTTTATATACAATTCGTCATTTTAATTCTGACGCTTTAGCATCTTTGCAAAATGGTCACGAGGTTTTATTAGAACAACGTGCAAAAGAAACTGTGCAGTTAGTCGTAAGATAAATACTTCCAAAATATAAAAAGGAATTGCTTAACGCTGGTTTTTGCTATATTTACGGTTCTGAAATTTTTTAAATTCTATGGGTTTAGTAACCGCAAAGGAAGTAGCAGCTGCTATTAATCTAAAAAAATATGGGTTTTTTGGCACTTTTATTGGGTGGCTCCTAATGAAAGTTACCAGAATATCTAGTATAAATAGATGTTATGACACCTATAAGCACTTAGAAGGTGTTGCTTTCCTACAAGCTATATTAGAACATTATGACATAGATTTTGAGATACCTGAAGAAGATTTTAGAAGACTTCCTAAAGATGGCGCATATATAACCATATCTAACCACCCATTAGGTGGAATAGACGGTGCATTATTACTAAAACTTATACTAGCTCATAGAACCGATTTTAAAATTATTGCAAACTTTTTATTACACAGGTTAACCCCATTAAAACCATATATTTTACCTGTAAACCCTTTTGAGAATCACAAAAGTGCTAAAAGCAGTATTGCTGGTTTTAAAAATGCAATGAAACATTTAAATGATGGCCATCCACTTGGTATTTTCCCTGCAGGAGAAGTATCTACCTATAAAGATGGAAAATTAATTGTAGATAAACCATGGGAAGAAGCGGCATTAAAACTTATTAAGAAAGCAGAAGTGCCCGTTGTACCAATATATTTTCATGCAAAAAACAGTAAATTATTTTATCGTTTATCTAAAATAAGTGACGTTTTTAGAACTGCAAAATTACCTTCAGAAGTATATTCGCAAAAAAACCGTCCTATAAAAATCCGTATAGGGCAACCTATATCTGTAAAAACACAAAAGGAACAGGGTACATTAGAAGAGTTCACAGAGCTTTTACGAAGAAAAACTTACATACTATCCAATGCCTACGAAAAAGAGCGCTTAATAGACCAAATACCGACAACCCTTAAAATACCTAAAGCTCCAAAAAAAATTGCCTCTCCAATTCCAACAGAGGTAATGCAAGGCGAAATAGAAAAACTACGAGAAAAAGATTGTCGTCTTTTACAAAGTAAAAATTATGAGGTTTTCTTAGCACAAGAAAAAGATATGCCTTTTATCTTAAAAGAAATTGGAAGACAAAGAGAAGTAACCTTTAGAGCTATTGGAGAAGGCACAAATAACGCAATAGATTTGGATGTTTTTGACTCTTATTACTACCATCTTTTTTTGTGGGATAATACAGAAAAATGTATTGTTGGTGCTTATAGAATGGGAATGGGCTCAGAGATATTCCCTGAACATGGTATAAATGGATTTTATTTACAGGATTTATTTAGAGTGGAACCCGAATTATATGGAATGATGCAAAATTCTATTGAAATGGGTAGAGCCTATATAGTTAAGGAATACCAACAAAAACCTATGCCACTATTCTTATTATGGAAAGGTATTGTACATACTACTTTAAGGCATCCAGAACATAAATATTTAATAGGAGGTGTAAGCATAAGCAACCAGTTTTCTAATTTCTCTAAATCTTTAATGATTGAGTTTATGAAATCTAATTACTGGGATCCTTATGTTGCGCAATATATACGCCCTAAAAAAGAATTTAAAGTTAAACTTAAAGATGCCGATAAAGATTTTGTTTTTGACGAAACGCAGGCAGATTTAAATAAGTTTGATAGACTTATTGATGAGGTAGAACCAGGTAACCTAAGATTACCTGTTCTTATTAAAAAATATATAAAACAGAATGCTAAAGTAATTGCATTTAATGTAGACCCACTTTTTAATAACTCTGTAGATGGTTTAATGTATATTAAAATAGAAGATTTACCAGAGAGCACGGTTAAACCTGTTATGGAAGAATTTCAGGCAGAATTAGAGCGTAAAATGGCTGAAGCTAACACTCTCAAATAAAGAATCCTACTCACTAAGACAAGTACAAATCCTCACTTTTAACACCCAATTTAGTCTTAAAAAGCACAACTAAAAATTTCATTTTTCATTTGCTATTAAAAAATAATTTTTAGGGATAAAAAAATCTAAAATACAGTACCAATTGGTATATTATAAATTTATATACCAATTAGACCAAAATTAATTACCTGAAAATTAAACCTATAAATGAAAAGTAGTCGTGAATTAAGATTATAAAATATTCTTAAAAATTATATTAAAAACACATACCATTAAGTATATTATTAAGAATTACTTAGAACCATAAAGCCTATTTACTGCTCTTAATATTAAACGAGCCCTAGCTAGTTTTGATTGTTTAATTTTTTTGTACGTTCTATTTAAATAATATTCCACAGCAGCATTACCTTTAAATTCTTTTCTTGCTTTATACAAATCTAATGCAACTTGTAAATCTTGGGGAACATAAGAAACTCCTGTATATTCTTGAAGTAATTGTAAATTAAGAAAACCATATTCTTCCGTTGGTTCTAACATGGTTCCTTCTCCAAAATCATTCCATGTAACTAATTGTATAAAATCTGCAGCTTCATGGTGGGTGTAATTTAATGTTTCTACAAACGTATCCCCATCTGCATGGTTTATATTCCAAGTATGGTGTAACCCCCAGCCACCTTCTTCATAAAAACTATTAAAACCAGGATAACTACTACCAACGGTTACTAGGTT
Source organism: uncultured Maribacter sp. (assembly GCF_947500405.1). Lineage (GTDB taxonomy): Bacteria > Bacteroidota > Bacteroidia > Flavobacteriales > Flavobacteriaceae > Maribacter_B. The sequence continues at coordinate 107,133 of NZ_CANMRY010000002.1, forward strand.
ATTAGTTAAATAAGTATCATAGTAATATTCGTGTGCTAAAAGGTGATCCCCAGCAACCCATAAAAATTCACCAGAGGCATTATTGCCAACCATATTTTGTGCAGCCCACAAGGTTAAAAAATAAGGCTCTTGATCTTGGGGAAATACAGAAAAAATGCTATCCCAATCTGAAGTTGTTGTTATAGTTTCAGGGCCAAAAACAAACATAAGTTCTTTAGAATTATACTTAAGAAAGTTAGATTTTGTAAAATAGGTATTTTTAATATAATTAAAGTCCATCGTAGCAGCATTTACAACACTAGTTGATAGCCCAGCATTATATATATCTTGTGCAACACGATCTTCATACATAATAGAAAATTCCATACCCAAATCTTGCAATCTATTCATAAATGTCTCTGTAGACTGTTTAATAAGTTGGTAATCATATACATCTTTACTACCATACCAATCAAAAATAACACCGTCTATACCAGATAATTTCATCATTAAAAAATGGTATTCCTGTAAATCTGGATCATTAGAAGAGTAAGGGCCTATAATAGGATAGTAATACGAAGCAATTTCTCTTTTACCATTAGCATCTACAGTATTTGGGTTTTTAGTAGCCATTGTCCAATGCTGCCCCCAATACCCATCAAAATCTAAGTTTTGAAACCAAGGCATATAATGCGCATATACCTTTTTAGGATTATCTTTAACAACATCCATTCCTGAAATATCTACTATCCTCCCTGCCAAAGTAGCTTCTTTAAAACTATCTTCTTCATCTAAAACAGCTCGTAATATGGAATCTGGAATTATTTCGAGAGCTTCTGTACTAAAAACCTCTTGCTTAGAATCTTTAAAATCCTCTGTTTTTTCTTTCTCACAAGACGCAAGAATTAAAAAAAATACTCCTGCCAATATTAAAATTACCTTCTTATTATATAACATATAATCAAAATTTTAATTAAAATTGGGGAACAAGGTGAAAGTAAAAATATTTTTATGAGTTTTTTCCTACAAATTAGACATTAACATATTTTTAACATTTACAAGTGATAATACTATCAACACGTTACAATTTTTAAAGAATGTAATTTAGAAAAAAGTGATTTTAGTACAGCTTATAATCTTACAATTAATCCAAAGATTAACAAAATAAAAAAAGGCAAAATTCTCTAACTCAAATTTAAAAGGGCTATTAGCTAAGCATGATCTAATAATTAAATACTAATGAAATTTGTATCTTGTAGTAAATACAACCATTTAAAAATGAAATTTACTTATGTACTTTTCTTCTTTTTTTCTTTAAATATTTTTGCCCAAAATACCATAAAGTTAAAAGAAGGTCAAAATTCCCCAAAAGCAAGTTTAGTAGACGTATCTTGGATTGCTGGCCATTGGAAAGGAGAGGCTTTTGGTGGCATTACGGAAGAAATATGGAGTCCGCCTTTAGGAAATTCTATGATGTTTGTTTTTAAACTAGTAAGCGAAGGAAAAGTGCAATTCTATGAAATTGGACATATTAAAGAGCAAGAAGAAAGTCTTATATTACAACTAAAGCATTTTACAGAAAATTTAAAAGGTTGGGAAAAAAAAGAAGAAACTATAGACTTTAAACTTGTTAAGATCGAAGAAAATAAAGTATATTTTGAAGATTTTACAATAGAAAAAATAAATGCTAATGAAATTAATTTATATGTTTTAATAGCACATGAAGATGGCACTAAAAAAGAAGAAAAATTTAATTACAAAAAACTGTAGTTAATGAAAAAGAAATGCTTAGAATGTAATACCGAAATCATAGGAAGAATTGATAAAAAATATTGTTCTGACTATTGTAGAAATGCTTACAATAACAAAGTAAATAAAGACAGTAAAAATTTAATTAGAAATATAAATAATAGACTTAGAAAAAATTATAGAATATTAGATAGTTTTAAATTAAAAGACGGTAAAACAAATACAACTAGAACTAGACTGCTAGACAAGGGGTTTGATTTTGATTTTATTACTAACCTCTATACAACAAAAAAAGGCACAACCTATTTCTTTGTATATGATTTAGGTTATTTGCCTTTAGATAATGATTACTATATGATAGTTAAAAGAGAGTAAAATTATTTATAATTTTGCCCGCTTAATTTTAATGCTGCAATTACAATATCTTTTCTGCTAATTTGCCCTACAAGAATACCATTTTTCATTACAGGCAATCTACGTCTATTGCTATTATAAAATATACCTGCAGCATCAAAAATACTAATGTCATTATCAATAGTTTCTACATTCTTAGTCATAAACCTTTCTACACTTTTATCTAGTATAGGCTGGTTAAAATAACGGCTTTCAGATATTTGTTTCATGCAGTCTGCTTCAGATATAATACCAACAAGAAATCCATTAGAATCTATAACAGGCCCACCAGAAATATGGTTTTTAGCAAAAAGCTCCATAACCTCTAAAATAGATTGTTCTGGACTAAACGTAAGAAGCTTTTTTGTCATATAATCTTCAACCAAAAAAGGAGCATCAAATTCCTTTTTGGTACTTTTCCTTACTCCTTGAAAGCTTTTAATTCCCATATACGTTATTTTTTAGGTTGATTACTAAAGATAGAAAAAAATATGAATTACGCAATAATTATTAATATTAATTGAATTAATAATACCATTAAAAAGATTTTAATGTAAAATTCGTATTCAAAAAATATTATATCTACAGTAGCAAAAAAAAATATTTAACCGCTTATATTTACAATAAATAGCACTACAAACTATATGAAAAATATTGGAATATTAGGCTGCGGTTGGCTAGGATACCCACTAGCAAAAGAACTTTTAAAGGATGCGTATAGTGTATATGGCTCAACAACCAGACAAAGCAAAATTGAAAAATTAAAAAATGATGGAATAAAAGCTTCCAAAATTATATTCTTTGAAGATAAAATTGAAGGAGATATTAATACCTTTCTAAAGTCCTTAGATATAGTAATTATTAGTATTCCTCCAAGATTAAGAGGGAAAATTAGAGAGAATTTTATAAAAAAAATGACACTTCTCCATACAGAAATAAAAAAAACAAAATGCTCTAAAATTATATTTATTAGTAGTACTGCTGTTTATGGGAATGTAAGTGGAACTGTTACCGAAGAAAGTAAAACCCAACCAAACACAGAATCTGGAAAACAATTACTCGTATGCGAAAAACTTTTCTTAGAAGACCCTGAATTACAATCAACTATTATTAGGTTTGGCGGCTTAATTGGACCTGACAGGCATCCGGTAACAATGCTTTCAGGTAAAGAGAACTTAACTAATGGACATGCCCTTGTTAATTTAATTCATTTACAGGATTGTATTTCTATTATTAAAACTAGTATTAGTAAAGGTTGGTGGAATGTTATTATGAATGCGGTACACCCATTACACCCAACCAAAAAAGAATATTATACACAAGAAGCATTATTAAGGGACATAAAACCCCCAAAATATATAACTTGTAATAAAGTAAACAGCAAAAAAGTGGACTCTACATGGCTTATAAATGTTAAAAAATACCATTTTAACACCTCTATTTATAGTTAAGACACATCAAAAGGAACGTTTTTCACAACAAAAAGAGTGCTCTTATGTTAATTATATAACTGAACAACAGTAGATTATCGATGAAATACATACCTTTATATTAAATATAAAAGCCATGAAAAATTCAAGTTTAAAAAGGAGAATTTTACTGGATGTTGAAAACCTAATTTCTCGTAGTAGCTCCTTTCAAAAAAGTAGTTCAAAGTTTAATAAACTGCATGTTGCTATATTAAAAAAACATTACAATGCAGCAGATGTTTCTATAGATTACCATAGAAACCGTGTTACAATGAATATAATTGTAGATGATAAGCAATATGATCCAAAAACAATAAATACAAATCTAAGTACAATCTATACAAATCTGTTTTTTGAAAATTTAAAAGATTTCTTAAAGTCTTGTATAGATAAGGACACTAAAAATTTGGCCTTTTATGCCAGTTTACTTAGAACTTTTACAAAAAAAGAAGTAAAACTCAGTGTTGTTTAAATTATTCACTACAAATTATAGAAAAAGGGATACTTTGAGTATCCCTTTTTCTATAAAATGCGTTTTAAAGACAATATTAACAGAATACTCTAAATTATTTAATAGTTTAGTGCCCTAAATTTTAATAAAAATGAAAAAAATATTTTTTGCCTTTATAGTACTTCTAGGGGTATCTGCTATTGCACAAACTAAAACCGAATTACAAAAGCATTATGAAGCTTTTTATAAAGAAATGAGACTACAGGGCGATGTAACTGGTGTTATAAGTGCTCTTACGCATTTAAACGTTATTGCGCCATCTAAACAAAGAAAAGACACCTTAGCATTTATCTATGCTAATGATAACCAACATTTACAAGCACTAAATACCATAGGAATAGAAAAATTAGATACGGATTCTGATTTAGCGGTACAAGTAAAGGCTATTTCCCTAAAAGCACTAAACCAACCTAAAAGAGCATTAGAACAATTTGAGGTTTTAAACAAAAGAACTCCAAATGTTTATTTGGCTTATGAAATTGCTGATTTAAAAATACAAACAGGTGATAAAGTTGGAGCTGCGACCCATATAGAATACGGTATTACTAATGCAAAAGAGGATATGAAATATGCTTTCTATGAACGCCAGCAGCCTTATGAAGTGCCATTAAAAGCAGCTTTTTTACATTTAAAAGCTTTAGCAATTTATAAAGCAGATATGACTAACGTAGATGAGGCTATAGCTTTAATTGACCAGGCTCTTACAATAGACCCAAAATTTAACTTAGCTAGTTTAAGTAAGCAAGCTTTGGTAGCTAGGAAAGAAAAAACTCCTGAAAAAGAAAAATAATTCTTTTAGCCATAAAACAAAAAAGGGAAGAGCGTTGCTTTTCCCTTTTTTGTTCACTTATTTTCTAGCGTCACTTTCTCTTCTTTTTTAATAAAATAACTTCTTTAATTTGCTCATTAGGAATGGTAATAGACAAAACATAATGTGCAATTTTCCAATGACCGCTAACTTTCTTTACTACTCCAGAACCTCTGCAAATTCCCATTTGCGTTTTTAAAAGCTCATCAAACCAAGCTATTTTTTTATCTTTATAATATATATTTCTATCTATAGTGGTAAAGCTCCATGCTTTTCCATTATCAAAATAAGGTTTACAATATTCTTTAAAATCCTTGTTTTGCCAATTCTCGGAAGCATCTGTGCCTATAAAAACAGCATCATTGGTCATTTTTCCAAAATAAGCATCAAAGTTTGTATCTGCAGCTGCTTTATGCCATTCTGTTAAAACTTTATTTATTTGCAGTTTTTCCGCGGTTTGAGAAAAAGAAGTAAAAACTCCTAAACAAATACAATAAAAAATAGTTTATTCTTCATCTAGAATAAGTTTATTATTTAATGTATTATTAAGCAATACAGTAAATTGATTACGCATAGCATTATATGCATTTATAAATTCTATGACAGATTCTTCTGCGTTTATATGATATTCTAAATCGCCTTTGGTTTTTAATAGATACGTAAGTGCTATTTTTTGTCTACTCTTTACTTGTGGTAAATTAAAATCTTCTGGGTATTTAGATTTTGCTAGTAACTTCTGTTTTTCTATTAAATCTTCTATGATTAAAATTAAATCTTCTTTTCCTTCTACACCATAAATAGCGTCAAAACTAGAATCAAAAGCATTAAATTCTGGCCACTCACTTAAAATAGTGGCCGCTTTACCAGCTACCGTTAACTTTTTAGGCCATTTTTTGGTTTCTATTTTAACTATTTGATCCTGTGTAGAACTTACTTCTTTATCTTTAGTGTTACAGCTAAAAAAAGCTAAAAAAAGAGCTCCTAAAATAAATACGCTTCTCATACTACGAAGGTACAAATTTTAGGAGCAGATACCGTAATTATGCTATTATAGAAATTTTATTTTACAGTACTACTCGAAAATTTAAGCTTGTTTTCAATAGCAACAATCATACTATTAGCTATATCCTTTCCTGTTGCATTTTCTATACCTTCCAAACCTGGAGAAGAGTTAACTTCTAGTAATAAAGGTCCTTTATTAGATCTAATAATATCTACCCCCGCAACAGCAAGTCTTAACGCTTTTGCTGCTTTAATAGCTAGCTTTTTTTCTTCTAATGTAATTTTTACGACAGATGCTTTTCCTCCTTGATGAATATTTGCTCTAAACTCTCCTTTTTGTGCTTGTCGTTGCATAGAGGCAACTACTTTACCGTTAACCACAAAACAACGAATATCTTGCCCGTTTGCTTCTTTAATAAACTCTTGGACTAAGATGTTAGTTTGTACACTTTTAAAAGCATTAATTACACTTTCTGCAGCTTTATTTGTTTCTGCTAAAACCACACCTTTACCTTGTGTGCTTTCTAGCAACTTTATTATTAATGGCGCTCCGTTTACCATGCGTATTAAGTCTTTGGTGTCCATTGGAGATTTTGCAAACCCAGTTATTGGTATTTGTATATCGTTTTTAGAAAATAATTGTGATGCAAATAGTTTATCTCTAGACTGTGTAATTGCCTCCGCAGAATTTTGGCAATATGCCCCTAAAAAATCGAACTGACGAATAAGTGCACAACCATAAAAAGTAACTGCTGGTTTTATTCTTGGTATTACAGCATCAAAATCATTCAATATAGCACCTCCTCTATACCTCATCTCTGGAGATTTAGCGTCTAATTTCATGTATGCCTGCTCTACATTTAAAAAAATAATTTCATGTCCTCTTGCCTCCGCAGCTTCTATTATTCTTTTATTACTATATAACTTTGGATTACTTGCAAGTAACGCAATTTTTAATCCCGTTTTTTCTTTAAAATAAGCCTTATACTTTGCATCTATTTCGTCTTCTGTAAAATCTTGGATTAAATAATTTTCAGCAGAATTTACCATAAATCTCTGGTTAATTGCCTCTCTACCTAAGAGCATTCTAAACTCCATAGTATCTCTGTTAGCTAATGTTAGTTCTATTTCAAAAACTTCTTTCCCTAAAGTAACAGCTGCTTTAATTACTAAGCGCTCTTCAGAAATTCCGGAAGAACTTTTTACCATTCTACGATCTACTAACTTAGCATCACATTCTATACTTATACTTCTATTTTCCTGAAGTGGATTAATATCAAACTTAACCCATTCTTCTGCTCCTTTAGAATAAACTTTAATATTTGTAGCTTGTATAGACGAAGTTTTTGCACCAGAATCTACCCTAGCTTTTATTGCAGGAACTCCTAAATCGTTAAAAACGCACCATTCCTCACTACCTATAATTCCTAAATTACTTACTGCCATAAATTTTATTCTTAAAATAATTTATCAAAAAAACATTCTCTTAAAAGTACTCTTATTTTGTATAGAAAAACACAAAAAATAGCGTTGCATTTTTTTTGGCAAATGAAAACAAAAAAAAGGAAATTCAATACTATTAATTAAAAAAATGAAGTAATATAATCTTCTCTTAACAAAAGAAAATAATAGAAACTAAAAGTGTCTTTCTTATATATAAAAAAGCTACAAAATACAGCTTTCTTAAACTTAAAAATGGGAAGATTAAAATTCGGAATGTTTTGTTATTTCGGACAACATAGTTTTACGAAATTCTTCTATTTTAGAATCTGAATATTTAAAAATTGCACTAAATTCTAGTAACACTCTTTCTAAATACATTTTTATACTATCTATATCAAAATACAAACGTCCAGTTCTTCTAACAAAAAAATCTATTGGTGTTACTACCATTTCATTTTGCACACAAAAATCTAATTCTGCCAACAGTAGCTTTTCTTCAATATCTTTTCCAGTTTTAGTATTAAAATTAGCTATTATTTGTTCTGATTGTTTACCGTAAGTAGTAGTTAAATACCAAGCTGTATAAGGTTCAAAACCGTATTTTTCTAGGTCTTTTGCTAACTTCTTTATATATTTTTTTACTTCTTTATACTTTTTCCAAGGGCCACCAGTCAAAGGTATTTTATCTGTAAATACATCTTTGTAATCTACTTGAGTTTCTTTTTCTAGTTTTTTCTGAACTTTATCTACGACTCTTTCTGCCATTTTTCTATAGCCAGTAAGCTTACCGCCAGCCATACTAATAAGACCCGTATCTGAAATAAATATCTCATCTTTTCTAGAAAGTTCTGAAGGAGATTTGCCCTCTTCATGAATTAAAGGTCGTAACCCTGCCCAAGAAGATGTAATATCTTTACGTTCTAAGTTTACAGCAGGAAACATGTTATTTATAGCATGTAATAAATAATCCGCATCTTCTACTGTTGTTCTTACTTCATTTTTATCTAGGGTATAGTTGGTATCTGTGGTTCCTGCGTACGTAATTTTTCCTCTTGGAATAGCAAACATCATACGACCATCTGGAATATCAAAATACACAGATTGTTTTAATGGTAGTTTATCTCTTGAAAACACTAAATGTACCCCTTTAGTAAGGTGTAATTGTTTTCCTTTTTTAGAATGATTAACCTCTCTAAGCTCGTCTACCCAAGGGCCAGCTGCATTTATAACAAATTTAGATTTTATACTATACTCCTCTCCGCTCAATTCGTCTTTAACTTTTACGCCTTTTACTTGCTCATTAGCATATATAAAATCTTGTACTCTTGTATAATTTAAAGGTGTGCCGCCGTAATTAATTGCAGTTTTAATGTTTTCTATAGTTAACCTAGCATCATCTGTTCTATATTCCGCATAATACCCAGAACCTTTTACTATTTTCTCTGGTAATAAAGGCTCTAATTCTAAGGTTTCTTCCTTATTCATCATCTTACGCTTATCATCACCTTCTACATTGGCTAAAATATCGTAAACTTTTAATCCAATAGAGGTCATCCACTCCCCATAAGAACCATTTTCTATTAAAGGAAGTAGCATTTTTTCTGGTATAACTAAATGCGGTGCCAATTTATGAACAATAGCACGTTCTGTACCCACTTCTTTTACTAAAGAAAGTTCAAACTGTTTTAAGTATCTTAATCCGCCATGAATAAGCTTTGACGATTTACTACTAGTGCCAGAAGCAAAATCTTCTTTTTCTACCAATGCAACTTTCATTCCTCTAGAAGAAGCGTCTATAAGAATCCCGGCTCCAGTTATTCCTCCTCCAATAACGACCAAATCATACTCCTCTTCCTTAAGTTCAGAAATAATTTCATCTCTATTAAGACTTGTAATTTTTTTATTTTTCATATTCGTAAATCATATTATAGTATCATTATAGCTAAATACTCAAACAAAATAATTGTCTTCAGAGATTTGAAGATATTAATACAAAAAGCCTCTATTACTATAAACTGTAAATATATCTTATCCTTATAAAGTAAGAATATAATAATTAACCTATTTCTTATATAGAATTTTTAAAATATAACTAATATCTTACATTAATAAATTTTTCACAAACTACTAAAACCAATTAGGTCATTTATTGAATATAATAGTAGTCAAACAATTATTTCAAATAAGATTAAACAAGTACAAAACTCTAATTTTAAAATTATGGGATAAAAAGAAAAAACCCAACAAAAACAATGTCTTGTTGGGCTTATCTGCTCCCCCTCTTGGGCTCGAAAGCCAAGTCCCAACTAGCTTATATCCAACTATTTATCAACCCCCCAACTTAATGGATATCCGAATTGTATGCCTTTTTAATTTATTTTTTACTCTAAGTTAATTAATACTTTATAAATTTCAACCATTGCCAATGTATCTAATTTGCAATAGTCTAAAAGATTTTTTCTTGTTGCTTCTATATCTTCATTAAAATTGAAATCTAAAACCATTCTGCCCCAAGTATCTAATGCCATAGTGCCATTATTAACATCTAAATCTGAATAGCTTATATCCGGACATAATACTGGCAACACTTTTTTTATAGAACTTGAACCGTGAAAACGATAGTCAATGTAATCTTTTTTGAAAATAGTCTCTAAATCAAACGTATGTTCATTAATGTAAGTGAGATAATTGGTAAACTGTGGCAACCATTCTATTAAGTCTTTATTTCTACCTATTTCAAAACTTGCGTGCCACGATACAAATGTTCCTGTACTTCCTGTAAAGTCTTGCATTGCTTGTAACATAGCTATTGGCATCTGCATTGCATCTAATAAATATTCAAAATGCGTTAGCGTATCGTCTTCTGTTAGTGTGTGAATAGATACTTGAAAGGTTAGATGTTTATGTGGACTTAATCCATTTAATCTTGGGATAGCACTTGCATAGGTCTCATAATCTATAAAATGTAATGGAAACTTTAATTTATCTAACTCTCTTTTGATATTAGCCTGATTGATTATAGGTTGCTCTTGTTTTACAGATTCTACTTGAGTTTGTTGATTTACATTTAACTCAAAATCTAAAGGAATATCAATAATTGCTAATTGCTCATTATCTGCTAATAAACCTACTTTTTTTGCTGAAATACGACCTATTTCATAAATACTATAGTCTGGTATAGTTGTATTAAAATACCCAAATGCATCACAATGATTAGACCTTGTTTTATGCTTACAAGAACATACTGTCTCATTAATAATTTCTTTATTAATAAAATTTGAAGCCGAATTAATATGATTGACTACACTTGAATAAATGCCATCTATTGCTTCTGTAACCTCTGAAATTTCTATTAATTCATTAGCTACAATAGAACCTTGTTTTATATACTCTTTATTTAAGTGAATAATAGACACTTTAGAAACTACATAACCACATTCTGTAAGTACATATTTCTGAAAACACGCATCTTCTATTTGTCTATGCTTTCTATCTTTTTTTATTGAGGTAGATGATTTTACTTCATAAATATGCCAAGTGCCATCTGCTAACCGCTCTAATATATCTATACGTGCAAATACATCTTTATTTGTGCTAAATGATGGCTGAAAGTAAACATTATGCGAATTTGTTAATGCGTTTTGAGTTTCTGTAGGACTTCCATATTCTGATAAGTCTAAACCATTTGTAAATAATTGTTTTGCATAGGCTTCTACCTCATAACCCTCTTTAATTAATTTCTCTGCAAATAAAGAAAACTCACCTTTAGGATATACCTGTGGTTTATTTTTTAATAACCATATAGATTCTGGACAATCTAAATAATATTTAAAATCTGTTTTGGTAAGTTGATGCATATGTTCTAAACTCTATCTTTAAACTCTTTCATAAACCAATCTACAGTTTTGTTACTTTTCCCAAGCTCTACTTCGAGCAAGGTCAAGATATGCTTTGTATCTCTTGTAAGTATTCTGTCTTTCTCCATAATCGCTTGATATTCTCCCAGCTTTAAGTACTGATTCAATTCTTTTGGACAGTTCAGAATCTCCTTTGCTATCTCTTTTGTTAATTCTTTCAATTGATTGTTTTCTAAACTCTTCAAATTCGAGTTCAAGGTTTCTTTCTTTTTCTTTAGCGTACTCTCCAAAGCTGTCAATTTCTGATTCAAGACCTGTTTCTTCTTCTTCAAGTTTTCCTCTATCTTTCTCAAATCTTCCTTTTGCTTGAATTTCGAGTTGTTTAAACGCCTCTGGTAGACGTTTGATTTCTCCTCTAATTCTTGTGATAGCATTTTTAAATGATTCTGATTCTGCTCCAATTTGAGCTTTTCTGACTCTAAACTTTGTTCTAACTCCTTCTGAAGATTCTCCAAGGTCAGAGTGTTCTGTAATACTTCTTGATAGGTTTGCTTCCTCTTGGTCAAATTCTCTTCTCTTGTTAAAATATCTTGTTTCCAAGTCCCTACTTTCCTCTTCAAGATATGCTCTTCTTTCTTCAATGTCTTCTCGTCCTCTTTCAATGTCATCGAATTTAGCTTCAAATCGTGAGTAAATTTCTCGCTCAAATCTTTCTTCCATTTGCTCCAATCCCTCTCTCTCTGCTTTTGTAGCGCTCTCAATTCTTGATATTTCAGATTCAAGCTCGTGTTCAGCTCTTCTGTAAGGTTCTGATTGAAGGCATTTTCTAATAGTTCGTAGCGTGTTATTAAGTCTCGTTTTGCGGCAGCTGAGCGATTCTTCAAAAATTCTTCTTTGGTCTTCATCAAATTCCAATACTCCTTCTGAAGTTCCAGAGGAAACTCGTATATATGTGGTGTTTGCTTCGATTCCATTATATTCCCACTTTACTCTTTTAGTTGTTTTAAAATTGTCTTCAATGTCTTGTGCGGAAGATTTTGGCACTATAATACTTACTGTATCAATACCTAACCGTCTTAATTTAATTTTCTTTTCTTCTTTTACCTTATGAGTGATTACTAATTCAATCAATAATTTTGGTTTGTTATTAGTATCAAAAAAAGTAACATCAGGTCTAATTAATAAATATCTATCTTCAATATCTGGATTCTTACCATATTTTATAGCTCCGTTACAATCTTCATAAAAGGTTAATTGAGATTTAACCTTATTTGCGGTTACAAATTTTGCTTTTTCTAACAGCATTGGTGCGCCATCTTCACCTCTTGGTGGATATTTGTAAACATTAGGTATTTTTATAGCTTTTACCCTTTGTAGAATATCCGTTGCTAAAGTTTCTCTATATTGACGATTACTAAAGGTACAAGGTGTATCATCTTTTTCAATATCTACAGGTACGTGACGAAAATAAGACCTATGGTTTGGGTTTTTCTTTCTTACAACCGCTTCCATTTGCTTATCGCAACCTATACAAAAGTAGCCTTTACGACCACTTTGAGCATTATCAATAAAAAAGTGTTCACCTTTTACATTTTTAGCCCAATCATTATTGGTTTCTACATCATATTTCTTTTCTTCTAAAGGCATTTATTATCTAACTATTTCAACTTCTTAATTACCGGTTGTAATGCAGATTCAAACTTTGGTAAATAATCAATTAAAAATTGACTCATTTTATCCCAATCAGCCTTATCAAATAAATTAACACCAGTTAGCTCATACTTAATACGACTCATTTTATGTTCTGCCAATTCTTCCCATTCCAAAGGTTTACCGAAATCATTTTCAATACTATCTTTTTGATTTAATAGTTTTTTAAAATATTTCTTATTCTTCTCTTTGCTTGAGGATGTTATACCCAATTCAATTCTAGCATATTTACTTGTTATACCAAAAGTGTAGTTTACACCACTCAAACCTGCACCTGAACTTAACCAATGGTCTTTTGTTGGATTTACATTGCCAAATAATTCTGTGTCTACAATTTGAGGTAATAATTGCTTCCAAAACTCTCTACGGACAGCAAATCTATTTTGCGAATCTTTACTTTCTTTATCTTCATATTTGATAACTAATTCATCTTCAAGTTCAAATAGATTAAGCAGTTTTTTAAGGCTACTAAACTTTGAATTACTATCTAAATTAGATTCTATGAAATAACCATTATCCAATTCTTGTGGTGTTCTAAAATCATCAGCATTTCTTGTAATTTTAAAAATGTCTGTTGCTTCTAATAATAGTTGTGGATTCTTTTCATATAATTTCTGAATTACATAAACATACATTTGAGAAATTACCTCTTCATCTACTTTAGTATTTTCAAAAATGAAATACTCTAACTTCTTATGCGTTGGTGATTCTGCATTAAATATGTTTTGTGCCTCACTATTATCTGAAACAGGAATAGTTACATTAGGGTATTCCCAAATCTTTAAAAACCTATTGTAGATTAAATCAAAACGTTTATTGTAGTTATTAATATCCCAATTATCTATTGATTTAAGAAAGTCATTCAACCAAAGGCGACTAAAATTATAACCTTGTTCTGCACCTTGTCTGTTCATTGATTTTTTCTCTTGAAAAGACTTATTACTCAAAGCACCATTATTACCTGATAATGTTAGATTAGCTATTGTATTCACATACTTTTCTTTGAATTGAAAATAATCATCTGGTGTAATGTCTTTATTCCAATCATCATTAGGGTTTTGAGGGAAGATATGCTCAATGGTTATATTTTCATTTGATGTATCAACATATTCACGGTTATTAAAATTCTCTAATAACTCAAACATATAGTTTCTATTCTTTGATTGAATATTGTATAAATCTTTATCTCTTAACGCTGTTTTTAAATCTTCATCTGTTGGAAACTTTGCGCTACCTCTTTTCTTTATTAAAGCTAATGCTATGGAATCAAAATATTCTTCTGTATCTACTTCAGAATATAAAGTCATAAATATTTTATTTAAAGCATTGGTAGGTAAGCCTACCACAAATCTACGCCACGTATAGGTCTGTATTAATTTTAATACATTAAGTAACTCATCATTTGTTATCAAACCATTTTCTGCATCTTCAAATACTTGTAATAAAAAAGGAAATGCTACATTAATTTCAAGACGTGAAATATATTCTAATTCTCTTCTTATCTTATGTTCTTGAACTGTGGTAGGATTAATAAACTTCTTATAATGTATAGAAAGTGATTTAATATTTTCTAACTCTTGATGATAAGCTTCATCTTTTAAAGAATATAGCTTCTTAAACTCAATATAAACCTTGTTTTTATTAGGTATTTTTTTATTGCGTAATGTGAGATAATCTCTAATATAAGATGATACTAAAGATTTCTGTTTTGTTAAGTCTCTTGCATTTTCTTCAATTGGATTCCAAATTTGCTCAAATACCTTATGCTGATTTTTCGGGTCTAAATCCATTAGAATATAATTTCGAATCAAATCGGATTGAGATAAATCTAAACCTGTAGAATTTAAACTCTCAAAAATACGTTGTGGGTCATCCTTACCACGTTCTAAAGATATTTCTACAAAAATGAGGCGCTTTAATCCGTTAAGTATCGTAGTAAAACTGTCTTTTGTTATCACTAATTTGAAAAAATTAAAATTCTCAATCACATTAGAATAATGCCCAAACTCATTTTCTGTACTATTCATTATCGCTTTAAATGCTAATGAATTGGTATCAGTTTGTTTTAACTTTAATTTACTTGATTCTTGCTGAACGTATTGATTTACTAAAAACATATTATGCAACATATCTGCTTCTTGTTGCATATTATTATCTTTTGCAAAACGATATAATGCCACATATAAAATATTGATTGTAGTCAATCTTTGTTGGCCATCAATTATAACCAACTCTTTTACCTCACTTGTGCTATATGCTCCCTCATGAATAAAAACGATGCTACCAATAAAATGTGTGCCTCTATCTGCTGTTTCTACAGCAATGATGTCGTTTAATAATTCTTTACATTCATTATTTGTCCAGTCATAATTACGTTGATATACAGGTATTACAAATTGTACATTAGGCGCTTGTAAAAAATTGATAATGGGTAGTTCGTTTGCTTTCATACTATTGCATATCCTTTAAAATATCTATTAATTCTGCAACTGTTCTTGCGCCATCTAATCTGTCAGTTTTAAACACCATAAAGTAGCGATAGTTATCGCCTGCTTTACTTGCCCACTTTTCACCTAACCGTAATTTTTGTTGACTGTCTGAACCATCTAAATGGTCTCCTTTAGTTTCAATTAAAATAGTTTTACCGTTTTTCATTTTAACAATGAAATCGGGATAATGATTTACAAAACCATTTATCAATAAGCCTTTACCTCGTTCTAAATTTCTATGCCAGAATACTACGCTATCAAGATTTGCAACCTCGTTAATAACTTGCTTTTCAAAATCATTTATTTCACCCTCTTCGATATATAGGTTTTTTGTGATTCCTTTTAGCGTGTTTTTTGGACTTATTTTTTTAGAAAACTTAAATGATGGTTCGCATACTACAGTACCTTTATCTAATAATATATCAAACTGTTTTTCAGAATGTTGATCTGCTAATTCGTTTATTTTATTCTTAATTAGTTTAGCGTAAAAAGGTTCATTATTAGTTATTTCTGCAACCTTTTCACTATTTAGGTCTTTAATTATCTTCTTAACATAAGCAATAATCTGTGGCTCTGGTATTTGGTCTATTTTCTTAATTATTTTAGTAATACGACCTGCTATTTGGTTAACCTTTTGTTCAGGCGTAAGTGTTGATAGATATTCTGCAAATGCTTCTTTTACATGATTATCCACATACTTATACTCAGGTACATATTCATCTTTTCTACCCTCTGCTAAATCGATACTCGCCATTTTAGATGCTGTACGAGTTAAGTCTATATTACTATCCTGCTTATCTAATTCAAAGCCTTGTAATAAAAGGTTTTTAGTTAGCGGAACAAGATTTTCAGGTTCAATAAGTGAAGGTGCAGTTTTAATATGGAATGTTGGAATTACTACTTTATTTGCTTCTTCTTTAAAAACCTCTTTGATTGGGAATACTTTTATCTTTTCTTTCAATTCGGTTGGTATTAAATTATCTTCTTTTTCCAGTTCTTCCATTTTCTTCTCAAACTCTGCATTGGTATCACCTGCAAGTTTTAGAATGTCCTCTAATTGGCTTGAACCTTTTTCTGATTCTGTAAACTGTTTTACATCATCTACATTAATAGTTACCTCTTCATCTTCATTTGTAACATCTGCCGTAATAGGTTGTTCTTGTTGTTTACCGAACAAGTCTTCAAAACTGTCTTTACCAGTTGTGGTGTCTATTTTAGATTCTACTTGCTGTTCTTTTACTCGATAATCTTTTGCACTAAATCCTGACTTGTTAAGACCTAAAATGATTTTATCTAAAGTGTTTAAGAAATTATTAGATGATGTAAATACATACGAGTAATTCAATAAATCTTCTTGATGCTTGGTAACATAGGGTAATCTTAATACTCTACCTAAAATTTGTTCTACATCTACTGATGATGATTTATTTGCCAATGACGCTAAAATATAAGCAAACGGACAATCCCAACCCTCTTTTAAAGCATTTACAGTTATGATGTAACGAACTTCACAATCACGATTCAACAAGTCTACATTCTTAATCTCGTCCTTATTAGCAGTTTTAATTTTGATTTGATTCTCTGGTATACCTATTTCTATAAGGCTATTTTTAATTTTATCAAAAGTGATGTTATCATCATTGGTTTTGGGTTGTGCCTGGAATAATACTATAGGTCTAATATATTTACCACCATTAGATTCTTGCACTTTCGCTTTAGCTTCTAAGGTCTTTTGCATTTGTATGGCACTACTTAATACCTCTGTAGTATCTTGATGATTGTAAACGATAACTGGAAGTTTTACCATATTGTTTCTCTTCAACTTAATAGCATCTACAAAACTTATGATATTACTCTTATTACGTGGTGTTGCGGTTAAATCAAATACGAAACTTGGATTAATATTGTTTAACATATCTATCCTTAAATCAGCTTCAAAATTGTGACTTTCATCTATAACGATAACAGGATTTAAATAGGCTATCACTTGTATTAACGCAGTATCATCTACATTGTCAAGATTAGCTTTTAAGTCTCTAAAATGAGACACAAATTCTGCTAAGTTTTCATTTTCTCTATAAGCTCTTGGTAGCCCTTTTCTAACCGTTTCTACAAATGATTGAACACTTAATACTAAAATACTTAATTGTTCTTTTACCTCTACAGGATTGAATCCTTGACCAAATAGTAGGGCTTCTTTATCATATACTTTTACATTACCATTAAAATGAGCATCTATTTTTTGCCTGTATGGATGAGCAGGATTATTTAGATTTTTATAGGTCTGTTTTAAAATAGTATCTGAAGGCACAAACCAAACTACTACTTGTGGTTTATCTAACGGAAAACTATCGAAGATAGGTTTTAACGCATTACAGGCAATAAACGTTTTACCACCAGCTGTTGGAACTTTTACCGTAACTCTTGGCACACCTTTGATAGAGTTGTCATAAGGTCTTAGAAAGTTATCTTCTAAGGTCTGTAATGATATGCCTTTACTTTCCCAAAAGTTAGCAAATGCATTGTTAAGATGTCTTGTAGTGTCAAGTTCCTCTATATATTTAGTAAGGTCATTAATTACCTCTTGTTGGTATTTTTTTAATTCCATTCTTAGAAACGTTTTATATCTCTTGGTATCTTTTTGAATATGATGTTTTTATTGAGCATATAGGCTTCATCTAACAGACATATGTCTGCGTAGATAATGTACTGCTCTTGTAATTCTGAAATGATGGATAAACTATTATTATCTAAAGTGGTTAAACTATCTTTTTCATAATAGAAATAGTAACCGGTATCTTGATAATTATCTAATAAGTATTTTGCGTCCTTAGATTGCAACTTTTTTAATGGTTGCTTAGTTTCTGTATAGTAGATGTAGTTTCTAATTTTATCTTCTCCCACTTCTTCATTTAAGTTTTCATTCTCCTCGAATATTGGCTTACCTAATTCATAGAAATCGAAAGCGCCACCAATGCCTTCCCTTTTACCAGAAACCATTTTTTCGCCAACAATTGATATAGCACCATTATTTTCTGTTAAAGCTACTTTTGAATATTGCTCATCATTTTTATAATCATCATACTGTTTTAAAATTTTATCAGCTTTTTTAAGATTAGTAATATTTATAGAATATTCTTTTAAAGTCTCTTTTTGCTTACCGCTAAATTCATAACCTTGAATTACTTTCTTGATTCTGGTAGCTGTAATACTGTCAGCATAATCTTCCAACTCAACCATTATAAACTTGCGATTACCACCATCTTTTTTATTAAGATTAAGGACTGCGTGTGCTGTTGATGCTGTGCCTGCAAAAGAGTCTAAAATTATCGCATTCGGATTATCTTTTAAACTTAAAATCTTCTCCATCAAAGAAGTGGGTTTTGGTGTTTCAAATGGAAGTTTGGACTTTGGAAACAGCATTTTAATTTCTTTTTTGGCATCTTGAGTATGTCCCACTTCTGAATAAGGCCATACAGTCATTGGTGTAATACCATCCTTAACCTCAGTTTTGAATCTTTTAGTTGCAGGAATGTTACTACCATCTTTTCCAAACCATATACGATTATCCTCTACTGCTTCTTTAAATCGTTCTTTAGATAATAACCAACTCCTTCCTGAAGGTGGTAAACATTTTCTGCCAGAAGGTGTAATAATCTCGTAAACATTTGCTTCAACTCTTGGACCTACTGTAAAGTTATCGGTTCTCCATAAACCTCTTGAATCGTTATCTATATTTTGATATTTGCTGTCAGCATCTTCAGTTCTTGGAAGTAATAAATTGACCTGACTTTTATTTTTTGCGTAGCACACAACAAAATCGTGATTGGCAGAGAATCGCTTTTTTGTATTAATTGGTGCATATGCTCTTTGCCAAATAATATTATTCAGAAAATTATTAGGACCAAATATTAAATCTAACATAGGTTTCAAATTCCCTTGCTCGTAGTCATCAATTGAACAATAAAACACTCCATCATCCTTTAAAAGTTTGTGAAGTAACTTTATTCTTGGGTACATCATACATAGCCATTTGTCGTGACGTGTTAAATCTTCTCCATCAGTACCCACTATTTCTCCTAACCATTTTTGAATTTTAGGATGTTTTACATTATCGTTATACACCCATTTTTCTTTACCTGTATTATATGGTGGGTCTATATAAATCATATCCACACGACCTTCATATTCTGGAAGCAAGGCTTTTAATGCTTCAAGGTTATCTCCGTGAATTATTTTATTACCTCTGTTTACTTCATTCTCTGTTTGTCCTTGTTCATCAAAGCCATATTTATGTTCTAATATCTTATACGGTACATCTTGATGATGACTAACAACCTTATCTTTTCCTATCCAATTAAGTGTTGGCATATCTTATTTAATATCTTTTGTAACTAATAATTCTTTTGCATCTACATTTAAAATAGTGGCAATTTGGTATAACACTTCTAAACTTGGCTGGGTACGATTTTGTACATAACCATTTACGGTGTTAAAGCTTTTACCTAACTTATTTGCAAGCCATACTTGTTTAATACCTTTTTCTTCTAAAATTTCTTTTATTCTATTCATTAACTTAGTAATTGAGGGAAGTATAAAAATACCACATTTCACTATTAATATCATGTAATACGTTATATTTTTATTTAAATCTATCAGTAATTTCATATAAAATATTTTTAATTAACCCAATATAAATGAGTATATAAAAAAAGGACAGCAGAAATGCTGTCCTTTATATAATACTATTAAGTTTATTAATCCTTTAATTCATATGCCCATTTAAATCCGCTACTATGAAGTCTCTCTCCTCTACAACACCTAGAAATACATGTTTTTGAAACACCTGTTTGCCTTGATGCTTCTGCAACAGAAACATAAGTTGCCACTAAAATTCCTTCTAAGTTAAACTGTAATACCTGCCGTTTTCTAAGGTCTTTTTGAGGGATAAAGGTTTCTTTGTAATCATAACTCCAAAAGTATCCACCATAAACGTTGTTTACGCTTAAACAAGCTCTTGAGATATGTTGTTTAGTTGATTTTACTTCATTAGATGCTTCTTTTAAACTTTCAAATGTTTTAATTAATTTACCTGTAATTAAATCATACTGATATATCCTTTTTTTAAAATCTCCTCCACAAGACCCGTTATAACCCTCTTCCTTGGCATTATACTTTATAATGTATTCTTTTTCTTTTTGTGCTAATTCATTTATAGAATTTGCCGTATCTAACTGTTCCCATATGAAGGCATCTTCTCCATAAGTACGAATAGCATTATGAAATTTGTTTTCCTCTCCTCTTTGTGCTCTTTCGGTATGATCCCATTTTCGTTGGTTGATTCCTTTTGTTGTTGCGCCTATATAGCTTTTATTGTTTAAATTGTTTACTGCTTTATATATAATAAATGAATTTTCAATATTCATAATAATATTTTTAATAGATGTTTTATTTTACCTCTAAACACCTTGTTTATAGTTATAATAATTCTTTAACAGAAGCCCTCTTTAAACCCCTGTTATCATTGGATTTACAAATCAAATGGGGAAATCAGTTTTCCCCACAGTTATTAATTAGTGTCTTTAAATTTCAACTAATAATAAAATTATTGATATAATTAAACGATTGAAGTTGCCTCTAAATGATTGTAATCATTTAACCAATTTTGTAACAAATCCCTCATCCGTTTACTTGGTATAAAAAGATGCATTGGTTCGTTTAGTCTTATTTTTCCTCTCCAAATCCATTGTAGTAATTCTGCTAATGCCCAATTATCTTCATTGACTGTAACAGAACCAAATCTAAAGAAATCTATCACGTTAGGATTTAAATATCTGTTTGCTAAATAAACCATTGTTTCCTTATTAGAGTACTTATTAGTTGCCCTATCGTTGACAGGGATAAATCCCCTTGAATATCCTTTACCTTTTACCTTACCTTTAAATTCTTTAAATGTTGTAAATCCTGTATTAACAGACTTAGATTTAAAATTTCTTTCTATCAAATGGGCTACTGTACATTTGATTTTTTTAAACTCTTGAGAATTTCTTCTCTTTAGCCAATTAACACTAAAAGCTGTTCTGTTATCACCCATAGAATTACAAGGTCCTTCATAAATATTCAGAAGCCCTTTTATCTTTTTCTTCATAAACGCTACCTCTTTCTCAGACTTTTCAACTAATACATAGGGTATATTGTAATACTTAAAATAATTACACAATAAACTTCCTTCAAACAAATAGGTTAATACTGTTACAGAATTGAAGCTCATAAAAATCTCAGGCGGAAATGCCCATGCCAGCAATTTATCATTTACAAAAATTACATTCGCTGTATCGCAGTATTGCTTTAAATCTGCATAAAGTTTTCCATTATATTCATCTCCAGTAAAAGTAACTTCATGTGTTGCTTCATTAAGAACCAACAACCCTTCATTAAAAGCTATTTTAATATCATCAATTTTCATCCCTATTACCTTTATTGGGGTAAGAACTTCATCAAGAATTAAATCATATTTTTGAAAATACTTATAATCGTTTCTATGTAACTTAGAAAACAAACTATGTGTTGTTACTAGATTCAACCCCTGATTTGACATGCTAAGTAAGTTATCTCTCTTATAATGCACATTACTCTCTCCTAATTCATAATCATGAGTATAGGTTATTTTAGGGTCATAGGTATTAGGAACTCCATCCAATATGCGATTCACCTCATCCAAAAATGGAGTCACATAGATAAAACTTCTATTACTTTTTTTCATTTTTTCTATCGCATCATAGGTCTTACCACTACCCATAATTTGATCACAAATTGTTACTGTTTTTTTCTTCTCTTCCAAAATTTACTTTATTAAATGTTATTAGCCGTATAACTATTTAAATAAGAGGTAAAAACAAAGAATAGAATTAGAGTATCAGATACACCCTAATATACAAAATTCGACCCCTAAAAGTCAATGGAATTAAACGAAAATATTGGTATTAGTATCATTACGTAATAGCTATTTTGATTCAAAATTGAACCCATTTTAATAATGTTTAAACCCATAATTAAAAAAATGAGACACGATTTTTAACGTATCCCATTTTTTGAAAGTACTCAAATCATTTTCAGGGGCATCTTTTTAAAGAAGGGTGCCGTCTCAAAACATACCTTATTAAAGAGTATGGAAAATACAGAATAGACTTCTTTTTTTAGCTGATAATTATAAAATGATAATAGTAATAAGCTTTACCTTCTATTATATATACAGTTACTAAGTCTTTAGTAATTTTAACCTCTTGAACCCAAACTAACCTACCTCTTTTAAGATTGCCAATATCAACTATTGCGCGAGCTTTAAAAGGGCAAAAAAGAATTTTTAAAAGGTTATTCCATGTAACGATATATAGTTCTTTAGATGAGCTATATTTTAATATTTCAGCTAATTGTTCTTCACTCATAATCATATTTTATAGATGAACAATACAGGTTATCTTATATACAATCGATTCAAAATAGCTATGACATTAATTAGATGTAAGCCAATTAGGCTCTCTATTTTTCATAGAATACCCTAGTTCATTCACTAGTTCGTATGCGCAAACATTACGCTCAAAATTACTATCTATATAAGATGACTTATTTGCTTCTGTAATTAAATTGTATAATTTCCAGAAATTAATAGAGCCATCCAAACTACGTCCAAAATTAGGGCACTGATAATAGTTTTTTATTATATTTCCTATTTGGCTCTCTGTTAGTGCTATTGGGAAAATTAGTTGTTTTTCTGCTTTACTCAAATGTTGGTACATCTTAATTTTTCCAATAAAATGAGCAAATTGTTTTTCTGTAAAACTATACTGAGGCATTTTCAACATTAAGGTTAAGTGTTTTTCTTTGTTATAATTAGAAAATAACCCTTCCATTTGATTGGTTAATTCATGAATAGAACTAATACGTACTTCATTTAAAAAGCCATCTGTACTTATACAAAGATTAGTACATACTGTATTTTTAAAACCGATGAAGATTTTAAATTTCTCTAATGACTTTTTACTGTATAAATTTTCTTGATTATAAGCACGTACTCCTCCAATATTTAGCGTTATTTTATTTCCATTAACCACCTCGAAAACCTCGGGCAGTTCTATTAAAAAAGCACATCTTTCATAATAGATGGTTTTCTCTTCTTCTAGAAGGTCTTTTGCTGGCTTACCAATAGCAGAAGGAACACGACCTTTTACAACATGGCTTACTCTAATTTGAGGCTGATTTACTAACATTTCTGGAAAGAAACCTTGAACAACTTCAGTAGTTTTTTCAATGAACTGAGCATGACTAATAGTGGTTTCATTATCTTTTGAAAACACAGGAATAATACACTCCTTTTTTAAATGCTCAAGAGTCACTTCTTGGGTGTTAGCCTCAATAAATCCACTAGAAGATTGAGTAATAATTTCTGAAGTATCTTGAATAATATTTTGCACTGGATTATTATTTGCTATTAACTGCATTAGTATTTGTTTTAGTTTGATTAATAATTGTCTCTAATGGTATTACGTGATTAGAGATAGACTCTAAAGCTGTTTTACGCTGTAAAATAAATGGATATACTTCTTTCTTTAACCCATGATATTTTTGATATAAATGACGTAAACCATCAATGGTTGTACAGTTAGAAATTTCTGTTTTAGCTTGCTTTATAGTCAAACCTTCATTGCACCATTGCATTAATTTTCTACCAGTAGAAGAACTAATGATAAACTCTGGCTTATCCATAAACAAACCTGTTCTATCCTTAGATGCTTTAGCCATATGGTTTTCATTAATTAACTCAAAATTCGCAGTCAATTCATATTCAAATCCTTCACGTGTAATGGATTTTAAGCCATGTTTAACAACTTTAGTCTTACCATTGGAGGCAGAATCCATAGAGTAATCTATTTTACTTCTAACCGTTGTTATAACATGTAATTCTGACTGTAATATGGTGTCAATAAACTCTTGATGCCTGGGAGAAACTTTACTCCAATCCTGAAAGCGACCCCCTAATTTTTCATGAATATTTAAACAACCTCCCTTACCTTGCCATTCATGTGTAATACTATCAATAATGACAACTTCCATATTTGCCTTTTCACAAGTTTTAATAGCCTCTATATAACGCTCAGGACTGTATGGAGCGTTAAGAGATAAAACATTAAAATCTCCTAAATGAGCATATAAACTTGCACTATTATTCTCAGTATCGATTATAGCAATTTTAGACCAATCATTTGTAATTCCATAAGCCAAGAGTAATGCAGAGTAGCTTTTTCCAAATCCACTTGCGCCACTTAATCCTATCCTTAATTTAACTTGATGCCGTTGGGCTGTTTTTAGTTTCATAATTTTTAAATTTTATAGTTTCTAATAATTTTTATTATGGTGTATAAACAAAAAAAAAGAGCCTCATTTTCTGAAGCTCTTAATTCTATATATTACCTAAAGCATTTAAGATACTATTTCTTCTTCTACCAGATGATTATTAACAATTTCATCTTCTAAACTAACAAACTCGTATCTATGAGAAAGATGTATTACTTCACCAGTATCTGGATTAGAATACTCATACTCATCTACTTTAACTTTTTTAATTGTTCCTTCTATTTCGGCACCAATTAAACTAGCGCAAACACTTTCATCAAAAGTACAAGGGACATTAGCTTTTCTTGCTGTAAAATAGGTTTTACCTGTTTCTTTACTCTTAACAGTTTCTAGACCTCCTTGCGCTATAAGAACGCAAAAGGTTGTCCCATCCTCCCTAGAATAGGTTTTGTAATCCACAATTTTTACCATGGTTTAAATAATTTAAGATTATACAATAAACGTGCGGGGTATCCGCAAAATTTAAAAAGAGTGGGGGTTGAATTCTAGGTAATCACACGTTCACACCCATTATAATCTTTGAAAAAACTGAAAAAAATTTTTTTTTTTACTGAACTAACTATTTAAATATAGATTGAATTCTAAGAAGTAGTCTTTTTAAAACAGTTGGTCTTTGAGTTTCCTCCATACTGTTATCAATATATTCATAGTCAATTAAGATTCCCTTCTTGAAGTTAAAAAGCAAATCTCTTTCGTATTTAGATTCATAGCCCATATGAACGTATTTAATCATTTTACCATCTGGCACTCTAATAGTTCCAGTATACCAACTAGCGAATACTCTATCTTGATTTGGAAATAAGTAATTTATATCTACAACCTCTATATTGTCCTTGCCATTATAGATGTTTCCATTAATACTATTTAGATATAATTTATCTTGTGTCAATTGCCATTCTCCTGTATAACCACGCCAACAAGCCGTATTATCCATAAAGAATTTAGGCTTATTATTTAGACTGCTCAAATATGGTTTTAATGGCTCTGTTGCTATAGCATATTTTACATTATCTATACATAATATTTCTTTTATTTGAGCTGTCATTTAATTATCTTTTTCTCTGAAAATAAATGCTATCAATCCAATTACAAACGTAATTACAAAAGAATAAACAAAAATTGTAGACCTCAATTCAACAGTTTTAATATAAGCCTCACATGAACTCATAGAAATAATAAATAATGTAAGGGATAATAATTTAAATCTTTTCATAAAAAATACCGCGTATTGAATAGAATTATTAATAATTACTTACAATTTTCATTAATTAATTCGAGAATATCAGCCCTCCCTAAGTTCAAAGCATTCTTTAAATCTATACATGCACTACTAGTTTTTCCAATCTTTATTTTCTGAAGTGCCCTATTTACGAGTGTTTTTTCTAATAAGTAATTTAATGATACCGCCTTAGAGTAATATTGTATAGATTTTATTGGCTCATTTTCCTTATCAAAAACAACTCCTAAATTGTAATTAATATCAGGATCATTTGGATTAAGATTAATAGCGTTCATTAAAGATATTTTACTCTCTTTAAATCTATCCAAATCCATTAATATTAATCCTTTTAAGTTGAAATAACTTGGTTGATTGTTATTAATTTCTATAGCTGATGAGATTTTTTTTAAAGCTTCTGTGTTATTTCCAACTTGATTATATAATAATGCTTGATTATAAAAGTCATCAGGATTATTGGGGCTTAATTTTTCTGCTTTATTTAAAAAATCTATTGCTTCATTTAATTTACCTTTGTTACTATATATAAAAGCTAAATCAACATAAATATCATAAGCAAACGTTGACTGCTTTGTTATGTTTAAAGATTTGTTGTAATAGACTAATGCTGAATCAACTCTATTAAGATCATGATATAAAAGTTGAGCTATTCTAAAATTAAAATTTGGATTATTAGGCATTATAGAAATTCCTTTTTCAAAATCTTCTAATGCTTTTTCAAAAGAACCTATACTTTCATAAAAAATAGCTCTACCTACGTAAGTATTAGCGTTGCTGTTATCCGCTTCTATAGCTCTATTTAAAAGAGTTAAAGTCTTACCTTTATCCTTTTCTATATTTGACAATCCTAAAAGAATCTCTGATTCAACAAAAGCATCTTTTTTGTTATTTTCGACTAATGCCATCTCATAAAACCTAAGAGCTTCTACCATGTTATTCTTTTTATAGAGAATCGCCGCCATTAAAACATAATCCTTGGCAAAATTTGCGTTTTTGTCCTTATTTGCAATATTATATTCAATGTCCACTAAAGCTTCTTCATATTTACCAATTGACATTTTGGTAATTGCATTTTGTTCATGAAGTCCAAAAGGTTTTAAATTATCTTTTTTTTGTTTACGAATTGCAGTTTCTAAATCTTTAATTTCTTCTTCGAATTCTCCAAGTGAATCATAGATTAATGCACGAATAACATACCCGTTTAAACTATCTGGGTATTGTTTAATTGATTTGTTTATTTCAATTAATGCCTTTTCTGCATCTCCTTTATTAAAGAAAAAATCTTCAGCGATTTCTCTATGATTTATTGAACTATTACAAGAACAAAAAATGAATAAAGTTAATAATGTAATGTATTTCATATAAAATTTTAGTTTTTTAAGTAGGAATTTTAAAGGTTAAAAATAGGCAAATATGCCTATATAAAAATACATTTTCTCCACCATTTTTAATGTGTGAATTCAAAAGACGAAAATGTATTTTTATTAAGCTTTGGCAACAACCTTAGAAGGTTAAGAAAATCTAAGGGTTTCACTCAAGAGGAACTTGCAAATGAGCTGAATATAGAGATTTCACAAATAAGTAGAATAGAAAGAGGTATAATTAATACATCCATTTCAAATGCTTACTCTATTGCAAAAACCTTAGGTATTAAACCCTCTGAATTATTTGAGTGAAATTTTCTTTGTAAGTCTTTCCATTTCTTTACTTACTTTTTTCTGAACAACCTTACCATAATAGTCTTGCGTAATTTGTATGCTAGAATGCCCTAATAACTCACTAACTATTTCCATAGGCACATCATTATAAAGTAAAACAGTAGATGCAAATGTTTTTCTAGCTGTATGGTGTGTTACCCTCTTAGATATACCAACTATCTCAATGATTTCTTTTAAATAAGAATTCATCTTTTGATTGCTAATTGCTGGTAGTAATTTCTCATTAGTTGAATTATATTTATCTAATATATATTTTGCTTTTGGTAATAAAGGAACAGATATAAACTTATTGGTTTTTTCCCTCTTCATCTTTATCCATTTATTTCCATCAAAGGCATTTATTATATGCACTTTGCATAAATTAGACATCTCATTATAAGCAAGTCCTGTATAGCAGCAAAATATAAATAAGTCGTTTACTACTTCTAATCTAGGTTGTATAAATTCGTGCTGCTCTAATATTTTTAGTTCTTCTACAGATAAAAAAACTACTTCTTTTTTAACTCTAGTTGGCTTATGGTTTATGAAAGGGTCTCGTTCTAAATATCCCTCCAATACAGCAAGTCTAACAGGCTTTCTAAAGCGCTGAATCACTTTGTTAACTGTTACTTGTTTTTGATTCCTAGCCGTCTTTAAATAGTACTCAAAATCAATCAAAAACTTTGAATTAAGTTTACTTAAAGGATAATCTCTTTTCTTAAACTTTAGAAAAATAAAAGATTCTAAATGATTACAAGAATATTCAAACTTCTTCCATGTGGCAAGTTTAATATCTCTATCAATTAGGTTTTTTTTCAACACTAAATATTGCTTAAAATAGCTTACAACATTAGCATCTTTTTTAATCTTTTTATCTATATACTTGTCCAATATATCCTCAATTGTAAACTCAATATTTTGAACTTGTAAAAACAAATATGCATTTTGTATTTTTTGATTTATTAATAATAGTTGACTATTTAATCTTTCAGATAACTCATAATCTTTAATAAAAATCTGCTTTTTAGAATGCCAATAGCGAGGTTCTACAAATTGACCTATAGAAAATTGCTTTCTTTTCTTTTTAAAAGTTATTCTACAATAAATTGGGCATTGACCCTTCTTGTTTGTTTTTGCTTTATTTAGATAAAATAAAACACTTAGTGATTCTTGATTCATTTCCAATCGATTTTATGTTAAACAATTGGCGTACAATTCAGTTAAAAAAGTGGGATACCCAGAAATTTTAATGGGATACCTAATTGGATACCTTTTTCCTTTAAAATCCTTGATAAATTAATAATTGAATAATAGTGGAGATAATAGACAAATTGGCAATAAACCTTAATGTTTACTGGGGTTTAAATCAAAAAAGCCTTTACATTTCTGTAAAGGCTTTTTGTTTATCTGCTCCCCCTCTTGGGCTCGAACCAAGGACCCTCTGATTAACAGTCAGATGCTCTAACCAACTGAGCTAAGGAGGAGTGTTATTT
Organism: uncultured Maribacter sp.; assembly: GCF_947500405.1. GTDB lineage: Bacteria > Bacteroidota > Bacteroidia > Flavobacteriales > Flavobacteriaceae > Maribacter_B. The sequence goes on from NZ_CANMRY010000002.1 coordinate 136,381, forward strand.
TGCTTTAGTAACCTAAAGCGGGTGCAAATATAAATGTTTTTTCAAATTCACCAAACAATTTTTTATTGTTTTTATTTAGTTATCCATTTATATAAATCGTTACCGTTGGCAAACAATAATAAAGCTATTAAAATAAAGAAACCTGTCATTTGTGCATATTCCATAAATTTATCACTTGGCTTTCTTCCAGTAATCATCTCGTATAGTAAAAACATTACGTGTCCGCCATCTAACGCTGGTATTGGTAATATGTTCATAAACGCCAAAATAATAGATATAAAAGCTGTTGCACTCCAAAAAGCTGGCCAGTTCCAAGCATCAGGAAAAATGCCTGCAATTGCAGCAAAACCACCTACACCTTTATAAGCTCCTGTAGAGGGGTTAAATATTTTTTTCATCCCTTTTATATAATCCGACAAAGTTTTTATTCCTTTATCTATTCCTGCTGGTATAGATTCTATAAAAGAATAATTTACTTTTTCTATCTTAAAATATCCTTCGTCTTGGTATTGTTGCATTGTCATTGCTCCTAGTGCAACTCCTAAAGTTGCTTCTGAACTTACTTTTGCAGCAATAGTCTCTACAGCACCATCTTCTCTTTTTAAAGTTACCTGTATATCTTTTTCTTTATTTTCTTCTAATAATGGTTTTACTTGATCCAAGTAAGTAACGTCTGTATCATTTATTTTTAAAACAACATCATTTTTACGAAAATCAGTGTCTTTATTTACAGAACCTTCCGAAATTTCATTTATAATAAATGGTTGCCTTAAGGCTAAAAAACGCATTTTATCTTCGTCTTCTATTAGCTTAGCTATAAAATCTTCGGGAATTTCTTGGTCAAAAGTTCTTCCATCTCTTTTTATAGTAATGGTATTACCATAAGCAATAGTACCAACCATACTAGTAAACCTCTCTACTTTAACACCATCTATAGCAACTATTAAATCTCCTGTTTTAACTCCTAATTTATCTCCTATAGCTTGTTCTGTAACCCAAAAACCATCTTTTAAACTTGTAGCAGAAATATACTCATCGCCGTAAGACCATGCCATTCCTATGTATATTATTACTGCCAATATAAAATTAACGGTTACCCCTCCTAGCATAATTATTAATCGTTGCCAAGCTGGTTTGCTTCTAAATTCCCATTCTTTTGGTTCTTCGGCCATGGCTTCGGTATCCATGCTTTCATCAATCATACCTGAGATTTTAACATATCCTCCCAAAGGCAACCAACCTATACCATAAACGGTTTCTCCTATTTTCTTCTTAAACAAAGAGAACTTAACATCAAAAAACAGGTAGAATTTCTCTACTCTTGTTTTAAATATTTTTGCTGGTATAAAATGCCCCAATTCATGTAGTACAATCAATAGTGATAGACTTAAAAAGAATTGGATGGTTTTAATTAAAATTGGATTCATTTTTGTTTTGTATCGTTAAAAATCGGCTCAAAAATACATCTTTACAAAGTCTTAAAAAAAGAAACTGCCTTTAGTACAGCGTTTTTATGATTTTATTAGCAACAATATAACTTTCTTTATTTTGATAACTATACCATGCTAATGTACCTTTGCATAAAAAATTATGTTTTCTTTTTTTAGCAAATACAAGTTTTTTGGATTAGTTATGCTAGTACTTTCTGGTATAATAATTTACTTGTTTTATACAGCGCTAACTCCAAAAAAAACGCTTCTTATTTACCAACCAGCTATGGTTAACGCAGAATTAGTAGATAGCACATTACAGTATGTAAAAAAATACCACAGTGTAGCTAACTTCTCATTAACTAACCAAAATGGAGAAACAATTACGCAAGAAAATTATAAGAACAAAATTTACATAGCCGATTTCTTTTTTACCACCTGCCCCACTATTTGCCCCATAATGACTAAAAATATGGGAGAAATACAATCCAAAATATTAAAAGACACCAATGTTTTGCTACTATCACACTCAGTAACCCCAGATATAGATTCTGTTGCACAATTAAAAAAATATGCTCTAGAAAAAGGGGTAATAGACACCAAATGGAATTTAGTTACTGGCAGTAAAAAAGAAATATATGAACTGGCCAGAAAATCTTACTTAGCTGTTAAAACAGATGGTGATGGAGGTCCTTTTGATATGATACATACAGAGAATTTTATACTTATAGATAAAGAAAAGCGTATAAGAGGTTTTTACGATGGTACTAAAACAGAAGATATAGAAAAATTATTATCCGATTTAGAGATTCTTAAAAAAACCTATTTAGAGTAAAAAAAGCTTCTTAAAAAATTTTATAAAATAGCCTTATTAAAATTCGTGTTTTTCCCTTACTTTTGCTCTTAATTAAAATGAATCTAAATAAACATTAGTGACTACAGTTGCAAACTTAAAAAGGGGAGAAAAAGGTATTATTAAAGATATTGCCTATGATTCTCTTCCTATAAAACTACTAGAACTTGGTTGTTTACCAGGCAATATGGTAGAGCTAGTACAAGTTGCACCACTAAAAGACCCAATTTATATTAATGTAAATGGTTCTCATATTGCTATAAGACGCGCTATGGCCTTAAAGATTAAGTTAGATCTTATAGAAACAAAATAACCTATGAGTAAACAAATAAACGTAGCCCTCATAGGCAACCCTAACACTGGAAAAACTTCGGTTTTTAACCAATTAACAGGATTAAACCAAAAAGTTGGAAACTACCCTGGCATTACGGTTGAAAAAAAAGAAGGGATTTGTAAACTCCCAAGAGGTGTAAAAGCTCATATAATTGACTTACCTGGAACTTATAGCTTAAACACAACCTCTTTAGATGAAAGTGTAGCGGTAGAGTTATTATTAAATAAAAAAGATAAAAACCACCCCGATGTAGCCATTGTTGTCTCTGATGTAGAAAATTTAAAAAGGAATCTTTTACTGTTTACACAAATTAAAGACCTTAAAATCCCTACCCTTTTAGTCATTAACATGGCAGACCAAATGACCAAAAAAGGGATTGTGATTGATATAGAACTTCTAGAAAAAAAATTAGATACTAAAATTGCACTAGTAAGTTCTAGAAAAGGAACAGGAATAAATAAATTAAAAGAGCTTATAACAGATTATAAAAATTTGTCTACAACGCCTTGCATAGATACTACCAAAATTGACGCTGAGTATTTTAACAGCCTACAACAAGCTTTTCCAAAAGAAGACTTATACAAACTTTGGCTAGTTATAACGCAGGATGTAAACTTTATGCCTATAGAAAAAAAGGTAATCCCAGACACATCTTCTTTTTCTACAAAATCTAAATCAGAACTTAAAAGACTCCAACAAAAAGAAACCATATTAAGGTATAAATTTATAAATGAGACATTAAAAGAAGCATATCATGTAGATATTAATGCCGCTACAGGAGTAAGAGCTACCTTAGATAAAGTACTTACTCATAAAATATTTGGGTATGTAATTTTCTTTCTTATTCTTCTTCTTATTTTCCAAGCAATTTATGATTGGAGCAGTTACCCAATGGATTTTATTGATGAGTCCTTTGCAACAGTTAGTGAGTTGGTTAAAAACACCTTACCAGAAGGAGCATTTACAAATTTAATAGCTGAAGGAATTTTAGCAGGTATTGGTGGTATTGTAATTTTCATACCCCAAATTGCCTTTTTATTTTTATTCATTGCTTTGCTAGAAGAAACGGGTTATATGAGTAGAGTTGTTTTTTTAACAGACCGTATAATGCGTCCTTTTGGATTAAGTGGCAAGAGTATAGTGCCTCTAATTTCTGGTACTGCATGTGCAATTCCTGCAGTAATGGCTACAAGAACTATAGAAAACTGGAAAGAACGTTTAATAACCATCTTAGTAACTCCTTTTACAACTTGTTCTGCGCGTTTACCAGTATACTTAATAATTATCTCTTTAGTAATACCAGAAGGAAGGTTTTTAGGCTTAAGTTACCAAGCACTTACTTTAATGCTTTTATATTTAATAGGGTTTGCAGCATCTATACTATCTGCAATGATATTAAACAAAATATTAAAAATTAAAAGTAGGTCCTTCTTTGTAGTAGAAATGCCAAATTACAAACTACCATTATTTAAAAATGTAGCTTATACAGTATGGGAAAAAACAAAAAGTTTTGTTTTTGGAGCAGGTAAAATTATTCTAGCTATTTCTATAATTATTTGGTTTTTAGGGTCTAATGGCTTTTCTGAAAATTATAAAAATGCAGACACGATTATAGAAAATAAAATAAAAAAAGAAGGATTATCTTCTTTTAATCAAGAAAGTGTTGTAGAAGATTTAGCAATCTACAAAATAACTTTATTAGAAAGTGAAGACAAAACACTTTATAAAACAAACCCAATATTATTAAAAGATTCCCTTAAACTAAAAAGCATAGAACTTTACAAACAAGCTAAAAGCCAAGAAATTGCTAGTTATAAATTAGAAAACTCTTATATGGGATACCTAGGAAAAGCTATAACTCCTGTTGTAGAACCCTTAGGTTACGATTGGAAAATAGGAATAGCAGTGTTAACTTCCTTTGCTGCCAGAGAAGTATTTGTAGGTACTTTAGCAACCATTTATAGTGTGGGTAGTGATGAAGAGAACACCATAAAAAACCGAATGGCTGCAGAGATTAATCCTGTAACTAAAAAACCTTTATTTAATCTTGCTTCTGGAGTTTCTCTATTATTATTTTATGCTTTTGCCATGCAATGTATGAGTACTTTAGCTATTGTAAAAAGAGAGACAAACTCTTGGAAATGGCCTGCAGGACAATTAGTTTTTATGAGCGTTTTTGCTTATATTGTAGCTTTAGCAGCATACCAAATATTAAATTAATTATGAGTACAATTATCCAAAATATCTTAGTTTTTGCAACTTTAATTCTTGCTGTTGGTTTTTTAGTTAAAAAATTCTTTCTTCCTAAACCAGTAAAAGTTAATAAAAACAAATTTACTAAATCTTGTAGCCAAGAAGGCGGCTGCAGTTGTAGTTAGACAATACTACTTAATTTATTCACTACATCTTAGTAACAAAACTTAGCAATGTTCGTCTATAAGACAGTTACAGTTCTTAAAAAAAAGATAAAACTATATTAAAGAAATTAAAAAAAGGCTGGTGCTTTGTTTCTCATTCCTTTAGTTTGTAATACAATCAACACAACTTTGTATGGAAAAAATTACTTTCTGGGTTATATCTATTATTATTTCTGCTATTTGCTCTAATAGCCACGCACAATCTTTAACCGCAACAATTATAGACTCTACCACACAAAAACCAATACCTTATGTTACAGTAAAATTAAATAACAAAGGGGTAATTACAAATGAAGAAGGGCGTTTTAGCTTTCTTTTAAACAAAGAAATTAAAGAGACCGATTCTCTATTTATATCCTGCATTGGGTATGCAACATTAGGAAAACCCATAAAAGAATTTACTGAGAGTACTATTTCTTTAGCTCCTATGGCAATAGAACTTAACCCGGTTATTGTAACAAATAAAAACTATACTCCAGAAGAAATACTTGAAATTGTAGAAGACAGTATTTTAAAAAATTATAATCTAGGACTTGCCAAAAAAAGAGTTTTTTTAAGAGAAACCTATAATAATAGAATCCTAAAGACAGATTATACCCTGAAGAAATCTACTATAAAAGCCTTTAATAAAAAATTTATAGACGACCTTATTAGTCAAATACCTAAAAATAATACAGTTTACAATGAAGCGCTAGGAGATTTATATGGTGCGGGAGATAGTAAAGAACAAAAGCTAAATCTTATTAAAGCATCTGAACTATATGATAAAAGTATGGAGCTAGATTTTGAAATTCTAGAAAAAAAGTTCAATAAAATTATGCAAGAAAATGTAAAAACGGACTCTTACTTTAAAATAAAATCTGGACTTTTTGGAACCAAAGTAGATGCTAATGAAATATTTGAATCTGAAGTTGACTCAACAGATGTTGCTGCGCTAAATAAAAAATTAGCAGACGAAAAAAAGAACAAAGAAGAACGGAAAAAGTTTTTTGCCAAATATAAAAGAGAAACCATGGGAAAACTCTACGAAAATATTCCTGTTTATGAAAGCTCTGATTATAATGTGCTCTTTAAACCTGGAAGATATGATTTAGCTCTTGAAGATTTTACTTATTTAGGAACTGCTCCCGTTTATGTTATTACATTTAAACCAAAAAGGTCTGAAGATTACCAAGGAAAACTTTATATAAATTCTGATGATTTTGCATTAATTAGAATGGATTTTGAAAATGTAAAACCTTTGCGTGATTTTGGGTTACTTGGTGTTTCTATGAAAGAATATTTAGCCGCTGGTAAAATTATTTTTAGCAAAGGAGAAGATAAAAAATATCATTTAAGTTACTATGATATATCCAAAGGAATTAAGGCTGGTTTTCGCAGACCACTGAAAATCATTGAAAAGAATAAAAACGTAAAAGGCCGTAGAAAACAGAATGAACTTTCATTAAAAGTAGATTTTGATTTTGGGAATATAAATAGATATGAACTTGTTGTTTTTGATGAAGCTACCATAAGTAATTCACAATATAATTCCTTCCAAGAAAACAATACTATTTTACCAACGTATATGCCTAATTACAATCCCGATTTTTGGAAAGGCCATAATATAATTGAGCCCAATCAGGCAATTAAAGCATTTACTTCTATTGGAGAAACAGAAGAATAAATCTCAAAATACTTTAATCGCATCAATTCATTTTGGTGCGATTTTTTTATGCCTTGGTGTAACCTTTTGTAATTTCAGGACTATATACTAATGAAGACCAACAAAAAATCAATTTTTGGAAAAGTTGACCGATGAAATTTTAATGGCGAGAGTTGCAAATGGAAACTTAGATATACTTAAGATTCTTTTTGACAGACATCATAATCATGTTTTCAACTTTTTATTTAAAATGTCTGGAGATAGAATGCTGAGTGAAGATTTAACTCAAGAAGTCTTTTACAAATTGATGAAATACCGGACCTCATATAATAATGGAAAATTCGTGCCTTGGCTTTTTACAATTGCTAGAAATAGTATGCATTCTCACTTTCGAAATGCATCGAAACAAACGGAAGAATTAACAATATTAAAATTTAATCCAACAATAAATGAAGCGGAACAAAAAGATTATTCTGATTTGCACTTAGCTATAAATCAATTAGAAGCTTCAGATAGAGAACTCGTAATTCTAAATAGAATTCAAGAAATAAAATATGAAGAATTAGCTCAGATTGTTGGAAGTACACCAGGCGCAGTTAAAACAAAAGTCAGTCGTGCATTAAAAAAATTAAAAACCATTTATTTTCAAAACTCATAAAATGGATAAAAAACATATTATAGAACTATTACCTGAATACATTGATGGTCAATTAAGTGACAACAAGAAAAAAGAGGTAGAATTACATCTTAAAGAATGTGAGGAATGTATTGAAGAATTAGAAGGGCTAAAAAATTTGTTCACCTCTTTTAAAGAAGAAGAAGAAGTTTCACCTTCTGATACATTAAGAACAAATTTCTTCGAAGAAATTGAACTGGAGAAAATAACAGATTCAAAGATCGTTAATCTCAATAAAAGTTCTTTCAAAGAAAAACCCAGCTGGACAAATAACTTCTTAAAAATTGCTGCGAGTATAGTTCTATTGGTTAGCGTTTATTTTTTAGGAAAACAACAACAAAATCAAGTATTAGGGCAGGAAATTACCCAGTTAACCAGTGAAACCAATTCCTTTAAACAAATGGCAATGTTATCGCTAATGGGTAACAAATCTGCCAGTAAACGTATACAAGGTGTAAATTTTATTGAAGAATTCGCCGAACCAGACGAAGCAATTGTAAATGCTCTAGTAGATCGAATGTTAACTGATGAAAATATTAATGTTCGCAGAACAGCGGTTGAAGTTTTAAGTGAGTTCATTAGCTCTGAGACTGTTAAAACTAGTTTCATTAAAGCACTTAAATCTGAAGAAGATCCTGCAATACAAATAACAATTATTCAAGTGTTAGGTAAAATTCAAGAAAAGAAAGCAGCAGGTGCAATGAAATATCTTTTAGAGCAAGAAAATACACAACCATACGTAAAAGAAGAACTTGAATCAGTATTACCAAATATTATATAACATCAATTAATAACGAAAATCATGAAATTTTTCTGACCGAGTAAAGGGTACCATTGAAGCGAGCCAGGAAAATTATTAATCAAAAAAATGAAAAAAATGAAATCATTAAAAATAACAGTTATAGCAATTCTATTTTCTTTAGTGCTTTTTGCTCAAGAAGATTATACAAAATCATTAGACGGAATCGAATGGGTAAAAGTTGAATCAAAGGCTGACATAGTCTTAAAAACGCATTCTGAAAATCAACTTCGAATTAAAACAAAAAGTTATACCAAAACTCCCGAAAAGGCAAAAGGACTAAAGCTTGTTGGCGCAGGTGGATCTGACAATACCGACGTAGGGTTTTATGTTGTAAAAGAAGGTAATAGCCTCATTTTAAAAAACTTAAGAAAGTGGAACAATGGCAATGCCGAAATTTATTTACCTGCTAATCAGAACATTTCTGTTACAACCAATGGAACTGGGCAAAGCGATATTACAATCTACGGTTTTAAGGGAGAAATTGAAGCACGTACGAAACTAAATGGAGGGATTAAAATTGAAGATACCAGTGGACCAGTTACCGCAAATTCTTTAAACGGTGACATTGATGTTTCATTTACAAACATAAATCAAAATTCTCCAATCACAATCTATTCCACAAATGGCGCACTTGATGTAAAATTACCTGGAAATACCCCCGCAAATCTATCATTAGGCTCAGTTAACGGAGAGATTTATACCAATTTTGAATTAAAATTCTCAGAAAAAAACGGATTGAAATCAATTTCCTCTCAAAAAATTAAACAACCTATAAATGGTGGTGGAGTTCAATTACATTTAAAAACTACTAACGGAAACATTTATTTAAGAAAAGAATAATCAATTACAATCAAAACAAACAGTCATGAAAAATATAACAGCATTTCTTCTATTAAGCCTAATCAGTCTTACAACGTACGCCCAAAAAACAATCGAAAAAAATATTGAGTATAACCAACAGTTTATTGATGTAGAAGTAAAATTTGCATCACTTATAGAAGTAAAAACATGGGATAAATCTAGTGTTTATTTTAAAGCAACAATTTCTACTAAAGACAATAAACATCAAGACAAATACAAACTTAGGGTAAATGAAGGTTCAAATACAATATCAATAAATTCTGAGGCTAAACCTTTATTTAAAGCTTTTCATAAAGAATGGAATGACAATAACCCAAACAAAAAAAGAAGGTATTATAATACTGGAGACATCTATGAATTTAACTATGTTATTTATGTTCCTAAAAATGCTAAATTCAAAATTAGCAGTATCAATGGCGATTTAAAATCAGAAGTAATAGAAGGTGAATTTGAGGCTAATTTAATTAATGGAAATATCGACATTGCTAAATATTCTGGAGAACTTGAATTGAGTACAATAAATGGTGAAATTGATCTAAAAATGGTAGATGCAAATTTGATTGCTAAAACCATTCATGGGGATATTTATGCCGATGACAAGTTGAAATTTACTTCAAAAGACCGTCATGTTGGTCAAAAAATAAGTGGTTCCTTGGGCAATGGTTCTAATCAACTTCGATTAAATACCATCAATGGCAACATATATTTAAGACGCTAATGTAAACCGTTAAATTCTGTTAAAAATAGCTTAAAATAAAACTTGACTGTAACTACTCCATTTTTTGCGAGTCTTTAAGTCACATCAATCATAATTTGAGAACATGAAGACCAGCCTGATTACTCTTTGCGCATTGCTTTTTACACATACATTTATTACCGCTCAAGATTCTACAGACGTTGTGGTTAAAAGACACTACGCTACAAAATTTCTTAACCAAATTGCATCCCCAGAAGTAGACGGACTCCTTGATGATCCTGGATGGGATATCGTAGAATGGGAAGGTAATTTTGTTGAGCGAAGACCAGATGAAAACACGAAACCAGACCATGAGACTAAATTTAAAATAGTTTATGACCAAAACTTCTTATATATAGGTATTCGAGCGTATGATAGTGATCCTGATAAAATAGAAATGCGTTTATCAAGACGTGATGGATTTCAAGGTGATTGGGTTGGCATTTTTATTGATAGCTATCATGACAAACGAAGTGCCTTTGGTTTCGTAACAACAGCTGCAGGGGTAAAAGCAGATTTTTTTAGTTCTGAAAATGGCAATAACGAAGACGAAAGCTGGAACCCAATTTGGTATACAAAAACCAACATAGACAAAGAGGGTTGGACTGCCGAAATGAAAATTCCTTTCAGCCAGTTAAAATTTGGAAAAGACAAAGAACAAGTTTGGGGTATTCAAGTTGATCGTCAATATTTTAGAGGTGCAGAACGTTATGCTTGGCAACGTATAAAGCAAGACACACCAGGTTTTGTAAGTGAGTTTGGTCTGTTGACAGGGCTGGTTAATCTTGTACCTCAAAAGCAACTCGAAATTCAACCTTATGCCGTTGCCAAATTGGAGACATTTGAAGCAGAAGCTGGAAACCCTTTTCGTGATGGAAAAGATAGCCAATTTACAGGTGGGCTAGATGCTAAAATTGGGATAACAAATGACCTAACTTTAGATCTTACAGTAAACCCTGATTTTGGACAAGTTGAAGCTGATCCCTCAGCTATTGCCCTTGATGGGTTTCAAATATTCTTCAGAGAACAGAGACCATTTTTTGTTGAGAACAAAAATATTTTTGATTATCGGGTAAGTCAATCAGAAGCTGGTAACACCTTCGGTTTTGATAACATTTTTTATTCTAGAAGAATTGGTAGAAGTCCGCAAGGATATCCGAACACAGAAGATGGAGAATTTGTTGAACAACCAGAGAATACGGAGATTTTGGGAGCTGCCAAATTTAGCGGCAAAACAAAAGATGGTTGGTCTATTGGAGTTTTAGAAAGTGTTACGGCAAAAAAATATGCCACAATTGATAATAATGGTAATAGAAGAAAAGAAGTTGTTGAGCCATTGACTAATTATTTTGTAGGGCGCCTTCAAAAAGATTTTAACGATCGTAATACATTTGTTGGCGGTATATTCACGACTACAAGTAGAGACAAATTAACTCCTGAATTAGATTTTTTACATCACTCTGCATTTACAGGTGGTATTGATTTTAAACATCAATGGCAAGATAGAGATTGGTATGTTGCTGGGAATGTTATTTTAAGTCGTGTAAACGGAAGCGCTGAAGCAATATCAAATACCCAAAAATCAATAACACATTTGTTTCAACGTGAGGGTGCAACGCATGTTTCTTTAGATGAAAACCGAACTTCATTAACAGGTTCAGGTGGCAACCTGCAATTAGGTAAAGTTGGAAACGGTAATTGGAAATTTGAAACGGGTGCCACATGGCGCTCTCCAGAGTTAGAGCTTAATGATATTGGCTTTCAACGTCAAGCAGACGATATTCGCCATTACACATGGATAGGGTATCAAACCTTAAAACCAACCAAAACATTTAGAAGAGTAGGAATAAATTATAATCATTGGAGTGTTTGGGATTTTGCAGGTAATCACAATAGCCTAAGATTTAATACAAATAGCTGGCAAAAATGGGAAAATAACTGGTTTACAAATATCGGATTTAATTACGAACCTAAACAATACTCAAACTTTGCGCTACGAGGTGGACCTCGATTACGACAAACCTCAAAAATCGGTTTTTTTAACAGTTATAACACTGATAGAAGAAAGAAAGTGCGATTCAACGTTTTCCATAAAGGATCAAGAGGAACTGACAACTCTTACAATTCGTATAACATAGATTTTGGAATAACATACCAACCCTATAATGCATTGAGCATCTCTGCAAACCCAGAATATGGTATAAATATGAATAAATTGCAATACATTGACAATATTAATGTTAATAGTGAAACCACGTACCTAACAGGAACTGTAAACCAAAGAACATTAAGTATGTCATTACGGTTAAATTATACAATAAATCCGAATTTGACGATTCAATATTGGGGGCAGCCTTTTATTTCTCGAGGAAGATATTCTGATTTTAAAGAAGTAGTAAACCCAATGAGATCAAGATTTAATGAACGATTTTCTTCTTATTTGCCGAATCAAATTTCACTTACTGACGACACCTATTCTGTTGATAGAAACTTAGATGACGTGTCTGATTTTTCTTTTGACAATCCTGACTTTTCATTCGTTCAATTTCGATCTAATCTTGTAGTGCGTTGGGAATACATCCCAGGTTCTGAGATATTTCTAGTTTGGTCACAAGATATTGCGCAATCTGGTAATCCTAATAATGAGCTAATTAATGACTTGGGGGATACTATTTTCAATGATAAAAAACCTCAAAATATTTTCTTGTTAAAGGCAACTTATCGTTTTGTGCTTTAATTTTAGATTAGATTTTGAACAAAGGAAAATAAAAGTAAGCCCCAACCACTAACTAAAAGCAGTCCGCCAATGGGAGTTATTGGGCCAAGAAATTTAAGGGTATTTCCTTTTGCAGCACTTAAAATTAAACCGTAAATACTAAATGAAAAGAGGAAAGTCCCCAGTATAAAGCAGTAAATAATATACTTTTCTATTGAGGATGTTATAGTCAGATTAAACCCTAAAACTAACAATAAAATAGCGTGATACATTTGATACTTTACACCTGTCTCAAAACTTTTTAACTGATCTTTATTACATATTTTTTTTAATGCGTGCGCTCCAAACGCACCAAAAATAATTGCTAACATTCCAAATAAAGCCCCAAAAAATTGTGCTATACCAACCATATATTCATTTTAAGAAACGAATATAGTTATATCTTACAAAAGACTGTTCTTTATCTATTCGTAAGTATTCACAGCAACAGTATGCGCTTCTTTATTTGCCAAATAAATAGGTGAAGTGGTAAAAAGATTTTCAACCTGGTTTTCCCAATCTTTAGCAATATTAAAATAACTAGTATTAGTTACCGCCATAATTTCATTACAGTCTTGGCATGTGTGTTTATAATCTAAAAAATGATGCGCAAATTCATGGAAAGCTACTACTTTAAGAATTTCTGGGTCTAACATTGCCGCCCAATTAATTAAAATTTCATCTATCGTACCAGCTTCATTACGAGATACTTTTCCAAGCACCGTATTTCCTTCTTCTAGCGGTAAATTATTAACTATATCAATATTTTGTAATTCAAATAATTTAGAATGATACTCTATCCCATACTTTTTACATTCTTTAAAAAAATCATTTAAAATAGGCTGTAAACGACCGTCTATATCTACACTTTTTTGCGCTTGTAAATAAGATGTAACACTAAGAATAAAAACAAAAAATACAGATAGATGCTTTCTCATTGTAGGCGGTTTTAGAATGTTAGATTTGGTTTAGTTAAAAGACTTTTAAAGTAGGGAACTTGTATCTTTTACTATTTATATTCTAACGGAAAATCACCCGAAATATTTCTAATTAATTGAATTTTAACTTTTTATGTTAAGAAAACTAGTTGCTAGTTTTTATTTTACTTTTAAGAAAAGACACTAAACCTAATGTCTCTAAACTATCTTTATAATTAAAAAAAAGCTTTAGAGAATCTTGGTATACTATTTTAATTTTCTGCTGTTCAAAATTATCTACAAAAACATGTACTTCTTTATTGGTAAGAGAATCTTTAAACTCCCTATATAAGCCATTACCTTTAGATAAAGCAGAAAAACCATTTAAGCGCTCCATAGGAGGTATTCTATCTACTAAAGAAACACTATCTACCTCATTAAATTTTATCTCTTTATAATATATCCCAGAGACCATTTTAATACCATCTGGTTCTATTTTTGTCCAGTTTTTATAATGAACCACAAAGGCTAACAAACACACAGCTAATGTTATTATTAATATTAAATTCCATAACCAGTGTCTTTTTTTTGTTGCCATAAAAAGGATTTTAATTTATAACTTATTAAGTTAAATAAAAGAAACTACAAGATAGTTTCTTTTATTTAAAATTATAAATTAACCCAAACTGAATAACGTTAGAATAGAAATTTTTAATTGTATAAAATTCATATCCAAGATTAATCTTTGTAAAATCTGTTATTCTATAGGACATATCTCCAATATACCTTTGAAAAGTAGGTTCATTCTTTTCTAAAAAGAAACCAAAGTCTGCAGAAAAATTAAATTTACTTTTATCTGAACCCAACACTACCAAAGCTCCTGCACCCCCATAAATTCTTTCTTTAGCCATCCAGTATGGGTAACCCGACCTGCGATCTGTACTACCAATACCTCCTGCCCCTTCTATCATTGGATTAAGCTTAAATTTATTAAACTTAATGAGTTTATACTCTAACCTACCCATTAACATATGATCATTTTCTTTATCAGTATAATAATTAGACTCTAATGAAATTATAGGTACAAACTTCTTACCTATTACCATTTCTTTATAACCATTAAACTGCAGCCTGTAAATATCTAAAGAATATCCAGGCCCTGATCTTACTGGAAAAGCGTCTAATTGAAAAGCTGTGAAATTATCTTTCTTAGCATAGTTTAGTTCTGCTCCTGCTTGAAAAAAGAACTCTCCAAAATTGTCTCTCTCTGCTCTTCCTTTTAAAGCATATTTATATTTTTTACTAGATTTTTTTGTAAACCCATATTCTAATCCCATTAAATCATGACCTACATTAGACCTTCTTCTAGGAAAACCATCTAATTTATACATAGTACTTTGTGTAAAAGAAAAGCTATGCATATCTCCTTTACTATTATGAGTACTATATGTTAGGTTATTTGTTAATGCATTAGGTCTTAATTTATCATTAATACTAAAAGAACCAAAACTTATAGAAGAGCCTCTTTCTTGCCTCATTTTCTTTGCAACTTGTGCTCCAATTTCAGGGTCTAATAAATCGCCATATTTTCTAAATATTGCTAATTGTTCTTTAAGCTCTAAGTCTTTTACTTCTTTATTAAGAGCTCTTTTATATTTTTTATCAATTTTATCACTTGGTATACTAAATGCTATTCTAGCAGACTCCTCTATTTTTCCTTCATACAACATTATAGTAGCCATAAAAGAACGCGCATCATAATCTTTTGGGTTTTTAGCATTATACTTTCTAAAGACTTTTCTTAACTTATTTATATTATTTGTCTCATAGAGCCAAGACATTTTGTCCTTAATTGCTATTCTATCTGCGCATTCTGCCCATTCTAAGGCTTTTTTATAGTTTCCATAATCTGCAAAAGCTATTGCTATTTTATTAGATAAGTGCTTTAATTCTTTAGAACAACTTTCTTCGTTTTTAAGTTCCTTAACAGCTTTTCTTGTATCGTTTGCTAATAATAAAGCTATGTAATATGGAAAATCTTTTTCTTTCATCCTTTCAAAATTAGAAGAACTTAATACCCAAAAATCTTTTGTTTCTTTATCTATTCCTTTTGCACATTTTTCCCATTCTAAAGCTTTATCAAACCTAAGGTTATCTGCAAAAGTCCAAGCAATAGTACTTGCCAATTCTTTATAAGCAGCATTGCAGGGCTCTAATAAAATTAATTCGTTTACTAAATCAGGATCCCTGTTATCTATTAAATGATTTATATAGAGTGATGCGTTTTTAGAATTTGGCTGTATAATTAGTAACTGCTTTAATACTTGTTTTATTTTTTTATGATTTTGGGGTTCATTAAAATAATCTACATACTCCGTTAAAACATTGGCATCTTTTGTTTTCCAATCTATTTGTCTTGTAAGCCATTGTTTGCGAACTATATCATTAGGATAATCTTCAATAAGTTTAATTTTTCTTGAAATATCTGCTGTATTTTTAGATTTGAACCTTAGGTAATACTTGTTTAAGTTCACCCAAATTTCTTTTTCTCTTTTTTGCCAAGCCATATAAGTTGCATATTCTTTCCATATATCTGAGCTTGCATTTGGGTTTGTTTTAAAGTTTTCCTCTATTAAATCTGTGGCTTTTTTTAATTCCCCATCCGCAACATATCTATTAACCAAATCTGCCATTGGAGTCATTAATTTTTTATTCTCCAAGTATAATTCGTAAGCCTTATTCACTTCAGATACTACAACATTGTCTGGCATATTCACATCTCCAGATTGGCCAAATAAATCTGGAACAGAGATAGATGGGTTTCTTGTTTTTAAAGAATACAAAAAGCCATCTAACATTGCTATTTTTTTAACTTCAACCTCTTCCTCTTCCAAAAGTTCATCTACTAACTTAAGATTGGCATTATCTACATACATTAACCAAAAATTACTCTTATCCTTGTTTCTTGCATTAGAACTCTCTACTTCATATAGCCCATCAAAATTAGAGTGTCTATAATACGCATAACGCCAATCCATAGTTTTTTCAGATGCTTTTGTTGCATTAATAAACCTTGAAAATGGATGATTCCTCTTATATTCATAAATATAATCTTTAAAAGTATCAAACATACCTTTTTTACCATTTTTAGAATACCAGTTTAATCTGTGTTTATTTCTATAACTAAAGTGACCACTAGTTATAGCATTTGATGCATCTGGAATTTGATAAACATCATCTGGATGCACAAAATGTGTCCATATACCTGTACATATATACATAGATTCTATAGCCCATGTATTTGTTTTTTCTAATACAAAACCGCTACTTATTCTAGGGAAATCAAAAAACTTATCATTATAAGGATCAGGATCAAATTCTCTATTACCGCCCTCTTCTTTTGTTCCTAAATAAATACTTTGTATATACTTAAGACTTGGCATTCCTTCATGTAATTTTGCTAACCCAACACTATCTATATAGTTCGATGGTGGCACATAAGAAATTGGCAAACCCTTAAGGTCTAATACTTTCCATTTTTTTTCGGCAGCATCTAATCCTGTAACTATATATTCTGGATTTTTCCAATCCGATTTTAATAAGGAGACATGGTTATAGCCATGAAAACCTAGTTCATGTCCACTTTTAAGTACATCTCTGGCAATCCAAGCACTTAGTTTTTGAGTAGAACCATTTTTAACAACCGTATTTCTATCCCATTCTTTAAAGGTAAATGGCGGAATAACATGTGCATTATAATCAAAAGTAACATAAGCAGTATACTCCATGTTTTGCTCTGATGCAAATTTTTTCATATCGGGCCACCAAATATCTTTTACGTAATCTGTTACCGTTATATTTAGCTCAGACTTAATAGGTTCGTTATAAATATTATATGTAGGAGCTGGAAAATCATCTAAAAATATTGTAGCCACATTTGCTATTGGATAAGGAATACCTTCTAAACCTTTAAGGATACTAGAAAACATAAATCCACGCATACTTTTATTTAGTAATGTAGCAGAATTAAAGAGTATAACTCTTCCTTTTCCAATCTTATTTTCTAATAAAACAGGATAATCATTATTGTTAGTAGCACTTACTAAAACCTGCGTATTATCCGAAAAATTACGTCCAGAGAAACCTAAATGTAATCCATCATCATCGTACTTTAATCCTTGTTTTCCAGGAAAAATTGGAGATATAAGATGATACCCTTGTGCTGTTAAATTAGTTTCCCAATTTGCATCTGGATTAAGTCCTAATAAAAAAGAAATACGTTCATCTTTAATTGCTTTAGTTACATATAATGTTCCTCCTTTAGCAACAAAATTTAGTATTGCTTTAATAGCATTATCATTTAAAGGAGTAGTTTCGTATATACATAAAACTCTTGTTGTTGGTGCTATTTTAGGAACCTCATTAAAGTCTTTAACATATAAATTTTTATATGGTATTTTAGTGTAATCTAATGCTTTATATAAGTTTTTACTTTCTATAGTATTACTATATTCATTTTTACTAACCAAAAACTGCACTAAAGGAAGTTCTTTACTCTTTTCTGGAATACTAAACTCGTGTGTAAACCTGTAAATATCTCTTTGACAACCTATGGTTAATCCTAATAAAAAGATTACTAAACCATATTTTATATTTTTAATCATAAATCAAAAATTAAATCATTCAATTTTGAAGCGTTTTCTTTGTTTACTATTTCATAAACGGTTAAAAATTCATCTTCAAAATATACCTTTACCTTACGCCCCCTCTTCTTAAGAATATTTATTTGCGCATCTATTTCTAAAGCGGTTTCTTTTTTAATTATAAAATTTTCATCGGTAGAATTAGAATTGTTTTTAGGAATAAAAACAAAGACACTATTGGGTAAAATATTACTAGAATTCTTTTTCATTAATTCTTCATCATCCTTTATAGTCTGATAGATAGAATCTCTCTTAGAGTATAATTTTGTAAAAATATTATAATTTATAAAGTGATGCTTACTTTTACTAATACTACGACCGTAATCTTGATTTACAACGGCATAAGAAAAAGGTAAGTAATTACTAGACAAATCATTATATACTAATAAAATGTCTGTTTTAAGTTCGTCTGTTTTTTTAAAATCATATTTAAAAAAACTATTTGTAAAATAGGATACAAAAATAAAAGTGATAAAAATAGCAGCTATACTAATAACTCTTAAGCTTCTTTTTTTAGGAACAGAAATTTTAAAGTAATGCACCAATATGCCAAAGAATATTCCAATAAGAATAACAATTAATACGGATAAAGTTTGATAGTATAAATCTATATCTATCCATGACCATTTTAACCATTTCAAAGCAATTACGGCATTAAAGAAAAGTAGAAAAACCATAGCTGGATTCCATTTTTCTCTATTTTTTATAAATAATGGTAAAAGACATACTATTGTAATGCCTCCTAATAGAGAATACAAAAGAACCAACTCATCTATACTAATTACCAATTGAGGAAAATAAGTATACACATCTACTAAAATCATATTTTCTCTTAAAAAAGAGAAAAAAGAAGTTTCAGTATACCAACAAGCTATTATATGTACAATAGATATTAAACTAATTGCCGAAACATAACTTAGTATACTACTTAAAACATATGGTAAATTTTTCTTAGTAACTAAAAGAATTGCTAATACTAAAAAGATTGGCATAATTACTAAAGTCACAAATAAATTTATTAATCCTAAAGCAGTATAAACAATAAATAATAGTGTAAAAAACTTACGTTTTTCCTTTGCAAGCAACTTTGGTTTTACGGTAAATAACATAAGCGGTAATGCAAAACAAATAGCCATATATAAGGCGTTATGCTCTAGTAATAAGTTTATGTTTATTGGTAAATATTTGTAAAAAAAGCCAAAGAATAGAACACCCATCATGGGCGCTAAAAAATTAGATTTAGTAATTTTAGTTAATACCCAATATAAAATTAAACTTACTGCAAAAGTTTCTAACAATCCAAAAGAGTGTACAGCCATTTCTTCACTTATTCCAGTTATTTTGCTATAAAAGTTTATTAAAGCATTTTCTCCTAATAGTATAAAGCCAGGGGTAAACCATTTATTCTCATTAAACTGTTTTACAAATTCTAAATTCTGAATCCATAATCCCGATAACGTATATAAATCATTTTTTAGAAATAAATATCTTGAAACAAAACAAGCAAAAGAAACTAAAAAAGCGGTTAAAACTTTAAAATTAATCTTCTTAGGAACAAAAAAGTTTTTGCTCTTTTTTAATTGCTTAGAAATATTTGGTCTCTCTTCCATAAATTTAAAAAAAGAAAGAAGAAAAGCTTTTCTCTTTTTTTGAATTTGACCAGTAGAATTCCGAAGACTTCCTAAGTCTAAATATAAAAAAAGAAGTAATCCAATGAACAAAGAAATTAATGCAAAAACATCATACATCTTAAACTGTATTAGTGTAAAAATTAATAATAATATTACACTTCCAAAGAATATAGAACGCTTTACAACATAATCTAAATTATAGGTTTTTATTGGTTGTTTTGTAACTATTTGATGGACAAAAAGCACTCCTAAAAAAAGAAGTAAAACCCGAAAAGGACCTAATAGAACATTATCTAGAATCACCATTTTTTAATTACTTTTAAATTTTGGAATAGTTTGTAAATCTATTTGTCCTACAAATGATGAAAAGCCCATTTTTTTTAGCTCCTTATTAATAATGGTTTTCATCTCCAAAGTTTCGGCATATTCTATTACATAAATAGGCTTTTTTACTTGTTTTTTTGTGGCTTTTAAATTTTCTGCAATTTGTTTTTTTGTAACCTTATCTCTTAACTTGTATTCTTTTTTATCAAAATTATAAGAGCTAATAACTGATTCTATAAGAATAGCATTAGTAATATTACTAAGTTCTTTAGCTATAAAAAGCCCCCCATTTTGTACTAAATAGATGTCTTTATTTTTAGCTTTTAGTTTTTTTAAAAAGCTTAAAAATTCTTCTTTTTGATTATATAATTTTCCCCACTTAGAGACATTATCTAAATTATCTAAAAACAAACCTTGAATCCCTTTTTTTTGTATTCTGTTAATTACATCTAATAATACTTGTTGCGCGCTCTCATTCTTTATATCAATGAAATGACTATTCCAAATATCATTTTTTTCTAAGGTGTATGGCTTAATCTCTTTATAAAAAGAAGCATATTCATTCACTTCCGATAAACTTAAATAAGCTACAACCTTTTCATTATTTTTATTAAATACCGCAATTTCTGAAGAAGAATAATGTTCCGATTCTATAATTACCAAAGCATAGCCTTTTACTAATTCTGGATTTACTTTACCATAACAAACAAATAATTTATCCTGTATAGAATTATATTTAGTATGCATCTGTGATACATCTAAAAAAGGTAATAAAAAATAAAACATACTAATAAGCCGCATAGTAATGATAATCTAGTTTTTTAAAAAAGACAATAGTTTCTCGCAAAGTTAACATCATAAAAAGCCCTGCTCCTACTAGCATACCTACAACGCTATATTCATAACTTATTACCCTACATAAAATAAAACCTACAATTAAATTAGCCAAACAAGCAATTAGTATAGCACGCAATGGCCCTTTTGGAGCATCTAGTGTAAATAGGTATAAAGAGTTAAGCATTCCCCATGTTAAAAACAAATACCCTATACCTCCTATAATACATACTTTAATACTTATAAAATCTAGGGCTTCCCCAAAATTTGCTTGGTACCCCCATGGTTGGGTAATTAATAAATAGATAAAAGTTGTAGTTAACAGTGCCGTAAGCAGCAACAAAGAAATATGTCCTAAATACATTTTAAACAAGCTGCGGTTAAACGTATCTTTATTTACTAATAAAATATTTCGTTGTTTAACATCTAGAAACTTACTAAAAGAAGCAATGGAATATTCTAAAACACCCGCTAGCATAAAGAAAATTACAATTGCCAGGTCCATACCAATTTCATAGTTCTTCTCATAAAGAAAAATAAACTGATGTGTTAAATCTATATCTGCAGACCATGCCAATATTCTGTCAATAAAAATAAAAACATAAATAAGGGTTCCGTAAAAAAAGTATCTATAGTTTTTATAGATTACCATTAGTTTTTTTGGTCTAAGAGTTTCTTCTGTATATGAACCTTTTTTCTTATTAAAAAAGTATTCTAGGAATAATTTAGATATAAATATAGCCACTGCAATACCTACCCAATGTGTTATATATACATGCAACGTAGTATAAAGTTTTAAACCTAAAGCTATTCCCGTTGCCATTAATATTGCTAAGGATATTACCCATCTTTGCCTTATGGTATGAAAAGGTGCCGATACCAAAAGAAGCAAGCCTATTAAAAAGGCATAAATACAAGTAATTAAAATAAATGAAAAAGGGTAAAGGTTAAAAAGAAAATTTATAGCAGATATGAATAAAAAGGTTACCAATAAACCTTTTATTCCAGATTCTATTAATTTATTAACCACCATCTTTGCTTGTTTATATTCTTGATGATGCCAATAAAAAGATGCTTGTCTTCCAAGTACTTGAACGTATCCTCCAGAAACTATTAATCCTATAATTACACCAAATACAACAGAGGTAGATTGCACAATATTAAAACCTATAAATGCCCATAAAGAATAACCAAAAACAATTATAGATGCTATTTGTAAAAAAATTGGTAGTAAATGAAATATCCCTAGAGGATAAAATTGTACTAACAATTTTGTTTTCATCCACAAATAACTTGAAACAGGAATAACAGAGGTTTTCTCTTTGTCCTTTTTAAGCTCATTTACATTTTTAAGAGATTCTATGTCTCTATCTTTTAAATCTTCATAAACATGTTTTGCTAAATCTGATATAGATACAAAACCATAATCCGAAAATACATCTTTATCACGTATCCCAAAAGACTCTAAAGTAGCTAAAACAACCATAACACTAACAGGATTTCCTATTTTTTGTATTACAGACGCAGTTATATTTTCTAAATTTTTATGCAGGCTTTTCATGAAGAAAAAAAGGCTTAATATTTTTTAATTCTCTACTAAATGGTTGTGTTTTTGACCTAAATTTTGATAGGTCTCTTCAAAAGATTTAATAAAGGTTTCTATAGTAAAATGACTCGTTACTTTATTTCTTGCATTTTCTCCCATCCAACTTCTTAATTGTTGGTTTTGTAATAGTTTAACAACGTTCTCCGCTATTTCTACATAATCTTTAGGTTTGCAAACAAGTCCGCAAGTATCATCTATAGCCTCTGTAACACCACCAACATCTGTAGAAACTACAGGAACACCACAACTCATAGACTCTATTACCGTATATGGAAACCCTTCCGAAATTGATGTTAATATTGATATGTCTCCTTCCGAATAAATTAGCTCTGGTTTATTATGGAAGCCTTTTAAGAAAAAGTTGTTTTCTACATTAAGCTCTTTTATCAAATTTTCACATTCTTCGGTATATTCTGGTACAGCATCTTTATTACCATAAATTAAAAATTGTACTTCTGGTATTGTTTTTACAACCTCTGCACAAGCCTTAATCATTGTAAGTATATCTTTTAAATCAAATATTCTTGCTGCAGCTACTACGGTAGGAATATCTTTTAAATGCTCTGGTTTAGCTCTTGGTTTAAATAAATTTTCATCTACACCATTATATATTACGTTAATTTTAGATAACTCTGCGCCATAAAATTTTTCCCAAGACACATTAAATTTACTTACTGTTGTAATTTTAGATGCATGAGAATAAACCAACTTTGTAATACATTCTGAAAAATTAATTAACATTTTTTTTAAGAAATAAGAATAATCTGCAGTACTTATTGCAATTAAACGTTCTCTAATAAAAACACCATGTTCTGTTACTAAAATAGGAGTATTGTATTTATATTTTAATGCCAATGCTGGTATAACTGCAATTCCAGAAATAGTTATATGTGATATATCCATTTTAGGAACTTCTATTGCCATAGGAATAAGAAAACGATATATCCAGCGCATTGCCGTAGTCATATCTTCTAGCGGAATTCTATTTAACTCGTCCTTAGGAAGTACATTAGAAATTACATCACAGAAAGTATTCCAAACTGCCTCACTGGTCATTGTTGTTTTGTAATCGTATTTCTGAAAAAAGCGCCACATTTTATAAAAACAAGCATTTACTTTTTCTAAAGACTGGTTTTCAGAATATATTTCTTCTATGAAAGATTTAAAATTAGGTACAAAAGATTTTATAATAATATCTTCTGATGTAAATTCCCTTGCCTTTAGTATTGTTGAATATTTTATATTATAATCTACACAATCAAAAGGTTCTTCGGGAGACCACATTGGAACCTGAATAATGTTTTTTACGTTTTCTGATAATGGGTACCTAGGGGTTACTTCTACCCCTGCATTTATAGAATATAGTGTAAAATCTATGCCCTTAGTTTTAAAACATAAATCATGAGCCCAAGTTGAGACTCCACCTCCATTATAAGGGTATGTACCTTCTGTAATAAGAAGTACATTAATAGGGTTGTTGGTTAGTGACATGTAGGTTTTCTTATTGTTATAGTTGGTTAAACAAATTCAAAGAAAACACATAATCCAGATATGTTAATTTATATTGGTTAAACCAATGCATTTAATCTATAAAAGGTAATATTCATTACCTTCATCGATAAAACACACTACTCATCATAGTTCTCAAAATACTCAAAAGCATCAATAATATCTAAGTAAACACCATCAAAACCGGTAGAAAGAATTTTATCTAAATAGGCATCTTCATTTCCATAAATAATGTTCTGCCATTCTTGTTCCCAATAGCGTACTTTAAAATTTCCTTTCCAGTTTTTATTTTCTTTATCTAACCAAACTGGCTCATTTTTATCCCAATCATTATCCCAATAATATCTGTAATCTTCTGCCTCCCCAATAGACATATAACACATCACCAATCTTTGCCCACCACCTGGTTTCTTTTTTAACTTTTCAATATCTAATTTTGAAAAAGAAGTCCCATCATTGAAAAACATATCTAAAAAAACCGCATCATAATTAGAGTTTCCTATTTCATTAAGTAACTCATTTTTTGTATTATAATCTTCGTAGTTAAGAATAAATAAAAAATTCTCAGCATCATTAAGAGAAGATACATCTCTGCTAGTTAATTTATTAAGTTTAGTAGGTACAGGGGGTATTAATGTTAAATCTCTTTCTGTAGCTACAAAAGGGATAAAACCTAAGTTATAATTTTGTGCATAAGCATCCTCAATTTTGTCCTCAGAAGAACAATAATCAATAACAAAAATGGAATTGCCATACTCTTGTGAAACTTTTAAAAGGTCAACATTATAGTCCGTCACCTCTGGTTTGGTTGCTATATTATCTCTCTTATATCCGTAAAATAAATTTTCTTGGCCATTTCCATCAATAGCCTCCAAATACTTTTTACTTGGTTTTCCACTTGCTCTACCAGATTTTGTAACTAATTCTATACCATTTTGAGGTATTATAGAAAAATCTGGATTTTGCTCTTTTGCATGCTCACTTAATCCAATAACAAAGGAACGCATATCCTCTCTAAAATCTCTATTGCCTATATGTGTAGTACTTTTTTCTACCTCATTTGTTCTTACATCTTTACTTTTTTCACATCCTGCGTTGATGAAAAATAAAAATAAAACTAATTTTATAAAACTCATAGTATTCAAAGTTTGTAAACTGTGACAAATGTAATACATATTTACAATTAGGTTAACGAGCAAATATATAACCCCCTAAAAAAAATAGTGTTAAGTTAATATGATTAATATTTTACCCCAAACCTACATCTAAAGTCATCATTACAATAAAACCACCAATAAAGCCCATTACAGCAATATCTGTATGTTTGTCTTGTTGGGTTTCAGGAATAACTTCCTCTACTACTACAAAAATCATTGCTCCTGCAGCAAAAGAAAGTGCATAAGGTAATATAGGCTGAAAAGTTAGTACCGCCCATGCACCAATTACTGCCGCAATTGGTTCTACTAGTGCAGATGCTTGCCCAAACATAAAACTTTTGGTTCTGCTTAAACCTTGCCTTCTTAAAGGCATAGCAACTGCAAAACCTTCTGGAAAATTCTGAAGCCCTATTCCTAAAGCTAAAGCTACTGCACCACCGATAGAAGCACCATCAAAACCTGCAGCAACGCCACCAAATAAAACTCCCACTGCCAAACCTTCTGGAATATTATGCAAGGTTATTGCCAGTGTTAATAATACAGATCTATGCCATGGTGTTTTTATACCTTCTGTTTCGCTTTCTTTAAAATTAATATGTAGATGTGGTAATATTTTATCTAAGCCAAATAAAAATAGTGCCCCAAACAGAAACCCAACTGCTGCCGGAATTACCTTTACAAATCCTTCTCCAGGGCTCATTTCTATACCAGGTGCTAAAAGGCTCCAAAAACTTGCTGCCACCATAACACCTCCTGTAAAACCTAACATTCCGTCTAAAACTGCCCTATTCATGGTTTTAAACAAAAAAACTAATGCAGCTCCAGCCGCTGTTAATGCCCATGTAAAAGCGGTAGCATAAAATGCTGCTAAAATTGGGTCTATAGATTCTAAATATGCAATTACTTGTTCCATGATTATTCTATTATTCTTAAATATAAGTTAGATGCTATTTGGTCGGATATTCGAATATCTATATCTCTAATTTTTATGTGTAATGAGCCATCAAACTCTTCTTTGTCTACAACAAAAATAGAATCTCCTAAAGCTATTTTATTTTTATCTAAAAACTTTAAAAAAGGTGGCGAAGAGTCTTTTACTCCTATGCATATACCTTCTTTCCCAATTGGCACTTCATTTAATAATCGTTTAATAGATTTTTTAAACTCGCCACTTTTAGATGGTATTGGGTCACCATGCGGGTCAATTTGCGGAAATCCTAAATGCTTATCTAGCATATCAATAAGCTTTTCACTTTTTATATGTTCTAATTGTTCTGCAACTTCGTGAACCTCATCCCAAGAAAATTCTAATTTCTCTACCAAAAAAACCTCCCAAAGTCTGTGCTTTCTAACAATTGACAATGCCACTTTTAAACCATATTCAGAAAGCGTAACACCTTGGTATTTTTTATAATTTACAAGCCCTTTTTCAGACAATTTTTTAATCATATCACTAACAGAAGATGGCTTGGTCTCCATTTTTTCTGCAATAGCATTTGTAGAAACCGTTCCTTGTTCTCCTTTACCTAAATGATATATAATTTTAATATAGTCTTCTTCTGAGAGCGTCATTAAATTTTTACTTTTAACAAAAATACATTTTTATTACTAAAAACAAATTTTTAGATTTGACTAAAATTTTTTTTGCATCAATAAAAATATTAATGAATATACTATACAAATCTCTACTAATTAGCTTTCTAGTTTTATGCAACTGTATTACATTAACAGCTCAAGAAGGAAAAATAAATGGTGTTGTTTCTGAAAACAATATACCTATACCCTTTGCCAATGTTCTATTAAAAGGAACTATTAAAGGAACATCAACAGATGATAAAGGTGCTTTTGCATTACAAAACCTAAGCGCTGGAGATTATACATTATTGGTTTCTGTGCTTGGTTACCAACCTTATGCTAAGAAAATATCGCTTAAAGAAAAAGAAACTAAAACGGTAGTTATAAATTTAATAGCTTCTTCTGAAGAACTAGAAGAAACCGTTGTTACAGGAACCCTAAAAGCTGTAAATAGATTAGAAAGCCCTGTTCCTGTAGAAGTTTATAGCCCTACTTTTTTAAAAAAGAACCCTACCGCAAATATTTTTGAAGCTTTACAAAATGTAAATGGTGTTCGGCCGCAAATAAACTGTAGCGTTTGTAATACTGGAGACATACATATTAATGGTTTAGAAGGCCCTTATACTCTAGTTTTAATAGATGGTATGCCAATAGTTAGCGGATTAGGAACTGTATACGGACTTTCTGGAATACCAAATTCTCTTATAGAACAAATAGAAATTGTAAAAGGCCCTGCTTCTAGTTTATATGGTAGCGAAGCCGTTGGTGGGCTAATAAACATAATTACAAAAAGTACAGAAGATGCTCCTATATTTTTTGTTGATGCTTTTGCCACAGGTTGGGAAGAGTATAGTTTAGATTTAGGCACAAAACTAAGTGTTGGTAAAAAGACAGATGCGCTAATAGGAATTAACTACTTTAATTATGATAACCCAATAGATAATAACAACGATAATTTTACCGATTTAACCATACAAGAGCGAATATCTGTTTTTCAAAAATGGAATTTTAAGCGTAAAGAAAATAGAATACTTTCTTTTGCTGGAAGATTTTTTTATGAAGATCGCTGGGGAGGAGAATTGCAATGGACTCCAAAATTTAGAGGCGGGACAGATATTTATGGCGAAAGCATAAAAACCAAAAGATGGGAAGTATTAGGTAAATACCAATTACCAATAAAAGAGAAAGTACTATTTTCTTTTTCTTATAATGATCACCACCAAGATTCTTTTTATGGAGATACACCTTATTTAGCAGACCAACGTATTGGTTTTACACAACTTACATGGGATAAAACCAAAGGGAAACACGATTTACTTTTTGGAACAGCATTACGATATAATTACTATGATGATAATACATCTGCTACGGAAACTACTAACGGAAATAACCCTGATGAAATAGTTATTCCTAGCCTTTTTATTCAAGACGAAATAAAATTTAATAAAAAACACTCTTTACTATTGGGTGCTAGGTATGATTATGATAACAGACATGGTTCTATTTTTACACCAAGAGCCGCTTATAAATGGAAAGTTACTACCAATGGTATTATAAGGTTAAATGCCGGTACGGGATTTAGAGTTGTAAATCTATTTACAGAAGACCATGCTGCATTAACTGGATCAAGAGAAGTAATAATTGCTAATGAATTAAAACCAGAACAGTCTTACAATGCAAACCTTAACTACTTGCAAAAATTCTACGGGACTAACGGTACTTTTGCTACGCTAGATGCTTCACTTTTTTATACCCATTTTAGTAATGTAATTCTACCAGATTATGATACAAACCCTAATCAAATTATATATGATAATTTAGACGGAAAATCAGTATCTAAAGGAGTTAGTGTAAATTTAGACGTTACATTTCCTAACCAATTAAAAGTTTCTTTAGGTGCTACAATTATGGATGTTAGTAATACAGAAGATGGGATAACAGAAAGACAAATACTAACTGAAGGTTATTCTGGAACATGGGGAATAACGTATACCATTGCCCCTTGGAATTTAACTATAGATTATACAGGTAACCTATATGGTCCAATGCGTTTGCCATTATTAGGAGCGCTAGACCCAAGAAGTGAGTACTCACCAGTTTGGAGTATACAAAACATACAATTTACATATAAGGGAATAAAAAACGTAGAGCTTTATGCAGGAGTTAAAAACCTTTTAGATTGGACGCCCAACCGTGGAAATCCTTTTATTATTGCAAGAGCTAATGACCCGTTTGATAAAGAGGTAACTTTTGATGCCAACGGAGATGCTATTGCTACAGCAAACAACCCTAACGCTTTAACTTTTGACCCAACGTATGTTTATGGCCCCAACCAAGGTATTAGAGGTTTTTTTGGGATACGTTATCGTTTAGATTAAAGTAAAATTAGTAGTAAGGTTGCTTTATTAGTTCGACAAAATTTATATACTTTTATAAATAACAAAACCCTATAAAATGGCTAATTCTCTGCTTTTTATACCCGATATTTCTGGATTTACAGAATTTATACAAACAACGGAAGTAGAACATAGCCAACATGTTATTGCCGAGCTATTAGAAGTTTTAATACAATCTAATACCGAAGATTTGCAACTTGCCGAAGTTGAAGGAGATGCTTTATTTTTTTATAAGGAGGGAGAAGTTCCTTCGCAAGAAAGATTACTCGCGCAAATAGAATCTATGTTTATAGCATTCTACAGCCATTTAAAATTATTAAAAGAGAATAGGATTTGCCCTTGTAATGCTTGTGCAACGGCTCCCAATTTGCAATTAAAAATTATAGCACATTGTGGAGAATTACAATTTATTGAAGTACAAGGAAACCGAAAACCATTTGGAAAGCAGGTTATTGAAGCGCATAGAATGCTTAAAAACTCTGTAGATAGTGATAACTACGTTTTAATAAGTAAATCTTTAGCTTCTGAAATAGGACTTCCTATTTATTATTATAGCAAATTATTTAAATTTAGAGAAGGTATAGATATTTACGACTCTAAAGAGCTTACCTATATCTATGCTATTATTGATTCTGAACTTTTACAACTTAAGCCTTTTAGATCTATAGAAAAGGTTGTTTTACCAAACCCTCCAAATTTAACCTATTCTAAAAATATTGCATTGTCTGCAGAAAAATTATATGAATATATTTCTAATTTTAAATACCGTCACTTATGGGTAAATGGAGTAGATAAATTTGAATACAATGAAAATGAAATTAATAGAGAAGGTACAGAGCATATTTGTGTTATAAAGGAAAAGCATTTAGATTTTACCACTGTAATAAAAGAAGTAAAAAAGGGAGAGTTAATTTATGGAGAATTCACTAAAAGTCCTCCAATAGTAGATACTTACTATCAATTTTACACTATTACACCACTTTCTAAAGAACAATCTAATTTAAAAATAGAAACTTATTGGTTTGTGACATCTCCAATTAAAAAATTTATCATTTTTTTAATTGCCAAAAGAAAAATTAACAAAACCATTATAGATACAATGGAAAATATAGCCAAATTAACATCTATAACTTAATGAACTAAACCTCTCTTTGCATTAAACTTTCTCCAAATTCTCTAAGTACCTCTTTATTTTCTTTAGTGATTTGTAGTTCCTCTAAAACTCTAAATGCCTTTAAAGTATACTCCGATATTTTTTCTTTAGCATTTTCTACAACACCAGTTTCAACAAAAGCCTCTTTAACGGTATCTATTTTATGTTTTGTATCATTTGGATGTATAGAATACAAATCAGTTAATTCTCTTATTTGCTCTTTTGTTCCTAACTCTAAGGCTTTTAAATATAAATATGTTTTTTTATTCTCAATAATATCGCCACCAACTTGTTTTCCAAAAGTTTCTGGATTTCCAAAAGCATCTAAATAATCGTCTTGTAATTGAAAAGCTATACCTAAGTTTCTACCAAAATCATAAATCCTATTTTGGTCTTCTATACTTGCACCTGCAATTATGCCTCCCATTTTCATTGCTGCACCAACTAAAACAGCGGTCTTAAAATCTATCATTTTTAAATACTCAGAGATTGTTACATTATCTCTGGTTTCAAAATCCATATCATATTGTTGGCCTTCACAAACTTCTATGGCTGTCTTTGTAAATAATTGCGCTAAAGCCCTAAAGGTTTCACTTTTATAATTTTCAAAAAGTTGGTATGCATTTATAAGCATTGCATCTCCTGAAAGTATTCCCGTATTTATATCCCACTTTTCATGGACAGACGCTTTTCCCCTTCGTAAAGGAGCATCATCCATAATATCATCATGTACTAAAGAAAAATTATGAAAAACTTCTATTGCCAGTGCAGCATCTAAAGCTTTTTTATAATCTACTCCAAAAATTTCTGCAGTCATTAAAGTTAAAACAGGTCTTAAACGCTTACCTCCTAATTCTAAAATATAGGATATAGGCTCATAAAGATTTACAGGTTCTTTGGTTATAATCTTTTTTTCTAGATAAGAAATAAATTCGGTACGGAAATAATCTACAGAATGCATGCTTGCAATTTTTTTTTCAAAAATACGTCCATTTTATCAAATCTTCTTCAAGATAAATTACAACATCTAAAAAGAAATATCTTTTCTCTTTTTATGATTTATAAAAATAAATGCAATAGTTTTAAAAAACTTCGTCTTTAAAGACAACCAACCTAGGTAATTTGCCAAATAAATAATGCCAAACACGGAGAATGACAAAAATTTAAAGTTGTTTTTTAATAACGAATATGTTTCGTTAAAGGCATATGTACACTCTAAAATTAAGGACACAACAGATCGTGATGCAGAAGATATTATACAAGAAGTAGCTTTAAAACTTTTTTCTAGAACCGATAATTCTTCTCCTATTACTAACATTACAGGTTTTGTTTACCGCGCTATAAAAAATAAAATTATAGATACTATGCGAACCAAAACTAAAAGAATGTCTTTTGAGGAGCAAACTGAATTGAAACTACTAGAATTTTCGGAGCTTTTCTATGAAAATTCCTCTGATATATATTCAGACACTATTAAAATAGAACTAAAAAAAGCAATTAGTAATCTAAAACCCGAATATCAAAGCATTTTAATTGCTGTAGATTTTGAAGGATACAATTATAAAGAAATAGCAAATGAAACAGGAATACCTATAGGAACGCTAATGTCTAGAAGACATAGAGCATTATCCATATTAGCAAAAAAATTAGAAACTAAAAGACATATAAATTAAAAAAATAAATTATGGAACAGTATATAAAACATAAAATTAGAAGTAAAAATATAGGAACAATAATTGGTTGGGTTATTTTTGGAATATTTGCCGCAATAGCCCTTGCCATTCTCTTAGGCTACGGAATAATGTGGCTCTGGAACTGGCTAATGCCAGAACTTTTTGGTCTCGCTACAATTGGGTACTGGCAAGCTATTGGGTTATTTGCACTTTCTAAAATTCTTATAGGTAGTATTGGTTGTGGTAGCAGCTCTAGCTCATCCAGCAGTAAAAAAAATAAGTCTTCTTCGGATAAGGAGGATATGAACTGTAATGACTTTTCTAAATGGAAACAATATGACAAATTCTGGAAAGAAGAAGGAGAAAGTGCTTTTAACTCTTATTTAAACAAAGATTCTGTAGATAAAGAGCAGTCAGAAAAATAATATATGTTAAAAAAACGTAAAACTTTGGAAACTTTTAATGTTTTTAAAGTTTCCTTGACTTATATTTGCCCCTTGTATGAAAGAAAAGATTCTAGAAAAAGCGACTGATATGTTTTTAAACTACGGTTTTAAAAGCGTTACGATGGATGATTTAGCACAGGAAATGGCTATTTCTAAAAAAACTATTTATTCTCATTTTAAAAATAAAACGGACTTAGTAAATGAAATTACTTTATCCTTATTTTGTTCTGTATCGGAAGGGATTGATGCTATATGTGCATTAGAAAAAAATCCTATTGAAGAGCTTTATGAAATAAAGAAGTTTGTTTTACTACACTTAAAAGGAGATAAAACTTCTCCGCAATATCAATTACAAAAATACTATCCCAAAATACATGACTCTATAAAACAAAAGCATTTTGAAGTCATGAATGAGTGTGTAATTGTTAATATAAAAAGAGGCCTAGAAATGGGTATTTATAGAGAAAACCTAAATATAGACTTTATTTCAAGAATATATTTCTCTGGAGTAACAAGTATTAAAGACTTAAATCTTTTTCCATCAAAAAGCTTTAGTCCAGCTAAACTTATGAATGAATATTTAGAATACCATTTAAGAGGTATTGTAACACCAAAAGGAAGAAAAATATTAAATACAATCATCAATTCAAATCAAGATTAAATGCAAGCTAAATTCGTATTATTATTAACCATAGTTCTGTGCAATATAGGACTAGCACAAGAGAAAACATATAGCTTTACGTTAGACGAGGCTGTATCTTTTGCTCTAGAAAACAACTACAGCGCCATAAATGCAAGTAGAGATATTATTGCTGCGCAAAAACAAAAATGGGAAACCATTGCTAGTGGGTTACCACAAATTAATGGTTCTATAAGTTATCAAAACCAACTAAAACAACCTGTATCCTTAATTCCTGGAGAATTTGCTGGTGGTGCTCCTGGCACTTTTGTTCCTATTGTTTTTGGACAAGCGCAAACAGCAACTGCAACCGCCACATTATCACAACAAATTTTTGATGGCTCTTATATAGTTGGCGTTCAAGCTGCTAAAGTCTTTTTAAACTATTCTGCAAACAACAAAGAAAAAAGTAATTTAGATATTCGTAAAGCTACAACAGAAGCTTATGGGAATGTTTTATTAGCACAAGAGAGTGTTGCTATTTTAGAAAAAAATAAAGAAACGCTTGCTAAAACATTGTTCGAAACTACTAAAATATTTGAAAACGGATTAGAAGAAGAAGAAAGTGTAGAGCAGTTACAGATTACATTATCCTCTGTAGACAATCAATTAAAAAATGCGGTACGTCTTAAAGATATTACATTGCAAATGTTAAATTTAGTTATGGGGATTTCTATAGATGCGCCAACCCAATTAGAAGACAGTTTAGATATCTTAACCGAAAATCAAATTAAGTTTGATTTACTAGAAACAGATTTAACGATAGAAAATAATGTAGATTATAAACTTGCTACTAATTTTAATCAGCAACGTTTTTACGAGCACAAGCTTGCAAAAAGTAGAGCTTTACCTAGTCTAAATGCTTTTGTTAATTATGGTACCTCAGCTTTTTCTGATGAGTTTAATTTTTTTAATAGCGAACAAAAATGGTACAATTCTTCTATACTTGGAGTAGATTTAAATATTCCTATTTTTAGTTCCTTAAAAAGAAGCGCAAGCACACAACGCGCTAAAATAGAATTAGAAAAAGCAAAGACCCAACTACAGGAAGCAGAACAACAGATACGCTTACAGTTAGCTAACGCTAAGAGTAATTATTTACTTGCTATAGAAAATTACCAGACTACAAAAGACAACTTAAGTTTAGCAGAGAGAATAGAGAAAAAAAATCAAATAAAATATTTTGAAGGGTTGGCTACTAGTTTTGAGCTTAGACAAGCACAAACACAACTATATAGTACACAACAGGAATATCTACAATCCATGATAGAAGTTATAAATAAAAAAACCGAGTTAGAAATTATTCTTAATACACAATCATAATCAAAAAACATCCAATACTAAATCACATCAAATGAAAAAAATATATTCATTATTAGCAATAACTTTCCTTTTAACTGCATGTGGAGGAGGTAATAAAAAATCTGTTGAAGATATAATAGCAACAGATAATCTAGAAACAATTAGAGAAAAGAAGGTAGAATTAGATGCATCTGTCAAAGAAATGACTGCGCAGCTAAAACAATTAGAAACAAAAATAAAAGAACTAGACCCTCTTGAGAAAATTCCTTTAATAACAACTTTTGCCACAAAAGAAGCTATTTTTACGCATTATGTAGAATTGCAAGGTAGTGTAAACACTAAACAGAATTTGGTAATTTATCCTGAATACTCTGGTATTTTAACTACAGTATATGTTAAAGAAGGGCAACACGTTCGCAAAGGACAAATTTTAGCTAAGATTGATGATGGAGGATTAAGTCAGCAATTAGCACAATTAAAAATTCAGACAGATTTAGCTAAGACTACTTTTGAACGTCAAAAACGTTTATGGGAACAAAAGATTGGAAGCGAAATTCAATATTTACAATCTAAAACTAGTTATGAAACACAGCAACAAGCTGTAAGCCAAATGGAACAACAAGTAAGTAAAACTATTGTTAGAGCTCCATTTACTGGCTCTATTGATGATGTTATTACAGACCAAGGTAGTGTTGTACTCCCTGGACAATCTCCCCTATTTAGAATTGTAAACTTAAAAGACATGTATATTGAAACTGATGTTCCTGAGAGTTATATTTCTAATGTTACCAAAGGTAAAGATGTACTAGTAGAATTCCCTATCCTTGGAGAAACTATGAATGCTAAAGTTCGCCAAGCAGGTAATTTCATTAATCCAGCAAATAGAACTTTTAAGGCAGAGATTGCTATTAGTAATAAGGATAATACCATTAAACCAAATCTTACAGCTAAATTAAAAATTAACGATTACACTAATAACAAAGCTATACTAATACCTC
Source organism: uncultured Maribacter sp. (assembly GCF_947500405.1). GTDB lineage: Bacteria > Bacteroidota > Bacteroidia > Flavobacteriales > Flavobacteriaceae > Maribacter_B. The sequence continues at coordinate 171,793 of NZ_CANMRY010000002.1, forward strand.
AAAGTATTATTTCTGAAAATGCACAAGGACAGCAATATGTATATACAATATCAGACAAATCTAGTACTACTGCAAAAGCAAAACGTGTTATTATTACGACAGGAAAAACGCAAGGTGATTATATAGAAGTTTTATCTGGCATTAAAAATAATGAGGAAATTATTGACGAAGGTGCTCGTAGTGTAAAAGACGGTCAGGATGTAAAAATTCTTGCAATAGATGCTAACTAATCTTAAAGACTAAAAAGCAATGACAAAAGATAAAAAAAAGAAAAAAGTAGATAAAGATTTTGCTTTATCTTCTTGGGCAATTAACAACCAAACTACTATGTATGTGTTAATTGCATTGATACTCTTTCTTGGAGCCGGAGCATATTTTAGTATGGCCAGAGAAAATTTTCCAGAAATTAAAGAAACTAAAATATACATTAGCTCTGTTTATCCTGGAAATACCGCAGAAGATATAGAAAAGTTAATAACAGACCCGATTGAAGACAAACTAAAAACAGTAAGTAATGTAATTGAAATTACATCAACCTCGCAGGAAGATTATTCTATTGTGGTGGTAGAGTTTGATGAAAATATTTCTGTTGAAGCTGCAAAACAAAAAATAAAAGACGAAGTAGATACAGAAACATCTGGGGAAGATTGGCCTACTTTTAACGGGGCCAAAGTAGAACCAAACATCTTCGATTTAAGTATGTCTGAAGAGGTTGCCATTCTTAACATTAATATTTCTGGAGATTATCCTGTAGATAAACTTAAAGAATATGGAGAATATTTAGAAGATGAAATAGAAAGTTTATCCGAAATTAAGCAAGTAGATATTCGTGGCGCACAGGAAAAAGAAGTAGAAGTTGCCGTAGATATTTACAAGATGATGGCTGCTCAAGTTAGTTTTGATGATATCATTAATACTATTAGTCAGGGAAATATGACTATGTCTGCAGGTAATTTAATTTCTAGTGGACAAAGAAGAACTATTAGAATTATTGGAGAAATTGAAAATCCAATTGAGCTAGAAAATTTTGTAGTAAAATCTGAAAATGACAATCCAATATACTTAAAAGATGTAGCCATAATTACCTTTAAAGATGAAGATAAAACTACATATGCAAGAGAATTTGGACAAGAAGTTGTTATGCTCGATGTTAAAAAGCGCGCAGGAGAAAATATGGTTGCTGCTGCCGATCAAATTAGAGATATTGTAGAAGATGCAATAGAAAATGTTTTTCCACCAAACTTAAAAGTTACTATTGCCAATGACCAATCTTCTAAAACTATTGGTCAAGTAGACGATTTGGTAAACAATATCATATTTGGTATTATTCTAGTTGTAACGGTTTTAATGTTCTTTTTAGGGTTTAAAAACGCATTATTTGTTGGTTTTGCAATACCTATGTCTATGTTCATGTCGCTTATGATATTAGATATGTTAGGGTATACTATGAATACTATGATTCTATTTGGTCTTATTATGGGACTTGGAATGCTTGTAGATAATGGTATTGTGGTTGTAGAAAATGTTTACCGTTTAATGGAGGAAGAGGGCTTAAGCAGACTACAAGCTGCAAAAAAAGGAATTGGTGAAATTGCATTTCCAATTATAATCTCAACAGCTACAACAGTTGCTGCTTTTATACCATTAGGGTTATGGCCAGGAGTTATGGGGCAATTCATGATTTATTTTCCAATAACACTTTCCGTAGTATTAGGTTCTTCATTATTTGTTGCCATTTTCTTTAACTCTGTTATGGTATCGCAGTTTATGACAACCGAAGATAAAGACATGCCATTAAAGCAAATAATAAGAATTTCTGCAATTATGGGTGGTATAGGTATCCTTATATTCCTTATAGGAGGAAGTTACAGAGGCTTAGGAACGTTAATGATTGTTACCGTAATTATGTTATGGGCATATCGTATGTTTTTAAGAGGGTGGGCTAATGGCTTCCAAAATAAAATTCTTCCAAAATGGGAGCGTTCTTATGAAAAACTACTTCGATTTGCACTAAATGGTAAAAAACCCATTGTTATAACTATTGGAACTTTTCTTTTACTTATCATAGCTTTTATGGGGTTTGGGGCATCTGTAGGAAGCCAACGAACAAAAGTAGAATTCTTTCCAGATACCACTGCAAACCAAATAATAGTTTATATTGAATATCCTGAAGGGACCGATATTAAGAAAACAAATGCTATTACTAAAGATATAGAGGAAAGAGTTTATAAAATAATAAATGACCCTTTTTATATTAAAGATGGGTTTAATTTCTTAACAGAAAGTGCTGTTTCTCAAGTTGGTGAAGGAGCCGGAAACCCACAAACAGATGGAGGTTCCGCTGCAGAAATGCCACACCGTGGCAAAATTACTGCCACCATGCGTGAGTATAAATATAGAGACGGAGTAGATAGTAATGAACTTCTTAAAAAAATACAATTAGGGTTAAAAAACATTTATCCAGGTATTGCTATTTCTGTAGAAAAAGATGCTGCTGGTCCGCCAGCAGGATACCCGATAAACCTAGAGCTTGAAGGTGAAGATTATTCTGAGTTAATTGTAACTGCAGAAAAAATGAAAGATTACATTAATTCTAAAAATATTCAAGGTATTGATGAATTAAAGATTGATGTAAATAAGTCCAAACCTTCTATGGAAGTTGTTGTTGACAGAAAAAAGGCAGGAGAACTTGGTGTAAATTCTGGTCAAGTTGGGCAACAATTACGTAACTCTATTTTTGGTTCTAAGGCAGGTATATATAAAAAAGATGGGGAAGATTATGATATTTATGTTCGTTTTAATAAAGAAAACAGGTATAACACAAGTGCTATTTTTAATCAAAAAATAACATTTAGAGATATGGCTTCTGGCCAAATAAAAGAAATTCCTGTTTCTGCAGTAACTAAACATAAAAACAACTCTGGTTTTAGTGCAATTAAACACAGAGATGTAAAACGTGTTGTAACACTTTATTCTGCTCTTGCACCAGGGTACACAGATGCTGGAGCAATAGTATCTCAGATACAAAATGAAATGCTGAGTTTCACAGAAAAACCAGACACTGTAAAAATTGACTATACAGGACAAATAGAAGAGCAAACGAAGCAAATGAACTTCTTAATGGGGGCTTTCTTTACTGGTTTAGCATTAATTTTCTTTATCCTAATTTTTCAATTTAATTCCGTTTCTAAACCAGGAATTATAATGATTGCAATATTCTTAAGTTTAATAGGAGTATTTGGAGGTATCGTAGCTACAGGAAGTTCTTTTGTAATTATGATGACTATGATGGGGATTATATCTTTGGCGGGTATTGTAGTAAATAACGGTGTAGTATTACTAGATTATACACAATTATTAATTGACAGAAAGAAAGTAGAGCATGATCTAGAAGACAATGAATATATAGAAAAAGGAGAACTTTTGGAAGCTATTATTAAAGGTGGTAAAGCACGTCTAAGACCGGTATTACTAACCGCAATTACTACTATTCTAGGGTTAATTCCCTTAGCAACTGGTTTAAACATTAACTTCTTTACATTGTTTAGTGAATTTAATCCTCATATATATGTAGGTGGTGATAATGTTGTGTTTTGGGGACCTCTTGCTTGGACAGTTATATACGGACTCTTTGTTGCAACGTTCTTAACTCTAATTGTAGTTCCTATTCTGTTTTATTTAATAACCAGGTTTAAAATGTGGCTATACAAAAACAGAGCAGCTAAATACACAAAGGAATTACCTAAACACGCTGTTAATCCGTAATAAAAATATTCATAAAATGTATAAGCCCTTACAAGTAATTCTTGTAAGGGCTCTTTTTTAAACACTAATAAAAAAGAGCTTACTTATTAGGATAAAGTAAACTCTTTATATTTTAAGTTATAAGAAGCTCTATTTATTTAAAACAACTGCTTCTGCATTATTCCATTGAATAACATTTGCAATTTGGTTATTAGAATAATCTACTTCACTAAGTCCTTCACCTTTCCAAAAAAACCATTTTCCAGTTTTTACACCATTTTCATATTGCCCCATAGCAATTTTTTTTCCGTTTTCATTGTACATTTTCCATTCCCCATGTAACTTTTTATCTACAAAATAACCAGTTTGAGAAACTTCTCCATTATCGTGGTAAAATGTTGCTTTTACTATTTCTCCTTCTATTTCATAAGAAGGGGTTTTATCTTGTGCGTACATACCAACAGTTGCTATAAGTGCTAAAAAGAAGATTACTTTTTTCATATTTTATATATTTTAATAAACATTATACTAACATTAACGTTACAAATATAGAAATATTTTACACAAAATCAACGAATGCATAACATTTAGTTTACATTAAATTAACATTAAAACAATAAATATCTAATAATCAATGATTTAACTATTCTCGTGCTAATAACATTGGTCGGTATAATTAAATAAAAATCCGTTGTAATAAAACCTACTAAATTGCTGATACTTCTTAAATTTGCCCTCAAAAGTAAAATATCATGTATAGGAGTCATACTTGTGGTGAATTAAGAGAGGAACATATAGAAAATAACATTACCCTATCTGGTTGGGTACATAAAACTAGAGATAAAGGTTTTGTTGTTTGGATAGATTTACGTGATCGCTTTGGAATAACCCAACTTATTTTTGATGAAGAAAGAACTTCCAAAGAACTTCTAGAACAAGCTCGTAGTCTTGGAAGAGAGTTTGTAATTCAGATAAAAGGTACCGTATTAGAAAGAGCTTCTAAAAATGCAAATATCCCAACTGGGAACATAGAAGTATTGGTACAAGAGCTAACTATTCTTAACGAATCCAAAACACCTCCTTTTACTATTGAAAATGACACCGATGGTGGAGAAGATATTCGAATGAAATATCGTTACTTAGATATTAGAAGAAATATAGTAAAGAACAACCTTATATTTAGAAGTAAGGTTTCTATGGAAGTACGCAAGTATCTTTCCGATGGTGGTTTTATAGAAGTAGAAACTCCGTATTTAATTAAATCTACTCCAGAAGGAGCCAGAGATTTTGTGGTTCCTAGTCGTATGAATGAGGGACAATTTTATGCGCTACCACAATCGCCACAAACGTTTAAGCAATTGCTTATGGTTGGTGGCATGGATAAATACTTTCAAATAGTAAAATGTTTTAGAGATGAAGATTTGCGTGCAGATCGCCAGCCAGAATTTACACAGATAGATTGTGAAATGGCATTTGTAGAACAAGAAGATATTTTAAATGCTTTTGAAGGTTTAACAAAACACCTTTTAAAAGAAATAAAAGGTATAGACATTACTTCTTTCCCAAGAATGACATATGACAACGCTATGGCTAAGTATGGTAATGATAAACCAGATATTCGTTTTGGGATGGAGTTTGGAGAATTAAACGCTGTTGCACAACACAAAGAATTTAATGTTTTTAATACTGCAGAGCTAGTAGTTGGTATAGCAATACCAGGTGCAGCAACCTATACTAGAAAAGAAATAGACAAACTTATAGACTGGGTACGCAGACCACAAGTAGGTGCTAAGGGAATGGTTTATGTAAAATGTAATGAAGATGGTACTTTTAAATCTTCTGTAGATAAATTCTATGACCAAGAAGATCTAGCAAACTGGGCAAAAGTTACTGGAGCTAAAGCTGGCGATTTAATTTGTGTACTCTCTGGAGACACCAATGCAACAAGAGCGCAGTTAAGTGCCTTACGTATGGAAATGGCAGAACGTTTAGACCTACGCAAGCCAGAAGAATTTGCTCCATTATGGGTAATAGATTTTCCTTTATTAGAATTAGATGAAGAAACAGGAAACTACCATGCCATGCACCACCCATTTACATCACCAAAACCAGGACAATTAGAATTGTTAGATACCAACCCAGGAGCTGTAAAAGCAAATGCATATGATTTGGTACTTAATGGTAATGAAATTGGCGGAGGCTCTATTCGTATTCATGATAAAGAAACGCAAGCAACTATGTTTAAGCATTTAGGTTTTACTCCTGAAGAGGCAAAAGAACAATTTGGCTTTTTAATGGATGCCTTTCAGTATGGTGCTCCTCCTCATGGTGGTATTGCTTTTGGTTTAGATAGATTAGTTTCTATACTAGGCGGACAAGAAACCATAAGAGACTTTATTGCTTTTCCTAAAAACAATAGCGGACGTGATGTTATGATAGATGCTCCTGCTCCTATTGATGATGAACAATTAAAAGAACTACGATTACAACTAAACTTAGAGTCTTAATAATATAAAATCCTGCTAATTAGCAGGATTTTTTTTAATACTTTTAAGAAAGGATTTTTATAAATGCCAACCCAACAAAAAACACTATTCACAAAACTTCTTAAATGGAGATACAAACATATCTCTGATAAGAATTTTACGCATATATTAAGTATTCTAGTAGGTTTACTTGCGGGTTTAGCATCGGTTACACTAAAAAACCTTACCTATTTTATTAGTTCTTCTCTAGAAACAGGGATAGTTTTTTCAAGCAATCAGTTATACTTTATATTACCTATTTTAGGTTTAACGTTGGTATATCTATATGTAAAATACATCTACAAAGAAAAAATAGAACACGCAGTATCTTCTATTTTATTTGCGCTTTCTAGGAAAAAAAGTCTCATCAAACTTAAAAAAATATATAGTCCACTAATAACTGCACCTCTTACAGTTGGTTTTGGAGGTTCTGTAGGCTTGCTAGGGCCAGCAGTAGCATCTGGTGCAGCTATTAGCTCTAACCTTGGCCGTATATTGCATGTAAATGCTAAAACTCGCTCTTTATTAATTGCATGTGCTTCTGCAGGGGCAATAGCCTCTATATTTCAATCCCCTATTGCAGCCATTATTTTTGCTGTAGAAGTTTTTAGCTTAGATTTTACCATGCTTTCTGTACTTCCATTATTATTAGCATCTATCTCTGGAGTATTAACTTCGTATTTCTTTTTAGGAAATGAGGTATTATTTAAATTCTCCCTAACCGATAACTTTGAAATTAAAGACACCTTATTTTATGTTTTACTAGGTGTAGGTACTGCAATTGCATCTATCTATTTTACAAAAATGTACTTTGGCATTCTTAACCTTTTTAAACCTCTAAAAAGTCCAAAATACCGACTCTTAGTTGGTGGGTTAGCCATTGGTATTATGCTCTATTTTATTCCGCCACTGTATGGAGAAGGTTTTGGTTTTATTAATAATCTTTTAGAAGGTAATCATTTAAAAGCAATAGGAACCACTCCTTTTGATGCTTATAAAAATAATATATGGGTGGTAATTGCGCTACTCTTTGGGCTTACCATTTTTAAGGCAGTAGCAATGACCACTACGTTTGCCGCTGGTGGTTCTGGTGGTATTTTTATTCCAACTATGGTAATGGGTAGTGCTTTAGGTAATGTTGTAGCCAAGGTAATTAACCATCTTGGATTAGGCTTTTCTGTATCAGAAAGTAATTTTACACTAATAGGAATGGCTGGTTTAATTGCGGGGGTTTTACATGCACCACTAACGGCTATTTTCTTAATTGCAGAAATAACAGGGGGTTATGAACTATTTGTTCCACTAATGATAACAGCATCTATATCTTACTTAATAACTAAGAATGCTGTAGACCACTCTATTTATACTAGAGAGCTTGCAGAAAGTGGCAATCTATTAACTCATAATAAAGACAAAACAGTATTAACTTTAATGGAGTTAGATGATGTTATAGAAGATAACTTTAAGGTTATACACCCTGAAATGACACTTGGAGACATGTTACTTAAATCTGTGGCAAAATCTACAAGAAATATTTACCCGGTGGTAGATGATAAAAAAGCGCTAGTTGGTATTGTTTTGCTAGATGATATTCGGGAGTTTATGTTTAATAGAGCTTTGTATAAAACCACAAAAGTAGAAACCTTTATGCACCAAGCTCCAGATTATATTTTTTATGGCGAAGACGACATGCAAAAAGTAATGCAAAAATTTCAAAATAGTGGCGCTTGGAATTTACCTGTTATTAAAAAAGGAAAGTATATGGGCTTTGTTTCTAAATCTAAATTATTAACTGCGTATAGACGTAAATTAATTAACTTTACAGAATAAAAACTATGTTAGTCATTGCAAAAGGAGTATTAGTAATAATTTTTTTAAATCTTTCATGTTTACATTGGTATTGGGCCTTTGGAGGCAAATGGGGCTTAGAATATGTAATACCTACAAAAACTACTATAGAAAAAGCTATTAAGCCAAACCCATTAGCTACTATACTAGTTGCAATTGCATTGCTTTTAATTGCATATATTTATTTACTACTTATATTTAGTATCCATGTAAATATATTTCCAACTTGGGTTATAAAGTATGGAATATGGATTGTTCCTAGTGTTTTTCTTTTAAGAGTTCTTGGAGATTTTAAATATGTTGGGTTATTTAAAAAAATAAAAAAAACAACTTTTGCAATTAACGATACAAAATACTTTATTCCTTTATGCGCAATTATAGCTACTCTTGGGTTTATTATTGCTTTAAATTAAATTATTTTGAAATACATTATAACAATAATTACAATAGCCGCATTTGGTTCTATTGCTTATGGGTTTACTTTAGAGGAAAGTGAAACACAACTTTCTCATAAATATATTGGAGCAGGTACTGCTGCTTTATTTTTACTTGCTATGCCGCTTTTTCTTTACAAAGAGAGTAAAGGGAAAAAAATGAATGATTATATGCTTACCGAGGAAAATGTAAGAAAAATGCAAGGAAAGCCACCCAAAAAGACTGAAAACCAGTAATTTCCAATACATTTTATTTCTATTCTAAACTCTTTTTCCCCAAAAAATTATAAATTAGTGTATTAATTTTTAATTTTTATTCTAATGACTGGTACAGTAAAATTTTTTAATGGATCTAAAGGATATGGGTTCATAACCAATGATGATACAGGTAAAGACATTTTTGTTCATGCTACTGCATTAAACGGAGTACAATTAAATGAAGGGGATAAAGTAGAGTATGAAGAAGAGGAAGGCAGAAAAGGAATTGTTGCAGGACAAGTCCAAGTTATTTAATACTTTTGCATGTAATTTTAATTTCTCTTTTTACTAAAAAAACGTTTTAATAGTTCAGAAGCTTCTTCTGCCAATAGTCCTCCTTCTATTTTTGTTTTAGGGTGTAATTTAGTGCCTAAAGCTCTACAACCCCTTTCCAAGTCTGTTGCAGCAAACACAATTCTAGAAATTTGGCTCCAATATAATGCTCCTGCACACATTTGGCATGGCTCTAAAGTAACATACAAGGTACATTCTTTTAAATATTTACCTCCTAAAAAATTAGCTGCAGAAGTAATGGCTTGCATTTCTGCATGCGCAGTAACATCATTTAATTGTTCTGTAAGATTATGCGATCTAGCTATAATTTTATCTTTAACAACAATAATTGCACCTACAGGAACTTCTCCTTTATCATAAGCAGTCTCAGCTTCTTGCAAAGCCTTTTTCATGTAATAAGTATCATCAAAAGGTTGTATCATATTATAAATTTAATTCAAGATTAATAAAAAAAGTAGGTTTTATAAAATAAAGAAGAACATAAGCTAAAATCTATATTTAATATACCGTCATAAAAACCGTAATTTTGTTACCTTAACTAATGTGGGCATGCCTAAAACTTTATTATCTACTATAAATTCTCCAAACGATCTTAAAAGATTACCGCAAGAGCAGTTACCACAATTAGCGCAAGAAATACGTGACTTTATCATTACAATTGTTGCCACAAAAGAAGGGCATTTAGGGGCAAGTTTAGGGGTTGTAGAGCTCACTATTGCATTACATTATGTTTATAAGACCCCTATAGATAATCTTATTTGGGATGTGGGGCATCAAGCCTACGGGCATAAAATACTTACTGGCAGAAAAGATGTTTTTGAAACCAACAGGCAACTAAATGGTATAAGTGGTTTTCCTAAAATTGACGAAAGTATTTACGACGCTTTTGGAACAGGGCATAGTTCTACCTCTATTTCGGCCATATTGGGTATGGCAATTGCCGCACAAATAAAAGGCAATGTCCAAAAGAATCATATAGCAGTTATTGGCGATGCGTCTATTGCTAGTGGAATGGCTTTTGAAGGCCTTAACCATGCTGGAGTTACTAATGCTAATGTTTTAATTATTTTAAATGATAATGCTATTGGTATTGATCCTAGCGTAGGTGCTCTAAAAAAATACCTCACTAATGTTAAAAAAGGAACAGCAAAGGATGAAAATATTTTTGAATGCTTAAACTTTAATTATACGGGTCCTATAGATGGTCATAATATAAATGATTTAATCAAAGAATTAAAGCGCCTACAAAATATAAAAGGCCCCAAATTATTACATGTTATTACCACTAAAGGTAAAGGATTAAAACAAGCTGAAGAAAACCAAGTTACCTACCATGCTCCTGGGAAATTTAACAAAACTACTGGAGATTTAATTCCTAAAAAAAATACAGTACAAGCTCCAAAATACCAAGATGTTTTTGGACACACTATTGTAGAACTAGCGCTTAATAATAAAAATATTGTTGGCATTACACCAGCAATGCCAACAGGTAGTTCTTTAAAATATATGATGGAAAAAATTCCTGACCGTGCTTTTGATGTTGGTATTGCAGAACAACATGCCGTAACCTTGGCTGCAGGTATGGTAAAAGAAGGTCTTATCCCCTTTTGTAATATTTATTCTACCTTTTTACAAAGAGCTTATGACCAAGTTATACATGATGTTGCTTTACAAAAACTACCTGTAATTTTTTGCTTAGATCGTGCTGGTTTGGTTGGCCAAGATGGAGTAACACATCATGGAATTTATGATATAGCATTTTTAAGGTGCATTCCAAATCTTATTATTTTTGCCCCTTTAAATGAAATAGAACTAAGAAATATAATGTACACCGCTCAATTAGGGCTAAAACAACCAATAGCAATTAGATACCCTAGAGGAAGAGGTGAAAATGTAGATTGGAAAAAGAGATTTAAAAAAATTAACATAGTAAGCTCCCAAGAATTAAAAAAAGGCACAAAAATTGCTATTATTTCCACTGGAACAATTGGAAATTTAGTCACAAAAGTTATAAATGATTTAGATTCTAATACAGAAATTGGTCACTATAATATGCCATTTATAAAACCTTTAGACACTAATAGACTTAGAACTATTTGTGTTAATTACGAGGCTATTATTACTATTGAAGACGGTTGCATAAGCGGCGGATTTGGCAGTGCCATTTCAGAATTTGTATTGGATAATAAATATAAAAACACTATTAAAATACTAGGAATTCCTGATGTTTTTATTGAGCACGGCAGCCTAGAAGAATTACATAAAATAGCTAAAATTGACTATCAAACCATTAAAAAAAGCATAAATGAATTACGCTTATCTTAAAAAACTAATCCAAAAAATAGTTCTAGCTTTATTTTTAATAACATTTTCACTACCCTCTTTTTCTCAAGATTCTCTTGCTACAACTTCAGAAATAGATACTACAATAATTAATACTATTGTTATTAGAAAAAATCAGGAAAAAATTAGGCATATTCCAAGGGGCGCACACTTAACAAACCCTTATGTTTCTTTTAAAAAGACAAAACCTTTAGCTAAAAAATATAAAAGGTTTAGAATTCCATCTTTCTGGATTAAGAAAAATCAATTAGGAATACGAGTAAGTGAAGTTGCTTTTGTAAACTGGAATGCAGGTGGTAACAACTCTATAAGTGGTCTTGGTAGTCTTAAATTTGAAAGAAATTATAAATTTAGATACGTACAATGGGATAATGAGTTAGAGTTAAGATACGGTCTAAACGCGCAAGAAGACCAAAAATTAAGAAAAACCGATGATAATATTAGAATGAGCTCCACATTTGGGTATAGAAGAGATACTATAAGTAATTGGTATTATTCTGTAAAAGCAAATCTAAGAACACAATTTTCTAATGGATATAAATATCCTGATAGAACTACTCCTATTTCTAGGTTTATGGCTCCGGGTTATTTCTTCTTTGGTGCCGGAACATCTTATATAACTCCAGATCAAAAATTTAATTTATATATATCTCCGCTAACCTTAAAGTCTACATATGTTTTAGACCAAAGACTAGCAGACAAAGGTGCTTTTGGTGTTAAAAAAGCTACTTTAGATACTAATGGAAATATAATAACTCCAGGGGAAACCGTTTTTGTAGAACTTGGTTTTTTATTAACCAATACTTGGCAAACCAACATTGCCAAAAATGTAAAAATGAAGCATAGACTTTCTCTTTATACAGATTACTTAACTAGTTTTGGTAATGTAGATATAGACTGGGAATTAAACTTTGACTTAAGAGTAAATAAATACATAAAAGCCAATATTGGAACTCATATTATTTATGATGATGATATTCTTTTTGATGAAGTTAAAGAAAACAATGTTGTAGTAGATGCCGGTATTCCTAGAATACAATTTAAACAATTATTAGGCGTAGGTGTTTCTTATGATTTTTAGTGAAGTTGCTTCCCCATTATTTTATTATGAATATGTACCGCAGCACTATCAGAAAGGCTAGCAACATAACAACAGGTATTTAGTAAAATATTATAAATAGAAACTTGTGTACGCTGGTAAAACTTAGGCAAAGTACTTATCATTAACCTGTCGTAATTAGATCCTTTGTTTTCTTTTTCATTTATAAGAGCAGAAGAATACACATCTAATATATCTGAGATTATCTTATACCCAGCTATCTCTTTTTCTATGACATCTTGCGCCTTATAAACTTTATTTACGCTTAGGGTAATTATGTCTTTAATTTGCGCAGCATAAGCACTTTTATCCAATAAAGACATATGAAAATCCCCTTTAAGAATTGCGTCTTCATTTGCAATGAATATATCTATTGCATCTGTAATTAATGTATTTATAGCTAGTGCGCGTAAATAACTTAAACGATCCTCTTTATATACTAAAGAATTATATTTCGTAGTATTAATACTATCTTTTACAAGTTTAATTAAATACTCTAAAGCATAATCTTCCGATATTAATCCAAGATTAATACCATCTTCAAAATCTATAATGGTATAACAAATATCATCTGCAGCCTCTACTAAGAAAGTTAATGGGTGTCTTGCGTAAGAAACAGCATCACCATCTCTTGTTTGTCTTAAACCTAACTCATTTGCAACATTAATAAATGCTTCTTTTTCGCTCTGAAAAAAACCAAACTTTTTATCTGCAATATGTTTTGTAGGCTTTTTAGGAAGTGATTCTTTTGGATATTTCATAAAAGCACCCAAAGTAGCATAACTAAGTCGTAATCCTCCGGAAACACCTTCTTTAGATTCTGTTAGGAGCTTAAAACCATTAGCATTACCTTCAAAATCTATAATATCTTGATATTCCTTTTTAGATAAAACCGATTGGTATTTTTTTCCAACTCCAGTTTTAAAATACTCTCCAATAGATTTTTCTCCACTGTGTCCAAAAGGCGGGTTTCCAATATCATGAGACAATGCTGCAGCAGCTACTATAGCTCCAAAATCATTGAATTTATACCCATGTATTTCACTTAAATACGGATGTTTTTCTATTATTTTTTTACCAGCAATTCTTCCTAAACTACGACCAACAACAGAAACTTCTAAGCTATGAGTAAGTCTTGTATGCACAAAATCGGTTTTAGACAAAGGAATAACCTGCGTTTTATCTTGTAAACTCCTAAAGGCTTTAGAAAATATTATACGGTCATAATCCACCTCAAAACCAAGCCTAGTTTCGTCTTGTTCTTTACGTAATCTTTTAAAAGTATCTCCTTGTCTTTTTAATGATAATAGTTGTTCCCAGCGCATTGTATAGTTTTAAAATACGCAAGTTACATTTTACAAAATAGTAATGCTAATAAAAAACAGCATTAACCTAAATGGCAAGGTTAACAACTCATTTTTTTATAAAAAACGGGACTCTTTTTTCCTGAAAACTGATACATTTATATAAACATATCTATCAAATTTATCGAAAAAATATAACCTTTAGATAACACTGCAGTCTAACTTCTTTTAGATATTTGCCGATTTATTTCTTTACTAAATTTATGGATAATGTTTACTTAATAATGATTGTGGCACTTGCTTTTTTAGCAATTGCTGATTTAGTGGTCGGAGTTAGTAATGATGCTGTGAATTTTTTAAATTCTGCTATTGGTTCTAAAGCTATTTCATTTAGAACCATAATGATTGTAGCTAGTATTGGTATTGCATGTGGTGCCATTTTTTCTAGTGGTATGATGGAGGTTGCTCGTAAAGATATCTTTAATCCTGGTGAGTTTTATTTTAATGAAATCATGTTCATTTTCATGGCTGTTATGATTACGGACATTCTGTTGTTAGATTTCTTTAACACCTTAGGAATGCCTACCTCTACAACTGTTTCTATAGTTTTTGAATTACTAGGTGCTGCAGTAGCAATGGCTCTAATTAAAATTGCAAATAATAATGGTTCTTTTTCTGAAGTAGCACAATATATAAATACTGAAAAAGCTGTTATAATTATAGCCGGAATTATAGTATCTATATTAATTGCTTTTACAATAGGTGCTCTTGTTCAATGGCTAACCAGACTATTAATTTCTTTTGATTTTAATAAAAAACCTAAATGGATAGGTGCGGTTTTTGGAGGTATTGCTTTAACTGCAATTTCTTATTTTATCCTTATTGAGGGTATTAAAGGAACTACACTAGTACAACATAATTTTAAAATAATAGGAAATATTACTCTTGAATCGTTTATAGAGCACAAACCTTTTTTAATTATTTTTTCAACATTTTCTGTTCTTATTACTTTATCGTTCTTAGTAATAACTTTTACTAAAATTAATATTTACAAGCTAATAATTACAGTTGGCACTTTTGCCTTAGCACTTGCTTTTGCTGGTAATGATTTAATGAATTTTATAGGTGTTCCTATTGCTGCTTGGCAATCTTATGAAGCTTGGGAAGCTTCTGGGGTATTAGCAACAAAGTTTAGTATGGAAATACTGTCTCAAAAAGTTCCCACACCAAACATATTACTTTTTATTGCTGGCATTATTATGGTTGTTACTCTTTGGTTTTCTAGTAAAGCTAAGGCTGTTGTTAAAACATCTATAGATTTATCTAGCCAAGAAAGAACAAAAGAACGTTTTCAACCTAATTTTATTTCTCGTTCTTTAGTCAGGTTTGCAGTAAATACCTCTGAAATTTTTACAAGTATTTTGTCAAAAAACATGCAGGACAAAATAGAAATTCAATTTACAAAAACAGCACCAATTATATCTAAAGACAAACCGCAAGATTTACCAGCTTTTGACATGGTACGTGCTGCTGTAAACTTAATGGTTGCAGGTATATTAATTTCTATAGCAACTTCTTTTAAGCTACCCTTATCTACTACATACGTTACATTTATGGTAGGTATGGGAACTTCTTTAGCAGATAGAGCATGGGGAGCAGAAAGCGCTGTATATAGGGTAGCTGGAGTATTAAATGTTATTGGTGGGTGGTTTGGTACTGCTTTAATTGCCTTTATAGCATCTGGTGGTATTTTAACCATAATCTATTTTGGAAAAGGGGTAGCTATTACCATCTTACTTTTTGGGGTATTTTCTTTATTGTTAAGAAGTTACATTTCCTATAACAGAAAAAACAAAATTCTTAAAGAAGAAGATAGTTTAAGTAAAGCAGAAAGTAGCTCTATACAAGGGGTTATAGAAGAAAGTGCACACAACGTTGCAAGAGTAGTTAAAAGGGCTAATAAAATATTTACAACCAGCTTTAATAGTCTTGCAAAACAAGATTTAGAAACTCTTAAAAAGAATAAAAAAGGTGTTGTACGGCTTTCTGAGGAAATAGATGATTTAAGAGACCATATTTTTTATTTTATAAAAAATTTAGACGAAGCAAGTGTTGGTGCTAGCAATTTTTATATAAATATCTTAGGCTATTTACAAGCCATGACACAGTCTTTAGAATATATTGCTAAAATTACACACAAACACATTAGCAACAATCACAAAAAATTAAAGTATAACCAAATCAAAGAGCTAAAAGAAATAGACATTGAGTTAAAAAAATTACTTACTGATACACAGTTAGTTTTTGAGAATAGGTCTTTTGAAGAAATTGAAAGTATTGTTAAACACAAAAACAATCTTTTTAATTTAGTTTCAGATAAAATAGAAAAACAAGTAGCAAGAACTAGAACAGAAGAATCTAGTCCTAAAAACACTACTTTGTATTTTACACTACTATTAGAAACTAAAGATTTAATAACAGCAACAATGAACCTATTAGAGTCTTATTACAAAGAACATGATAGCTCTGTAAAGCCTGCAACCATTGACAATAAAGACTCTAATTAAAAACATTTTTATTGTAAAGAAACTAGTTCTAAAGTAGTAGTGTATAATTCTCTTTTTTCCATTTTTGCTTTTAGCCAAGCATAAAAACTCATTACATAAATATCTTCTTCGCGGTTATCTTTCCAATCAAAAGAACGTTCTACTTTTTCTTTAAAAGATGATGTATTCACATTTTTAGGAGATTCATAATATGTTAGTGCTAACTGTATAAAAGTTAAAACTCTTTCTTCATTTATTGCAATTAACCTTTCTTTAAATTTAATTTTAAAACTCTTTACTCGTAATAAAACTAAATCTAGTTCATCTAACTCTATTAATAATAAAATTTCTAGTATACTCTTTTTTAAAACCCATAACCAGCCCGCTTTTTTCTCATACCAAACATCACTATGGTATAATCTTTTTATAATACTATAAGCATCTCTAAATCTATTCTGTTGAAAAAAACACATCGTGTGTATTAACTCTATATCCAAAGCCTCGGTTTTGTTTTTAGATAATATTTGCAAAGCCTTGTTAAAATTTCCAGTATAGTTATAATTTAAAACTTTTAACACTGTTACATCTGCTAAAAATCGCTTATAGTACGCTTTCTTATTTTTTAGCATTTCTTTTTCCATCTTTACTACAAATGCCATGGATTTTTTAAAACTCTTATTCCTAAAATGTACCATTGCCATAACTTGTAAAATACCTATATGGTAATACAAATGTTTGTAGGCTAATGTTTCTTTACTATTTACAACAGCATAAGCTTCTTCTATAAATGGCGTAATCCTATAATAATTACGCTGCAGTTTTGCCGTAATAGAAGTTAAATTCATTAACTGATACAAAGATTTATAGGACAAAGAAGCATTTATAGATACCTTATATTTTGTAAATGCATTTTCTACAATAGTGTCTATTTTTTCTAAAGATTTAGTTATTAAAATCTTTTCTTTAATCTCTGCATAAGCCATATTTAATTTAAAATCTTTTTGAAAAGCCTCCATATTACTATCTGCCAGTTTAAATGTAGTATAAAGATTCACTAAAGAATTACAATGTGCATATTGTATTTTGGTATGGTAAATTTCATTTAGTAAAGAGTAATGGTCTATAAAACTGGCTAACTTTTCTGCTCTGGCTAGAGTGTTATAACCAAGCTTGTATTCTTTTTGTTCTAAAAACAAACGGCTTACCACCAGCAATTTTAAAACCTCTAACTCTTCAGAGGTTTCTCCTTCAAAACTTTTAGTAGCTATAAAATCTAACAAATTATCCTGGAGTCTTTTGCATAAAGCATGAAAAGCATTCTTATTTGGTTTACCATAAAGCTTAATATCTAAAGCATTTGTCTCTCCTTTTAATAGATAATTAAATAGAATAACATTTTTAACATCTCCTCTACGGTTCTTATTTTTTAACCATAAGATAAAATTTTGCCTATTTTCTATAGATAAAGAGTTAATTATTAATAAAATTTTATTCATTTAATCGTAAGTAAAATATTTAATTACTATTTATAAATAGGAATAAATAGATGTACAATATAATATTAAATCGTAAGTTATTCTTTTTTTTTGAGTATAAAAAACACTTTGGCCGTTGCACCTTTGTACCATACTAAACATCAAAATAAAATAGTATGGAAAATCAAATGTTTACAGAAACAAAAAAGAATACACGATTAGAAAAAGAAAAAAAAGAGCAAGATTACGATTTAAAACCTACACCAGCTTTTATATCTGCATCATGGAGTGCCTTGCTTTTAGGAATGGTCTCTTTCTGTATTGGTCTATGGAATGCAGATATGCTATTGAATGAAAAAGGATACTATTTTACTGTTCTTTTATTTGGGTTATTCTCTGTAGTATCGGTACAAAAGAGTGTTCGTGACAAAAAAGAAGGACTCCCTGTTACCGAAGCCTATTATGGAATTAGTTGGTTCACTACCATAACCTCTATTGTGTTATTAGTTATTGGACTTTGGAATGCCGATTTACTGTTAAGTGAAAAAGGCTTTTACGGCATGTCTTTTACCTTAAGTTTATTTTCTGCAATTGCAGTACAAAAAAACACTCGTGATCTTAAATTTTTAGAAGAATTAGATTAAATATTTTAAAAAAGCATTAAAACGTAATTCTAATAATTGCGTTTTGATGTTTACCAAAAGGCAATTCTTATATAAGAATTGCCTTTTATGTTTTTTATTAGAGGCACTTAAACATAATTTTCCTTTTTGTGGAGTTCTTTAAATATATGAATAGCTTAGTTTATAATTAACATTTATCCTTTGCAAAACTAAGTAACACATTAAACTTTATAATATCTGAAATAACACTATCCTCAAGGATTTCAAAAAAACTTTTAGAGCCATACTTTATACCCCATTTTGTTCTATCAATACTAAAAACAGCTCTATAATCAATATCAGAAACTGGCTGCTCTTCCAAATAGAAATTTATAGGGTTTGTAACTCCTTTAATAGTTAAATCTGCTTTTAACGAAATCTTTGAACTTGATCTATAATTCACTTCTGTGATAACTAAATAAGCAAAAGGGAATTTTTCTGTATTAAAAAAGTCACCCCCTTTTAAATGGTTTGTAAGCATCGAATTATATTTATCATCATTAATTGAGTTCATATCTACTATAAATTCG
The DNA here is from genome assembly GCF_947500405.1 of uncultured Maribacter sp. Taxonomy (GTDB): domain Bacteria; phylum Bacteroidota; class Bacteroidia; order Flavobacteriales; family Flavobacteriaceae; genus Maribacter_B. Next base: position 190,855 of record NZ_CANMRY010000002.1, read on the forward strand.
CCACCTACTAATAAATTATTTTTAAAAAGCAATTCTCCTTTTTTAAATTTAATTGAGCCAGAGTGTTCTATTATATCAAATGATTTTGAACCTAACCATGTAATTTTACTATCAACAATATTAATTGGCTTCTTTTCTTGGGCTGTTAAACATGTAAAATTTATTAATAATAGTAACATTGTTTTTAATACATTCTTCATAATTCTAAGTTTTAAAATTATGCCTAAGATATATTTGATGAAGGTCTGTAAATGCAAAAGGTTTGTCAAAGATTTGTAAAAAGTATGTAATTGAATACTGAACCTATTTTCAATTCTTAAATTTGTTTAATGATTAAAACTGAAAAAAGTGCCTTTTACATATTTGGGATTTTAATTCTTGTATTAATTTATTCTTTATATACAAATACTACCTCTCCCAAAACTGAAATTATAAATGTATCACTTCGTAATATTGGTCACCAGTTATTACTAAAAAATAATGACACAACTTCTTTAGTCTTCCCTATTAAGAAGAAGTCCAATGATTGGTTCGAAATTTCATTTAACTCAAAAATATCAATCTCGCCTAGCTTTTTAACCAAAACTGTTAAAAATACTTTTAACAAACTAAAACTACCTGCAAATTATATTGTCGAAGTCAGAAGTTGTGAGTTAAATGAAATTGTTTATAGTTACAAAATGTCTTTGAAAGAAGAGGGAGTTCTTATTCCATGTATTGGTAGAGATTTGCCAAAAGCTTGTTATAGATTAAACATAAAGTTCCTTTCTTCCTCTAAAAAATTATGGAAATTTACTCCTTATATCTTAATAATTATTGGGGGTATAATAATTTTCTTTTTTTACTTAAAAAAACAGGACAAAAGAAAAAAAAATAGTACAAACACTTCCTATAATATAAAAGACATATTAAATACTGAGGAAAGAAAATTAATCCTCAATGATATTGAAATAGATTTAAGTGAAAAAGAAACAGAAATATTAATTTTATTTCTAAACAAACCAAATCAAATTATATCAAGAGAAGAACTACAAAAAGAAGTTTGGGAAGACAAAGGCGTTATTGTAGGTAGAAGTTTAGATACTTATATTTCTAAACTCAGAAAAAAATTAAGTAAAAACAGTTCTATAGAGATTCTTAATATTCGAGGTATAGGTTATAAAATGAAAATCTAAATTGCTTTCATAAAATTATTCTCTATAATAAGCCTAATTTTCACAAGAAAAAAAAGACCTTAAAGAATTTATCTATAAAAATTCATCTCATCTATATATTTCCAAACTACTTCTGGCAATAAAGGTTTGATGTTTTTTCCTAATTTATGGTTTTTGCGAATAAATGTGGATGAGATTTCCATTATTGGAGCATCTACTTTATGTATTTTAGGATGATTTTTAAATTGATGTTCTACAACACCGCTAGAAACTCTAGGATAGACATACACAGCATAATCTTCTAGGATAACTTCATAATTCTTCCACTTATGTAAACCTTTAAGGTTATCCTCTCCCATTATTAAAGAAAATTCATATTCAGTCGGATATTTTTCTGAAAGTACCACTAAAGTATTTATTGTGTAATTAGGCTGCGGCATATTAAACTCTATCATACTAGGTTTTAAGCCATCATAGTATTTAACAGCATCATATACCATTTGGTATCTATGATGATTGTCTAGTAATGTTTTTTTAGTCTTAAAAGGGCTTTGCGGAGTTACTACGAACCAAACCTCATCCAAATCAGAGAACTCTACCATATGGTTGGCAATTACCAAATGTCCTAAATGAATAGGATTAAAAGTGCCAAAATAAAGTCCTATTTTTTTCATTTATTACTTTACTGTTCTTTGGAATTCACAAAACTTGCAACAAGATCATGCGCTTCTTTTAAAGCAACATCTAAATCGTAATTTTTAATAGTTTTATCAAACTGTGGTGCAGTTGCCAATTCTACAGATGCTTTAGCTACGCGCATATTAATTTTATCTTCGCTTTCTGTACTTCTCTTCTTAAGTCTTATTTTAAGCTCATCTACACTTGGTGGTTTAACAAAAACAGCTAATGTCTCTTTCGGGAATTTCTTTTTAATACGTAATCCTCCAACAACATCTATATCAAAAATTACATTTTTACCTTCTGCCCAAAGACGCTCTACTTCTGTTTTTAAAGTTCCATAGAAATTATCTCTATAAACTTCTTCCCACTCTAAAAAATCATCATTCTTAATATGTTTTTTAAACTCAGAAACAGTCATAAAATAATAATGTTCCCCATTTTTTTCTTTCCCTCGTCTAGGTCTAGACGTTGCAGAAACAGAAAATGCTAAATTTAAATCTTGTTGCTTTAATAAGTGCCTAACTATAGTAGTTTTACCACTTCCAGATGGTGCCGAAAAAATTATTAATTTACCCCCTGCCATTATAAAACATTCAACATTTGTTCTTTAATTTTTTCTAACTCATCTTTCATTTGCACTACTATTTGCTGCATAGGAGCATAATTAGCTTTAGAGCCTATAGTATTAATTTCTCTTCCTATTTCTTGACATATAAATCCAAGTTTTTTTCCATTACTGTCTGATGAGCTTAACGTTTTTGTAAAATATTCTAAATGGTTCTTTAAACGTACTTTTTCTTCTGTAATATCATATTTTTCCAGGTAATAAATAAGCTCTTGCTCAAACCTATTAGCATCTACATCTGCGGTTAAATCTGCAACAGCTTTTTCTAACTTTTCTCTTATAGTTGCTTGCCTTTCTGGGTCTATATCCTTAACCTCTTCCAGTAAGGAAGTTAACTTCCTTAATCTTAATTTAAAATCGATTTCTAATACACTTCCTTCTTCGGATCTAAATTTATTAATTTCCTCCAAAGCGGCAACTAAGGATTCTTTTATAGAAGTGTACTCTTCTTCATCTATATCTTCTTTTTCGGTTTTCATAGCATCAGGCATACGCAATGCCATTTCTAGAAGCTGTATAGATTCTCCGTCTGCAATAGACTGCAATTGTTTCATATACTGCTTTACAGCCACTTCATTTACTTGAGCAGGAGTAGTATCTCCTGTATTCTCAATATATAATCCAAAATCTACCTTGCCACGAACCAAAGAGCTTGCTATTACCTTTCGTAATTCTAATTCCTTTTCTCTATATGCCGAAGGCATTCTTGCGTTTAAATCTAAGTTTTTACTATTTAAGGACTTTAATTCTACTGTAATTTTTTTTGAGGGAAGTTGTATTACATGTTTCCCAAACCCGGTCATGGATTGAATCATATATAGATTATTTACCTGCAAAGATAATTAAAGCATATTATTTAAAAGCATCTGTCTTATTTTTAAAAGTTAGCGTATAAAAAAAGCTGTTTAATTAAACAGCTTTTTTTATATCTAAATTATTTATCTACAACTCCCTTACCCAGATATTCCTATAACTTACTCTACTATTATCTCCATGGTCTTGTAATTTTATAGGGCCTTTACCATGCGGAGGATTTTTTGGCCATCCTATATATGGTGTTGTTCCTTTAATTTCCACATGATCTTGAATAAGTATACCATTATGTAATACTGTTAATGTGCCTGATTTTATTTTTACCCCTGCTTCATTAAACTCAGGAGCATGATACACAATATCATAAACATTCCACTCTCCACTAGGAACGGATGCCATTGCTAAAGGAGTATGCTGTTTATAAACGGAACCAACTTGGCCATTAACATAGGTATCATTATCATTATTATCCAAAATTTGCACTTCATATCTGCCTTGCATAAAAACACCACTATTCCCCCTATTTTGCCCTTTCCCTTTAATATCTGCTGGGGATTGCCATTCTATATGCAATTGTATATCTCCAAATTTTTGTTTGGTTTGTATGTCTCCCGATTTATTTTTAACCGTTACACTCCCATCTTCATTAATAAGCCAAGTAGCTTTTTTATTAGTTTTAGTATGCTCCCAATTATTTAAGTTTTCTCCATCAAATAATACAATAGCATCACTAGGAACTCCATTAGTATTCTTTTTCACAACAGGAACTACTGGTTCATAAAATTCGGTTTCCTCTGGTTTTGTTGGCTCTTTAACTTTATTTTCTGTAACTATTTCTTTTTGACTATAACAACTATTAGCTACAAAAGCAACAAGCGCAAAAGCTAGACGTAATTTCTTCATTTTTACAACTCTTTAATTTTAATGTTCCAGTAAAATACCATTTTATCCATGGTATAATAAAGTATGTTTTAAATCCCTAAAATTCCTTTTAAGGCATCTTTATCTGTATCTCTACCAGCAAAATCATCAAATGTTTTCTGGGTTGCTTCTATAATGTGTTTTTGAATAAAAGGGGCGCCTTCACGAGCACCTTGCTCAGGACTCTTCATACAACATTCCCATTCCATAACTGCCCAAACATTACAACCGTACTGAGTAAGTTTAGAAAAAATTCCGCTAAAATCTACTTGACCATCACCCGGAGATCTAAATCTTCCTGCTCTGTCTATCCAATCCGAATATCCACCGTAAACACCTTGTTTTCCTGTTGGGTTAAATTCGGCATCTTTTACATGAAAGGCTTTAATAAAAGAATGGTAATGATCTATAAATGCTAAATAATCTAAATTTTGTAGTACATAATGACTAGGGTCATACAACATATTTACACGCTTATGATTTTTTGTTGCTGCTAAAAAACGCTCAAAAGAAACACCATCATGTAAATCTTCTCCTGGGTGAATTTCATAACAAACATCTACCCCCTTATCATCAAAATGATTAAGAATAGGCATCCATCTATTTGCAAGTTCCTCAAAACCTAATTCTACTAATCCTGGAGGTCTTTGTGGCCATGGATACATAGTATGCCAAAGTAAAGCTCCAGAAAAAGTTGCATGGGACTTTAACCCTAAACGGTTACTTGCAGTACCTGCTTTTTTAACAGTTTCTATTGCCCATTCTGTTCTTGCTTTGGGGTTGTTTTTAACAACATCAGGAGCAAAACCATCAAACATAGAATCATAGGCAGGGTTTACAGCCACTAATTGGCCTTGTAAATGTGTAGAAAGTTCTGTTATTTCTAGTCCATAAGAATTAACCTTTCCTTTTAATTCATCACAATACGTTTGGCTTTCAGCAGCTTTCTCAATATCTATTAAAAAAGATTCCCATGTAGGTATTTGTATTCCTTTATATCCTAAGTCTGCTGCCCATTTACACATACCATCTAAAGTATTAAATGGTGCTTTACTATCTACAAATTGTGCTAAAAAAACAGCCGGACCTTTTATTGTTTTCATTTTAATGTTTTTAGTATATTTTTCTTAATATTTTGTTTTCATTCAAGAAATTTTTATAAATATGCAGTATATTTAATGTTATTCTGCCATATTATCAATTTCTCGACAGATGTGTTATAAATATAGGCATAACATTATTATTTTTTAAAAAGCACAATGAATTACGAAGAAATTTACGATGCCATAGTAGTAGGAACTGGAATAACAGGAGGTTGGGCAGCTAAAGAATTATGTGAAAATGGTTTAAAAACTTTAGTGCTTGAACGTGGTCCTATGGTTAAACATATAGAGGATTACAAAACTATGAATGATGACCCTTGGGATTACCCTCTTAAAGGTGAACTTTCCAAGGCAGATAAAAAAAAACAACATATACAAGCTAGAACTGGATTTGCTCCAAAAGAAGATAACAAACATTTTTTTGTAAATGATTTGGAACACCCCTATGAAGAAATTAAACGTTTTGACTGGATACGTGGCTACCATGTAGGCGGACGGTCTTTGACTTGGGGAAAACAAAGTTATAGATGGAGTGATATTGATTTTAAGGCAAATAAAAAAGATGGAAATGGTGTAGACTGGCCTGTACGCTATAAAGATATTTCTCCTTGGTATGATAAGGTAGAAGAGTACATTGGTGTAAGTGGTCAAAATTTAGGGTTAAAACAGCTTCCTGATGGTAAATTTCAACCCCCTATGGATTTGAACTGTGTTGAAAAAGTCTTAAAAGAATCTATGGCATCTTCTTTTGACGATGGTAGACTTTTAACTATTGGTAGGGTTGCACATCTTACAGATAAAAATGCAAAATTTGAAGGGAGAAGTCCTTGCCAATATAGAGACAGATGCCGTAGAGGTTGTCCTTTTGGAGGCTATTTTAGTAGTAACTCCTCTACACTACCCGCAGCAGAACGCACCGGGAATATGACATTAAGACCCAACTCCATTGTTCATGAAGTAGTATATAATTCTAAAACAAAAAAAGCAACTGGTGTAAAAATTATTGATGCACTTACCAAAGAAAAAATAGAATACAAAGCCAAAGTAATATTCTTGTGCGCATCTGCAATGGCATCTGTTGGGATATTATTGCAATCTAAGTCTAAACGTTTTCCTAATGGCCTCGGAAATGATTCTGACGCATTAGGAAGAGGTATTATGGACCACCATTACCAATTAGGAGCTTCTGCAAAAGTAGATGGGTTTTTAGATAAATATTACAAAGGAAGAAGGCCAAACGGATTTTACATTCCTAGATTTGTAAACTTAGATGCTAAAACTAACCGTAAAGATTATATAAGAGGCTTTGGTTTTCAAGGAAGTGCGAGCAGAGAAAATTGGACGGATGCTATTGCAGAAATGGGTTACGGTACTGAATTAAAAGAAAACATTTTAAAACCTGGCGAGTGGAGGATTGGAGCAGGAGGTTTCGGAGAAATGCTTCCTTATGATGATAACCGAGTAACCCTTAGTAAAACAAAAAAGGATAAATGGGGTTTGCCGCAACTTGCTTTTGATGTTGAGTTCAAGGAAAATGAACTAAATATGCGAAAAGACATTCTCAAGATAATTTTTGAAACATTTAAAACTGCTGGCTTTAAAAATGTAAAAACTTACAACAATTCTACTGGCCCAGGTCTTGGAATTCATGAAATGGGCGGAGCAAGAATGGGGCACTCAGCCAAAACGTCAATCGTAAATAAATACAACCAAGTACATAGTGTACCAAATGTTTATGTAACAGATGGTGCTTTTATGAGTTCTTCTAGCTGTGTAAATCCTTCATTAACTTATATGGCTTTTACAGCAAGAGCAGCAAACCATGCTGCAAAGGAATTTAAAGCAGGTACATTTTCTTAAAATTACTATATTACGCAACACTAACAATATTAAAAATTATAAACACGTTTATTATAAATGGAAAATTCATCGGCAAGAAATATGTGGGGAGATTATTTAGATAAGCATTTAGAAGATGCTTTTCATGAAGCTCCAAAAACAATTCATTTTTGTGATAATAAGAATGATGCTAATGAATGTGCTAATCTTGTAAAATCTGGAGTAAAAAAAGCTACTACAGATTCTCTTATTGGCATTCAAAATAGAGAAGAAAAATTACCTAAAATAGGAGATTTTACAGTCATTACAAACTGGGAAGGAGAAGCTCAATGTATTATAAAAACGACTAAAGTTACCTTAAAACCTTATTTTAGTATTGATGAATCTTACGCTAAGAAAGAAGGTGAAGGGGACAAATCTTTAACACATTGGAAAAAAGTACATTGGGATTATTACACTAGAGAATTAAGTGCTTTTAATCGCAAACCTAGCGAGAGCATGATTGTGGTTTGCCACGAATTTAAGGTTGTTTTTAAACGATAATTATTTAGTATTAAAACATAAAAAATGCAGTCCTAAATAAGGCTGCATTTTTTATAAATTATTATCCCTAGTTTAAGATTCTAATTTAACCCAAGTATTACCTGCTTTATGAGATGCTACTGTAGCTTCAATAAAATTCATTCCACGAACACCGTCTAACATAGTAGGAAACTCTCCGTCATTATAATTTTCCCCTCTAATTGCTTTGGCTGCTCCTAAATAAATATTAGCCATAGAATCAAAAATACCCTCTGGGTGTCCTGGAGGTAATTTTGTTCCTCCTAAAGATAAATCGGAATTATACGCATGCCCTGGTTTATATACCTGCATTGGTTCAGTATCACTCAGCTTATATAAGAAATTGGGTTTTTCTTGTTCCCACTTAAAAGCGGCTTTCTCCCCATAAATTGCAATAGTTAACCCATTTTCTTCTCCTGTAGCAACTTGACTAGAACGTATTAATCCTTTTACATGATTATCCATACGCACTAGAACAGTACCATCTACATCCATCTGGTTATCTTCATATAAATAATTAAAATCAGACAAAATAGTATCTATTCGTAATCCTGTAGTATACTCAATTAGATTAAAAGCATGTACTCCTATATCACCTATACAAGAACTAATACCTGCCTTTTTAGGGTTTAATCTCCAAACAGAAGAACGTTTTTCATGATCATGGATTATGGTATTTACCCATCCTTGATAATAAGAAGCATCTACTTTATGAATTTTTCCTAAAGCTCCAGATTTAATCATTTCTCGCATTTGACGTACCATTGGGTATCCAGTATACGTATGCGTTAACGCAAAAACTGCTCCTGATTTTTTATGTGCTTCTTGTAATATTTTTGCTTCTTCTAGACTTGTTGTCATTGGCTTTTCACAAATAACATGAAAACCATTATCTAACAACTTTTTTGCCATTGGAAAATGTAAAAAATTAGGAGTAAGTATAGAACAAACTTCTATTCTTTCTTCTTTAGGAAGTTTCATTTCTTCCTCTATAAAAGTGTCAAAATCTTTATATATTTTATTGGTAGGAACATCTATTTCTTTAGCAAAAGCCATATTTGCCTCAAAATCTTGACTAAATACGGCACCCGTTATTTGATAATTATCATTTATATGTGATGCTACTCTATGTAATACTCCAATAAGAGAATCTCTGCCTCCGCCAAGAATTCCTAACCTAATTTTTTTACTCATCAACTTATATTTAATTATATACTTTTTTTAATATAATTTATGCAATAGCATCTTCTCCGTGGCCAATTCTATTTTTTTCAATCTTATTACGCATAAAAAATAAAATTCCAAATAACACAACTAGTGCTAATGGAAAGAACACTACTATTGCTAAAACAGCCTTACCTGCTGCAATTTCTGCTAAAGCTCCAGATAAACCAGATGCTAAAGCATTATTCTTTTCTTCATCTAACCAAGAACCAATTATGGGGTTCCACATTGAGGTAGCAAACATTCCTGCCCCACCAACTAGAGACATTCCTAATGCACCTGTTTTTGGCAAGTATTCTGATACAAAACCAATCATAGTTGGCCAAAAGTAACAAACTCCTAAAGCAAATAATGCCGCTGCAACATATATCATAGAACCATCCACTATACTCATAAGATAAATAGCTACACTAGTAATTATTGCAGACATCCAAAGAACCCCTGCCGGGTTTAATTTATGTATAATTGGTCCTGCAAAAAATCTACCTAAAGCCATAATACCTGTTACTAAGGCTAATACTAACATAGGGCTAGCACCTGAGCTACCTAAAATAGTTTCTATCCATTGTTGTGGCATAAACTCAGAAACGGCAGTTAATGTCATGCAAAGTGCCATAAAAATAAATAATGGATTTGCTAAGGCTTTTATATTATTAGATGTGTTGGATTCCATATTTCTACTTTCAGGAAATTTCTGAGTAAATATTAAATATCCGTAAATTAATGTAGGTATTAGCATAGTAGCTATTAAGGCTTGCCACCCCATACCAGCATCTGTTAAAAATTTAGTTACTAATGCCCCTATAACAAGACCCCCAGGGAACCAAACATGAAATTTATTTAGCATTGCTGTTCTGTTGTTAGTATACATTTTTGCTATCAATGGATTACATGCTGCTTCTACAGAGCCATTTGCAAAGCCAATAAAGAAGGTTGATATGATTAACGTCCAGAAACCACCTGCAAAAATGGTTAGTAACAAACCTAATATATGGCATATAAAAGCAACTATCATTAATTTTTTAGCGCCAACAGTATTATAAAGCAACCCTCCAAGAATCATTGCAAGAGGAAATCCTAAAAAAGCCATACTATTTATCCAACCTAATTCTTTATTAGAAATTTCAAAATCTACTCCTAATTGATTTAAAATACCTGCTCTTATTGCAAATGTCATAGACGTTACAATTAGAGAAATACAGGCTGCTAAAAATATTTGGTTATTATTCACTTCCTTCATTTCCTTATATATTTAATTAGTTGGTGTTGCCGTTAAGTTCTAAAACTATCTTTTGTAAATAGCATAATCTAGAATGAGAGGGTCTAGTCCCTTTTTCCTAAAGTTTTTTGCTATTTGTCCTCTATGTTGCGTAGAGTGGTTTATAATATGAAATAACATGTCTTGAAGTGTATTTGTAAAAAGCCGTCCTTCAGAACTTTCATAATCTATTCTATCCTCAAAATCATCTGTATTACTAGTAATTTCAAAAGAATTTCTTTGATTTTCATAATGAATATCCTCCCACTCTTTAACATCATGTAATTGCCATTCAGAATATTTAGAAGAAACTTTTAATATTCTACTATTCCAGATATGATGGGCATTTAAAATATGACTAAATAGTTTAATCGTATTATCGGGAACAGTTTCCATTGCAATACACTGCTCTATTATTTTTTTATTGCAATAAAAATTATAATCAAACATCTGATTAAAAAAAACCTTCATAATACCTATTAATTATTTAACTTTTTTAGAAGCACTTACTAGTAATTTTTTTGTTGCTAATATACCTTCTTCTTCTCCTAGTACTTTACCTTCGTATTCTACCCCTATAAAACCTGTATACCCTGCATCTTTAACAATTTGAAGCATTTTTACGTAGTCTATTTTAGTTTCATTTCCATTAACATCAAAATCGCGCGTTTTGGCGCTAACTGCTTTGGCTCTAGGCATTAATTCTTTTACCCCTATGTATTTGTCATATTCATTTGCACAACCCTTAGACCTATCTTTTTTATCATTTCTTTGGATGCAAAAATTACCAAAATCTGGTAAGGTTCCACAGTTATCCATATTTACAATCTCCATAACTTCTGCTACTAAAGCTCCATTAGATGAAAGACCTCCGTGGTTTTCTACTATTATATTTATATTCTTTGTTTTAGCATAAGTTGCTAATTGTGTTAAACCATCAACAGCATTTTTTTTCCATTCCTCAGGAATATCGCTACCAGCTAAATTTACTCGTATAGAATGGCACCCCATCGCAGCTGCAGCATCTACCCATTTATAATGTTTTTCTATTGCAATTTTTCTTTCTTCAGTATCAGAGACTGCTAAATTTCCTTGACCATCTATCATAATAATCAAATTTTGCATCCCATGCTTTTTTGCTTCCGCATTACATTTTTCTACAAATGAAGTCATTGCTTCTTTGGAGTAATTGGCTTTAGATAATTCTGGGTTATATAATTGGCTTACATATTCCAAACCACTAAAGCCCCATTTTTTTGCTTTTTCTGCAAATGTATAAGGATCCACTCCTTTTTCTTTTATCATGGTATGTATAGACCACTGCGCTAATGATAATTTAAAAAAAGGATCCGCATTAACTACTATATTTTCTTTTTCTGAAGTTTCTTTTTTTACTTCTTTGCAAGAATATGCAATAGCAATTAAAATGACTACCAATAATTTAATTCTAGTGTTTTCAATACTATTCTTTCTCATATCTTTTTGGTTCTATTTTTTCGTTATATGTCAAAAATAGTGGTATTTACCGTATTGCACAATTGCAAAATACTACAACGTTATAGTATATAATTCATAATTTTTAAGAGAAATAAATACATAAAATTAATTTAATATTTAATAAATTTAGGAATTAAATAATTAATACATGAGCAAAGTTTATTATAACGAAGGGCAAGATTTTTACGATGCAATTGTTGTTGGGACTGGAATAAGTGGTGGATGGGCAGCTAAAGAACTGTGTGAAAACGGTTTAAAAACCTTAGTTCTAGAAAGAGGTAGAATGGTTACTCACATAAAAGACTATGAAACTGCTCATAAAGATCCTTGGGATTTTCCAAATGGTGGAAAACCTACACAAGAAGAACTTGCTAAACAACTAAAACAAAGTAGAACAGGTTACACTACTAAATCTGCTAGTTCTATGTGGTTTGTTAATGATTTAGAGCACCCATATAATGAAACCAAGCGTTTTGATTGGATGCGTGGTTATCATGTTGGTGGACGTTCTTTACAATGGGGAAGACAAAGTTATCGTTTAAGTGATATAGATTTTACTGCTAATAAACGAGAAGGTATTGCAGTAGACTGGCCAGTACGTTATAAAGATATTGCTCCTTGGTATGATAAGGTAGAAGAATACATAGGTGTTAGTGGAGAAAGTTTAGGTTTAGAACAATTACCTGATGGTAAATTTCTTCCAAAAATGGATCTTAATTGTGTTGAAGAACACTTAAAAGAAAAAGTTGCTGAAAATTTTGATGGAAGGGTTGTGACTACTGGTAGAGTTGCCAATATAACTGGGAATAAAGAATTTGATGGCAGAAGCAAATGCCAATTTAGAAATAGATGTATAAGAGGGTGTCCTTTTGGAGCATACTTTAGTAGTTTATCTTCTACACTACCAGCTGCAGAACGTACAGGAAACATGACTTTAAGACCAGACTCTATTGTTCATGAAGTAATGTATGACCCTAAAACAAAAAAAGCTACTGGTGTTAAAGTAATAGATAGGGTAACCAAAGAAAAGCTTGAGTTTAAAGCCAAAGTAATTTTCCTTTGCGCTTCTGCAATTGCATCTACCTCTATTTTAATGCAATCTAAATCGGATAGTTTCCCAAATGGTATGGGAAATGCATCTGACCAATTAGGACGTAATATTATGGACCACCATTTAAAAGTTGGCGCTAGTGCTAAAGTAGATGGTTTTACTGATAAATACTACAAAGGAAGAAGACCCAATGGCATATACATTCCAAGGTTTAGAAACTTAGGAGGAGAAAGTAATAAAAAAGAATACAAAAGAGGTTTTGGCTACCAAGGTAGAGCCTCAAGAAATAACTGGGAAGATTCTATTGCAGAACTTTCTCATGGTAAAGATTTAAAAAATGCTATTTTAAAGCCTGGCGGATGGAATTTTGGTCTTATGGGATTTGGAGAAGTTCTTCCAAATGAAGAAAACAGATTTACTTTAGATTACGATAAAAAAGACCAATGGGGCTTACCTACAGTTACTTTTGATGCAGAATTAAAAGAAAATGAACGCAATATGCGTAAAGACATAAAGCAATCTGCTATAGATATGTTAATTAAAGCTGGTTTTAAAGACGTGAAAGGCTTTGATGACACCTCTGCTGCACTTGGATTAGGAATTCATGAAATGGGTACAGCACGTATGGGAAGAAACCGTAAAACGTCTGTATTAAATGGTAATAACCAATTACATGATGTAAAAAACGTTTATGTTACAGATGGTTCTTTTATGACATCGTCTAGTTGTGTAAACCCATCATTAACTTATATGGCATTTACAGCCAGAGCTGCTAATCATGCTGCTGAACAATTTAAAAAAGGAAAACTATAATGGATAGAAGAAAAGCGCTAAAAAATATGGGGTTGTCTCTTGGTTACGTAGTAGCCACACCTACCCTACTAAGCATTGTTCAAAGTTGTAAAACCGAAAAGGTATTAGAATGGACTCCTGATTTTTTTACAAAAGAACAGGGGGTAACTCTAATCTCCCTAGTAGATTTAATTCTACCAGCAACAGATACTCCTTCTGCTTCTGAATTACAAGTGCATTTATTTATAGATAAATTTTCTAAAGAAGTAATGCCTAAAAAACAGCAAGATGTTTTTAAAACTACATTTAATGTATTTACTAAAACAGCATTAAAAGATTCTGGAAAAGAATCTCTAGGAGAAATAACCGCAGCTAATTTAGATATGTCTTTATCTAAAGCATTAAAAATAAGTAAAGGACAGCAAAAAGAAAATGATAAAGCTATTATAGCTTATAACAATGCTATTGCTACTCAAAATAGTTCTGCTATTCTTACTGATGATGTTGCATGTTATGCTTTTGCCAGTAAGTTAAGAGGACTGACTATTTGGGGTTATAAAACCTCTGAATATGTTGGAGAAAAGGTTTTAGCCTACCTACCAATACCTGGAGAATATATAGCTTGTGGTGATGTAGAAGAGCTAACACAAAATAAAGCCTGGTCTTTATAGATTATAACACAAATTTTGAAGTAAAAAGTGGCTTATCTTATCTAAGCCACTTTTTTAATTTATGCCCGTGAATAAGTACTAGGCAAACCTACGAAGTCTTCATAAGAAAACAACTTATAAAATTTGAAGCAAGCTTTGGAATCTTTAAATTATTCAGTGAGTATATCATTTACTTTAAAAGCAATAGATAATATTTTTAAATTGTAAGATTTTTCTTATATTTGTTGTTAACATTAAAGTAATTTCACTATATACTATTAAAAAATAGTACATTAACAAATTTTTAATAGTATAATTTGTAATTTTTTAATAACTATACCGTTCTAATAAATATACATTAAAATTTATAATCATGGACAACTATATTATCATACTGGCTTTGTACGTGATGGCATATATATTCTCTTTAGTATTTAAGCCATACTTCAAAAAATAAAAATAGTAGCATTTAGTATATTTTATACTATTAAAATAAATTATACAAAAAAGCCCTAGTAAAATAATTTACTAGGGCTTTTCTTGTAGTATATAGATTTTTTAAGAACCACACATTAAACAATCATCATCAGCTTGCCCTTCTTTAGCTCTCGCAATCATTTCCTTCATTTCTTCAGGGGTTAATGGTTGCACATCTAGTTCTGGTTGCACAACCGTAGTTGCTGCTTTTACTTCCATAGATACTGCTTCTGCAGCCGTTGGTGCTGGTGTAGCAGCTGTTACCTCTGCTTCTGCAGCTACGCTTACAGGAACTTCTTTTTTCTTTGTATTGTCTAACGTAAACTTAATTGCATCTACTGCTGCTTTAGTACGTAAATAATACATTCCCGTTTTTAAACCACTCTTCCACGCATAAAAGTGCATAGATGTTAATTTAGAATAATTAGCATTCTCCATGAATAAGTTTAAAGACTGACTTTGATCAATAAAGTAACCTCTATGGCGACTCATATCAATAATATCCTTCATACTTAATTCCCATACTGTTTTGTATAAATCTCTAATATCTTGAGGAATAGTTTCTATATGTTGTATAGATCCATTTGCACGCATTAGCTCTTGCTTCATGTTTTCATTCCACATACCCAAATCTACCAAATCTTCTAATAAATGCTTATTTACTACAATAAATTCTCCTGAAAGTACTCTTCTTGTATAAATATTAGAAGTATACGGCTCAAAACACTCATTATTACCTAATATTTGAGAAGTAGATGCTGTTGGCATAGGAGCTACTAGTAAAGAATTACGAACACCATTCTTTAATACATCTTTTCTTAATTTTTCCCAATTCCATCTTCCAGAAAGCTCCTCATCTTTAATTCCCCAAAGATTGTATTGGAATTCTCCTTGTGACATTGGAGAGCCTTCATAAGTAGAATATGCTCCTTCCTCTTTTGCCATTTCCATTGAGGCAGTTACCGCTGCAAAATAAAGCGTTTCAAAAATTTCTTGGTTTAATTTTTTTGCATCATCACTTGTAAAAGGCATGCGTAACATAATAAATGCATCTGCAAGACCTTGCACGCCCAAACCAATAGGCCTATGGCGCATATTAGAATTTTCTGCTTCTTTTACTGGGTAATAGTTTCTATCTATTACTTTATTTAAATTCTTTGTAACCCTTTTTGTTACTTTAAATAATTCTTTATGATCAAACGCTCCATTTTTAACAAACATTGGCAACGCAATAGAAGCTAAATTACATACAGCTATTTCGTCTGGAGAGGTATACTCCATTATTTCTGTACATAAATTAGAAGAACGGATTGTACCTAAATTTTTTTGGTTACTCTTACGGTTAGCTGCATCCTTGTACAACATATAAGGTGTTCCTGTTTCTATTTGAGATTCTAATATTTTCTCCCAAAGTTCACGAGCCTTAACTGTTTTTCTTCCTTTACCTTCTGCTTCGTACTTTAGGTATAAGGTTTCAAACTCTTCACTATGTTTTGTAAATAAACCAGGGCATTCGTTAGGACACATTAAAGTCCAATCTTCATTTCCTTCTACTCTTTTCATGAATAAATCAGAAATCCACATAGCATAAAACAAATCACGAGCACGCATTTCTTCCTTACCGTGGTTCTTTTTCAAGTCTAAGAACTCAAAAATATCAGCATGCCAGGGTTCCATATAAATAGCAAAACTACCTTTACGTTTTCCTCCTCCTTGATCTACATATCTTGCAGTATCATTAAAAACTTGTAACATTGGAACTATACCATTAGATGTACCATTAGTTCCTGCAATATAGGATCCTGTAGCTCTTACATTATGTATAGATAACCCTATACCACCGGCAGACTGAGATATTTTAGCTGTTTGCTTTAAAGTATCGTAAATACCATCTATACTATCATCTTTCATTGCTAAAAGAAAACAAGAAGACATTTGTGGTTTTGGAGTACCAGAGTTAAAAAGCGTTGGTGTAGCGTGTGTAAAATATTTTTTTGACATTAATTCATAAGTTTCTATAGCTGCATCTAAATCATTTAAATGTATTCCTATAGAAACACGCATAAGCATGTGTTGCGGGCGCTCTGCAATTTGACCATTTATTTTTAATAAATACGAACGCTCTAATGTTTTAAAACCAAAATAATCGTAGCCAAAATCTCGGTTATATATTATAGTCGAATCTAATTTTTCTGCGTTTTCAGATATAACATTAAAAACCTCATCAGATAACAACGGAGCTTCTTTACCTGTTCTAGGGTTTACATACAAGTACAAATCTTTCATTGTCTCTGAGAAAGATTTTTTTGTGTTTTTATGTAAATTAGATACAGATATACGGGCAGCTAACTTTGCGTAATCTGGGTGCGTTGTAGTCATTGTTGCAGCAATTTCTGCAGCTAAATTATCTAGTTCAGAAGTTGTTACTCCATCATACAAACCTTCAATTACTCGCATTGCTACTTTAAGTGGATCTACTAAAGCATTTAATCCATAACAAAGTTTACGAACTCTTGCCGTAATTTTGTCAAACATTATTAGTTCTTTTCTTCCGTCTCTTTTTACTACATACATATTGCTACAAGGGTTTAAATGGTACGTTAAATATTAGGGTCAATTGGTCATTAAACCAGCCTAATTAGTTTTATTGTAGGTTTTATAATTAAATATGGGGTACAAAACAACAAACTAATGTTGTTCTATTTATCAGAAATCAGCGTCGAAACTAATTTTCTGAGAGTCTTCATCATCCTCTGTATTTAACACGCCAGCTTTTTGGTATTCTGAAACGCGTTTTTCAAAGAAATTAGTTTTTCCTTGTAAGGAAATCATATCCATAAAATCGAACGGATTGGTAGAATTGTATACTTTATCACATCCTAATTCTACTAATAAACGATCCGTAACAAATTCAAGATACTGGGTCATTAACTTAGCATTCATTCCTATTAAACTAACAGGAAGAGATTCTGTTATAAACTCTCTTTCTATATTAAGAGCATCTACTAAAATCTCTTTTATTCTTTCTTTTGGGACTTTATTTATAATATGATGGTTGTGTAAATGCACAGCAAAATCACAATGCATACCTTCATCTCTAGAAATTAACTCATTAGAGAAGGTTAAGCCAGGCATAAGGCCTCTCTTTTTTAACCAATATATAGAGCAAAAAGAACCTGAAAAGAAAATGCCTTCTACTGCTGCAAACGCTATTAAACGCTCTGCAAAACTTGGAGACTCTATCCACTTAAGAGCCCAATCAGCTTTTTTCTTAATTGCTGGAAAGTTTTCTATTGCCTGAAAAAGTTTTGTTTTTTCCTTATCATCCTTAACATAAGTATCTATTAATAGAGAATATGTTTCTGAATGTATGTTTTCCATCATTATTTGAAAACCATAGAAAAATTTTGCTTCCGAATATTGTACTTCATTCACAAAGTTTTCTGCTAAATTTTCATTTACTATACCATCTGATGCAGCAAAAAATGCAAGAATATGCTTTATAAAATAACGCTCATCATCACTTAACTTATTATTCCAATCTGTTAAGTCTTCATGCAAGTCTATTTCTTCTGCCGTCCATATACATGCCTCTTGCTTTTTATACCAATCCCATAAATCATTATGTTGAATTGGAAATATTACAAACCGATCTTTGTTTTCGGCTAAAATGGGCTCAATGGATACAGACATAATAATTTGTGATTTTTATATTTTATACAACTAGGAAAAAAACCTCCCACTACGGACTAACAAAGATGTAAAATTAACACCAAATTTTAAGGTCTATTTAAGCAATATGGTCACAAAGTTTTTAACACACAATGTTGAAATGTATGTTGACTAGCAATGTTTATTAGCCTTTACAAAGAATTGATTTTTGAAATAAAAATAGACTTAAAAAAATAAACCAAAAAGTATAAATTTTTATACTTTTTGGTTTATTAAAATTGGACTCCTAATTAACGTAAAGCCCTAACAACCAGTTATTACCAAAATACGGTTCCCCAATGCAACTAATGAAAGATAAATATTACAATTTAGCTGATTTAGGTAGTTCCCCCGAAACCTATTCTCAACAATATTCCAATTTCCAACTGGTTGGTTTTGGTTTTAATTGTAATAATACACTGTACAGCAAAATTTTAAAAAATTGCTTAAGAACCGTAACTTTTAAATTTGGTAATATATAGTTAAATATTATAATTATTTTTATTTAGTAATAATTACAAAATTATAACATTTAAATTATCTTTTAAGACGGTTTTTCCTTCTATTTTTAAGAATTTCTGTACTAAATTAGTATAATATCAGTATAATGAAACAATTTTAGATAATGCAAAAACCGCATTTCATCCTAAAGTATTACAACTACATACTTACTTTTTGAATTCAATTTCCGCTACTACAGTATTTTGTAAAGATAATTTCTTGTCATCATCATCAACAAAAGCCGCAAAAAGCAATAGTAAAAGCAGAAAAACAAACATTAAAAGGCACCTTTTCATTTTATAAAATAATTACAAATTACTTACTCGGGGAACTTAAAAAGCTTAGTAAATATACTTTAATAGGTATTTTAGAACTCTTGAAATGTATAAATGGTAATTAATTTTGTATATATGGAAATATTATAAAAAACAAACATTTAACATTTGTAGTTTATTACTTACCAATGTAACCGTTTTTGTGTAAAAAATTCTTCCTTACCATTTACACTTAATTACAAACCATTAATACATATTTATATAATAAATTACATAATAATTATATTTTTGGTTACCTTACTTAAACGCAATATTTAACTATGCTAAAAGCTGTAATTGTAGACGATGAAATTAAAGCCTTACAAAGCTTATCTTGGGAGCTAACAAACTTTAGTAAAGAAATTAATGTAGTGGCTTCTTTTACAGATCCATTTAAAGCATTAAGTTATTTAGAAATAAACACTCCTGACTGTTTATTTCTAGATATAGAAATGCCAACCATGGACGGTTTTCAATTTATTCAAAAATTACAGAATAAAAACTTCCCTGTTGTAATTACTACCGCGTATAATCAATACGCAATAAAAGCTTTAAAAAATGAGGCTTTAGATTATTTACTAAAACCTATAGATACCGACGATTTAGAAGAAACAATTGTCAAAATAAAAAAATTTAATACCAGAAACTTAACGGTAGATAAATTAGAAAAAATTCTGTTAAATTTTAACTCCTCTACAAATACTAAAAAAATCACTATTAATACAGATGGCAAACTACTGTTCTTAGAGAGTAATGAAATTTTATATGCAGAATCTGACGGGAATTACAGCACCATTTTTTTAACCGACGGTCAAAAAATAGTCCTTACAAAAAAATTAAAAGAAGTTAATGAGTTACTACCCCCAGATACTTTTTTTAGAATTCATAACTCCTATATTATTAACCTAAATAAAATTAAAGAATTTTTAAAAACCGATGGGTATGTAATCTTAAATTCTAATCATAAAATACCTGTATCTAGACAAAAAAAATCTGATTTTCTAGATTTGTTATAAACCAACAAAACCAATAAGCCTTGCTACAGTCTAAACAAATTTTTACATTTTTTTTTCTTCTGTTTTATTCCATTAGCAGTTATACTCAAGAAGTATCTTCAGAATTTATTTCTTTAAGTGATAGTCTTATAAAGGCAGAGCCAAAAACGTATAGAGAGATAGATAAAATATTAAGACCTAAAAGAAAAGACACTGTACACATGCGCTATTTTGCAAATACCGCAGAAAGTAAAGGCTATTTTATAGGGCAATCATATGCCTTAAATCAGTTAGGGAGAAGGTATAGAGCATATTCTCAATTTTCTAATGCAATTGCGTTACACAATAAAGCATTACAAGCTGCAAATAAAGATAAAAATTTAGAATTTAAAGTGTTTAGCCTAAATATGCTTAGCGTTGTATACCGCAGAACAGATGCTATTAAAACAGCCTTAGATTATAGCCAAGAAGCCCTAGAACTAGCTGAAACAGTAAAAAATCCATCAGATGGTTTAAAAAGGAGTATTAATGTTTCTTTAAATGGAATAGGTAATATATACCAAACGCTAGAGCAATATGATTTAGCCATTAAACAATTTAAAAAATCTATGCTTTTAGAAAAAGAATTGGGTAATGAGCTAGGTATTGCAATAAACCATCAAAACATTGGAGAATGCCAAGAGTCTCAATTAAATTTAAATGCAGCTCTAGAAAATTTTAAAACATCACTTTATTATAACAAAAAAATAAATAACGCAATGGGCTTAATTATTTGCAAGAATAGCATAGCTCAAATAAATATAAAACAAGAAAAAACAAAAGAAGCTATTGCTATTTTAGAATCTACTTTAATTGATTCTAAATCCTTAGGAGACCAATATGTTACATCTGCTGTGCATATAAATTTAGGAACCGCATTAATGCATATTAAAAATTACAAAGATGCCGAAAAGAACATGCTAACAGGTTTGCAATTGGCAAAAAAACATAACCTGCCAAGCGGTATAATTAAGGCAAATTTAAACTTGTCAGATTTATATAACAAACAGGGAAAATACAAAAAAGCTTTAGAGTATTACAAAGTAGCGCAAGCTTTTGATGAAGGAATAACAAACGTTAGAAATTTACGGTATGTAAATGATATGATTATTAGGTATGATACCGAAAAGAAAAGCAGCCAAATTGAAGTACTAGCCAAAGAAAATGAAATTGTAAAACTAAAATTAAGAAAAAACAAAACCACCCTACTTATTAGTGCTTTTGCACTAACACTACTTGCTGGTATTTTCTTTATACTTTACAGACAATACCAATTAAAAAACGAAAAAAAGCTTCTTACCCTAGAACAAACTATGTTACGTAGCCAAATGAACCCCCATTTTCTTTTTAACTCCTTAAATTCTATTAAGTTATACATAATAAACAATGAGAAAAAAAATGCGGTACACTATTTAAACAAGTTCTCTAAACTGGTTCGTAAAATATTAGAAGCGTCTTCTTTAAAAGAAATTCCTTTAGCAGAAGAGTTAGAAACAGTAGACCTGTATATGAATATTGAAAATATTAGGTTTTCTAATGAAATTAATTTCACCATTTCTATTGCTGAGGATATTGATACGCATACTATTAAAATACCATCATTAATTTTACAACCTTTCCTAGAAAATGCACTTTGGCACGGGCTTTCTTCTAAGGAAGGAGAAAAAAAAATACAATTAAACGTTCATAAATGTAAAGACGGGTTTATACATATAGAAATAACAGACAACGGAGTTGGAAGAGTAACTGCCGAAAAAATTAAAAAGAATAAGGTTCTTAAAAGAAAATCTGTTGGAATAGATATAACCAAAGAAAGATTAACAAATTTCTCTAGAGATTATCAAAACTCATTTAGTCTTGAAATTATAGATTTATATGATAAAAATAAAAAACCTTCAGGAACTCAAGTAATATTACACATACCTACTTTCTAATATGCTCTTTTGCCACCTCTTCTAGCTCTGCATACCATGCCTCTCCAAATTTACGTATTAGAGACTCTTTTACAAATTTATAAATTGGCACTTTTAATTCGTCTCCAAAGGCGCAAGCAGGGTCACAAATTTCCCATTTGTGATAGTTTACAGCTGTTAGTTCTGTATACTCTTTTACTCTAACTGGATATAAATGACATGACACCGGTTTTTTCCAATCTATAACACCATCATTATACGCCTCTTCAATACCACATTTAGCAATCTTTTTATCATCAAAAATTACATATGCACATTCACTTCCGTTTACTAGAGGAGTTTCCCATTCGCCATCTTCTCCTTTTATAAAAGCCCCTTGTTTTTCTATTTCTATAACACCTTCAGAACGTAAATAAGGTTTTACTTTGCTATAAATATCCACCATTATCTCGGTCTCATTATCTGCAACGGGAGCTCCTGCCTCACCATCAATACAACATTGTCCTTTGCAGGCATTAAGATTGCAAACAAAATCGTTCTCTATTATCTCTTCAGATACTATGGTTTTACCTATTTGAAACATATAATTTAATAAAATGCCAAGATACGTTTTCTTATAAATTCTTTTAGTTTATTTAAGGCTTAACATCTAAAATTTGATAATAAACGTACATTTGACCAAATATTTTTATGATATGACTTTTAATTTTGATTTTAGAGAAATTGTTACTTCTGGTATGATTCTTTTTGCAGTAATAGATATTATCGGAAGTATTCCTATTATAATTGGATTACGTAATAAGGTTGGGCATATACAATCCGAAAAGGCGTCTATTGTTGCCACTTTAATAATGATTGCTTTCCTTTTTATTGGAGAAGAAATATTAAACTTAATTGGTATAGATGTAAACTCCTTTGCTGTAGCTGGGGCTTTTATATTATTTTTCTTAGCCATAGAAATGATATTAGGTATAAGTCTTTATAAAGATGATGCGCCAGAAAGTGCTTCTATTGTTCCTATTGCATTCCCATTAATTGCTGGTGCAGGTACAATGACGTCTTTACTTTCTTTACGAGCAGAGTTTCATGTAGAAAATATTATTATAGCCATTTTCATAAATATTATATTTGTATACATTGTTTTAAAATCTTCTAAACGTATAGAACATATTTTAGGCAGTAATGGTATTAATGTAATTAGAAAAGTATTTGGTGTAATTTTACTGGCTATTGCGGTTAAGTTATTTGCAGCTAATATTAACCAGTTATTTTAAAAAAAATAAAAATGAACAAGACCTTATCTATAGTTTTAATTGTTTTAGCAATTGCGCTTATTGCATATAATGTAACTTTAATAGATTTTAATAATGTATTTGAAGGGAATAGTATTATTGCTCTAATAGGTATTATGGCAGCTCTAATTGCCATACTATTAATTTTAGTTTTTAATACTAGTAAAAAAATACAAAAGAAGATAAACGAAGGTTAATTACTCTTCGTATTATTTATTTCATCCTTTTTTTCTTGTAATAAGGCAGGGCTATCTAAATCTAATACTTTAAGTAACATAGCATCTTTTGTACTTTTAATTTTAGCGTAAATATTAGCACTGTATAATTGTTCTGCTAACGCAGCTTTTAAATACAATTTTACACTATCCTCAAAATCATAAAAATTCATTTTTAGATTTCTAGCCATAGCATATTCTACAAAATTTTCAAAAAGTATATCATCTACTTTGTAGTCACTAATAAATTCTTGTTGGGTATAGTCTTCATACCTTTTACGGTCTTCATCTAAATGCTCAAAAACAAAATAGGATAATATGCCGTAACTATCCATACTTTTTAAAGCTTCCTCTTCATTAGTTCCAATTGGCACAAAAATATCTGGAATTATACCGCCACCGCCATATACTATTTTCCCTTTAGGGGTCTTAAATTTTAAAGAATCGGCTACTTTTATACTATCTGCAGACATTAATTCCCCATTATTATATCGCTCTGTAAACTTCTTGTAATAATCTTTATGTCCGTTTTTATATGTTTTTTGAATGCTTCTTCCTGTTGGCGTGTAGTACCTAGAAACCGTTAGTCTTACTGCTGAACCATCTCCTAGTTCCATTTCTCTTTGCACTAATCCTTTTCCAAAAGACCTTCTTCCTACTATAGTTCCAATATCATTATCTTGTAATGCGCCTGCAATAATTTCACTTGCAGATGCAGAGCGTTCGTTAATTAATACATACACGGGTTTATCTTCAAACTCTCCTTTTTCAGAAGCAAAAATCTTATCTATTTTTCCTTTCTTATTTTTTGTAAATAAAATAAGCTTCCCGTCTTTTAAAAACTCATCTGCCATTTCTTCGGCAACACCTAAATAACCACCTGGGTTATCTCTTAAATCTAATGTAAGTTTTTTAGCTCCTTGTTTTGTTAAATCCTTTAAAGCAGCTTTAAATTCTTTATATGTAGTTTCTGCAAAACGATTAACTTTTACATAGCCCATGTCCTCTGTAAGCATATAATACGCCTCTACACTTTTAATAGGAACTAAATCTCTTTTAATTTTAACATCAAAAACTTTATTTTCTTCTTTTCTGTAAACTTTTAAATTTACGATAGTTCCTTTTTTTCCTTTCAGTTTTTCTACAATGGTACCACTTCCTAGGTTTTTTCCATAAAGTGTATCCAAATTTGCCATTAATATTCTATCTCCCGCTTTTATTCCTTTTTTAAAACTAGGACCATTATCTATAGTTCGTATTACAGAAATTGTGTCCTTATAGGCATAAAAATTAATACCAATACCAACAAAATCTCCTTTCATATTATCTGCAACACGACTCATTTCTTTTTTAGGAATGTATACTGAATGCGGGTCTAACTTTTCTAAAATATTATTTACGGTAATATCTACGATACTATCTGTGTTAATATCATCTACATATTCATAATCTATATAGTCTATTAACCTATTTAATTTGTTTTTTTTAGAATTTGTAGTAAAAAGACGTTTTGGAGAATCTTTAAAATTAAGTTTACCGCCAAGAAAAATTCCTATTGCTAAGGCAGCTGCAATAATAGTTGGCCATAAATAGGTATTTATACGTTTCATTATTTTTTTCTTAGTTAGAAATTTCTGGTATATGCACTAATTCTACACCTGCTTTTTCTAAAAATTTAAGACCAGAATCATCTTTATATGCATTTTGGTATACAACACGTTTTATCCCAGATTGATGAATTAATTTACTACATTCTCTACAAGGAGATAGCGTTATATATAATGTAGCTCCATTGCAAGATTGTGTAGAAGAGGCTACTTTAGATATTGCATTTGCTTCTGCATGTAAAACATACCATTTGGTATAGCCTTCTTCATCTTCGCAAACATTGTCAAAACCTGTTGGTGTTCCGTTATATCCGTCAGAAATTATCATTCTATCCTTAACAATAATTGCTCCTACTTTTTTACGCTCGCAATTAGATAATAAACCCCATTCTTTTGCCATACGCAAATAGGCCTTATCATACTTCTCTTGTTTTGTCTTAATCATTTAAAACTTCTTATTCTTATCTAGGTAAAACACTAAGATACCTGCTTTATAAAACAACAACAGCCTATTATAGTTAAATTTAACAAACCTTACCAAGGAAAAGTGTTTATTAACATTGGTATTGTAATTAATAATATTATGATAGAACCTACAACTACAAAATTTTGTTGTTTTACTTTTAGTTTGTCCTGCATAATTAAGGCTATTAACAAAATTGTTATTACTATGATTAACTGCGAAAGCTCTATTCCTAATGCAAAACCTAACAAAGGAGATACTTTTTCTTCTTCTCCAGATAATAACATTTTAAAATAGTTAGAGAAACCAAAACCGTGTATTAAACCAAAAAAAGCCGTTGCAATTAAATGCAATAAAATACTCTGCTCCTTTTTAATAGTATTGGTGTAAAATAAATTAAAAACTGCTGTTATAAAAATAGTAACAGGTATTAGGAACTCTATAAAACTGACATCAAAAACAACCACTTCGTATACGGAAAAAACTAATGATGTACAATGCGCAATGGTAAAAACAGTAGCTAATAACAAAACATTTTTCCAATTTTTAAAGGTAAAAGGAAGTGCTAAAGCAGCTAAAAAAAGAATATGGTCATAAGCAGAAAAATCTAATACATGCTCTAAACCCAACTTTGTGTAAAACAAAAATTCTTGCATAAGTTTACTTTAGTTAATTCCTCTTTCTTTTTGAATGTCTTCATAGGCTTTTTGAACCCTTTTAAATTTCTCTTCGGCACCCTTTTTAATGGCCTCATTTTCAGTGATTACTTTATCTGGATGGTATTTTTTTGCCATAGCTCGGTATGCTTTTTTTACAGCATCATCACTAGCAGATTTAGAAATTTCTAAAATTTTATAGGCGTTATCCGAAGATGAAAAAAACATTGCTTTAATGCTCTCAAAATCTGTAGCACTTATTCTTAAATACCCTGCAATTTCTTTAATTTTAGCAACCTCAAGATTACTAACATGCCCATCGGCCTTTGCAATACCAAATAAGAAGTGTATTAATTGCAAACGAACTTCATACCTAGTTCTTTGGTTTAAAAAACTACAAATACGTTGTGCAGATATTTCGTGTTTCTTATTAACATCATTAAAAGTTCTAAAAATTGCATTTGCTTTTTCTTTACCGTAAGTACTTACAAAGTATTGTCTCACATAATCCATTTCTTTTTGCGAGATTTTACCATCGGCCTTAATTACAATAGAACATAAAGAGAGTAAATTAAGTTCAAAATCTGCTGGAGAAACTTTCTGCCTTGTTAAGTCACTAAAAACTGTATTACCTCCTCCTTTATTAGAGCTTACATTATCTATGAAGCTACCAACAAAAAAACCTAAAATTGCTCCTGGATATCTTAAGAAGAAATATCCTAGAATGGCAGCAAACCACTTAATCATAATCTATTATTTTTTTCAAAGATATGGTATTAGCATAAAAAATTTAAATAAACGAACCGTAATGAAAATTAACCAAGTACGACAAATTGGTTATCTTTGTATTAATAAATAAAATTAAGATATTATGTATCCTGCGGAATTAGTTAAACCAATGAGAGAAGACTTAGCATCTGCTGGTTTTCAAGAATTATATACGGCCCAAGAAGTAGAGGGTGCAATAGCAAAAAAAGGTACCACTTTAGTGGTTGTAAATTCAGTATGTGGATGTGCTGCTGCAAATGCTAGGCCTGCTGCAAAAATGAGTTTACAAAATGACAAAAAACCAGACCATACAGTAACTGTATTTGCTGGGGTAGACACAGAAGCTGTTGATGCTGCTAGAAATTTAATGATACCTTTTCCTCCATCTTCGCCATCTATGGCTCTTTTTAAAGACGGAGAATTAGTTCATATGATAGAACGCCATCATATTGAAGGAAGACCAGCGCAAATGATTGCTGAGAACCTTGCACAAGCTTATAATGAGTTTTGCTAAAAAATAATAAAAACATTATTTTTAAAACCGCTCTTTTGTAAAGAGCGGTTTTTTTATTTTTACACTATGGGAAAATTTTTTGCCTACATACTAACTCCAATATTTGCATTCTTTTTTATGCTTGTTTTATTGGTTTTTCAACCAATTCAGTGGGTTTGTTTAAACATATTTGGTTATAAAGCCCATAGTATTAGTGTAAACTACTTTAATTTATGTTTAATAAGATGCACCCATATTATAGGCACAACTTATAAGTTTAACAATCCTCACAACATACCAACAAACAGACCTTTAATAATAGTATCTAACCACCAAAGCATGTATGAGATTTCTCCTATAAGCTGGTGGATGCGTAAACATCATCCAAAGTTTGTTAGCAAAAAAGAATTAGGGAAGGGTATTCCTAGTGTTTCTTACAATTTAAATCATGGTGGTTCTGTTCTTATAGATCGTAATGATGGAAAACAAGCTATTAAAGAAATTGCAAAACTAGGTTCTTATATAGAAGAACATAACCGAAGTGCTGTAATATTCCCCGAAGGTACTCGTAGTAGAACGGGGCACCCAAAAAAGTTTCAAACTATGGGGCTCAAAATATTAATTAAAAAAGCACCCTCGGCATTAATAGTACCCATTAGCGTAAACGATTCATGGAAAATGTTACGATATGGTAAATTTCCTAATGGTCTAGGTAGCCGCATTACTATAGATGTACACAAACCGTTAGAAATAGAAGGTAATATTGATGATTTAATTGCCGCAATAGAAAAGACTGTTTCGCAAGGTGTACATTCTTTTAAAGCATAAAGTATCCTATTTTGAAAGATGAAAAGATAATACAAGAAACCATTGCCTTTGTAAAAAAAACTTTAGATGGCGCCGAAGGCGGACATGATTGGTTTCATATAGAACGTGTTTACAAAAACAGCCTTTTAATAGCAAAAGAAGAAAATGTAGACCTACTTATAGTTTCTCTTGGTGCTTTGTTACATGATATTGCAGATGCTAAATTTCATAATGGTGATGAGAGTATAGGACCAAAAGTGGCTAGCGACTTCCTTATTTCTATGAACGTGTCCGCACAAATTATAGAACATGTAGTAGCCATTATAAACAATATATCTTATAAATCTTCCTTAGAGCTAAAAGCAGATAAGTTTAGTTCTCTTGAATTACAAGTAGTACAAGATGCAGACCGCTTAGATGCTATTGGCGCTATTGGTATAGCAAGAGCTTTTAATTACGGTGGATTTAAAAATAGATCTCTATATAACCCTGATATTCTTCCAAATTTAGAAATGACTAAAGAAGAATACAAAAAATCAACTGCTCCGACTATTAATCATTTTTACGAAAAACTACTCTTACTAAAAGATAAGATGAATACCCGTAGCGGTAAAAAACTTGCAAAAAAAAGACATTTATTCATGGTTAAGTACCTTAACCAATTTTATTCGGAATGGAATGGCATATCGTAGTAAAATATATTAGTCTAAAATAATTTTTGACTTCTTACTTTTTTGTGCCTTCTTAAAAATAGGAAGAATACTATTGCCTTTTAAACTTTCAAAAAACATCCTCTAAAAAAGACTGATAACAACATAGATAAAACCACTAATAAATAATTAAACAAAGTAATAATCTGAGGTATTATTCGTCATAAAGAAAAAGACAAGATGAAAAAACTTTTATTCTTCTTAATTCCTTTATTTACTTTAAACTCATTTGGTCAAACATGGGATGAATTCATTTATCAAAGGAAAAAAAAAGAGCAATCGGAAATTTTGAAAAAGCTGCTGAATTAATTTTTAAAGGAGCTGAATTACAGAAAAACAAAAGCTTCGAGAATTATTACTATGCTGGAATTTTATATGCTCGAATAGGTCAAATTGATTCATCTTTTATTTCATTAGAAAAAGCCATTGATGCAGGAATGTACGATTTAGCAAGGTGGGAAAGAAATAATCGATTAAATGTACTTCACTCTAATAATAGATGGAATGAATTAAAAGTTAAAATGCAAAAGGTAGAACAAGAGTATTCTTCAAATTTATCACATCCTAAACTAAGAACTGAATTGAAACAAATGTGGAAGAATGACCAAGATTTAGTTGGAAAATGGGATGCACAGAAGAAAATAGTTAATCAAAATACAATTCGATTGAATGAAATAATTGCGCAGTATGGATGGCCTACGAACTATGATAGGAGAAGATGGTGTTTGGATAGCCTGGGGGATTGCACAGCATTCCCACGACTTGGACTTTCAAATAAAATGTTTAAAATTACTAGAAAACACTCTTAATACTAATGAGCCTGAAGCAATTTTGTATGCTGAACTATATGATAGAATCCTAAAAAGAACAAATCAAAAACAAAAGTTTGGACAAGCTATTATTAAAGAAAACGCAATTAAGAAATTTTACTCGATAGAGAATGAAACAGAAGTTGATAAAAGAAGAAAAGCCATTGGACTAGAACCTCTTAGAGTTTATGCGAATGAAAATTGTGTTGAGTATAAAAATAAAGAATAAAAAAATTAAAATATGGTAACCTGTTTCTTAAAATACACCATTGACCCTTTAAAAATTAAAGAATTTGAACACTATGGAAAAATGTGGATTGACCTTGTAAATAAAATGGGAGGAATCCACCATGGCTATTTAAAACCATATGAAGGGCCTAACAATATTGGATATGCTTCTTTTTCATTCCAATCATTATCAGAATATGAGCAG
This sequence comes from uncultured Maribacter sp., assembly GCF_947500405.1. Lineage (GTDB taxonomy): Bacteria > Bacteroidota > Bacteroidia > Flavobacteriales > Flavobacteriaceae > Maribacter_B. Next base: position 221,227 of record NZ_CANMRY010000002.1, read on the forward strand.
TACCGAGATAAAATACCTGATAACAAAGCGTGTCAAGAAGCTTTGCAATATGCAATAGACACTAAGTTATGAAAGGTCTTTTATGCAACCTATTTTTAACGGAATAACTGATAAAGCCAAAATCGAATAAAATTTATATTTTATTGGTAGTTGTTATTTCTTTCAAGACTACAACTAATCCAACGTTATCATTGAGTTTTGACAAAAATAACGTATTGAAATTTACATCTGTTCTTAAAGAAATAAACTCCTTTTCTTTATCGTAAATTTGAACCCTTCCGGCTTTTGATTTAATTCTAAATTCATTATCTTTTAACTCAATTCTACTTGCTTCAACTATAATTAACTTTGATTTATCCTGTACAATTACTTTTGCATCAATTAATATTCTTTTAGTATTAATTATCGTATCTGATTTAGATTCTACAGAGATAATTTTATTTTTTAAAGGATTGATTATCTTTTTACTTTTATCCTCTACAGTTAGTTTTTTTGGATAAAAATCGTAAAGTTTAATTGTATAATCAATTAGCTTTGAGTCGTCATGTTTTCCATGACCAGGAACTACAATTTTTGCAGTACCATAATGTTTTTTTATTCTCTTTACCGTATTAGACCATTCTCGTAGGTTAGCATCTCCTATATTACCTATCCATCCATTATAATTTCTAATTTCATTTCCTCCAAAAAGTATTTTTTGGGTTGGAATCCAAACCACAATTCCATCTGATGTGTGTGCCTCTCCTAAATAATGACAAATTATTTTTTCATTTCCTACGTCGATTTCTTTTTTGATATTAAATACAAAATCTGTTATAGGTAACCCTTTTTGTTTGGCAATTCTCTTTGTGCGTTTATTAGCATAAGTTTTAATATTGTTTTCTTTTACAATATTTAAACCTTTCATTGCATCAGGATGCCATCTATCAATTACATAAACTACTATACGCGCTTTCTTTTCTACCCAATTTATTAGATTTTGAGTTTCTATCTCTGAATCAGGAGTAGATACAATTACAGCTTCGCCATTATTAAAATACACAATTCCATTATTATTCTTTTGTGTATGAATATAAGTGTTCTCAGAAAGTTTTGTGACTGTTAAACTTTCTGAGATTTTAATATTTTGACCACATAAGGGCAAATTTAAAATAACTAAAAGTATCCATACGAAGTCCTTTTTTATTTTAATCATAGTGCATTAAAACTAGTGCGTTGTGTATATTTTTAGTGGTGTGAGTTAAGTATAAATTTAGCTAATAATTACTTATTTTTTTCTTTTATTTCATTAATAATTTTTGTGCTAACCCAATATATATCTTGATTACTGGTATAGAATAAGTATTTTCCATCTTTTGTAACGAATGGGCAATATTCATAATTATCGGTATTTATTTTTTTACCCATATTAACTGCCTTTGTCCATTTTCCATTCGAGTTTTTAAAACTAATATATAAATCTCCTCTTCCAAATCCGCCATCACGAGTAGAACAAAATATAAGATAAGATTCATCTGGTGCAACAAAAACATCGGCTTCGTATCCTGTTGTATTTATTGACGCATCTAGTAATACAGGCTTTTGAAATTCATTATTAATAACTCTTGAGTAATATATATCATGGTCTGTTCTAGAGATGTCTTTTCGGGCATGCCCATTAGAAGCAAAATACATGGTTCCATCATTTGTGAAAGACATATAATATTCATTCCCATTTGTATTAATAGTTGAACCTGCGTTTATTGGTTCTGACCACCCATTGCTCAATCTCTCCACATACCATATATCTACATCTTTAATTTTACCAATGCCATCTAATGCTCTTTTTGAGATAAAATAGAGTCTATTCTCATCATTGGAAAGAAAGGGGTCGTTATAGCTGTAACGTTTATGTGAAATAATGGTTTTTGGTTTAGACCATTGGTTGCCTTCTATTTTTGAAAAACGAATTTCATTCCGCCCGTTTACATCTACTCCAAAATAAAACTCAGTTCCCTTTTTGTTAAATGTTGAACCGAATTCTTGTTCCTCAGTAGAAATGAAGTTAGGCGCAAATATTTTAGGAATCGTTTCACGTCCTTTTAGTCCCATATATTTTCCTTTCATTTTGAACTTTCTAACAAGATTTTTATCTGCTCCTTGAGAAATTAGAAATTCAGAAATATTTTTAGTACCTAATCGTTTCGAGATTTCCAAAGCAGTACTTCCTCTTTTGTTTTTAATATTTATGTCAACGCCACTCTTAATTAATTTCTCTATTATTTCTTTGTTTCCATTTAATATAGCCTGTTCAATTAATGAAGCTCCATATAAGGACTGCCAGTCATTATTAGACTGTAATTCAATCAGATAATCAAGATATTCTATATTATTGAACCGAACTGCTACGTGTAAGGGTGTTTTTTCTTGATTATCAGCTTCATTAATTTTTATGTTTCTCTTTATTAGAAAGTCAAATACTTTCCGCTGTTTACAAGCTACTGCCCAATGTAATAATGACTTTCCTCGGTTGTCTTTCACATTAATGGTACTATTTACCAGCATACTATCTAACCTTACCAAATTGCCCTTGCAGGCTGTCCTAAATAGATTTTGGCTAAACACAACAGATGTTAAGGTTAACATTAATAGCAGAATTAAGTTTTTTCGGGTCATGAATTTTATACTAATTGTAAGTAATAATATAAACAGTAAGAGATTATAGAGAATAGCACTTTCAAGATATGATAAAATTGGCACTTATAATAAATATCTCATATCTCTTGAACCCTTTTTAGTTACCTATATTGTATGCTGTGTACCATTTTATTTCTTTTTTAGAATGTAAATATTATCCGTTTCTTTTATTAGTAGAGTATTCTTTTCTGATTGAAATTCAAAAAAATACCCGTATTTATAATTAGCAAAATAATTGTTGTTAATCTTAATGGTTTCAAACTCTTTTCCTTGAGTTTCCACAATCAACTGGTTATTATCCGCTTTACAGGTTACTTGAATGGGCATAGTATTAGAAGCATATGTTCCCAATAAGCCTGTCAGTTTCTTATCATTTATTTTTACACCATTAAAATGGGGCAATTTGTAGTTGTTTTCTAAGCAAATTGCGACAACAGCACTAATTATATCATCCCTAGGGTATAAAATTCCGTTTGTGCAATAAGCAATTGAAAGTCCTACATCAGGAAAGTGAATCAGAGTAGTATAATATTCGTTTATTCTTCCTTCTTGACCATAAGCCAAAGAGGAGTCAAATTGAAATTTGAAAATACCCAATCCATAATCTTTATCAAAAGAAGTCATTAAGTTTAAACTTTTCTTTTCAATCAATTGATACGAAAATAGAGTATCTATAAATTTTAATAAATCTGATGTATTAGAAACAATAACACCTGCACCTAAATGATTTTCTGCAATATCTTCACGTTCTTGATTCCAATTACCTCCAGTATACTTATACGATTTACTTTTTTTTCTTATGGAGTCCTTAGCTTCTTCATAATAAGTATTTTTAAGGTTAATTTTTTGAAATATGTTTTTTTGTAATAGTTTTTGATAAGACTCCCCTGAAATTTTTTCTAGAATAAGACTTAATAGAAAGAAATTTGTATTTGAATATTGGTGTTTTTTTCCTGGTTTAAATTGTGGTTTGTATTTTTCGATTATTGCAAGTAAATCCTTTTTTGATTTTTTTTCATATTTCCATTGTTGAAAATCTGTCTTATCAGAATAGTTTGCTAAACCACTAGAGTGATTTAGTAAATTTCTAACCGTAATCAATTCACTATTGGGAACTTCTGAGAAAAATTTATTTAAATGGTCATCAAGCGATAACTGACCTTTCTCAATAAATTGAAAAACAAGAACTGCTGTAAACGTTTTTGTAACTGAGCCAATCCTATAAAATGTTTCTGTTGTTGATATTTTTTTTTCTGATTGATTTAATAAAGAGTACCCAAAAGCTTTTTGATATACTAACTGATTGTGTTTTGAAATGGCAAGACTGCCCATTCCAAGTTTATGCTTGTCAAGATTTATAAATAAACTATCAAGTTTTGCCTTGTCAATTTCTATTTTTTTAGTGGTTTGCCCAAAGGAAACACATATATTGAACAATAAAATGTAGCTTATCAGTTTATTCATTAAGCTTATCAGTTTTTTAATGTTGGGCATAGTTACTTTTTAGTTTCTATTTCAATAATTTCTTCTCCGTATTCTCCAAGATATTGGCTTAATAAACTCTCATAAACTTTATAGCCATCATCAACATTTGTAAAAATCAACATTCCTTGTTTGGTTTTAGGGAAGATAAAAACAATGGTTTGAACGCCATTATCAGAGCCACCGTGTGAAAGTGCGAAATTGCCATCTCTGAAGTCATATTTTTCAAATCCCAATCCAAAATGCTTTCCTTTTTGGGAACTGACTTGGTTAGATTGCATTTCTTTGAAAACGTGTTCAGAGAGTCCATACCCATTTAATACGGCTGTTAAAAACGTTCCATAATCCTCTATTGTTGTGAGTAAATCATCTGCTCCATTAGCCACTTTTCTTTTATGAACTTTGTAACTCTTTCCACTTTTATCAAAACCTAAAGAAAGTCTTTGCTCTTCTATTTTATCGTCCCAAACATACCTAGTATCTTCCATACTAAAAGGTTCAAATATTAATTCTGACGCTAATGCACTTAGAGACTTGTTAAACCTGCTTTCCAATACCTTTCTTAAGTATTCAAAGCCTTCTCCAGAATATTGGTATTTTGTTCCAGGTGTGAATTGAAATTTCAACTTTCCATCACGCCAATTAGGGAAGCCTGTTTGATGACTCATCAAGTGCCTTATTGTTAGTAATTTATGTCTTTCATCATCTTTTAAGTCTGGGTCAGTCCAGTATTTGTAAACTGGCTCGTCCAAGCTTAACTTGTTTTGGCTCACTAACCTTAGAGCTACATAGGCTGTAACTGGTTTTGTTAAAGAAGCAACATTAAATATGGTGTTGATAGGTGCTTTTTTATTTTTGTTTAGATTCCCTATTACTTTAACTTCCTCTAACTGCCCTTTATTTATGATGCCAAGTCCAAGGATTGGGATATCATTTGCTATTAGCCATTTTTTAAGCTCAAATGGGTTGAACAAATCTTTAGTTTGTATTTCCTTTTTATTCTTATGATTATAGCTTAAACTTCTTTTGAGTTTCCAATCATTGTTTTCCAAAAGCCACAAATGATTAAAGTTCGCAGAACTCGCAAATTGTTCCTTTCCATTATTGAAGGTTTCATAAAAATTATGGATTCCAGTTTGAATAACAGCATACAACTTCTTATTGTTGTAAAGCGGATATATTTTTGTTGAGTAATTCAATAACTCTCTGCGTGATTGATATTGGTCTGGAGATTTGCAAAGTCCATTCTTCAATGCATTCAAAAATGCTACTTTATTTTGTTGACCACCTTTGTCGTGATAAAATTCAAAGTCGCTACTTAAATGTTTTTCAAACTGATTTACTTCACAAGTATTAAAGCCAATATTGAATAACAGACTGTCCTTTTTAATGATGTTTTTGTATAATTCGGTGTCGTTGGCAATTTGTGCTTTAGAGGTAAAGATTGTTAAAAGAAGGGCAATTAGTACAATAAGTTTATTTTTTACTTTCATGATGAGTTTCAATAAAGACTCTAAAATCATTTACTTGTTACAGTATTTTAATTTAGGTTTTTTACAAAAGATTTTATTTCTGTAATATATCTTTCTTCTTGCTCTAACCATCCATAATGTCCACATTCATTCAAAAATATTAATCTAGAGTTTTTATAAACATTATGGGCTTTATATGCAGTTCCAGAACCAACCATATCTTGTCTTCCCTGAATAATTAAAACAGGAATCTCAAGTTTAGACATTGCATTTTTCCAGTTATAATTTTTCTCATGTAAATCTTGAAATATTAATTTACTAATTTCAGGTTTTCCCTGAGTTAATCTATGTGCGACTTTTTCAATGTATTTATCTCCATATAGGTATAAAGGTGCTCTAAATCTCCCAACTTTATATTTAGCTAGATAAGTAGTGTCTCCTTTTTTTATCTTATTTCTCCAATAATTTAACGAATCTTTTTCTTGAGCGCTTTGTCGAATGTGAAAATTAGCTCCTAAATAGGTAAAAATATCCATATCGATTCCTCCTGAACCAGAGAGAATCATTCCTGTCAAATTATTTGAATGTTTTGAAGCATAATGTTGAGCAAGAAAGCCTCCAAAACTGTGTCCTAACACAGCCCATTTGTTAATTTTTAAATGCTTCCTTAAGACTTCAATATCTTCCACCAGTAAATCCATATTTAAAGTGTTTGAATTCAAACTATTAAGCTTAGACTTACCTGTTCCTCTTTGGTCATATAGAATAACCATGTAATCGTCATTTAGGAGTTTAGCCAAGGACGAAAACCCTTCACAATTCATCCCTGGTCCTCCATTAATAATTAAAATTGGAGACCCCTGTCCATAAATTTTATAATGGATTGTTCCATAGTCAGTTTTTATTAAATGGTTAGTTTGACCTATTGTACCTATAGTAAACAATAACGTTATCTTAAATATTAGTTTCTTCATCAACTCCATTTTTACTTTATTAATATTTTACAACGGTTGTTAACCATAGTTTTTTCTAGTACGTTCTTCTTTTTTTCCATTTATACTTTCCTAATGATTCATTATTTCGGCTAGCCAAATCAGAAAGCATACTATCTATTTTAGACTTATTAAGCCATGTACCGCTAACGAAAACACCATCTATATCTCTTGTATTATTAATATTATCAAGGGGGTTTGAATTAAGTAAAATTAAGTCTGCATCTTTACCTGCTTCTATAGTTCCTGTTTTCTTGTCTATACCTAGCCAAGTTGCTGGCAAACGAGTGGCCGAAATTAGTACCTCTTCTGGTGTTAAACCTGCTTCTACAAGCAGTTCTAACTCGTCATGAACAGAAAAACCAGGAACAACTCCAGAACACATTGCATCGGTACCTGTAACTATTGGCACTCCTGTCTCCTTGAAGGCTCTAACAAGCTTATTGTTAAAATTTACAAGACTGTCTAAATACACCGAGTAATTAGGAGATGAATTCTTTGAATGTTTATTATGGTTTATCCATTTGTCTTGAAAAATTGGATGTAGATATTTTAAAGAACTTAATTGTGTTATACAATCAAGCGACTTACTTTGTTTATTTATCCAATCCATTACAGTTAAAGTGGGCACAACCCATGTGTTGTTTTCTTTAGCCATTTTAGCATATTCTAACGCTTTCTTATAAGAATTGTCTTTACGCCAATACCTCGCAAATTCCTCGGCATGAGCTACCATACTAAAGTTAGGTACAAATGCTTCTTCAAGTCTATCTTCGAATGCTTTAGGAATATGTCCAATAACCTTAAGTTCTAGTTTTTTAGCTTCATCTACTATAGCTAAAAACGTTTCTTTGTTTAAATGAGTATACGTTTTTATAAAATGATATCCATCTGCTTTTGCGCTTCTAACTGCTTGTCGACCATCAGAAGGGGTATTAACATGACCTACATCATTTCCTCCATTAAGTAATTTGGCTAACGCAATTTTTGGACCTATTACGTCTCCAATTGCAATTTCATTCCTTAATGCAAAATATGACGAATTGGAATTTAAGTCAAATATTGTTGTAACACCATTTATTACATACGGAGTTACCATGTCTTGCGAGTTAAAGAAAAAAGTAGCGCCTTGAGTAGGAGAACTTTTTCCAAAATTAACATGAGATACAGAATGAACATGCATATCAATAAGACCTGGGATCAACCATTTCCCTTTGCCATCTATTGTTTTTGCCCCATCAGGAATGGTATCATTAATCGAAATAATTTTTTGATTTTGTATTAAAACGATTGCATTTTCAATGACTTCATTATGAGTTGTCATCGGAATTATATTTACATTTTTTATGACGTAAGTATCAAATGCTTTTTCATCCTCTTCTTGTGCTTTATTTGAAGTTAAATTTGTACAACTATTGGTAATTATTATAACCAACAGCAATAGATATTTAAGGTAATGTTTCATAAAGTTCGTTTAGGCTCGTTTAATAGACGCCCATTTTTGCTAGTTGTTACACTTTTCAGAAAGAGAATTAGTCTTTTTAATTGTGTCTAACACTAAACTCTACACCAATTCAACTCATAGCTTTACACGTTCAATTACTCATTTTGCAATACTTCAGACAAAGTCATTTGGTACGCTCTTAAAGCCACAAGATGAATTACTAAAAAAACGATTATAAAAAGCACAATAACAGGAACTAAAAACATCCATATATGCAACTCTATGCTATTAATATAGGTTTTTAAAAACCAATTTTGATAACCATACCAAGCTAGAGGAATGGCAATTATTATAGCTGTAATAATCTGTGAAGCAACTTCTTTGGCTAGTAGTTTAGAGACATCCATTAATTCTGAGCCGAGGACTTTTCTAATACCTATTTCTTTCATACGTTGGCTAATAGTGATTAATATTAAGCCCACAATACCAATTACGGCAATTATAATAGCAAGTATTGAAAATAAACTAAAGACAAATAAGAACGTTCGGTCTGATTTCAAGGTATTACTTATCTTATTTTCTAGAGACAAATAATCAAAAGGTTGTTCTGGGAAATAGTTCTCATAAATGGTTTTTAACTTTTGAATAATTTCGGTGGTATTATTACTAGCCACTTTTAATGTTAAAAAGGCTTTGTGACTATCGGTAAGTCTTAATACCGTTGGTACTGGTTCGTTTTTGATGGATTGATAATAAAAATCGTCAACAATGCCTATAATTTTAAACTCTTCATTTCTACCTGTTACAACAAAGTTATTAATCGCTTCTTCTGGTGTTTTATAACCAACACGTTCCATAGCTTTTACATTCATAATAATACTCTTGGTTCCAGTTTCTTTTTCGCCTTTCCTAAATAGTCTTCCTGCAAGCAGTTTTATATTGTAAAATTCTAGAAATTGGTCATCTATAGAGAGTTGGAAAAAAGAATTTGTGTCTGTTTTGTCGTACCCCTTTCTTCTACAACTAAACCAATGTTGAATTTCTTGACCAGGAATATCAGATGAAAAAGTAAATCCTTTTACTTCAGGAATTTGAGTTAATTCATCTTTCATCAACAGAATTTTACTTTGTAATTCACTCTGTTTTTCTCCTGTTTTGGGCGCTTTAATTACTATACTTTGAGCATAATTAATACCCATATCTTTTTCCATTAAAAACGTAGCTTGCTTGTATGCTATAAGTGTACCGCAAAGCAATACAACTGAAATTACAAATTGCAGAGTAACTAATAGTTTTCTAAAAAAGACTCCTTCGCGTTTGTTTTTAAATTTCCCTTTTAAAACAGTTACAGGTTTATAAGATTGCAATATAACAGCAGGATAAATACAGGAAATTATAATGCCTAAAACAAAAATTACTATAAATGTACCTAAGAATTTAGAGTGCTCAAATAAATTAAAATCGCCTATTTGAGTAATGGTTTTAAACCAAGGATTTAAAGCATAAAATAATACAATAGTTATGGCTAAGCAAAGTATGTTAAAAAGGAAAGCTTCACTTAAAAACTGAGTTATTAAATTCATTTTAGAGGCTCCATTAATTTTTTTAACACCTACCTCGTTGGCTCTTTCTATAGAGCGTGCTGTAGTTAGGTTTATAAAATTAATCCAAGCTATAATTAAAAGAAAAATAGAAAATCCAAAAAGAATACTTATAATTTTTCCGTTAACAGGAGGCTCCGATTCATATTCTATGTTAGAGGTTAAATGAATATCCTGCAACGGTTGTAAATAGTATGTATCTCTTTTTCCTTGCGAATCTAGACGTTCTTTATAATTAGCAGCTATCATTTCAGGAAGACCTTCTTTTTCTAGCTTTTTATAATCGCTATTTGGTTTTAATTGTATAAAAGTACTGCCATAATCGTAGCCCCAACTTGTTCTAATTCTAGGACGTTGTTTGTAAATGGTTTCCATAGAAAACAAAAAATCGGATTTTACAATCGAATTTTTTGGCATCTTTTTATAAACGGCAGTTATCATGTAATCTTCATTACCATTTACTTTTATTGTTTTCCCTAACGGACGTTCTTCTCCAAAATAACGCTCTGCTGCGAGGTGTGATATTGCTACTGTATTTGGCGCTTTTAAAGGGTCTTTTTCGCCTTGTAATAATGGAATTGTAAATACTTCAAATATAGAAGAGGTTGCATAGTACGTTTTATCTTCAGAATAAATAATTTTGCTTCCTGAGGCATTGTTATAGCTTATGGTTATTTCATTTTTTGGAGTTATCCTCGCATGATTTACAACATCGCTATAATGTTCTTTTAACCATTTTCCGGTTGGTGGAAATGAATTGGCTGTTTTCCATAACACTTCGTTATTTTGATAACGATTGTAAGCAACACGATAAATATCTTTGGCATTTTCGTGATGGCTATCGTAGCTTCTTTGGTAATACACATACTCTAAAATAAACAAGGCACTTAGTATACCTATAATTAAACCAACTGCATTAATTATAGAAATAAGTTTATCTCTTTTTAAATTACGATAGAAAATATTTAGTTTGATAAAGTTCATTTTTATCTAGTTATTTAGTTAATTGGCTGTATTACTAATTGCTTGTTTCCATTACAATTTTCCCATCAAATAAGTTGATGACCCTGTGTGCGTAATTTGCATCACTTTCGGAGTGTGTTACCATAATAATGGTTGCACCTTCTTGACTTAGCTCTGTTAATAGATTCATAACCTCGGTACCATTTTTAGAATCTAAATTTCCCGTAGGTTCATCTGCTAACAATAATTTAGGCTCGGTAATTACAGCTCTAGCAATAGCAACACGTTGTTGCTGCCCTCCAGATAATTGTTGCGGAAAATGGTTAGAACGGTGGTCTATTTTCATGCGTTTTAAAACAGCTTTTACTTTTTCTTTTCGTTCTTTTTGATTGATGTTCATAAACATTAATGGCAATTCAACATTTTCGTAAACCGTTAAGCCATCAATTAAATTAAAGCTCTGAAAAATGAAACCAATATTACCTTTTCTTGCTTTAGTTAACTCCTTTTCTTTTAAGTTGCCTATTTCTTTTCCATGAAACATATAACTACCATCGGATGGAATATCAATAAGTCCAAGTATATTTAAAAGGGTAGATTTTCCACAACCAGAAGGGCCCATTATAGCAATAAATTCTCCGTCTTTTACATGTAGATTTATATCGTTTAATGCCTTAGTTTGTATATCTTCTGTAATAAATATTTTAGTTAGGTTTTTTGTCTGTATCATGGTTATTAATTTAAAATAAGTTTATCGCTGTTTTCAAAATTTTTATAGCTAGATGTTATTACACGTTCGTTAGGTTCTAGGCCTTCAAGAATTTCATAATATTGGGGGTTTTGTTTGCCAATTTTTATTTGGCGTTTAGTTGCAAAATTACCAGAAGTATCTACAACGTAAATCCAATTTCCGCCAGTAGTATTAGAGAATGCTCCTCTGCTAACAAGTATAGCATTTGTAGGTGTACCCAATTCTAATTTTATAAAATAACTTTGCCCTGTTCTAATATTGTTTGGTTTTTCGTTTATAAAACTTAGGTCTATTTGAAATTCTCCATCTCTTACCTCCGGATATACTTTTTTAGTTTTTAAGGCATAGGTTTCTCCATCGCGTTCTAAAGATGCAGAAACATGTCTCGTAACTCTATCAATATAATGCTCATCTATATTAGACTGTACTTTAAAATTGGTTAACACGTGTATCTGTCCTATACGTTGTCCTTGGGAAATGCTTTGCCCAATTTCAGCATCTAGCATTCCTAATTGGCCATCTATAGTTGCTCTAACATTTAAATGTTCAATTCTTTCATAAACCATGGCTAAGGTTTTTTTCATTCGTATTAAATCGTTGTCTAATTCTTTTATACCTGTAGCACTTAATAACGAATCTTGCTTTGCTTTAAACTTGATAACATCATACTGTTTAGAAGCCAATTCTTTTTCTTCTTTGGCTCTTATATAATTTTCTTTAGCTATTAATTCTTCTTCAAATAACGATTTATTTTGCTCAAAAGACCTGTTTGCTTTTATAACTCTGTATTCTGCTTCAAGTAAACTTTTTTGATTAAAAACACGTTGCGACTCAAAATTTATTTTTGTTTCTCTTAAATTATTTTGCTTAATGGCTAGGTTGTTTTCGCTTGCTAAAATTTGCTCATATAACTGCCTGTTTTCTAGCTTTAATATAATATCTCCTTTTTTTACAATACTGCCTTCTTCTATATATTTTTCAACAATTCTTCCGTTTTCATAGGCATCAAGATATACTGTAGTAATGGGTTTTACAACGCCATTAATCGTAATGTAATCATTAAAATTAGAGCGTTTAACCTCTGTTATCGTAATTTCATTTTTTTTAACTTCTGATGATGTACTAGGCGTGCCTAAACTATTGTATAGAAATATTGCTATTAAAATAATTACAAGTAATCCTATGCCAATATGTTTGGGTTGTAGTGTTCTTTTCTTCTCTATTTTAGTATCCATTCTTTGTTATTATTTAAAAGGAAAAACAGCAATACCGCAATAAAAATCTATTGCCTTTTTTTGATATTGTAATTGTAAATTAATTCTGGTTCTTTCTATTTTAGCTTGTGCTAAATTATTTTTGGCAACCTCTAATTCGTAAATCATAGCCAGCCCTTTGTTAAACTTTTTTTGAGCAAAGTTAAAAGCGAGTTCTTTAGATTTTAGGTTAGACTCATTCTCCTCTTTTTCCGCTAAAAGCGCAGTGTTTTTTTGAATTGTTTTTTGTATTTCTTTATAAAGTTCTTGCTTCTTTTGCTCCAGAATATTCTTTTCTTTTAAGATATTTATTTTAGCAATTTTTACATTAGAATGTTTTGACCATTTATTGGTAATCGGAATTCTTAAAGACAAACCAATGGATTTGGCAGCATTATTAGATAGCTGGTCTAAAAAAGGAGTTATCAATCCGTTTTCATCAATACTCGTTTCAAAATAACCTGTTCTATACGCCGCATTTAATGCTAATGATGGATAGAAATCACTCCTTCTAATAGCCAAGTTTTTTTCTGAAGCATTTACCTGTAATTCTTGTTGTTTAATAGACGGAAGAAAAGCAATTGCTTTAGAAAAAACAGTTTCTAGTGTTAAACTATCAAGAGATTTTAATGCCACTAAATCGGGTTTTAGCTTTATACTCGTGCCATTAAAATTCATGATTTGAATAAGATTTAAAGTCGCTTCATTTAAGGCGTTTTGGGCTTGAGCTATTTCTAATTTATTAGTACCCAATTCAGATTCAATATCGTATAAATTAGATTTCGCTAGCAATCCTAGTTCTATTTTTGAAGTTACCAACTCGTAGTTTAAATTAGAGATTTCTAATTTTTCTTTTGTTATTTGCAATAAATCTTCTCTAAATTTTACAAGATAGAAAGCATTCATCACATCAAAAGAAAGGTTGTATTTTGCTTGCAAAACAGCTTCTAAGCTTGCATGATATAGTAGTTTTTTCTGCGACCTTTGGTGCCACTTTTTAAAATTATTAAACAGATTTAAAGACGATGTTACTCCGTAGGTGTTTGATGATGTTGCAGTATTGATAACGTTGTTATTATTTGGGTCTACATACCTACCAAATCGTCTGTTTAAATTTGATACAGCGTTAAAGTCTGGTAAAAAATCTCGTTTAGATTGTTGAAACGATTCCTTATCAATCTCCGAATTGTAAATTTTTGTTTTTTGGTCTAAGTTATTTTCACAAGCATAAACAATGCATTCCTCTAAAGTCCATAATTTTTGTGCATTACCATTTAAAGAAAAGGCAATATAGGTTACAAAAATCAGGAAAGTGTTTTTCATTTTTTATTGTTTTGTATTTTATATAACGATATGCGTGCCAAAAAAACAATACACTGAAATTCAATAGATTACAAACATCATCAATATCTAATTATCCTTTTTATGTAAAATATTTTTATACAAAGTGTAAAAATATTTTACACTTTGTAGTTGAGTATTATTCTTATTTGTAGCTTTGGATTATTATGTTGCAATCTGGAAAAATACTTATCGTAGACGACAATAAAGGGGTGCTAAGCGCCTTAGAATTGTTGTTGCAAGATGTTTACAAAACTGTAACTACGCTTCAAAACCCAAACGGAATATCTTCGGTTACCGATTTAAAAAGCTACGATGTTATTCTTTTGGATATGAATTTTTCATCCAGAATAAATACAGGAAATGAAGGGTTTTATTGGCTACGAAAATTAAAAGAAATAGCACCCGATGCTTCTGTAATAATGATGACTGCTTTTGGCGATGTAGAATTAGCTGTAAATACCTTAAAAGAAGGTGCCATAGATTTTGTATTAAAACCATGGGATAACGAAAAGATTTTGGCCACCATTCATGCAGCTTTTCAATTAGGAAAATCTAAGAAAGAAGTAAGTTTACTAAAACAAAGCGAAAAAAAATTAAAGCACCTTATCAACGAAACAGAGCAGCAAATTATCGGAACTTCTTCAGCGATAAATGCCGTTTTAAAAATTACTGAAAAAGTTGCAAAAACCTCTGCAAATGTTTTAATAACTGGCGAAAATGGTACTGGTAAAGAGTTAATTGCACGAGCCATTCACAATCAATCTGCACAACATCAAGAAATTTTAGTAAATGTAGATGTAAGTGCCATACCCGAAAGCCTTTTTGAAAGTGAACTTTTTGGACATGTAAAAGGCGCCTTTACCGATGCTAAAAATGATAGAGCAGGTAAGTTTGAAGTTGCTCATAATGGTACGCTTTTTTTAGATGAAATAGGTAATTTGCCATTACAGTTACAGTCTAAATTATTAAAAGTGATTCAACAAAAAGAAATCGTTCGTATTGGGTCTAACAAAGTTATTCCTGTAGATGTTAGATTAGTTTGCGCTACCAATTGCGATTTGAATAAAATGGTTGATGAAGGACTTTTTAGAGAAGATTTGTTGTACCGAATAAATACTATACATATTGAAGTACCCGCACTTAGAGAACGTGGCAATGATATTATAGAATTGGCAGAATTTTTCTTAAATAAGTATGCGAATAAATACGATAAAAAAGGATTGAAATTGAGTAGTGCTATCAAAAAAAAACTACTTAAATACACTTGGCCCGGAAATATTAGAGAGCTACAACATACTATGGAACGCTGTGTTATTTTAAGTGAAAATAATCTATTAACGGTAAATGATTTTATGTTTAATCAGCGGCAAACAAAAGCATTAAACACGGCAGATATAACCATTGACGAAATGGAAAAAAATATGATTATTACTGCGCTAAAAAAACACGATGGTAATTATAGTACTGCTGCAGAACAGTTAGGCATCACGCGTCAAACCTTATACAATAAAACAAAGCGTTATAAAATTTAATATTCTAAAATGCTATCTAAAAATTTATATCTAAAAATAATTTTAAGAGTACTATTGCTAGTATTGGTATGTGCTAGCGTAGTGTATTTTATTTTAAATGATATAAAAGGCGTTGCTGTATTATTAGGAGTCGTACTAATTTTACAAATAATTTCACTTGTCAATTTTCTAAACAGCACCAACCGTAAACTCATGTTTTTCTTTAATGCTATAGAAAACTCAGATTCTACCATTAGCTTTTCAGAAAACACAAATAACTCGGTAACAAATCAATTAAATGCGCATTTAAATAAGGTTAATAGAATTATTCAAGATGAAAAATTACATACCCAAGCCCAAGAACAATACTACCAAACTTTATTAGCATATACCAATGTTGGCTTATTATCTATTAATGCCAAAGGGCATATTTTATTTGCCAACGAAAGTGCAAAAAAATTGTTGAATTGCGATGTGCTTACACATATTCAACAGCTTAAAAAAATAGATAACAGCGTCTACAATTTAGTTAGTAAACTACAACCTTTTAAGCAACAGGTAATTTCTATAACGAACGAACGTGCAACGGTTGAATTAAAAATTGAATCTAAACCTATAGAAGTTAACAATGTGTCTCTTTTATTAGTTAGTATTCAAAATATTTATAGCGAATTAGACACTAAACAAGTCGATTCTTGGATGGGATTAATAAAGGTAATGAGCCATGAAATTATGAATGCTTTAGCACCAATAACTTCTATTTCAGATAGTTTATCTAAAGTCATTAAAACTGATAATGGTAAAATTCAATTGGACCAATTAAAAGAAAGTGATTTAGAAAAAGTAAAAAAAGGATTGGCCGTAATACAAGAACAAAGTTTAGGTTTAACCGATTTTGTAACAGGGTATCGTTCTTTAACAAAAATTCCTAAACCCGATAAAACACTTATAAAAGTGTCTGCATTATTCGAAAAAATAATCACGTTAGTAAGTAACGAAAAGGCACATAAAAACATATCTCTCGAAACTCAAATTACACCAACTAATTTAGAGTTTTTCGCTGACGAAAATCAGATTATGCAGGTCTTAGTCAACTTGATTAAGAATTCGATAGATGCGTTAACTAATCATGCTAACGGAGTAATTAAACTACAAGCTATAAAAGCAACTTCTGGAAATATAGAAATACAAGTTATAGATAACGGAGCTGGAATATCTGAGAACAATCTTAAGCAAATTTTTATTCCGTTTTTCACCACCAAAGAAAAAGGTACAGGTATTGGTTTAAGTCTTTCTAAACATATTATGCAATTGCATCAAGGGCACTTAATGGTAAAATCTACACCTGATGTAGAAACTGTTTTTACATTGCTGTTTTAACACGGATATATTCAGATAATTTATAAGCTTACCGCTCTTGTGTTCCTTTTCTATGTAGAATACAGTATTTTTTATTAATTAACAGTTACTTTAACTACTTGTTTTTTACTGCCTCTTTTCGCATAGAACAATAACTCATTGCCTGTTTTTCTTAGTAGTGGCTTAGAAACCATTATAGGCAGGCGTACATCCTTATCATCTACCAATTTTTTATACGATAAATCCCCAGTTGACTTTACCTGAATTACAAATAGATTAGGATTACGACTATACCCTTGCTTAAACAAAATTCTGTTTTTACTCATCTTTTGAGGGTTTTCACCAGAATTAATAAAAAAGTACATTTTATCTCCTTTTCCAAAAGCAGTATAAGATGCATATGCAGCATCTCCTTGGGTTACTTCTGCCTTGTTTATATTACGAGCCCAAACCATTGTACCTTCTGCATTTAACTTTGCACAAACAATGTCGTTATAATGAAAACGCTCTACCTCTAAACGTGTTCCTGCAGAGGTTGCATCCATACCTTTAGTAACAAAATATTCTTCTGCACTAAAAAGTAAATCGTTCTGCGGTGTAATATGAATACTTTTAAATATTAAGTTCTTTATTTCTGCGTTTACCTCTCTACCAAATTTATCTACCATAAATTGTTCTGAGAAAGCATTGTATTTTTTGGATTGTATATCTAGAGATGAACCATGTAACTTATAATAACATAAACCATTATATCTATTATCCTTACGATCCGCATAAAAACCAACTACTACTAAATTTTCTCCTATTCGTATAGGCTTCAAAGATTCTGGATATTTACCAGCATCATTAAATTCTTGTATTTTATGTCCCTCATTAGTAATACGCACTACTTCATATTGAAATCTACGTTCCTTAACATCAAACCTTCTTTTCTTAAAATATGCTTTTCCAGAAAAATATACTGTTTTATAGTCTGGTGCTATTTCTATATTTTCAAAAGCATAATTTTTCTCTTCAGTAGCGGCGGTAAAATCATACGTAATATGCTTTTTTAAATCGGTTCCAAAAAGGTGCATATCATAAATTACTTTTTTTCTATCTCTATGCTGTACTGTAATTGCAAAAGCTGTTTTTTTATCATTAAAATGAACTGCCGTAGAAAAACCGTTACTAAAGTTTCTATTATATTTATTTACCGCAAGTGGATTAGAAACTTCTTTTGATGGGATAGATAATAGAACTCTTTCCGTAAAATTAAAATCGTCCAAAGGGCTTTGGTGAATAATATAATCATAGGCTTCTTTCCTGTAATCATATTTTAATTCTAATAAATATAATTGTCCGTTACGCACAAAACCATCTACCATATGCATGGCAGAGTATTTATAATTATAGTCCTGTACTAGATTTAAGTCGGCATCATAAACTTCTATAAAATGCCCTTTTGCTCTTAATAAAACACCACCATAATATTTTCTTACAATAATACTCTGACCCTTAGCATCATTATCAAAAGACAACACAGTAGAGTATTTATACCTATCGTTATAATTTTCTCCAAGACTATAATCTACAGGTATTTCTTGTGCCTTAACCAAACTAAAGCTACAATGTAATAATAGTACAAAAATGATGTTTTTATACATAAGAAAACTGATTTTTGAGTGTTTTATTTACCAGGAAAATCCGCTTTTCTTTTTTCTAAGAAAGCAGTAGTCCCTTCTTTAAAATCGGCAGTACCAAAACATTCGCCAAAGGCTTTAATTTCAGTTTTATACCCATCTAAAGTAGTATTAAAACCAGCATTTACTGCTTTTATTGCATGCCCAATAGCTACTGGAGAATTATTTGCAATTTTATTTGCAATTTTTTTACATAATGGCAGTAGCTCTTCTTGTGCAACCACATAATTAACTAAACCATATTGCAATGCTTTGGGAGCATCTATCATAGCAGCTGTCATTATTAATTCTAACGCTCTACCTTTACCTATAAGTTGTGGCAACCTTTGTGTACCACCATATCCTGGAATAACCCCTAAAGAAACTTCTGGTAACCCCATTTTAGCATTATCACTAGCTACTCTAAAATGGCACGCCATTGCAAGTTCTAATCCGCCACCTAAAGCAAAACCATTAACCGCTGCTATAACAGGTGTTTTCATTTTTTCAATAAAACTAAAAAGAGTTTCTTGTCCTTGTTTAGCTAAAGCAGCACCTTTTTTTACTGAAAAATTTGCAAATTCAGATATATCTGCACCAGCAACAAATGCTTTTTCACCACTACCTGTTAAAATAATCCCTTTTACAATTTTATCTTTTTCTAGTACTTTTAAGGCTTTAGACAACTCTTTTATAGTTTCCTTATTTAATGCATTTAATTTACTTGGTCTGTTAATTGTAATTTCTGCAATAAATTGATCTTGTTCTACTAAAATTGTATTGTATAGCATAGTATTACTTTTTTAAATTTCTTTTGGGAATTTTACTGTAAAAACGGTTCCTTTTCCTGGCTGCGATGTATAACTTATAATTCCTTTATAAGATTCTACAATATTTTTTACCATTCCTAAACCTAGCCCCATTCCGCTAGTTTTTGTTGTAAACTTAGGTTCAAAAATTTTATCTTTATTTTCATCTAATATTCCTATACCATTATCTGCTACCATAATTTTAACATAAGTCTCTTCGGAAGCCATGGATACTAAAATTCTAGGAGATGCAACTTCTGGAACTGCTTGTATTGCATTTTTAACCAAATTAGTAATTACTCTTATTAACTGTGTACGGTCTAATTTTGCAATAATTTCTTTTTCTTCGGATATAAAATGAATATAATCTTTATTAAAAATATCTAGAGCTAGCTTTACAATCTTAACCACATTCAAGGTTTCATTTTGCTGTGCAGGCATTTCGGCAAAATTAGAAAAGGCCGATGCAATACTACTCATAGTATCTATCTGCTGTATTAAAGTTTTAGAATACTCTTCTAATTTCGGTTTTATGTCTGGATCATCTGGGTTAAACTTTCGCTCAAAACTTTGCACAGTTAACCGCATTGGTGTTAGCGGATTTTTTATTTCATGGGCAACCTGTTTTGCCATTTCTCTCCAGGCTTGTTCTCTTTCACTTTTTGCTAATTTTACAGCACTTATCTCTAACTCATCAATCATAGCGTTATAAGAAGCAATTACATTGTCCATTTCTTCTCCTGGGCTTTCTATAAAAATCTTTTCATTACGCTTCGTCAAATCTGTTTTACTCATCATGTTAGAAATTGTTTCTAACGATCTAGTTATGTATTTAGAAATAAAATATGCTAACCCAATTGCCATTAGGAGCATTACCAAATATACCCCTCCTAAACGCATTAAAAACTCTCTAAGTTCCATATCATTAAGAGTATTATCTTCAAAATATGGTAAATTTAATATACCTATTGGTTTAAATTGATAATCTGTTATATACGTATAAGATGCTTGGTACTTATCTCCTGCAGCAGAATTTTCTTCTACAAACCTTTTATCTATAGATATGTCTAATTTATTAAGGATATGTGCATCTAAACAATTAGAAATAGAATCCTGTTCAAACTTTGGTCTAGAACTTTTAATAAGTCCGCCTTCTAAATCATAAATATTAAAATTTACATTTTGCACATCTGCAATCTGATAAATTTCTTCTTTAAAAATATTAGCTAAATTTTCTGTTGTAATAGGATAGGTTGTACGTTGCAAGGTGTAATTAACACTTTGTTTTAGCTGTTGTTCTTTACGCTCTAAACGTACCTCATGATAATCTTTAGATTGTTCTCTATACTGGTAAATAGTAATTCCTGCAATTAGTACTGATGCTATAAGCACCAGCAATATCATAGAAACAAAAATACGAGACCTAAGAGAGAATTTTTTAAGCAATGTAACTTATTTAACGTTAAAGATAAGGAATATAGACAAGGCTTAAAATTAGATTTTATTTACCTTTTGCTATATATAAGATACATCAAAAGTTAAGCCAACAACCTATCTTAAGCATTAGGATTTTTATTACGTATATTTTTATATAGTTTAATGCCCAACATTAATAAAATCCCTAAAACAATAATACCTATAACTCCAAAAACCCAATTAAAAGTACTTTTTAGAATAACTAAAAATACTATTGCAAATAAAATTAATGTGGCACCTTCATTCCAAATACGCATATATCTTGAAGTATAATTTACCTCATCTCTTTGTAATTGCTTAAAGATTTGATGGTTTTTTAAATGATATAGAATTAGTAATACTACAAATCCTAACTTTATATGCATCCAGGGTTGTTGTAACCAACTTGGCATTAATAGTAACAACCAAATTGCAAATAAAACACACAAAACAGCAGAAGGCCAAGTAATAATATACCATAACCTCTTAGTCATTAATTTTAATTGCTTTGTTAATATCTCCTTTTCTGGAGATGGCTTTTGCCAAGCTTCTATATGGTATATAAATAGTCTTGGAATGTAGAACAAACCAGCAAACCACGTAATTACAAATATGAGATGTAAAGATTTTATGTAATTATAATATTCTTGCATACTTTTTATTATCTGATATTGTTAAAAAAGATGGGTCTTTTATCTCTGCTTCTAATTTTTTATTGTTTAGTTCTCCTGTTTTTGTGTTAAAAGAATAACTGTATAAGCCTTTGCTTCCGCTTTGCGTAAAGGTTCTAACAAAAAGTTTACTACTTTCTACTTTACAAGAAGTGAATATAACTAAGCTAAATAAGATTAGTAATAAATTTCCTTGTTTCATTCAAATAATTACGTTTTAACTATTAGATTTTTCCTTACTTCTTTTCTTAAATAATACCCTGTTACTATCGTAGCTAAAACATCAGAAATTGGGAAGGAAATCCAAACTCCAAATTCCCCTAAATAGCTTGGAAGTATTAAAATTAAAGGTATAAAAAAGAATCCTTGTCTTGTTAATGTTAGTAATAAAGCTGGTATTGCTTTTCCTATTGCTTGGAAATAGGCTGCACCAATTAATTGTATTGTAATTATTGGTGTTGCAGCAAATACCCAACGCATTGCAGATGGTGTATGTTCTAAAACAAATGCATTTGTTGCTAGCTCTTTTGCCGTAAGGTTAGGGTTGCTACTTAAAAATAATGAAGCAATCTCGGCAGGAAAAATCATTAAACCTAAAAAAACTACAGTAGCCAAAACTGCTGCGTATTTAATAGCAGTATTAATAGATTCTCTAACCCTATCTAACTTATGCGCTCCATAATTAAACCCTGCAATAGGCAAAAAGCCCTGTGTTACTCCAAATACTGGAAATAACGCAAACATTAACATTCTGCCTATAATTGCATAAACCGCAACCATTGCTTCTCCTCCTAAATTAAAGAGAATATTATTCATTAATAAATATATTATACTAACTACTGCCTGCCTAGAAAGTGTAACAAAACCTAAAGAGGTAATTTGTTTTAATACCTCAACATCTAACTTAAGATATTTCCACTTTATTTTTAATTCTGAATTTTTAGAAACAAAAAAATAAGCCACATAACTACAGCTTAAAAGGTATGCTATGTTGGTTGCCCAAGCTGCTCCATGCATTCCCCAATCTAAAACATAGATAAAAATATAATCCATAAATAGATTTCCTATAGATGGTATTATAAGTGCTACCATTGCAAATTTAGGCTTTCCTTCTGCCCTAATAACAGAGCTACCCATCATAGAAAAACCTAAAAGAGGAACGCCATACAATACAATTACATAGTAAATTTTTGCAGGATTAAAGATGTCTCCTTTTCCTCCAAAAGCGGGAATTAAATCATCTACAAAAAACAATCCAAATACTATAAATACTAGGATAATAGAAAAAGTAAGTGTAATTTGATTCCCAAAAGTTTTAAGAGCTATTTCTAAATTACTACTACCTAATGCACGAGATATTATACTGGAACCGCCAATACCAATTGCCATTCCTAAAGCGGCTATAAAAAAAGAAACTGGGAGCACTACATTTATTGCTGCAATGGCAATAGAGCCAATCCAATTACCAACAAAAATAGAATCTACTAAAACATTTAAAGACATTACTAGTATCCCTATGGCTGCTGGTACAGCTTGCTTAACCAGCAATTTTCCTATAGGCTCAGAACCTAGTTGCTCTGATGATACTTTTTCCATTATGCTGGTAGTAGTTCATTCTCTTGCCAGTCTTTAAGCCAATTTACCATAACTTGCACCCAATCATCCCTATCATTTAAACAAGGAATGTGTTTATAATCTTCCCCCCCTGCTTCTTGGAATTGATGCTTACCTTCCATTGCAATTTCTTCTAGAGTTTCTAAACAATCGGAAACAAAAGCTGGGGTTATAACTGCCAATTTTTTCTTTCCTTCTTTAGGAAAACGTTCAAACTCAAAATCGGTATACGGTTTTAACCAAGGGTCATTTGGTAGTCTAGATTGAAAAGATAAGCTTACTTTATCTTCTGGCAATCCTAAATATGCTTTTACTTTTTCTGTAACATCAAAACACTGATGACGGTAACAACTATGGTGCGCTACCGAATTTGTAGAACAACAACTACCATCTATTTTACAATGAAACTTAGTTGGGTCGCTCTTTTTTATATGTCTTTCTGGAATTCCATGGTAGGAGAATAAAATATGATCGTAATCAAAACCTTTAAGTCCATCTGCTATACTTTCCGAAAGTACTTTTATATACTCTTTATTCTTATAAAAAGCAGGTAAAGTAGTTAACTTCATTTCTGGGAAAAAAGCATCTTTGTCTTCCATTGTCTTTACAACAACAGTTTCAAAAGAAGACATAGCATACTGCGGGTATAAAGGAACAAGCAAAACATCATCTACACCCTTATCTTTTAATTCTTGTAGAGCATTCTTAATTGTCATGCTTCCATAACGCATTCCTAAGGCTACGGGCATGTCTACAAATTGTTTTACTTTTTCAGTGAACCTTTCTGATATTACTACCAATGGAGACCCTTCTTCCCACCATATTTTACTATATGCTTCGGCAGATTTTTTAGGTCTTGTTTGTAAAATAATACCACGAACAATAATATTACGTAACCATTTAGAAACATCTATTACCCTTTCATCCATTAAAAACTCATCTAAATAGGGTTTAACATCTTTTGCGGTTGGACTATCCGGGGATCCAAGGTTAACTAGTAATATTCCTTTCATCTGTTCTTTTTATCAAAAACAAAAATACTACATGTATTGAATATACGTTAAGATAATTTAAGACTTTATTAATAGTATTATAAGGTTTAACAATAAAGTAGTACCTTAAATTTTATAGTACAAGAAAAAGTTAATTAGCATTTTCTTTTATTATAGTCTGGTTTCTTTAAAATAATTTGCCAAATATTTACTTTTTTATGCATTTAAAAATTACGCTATTTACCCTTTTTATATGTCTTAGTATAAAAGCACAAGAAAAAAATAGTCTTTTATGGGAAATTTCGGGAAACGGCTTACAAAAAAGCTCTTACCTCTATGGAACCATGCATGTGAGTAAAAAAATTGCTTTTCGTTTAGATGATGTTTTTTACGATGCTTTAGATAAAAGTGAGATAATTGCTTTAGAGTCTGATCCTAATACTTGGCTAGATAATGATGATATTAATGGAAGTTCTATTCGTAGTATAGGAAGCGGACTTATGACTAAAGGTTTTTACACGTATCCGTTTTTAATAAATAATCCTAGAAAAGAAAATATTGCATCTTACCTAGCTGCAGAAGACCGTATAATTAATAATATTTTATACAGAACAAGCTCTTTCTCACAAAATTTTGAAGAAGAGACGTATTTAGACATGTTTATTTATCAAGCAGGGAAAAAGTTTGATAAAAAAATAGTTGCTTTAGAAGACATGGAAGAGTCTGCTACCCTAGTTGCTAGGGCAAGTAAAAATCCAGTAAAACAAAAGCCAGACGAGTGGTTATTAAAAAGAATGCAACAACAAGACCCTATGTTTATGTTGCAAGACGCTTATAGGGAAAGAAATATTAGTCTTTTGGATTCTATAGACAGAGCAATGTATACGCCTTATTATATAGAGAATATGCTTCATATTAGAAACCATAATATGGCAAAAAGTCTAGACTCTGTTATGCAATTAGGTAAGGTATTTGCTGGTATAGGTGCTGCACATTTACCAGGAGAAAATGGTGTTATAGACCTGCTACAAAAGAAAGGATATACTGTAAAACCACTAACTTCTAGAGCAGGTAATAAAGGGAAGCTATTAAAAGAAAAAATTGAAGATAAAATAAAGATTAACTCTTATAATACTCATGAAGTAGAAGATCATTTTTTTAGCCTTCTTTTACCTAATAAAATTTATCCTATTAACTCTGTAAATAAAACAACCTATGTTTCACCAGATTTGGCAAACGGAAGCTTTGTAGTAATTAACAGAATACCCTTACACTCTTTCCTAAAACAAGAGCACACCTATTCTTTAGAAGATATAGATCATTTACTTTTTGAAAACATTCCAGGGAAAATCATTGAAAAAAACAAAATATACCGAAACGGATATAATGGTCTAGATATTAAAAATAAACTTAAAAATGGAGATGTACAACGCTATCAAATTTATAAAACTCCGTTAGAAATTATAATTTTTAAAATGGGGGGAGAAGGTAATTTTGTTTCTCAATTCTCGGACACTATTTTTAACAGTATTACTTTTAAAAATAGGAAACTTAAAAAGGTAACCATTACCTCTGGTTTTAATGATTTTAAAATAAAAATGCCCTCTTTATATAATTTCACAAATGCATCTAGAGGTGGCAACAGGTTTATTGAAGGCTATGATAGTATAAAAGATTCTTATTACTTTCTTAAAAAAGCAAGTTTAAACGATTTTAATTTTATAGAACAAGATTCTTTTGAGCTTAAACAAATACAAAAAAGATTTTATCAAGATTTAAAACTAACACCAGAATACAGTCCTGTAAAAGACAAAACACTAAGTTCTAGTGCTCCATTTTTTAAAAGCAATAAAACACTTTATATTAAAACAGTACTTGCTAATAACAATTATTACTTACTGGGTGTTTTAACCAACGATAGCGAAGAGGCTTTAAACTATTTTAATTCTTTAAAACTACAAGAAACAAAATATAAGAAACCATTTACTACTGTAATAGATACTGCTCTATTTTTTAGGACAAAAACTAATGTTACTCCACCAAAATTTGTAGAGAGTAGCAAAGATTATTACAATGATAAGAAAACAAAAGAGTATGATGCGTTTAATAAAAAAACAGTCTACAGTAATAAAAACCGGGAAGCAATTTGGGTAGAAGTGAATAAGTCACATGACCTACTAATGTTCCAAAACATTGACTCTGTTTGGGCACTTCGTAAGCGTTTATATGCCAAAAACACATTTGCAATTAAAAATACTACGCAAAAAATTATAGATAAAAACACTTATGAATTACAATTAACCCTAACAGATACTGCAAGTACTAGGGGAATTTTAATTAAAAATGTAATAAAAGGCGGATTACTTTGGGAATTAAAAACCCCAATAGACACCTTAGTAAAATCCACTAGCTTTGTAACTAACTTTTATTCCAACTTTACACCACTAGATACAATTATTGGAAAAGACATTTTACAAGACAAAACACCAGATTTTTTTAAAGCTCTAAAAAATAATGACAGCCTAGCTACAGAAGGTTACAAATTTGTAAAATTTAATAAGAAGCATCTTAGCGAACTAAAACATTATATTTCTAGGCATACATTTACAGATAGCCAAAAAGAAATACAACCCTATTTAATTAGAGAGTTATCTAAAATAAAAAACACCAATCTTAAAGAATTTTATACAGAGTTTTACACCCAATCTTATAGTAACTCTAGCGCACAAGCCAAAATTCTAAAAGCATTAGCAAATAAAAAAGAAGAAGACGCAACTGACTTAATGTTAAGTTTAATGTCTACAGACCTTCCATTAATATCTAATCAGTATCAAATTAATTCTATTTTTAGAGCATATAATGATAGCCTAAACCTAGCAAAAAAACTATTCCCAGAAATTCTAGAATACAGCGCAATAGAGGAATACAAACTGCCTATCTTTTCACTTTTAGCTAAACTTAAAACAAATAGGTTTGCTAAACCTAAACTATATAAAAAGTATAAAAAGCAAATTTTAAATGACGCCAAAATACTTCTGAAAAGACAATTAGGAGCAGATAATGCTATGTATAATCAAAATAGATACGCAACTCTTCAAAATAAAACTAGTAGTATTTTAGAAGACTATGTTACACTTCTTTTCCCTTTTAGAAAAGAAAAATCTGTGGCACAATTTTATTCACAACTACTAATGGTAAAAGATGCAGATATAAAAACCACCTATGTAACTTTACTTGCAAATAATAACGAAGCTATTCCTCAAAATCTTTTAAATGAACTTGCTATTGATGTACAATCTAGAGTACTATTATATAACAAATTAAAAGATGTAAATAAATTACAATTATTTCCTTCTACCTATAAAACACAGAAACACATAGCTGAAGCACTCCTTTTTCAAAAAATAATATATGAAAAAGATAAAATACAACTGCAATACTTGTGTAATGAAACTTTAGATTATGAAGGAAAACAGGTTTCTGCTTATTTTTTCAAGAAAAGAAACAGTCAAGATTATGATAAAAATTATAGTCTACATATGTTTGTTTTTGAAAAAGGAAAAGGCATACAAACTAATCCAGTGTATAAAAATCGTGGCATGCGTATAGAAGACACAGATACAGATGATGATACTGTTAGGTATGTAACTGAAGAATTCTTATTAGAAAAGCACAAAAGAGCAGTTATATATAGACCAAATGGATATGGTGGTTATGGTTATCACGGATTTTAATATACCTTGGCTAAAATTCTAAACAGTTATGAAAATTGCATATTTTCTTTTCTTTATTCTTTTTATTACTACTACTTTCTCACAAGAAGTTGTTTGCTCTATACAAGACAAAGAAACCTTTGAAACTAAAATAATAGCTGTTGATGGTTTTCTAGAAAAAGAATTTGGTAAAACAATAACTGCTGTAGGTAAAACTTTCTTAGGAACACCTTACGTTCCCAAAACCTTAGAGATTGATGAAAAAGAGCCCTTGGTTATTAATTTTCAAGGTTTAGATTGCACTACCTATGTAGAAAACGTTTTGGCGTTTAGTCTTTTATTAAAAAATGAAAAAACAGATTTTATTTCTTTTACCAAAACTTTAGAAAATATACGATATAAAGACGGTAAACGTAATGGTTATGCCTCTAGACTACATTATTTTTCAGAATGGATTGCTAATAACGAGGAGAAAGGTTTAGTTAAAAATATAACTTCTGAAATTGGTGGTATAGAAATAAATAAGACCATTAATTTTATGAGCACACATAGAAAATTATATCCTTTCCTAAAGGATAATGATACTAACTATAATAAAATAAAAGCCTCTGAAGAGTTCCTAAATAACGAGGCTATTTGCATTCTAGAACAAGACCAAATTAAAGCAAACGAACATTTAATTAAATCTGGAGACATAATAGCACTTACAACGGCTATAAAAGGTTTAGATATTACACACACCGGAATTGCAATACTAGAGAAAGATGGTAGAATTCACCTTTTACACGCCTCCTCATCTGGGGAAGTTAAAATATCTAAAGAACCACTAATAGATTATCTTAAAAAGATAAAAAACAATACAGGAATTATGGTTTGCAGGCCTTTATAAAAGTTAAACCTTACCTAATTTACAAACCATTTAGTTTGTAAAGGAATAATAAACCCGTACAATTATATAAATATTTGCAATTCATCGGCAAAAAACTAAAAAAAGTCTTAACCATTACAAAAAGACTCTTAATTTATAATTTCTAAAACCAACCACTTAGTTTGTTTATCCATTGTAGCGTAAAAACTATCCATTAGATAAAGACATTACATATTTTTTAGGCGTAGTACCGTATTTTTTTTTAAAAGCAGCAATAAAATGACTAGAGGTACTGTACCCAATGCGCAATCCTATTTCATTAACGTTATGCTGCCCAGATTCTAATAAGCCACGAGCATGCTCCATCTTATAATCA
This sequence comes from uncultured Maribacter sp., assembly GCF_947500405.1. GTDB lineage: Bacteria > Bacteroidota > Bacteroidia > Flavobacteriales > Flavobacteriaceae > Maribacter_B. The sequence continues at coordinate 250,234 of NZ_CANMRY010000002.1, forward strand.
AACAAAAAACTATAAACAGAATCGCCATAAATTTGCTTGAACCCTTCTTTTAAACGTTTTAAACTTATGCCTACTTGTTTAGCCAAATCTGGTAAACTTGGTGGTTCTGCCATATGGCTTATCATTATTTCCTTGGCTTTTCTTATTCTTTTTACATTATCCTCATCTACCAAAAAAGGACATTGTTCTATATCTGCATCGGTGCTTTTATTGAAATATAAAGATATAAGCTCGTAAACCTTCCCTTTTGTGTACAATCCTTTTATAGATGGATGTAAATTGTAACTCATTATCTGGCTTAGTACTACAGCAATAGCAGGAGACACTGGGTCCTGAGAGTAATATTTTTTTTCTTTAAATTCTTGACTTAAAAAAGGAATATAACTAGCCTCTGTAGAAAATAAAGAATGAAACTTTCTAATAGTCATTACAATAGACACTAACCAAGAGTTTGGTTGCAATTCTAAATTCATAGGCAAATCTATCTGTGTATTGTAAAGTAACAAGGAATTCTCTTCAGAAACATCTAAAGCGTACCTCCCATCATTAAAAACAAATTTTGCTCTTCCTTTTAAACAAAAATGAAATTGAATATAAGAACTATTTATGTCTCTTGTAACCTTCTGAATATCAGAAGAATCATTTTGTATTTTTAGCACATAAAACCCTTGTTCTAACAACACCTCGTTAAAGGAACCTGAAGCGACATTTTCTTCCATACTCTTTGGAATTTATAATTGCTTTTATTTAGAATCTTTCTAAATAAAATAGTAAAAAACATTAATATTTACTGCTAAAATACAGGTTTTTATCTAAAATCTATCGTTTAAAGGCTCAAAACCCTTGAATCGATATTTATAGTTCCTCTAGCGTTATTTTTATCCAAACAATGAATTTACATTTGCGTGCATTCACAATTTTAGATGAAGGATTATAACATTTCTAAACACAACTCTTTCTACACCATTGGCCTTAATTATAAAAAGGCTGATGCAGAAATGCGTGGAAAATTTAGTCTAGATGAAAATGCAATGCAAAAAATACTAACGGAAGCAAAAGCAGAAGGAATAGATGGCTTGCTTGCAACATCAACTTGTAATAGAACAGAATTACATGGGTTTGCGCAACATCCTTTTCAATTAATAAAAATGCTTTGTGATAATACGCAAGGTACTGTAGAAGAATTTCAACAAGTAGCGTATGTGTATAAAAACAACGATGCTATTTCGCACCTTTTTAAAGTTGGCACTGGTTTAGACAGTCAAATTCTTGGAGATTTTGAAATAATTAGTCAGTTAAGACAAAGTTTTAACCGTTCTAAAAAACAAGGAATTGCAAATCCGTTTGTAGAGCGTTTATGTAACTCCGTTATTCAAGCAAGTAAGCGCATAAAAAACGAAACACAAATATCTTCTGGAGCAACATCTGTTTCTTTTGCATCGGTACAATATATTTTAAAAACTATTCCAGATATTTCGCAAAAAAAGATTTTACTTTTTGGAACAGGTAAAATTGGAAGAAACACTTGTGAAAACCTTATAAAACACACCAAAAACCCTAATATAACCTTAATTAATAGAACTAAAGATAAAGCCGAAAAAATAGCTGGTAAATTTAATTTAATGGTAAAGGATTATGGCGATTTACAAACAGAAATTAGAACTACAGATGTTCTTGTTGTTGCTACTGGTGCTAACCAACCAACTATTTCTAAAGATTTAATACATACTAAAAAGCCATTACTAATTCTAGATTTATCTATCCCTAAAAATGTAGATAATTCTGTAGCAGAGCTAGAAAATGTAGCCGTTATTCATTTAGATCATTTATCACAAATGACCGATGAGACTTTAGAACGTAGAAAGCAATTTATTCCGCAAGCAGAAGAAATTATTGAAGAAGTAAAGGAAGACTTTATTCAGTGGTTAGAAAGTAGAAAATTTGCTCCTGTAATTAAAGCTTTAAATAAAAAGCTTAAAACAATGAAGGAAGAAGAATTAGATTACCATTCCAAAAAACTGACTGATTTTAATTCCAAACACGCAGATGCAATTTCTAACCGTATAATTCAAAAAATAACCAAGCAATTTGCCAATCATTTAAAAGAAACTGGCAATGATGCAGACGAAAGCCTAGAATTAATTCAAAAGGTATTTCAACTACAAGTAAGTACAAATGAGTAATACCATTAGAATAGGTACTCGTGATAGTGAATTAGCACTATGGCAAGCAAATTACGTTAAAAGACAATTAGACGCTCTAGGCCACAACACCAAAATTGTTGCCGTAAAATCTACAGGAGACATCATATTAGACAAACCGCTTTATGAGCTAGGAATAACTGGTATTTTTACCAAAACCTTAGATATAGCAATGCTTAATGGAGATATTGATATTGCTGTGCATTCTATGAAAGATGTACCAACTGCCTTACCTAAAGGTATTGTAAAAGCTGCCGTTTTAAAACGAGCAAATTACATGGACATTCTTGCCTTTAAAGACAATGAAGAATTTTTAGGGTCTCCAGAAGGTATTATTGCAACCGGAAGTCTTAGAAGAAAAGCACAATGGCTTAACCGCTACCCTACACATACTGTGGTAGATTTAAGAGGAAATGTAAACAGTAGACTTCAAAAACTGGAAGACAATAACTGGAACGGTGCCATTTTTGCCGCAGCAGGATTAGACCGTATAAATTTACAACCAGAAAATACTATTGGACTTACCTGGATGATTCCTGCTCCTGCACAAGGGGCAATTATGGTAGTTGCAAAAGAAGAAAACGAAGAACTAAGAGAAATTTTAGCAGAACTAAACCATGAAGCTACAGATACCTGTGTTGGTATTGAACGTGAATTTCTAAGAACTTTAGAAGGTGGTTGTACTGCCCCTATAGGTGCTTTTGCCTATATAAATAAGGAAGAAGAAGTTGTTTTTAAAGGGGTTTTACTATCTAAAGACGGAAAACAAAAAATAGAGGTAGCAAAATCTGTTAAACTAGGAAAACACCAAACTCTTGGAGAAGATTTAGCAAATAAAGTATTAGAAAAAGGCGGTAAGCGCCTTATGGGACAACTTAATGATGGGCCAACTGCTGCTACTTTATATGCTACAAAAAAGCTTACTCCAGAACAAACGCAAATGTTTGACCCAACAGTAAGTGTAGATTCTGAAGATTTTATAAAAATAAAGCTTACCAGAATTCCAAGACCTAAATTAAAAGCACTCCATAAAAATGTCATTTTTACAAGTAAAAATGGTATTGAAGCACTAATACAAAATGCAACGGCTAGCGAATTACAATTTGATAATATTTATTGCGTAGGTCGCAAAACCAAACGTTTAATAGAAAGACGAATTGGCGAAGTAACCTATTGTGCTCCAAATGCCAAAAAACTCGCAGAATATTTAGCAGAGAATCTAGAAGAAAAAGAAGTTACATATTTTTGTGGTGATATTCGTTTAGATACTTTACCAAATTTATTGACGGAGAGTAATATTACCGTTACAGAGATTGAGGCATACCAAACAAGACTTGCACCAAGAACTGTAGAAGAAGACACTAAAGGCATCTTATTTTTTAGTCCTTCTGGGGTACAAAGTTACATTAAGATTAACAACAATACTAAAATTGCATATTGCATTGGAGAAACCACAGCTTCTGAAGCTAGAAAACATTTTACAGAAGTTAAAGTAGCTAAAATGCGTACCGTAGAAAGTGTTATTATGTTGGCAAATTCTGATTTTATTACCAAGTAAATAATGATAGTCCAATTACTATAATTAAAAATAGCTAAAAGCAAAAAGCTAAAGGCCATTAGCCAATAGCAAGAAACCAATAGCAGTATATAATATGAAGAACGACTTATTTCTAAAAGCATTAAAAGGAGAAACTGTAGAAAGGCCACCAGTTTGGATGATGAGACAAGCAGGGCGTTACCTTCCTGAGTTTATGGAAATTAAAGCTAAATATGACTTTTTTACCCGTTGCCAAACTCCAGAACTAGCTTCCGAAATTACAGTACAACCTATACGTAGATATGGTATGGATGCTGCTATTTTGTTTTCTGACATTTTAGTAATACCGCAGGCAATGAATATTGAGGTAGAAATGAAACCAAATTTTGGCCCATATTTACCAAACCCTATTCGTTCGCAAAAAGATTTAGACAGTGTTATTGTTCCAGATATTCAAGACACCCTTGGCTATGTTATGGATGCTATAAAAATGACTAAAGAAAAATTAAATGATGAAATTCCTTTAATTGGTTTTGCTGGTTCTCCATGGACTATTTTATGCTATTGTGTACAAGGACAAGGAAGTAAAAACTTTGATAAAGCTAAAGAGCTTTGCTTTACACAACCTGTGGTAGCACATTCTCTATTGCAAAAAATAACCAATACTACTATTGCTTACCTTAAAGAAAAGGTAAAAGCAGGAGTTAATGCGGTACAAGTGTTTGATTCTTGGGGAGGAATGCTTTCGCCAACAGATTATCAAGAATTTTCTTGGCAATACATACAACAAATTATAGATGCACTTAAAGAAGAAGCTCCTGTAATTGCTTTTGGTAAAGGGTGTTGGTTTGCCTTAAATGATATGGCAAAATCTGGCGCCTCTGCATTAGGGGTAGATTGGACATGTTCTGCACGTAATGCTCGCTACTTAACCGGAGGAAATATTACACTACAAGGGAACTTTGACCCTTCTCGTTTATTATCACCGCCAGCGGAAATAAAAAAGATGGTACACCAAATGATCACTGAGTTTGGTAAAGATAAATACATTGTAAATCTAGGCCACGGAATTTTACCTAACATACCATTAGAAAACACAAAAGCATTTATAGATGCCGTAAAAGAGTATAAAGAATAGTACTCTTTTCTTTTGCCTATTTTTTGTATTATTATATCTAATTATGATAAAAAACATTTTAAAAGGCATTACTTCTTACGCCAATTCTTTTAAACTTATTGCACAACTAAAATTGTGGAAATATTTTTTTATACCCATTGGTATTAGTGTTGTAACAGCCATTTCTATTGGTTTTACTAGCTATACACTTGCGGACGATATTGGCGCTTTTATCTCCAAGATTTGGATATGGGATTGGGGAAAAGAAACTTTTACCTCTATAAGTAACTTTGTTGGTGGCGCAACGGTAATTCTCCTTGGACTTGTACTTTATAAGCATATTGTAATGGCATTATCTGCTCCTTTTATGAGTCCTGTATCCGAAAAAATTGAAGCGCATTTTACAAAAAATACAAACCACGAGCATAGAAAAACTTCTTTTAATGACCAACTTTGGAGAGGTGTTAGAATAAACTTAAGAAATCTTTGGAAAGAGATTTTGTTTACTATTCCGCTTCTAATCATAGGCTTTATTCCTGTAATTGGTATTGCTTCTACTGTTTTAATATTTTTGGTTCAAGCATATTATGCAGGTTTTGGTAATATGGATTATACCTTAGAACGTCATTTTAAGTATAAAGAAAGTATTCAATTTGTAAAAAAGAATAAAGGGTTTGCTATTGGTAATGGTATTGTGTTTATGTTATTTCTTTTAATTCCTGTTATCGGAATTATTTTAGTCTTACCTCTATCCGTAACAGCAGCTTCTAAACAAACTGTAGCTATTTTAGAAAATCAAAAACATTAAATCTAGTGGACTTGAATTTTGATTCTTATTACCTAGAACCAATACAAGAAAAACACGCTTGGGGTTTATGCGATTTTGTTACCTCTAATTCGGATAGATTAAAACGCTATTTCCCTGTAACATTAGCAGCAAATGTAACTCCAGAACTAGCTATTATTTTTACAAATAAAAAAGTAAAAGAGTTTCAAAACAACCAAGAGTACCTATTTATTCTCCGAAGTAATTTAGAAAAAAACATAATCGGTATAATTTATTTAAAAGAACTAAATTGGAAAACTAAACAAGGAGAATTAGCCTATTGTATTGGGTATAATTATGAAGGGCAAGGTATTACAAGTAAAGCCATTACGGTTTTAACAAAATGGGCTTTTAGCCAAAAAGCATTACAAACGCTGCAAATAATAGTACATGAAACAAATACCGCAAGTATAAAGGTTGCTTTAAAATGTAACTTTACATGGCAAAAAACGTTACCTAAAGAACATACTCCTCCTAATGAAGATTCGTTAGATATGGAGTTATACGAACGTTGTAAGTAATGGTTAGTCTTGAGTTTAAATAAAAAAATTATATTTGCTTAATGTCTACGAGAATAGAAAATATAAACTCTGATTTAATAAACTGGGCTATTACTCGGGCAGGGAATGAATTGGATGAATTTTATCTTAACAACCCTTCTGTTGCTGAGTGGGTTGCAGGAACGAAAAAACCTACAATCAAGCAATTAGAAGATTTTACACATAAGGTACATGTCCCATTTGGATATATGTTTCTCAATCAACCGCCCCAAGAAGAAATTCCAATTCCTTTTTTTAGGACAGGAGATTCTAAAAGAGAAAAGGTTTCCTTAAACGTATATCATACAATTCAGATTATAAAGGAAAGGCAGAATTGGCTAACTAATTATCTTCAAGAGAGTGAATATCCAGACTTAGAATTTATAGGGAAGTATAATGTGAATTCTAATTATAAAGAAGTTGTAAATGATATTCGTAATACTCTTAATCTGACTGTAAATTGGGCAAGTAAACTTGGTACTTGGGAACAGGCATTAGATTATTTAACATTACAAATTGAAGAGATTGGAATAATTGTGAATTTTAATGGAATAGTTGGTAATAATACTAGAAGAAAAATTCCTGTTGATGAATGCAGAGGGTTTGTAATAGTAAACAACAAAAGTCCATTTCTTTTTATTAATTCTGCTGATGCAAAAGCTGCGCAAATGTTTACATTGATACATGAACTTGCTCATATATGGTTAGGAGAAAGTGCCGGTTTTGATAATAAACAAATGCTACCAGCTGACGACCCTATTGAGAAATTCTGTGATAAAGTAGCTGCTGAATTCCTGGTTCCAGAAATATTTTTCAAAGAAAAATGGAAGAGTACCCAAAACATTAAACATCTTAGTAGAGTTTTTAAAGTTAGCCCTATCGTTATTGCTAGACGAGCTCTTGACTTAAAATTGTTATCTAAACCATCTTTTTTTCAATTCTACAACGATTATATCTCCGAATATCTAAATAAAAAGGACAATCAAAGTTCTGGAGGAAATTTTTATGCAACTGCAAAAAAAAGAATAAGTCTTAGGTTTGCAAGCTATGTTAATAGTGCTGTAAAAGAGAATACCCTTCTTTATCGAGATGCATATAGATTGACAAGCTTGAAAGGAAACACCTATGAGAAATTTATCAATGAATACTTATATCAAGCATGAGTAAATTCATTGTAGATTCCAACTTTTTTATTCAAGCACACCGCTCTATTTACCCACTAGATGTAGTTCAAAGTTTTTGGGTGAAAATTAATGCCCTTGCAATGAATGGTACCATAGTAAGTATTGATAAGGTTAAAAAAGAAATTTTTGATAATGCTTCTCATCAAGATGAATTAAAGATTTGGTGCGGAGATAATCTTCCAAATGATTTTTTTATAAATACTGACTCTGTATTAAACAATTATATATCTATTGTGAATTGGGTAAATTCTAGTCATTTTACTGAACGTGCTCAACAAGAATTTCTTGCAACAGATTTAGCAGACCCTTGGTTAGTCGCTTTTGCCATGAGTAATGGATGGACAATAGTTACTTATGAAAAAAGCGAGCCAAATAGAAGGAATCGAATTAAAATCCCTGAAGTTTGCAATCAATTTAACGTGAGGTATATAAATACTATTGAAATGTTAAGGGAATTGAATGAAAACTTTTAAAACATACTATCTATAACAATTTGTATAGTATATCTGTACTCTACGGAATACAAACGCGCTATACAAAAGATATTACAATTCAATAAACTAATGCAGATAATTGAAAAATATGATCGCCAATTTGAATATTTAGGTATCCTAATTAACCTTTTAATAGCCTACCAATTTTATAAAATTTGGAGTAATCCAACTATAAATGATGCTTCTACTGTTTCTGCATTGGCAGCTCTAATGGCTTTTGAGTTTATCATGGTCCACTCTGGTGTTTTTATGGCTGTAATGCCTAGAAAAATATCTTTATATGTATTATTTCCAGTGTATGGTCTTTTTGCACTTGCTTTTAATGCTGCAACAGAGAATAATACTATATTAATAGCTTACTTAGTAGTTATATTTAATCGTATGCGTTTTGCATTTTCAGATGTAAGTCCGGCTTTAAAAAATAGAGCAATATTAACTTCTGTTTTAGCTGCAATTATATATTTTATATTAATTTTTGTAATCGTATTTAATATGAATTCCATTCCGGAACTGGGATTACATGAAGAGTACTTAGAGCTTTCTGGTTATAATGCCGCAAAAACATCCGGTGGTGTGTTTATAGACACGCCACATATTTCTATTTGTTTTGGACTAATCTATTATTGCTTTTTAGTGCTAATTGAAGTATTATTACTTTATAAGCCACAAAATAAAAACCCGCCTATAAATATTCCTGATATATGAAAGATACTTTCTACGCCTATATTCAACAACTACAAGACACTATAACTACTAAATTAGAAGAAGTAGATGGTGTTGCTACATTTAAAGAAGACCTTTGGAAAAGACCAGAAGGCGGTGGTGGTAGAACACGTGTTATAGAAAACGGAGCTGTTTTTGAAAAAGGTGGTGTAAACATTTCTGCAGTGCATGGTGCTTTACCAGAAAGCATGCAAAACTATTTTGGTGTTAAAGATGCCGATTTTTTTGCTTGTGGACTTAGTTTAGTAGTACACCCTAAAAACCCAATGGTACCAACAGTGCATGCTAATTGGCGTTATTTTGAAATGTATGACAAACAAGGTAACATTGTAGATCAATGGTTTGGTGGTGGTCAAGACCTTACACCCTATTATTTATTTGAGGAAGACGCTATTCATTTTCATAAAACATGCAAAACAGCTTGTGATAAACATAGCCCAACATTTCATAAAAAATATAAAGAACGATGTGATACCTATTTTTGGAACGCACACCGTAATGAAGCAAGAGGCTTAGGAGGCTTATTTTTTGATTATTGTAAAGCAACCGATACTATGGCTATGCAAGACTGGTATAACTTTGTAACCGAAGTTGGCAATAGTTTTTTAGAGGCATATATACCAATTGTTATAAAAAGAAAAGATTTACCATATACTAAAGAACAAAGAGACTGGCAAGAGGTTAGGCGTGGCCGCTATGTAGAATTTAATTTGGTGCATGACAAAGGAACTTTATTTGGTTTACGCACCAACGGACGTATAGAAAGTATATTAATGAGTCTTCCACCGCATGTACAATGGCATTATAACCATCACCCAGAAAAGGGAAGTGAAGAAGAAAAATTACTTCAGGTTTTAGCAAATCCAAAAGATTGGGTTTAAAACTAGATTATGGCTAAAAAAGGAAAAGAAAAAAATACGGTAAACAAAGCAAAGCATACTAAGTTAATGAACCGTAAAAAGAATAAACTTAAAAAAGAACAGGAGACTAGAAAAGAACGGCTAAAAGCTATTGTAAAGCTAAGCCAAGAAAAAGCAAAAGATAATTAATGGGAAAGAATTGTTTTTGCGGTAGCGAAAAATCATATACGATGTTCTGTAATATACTACATAACAATATATTAAAAGCAAAAACGGCAGAGCAATTAATGCGTTCCAGATATTCTGCATTTGTTATGGCAAACGGAGACTATTTAATGCAAAGTCACCATTCTTCTACCAGGTCAACTAAAGATAAAAAAGCAATTATTGCCTGGGCAAAGTCTGTTAATTGGATTAAGTTAGAAGTTTTAGAAACAACCAAAGGAGCTGAAAAAGATACTAAAGGGACTGTAACTTTTAATGCGTATTATTACGAAAATGGAAAAGTTAATGTTCTAAATGAAAAATCGGCCTTTGTAAAAGAAAATAAGCATTGGGTATATTTGGGGTTAGCAGACAAAATCTCATCAAATATTTAAACGTACTACAAGGGAAGAAAATTTTTGAAAAAACATATCTTTGAAAACATGGAAGAAGTAGAGTTACTAAAAATTGTTACAGAATATTTTAGGTCTAATATTTTTGAAAATCATAAATCGAGCTCTATTAAAACACACTCCAAATTAAAATCTTATAAAATAAATCCTATTGTAGTAAAATATTTATCCAAAATACTAGAAAAAGATTTTACACCAATTGGTATTGCAAAGGCACTTTATTACCCCCGCGTTCTTGGAACGTCTATAAACACCTCTTTTGGGACACGAATACAGAATATGTTTGTAGCTTTAAAATTAGCTGAAGGCTCTTTAATTAAAGGAATGGATATTGAATTTATTGATAAAATTGATGGTAGAAAAAAATGGTGTCAATTAAAGTCTGGTCCAAATACAATAAACTCGGAAGATGTTTCTCCTTTATTAAAAAAATTTACAACAGTTACCAATTTAGCTAGAACAAATTCTCTAGCGATGAATAATTCAGATTTAATATTAGGTGTCTTATATGGTGAAGAGAGCCAATTAAGCCAACATTATAGCAAAATTAACCAACAATTCCCTGTTGTAATAGGAAAAGACTTTTAGCATAGAATAACTGGTTTCCCTAACTTTTATAACAAACTAGTTCAAGAATTAGATAATACTATTTCTTCTTTAGACACTGAAGATTTTTTTAATGAAGGATTAGAGCTATTAGCATCAGAAATAAAATACTCAGAATTATTTAATTTTGAATAATAGTTATTCAAAAATTTAATAATAGAATATCCTAATTCTTGACCTAAGTTACAAGGTACTGCATTTCCAATTTGCTTATATTGCTGTGAAACCGAACCACTAAACTCCCAGCTATCTGGAAAAGTTTGTATTCTAGCATACTCTCTTACTGTAAATGGTCTTGTTTCATCTGGGTGGCATCTTTCGGTTTGTTTTTGAGCAGGGCTACATGTAAGCGTTAAACTAGGTTCATCCCAACCAATTCTTCTTGCCATTCCTGTTTTTCCTCCTCCCAAATAAAAACTCTTACCCATATAAGATTTTTGAATAGCAATAGGTAAATCTCTCCAATATCCTTTTGGAGGCACCATTTTTAATATTTCTTCTTTATGTTTAGGATACTTTGATCCAAGAGACTTCGGAACATCAGAACTATATAATTCTCCCTTTTTTAAAGCATCAATTAAATTGTAAACTTTTCTATGCTTCTTTGGATATTCGTAAGCTATATCAATATCTTTTCTTATACCAACAAGAATTAGCCTTTCTCTTTTTTGTGGAACTTTATAGTTTATCGCTTTTAAAACTTCAACGGGAACAACATTATAGCCTATTTCATCTAAAATTGAAATCATTCCTTTGAGAGTTTCTCCTTTTTCATGTGATAAAAGACCCTTTACATTTTCACCAATACAAATTGGCGGGTTAACTTCTTTTATAACTCTTGCAAATTCGTAAAACAATGTACCGCGAGCATCTTCTAAACCTAATTTCTTACCAGCATAACTAAAAGCCTGACAAGGAAAACCACCAGTAACTATATCAACTTCTTCTTTATATTTATGAAAAGAGAAAGATTTTATATCGCCTTCTAAAACATTCCATTTTGGTCTATTTTTACGTAATGTTTGGCACGCCCATTTATCAATTTCATTTAGAGCTACACATTTAATTCCTGCTTTTTCTAAACCAATTGCTAAACCTCCTGCTCCTGCAAAAAGTTCCAAAACCTTGTATTCTTTTAATGGAGCTATTGAATTATCAGTTTTCTCATCTATTTTATCAGAAAATAATTCAAGAAAAGTATTTAATTGTTCCTTTTTATAAACCCGGTAGTTGCTAATAGGTTCCCTAACTGCACTAAGTTTTCCTTCTTTATCCCATCTTCGTAAAGTTTCTTTACTTTTACCAATAATTTCTGAAGCCTCAGAAAGTGAATAATAATCCTTTATACCCATGTTACACAACCTTACACATTGGTTACAAATTTATAGGAAAAATTTGAATAATAAAATTAAGTTCTTTGTTCTTTTCCATTTATTTTTTGTTATGCTTTTTTCATTTTCATGCAACTCCAGAAAAAAAGGAAAGAGTGATATTAAGGTACTCTTTACTCCAGACACACTAACCGCTGGTTATACGTATTGGTGGCCAGAATCTGGTCCTTTTATTGGAGAATGTAGTACAGAACTTTCCTTAGTTTTTAGAGGTGTAGTTACCCAATTAAAAGAACCAACAGATGAAGCTGGCCCCTTATACACTTCGCAAGACGGAATTATAAAGTTAGAACAAGTATATAAAATTAAAGATATAGGTGGTAATAAATATACCAATCAGAATTATTTTAAAACAGACTGCTTTAATGGTTTAGACTTAAAAGTTGGAGATGCCGTTTTAGTTTCTTGTTATGATTATGAAGGAGATTATACTATCCCCGGCGAAAAATCTATTCTAAAAATATCAGGCGATAGTGACCCTATAATAAAATCCATAAAAAAGTATCTAGATAAAGACCAAAACCCAATAAAAATTAGAAAAGATATAAAGCTTTGGGAAAAACATTTTTTAGATAGCGCACTAGAAAAGCAAATTCGTTGTAAGCAAGAAATGCTTAAAAACAACTAACATTACTACTTCCAGATTACTGCTTTTTTAGTTGGTTTATCTTCGGTATTGGTAATATGCAAAATACGTGCTCTAAGTAATATGGCTCTACCAGTTTTTTGTCTGGTATAAATTAATTGGGCACTGTACATATTTTTCTCCCAATGCTTTAAAAAGAGTAGTGCCCTTTCTTTTTTATCACCAAAAATAGTAGGTACTACATAAAAGCTTTCTATACCTAGTTGCTTTTTAAACCAATGTTTTCTTAGTAATAAATACCTAGGGTTTTCTATAGGTGCTAAAACCTCTTCTAAAGCAGTTATAAAAACAGAGCTTTCATAATTTGTGGCTCCTAATAGCATACACGAAATTGTACCATAAGTATCTAAATTAGTTTCCACTTGCAGTTTTGCTTTTGAGGTACTTATATACCCTAAATCTTTCATGGTATCTACTATTGCCCAACCCATTTTGCCAACATGCTTATGTATTTTTCCATAAGTTATATAAAGCTTTATGGCTTTATAGGTTTTTATACCAAATCCAAACACAAAGGCAGATAGTAATGCATAAATAAATTGTAACCAACCTCTTGTTAAAAGAACGGTCATATTCTTAAGCAAAAACTCTGGTAAGAAAAAAGTAAGCATCGCAACTATTTCAACAAAACTATAGGCAACCATATCCTTATAAAGTAGTTTCTTTTGTTCTATAAAAGGTTTTTTACTTCTATGATACTTTTTTATCTCTCTCTGTAAACCAGTACCATTTAATACCGCTTCTTGCCATTTGCTTTTAATCTTTGGTCTGTTAGCGGATGCTAATAAAGCCTCTTCATTTGCTTTAGAAATTTCTTCCTCGGTATCCATATTGGAAACAGACAATCTATCTAACCCACTTTCTATATATACAGGGTTTTCTTTAGAAATTCCCATAAAAGCATCAAAACGCCTAGTTAAGGTCTCATAATCCTTTCCTTTATTTTCATCGGTTGGGTCTATACAAGCTAAATGCCAAATAACAGCAGTTTTATTTGGGTTTCCTTGTTGGGAACGAATGGCTCTTCCTCTCATTTGGTTAGAAGAAACAAAAGAACCTACAAAAGATGCCAAGATTAATGTGTTTATAGCTGGAGCATCCCAACCTTCACCTAAAAGAGATTTTGTACCAATTAGTATATTAATAATTCCGTCTTGGAATAATTCAGTTAGTATCTCTACAACAGTAGTATTTTCAGAAGTGACAGTTTGTAGAATTACAAAATCAGCATCAGACTCCAATACAGAAAAATTGAATTTTACTTGCGGATACCTTTCCAACAATTCTGTTTTAGCATTTGTGCTAATAACAACTAGACTTCCAGTTAATATACCAATTGTTTTTTTGTTGACATTAGATGTCTTAAGCTTATGAAATATGGGCAGAACCCCTAATTTGTTAATCTTGGAAACCTCATTTTCTTTCGTATTTAAATATTCTTTTCGGATATAGTCTGTTAAAACAACCGTACGCAATTCTGTTCCTAAATCTCTCTGCGCAGATTCTGCAATTGCCACGATACTATTTAACTTACTAGCACTTGTAGAAAGGGTTTGGTAAAAGAGTTCGGAACCTATTAAATCAATCCTTTTGGTTTTTAAAACCCCTAGTTTTCGCAATTTCTTTTCCCACTGTTTTAAGAAAACTTCATACTCTTGTAGGTTTTCTCTATCCTGAAAAAATAAGTGATTAAGAAGTATACGCAACCAATGTGTTGTTAAGGCAGGGAAATCCACCAACTCTTCTTTATCAAAGCCTAAAACCTCTAATTTATCCGTTGCAATAGGTATATGTACACTTTGCAAATAGATAAGTAAAGCCGAGAAATAAGTAGGGTTTTGATAAATATCTTCTAAATACGTTTCGGTCTGGTGTAGAAAACGATGGTTTTGTATTAGCTTTCTAAAATCAGCATCAGCCTGTAAATCTTCTAATAATTGTGCTACTTTTTGTCGAAACTCATAAATGTAGTTTATAGTACTATCCTCTGGTAAAGAAAAATGTACAAAATCTTGGTGTGCACATAAATCGCCCTCTTTTACTAAATCTGGCACCGCAATTTCATCATCAATTGGACCACATAAATCAAAATAACGTTCTACCTCTGTACTACCGCTATCATAAGGCGGCGTTGCTGTTAATGCAACTATAGTTAGGTTTAACTCTTGTTTTAAAATATGTAAACATTTCCACCATTCATTTTTTAAGTGGTGTGCTTCATCTAAAACTAATGTTTGTATCCCTTGTTTTTTAAAAAAACGAATAAAAGCCTCTTGCGATTCCTGCTTTTTAAAAAACGCATGTAATCCTTGGTATGTACTAAAAGTAATGTCTGAAGGCTTAGAGACTGCAAAAGAGAACGCCGTAAAAGGCTCTTGACCAACAAAAAACTCTTGCAATCTATTTTCCCACTGGTTACGAATAGTTAAGGTTGGTGCCAAAACCAATGTTTTTTGGTTTAATTGCCTAACTATTTCTAATCCTAAGAGTGTTTTTCCTGAACCTGGAGGTGCAATAACATGTAGATGATTATCTGTAATATGTGCTTCAAAATGCGCTAAAAACGCTGCTTGATACGTTCGCCAAGGAAATTTAAAAGATAAAGACGTAAAGCTAAGTATCAATTACAAAAGGATTTTAAAGGCAAATATTAGCATAAATGTAGACAAACAACGTTTTACAATCCAATAATATTGGCGTAAACCACAATTCTATTGCCGTTTTTCTTTTCTTTGTAATATAAAATACTATTTAAGAAAATTATGTACCCACTTATAAGAAATAGAAGATTACGTAGTAATGCAGCTGTTCGCAGGTTAGTTCGTGAAACCATAATAACTCCGGATGATTTTCTAGTGCCACTATTTGTTGTGGAAGGAAAAGGTATAAAAAAAGAAATTCCGTCCATGCCCGGGCAATATCACTTAAGCTTAGAAAATTTACAAAAAGAGGTAAAAGAACTATGGAATATGGGACTTTGCGCGGTGTTACTTTTTGCAAAAGTTCCAGATAACCTAAAAGACAATAAAGGAACGGAAGCCTTAAATCCAGACGGACTAATGCAACGTGCCGTAAAAGCGGTAAAAGATGCTTGTCCAGAAATGTTGGTAATGACCGATGTTGCTTTAGATCCATTTTCTATGTACGGTCATGATGGTATTGTTGAAAACGGACAAATATTAAATGATGAGTCTTCCGAAGTTCTTGCAGAAATGAGTGTTTCTCATGCAGAAGCTGGAGCAGATTTTGTTGCACCAAGTGATATGATGGATGGTAGAATACTAACCATTAGAGAAGCCTTAGAAGATGAAGGGTATACCAATACTGGAATAATGAGCTACAGTGCAAAATACGCTAGTGCCTTTTATGGTCCTTTTAGAGATGCATTAGATTCTGCTCCAGTAGACAATAAAAATATTCCAAAAAATAAAAAAACCTACCAAATGGATTATTCTAATAGGTTTGAAGTCATTAGAGAAACCCAAATGGATATTGATGAAGGTGCCGATATTGTAATGGTAAAACCAGGTTTATGTTACTTAGACATTGTTCGTGAAATTAAGAACGAAGTAGATGTACCTGTTGCTGTTTACCAAGTTTCTGGTGAATATGCTATGCTTAAAGCTGCAGCAGAAAAAGGGTGGCTAGATCATGATGCTGTTATGATGGAACAACTAATTGCAATTAAAAGAGCTGGAGCAAATATTATTGCTAGCTATTTTGCTAAAGATGCAGTAAAACTATTAAGCTAAAAAAAATAGCACTTAATACTTTTTGGTATTATACTAAAAATAAAAAATCACTACCAAAGTATTCAATAATACTTATAAACAATATATTACAATGAATCGTATATGATTTATTCTGTTCGCATGATTATAAAATTGCCTTATTATTGTGATTTATAAAAGCAATTGCAATTAATTAACTGCTACCAAAAAAATAAACACTATTATATTTATCCGTATTTTTATACCTTAAACACTATTCATGGCACTTCTTATATTTTATGCTTTAATATCTATTTTCTTTTCTTTTCTGTGTTCTATTCTCGAAGCGGTATTATTAAGTATTACGCCTACTTTTATTACCGTAAAGAAAAAAGAAGGAAAAGCATTTGCTTCTACTCTAGAGGAACTTAAAAAAGATGTAGACAAACCACTTATTGCAATACTTACCATTAATACAATTGCCCATACTGTTGGTGCAATATTAGTTGGTGTACAAGCAAAAGTTGCTTACCAAGAAATGTATGGCTCTGTAAAACAGTCTTTCTTTGGAATACAATTCTCAGAAGAACTTATGGTTGGTGTAGTTTCTACCATAATGACCTTACTTATTTTAATTGCTTCAGAAATTATTCCTAAAACTATTGGCGCAACCTATTGGAGACAACTTGCTAATTTTTCTGCAAAGTCTCTTAAAATAATGGTATTATTTCTAAAATGGACAGGTCTATTGTGGATTTTACAGTTATTTACAAAATTAGTTGGTGGCAAAGGACATCATGGCAGCGTTTTAAGTAGAGAAGATTTTACTGCAATGACAGATATTGCTCATGAAGAAGGGGTTTTTCAAAAATCAGAATCTACTATTATAAAAAACTTATTGCGTTTTGATGAAGTTCTTGTAAAAGATATAATGACACCTAGGGCTGTTATGAAAATTGCATCAGAACAAAAAACCATTCGGTCTTTTTTTGATGAAAATCCTAAATTACGATTTTCTCGTATCCCTGTATTTAGTGAAAAAGTAGATAATATTACAGGGTTTGTACTTAAAGACACTATACTTGAAGAGATAATAAATGATAATGATGATATTCCTTTATCTGAGATAAAAAGAGATATTTTAATTGCCAAAAGAGATACTCCTATACCACAACTCTTTGATATTATTATCGCAAAAAGAGAACATATAGCTTTGGTAGTAGATGAATATGGTTCTGTTAGTGGTTTAGTAACATTAGAAGATTTAATTGAAACACTTTTGGGCTTAGAAATTATGGATGAAAGTGATAATGTTGCAGACCTACAGCTCTTAGCCAGAAAAAAATGGGAAACCAGAGCTAAAGAAATTGGTATTATTGAAGAAAATACTAAGTTAGAGTAAAAATGGAAGAGGCATTTATTAAAACTCCATTAGGTATTGCTAAAATAATAGGCAATGAAAATGGTATTGCCTCTATTATTGTTCTAAATTCTGATGTTCCTCTTACCACTGTTATACCAGAAGTTTTAGAAGATGCTGTGTACCAACTTAACGAATATTTTAAAGAAGAACGCAAAGTCTTTAATTTAACCTTAAATCCTGAAGGAACTAGTTTTCAAAAAAAGGTTTGGAAAGCTTTAGAAGATATACCCTATGGAAAAACAATTTCCTACATGGATTTATCTAAAACCTTAGGAGACCCAAAAGCAATACGTGCTGTGGCAGCTGCAAATGGCAAAAATCCGCTTTGGATTGTAGTGCCATGTCATAGAGTAATTGGTAGTGATGGTTCTTTAACTGGTTATGCAGGTGGTTTACACCGTAAAAAATGGCTATTAGAATTAGAAAGTCCTTCAAAACAGACTTCTTTATTTTAACAGTAATAAATAAAAAAGAGTTTAGTGACTTTTCTAATTAAAATAGAAAAAGAAACTAAACTCTTTATATATAAAACTTATAGATGTTTACATTCTGAAATACGCTTATTTTCTTTCGTATTTAGCATATACATAGGTATCCGAATCATTATCCTCGCAACCGTATATTCCCCATTTTAAAACATCCTTTCCATCAAATTCAGACTTAATATCATAAGCTTCTAAATCATCTTCATAAGCATCTTCTAAAGGTGTAATTTTATACGTGCCATCCTCATTTTTTTTCCACTCACCGCTTTCAGAAAACTCACCATCTTCTATTTCAATATAAGTGCCATCTGCTTTAAAAGTATAGGTGTTAATAATATCGGCATCTCCAGGTCTTGAAGTTTCAATTTCATCCGTATCACAATAATATGAATGTTCAGAAACAAAGTTCCATTCGCCAATTAAAAGGTCTACATCTGCAAGTTTATCTTCAACATTTGCATCCTCTTCTGAACAAGCAGTAAAAAGAATAAGTAATAAAAAAGTTAATGGTAATTTAAAAAAATAGTTCATGGTTATAATTTTGGTTTATTATTGAGTTCTATAAAACGCCTTACAACCATATTATTGTATAAATTATATTTTTTTCTTATTTGATTAAAGAGATTTATCTTACATTTTATAGAAAACAAGCAGAAAAGAAAGCAATATTTTTTAATTATTACAAACCAATTAGTTGGTTTTAAACCCTTATAGCTACTAACAGAATGGAGTTTTTACTTTTCATCGATACTAAAACATCAAAAAAAGAAGTTTTAGTAATTAGCAATAGGTTTTAAAAAACTAAAAACCGACTACCTAGTTTATTTACATATAAACAAACATATTTAAAACAACTGTAAACAGGGTGTTTTAAACCTAACAGTAACCGTAAATTTGTTACTGAAACCATTATTTTTAATATAATGAAAATACCATCTTTAACAGAAATTACCACTAAAGCAGAAAGTGCTTTTAAACGTTTTCCTATTACATTAGTATGGTCTATTCTAGGCTCTTTATATTGTATAAGTATTATAGGAGATTCTTCGTTAGATTTATTTGAGGACAAATCTAGTGTATTACTAACCCTAAGCTTAGGCATAAGCTGGCTAATTGGTATTCAATTTTTTGTAGAACAATTTAAGAACAAGAAAAAATGGCTCTGGTTAAAAGTAGTTGTCCTTGCTCTATTAGGTCTTTTTTACTGGTACTACCCTAGTGTATACCATTATACACAAAACCCAATATACCTTACTAGATTTTTCCTTTACCTTATTGCAGGGCATTTATTTGTGCTTTTTGCTCCATTCCTAGTTAAATGGGATAAAAATGCCTATTGGAATTACTTAAACCTAACAGGGGTAGCTATAACTAGAAGTCTGTTTTTTTCAGGTATTCTTTTCTTAGGATTAGTTTTAGCTTTAGTTGCTATTGATGCTCTTTTTGATATTACAATTAAAGGAGAAAGATACGGGCAGCTCTTTATATTTTGTATTGGTATTGTAAATACATGGATTTATTTAGCAGATTTTCCTAAAAATGTAATACAGAATACTACCATACAATTTAACAAAGCAATTGAAGTATTGGTTAAATATATATTAATACCGTTAGTTATTCTTTACCTATTAATATTATATGCATATAGTGCCAAAATTGTTATAGAATGGAAATTACCTAAAGGTTGGGTTTCCTATTTAGTAATTGCACTATCTGTTTTAGGATATGTAATTCAAATAATAATAAACCCCATTCAAAAAAATATAAAATCATGGACAATTAATAGGTTTTTTCCTTGGTTTTACTTCTTATTAATTCCGTTAAACATATTACTCTTTGTTGCTATTTTTAGGAGGATTAATGATTATGGAATTACAGAAAATAGGTATTTTGTACTAGCAATTGCTATTTGGAATGTTGCCATGATAGTATATGTATTACTTAGCAAGAAAAAAGCATTAAGAACAATCCCTATTTCTTTATTTGCAATTGCAATTTTTTCTTCCTTTGGTTTTTGGGGAGCGCATAGTGTTGCAAACGCTAGCCAAACAAGGCAATTCGAGGAAATATTTAATAAAGTAAAAGAAAATAATAATGTTGCAAGCCAATCAGAATTATACCAACTAAAATCTATTTTAACCTTTTTAGAAAAACGAAAAAAAGTAACAAACTTAAACGCTGTTACCCAATTAAATATAGAAGACTTTAGAGAAGAAAGGGAGGAAGGTAATACGGTTGGCTATTTAAACAAACACAAAATCTGGGAAAAACTTGCCATTAAAGTAGATACTAATACTGTAGATAAATTAGAGTCAAAAAATATATACTATTATAGAAATCATTACAGTAATAATAAGTTTTCTGCACCAATAGAAGATTATGATTATTTTACGTATTTAAACTATTACAACACCAATAAAACGGTGAATGCTGGAGAATATGACATAATTCTAAATATGAAGACTTTAAAGATGCATGTTACATCAAAAAAAGATAGCCTTAATACTATAGAAATTCCTATTAAAAATAAACTTAGTACGTTTATTGGACAAGGGCCAAATCTAAATAATTTAGATGCAACCAATTTTACTATAGAGATTAGTAACAATAGTATGCAAATTAAAATGTATTTATCTGAACTAAGTTTTAGAGTTTCAAATGATAAAGATATATTGTTTGATAGTTTTAAAGCTTTTCTATTCCTAAAAGAAAATTAATTTATGCTACAAAAATTAAACTTAGACTATATACTTTTCTTAGATATTGAAACTGTTCCAGAACAAGAGCATTTTGGCAATTTAGAGGACGATAAAAAGGAACTTTGGGAACAAAAATCTAGATACCAACGAAAAGATGAGTATACCGCAGAGGAATTTTACGAGCGAGCAGGTATTTGGGCAGAGTTTGGTAAAATTGTTTGTATATCTGTTGGGTATTTTAATTTCAAAGGAGATATAAGAACTTTTAGAGTTACTACTTTTCATGGGGAAGAAGCTGTTCTTTTAAAAGAATTTAAAAATTTAGTAGTTTCTCATTTCAGTGGGCCAAAACACATGTTATGCGGGCACAATGGTAAAGAGTTCGATTTTCCTTATATAGCGCGCAGAATGATAATACATGGTATTAATTTACCTTATAAACTAAATATGTTTGGCAAGAAACCATGGGAAATTGCCCATTTAGATACTATGGAATTGTGGAAATTTGGCGATTACAAACATTTTACATCACTTAAACTTATGGCAAATGTTTTAGGAATTCCATCTCCTAAAGAAGATATTGATGGCAGTATGGTTCGCGAAGTGTTTTATAAAGACAAGGATATAGATCGTATTTGCACCTATTGCGAGTTAGATGTTATTACTACAGCCCAAGTTTTTCTACGTTTACGCAATGATGAGCTTCTTGTAGATTCTGAAATTAAGCGAATTTAATCTTTATAAAATTTAGTGGTAGACATTCCTTTAGAAGAATCAATAACTAAAATATACATCCCAGAAGATAAGTTAGAAACTGGTATCCCCTCCTCTGGCACGTTACCATGTTCTACTTCTAAACCTGCTGTAGAAATTATCTGAAAGTGACTATCCTCTTCTTTCTCTCCATTTATTTTAATAATATCTGTAGAAGGGTTTGGGTAAATAGAAATACTTAAATCATGAACACTATGTGCTTCCAAAATTTCATCTAAAACCGTAGTTTCTCCATTAAAAGTAAAGGAATAGACTAAACTATATTCCGATGCCACATTTTCATTACAAAAAGTACGTAAACGCATTTCATAAGATACACCTATCTCTAAATCAGGCATTTCAAAAATATTCTCATTGGTATATTTTGTAATCCAACTAGATTCTTTAACCTCTTTATATTGTATTTCATATAACCCATCTGGAATTGCATCCCAATGTAAAAATGCTTTATCTTCATTTCCCTCTACTTTTAAATTAGCAGGAGCTGTAACACTACATTCTGTAACTGCAACACCAGAAACTATTAAAGAAAAGTTTTGTAAACCATTGGTAAGTTCTCCTTTATGGGAAATTGTAATAGTATATTCTCCACTACCGTTATTAATATCTATACGTTCAAAAGTATCTACTTTATTATCTCCTTTTTTTGCTGCTTGCGTTACGTTTGCAGCACTAAGTTTCCAAGGGTAGTAAATGCCTGAATTTTGAGAAATTCTAATATCCAAATCGTTTACTAATGCTGCTTGTGTATTATTTACAATATCTCTATTAATAAAGCTCGATGCTGGGTCTGTCCATGAAATAGATGCTAGTAGTTGCTCTCCTTCTGGTATTGTCACTGTTAAGGAATAGGTTTCTCCTTGCGATAAACTTTCTTCTATAATATAACTTTTATACTCTTTATTTAATAATACCTCTGCTGCTCTCTTTGTATTCATTACTCCCCATCCCATTTGGTAATCTGGTCCGGCCTCATTTACATCATCTGCAGTATGTAATACCAATCCTTTTAAGGTTGCTGCTTTCATAAAAGAACCATATAATTTTTCATGGTACTGTTGCAATAAAAGCATAGAACCTGTTATTCCTGGCGTTGCCATAGAAGTGCCCGTAGAAGAATTATAACTAGTATCGCTACTAGAATAAGCTGCAAAAATATTGGTTCCACTACCAGCAATATCTGGTTTTATTCTGCCATCATCTACAGGACCAAAACTACTATACGATGCTACTGATGCTTTTGTTAGATCGCCATTACTATTAATTTTGGCATCTGCAGCAGCAACTGTAATTCCATTTTTACAGGTTGCAAACCCTAAAAGCATGTCATATCCTTTACCAACTGCTTCTGCTATTGGCTGGCTATTATTACCAGACTTTTGAGCATTTCCTGCTGCAGTAACCATTAAATAATAAGGAGCGTTATACATTATATTATCCCAATCTTTAGTTACTCTTAGGTAAGAACCAAAATACCAATCTGGTACACGGTCTGTTTTTATACCGTAAGAATGGTTAGATAATAAAAGTCCGTTTGCGGCAGCTTCTGCTACTTCTATTTTATCCCTACTCCAATCGCTAGTTATTCCTGTAGCCTCAAAAGCAACTCCTTTTGCATTAGATTTTTTGCCAGATGCTAGCAAGGTTCCCATTACCATGGTTGGGTGTGTTCCTATTGTTGTGGTATTATCTGCTATGGTTACTCTAGAATCAAATTCGGTATGGGTACCACGTGCTATTCCAGCATCCCACACTCCTACTTGCATTCCTTTTCCCGTAATTCCTAAATGTAATAAACCATCTTCATAAAGAGAGTTTGCCCTAGAAGTAACACTTACATGGTCGGCAAAAGTGGTATAATATATTGGGGAACCATCTTCAGCTACATCTAACAATTCGGTAAAAGTGCCATCTTGTAATTCTTCTTTTAGTTTCCAACCATTCTGTTTTGCTAAGGTCTTTATTCTTTGTTGCTTCTTAGCATATTGGTTTTCTAACTTTGAGACAGTTTTTCTTAATTGGGTACTATTATTAGCCTTAGCAATCTTATTTTTTTGCGTTTTATTCTGAGCCGATAAAGCAACCGTACAAAGAATAAAAGAAAAACACATAGCTAATTTAAAAAGCCATAGACAAGTAGGTTGCTTATTGCTCATAAGTATATTGTAAGATTTGGACTACAAATATATTTTATAAACAAAAAAAGAGACTAAAAAACAATCGGTTTTCGATGAACTACCTATATGTTTTAATGCTTATGTTGTGAAAGTGCAAAAAAACGATGCGTAAGAATAATATTACGAATTAAATTTTAATTGTATATACACTGGAAAGTGATCGCTGTACCCTCCTATATATTTTTTACCAGCAAAAGTTCTATAAGGACTCCCTTTAAACTTACCCTTATATTCTGTTAAAAAAGTATCGTCAAAAATATCTGCATCAGAAAAACTATGGGTGTTCTTTTTATAATTAAAGAAATTATGAGAGATTATAATTTGATCAAACAAACTCCAGTTTTTCCTGTAACTAGTACTACCTCTATGGTTTGGGGAATGTAACTTCTCCATGGGGTTGTAAAGTGTAGAATCTTTTACCAAGGTTTGTATACTATCAGAGGTTGGGTTGTCATTAAAATCGCCCATTATAATATAGTTTGGGTCTATTTCTTCCTCTTCTATTGTACTCATATATTTACGCACTGTTTGTGCTGCTTCTATACGCTTATAATCTGTTTCCTTACTTCCATCTCTTCTAGACGGCCAATGATTAACAAAAATATGTACCAGTTCGCCATTTAATTTTCCCTTTACATATAAAATATCTCTAGTAGTATCTCTAACCCCTTTTAAACTATTTATAAGCAAAGGAATTGCTTCAGAATATAACACTTCAAACTTATCTTTTAAGAATAATAGCCCTGTATCTATACCGCGCTCATCTGGAGAATCATAATGCACATAATCATACCCAATATCCTTTAATGGTTCTGTTTCTACTAATTCTTTAACTACCTTTTCATTTTCTACTTCTGCAATACCTATTAATACTGGTGGTTTTTTTATAGTATCGTACCCAATTTTAGAAATTACCGTTGCTAAACGTGATAACTTTTTAGCATATCTTTTTGGCGTCCATTTCTTAAACCCTTCTGGTGTAAAATCATCATCTAACGTATGCTCTCCATCTACAGTATCAAACAAATTCTCTAAATTATAAAATGCAATTGTATATAGGTCTTGTTCTTTATCTTTCATATATTAAAGAAAAATGTAATGATTTTAAATAAGGACGATAAATTTACAAAATAGCTACATTAGATTTATGTAATTTTACACTTTATAGAATTTATGATAGAAAAGAAGACTATTGCCTATGAAAAGGCTGTTCTAATAGGCGTAATTAATAGAGAACAGAACGAAGAGAAAGTAAAGGAATATCTAGATGAACTAGAGTTTCTTACGTATACTGCTGGTGGCGAAGTATTAAAACGTTTTGTGCAAAAGATTGATGTGCCAAATCCTAAAACACTAATAGGTAGTGGTAAAATGGAAGAGATAGAAAATTATGTAGAAACTAATAAAATAGGTTCCGTAATTTTTGATGATGAACTTACTCCTGGGCAACAAAGAAATATTGAAAAACAATTACGTTGCAAAATTCTAGATCGTACCAGCTTAATATTAGACATTTTTGCACAGCGCGCCCAAACTAGTTATGCTAGAACACAAGTAGAATTAGCGCAATATGAATATTTATTACCACGATTAACTGGCCTTTGGACGCACCTAGAAAGACAAAAAGGTGGTATTGGTATGCGTGGTCCTGGAGAAACAGAGATAGAAACAGATAGGCGTATTGTTCGTGATCGTATAACCCTTCTTAAAAAGAAACTGTTAAAAATTGATAAGCAGATGGGAACTCAACGTGGTAACCGTGGTGCTTTAGTACGGGTAGCTTTAGTAGGATATACCAATGTTGGAAAATCTACCTTAATGAATGTCATTAGTAAGAGCGATGTTTTTGCGGAAAACAAACTCTTTGCCACTTTAGATACCACCGTTCGTAAAGTAGTTATAGGTAATTTACCTTTTCTTTTAAGTGATACTGTTGGTTTTATTCGTAAACTACCAACACAACTAGTAGAAAGCTTTAAAAGCACCTTAGATGAAGTCCGTGAGGCCGACTTATTATTACATGTAGTAGATATAAGCCATCCAAACTTTGAAGAGCATATAGACTCTGTTCAAAAAATATTATCAGAAATTAAAAGTGCTGATAAAAAAACCATAATGGTCTTTAATAAAATAGACCAATATGAACACCAAACAATTGATGATGATGATTTAATTACAGAAAAGACATCTAAACACTTTACCATTAAAGAGTGGAAACAAACTTGGATGCAAAAAGTTGGAGATAGAGCGCTTTTTATATCTGCCCTAAATAAAGAAAACTTAGACGAGTTTAGAAAACGCGTGTATGATGAAGTTAGAGACATTCATGTTACCCGTTTCCCGTACAACAACTTTTTATACCCAGAGCATTTAGATGAGTATTAAGGGTGTACATTAAAAGAGTCTTCAAAAACATCGCGCATAGTATAGGTAAAGTTAAATAATGCTCCTTGCTGGATTAATAACATTATTTAAATTTATAAGGTACTTTAATTGGATCAAAACCAAAGGTTTCTCTAATGGGGTTTTTAAAGTTTTCGAGGTAACCAGGAATATTATTATCTAATACATGACCATGTTTTTTTCTACTTTATAAGTCAATAATTCACCATTTTTTTAATAAGGTATTTCATAATAATCTTTTTCTAGTTCTATTCTAAGGTTTCTTTTATATGTTGACATCGAGAAAAGTAATTTTATTAAAATAATAATTATTACAGCTGAAGTCATGTGAATTGTATTTCTAAATAACCTAGATTTATTTCCTAAATTCTTAATAATTTTTTCTTTTCTTTTTTCATACACTTTATTGTTAATGAAAAATATTAGTAAGTAAAATAGAAATGGGATAATAGCTTTAGTATTCATTACATCTCTGTAATTATTAAGATATATATATATAATTAATGAACATCCATATTGCGAAACTTTGAAACCCAGAAAGCATGCTTTTTGTGTAAAAATGTGGTGTATCATAACTCCCCACTTTAATCACATTTTTGTAAAATATATATATGGAATAGTATAAATACTTCATATTATTTTAGTAATATAGATAGCATATCATCCTGATATTATTATACAGCCCACTTATTATGTTATTTAGTATTCTTTGTAGATATAGTAAGAATATCCTACTAGAAAAACCGACATAATTATATATATATAGGTTATAAAACTATATTTACTTTTTTTATACTTTGGTTGATTAAGTATTTCTAAACCTATTTTTTTAGTTTGATAGTATCTATAATTTAAAATATAAAAAATGATTTGAGATATAAAATAAACATTATTTATTTTATAATTAATGTTTGGTTTTATTACAATCATAATAATGTTAATGATTAAAAGAAAGTTATTTGTTTGGCAAAAAGATATAAAGCCTAATACAGGAATTTCTGGCACAGCATTTCCTCTTTTGCTTTTGTTGTATAGGTAGTAATATATAGAGTTAAAAAAATACATAAAGTTATTTTTGTAAATATACGGGGTTAAAACCAAAGGTTTTTCTAATGGGGTTTTTAAAATATTCTAAGTAACCAGGAATATTTTCATCTAATAAATATCCATGTGATTTCCCTGTCTCCCATCCAAGAGTCCAAGCGATACCATATATATTTCTATATCTAGAAGCTAAAATAATTGATGTAGTGTTTGAAATAGCTTCAGCTCCAGCAGCGTTATAATTTTCATTTAATAAATTTTCAACTGCTCCATAATAACCCAAAACGGAACCCGTAAAACTTGCATGTCCAGCCATTTTAGAAATAAACTTAGTAGAGTTAGCACTTTTTCTAGACAATGCAACAAAACTACTAGGAATTTTAGCTCTTGTACCTCCATTGAAACCAGTAGACCATATTTTTAGCTCTCCTTTGTAAAAAACGGCATATTTATTGGCAGGCAATCCTTTTTGGAGTTTAAATACAGAATGATCATCAAACGTAGCTATTAATCCACCCATAAGATTGGCTGTTGTAGCTAAAGTGCTAGCATTTAATCCGTTTGAAGCAACTTCCTCTTTATTCTGCTTTTTAATTACATTCTTTGCTTCTATAGGGTTTAAACTTCCCATTAAGGCTGTCCATGCTTTTTTTACTTTTTCTTCTTCTTGTGGCATTGCCGCAACTTGCTCTATGAGTTTATGAAGCTTTTTTTCTTCATATAGCTCCTCAGGAATACAAGTATTTCTTTTTTTAGCATCTTCTAGTATAGCATCTATTTTTTTTCGTTTTTTGTAATTTGGATTACTAGCTTCTAGTAAGGCATCTAAATTATCTACATAATACTGTTTCTTTAAAAACTGTATTAATACGGTTTCTAAATGGTACGAAAAAAAGTTTCTTATATAGGTGCTTATATGGCTTTTAGCTACGGGGTATAGTTGGTAATTATTTTCTATAAAAAATTTAGAGTTAGCAACTTGTATTTTTATTTCTGCCTGTAAGCTTCTTTCCGCATTAGATAAATTATGAAACATAACCGCATGTTTTATTACCCTTGCTACCATATTTTGTAGTGTTCTATATAAATATGCATCTATTTGGTTTTTTTCTAATATATTTTTCATAGTATACTGGTTAAGATACTCGGTATTAAACCAAGAAAAAGGTTATACTAAGCCATAGGCCAATTGTTTTTGTGTTTTTCATCGCCAATACTTAAATCTTTTGCACTTATTACTATAGATATGGTAAAGGGTCTTATTCCTTCATCATCAAAATTTTCGTTGTATTTTATGCAAAATGCATTCTCAAAATATATGGTGCGTAAAATTCCACTAAGATTATCATTATAAAAAATTACTTTTCCGTTTTTAGTACCCGTTTCAGAAAGTGCCCATCGTATAATTTCCATGGTAAGATCGCTCATCTCCAGGGTTAAAGAAATTTTTCCTGCAGTTGGTGTTGCTGTTGGTCTACCAGTAATATCTGCTTGTTGGTCCACAT
Source organism: uncultured Maribacter sp. (assembly GCF_947500405.1). Classification (GTDB taxonomy): domain Bacteria; phylum Bacteroidota; class Bacteroidia; order Flavobacteriales; family Flavobacteriaceae; genus Maribacter_B. Next base: position 279,195 of record NZ_CANMRY010000002.1, read on the forward strand.
CTATCATATAATTTAAGACTGTAATAACTTTACCATCTAGTTCTAGCTTGGCTTTAAAAGACATATTTAATTTTTGTTAAAGGTTTGTTTGTATATTATAATGAGGGAAGATTGCTTATTTTATAAATGCAATATAGAATATTTATTGTAGGAAAAATGAAGCGTGGATAAGAAAATTAATGCATTTCATCGAAAAGAAGGATTTAGAATGTTTAAAAAATTTATGATCCTAAAACTGCATTTTACAATATATAAGATTCTACCTTACATTTTCTAAAATACTAGTAAACTGCCTAAAAGTAAGTCGACGAGAGTATTAATATGAAACTCATTTTTATTTTTATTATTAAGATAAAAATAATCCAAAAAGTGTAGTTCATCGAAGAAAGAATACCACTCATATTTTTCACAACATTATAGTGCTACTTCACAACATAAATTGTTCTAAATCTTACCTTTCGTAGTATCTTTGAAGTGTAATTAAGATATAGTGTTTACCCAAATAAACACCAGAACTTAACCCAAAATGTTAACGTGTCTTTTCCCCAAAATTAGATACCTAACCTAAAAAAATAGTACCGAAGTATATGAGCTCGATTATCGAGTAAAATCGGACCCAAATTTTACAGAATACCTACTTACAAAAAAACTAGCCCTTTCCCAAAAGGGCTTTTATATTTTAGATACCTACAGAAGCAGTAGCTATATTTAAATCTTCATTTAAACAATACTTCCATTTTACAAATAAATCTATACCACCAATTACATCATGGTTCTGAAATAAGTCCCCAAGTTTTTGATCACGCAAAAAAGTAAAATAAAAGGGTGCTTGTAGGTTCCAAGGCATTTTTTCAATAGGCATAATACTGCCAGATTTAGCCTTAAAATAAAGATTGGAATTCTTGTCTAAAAATAATTTTAATTCTAAATCATCTAAATTATAAATCTCGAAAAACTCTAGACTCATGCTCGGTGCTTTATAAATTATACTTGTTATTTAGTAATTAAAAGCCAACCCTATCCATATCCTAATATAAATAATTAATTTGCATGGTATCTATTTAAAAATCACTTTTTTAAATAAGTGTTAATTAGATATGGATTTATAATGGATTGTAGCTTAAAATATTTTACTTATCTTTTGTTACTTTTTAAGTAAAAATACTAAAAATAGTCCATTGTTGTACATAAAAGTACATTTTTTTGAAATAAAGTCTTACAAAAATTTATGAATGCCAAAGAAATAATAGAGTTTTTACTTTCTGAGTTTAAGACAGATAAAGCAGGACTTGCCACCATTTTAAACGTGCATAAATCTACTATAAGTAATATTAGTAAAGGCTACACTAAGAAAATATCTTCTAAAATTGCCCAAACAGTAACCGCTTTTAGGCCAGATATAAATTATGAATTCATTGTAGGAAATAGTGAAGACAAATATATTGCCAACCCAAAAAACAATGTATCAAGACAAACATGTTTACATACCCGAGGAAAAAATATAATTACCGTTGCAGAAATATCTACATTTATTCTTCACAATATAGAAGCATTTGAGGAAAATGAAATATTTAAAATTTATAAGAATTCAATAATCAATCAAGCCAAGGTAGACCTATTACAAGAACAATTACTTCTAAAAAACTCTATAAAATAATACTTAAACTCCTTTTAAAATTCTATTAACATCCTTTTCCGTTACTTGATCAATTCCTATATCATGTAATAAGGTTACTATTTTAAGACTTTTAATTCGTTTTTTTGCCTCTTCATTCCTAGTATTTATCTCTTTTAATTTTTTATTAGTAAACAGGCTTTTTAGATATCCTTTTTCGTTGTCTGTTTCATCTCTTTCATTAAATTTATCTATTATAGTACTAAGTACAATAATGGCTTCTTCCACAGATAAATCGCCACCACTAAGTTTATGGCGTACTTCTTTAATTTGGATAATTAGATCTTGCATAGTAGGGTTTTAATTTTCAGATACTGTTTTGGCTTTTAATATATGTAGAATTTCTTGTGCCTCTTGTTGAAATTCTCTTTTAAGTGCTAACTGGTTTTTACGCCATCTAGATATATTCTTAATAAGCATTGTTAATACTATAAATAGAATACAAGAACCAATAGCAAATACATGTAATAAAACATTATCAATTTTCATATCAGGTCTAAAAACCCAAATAATCTGAATCGTGTAACAATAAATCGGTATAAGATAAGAAGAAGAATAAGGTTTTAAATGAAAGCCAATAATCATTATTAAAGGCACTAAAGATTGCATAAAAACCCAAATAAAGGTATGATAATCAGAAAACCCATATGTATTATCACCTTCAATTTCAAGAAAAAGTAAAACCTTATCTAGATAAAGAAGCAACCCAGATAAGGCAATAAATAAAGATCCTATTACTCTATTAGTCACTTCCTTGATCCCCAGCTCTTTCCATCGTTCTCCTGTCAATACTTTGCTCATACAATGTTTCCGTTTCTGCGGTACTGTTCTTTGTACAAGAACTTACAAATGCTACCATAAATACTACCGCGATTACTGCTAAAAAAATTTTTGTTGTTTTCATAATTACATGCTTTTTAAATTATTTATGCATGTAAATTACAAAACCTACTCCAAAAGTAAGAAATTAGCAAGTTATAATTTGTAGGATTTTCCCTCATATTTATGCTGCCTGCCTGTTTAAGTCTTTTTTAAATAAAAAAACGATAATTTATCTATTATGTACAATAAATAACAAGCGGTTATGTGAGTCTTATATATATAGGTAATGCAGTTCATCGAAGAAAGAATACCACTCGTATTTTTCACAACAGTATAGTTCTACTTCACAACATAAATTGTTCTAAATCTTAAGAGCTGTAGTATCTTTGAAGTGTAATTAAGATATAGTGTTTTCCCGATAGTTGTCGGGACCAAATAAACACCAGAACTTAACCCAAAATGTTAACGTGTCTTTTCCCCAAAAAAGGATACTTAACCTAAAAAAAATTTCCAGATTAAATTCTGGTCCAAATTTTACAGAATACCTACTTAACTAAAGAATTGGCCCTTTCCCAAAAGGGCTTTTTTTATGCTCTAAGGTTACACTAAATTGTATTCTGAAGCTTTCTCTAGAATAAACTGAACATTAGCCTTCTTTAATCCTAATTTTTCAGCAATTTTTCTTTTTCTTCTTTCTATCCCTGATAAAGATAAAGGAACATATTTTGACAAATTATTTAATTGCGCACCGTTAGATAAATGGAATAATATTTCTCTGTCAATATCATCTAGACTTGATTTAGACTGCATTTCATTTTTTATAAAACTTAAAACACTTTCTGTATATCTATTTTTATTTTGTAATATTAGCAACAAATCCTTTTTAAAAGTATCATAATTAATCTCCGATTTAATCATAAAACCTTCTGGGCTAATTTTTTTAAACACCTTATAAAACATATAATTATCTACTACAGAAGTAACAAATATAATTTTAGTATCTAAACTCCGTTGTCTTATTTGCTGCCCTAAATAATCTCCACAAATTAATGAAGCCTTTTTAACATCTCTTAAACGTATATCTATAATAGCAATAGTATAAGGGTTATTATTTAAAATTATTAATTCCTTTGCTTTATCTAAAGTATTACAAACATCTATTTTAAAATCAAAATTCTTATTTACCTCCTTAATTTGCTTAAAAACAAGTTTATATGCATCACAAAGAAAAGGTTCGTCTTCTACAATTAACACTTTTCTACTACTCATAAATTACGTAATTTAAAAGAACTTAAATATAGGAAACGATAACCAGAGTATTTGCGGGATTTACCATCGTTTTTCTAGTATTATCTTAAAAGCTATACTATATGTTTTAGTCTACTATTGAAAAAATTGGGTTTATGGGAGTAACAGTATGAAAATCTTTCTGATTTTTTATTAGATAAAAATTATATTTCTCATAATTGTGAGGCGATATTTTAATTAAAAAGTATTTTAGGGAATCTAAACTAATTACAGTATGTTTTGGGTTAAAAAAATCACCATTTTTAATTATGGATTTAGATTTTTGTTCTAATTCGATAAATTCATCTTCATATATTTTCAATGATAGTGGTAAAGAAGTGTTATATTCATTTTTTACAAAAACATCCTTTTTTGGTTTAATTATCTCCAATAAATTATCAAAATTTAATAAAACAAAAATTAGTATAACTAAAACTCCAACAAGGGTCATATATCTATATTTCATAATCTTATATTTTATTTACAATCTAGTCCTTTAGCTCTTGCCTTTTTAATTGCTTTATCTGAATTAGTCCTTTGATTACGATCCGTTTCATTACTTAAACCTATCCAAGCTATATCTAAATAATAAGAAAAATCTTCGGAGTATCCATCAAACATTTGTAATCCTTTTGCTATAGGAATAACATATTTATCACGCATAATTGAATGCTGTAATATATTATTACTTATATTGCCATCTTCATCTTTAGATTTTTCTATATAATTTTTAAACAAATCTATGAAAGATTCCTTTCCATCCCCAAAAGCTTCTTTTAGTAGTAATGCATGTATTGATTCATGTAAAATTGTTCTTGCTATTTCAATAGTGGATCTAGACTCTATGTAATCCTCATTTATTGTAATTTTATAACTTCTATTAGTCAGTTTAGTTGTTTTTCCATACTTAGTTCTACCTAAACTACCAAGTTCATAAGATAAATTATAATTCTTAAAGTTAAACTCATCATTGAATGATATATATGTCTGTTGAATTATTCCTAACGAAGTAATATTAGTTTTCTGAAGTTTCTCATAAACACACTTTGCTTTACCAGTAAGCTTAGAATCATCAACTTTATATAAAATATCATCCATATGCTCCTGAATAATTTGTTCTCTCCTTTGTTTATATTTTCCACAATAATCTGCGCCTAAGTACCCTCCTCTAGGGTGTCTTGGACGTCCACGTTGGCAATCTGAATCAAAATCTGGTGCAAATATTCTAGCATCTAAAGAGACTGGAGTGGCTTTTTTCTTTCCTCTTTCTAATAATGTTTTATTACTCCAAAAAGGTGGTATTTTATACTGGTCTAGCGGTACAGCAAGTGGCCCTTGAGACTTAAACCTATTTTTATACTGAGTTAAATAGGCGGTCATTAAAAAAACTTTATCTTGGAGTCCCCTACTGTTATAATGGCTAATATGCTTATTTACCATTTCGGTAGTAAGTACATTATTTTCATTTATCCTATATACCCCCTGTGCCCATGATTTATGTAAAGCTGACTCATGCTCTGTTCTAGAAAAAATTTTGTAGGCATTACTCTGTGTATTCCTCCAATTATTACTTAAAATAAGTTCATTGGTATATTTCTCTTGTTCTTTATCTAAAGCTACAGATTTTTTGCTATGGCTACCAGCTACATAATCTATGCTATTATTTAACCTTAAAAGATTCTCCTCATAGCTTTTAAAAAATGCTTTCTGTGCATCTTTAAACGTTGTATGGTGGGTAAATAATTGCTGGTTTATTTCGTCTTTAAAATTATTTTCTTGCTCTCTAAGCCAGCGCTCTACTTTAGCTCGCTCTGCCCTATTTATAGCATTTTGCATAGCTAAAAGCCCAGCCATATTATTATAGGTTATTGTATAATTAAAGGGTGCTACTTCTGTACAACATCTTGTATAACCGCTACGTATTATGGGGCTATACCTATATAAATGTATACTTTCTTTCTGGTAACGATGGTGTCTTAAAGGTTTATACTGTCTATACTGCGATTGTACTTTTTGGATGCCAAATACTGAAAATAAAATGGCAAAAACTGTTCCTATTATTGTATTTTTCATTTTCTACAGTTTTATATTACTTTCTTATAACTATACGTGAATACCTGTTTTTTCCTACGCTCATCTTAATAACATACAGGCCTTTATTTAAGGTATTAAGCTCCTCTAATGTTACCATACGCTCTCCTTTTTTTTGGGTTCTATTCTTTGTTTTTAATATTCTTGAGGGATGGTAATAATCTGCTAATTGTATCGTAACATCTGCATCCTCCTCTAAGGTATAGTGAACTAATAGATCTTGCTCAAAAGGGTTAGGGTATACTTTTATAAAATGTTCTTTTTGTTCTGCAAGTGCCTTACGTATTTTTTGACTTAATTCTTGTTCACTTCTTTGCAGTATTAGTTTACTTGGTGGCCCTGGTTCTTTCCAATTTTCTATGGTAGTTTCTAATTTCCCAGACATATATGCCAAACCATTTACATTAGAAGTTTTGTATTTAAAAGAAGTTAAACGGTAATCTAACGTTAGCTCCTCTGGCCAATCTGTATATCTTTTTCTAAGCATTACGCTCATTTCTGGAAATATTAGCTCTTCCTTATTTTGTATAACATTCCCTATAAATTCATTACCGTCTAGAAGTACTTTTGCATTTAAAATTCCTGTTCCAGAATCTAAAATCTCTATAGATATTGGTATACTCCGCATAACCTTTTTTCCCGAAAAGTCCATTATTTCCCAATCTCCATACCATTGCCCTAATATTTCTCCCGAAGTATCTTTATAATTATCTGTAGTGGTAGTATTTATACTAACTTTTGTCTCCTCTACATTTTTACTACTACGTATGGTGTCTAATTTAATTTCTATTTGTGGGTTATCTTTTTCATACTGCCATTGCGACAAAAGAACTTCACTATTTATTATAGTGTTTTCTTTAAGCAACTGCATTCCTTTTTCTTTATTAGCTGGTACTCCCAGACCATAATAATGACATTTGGCCAACCAATGTTTTGCCATAGGATACGTACTTTTACGAAACCAATTAATTGCTTTTTTATAATCTTGCTTAATAGTTCCTAAACCTTTTAAGTACATATAACCCATAGAGTATGCTGCTTTTTCATTACCAAGCGTATACGCTTTTTTAAACTGCTTACGGGCTTTATTAAAATTTAAGTGAGTTCCTATACCGTCTTTATACAATACTCCCAACAAACATAGTGCTTGGGCATTGTCTTCTTTAGCTATTTTTTTTACTTTTTTAAATGCCTTTTTAAATTGTTTACGGGGTATAGTATCGCTATATATATAGCTCTCTATGTTTTTTAGTGTTTCTGTGTTTTCAAATACATTATCTTGAGAGTACCCTATAAAATGTACTACAAAAAGAAATAGAATAAGAGTAGTTACTTTTTTCATTTTAATATTTTTATATTCTGGAGTTAGCCATAGGACAAAACTGCATAACTAATATTAAATTATAGAAAAAACACCCTTACAATAAGTAAGGATTTACCCTTACTTTCGATAAAGTGCACAGCAACAATTTTAAAATAAATGAATTATTAAATTTAATTTTGAGTATTAATTCTACAGTTCATCGAAGAAAGAATACCACTCGTATTTTTCACAACAGTATAGTTCTACTTCACAACATAAATTGTTCTAAATCTTAAGAGCTGTAGTATCTTTGAAGTGTAATTAAGATATAGTGTTTTCCCGATAGTTGTCGGGACCAAATAAACACCAGAACTTAACCCAAAATGTTAACGTGTCTTTTCCCCAAAAAAGGATACTTAACCTAAAAAAATTTCCAGATTAAATTCTGGCCCAAATTTTACAGAATACCTACTTACTAAAAAACTGGCCCTTTCCCAAAAGGGCTTTTTTATTTATAAAAACTAAACTTTACAACCATACTTTAACAGCTTTTACAACAAAAAATAATTGTTTTACAACAAAACTTTCTGTAGCATAAATATGCTTATTAGATTGTCTGGGTATTTTTAAAGAAGCGTCCTAAATAACAGCTTTACTTTTTTGATACTTAAGTTTAGCCTATTACTATAAACACTGTTATATTATTAAATGACTGTGTATAAAGAAAAGTCCTACTTAACAAAAAAAGCCCTCATAAAAAGAGGGCTTTCTATATATTATATAATACCGTATGTCTTAGAAAGCGTAATTAAGACCAAATAACCAATACGATTGTGTTTTATTATCAATAGAATCAAAAGTTGGTTGAGGATCCGTAGCTGCAACTTTACTAACAGCATTGTTTAAAGCCTCTTGCTTATTGCCTCTTAAGCCAAACTCAAACCCTAAACCTATACCTTTCCATAATGTATAACCAAAAGAGTTAATCCATGTCCAGTTAGATAAATCTCCACTCTTATAACTTTGGAAAGTAGAAAAGTTAGTTTTAAAATTTACTGCTCCTAATTGTCTTGTATAATCTACTAGTATTTTAGCTCCTAAAGAAGAATCAAAAACAGCATCATTATCTGCAAACACAAAGTTATAGTTTAAAGGATGTATAACCACTACCATATCTTTTATTGGAGTCCATGTAGCACCAACACCTACATCTAAATAACCAGGATCATTAAAATTATTTAAAACTGTAGTTCTATATTCTCCTAAAGCAGAAATTGCAAATTTATCGCTTAATTTACGACCATATAAAGAAGAGATTGTAAAAACATCTGTTGCTTCTTTAAATCCGTCCTGTTGATTTTCTGGTAAATTTTGATCATCTAATTTTACCCATCCAATATTAATGTTTCCATTATTTCTCCAGAAGAATTTTTCACGATCTAAGTTTGCAAACCCATTAACAGTAACTCCTATATTTCCAGAAGAGTTATCTGGTAAAGCTTGTGAATACCAGTTACTAAATCCAGATAAATTAGCTCCTATAGTTCCAAAAGCTCCTTTTTTCCATCCTGGAAAAGCGTCTATTTTCCCTTGTAAAGCATCTACTCTACCTTGGATAGCTGCAACTGAATCTTTCTTTAAAGCTTGTTCTGCCTTTAATTCATCAATCGTTTGGGCATAACCTGCAGATAATGTAAATACTGCTACCAAAGTAAAAACTAGTTTTTTCATAATTGTAATGTTTAGTGTTTTTTAAATTTAGAAACGCAAAAGTAATAAATGTCACTTATTAAAGTGAAAAAAATTATTTCTTCTTGTATAGAGGTACTGACGAACAAGCCTCTCCATACATAATGCTCTTAGCAACATTTTGTAACTTAATTGTAGCCCATACATAAGCATTTGAAGGTACTGGTTTATTACTACAACCTTTGATAATCACTGGCTTATCTTTATAAGCTGAAACATCTAAATCTTCTATCATTAGCCTATATAATAATGTATTCAACTCATCTAAATTACCTTGTATAACCATTGCCACAAAAGGTTCTAATTTTGTTGCAATTAACATATATGCCCAACCAGGAATAATAGCATCTGTACTACAGTTGACAGCAACATATGCATCTTTATACTGCTCCCAATTATGTTCTTTAATACTATTTCTAAAGTCTTTTTCTTTAAGAATAAAGCCTTCGTATAACCATTCACTAATATCTAGAATCATCCTTTTTCCTTCTGGATAATAGTCTTCTAGATTAAATGTCATTAACTGACTTTCGGCTACCTTATTCCTGATTTCACCTTCCATCATCGGAAAATTAAAGTAAACCTATTTCTAATTTAGCCTCTTCGCTCATTAAATCTTGTGTCCAAGGCGGATCAAAAGTAATTTCTACAATAGCTCCTTTAACCTCATTAATAGACTTTACTTTTTCTTCTATTTCTACTGGTAAAGATTCTGCCACAGGACAGTTAGGAGAAGTAAGGGTCATTAATATTTTAACCTCATTATCTTCATTTACAAATACATCATAAATTAACCCTAATTCATAAATGTCTACAGGAATTTCTGGATCATAAATAGTTTTTAATACGTTAACTATTTTTTCTCCTAAATCCTTTGTTTCTATATTGTCTGCCGTTTCGCTCATAATATTCTATTTTAGTTGTGTTTGGTATGCTACAGCATATAGTTTTATCTGCTTAATCATACTAACCAATCCATTTGCTCTGGTAGGAGACAAATGTTCTTTTAAACCAATTTCATCAATAAAATTGGTATTTGCATCAATAATATCTTGTGGTTTTTGATTACTAAAAACACGTATTAATATAGCAATTATTCCTTTAGTAATTATCGCATCACTGTCTGCAGTAAAAACGAGTTTATCTTCTTGTAGTTTAGCATGCACCCAAACCTTACTTTGACAACCTTTTATTATATGGTCGTCTGTTTTATATTCTTCTTCAATTAAAGGTAAAGATTTACCCAAGTCTATCATATATTCATAGCGCTGCATCCAATCCTCGAACATGGAGAACTCATCTATAATTTCTTCCTGGATTTTTTCAATTGTCATACCCTTATTTTTTTACAAAAGTACGATAGGTTTCTTTGGGATTCAAACCTTTAGGAAAATGATAACGATTATGGATTATAAAAGCATATTTCTAGCTCTTTCTACACCCATTACAAGCGCATCTATCTCCTCTTTAGTATTATAAAAGCTAAAGCTGGCTCTTACCGTTCCTGGTATGTTAAAAAATTCCATTATTGGCTGTGCACAATGGTGCCCTGTACGTACTGCAATTCCCAACTTATCTAGAATAGAACCAATATCATACGGATGCAAACCTTCTATATTAAAAGAAATTACTGCCGTTTTATTTGTTGCTGTTCCGTAGATTTTTAGTCCGTCTATAGTTAAAAGCTTTTCTGTAGCATATTCCAGAAGTTCTTCTTCGTATGTAGCAATATCTTTAAAGCCTATAACATTCATATAGTCTAATGCTGCAGCAAATGCAATACCGCCACAAATATTTGGCGTACCAGCCTCAAATTTATGTGGTAAATCTGCATAGGTAGTTTTTTCAAAAGTAACTTCGGCAATCATTTCTCCTCCTCCTTGGTATGGTGGTAATTTTTTTAACCACTCCTCTTTACCATAAAGCATACCTGCTCCTGTTGGCCCACAAACCTTATGCGCAGAAACCGTATAAAAATCAACATCTAATGCCTGCATATCTGCTTTTATATGTGGTGCTGCTTGTGCACCATCTATTAAAACAGCTGCGCCTACTTTATGCGCTTCTTGTATTATTGTCTCAACAGGGTTTACTGTCCCTAATGCATTAGATACATGGTTACAAAAAACTAATTTCGTTTTGTTTGTTAGTAATTCCTTATAGGTTTCCATTACCAACTCGCCCTCCAAATTCATTGGAATAACTTTAAGAATTGCTCCTGTGCGTTCACAAAGCATTTGCCATGGAACAATATTAGAATGATGTTCTAAAGCGGATACAACAATCTCATCTCCAACAGATAAAAAAGCACCAAACCCATTTGCAACCATATTAATACTGTGCGTAGTTCCTGAAGTAAAAATTACCTCGTGCGACTTAGCAATATTAAAGTGTTTTTGAATAGTAACGCGAGCTTGCTCATACTTATCTGTAGCCTCTTGTGATAAGGCATGTACACCTCTATGAATATTGGCGTTATAATTCTGGTAATAATCTACAATAACATCTATAACCTGTTGTGGTGTTTGGGATGTTGCTGCATTATCAAAATACACCAATGGTTTTCCATTTACTTCTCTATGAAGTATTGGAAAGTCTTTACGAATTGCGGTTATATTCATATTATTAGACTACAAATCAAAACCTAAACTAACTCCTAATTTATTAGCTATCAGCGCATTAATTCTTGATTTAAGCTCTGGGATACGTACACTTTCTAATACATTGTTCGCAAAGGCATACATTAACAAAGCTCTAGCTTCTTTTAAAGGAATACCTCTAGATTGTAAGTAGAATAATGCATCTTCATCTAACTGGCCAATGGTACAACCGTGAGAACATTTAACATCATCTGCAAAAATTTCTAACTGTGGTTTTGTATTTATTGTAGCTTTATCGCTTATAAGAATATTGTTGTTTTGCTGAAAAGCATTCGTCTTTTGGGCAATTTTATCTACAATTATTTTACCATTAAATACCCCTGTAGAGCTTTCTCCGTAAATACCTTTATAATCTTGGTGACTTTCACAATTAGGCTCTATATGATGCACTAAAGTATGATGGTCTACGTGCTGCTTTTCTCCTAAAATGGTAACCCCTTTCATAATAGAGTCTATATACTCCCCATTCTGATAAAAGTTAAGGTTATTACGAGTTAATTTACCTCCAAAAGAAAAGGTATGCACCTTAACTACGCTTTTATTTTTTTGATCTATGTAGGTGTTATCTATTAAAGATGCTCCAGCTGTATCATTTTGAAGCTTGTAAATATCTACAATTGCATTGTCTGCAGCAAAGATTTCTGTTACAGCATTTGTAAGTACATTATTGCTTGTTAAGCTTTGGTGCCTTTCTATAATTTGAACCTCAGCATTTTCCTCTACAATAATTAAATTTCTTGGTTGTAGCATTAAAGAAGCTTCATTTCCTGTTGCGAAATGTAAAATCTCAATAGGCTTCTTAGGCATCTTATTTTTAGGAATATAAATATATGCTCCTTCTCTACTAAATGCCGTGTTTAATGTTGTTAAAGACTCCTCTTTAGACGCAACTTTATTAAAATAAACATCTATAACTGGCTTATACATATCTTTTGTTAAAGCCGAACTCATTAAGCAAATATCTACACCATCATGTGTGGTTTCAGATAAATAGGAGCTGTAAATACCATCTACAAAAACAATTTTATAAGTATCTATCTCATGTAAAAAATATTGTTTTACGTCATTATACTCTATAGTATTCTCTGTTTTAGGAAAAATACTAAAATCTATTTTACGTAAACTATTTAAAGAAGTATACTTCCAAGCTTCTTCCTTTTTTGTTGGGAAACCTTTGGTTTCAAAATTTTTAATAGCTTCCGTACGAATATCGTGAACAGGATTCTCCACATCTACATTATTCTCAAATGCCATAAAGGAAGAAACTAGCTTATCTTTTAATTCCATTTTTTTCTAGTATTAAGTAATTAGTATTAAGCTCTGAGACTTATTACTTTGTACTCCTGTTAAACTGTAGCTTCATTTTTAAGCCAATCGTAACCTTTTTCTTCTAACTCTAATGCTAGTTCTTTTCCTCCAGATTTTACTATTTTACCATTATGTAAAACATGTACAAAATCTGGCACTATATAATCTAACAAACGTTGGTAGTGTGTAATTACTAATACCGCGTTGTCTTTACTCTTAAGCTTATTAACTCCGTTAGCAACAATACGTAAAGCATCTATATCTAAACCAGAATCTGTTTCATCTAAAATAGCTAGTTTAGGTTCTAACATTGCCATCTGGAAAATTTCATTACGTTTTTTCTCTCCACCCGAAAAACCTTCGTTTAAAGAACGTGATAAGAACTTACGGTCTATTTCTAAAAGTTCTGATTTTTCTCTAATTAACTTTAGCATGTCTTTCGCAGGCATTTCTTCTAATCCCTTTGCTTTTCTAGACTCGTTAATAGCCGTTTTCATAAAGTTAGTTACAGAAACTCCAGGAATTTCTACAGGATATTGAAAAGATAAAAACACCCCTTTGTGCGCTCTTTCTTCTGGAGAAACTTCATCTAAATCCTCACCATCTAATTCTACAGAACCATCAGTAACTTCAAAATTCTCTTTTCCAGCGATTACAGATGCTAAGGTACTTTTTCCAGAACCATTAGGGCCCATTATTGCATGAACCTCCCCTGCTTTCATCTCCAAATTAATTCCTTTTAAAATTTCCTTATCCTCTACTTGTGCGTGTAGATTATTAATTTTTAACATTGTCTTCTACTTTAAATATTCTGGTGCCTTTGGCAATTTTATTTTTTTATGCAGTATATAATCTTATTGACTACCCTACAGAACCTTCTAAACTAATCTCTAATAATTTTTGAGCTTCTACAGCAAACTCCATTGGTAATTTATTTAATACTTCTTTACTAAAACCATTTACAATAAGTGCAATAGCTTTTTCTGTATCTATTCCCCTTTGGTTACAATAGAAAATTTGGTCTTCACCAATTTTACTTGTAGTAGCCTCATGCTCTATCATTGCCGATTTATTTTTTGCTTCTATATACGGAAAAGTATGTGCGCCACATTCATTACCCATTAGTAAAGAATCGCACTGCGAGAAGTTTCTAGCGTTTTCTGCTCTAGAACCTACTTGTACTAAACCACGATAGCTATTCTGAGATTTTCCTGCAGAAATACCTTTAGAGATAATAGTACTCTTTGTGTTTTTTCCAAGGTGAATCATTTTTGTACCTGTATCTGCTTGTTGGTAATTATTTGTTACAGCTATAGAATAAAATTCTCCGATGGAGTTGTCTCCTTTTAAGATACAAGAAGGATATTTCCATGTTACCGCAGAACCAGTTTCTACTTGCGTCCAAGATATTTTTGAGTTTTTCTCACAAATACCTCTTTTAGTTACAAAATTGTAAACCCCTCCTTTGCCTTCTGCATTACCAGGGAACCAGTTTTGTACCGTTGAGTATTTTATCTCTGCATCATCTAAAGCAATAAGCTCTACCACTGCTGCGTGTAATTGGTTTTCATCTCTGGATGGTGCTGTACAACCTTCTAAATAACTTACATAACTACTTTCATCGGCAATTACTAAAGTTCTTTCGAACTGTCCTGTACCACCTTCATTAATTCTAAAATAAGTAGATAATTCCATTGGACATTTTACGCCTTTTGGAATATAACAGAAAGAACCATCTGTAAATACCGCAGAATTTAAAGCTGCATAAAAATTATCTGTTTTAGGAACTACAGTTCCCATATATTTTTTAACTAATTCTGGATGTTCTTGTATAGCTTCAGAAATTGGCATAAAAATAATACCCTTTTCTGCAAGAGTCTTTTTAAATGTAGTTGCTACAGAAACAGAATCTACAACAATATCTACCGCAACATTTTGCAACTTCTTTTGCTCATCTACTGAAATTCCAAGTTTACGATACATTTCTAATAAATCTGGATCCACATCGTCCAACGTCTTATTAGGGTCTGCTGCTTTTGGTGCAGAATAGTAACTTATTGCCTGAAAATCTGGTTTCTCATAATTTACATTTGCCCACTCTGGCTCTTCCATTTTTTCCCAAACACGAAAAGCATCTAAACGCCAATCTGTCATCCACTGTGGTTCGTTCTTCTTTTTAGAAATAGCACGAACTATATCTTCATTAAGACCTTTTGGAAAAGTATCCGACTCAATATCTGTATAAAAACCATATTCATATTCTTTGGTTTCTAACTCTTTTTTTAATTCCTCTTCTGTATATGCCATAAGCCCCATTTAATCCCCCAAAGGGAGAATTGAACTAATTAATATTATTATCTATAAAACTATAAAGTTTTAGTAAGTTGTTTTATAATGAAAAACTCTCACCACAACCGCATGTTCTCTGTGCGTTGGGATTATTAAACACAAAACCTTTTCCATTTAGACCTCCCGAATACTCTAATGTAGTACCTACTAGGTATAAAAAGCTTTTTTTATCTACTACAATACGTACATCATTGTCTTCAAAAACCTTATCGGTTTCACTAACTTTATTGTCAAAATCTAATTCATAAGACAAACCGCTACAACCTCCACTTTTTACACCAACGCGCACATAGTCCTTAGTAGCATCAAAACCTCCTTCGGTCATTAAGCCTACAACTCTCTTTTTTGCTGTTTCCGATACTTGAATCATAGTTAACTGGATTAAATCTAAATAGTTTACAAATATATGTTATAAGTAGGATTTTTTGCTATAAACTTACATTAATATAACTCATATAGTTATAAGTTTTCTTTATGTAACAACATCTAACCCAATAGAAACTATGGTTCTTAATTCTAGGATCCTTATTTTTGCAATATGCTAGAAGACAAGAATCAGGAAAGAACATCTTTAGAAAGTTTAGGAGAATTTGGATTAATTAACCATTTAACTAAGAATTTTAAAATAACTAAGACCTCAACTATAAAAGGTATTGGCGACGATGCTGCTGTATTAGATTTTAAAGATAAAAAAGTAGTTATTTCTACAGATTTATTAGTAGAAAATGTGCATTTTGACCTTAGCTACATGCCTCTTAAGCATTTAGGTTATAAGGCTGTAATGGTAAATCTATCAGATATTTATGCCATGAATGCTAAAGCAACTCAAATCACTGTTTCTATTGCTGTTTCTAATAGATTTCCTTTAGAAGCATTAGAAGAATTATACGCAGGAATAAAAACTGCTACGGATAAATATAAAGTAGATTTAATTGGTGGGGATACTACCTCATCTACCAAAGGTATGTTAATTAGTATTACTGCTATTGGGGAAGCTAATGAAGAAGATATTGTATATAGAAACGGTGCTAAACCAAAAGATTTACTAGTTGTTACCGGCGATTTAGGTGGTGCTTATATGGGGTTACAAGTTTTAGAAAGAGAAAAGGAAGTTTTTAAAGTAAACCCTAATAACCAACCAGATTTAGAGCCTTACTCTTATATTGTTGAAAGACAATTAAAACCAGAAGCTCGTAAAGATATTCCGGAATTACTAAAAGAGTTAGGTGTACACCCAACTTCTATGATAGATATTAGTGACGGTCTTTCCTCTGAAATTTTGCATTTGTGTGAAAATAGTAAGGTTGGGATAAACTTATATGAAGATAAAATTCCGTTAGATCCAACCGTAATTTCTACTTGTGAAGAGTTTAATTTAGATGGTACTACAGTTGCCTTAAGTGGTGGTGAAGATTATGAATTATTGTTCACTATAGACCAAAAAGAATTCCCAAAAATTAAGGGCAATCCTAACTTTTCTGTCGTGGGGCATACGACAGAAGAGAATGAAGGTGCTTTCTTAATCTCTAGGAATAATTCTAAAATTCCGATAACCGCTCAGGGCTGGAATTCGCTCGCCAAAGCATAGGTTAAGCTACTTGCTTTGCAGCAGCCCTGTGTCTTTTCTGATAAATATCCTCAAGGGTTTTATTTATATCCTGTAATTCTGGTGTTAAAGCAGATAAATTTCCACTAACATCTGTTGTAACCTCTCTACCGCAATGAATGCATTTGTATTCCTTAATGTGTGAAGTAACTTTTTTAGACACAGCGTAGTGGTGTCCAAAAATACTGCATATGTATTTCTTCATAATGTAGGTTTTTTTAGGGGTATTTATACGATTTGGGAACCTATAAATACAAAGTTCTTAATTTGGTTAATGGTGTTAAAAAATGCTTTTTAAAACATTATGAAGAGATAACGACATAACCCTGTTTTTTATTGGCAAAAACAAATAAATTTCTTTTTTTTTCGATTAAAAACACAAAATTCGATGAACTGCTCTTTTTGTATCGATGAATGACACTTTTTTAAATCATTGAAAAACAAAATAATAAGATTAACTAAAGTAAAAAAGAATTAGACCTAAAGTTATTTTAGGTATTATTAATAAATAATGGGTAAGGGAGTATTACCCATGAATAGATTCTGATTTGCCATAGTTTTTAATTATTTCTCCTTCCTTTTCTAAAAGGTTTTTCCATTGCTTATCTACATCAATACCTTCTCCATATTTACGAGCAAAGCCTAGAAATGTTTTGTAATGTCCAGCTTCACTAATCATTAACTCACGATAAAACTTAGAGAGTTCTTCGTCTTTTATATTATCGGAAAGAACTTTAAAGCGTTCGCAACTGCGTGCTTCTATCATAGCAGAAAACAATAGTCTGTTTATTAGAGCTTGCTGCCTGCTTCCTCCTTTCATTTGTACTTTAAAAAGCTCATTCACGTAACTATCTTTTCTTTCTCTTCCTAATTTATAACCGCGTTTTTTTATAATTGTATGAACCATCTGAAAGTGTTCCAATTCTTCTTGCGCCAACGCTAATAAATCTGTTACTAAATCTTCGTGTTCAGAATTTAAAGAAATAATAGTAATTGCATTGGTTGCTGCTTTTTGCTCGCACCACGCATGGTCTGTTAATATTTCTTCAATATTACTTTCCACTAAGTTTGCCCAACGCGGGTCTGTTGCTAATTTTAAACCAAGCATAATTATAACTTTAAAACTGTTGTATAAATCTAAAAGATATTTATCTTAATGTATTAACTATTCATTAATGTTTCTATCTCATCAACCTCTATAGGAATATTTGCCATAAGATTAAAAGGCGCTCCTTTTTCCTGAATAACTACATCATCCTCTATACGAATACCCATTTTTTCTTCCGGAATATAAATACCAGGCTCTACTGTAAAAACCATATTGGCTTTCATTGGAGTTTTTAATGCTCCATAATCGTGGGTATTTAAACCTATATGATGACTAGTTCCATGCATAAAGTACTTTTTATATGCCGGCCAATTTTTATCTTCATTCTGTACATCGGCTTTATCTAATAAACCAAGACCTAACAACTCTGAGGTCATTATTTTTCCACATTCCTTATGGTATTCTGCCCAAATTGTTCCTGGAGCCAACATTGCTGTTGCTTCATTTTTAACTCTTAGAACTGCTTCATATACTGCTTTTTGTCTTGGAGTAAATTTTCCATTAATAGGAATTGTACGTGTTAAATCGGAAGAATAATTAGCATATTCTGCAGCAACATCCATTAAAATTAAATCGCCATCTTTACATTGCTTATTATTTTCTATGTAATGTAAAACATTTGCATTATTACCACCTGCTATTATTGGCGTATATGCAAAACCCTTAGAACGGTTACAAATAAACTCATGAAGTAGCTCTGCCTCTATCTCATATTCCCAAACACCAGGCTTAATAAAACCTAGTAAACGACGAAATCCTTTTTCTGTAATATTACAAGCTGTTTGCATTAGCACAATTTCCTCTGGTTCTTTTACCCCCCTAATTTCTTGTAAAATAGGATTGCTTTTAGCATACAGGTGCGCAGGAAATTGTTGCTTGCATTTAAGTATAAAACGGTCTTCTCTTGTTTGCGTTTCTACTGCTTGGCGATAATGCTCATTGGTGTTAAAATAAACAGTATCTGCCTCAGTCATTAAATCAAAAAACACTTTGTCAAAATCTGAAAGCCAATAAACTGTTTGTATTCCTGAAACTTCTGTTGCTTTTTCTTTGGTTAGTTTTTCACCTTCCCAAATAGCAATATGTTCATTAGTTTCTCTTACAAATAATACTTCTCTCTGGTCTTTATTTAAAGCATCTGGAAATAATACTAATATAGTCTCTTCTTGATCCGCTCCAGATAAATAAAAAATATCTCTATGCTGTTCAAACGGTAATGTACTATCTGCGCTAACAGGATAAACGTCATTAGAATTAAAAACGGCAATACTATTAGGCTTCATTTTCGCCATAAATTTTTTGCGGTTTTTTATAAAAAGACTATTAGATATTTGTTCATATTTCATACTTTAAACTTTCAAAGTTAGAGGTAAGCCTCGGAAAAATTTATATCTCGATTATCGAGTAAAATTAACAAATCTATTTGGTAACCTATGTATACAAAACAAAAAAAGGAGCTTACATACATAAGCTCCTTCCGGTTTAAATATTGGTCGTGTTTATTATTTTGACATCATATTTTTTATAATTCCAAATATTGCCATAATTACCCCTCCACCAACGCCTCCGCCAGCTACATTTCCTAAGATACTCGATAAATCTATACCTCCAGCAGCATCAACTGCTGCAGATGTATCAATTCCAGAAGCGGCTCCCGCTCCTAAACCCAGCATTCCTAATAATTGTCCTCCTAAACCTCCTCCTAAAATACCAGCAATGCTATTTCCTGCTGTACCTAAAGATAAGTTTTTAAACAATTTTCCTGCGACATTACCTCCAATGGCGCCAGTTACTAGTTGAATAATTAATGGTAAATACTCTTCCATAATAATATAGTTTGTTGATTATATGGCAATAAATTAACGAAAAAATTATTAAACTAACAATTTAATACCATATTAAATACTGATTTACAACTACATAAGGAAATATATGGTGAAATTTTAAATTTTACCACTACAAAAGATATTCCTAACTTCCCTTTTTAAACCATAGCAGTTTATACTTAAATGAAAATATGCCTTCACATTTTAATCCTTAGTTTTTGTTTTTATTCTTTTGCTCAAAACACAAATAGCGCATCAGAAAAAATTAATAAAGACTTATTAAAGAAAAATGAACTAAAAAACACCTCATTAGTAAAAAATATAGTACTCAAAAATATAGGTCCATCTATAATGAGCGGTCGTGTTGTAGATATTGATGTTAATGAAAAAAAACCAACAGAGTTTTATGTAGCATATGCTTCAGGTGGTCTTTGGTACACCAACAATAATGGCACCTCTTTTACACCATTAATGGATGATTCTAATACACAAAACATTGGTGATATTGCTGTAGACTGGAAAAATGGTACTATTTGGGTTGGTACTGGGGAGAATAACTCTTCTAGGTCTTCTTATGCAGGTATTGGCATATTAAAATCTACAGATCAGGGAAAAACCTGGATAAATACTGGTTTAAATGACACCCACCATATTGGTAGAATACTAATTAACCCTAATAACCCTAATGAAGTACTTATTGGAGCAACTGGTCATTTATACACTCCTAATGAAGAAAGAGGTATTTACAAAACTATAGACGGGGGAAAAACTTGGACAAAAACACTTCATATAAATACCAACACTGGAATTATTGATTTGGCTTACGCTCCAAATAACTTTAATATAGTATATGCTTCTGCATGGCAAAAAGATAGAAAAGGGTGGAATTTTACTAGTAGTGGTAAAGGTTCTGCTATTTACAAAAGTATAAACGCTGGAGAAACTTGGGAAAAGATTACTTCTACAGAAAATGGATTTCCAACTGGTGACGGTGTTGGTAGAATAGGACTTGCTGCTTTTAATGACAGTATTGTTTATGCTGTTCTTGATAATCAATATAGAAGAAAAACAGAAAGTAATACCATTAAAAAAACAGACAAATTGGACAAAGAGGTTTTTAAAACCATGACTAATGAAGAGTTCTTAAGTCTTGATAATAAAAAACTAAACTCTTTTCTTAAAACAAATGGGTTTCAAGAAAAATATAGAGCAGAGAACCTAAAACAAATGGTAAGAAGCGGTCTTAAAAAACCTGCAGATATTACAACCTATTTAGAAAATGCAAATTCTTTATTATTTAACACTCCCGTAATTGGTGCCGAAGTATACTTTACTGAAAATGGAGGAGAAACATGGCTTAAAAAAAATGAAGATTTTATTGACGATTTATACTATAGTTACGGGTATTATTTTGGAGAAATTAGGGTAAACCCTACCAATAAAGACAAAATTTATATTACTGGTGTTCCTTTATTATTTTCTGAAAATAATGGGGAAACGTTTTCTAACCTACAAGGGAAAAATGTGCATGCAGACCACCAAGCATTATGGATAAACCCAAATCTAGAAGGACACATAATTAGTGGTAATGATGGTGGTTTAAACATCTCTTATGATAATGGTAAAAACTGGACAAAATTAAACACCAACAATGTAGGGCAGTTTTACGCCATAAATGTAGACAACCAAGAACCATATCATGTTTATGGTGGGTTACAGGATAACGGTGTTTGGCATGGCCCACATAATGCTCCTATAAGTACTAAATGGCATCAAACAGGAAAGTACCCTTGGAAGTCTTTAATAGGAGGCGATGGTATGCAAATAGAAATTGACAGTAGAAATCACAACATAGTTTATACCGGATATCAATTTGGAAACTACTATAGAATAAATAAAAGTTCTGGTAAAAAAACATATATACAGCCAAAACATGAGTTAGGAGAAAAACCATATAGATTTAATTGGCAAACCCCTATTTTATTATCTAAACACAACCAAGACATACTTTACTTAGGTAGTAATAAATTACATAGATCTTTAAACCAAGGGACTTCATGGGAAACTATTTCTAACGATCTAACCTTAGGAAGCAAAAAAGGGAATGTAGCTTATGGTACACTTACAACAATTTCTGAATCTCCTTTTAAATTTGGTGTATTATACACTGGTAGTGATGATGGTCTTGTTCAAATTTCTAAAGACGGAGGAAGTAGCTGGAAAATCTTATCAGATAGTTTACCAAAAAACTTATGGGTAAGCAGAGTTCATGCTTCTAAGCATAAAAAAGAAAGAGTTTACCTTACTCTAAATGGGTATAGGAATGACGATTTTACATCTTATATTTATTGCAGTAATGATTATGGAAATACTTGGAAAAACATTATGAACAATATGCCTAATTCTCCAGTAAATGTACTTATAGAAGACCCTGAGAATGAGAATTTATTATTTGTTGGGACAGACAATGGTTTATACACCTCATTTAACAGAGGAAGCTCCTGGGAAGTTATGCAAAACGGTTTACCTAATGTAGCTGTACATGATTTAGTTATACAAGAAGAAGCTAAACATTTATTAATTGGCACACACGGAAGAAGTATTTATAAAGCAAACATTAAACCGTTACAAGAAACTACAGAGGATATTCTACAAAAAGACTTAAATATATTTAAAATCAAATCTATTAGGCATTCTAAAAACTGGGGGAATGCATGGAGTTCATGGAGCAAACCAGAAACACCTGGTATAGATATTGTTTTTTACACCAATAGCGAAAATCTATACACTGCAAAGATTATTTCTAAAGATAAAACTATTGTAAGCCAAACCAAAATAGAATCGGACAAAGGGTTTAATATCCTTTCCTTTGATGTTACATTCTCTATCGAAGGAAAATTGAATTTTGAAAAAAATAATAACAACAAATTAGAAACTGCTAAAAACGGAAAAACATATCTTCCAAAAGGCATTTACACCGTTCTATTAGAAAGTAAAACTGTTAAAAAAGAAACTACTTTTACAATTGAATAAATCTCTAATATATCTTAATTATGAAACTTGTAAAAACTAAAGAATTGCCAGAAGTAGGAGTTTCTCATAATGCTGAAATAAAAAAAAAGGTTTTTATAGAACGAGGAGAGATTCCACAATTAATGATGTTTGGATCTGCTACTTTTAAACCCGGACAAGCGGTAGAATTGCATAAACACGATACCATGTTTGAAGTTTTTCAGATTGTAAGTGGTAAAGTGCAATTTATAGTAAATAACAACACTATAGTTTTATCTAAAGGGGATTGTATTACTATTGAACCTGGAGAATTACATGCACAAAGCAATCCTTTTAAAGAAGATGTTCATTGGAACTACTTTGGGATTGCTACCGATTAAATAGTTACAATTTTTATACTATCTTTCTAAAAAAAACACCAATGCACTTTCTTAAAAAAATATTTTTCATACTTCTTTTAGTTTCAACTACAGTTATTGGCCAAACTATAGAACAGCCCAAAATAAAAGCTTTACTTATTGATGGTCAGAACAATCATGGACAATGGCCCAAAATAAGCTATATGTTAAAAAAATACATGGTAGATACAAAGTTGTTTTCTGTAAATTTAGACAGAACAGCTTATACTTGGAAAGGAGAAAAATATATTAAAGAATACGCTTTAAATAACAAACATACAGAGGCATTAAAAGAACCAAAAAAAGACCCCGACTATGCCCCCAACTTTTCTGATTACGATTTAGTTATTTGCAATTTTGGATGGAAAGCTGCCTATTGGCCAGAAAAAACCCAAAAAGCTTTTGAAAAATTTATAGAAAATGGTGGTGGTTTAGTGGTTTTTCATGCGGCAGATAATTCTTTTCCAGAATGGTTAGCATACAACAAAATGATTGGTTTAGGTGGTTGGGGAAATCGTAGCGAAAAAGATGGTCCCTATGTATATTATGACGAAAAAGGCAAATTAATAAGAGATACATCCGTCGGAAGTGCTGGTGCTCATGGTCCGCAAAGTGAATATCAAATTCAAATAAGAGATAAAAAACACCCAATTACAAAAGGTTTACCAAAAACTTGGTTGCATACAAAAGATGAACTATACAATAGCTTAAGAGGTCCTGCAGAAAATATGACGGTTATAGCTACTGCTTATTCCGAGAAAGAAAATAAAGGGTCTGGACGTCATGAGCCAGCTTTAATGACATTAGAATATGGCAAGGGGCGTATTTTTCATAGTATTATGGGGCATGCAGATTATTCTGTACAATGCGTTGGTTTTATAACCACATTTTTAAGAGGAGCAGAGTGGGCAGCTACAGGAAAAGTTACACAAAAAATTCCTAAAGATTTTCCAAAAAAAAATGAAACAAGTAGCAGACCATTTATTAAATTATAAACAATGGAACTTACTTTAAGTATTCCTGCACTATTATTCCCTGCAATATCTTTAACAATGCTAGCCTATAATGCTAGGTATTTAGCAATTGCAGCTTTAATTAGGCAATTACATCAAAAATTTAAAGAGACAGAGTCCTCTACTATAGAACTACAAGTAAAGCAATTAAGAAAACGCTTATCTATTATAAAAAACATGCAAGCAATTGCTATTATAAGTTTTTTACTTGCAGTAATAACCATGTTTTTAATATACATTAAAAGCACTTTGGCTGCGAATGTTGCATTTGGAATTAGCCTGTTTGCCTTAATGATTTCTTTAAGTCTAAGTTTAATAGAAGTACAACTTTCTACTAAAGCACTTTCTATTCAATTAGAAGATATTAGCAAATAAAAAATAATAGCTAAATGATTCGTTATTTTTTATAAAACCACTAATAAGTTAAACCTATACAACTATATTTATAGTTTTATTACTATATTTATAGTCATAACTAAAAATTAATGATATATTTGCATTATGAATGAGTTAACTAAAGCGGAAGAACAAGTAATGCAATATGCTTGGAAACTTGAAAAAGCATTCCTAAAAGATATTGTAGAACAGTTTCCTGAACCAAAACCAGCATATACTACTATATCAACTGTTGTTAGGGTTTTAGTGAAAAAAAAATACTTACAATTTAATACCTACGGTAAAATTAGACAATATTATCCAACCGTTTCAAAGGATACTTATTTTAAAAGGCATATGAAACATGTTATTGGGAATTTTTTTAGTGGTTCTCCTAGTAAGTTTGCTTTATTTTTTGCAAATAATGAAGATTTAAATCTTACTGAATTGGAAAAAATGAAATTGATGCTCGAAGATAAAATTGAAAAATTAAAAGAAAAAAATGACTAATATGATTCTTTGCCTTATACAAATGGCTTCTGTTTTTTCAGTTTTATATCTTTTATACATCTTATTTTTAAATACACTAACTTTTCATAATGTAAATAGATTGGTGCTATTACTACTTCCAATTGTTTCTATTATAATTCCATTTTCAGAATATTTATTTCCTACCCTTTCTTCAAACATTATAGAAATTCCTTTATTTGAAAAGGTAACATTTGATACTATTCATAAGCAACTACAAACTATAGAGCAGCCGTTAAGGGAGGCTTCTTTTAATTACTCTGTTTTATTAGTATTTATATATTGGTTGGTATTTACAATATATTTTATTAGAATTATTTTCCATATAAGGCAACTATTTATTTTACGGAAAAAATCTATAATTCAACAAAAGAAAGGCTATCAATTAGTTGCTGCTAATGTGTCTGATATTTTCTCATACTTCAATTGGATCTTTATTCCTAAGCACAAAATTGAGCAATACAATCCAGAAATTATAGAGCATGAAAAGGTCCATATTCAGTTGAAACATTCTTGGGATGTTATTTTTTCTGAAATTTATATTGCCTTCTTTTGGTTTAATCCGTTAACTTATTTTTATAGAAAGTCTTTAAAATCAGTACACGAATTCCAAGCAGATAATCGCGTACTTCAAAACGGTGCTAGAACTTCTAAATATATACAACTGTTATTACAAGGCGTTGAGATTCATCAAAAAACAAATAATTTTTATAATTATTTTAATCAATCTATTCTAAAAAAAAGAGTAATTATGATGACCAAGCCTAAATCAAACCATATGTTAAAGATTACATATATTTTGCTTTTACCAGTTTGTACATTTCTAACTTCTGCATTTACATCTCCAATGGTTGATAGTAGCGTGTATCTAGATATATTAGAAGATTCAACAATTATAAGTAAACCTATTTCTTTATTCCCGGTACAAAAAGAGACGGTAGAGAATATAACTACATTTTTTGGAGTAATGGGGAAGCATTCTAACAAAAAAAATGTAGTTCATGGCGGGATAGATATTAGAGGAAAAAGTGGCACCCCTATTTTGGCGACTGCAGATGGAATTGTTAACAAAGCTGCTATGGTAGGTGATTGGGGAAATCTAATTATTATAACCCATGCTGATGGATACGAAACTTGGTACGCGCATTTAAAAGGGTTTAATATTATTGAAAACCAATCTGTTAAAAAAGGAGATATTATTGGATATCTTGGTAATAGTGGTAAATCAAAAGAGTCTCATTTACATTATGAAATTAAATATAATGGAAAACGCCTAAATCCTATAAACTATCTAAAATAAAACGTTTCTATTAGCTAACAACTTACCTTAATTTTTTATAGTCTTTTAACCAAAATTAGTTCTCTTTTTAAATAGAACAGGCTGCCTATAGCCTAAACATTTATAAAACATACAAATGAAAAAAATAATTACACTACTATTACTAATACCTCTAAGTTCTTTTTCTCAATCCAAAATCAGTTTTACTTTTGATGATGGTTCCTTACGTGATAAACCTAACCATACCTTAGACCAATGGAACAGTATGTTATTACAAAAATTGAGAGATGCTCGGGTAGAAGCTATGTTTTTTGTTAGCGGAGAAGGTAAAACTGGATATAAAGGAAAACAATTACTAAAAAGTTGGAATAATGATGGTCATAAAATTGCAAACCATACATTTAACCATTTAAACTACAACAATAAAACCCATACATTCGAGGCATTTAAAGATGATTTTATTAAAAATGATACTATTATAAATACGTATTCGAATTATTGTAAGTTTTTTAGGTTTCCTTACTTAAAAGAAGGTAATACAGAAGAAAAGATAACTGCAGCAAAAGCTTTTTTAAAGGAACAAAATTATAGAAATGGATATGTTACCATTGATAATTCTGACTGGTACATTGAAAGTAGATTAGTGAAAAGGCTAAAAGACAATCCTAATGCCGATATAAGTGATTTTAAAACCTTCTATTTGAATCATATTTGGGAGCGTGCGCAATTCTACGAAAAACTGTCATTAAAAATAAACGGCAGACATATAAATCACAGCCTTTTATTACACCATAATTTGGCTGCAGCCCTTTTCATTGATGACCTTATAAACATGTTTATATCTAAAGGGTGGAAAATAGTGTCGGCATCTAATGCATATAAAGACCCCGTATACCTAACAGAAACGAAGTTTTCTGGTGAAAGCCTCATTTATGCACTAGCAAAAGATTCTGGCAAGTATGATACTATTTTGCGCGCTACTGGAGAAGATAGTAAATCTATAAAAATAGTAATGAATAAATTGGGTTTATAACCGCTAAAATCTTCCCTAGTTTTAATTCTCAAAATAATACAGTTATGTTCTTCAAAAAAATAGTTTCCATTATTATGAAACCTTTATGCCTGTACCTTTTTTTATTTTGTTTGTGTACTAATAGTTATGCACAGTATCGAGACAGTCTTAAAATTGATACTGTCGCTACTTATCATCTAAAAGAACAAGATACTGTAACACAAATGAAAACTATTAAAAAGGACAGTACATCAAATATATGGCTGACAGAGTTTTGGGATACATCTACCTATGACCCATATAAGAAAGAAATAAAAAAACACCCTTTTTATATTGTTTTTACAGATAGTGTTTACGCTTCCCCAATTGAACGTAAAAAAGTAATTACGTCTCGTTACGGCTGGCGCAATAGAAGACCACATAAAGGCATTGATATAGATTTAATTACTGGCGATAATGTTTTAGCCATGCTAGATGGAAAAGTCCGCTACGTAGGTTCTCAAGCGGGACACGGGAAATTAGTTATCATTCGTCATTTTAATGGTTTAGAAACGGTATATGCACATTTGTCTAAACAACTGGTAAAAATAAACGATATGGTTTCTAAAGGTCAAACTATAGGTAAAGGCGGAACAACAGGAAACGCCAGAGGGAGTCATTTACATCTTGAAGTAAGTTTTAAAGGCATGTATATATATCCTGAATATCTATTTGATTTTGGAGAAAAAAATAGAATTCGCTCTCAAAATATATGGGTGACCAAAAATTGGGTAACACCACACTTTCATAATTCTAAAAGACAAAGTCTCATTTCAATTTGCGATACTTATGAAGAAGCTTTACAAAGTGAAAAAAAACAGCAACAAATATATGTTATTAGGCAAGGAGATACACTTTCAGAAATATCAAAAAAGTATCATGTTTCTATAAGTTCAATATGCAAAAATAATGCTATTAAAAAAACGAGTACACTTAGAATTGGTCAAAAATTAATACTAATTAAAAACTAGTTAAGATAATACTTTGCAGACACATTTTGCCTCCACTTCTCTACTCTCCATGCCATTATTAAATCTTTTTAATACGTACTCAAAAAACTAAAAATAGTACCTATTTTTAGTTTTTATTCCTTTTTCCCAACATGAAATAAAGCGTCTCCTTGGTTAACTACGGCTTGGTTATTTATAGCGCAAATAAAACCATCATAAGGGGCTTTAATTGTTTTAATTTTAAGAGTAAAAGTATCTGTTATAATACCTAAAATAGCATTCTTTTTAATGGCTGTTCCGTTTATTACTTCTGAAATAAACATACCTGCAGTTGGGGCTCTTAACCATTTTCTATCTGTAAGTATAATTGAACCCTTTTTTTCTAAGCTTAAAGATTCTTGTTTGTCTATCATACTATAATGTTCTAAAACATTTAATATGCCTTTTATTCCTTCGGATATACAATGTGTATCAAAACGCATACTTTCCCCAGCCTCAAAAACTACAGTAGGCTTTCCCATTTTATAAGAAACACTTCTAAAAGAACCTTTTATTAGTTTAGAAGAAAAAGTAAACGGCGCATTAAAAGCAGTAGCCAAGTCTTTACTTAGTGTATCCCCTACAGTATATCGTATTTGTGGATAATTACTACGTTGCGCTCCACCAGTATGCAAATCTATACCAAAATCTATTTGCGGTAATATTTCAGAAACATAATGGTACGCCATTCTCCCTGCTAAAGAACCAGTTTTAGAACCAGGAAAACTTCTGTTTACATCTTTACCGTCTGGAACATCTCTGGAATAATGTATAAAACCAAAAATATTTAATATTGGCACTGCAATTACAGCTCCTTTTTTAACGGCAAACTTTTTTTTATGCAACATACGTCGTACAATCTCCACGCCATTAATTTCGTCTCCATGTAAGCCTGCTTGTACTAACAGTGTTGGACCTGGTTCTTTTGCATTAAAAACATACACAGGAATATCTATTAAAGTACCTGTAGGTAACCTACCAATACTAATGCTTAGCAACTTATACTGCCCAGGAGAAACAGTTTCCCCACCTATTACAATATTTTCACTTTTTAAGTCCTCCATTTTTTTCAACATACAATACAATTTCTCTTGCAATATTAAGTCCTGTAGCAGCTTCTATTCCTTGTAACCCAGGCGATGCATTTACCTCAATTAACAACGGCCCATTTTTAGAACGTAGTAAATCTACCCCAGCAATATCTAAACCCACATGTTTTGTAGCATTAATAGCCATAAACTTTTCAGTTTTTGTAGGTTCTATTATTTCTGTAGCTCCTCCACGGTGCACGTTAGATCTAAAATCTCCTGGAGCACTTGTTCTTTTCATGCTTGCAACAACCCGTTTACCAATAACAAATAACCTAATATCTTCTCCTTTAGATTCTTCTATGTATTTTTGAATAAGAATACTGGTATTCATTTTATAAAAAGTATCTATAATAGATTTAGCCGATTTTTTAGTTTCTGCTAAAATTACTCCTAAACCTTGTGTCCCTTCTTGAAGTTTAATTATTATTGGCATTCCACCTAAAATATCTATCTGTTCTTCAATATTATCTGGGCTAATAGAAAAAAGAGTATCTGGAATGGCAATTCCCTTTCTAGCCATAATTTGTAGGGTTTGTACTTTATTTCTTGCAGTAGTAATACTTTGCGCTTCTGCCACACTATACACCCCATTCATTTGAAACTGCTTTACTATAGCAGCACCATGTTTAGTTACGGTTGTTCCTATTCTTGGTATTATGGCCTGAAAAACATTGGTTATATTTTGCCCTTGATAAAAAATTTGAGGTCTGCCTTTCCCTAACTTAACAGCACATTTTGTATGGTCAATTTGTTCTATATAATGCCCTAATTTTTGAGCTTCTTCTACTATTCTTCTTGTAGAATACACATTTACACTTACAGATAATAGTCCAATATCCATCCTAATTATTTTAAACTCTTCATAGTTTATTAGGTAAAAAAACAAAATTAAATTGAAAAAAATTCAGTTTTTAGGCTTGAAAATTATATGCTATACGAAATCGTTTTCTTCATAATTAACTATGAAACTTATATTTATGTATTTACAGGCTTACAAGCTTCTTATTTTTACTAAGTATAAATACGGAGGCTAATAAAACAAAGTTTGTTAATCAACCGTTTGTACGTTAAATTTGTCTAAAATTAATTAACCAATGAGTAAATTTTTCACATCTTCAATAGGTAGAAAATATGCAATGGCACTTTCTGCTTTATTTTTAATGTTTTTTCTTTTACAACATTTTGCAATAAACATACTTTCCGTTTTTAGCCCTAATGCTTTTAATGAAGCTTCTCATTTTATGGGAACTTTTTGGGTTATACAGTATGTAATGCAACCAATTTTAATTTTTGGAGTAATGTACCATTTTATAATGGGCTTTATTCTAGAGATTAAGAATAGAAACGCAAGAGTTGTAAAGTATGCAAAAAATAATGGTTCGGCTAATTCTAGCTGGATGAGTAGAAATATGATTTATAGCGGATTAGCTATTTTAGGTTTCTTAGTTCTTCACTTTATTGATTTTTGGATACCAGAAATTAATACAAAATATATTCAAGGCGATATGTCTGGATTACTAGTAGATGGTGAAGGGTACCGTTATTACGAAGAATTAACACACAAGTTTGTTAATCCACTAAGAGTTGGTGCTTATGTTTTAGCATTTGTGTTTTTATCCTTACACTTAATGCACGGGTTTAGCTCTGCGTTCCAATCTTCTGGAGTTAGTTCCATGAGAAAAGAAAAACTTCAAGCATTTGGAAAAGCTTATGCCATTATAATTCCTTTAGGTTTTATATTAATTGCTCTTTTTCATCATTTTAATCATTAATAATACAATTCTATGTCTGTATTAGATTCTAAAGTACCAAAAGGACCACTTAAAAATAAGTGGACTGATTATAAAAACCATATTGATTTAGTTAACCCTGCAAACAAACGTAACATAGATGTTATTGTTGTTGGTACTGGATTAGCTGGAGGTTCTGCTTGTGCAACATTAGCAGAATTAGGATATAATGTAAAAGCATTTGCTTATCAAGATTCTCCAAGAAGAGCACACTCTATTGCTGCTCAAGGTGGTATTAATGCTGCTAAAAACTATCAAGGAGATGGAGATTCTACCTATAGATTATTTTATGATACTGTAAAGGGTGGTGATTACCGTTCCCGTGAAGCAAACGTATACCGTTTAGCAGAAGTATCTGCTAATATTATTGACCAATGTGTTGCTCAAGGAGTTCCATTTGCTCGTGATTATGGTGGGTTATTAGATAACCGTTCTTTTGGTGGTGTATTGGTTTCTAGAACTTTTTATGCTAAAGGACAAACAGGACAACAATTATTATTAGGAGCATACTCTGCAATGAACAGACAAATTGCTCGTGGTAAGATTGAAATGCACAACCGTCATGAAATGCTTGATGTTGTTAAAGTTGATGGGAAAGCAAGAGGGATTATTGCACGTAACCTTATTACTGGAGAAATAGAACGCCATTCTGCTCATGCTGTAGTTATTGCTTCTGGTGGTTACGGAAATGTTTTTTTCTTATCTACCAATGCAATGGGATCTAACGTATCTGCTGGTTGGAAAATACATAAAAAAGGAGCTTTCTTTGCCAATCCTTGTTATACACAAATTCACCCAACATGTATTCCTCGTTCTGGAGATTATCAGTCTAAATTAACATTGATGTCTGAGTCCTTACGTAATGATGGTCGTATTTGGGTTCCTAAAAATATGGAAGATGTTATGGCAATTCGTGAAGGTCGCAAGAAACCTACTGATTTGTCTGAAGACGAAAGAGATTACTACTTAGAACGTAGATACCCAGCATTTGGAAACCTAGTACCACGTGATGTTGCCTCTAGAGCAGCAAAAGAACGTTGTGATGCTGGTTACGGTGTAAATGCTACTGGAGAAGCGGTGTATTTAGATTTTGCATCGGCAATTACACGTTATGGTACGGAACAAGCAAAAATTCAGAATATAAAAAATGCTTCTGAAGCTAAAATATACGAATTAGGACAAGCAATTGTTGAGGCAAAATACGGAAACCTATTTCAAATGTATGAGAAAATCGTAGATGAGAATCCGTACAAAACACCTATGATGATTTACCCAGCGGTACACTATACAATGGGTGGTGTTTGGGTAGATTATAATTTAATGACTACTGTTCCTGGGTTGTACTGTATTGGAGAAGCTAATTTTTCTGATCATGGAGCTAACAGACTTGGAGCTTCTGCATTAATGCAAGGTTTAGCAGATGGTTATTTTGTGTTGCCTTATACTATTGGAGATTATTTATCTGATGACATTAGAACAGGAAAAATTTCAACTGATTCTCCAGAATTTATAGAAGCAGAAAAAGAAGCAAAAGAACGTTTAGAGTTCTTTGTAACAAACAAAGGAGAACATTCTGTTGATTATTACCATAAAAAACTAGGTAAGATTATGTGGGATAAATGTGGAATGTCTCGTAATGAAAAAGGACTTAAAGAAGCAATGGCAGAAATTAAAGCTTTACGTGAAGATTTCTGGAAAAATGTTTCTGTTCCTGGAGGCATGAACGAAATGAACCCTGAATTAGAAAAAGCAGGAAGGGTGGCAGATTTTATAGAACTTGGCGAGTTATTTGCTAAGGATGCCTTAACACGTGAAGAATCTTGCGGTGGACATTTTAGAGAAGAATCTGTAGAATTAGATGGGGAACAAAAAGGAGAAGCAAAACGTAATGATAAAGATTTTGCATTTGTTTCTGCCTGGGAATATAAAGGAGAGCCTGCAGATGCAGTTCTACATAAAGAAGAGTTAGAATTTAACGATATTGAACTTAAACAACGTTCATACAAATAAGAAAAGACTATGAATTTAACGCTTAAAATTTGGAGACAAAAAGACTCGAAAACTAAGGGTCAAATGGTAGACTATAAAGTTACCGATATCTCAGAACATATGTCTTTCTTAGAAATGATGGATGTTCTTAATGAACAATTAATTAATGCTGGCGAAGAGCCAGTTGCTTTTGATCATGATTGTAGAGAAGGTATTTGTGGTATGTGTTCTATGTACATAAATGGTGAGGCACATGGTCCTGATCGCGGAGTTACTACTTGCCAACTACACATGCGTATGTTTAAAGATGGTGACACTATTACAATAGAGCCATTTAGAGCAAAAGCATTTCCTGTAATAAAGGATTTAGTTGTAGATCGTAGTTCTTTTGATCGTATACAACATGCTGGTGGTTATATCTCAGTAAATACCTCTGGTAATACACAAGATGCAAACGCAACCCCTATATCTAAGCATGATGCAGATGAAGCAATGGATGCTGCAACCTGTATTGGCTGTGGCGCATGTGTTGCAACGTGTAAGAACTCTTCTGCTATGCTTTTTGTTGGTGCAAAAGTATCTCAATACGCATTATTACCACAAGGACAAGTAGAAGCTACTGATCGTGTTAAAAACATGGTTGCGCAAATGGATTTAGAAGGTTTTGGTAACTGTAGTAATACAGGTGCTTGTGAGATTGAATGTCCTAAAGGAATATCTCTAGAAAACATTGCTAGAATGAATAGAGAATTATTAAAAGCTACATTTAAAAGCTAAACAATAAATAACTTACCTATAAAAAACCTTAAGCTTAATTGCTTAAGGTTTTTTTGTTTTTAACAAAGTGTAATTTTTTTTATTAAGTTTGTCTAACTTAAATTCATTTTTAATTGAACAATATAAAAACAAGATTTAGTATTAAAGACCTCGAAAATATTTCGGGTATAAAAGCGCATACAATACGTATTTGGGAAAAAAGATACAATCTATTTAGTCCAGAAAGAACCTCTGGTAATTCTAGATATTATGATCAAGATAGCCTACAAAAGCTATTAAACGTAGTTTTATTAAATAATAACAACTACAAAATATCTAAAATAGCTGCTATGTCTGATAACGAAATCATTCTTAATTCTAGAGAATTAGCTTTAAAAACAGATATTACTGATGATGCCATAAACTCATTAAAGATCGCAATGTATAATTTTGATCAGAATCTTTTTAATCAAGTATATGCTAAACTTTTGGTTCAAAAATCTTTTCCTGAAATATTTAAAGAAACCTTTATTCCCCTTTTAAACTTTATAGGCCTTCTATGGCAAACAAAGACTTTAACTCCTGCTCATGAACATTTCATATCTAACTTAATAACTCAAAAAATACAGATTAATACAGAGCGTATTCCATTTAAACAAAATAATGATACAAGAGTTTATGTACTTTATCTTCCTGAAAATGAAATACATGAACTTGGATTACTTTACTTAAATTATGAACTAACTTTAAGAGGTAATAAGACAATATACCTTGGACAAAGTGTGCCAATTAATAACCTTATAGATGTACAAAACGTATTTAATGATATATGCTTTATATCCTATTTTACCGTTGAGCCTCAAGAAAGCAAACTAATGCCGTATTTTAAAGAAATTAACACTATAATTAAAAATACTAATAACACATTTTGGGCAGTAGGACATAGAACCCAAAACTTAGAAATTACGTATCCTAACATTAAAACATTTAGCTCTACAGTAAGTCTATTAGAAAGTTTATAAAAGTTACACTTTAATATTGTTTAACTTTTTAGTATTTTTGTTAAACAATATGAGAAAAACAATATATATAATTGGTTCAGGATTTTCTTCTTTATCTGCTTCTTGCTATTTAGCAAAGGCTGGCTACAAAGTAATTGTACTTGAAAAAAACAGTACACTAGGCGGCAGAGCAAGACAATTAAAAAAAGAAGGTTTTACTTTTGATATTGGCCCTACATGGTATTGGATGCCAGATGTATTTGAAAAATTCTTCTCAGATTTTAATAAAGCTCCATCAGACTATTACCGTCTCAACAAATTAAACCCTGCATATCAGGTATATTTTGGAAAAGAAGATTCAAAATTAGTTTCTGGTAATATAGAAGAAATACATTCTATGTTTGAAGCAGAAGAAAAAGGTAGTTCTATGCACCTAAGAGAATTCTTAACCTCTGCAAGAAACAATTATAATACAGCAATTAAAGATTTAGTTTACAAACCAGGAGAATCTATCTCAGAACTTATTACACCAGTTACTATAAAAAGGGCTGGTCAGTTTTTTTCTACCATTCGAAAAACTATCCGAAAAAAAATTAAAAATGAAAAACTAATTAAAATTTTAGAATTTCCTGTTTTATTTCTTGGAGCAAAACCTAGTAATACACCGTCCTTTTATAATTTTATGAATTATGCAGATTTTGGACTTGGAACCTGGCATCCTAGTGGTGGAATGTTTACTGTTGTTAATGGCATAGTAACCTTAGCACAATCTCTAGGTGTAGAATTTGTTACAGAAGCAAATGTTGAGCAGATAAAAGTAAGCACAAACAACAAAGTAGAAGGACTTATTGTAAACGGAGAATTTAAAAAATCTGATAGTATACTAAGTGGTGCAGATTACCATCATACAGAAACTTTATTACCTAAAGAAAATAGACAGTATTCAGAAAAATATTGGTGCAACAAAACTTTTGCTCCTTCTGCCCTATTATTTTATGTTGGCTTAAGTAAACCTGTAAATAATGTATCGCACCATACATTATTTTTTGATTGTGATTTTGAAGTACATGCAGAATCTATTTACGATACTCCAAAATGGCCAGAAGACCCTTTATTCTATGTAAGTTTTCCTAGCAAAACAGATGCTTCCGTAGCTCCAGAAGGAAAAGAAGCTGCAACTTTTTTAATTCCGCTTGCGCCAGGTATAAAAGACACTAATGAAATTAGAGAAGCATATTTTAAAAAAATAATAACGAGATTAGAAAAAGTAACTGAGCAAGCCATTAAAGAAAATATTATATTTATAGAGTCCTTTTGTGTAAATGATTTTAAAAAGGAATACAACTCTTACCAAGGAAATGCCTACGGACTTGCAAATACTCTTATGCAAACTGCATTTTTAAGGCCAAAAATAAGAAGTAAAAAAGTAAAGAATTTATTCTTTACAGGCCAGCTTACAGTTCCGGGGCCTGGTGTACCACCTGCATTAATATCAGGAAAAATAGCAGCAGATTTAATATTAAAAAACAACTAATTATGAAACAACTATATACAGAGCTCTCTTTTTCTTGTAGCAAATTAGTTACTAAAAAATACAGCACCTCATTTTCTTCGGCTGTTAGAATGTTATCTCCCAAAATTAGAAGTGCTATCTATAGTGTCTATGGTTTTGTTCGTTTTGCAGATGAAATTGTAGATAGTTTTCATGAACACAATCAACAAGATTTACTTAAAGATTTTGAAGACAATTATTATGAAGCACATAAAAACAATATAAGTCTAAATCCTATTTTACATTCTTTCCAAAAAACTGTAAAAAAATACAATATAGAAGATGATTTAATACAAGCCTTTTTAAAAAGTATGCGTGCAGATTTGCATAAAACAACCTATTATAACAAAAAAGATTATGAAGAGTACATATATGGCTCTGCCGATGTAGTAGGCCTCATGTGCTTAAAAATTTTTACAAATGGGGATATAGATAAGTACAATGCTTTAAAAGCACCTGCTATGCGTTTAGGTTCTGCTTTTCAAAAGGTTAATTTTCTAAGAGATATTAAAGAAGATTATGAAGTACTTAACCGCTCTTATTTTCCAAATGTTAATCTAAAACAATTAAGTCCAGAAGATAAATTAAATATTATAGAGGAAATAAAAGAAGATTTTAAAGAAGCCTATAAAGGAGTTGTAAAATTACCTTTAGAATCTAGGTTTGGGGTATATACGGCATACAGATATTACTTAAAACTTTTACGAAAGTTAGAAAGAACACCTTCTAGCCAAATTATGGATACTAGAATACGTATATCCGATTTAATGAAATTTAATTTACTAGCTAAATCCTTTATTAGATATAAACTTAATATCTTGTAATATGCTTATAATACTATATCTCGTAATTATTATCCTTACTTTTTTAAGTATGGAAGCTATAACTTGGTGTACACATAAGTATATAATGCATGGGTTTTTATGGTACTTACACAAAGACCACCACCAACCAAAATACCAAGGCGTTTTTGAAAAAAACGATTGGTTCTTTGTAATATTCGCTATACCAAGTATTTTATTGTTTTGGTATGGAGTTATACCAAATATTAATTACTTATTTTTTATAGGGTTTGGAATTTTATGCTACGGATTAACTTATTTTTTAATTCATGATGTTCTAATACATCAACGCTTTAAATGGTTTAAAAAAACCAAAAATAAATACTTAATTGGTCTTAGAAAAGCACATAAAATTCATCATAAACATTTAAATAAAGAAGACGGAGAATGTTTTGGAATGCTTTACGTGCCTTATAAATATTTTAAAAACCAATTGGTATAATGTATTTATATTTAATACTAAATCTTGCATCCATTTCCATTCCATTTGCCTATTCTTTTCATAGGAAAATGAATTTTATAAAATATTGGAAAACTATTTTTAGTTCTATATTAATAGTTGGATTAGCTTTTATTTTATGGGATGCTATTTTTACATTAGATGGTGTTTGGGGTTTTAATACTAAATATCATTTACCCTATAAATTACTAGGGCTTCCAATTGAAGAATGGCTTTTTTTTATTTGTATACCTTATGCTTCTGTTTTTATACATTATGCTTTAGATTACTATTACCCCAAAGCAGAGTTATCAAAAAAATTAACCTATACAATTACTTTATTAATAATTACCATACTAGCCATTACTATAATATTCCATTCAGATAAAGCATATACATTAGTAAATTTTAGCCTAGCAATTATTATTTTTTGTATTGGGTTAATTAAAATAAAATATTTACAAAAGTTTTATCTTTCATTTCTCATTATTTTAATCCCTTTTTTTATAGTAAATGGCATTTTAACAGGTAGTTTTATTGATGAACCTATTGTATGGTATAATGATAATGAAAATTTAAGAATACGCATTGTTACAATACCTGTGGAAGATATTGTTTATGCTTTTAATCTATTATTTCTAAATATACTTTTTATAGAAAAGCTAAAATATAAACGAAAAAAAATTAGTTTCTCATCTAATAAAAATATTACAACTCATTTTGTATGGGCTTTAGCTTTAATAAACTTTTTAGTTTAGTACATACATTTGTTTTCCGCTTAGTAAGTATACATCTCCGTCATAAACCGAAGGTCTTTGTACCCCTTTATTTACTTTATAATCCCATAATTTTTCGCCAGATTTAATATTTCTTTTCTTTTTTTTTAATTATTACTGGACAGAAAACCCATTTTTACAATACTTTTTTATACTAGTATTCATTGTATATTTTAACAATGGTATATTTTTAGGGAAGCCTACACCATTTTATAGATAAAATTATTGGCAACCAATTATATATTGAAAATAAT
Source organism: uncultured Maribacter sp. (assembly GCF_947500405.1). Lineage (GTDB taxonomy): Bacteria > Bacteroidota > Bacteroidia > Flavobacteriales > Flavobacteriaceae > Maribacter_B. The sequence continues at coordinate 318,114 of NZ_CANMRY010000002.1, forward strand.
ATAATTCCTATTGGTCGGAATTTCAGAAAAGACTTTATTGCTATTTTAAAAATAAAATAGAGACTAAAACATTTAATTTACTTGTTTTTTTATGACTCTAAAAAGTAACTTAACGTCCTTTAAATTAAGAGTGAAATCGGGAAATTCAGGAGAGATATTTAGACTATGACAAGTTATTGTATTTTCTTTTTTATTATAGTTCGTAATTTGTTTACACATTATACTATTACCTAACACAATAACCCAATAATCAGCTGTGCTAAAAGACTTTCCAAATTCTTTTAAAGAAACTCCTTTCCCTAATACAATTGTTTTATTTGGCAAACCATTATAATCTCCACTAAACATAGAATTATTTGTAATTTCAAAGGCGGCATAATTAGAAACGGATACATTTTCTAGAATAAAACCAATCAAAGGCATTTGTTTTAAAAATAATATATCCTCTAATTTCTCTAAATATTTTATCTGTTTTTCTGCTATAATAAGTGGGGCTTGTACCAAATATTTTCCTGGACCTAATTTTATTATCTTATGTGCTTGTTCTTTAGACTTTTTTTGGATTGGTTTTTTATATTCAATATTAATTTCATTTACTTCTGTAGCATATAGTTCGCTTATACTTACATTAAAGAAATCTGCAATTTTATCTAGATTCTTCCGAGGAATATTAGCTTCTCTTTTTTCATAAAGTTGAATTGTTCGCAAACTAACTCCAATAGCTTCGGCCAAATCTGTCTGACTTATATTTTTTTTTCGACGCAATAGCTTTAGTATAAACATAAAATTGTATCATTGCGTAATAATCTTACATGTTTTGTTTAAATGCGTAAGATTATTACATCTGTTTGTAATTGAATTACAAACAAATATACTAAAATGCAACATTGTTACATATTTTAAATAAAATACTATTCTAAACTTTATATCATTATGCTATCAGAAGAAAATTATGGAAAACCAATTAATGAAAAACTATCTATTGTCTTAAGAAGAAACACTACAAAAAATGATTTTGCTGATATTTCTGCAAAAACTAATATTAGTTTTTCTACAATAAGAGATGTTGTTTATAGGACTAATAGTTTAACAAAATCTAACTCCAAGGCCATTTTATTTTTAATTAGTAGAGCTTTTGATAATTCTTTAGGCAAACAATTGCAGGCTGAGGGAGATAAATTATTCTTAAACAAGATAGTAAACACTAACCAATCTTTATTTATTGAGAATTCTAAGTAAGCTCTCCCGAGTATTACACACACTAGTAGAAATAAAAAAGGACCAAACTTTTAAAAGTTTGATCCTTTTTTATTTTGTTATGTTATTTTATAACATAAACAACTTTCTCATTAAGTGAACAACACCGCTAAAAAAATCATTTCTATAAACTTGAATTTCTTTTGGTGCTGGCATGTTGTTAATTTGGGCGTCCATTATTTACTTTTTTAAATTTGGGTTGTGGTTGTTTTTATACAAATGTACTTCCTAACGTAAGTATTTAAGTAATTATTGTTGTGAAACACACTTTATTTGTTGTGAAAAAAATGAAGCTCCAATTTATTAGATAAACTGCACACTTTTATAAGTTTACAATACCATTTCTGGTATTTCTCCATTAATTATTAAATTTCCTTCTGTAGCTTTTTTAATTTCATCAACAGATACTCCTGGTGCTCTTTCTAGTAGTTTAAAACCATCTTTAACTACTTCTAAAACAGCAAGATTTGTAACTATTTTTTTTACACAAGCAACACCGGTTAATGGTAAACTACATTTTTTTAATAATTTAGATGCTCCTGCTCTATTAGTATGCATCATGGCAACTATAATATTTTCTGCAGATGCTACTAAGTCCATTGCACCACCCATTCCTTTTACCATTTTACCAGGGATTTTCCAATTGGCAATATCTCCTCCTTCAGAGACTTCCATAGCTCCTAAAATAGTAAGGTCTACGTGTTTTCCTCTAATCATCCCAAAACTCGTAGCAGAGTCAAAAAAAGATGCCCCAGGCATAGTTGTAATGGTTTGTTTACCTGCGTTAATAATATCTGCATCTTCTTCTCCTTCAAAAGGGAAAGGTCCCATTCCTAAAACACCATTCTCACTCTGGAATTCTACATCTATATCTTCTTGCACAAAATTAGCAACCAAAGTTGGTATTCCTATTCCAAGGTTTACATAATAGCCATCTTGAACTTCTTTTGCTATTCTTTTTGCTATTCCATTTTTATCTAACATCTTTTTTAATTTGGAAATGTGTTGACTTGAAAATTTATTAATTACTTTCTTCTTAAAGCATACGAGTTAAACTTATGAGCTTGCTCACTTTCATATTTCCATACGAATATTGGAATAGAAAAAGTTATTACGGCAATAAGCCACAAATAATAAATTAATAAAGCGGTTACAATAATTCCTGTAATAGTTCCTACTAAAATGATTCTATTATCTGGAATTGCGGTAATTCTGTTAATATGTCTTTTATCAACCTTACCACAAGTATCACAATTTACGCGAACCTCATCTGCATTAACTCTTCTTTGTAAATCTGGTCTTGTTTCCTCCTTTAAAGTCAGGAAATTTTGCCTTTTGCAAGCCTTACAAGTATACGTTAATCGCATAAATTATTCTTTACTGCGAACCGTTCTTTGTTCTATTCTTTTTTCATAATTACTTCCTTGAAAAATTCTTTTAACAAAAATCCCAGGGACATGAATTTCATTAGGATCCAACGCACCCGCAGGAACTAGTTCTTCCACCTCAGCAACAGTAATTTTTGCTGCACCACACATTGCTGGGTTAAAATTACGAGCAGTACCTTTAAAAATAAGGTTTCCAGCTTCGTCTCCTCTCCATGCTTTTACAAAGGAAAAATCTGCCTTATATGCTTCTTCTAACACATACATTTTGCCATTAAACTCTCTTGTTTCTTTTCCTTCGGCTACTTCTGTACCATAACCAGCTGGGGTGTAAAATGCAGGAAAACCAGATTGCGCTGCTCTACATTTTTCGGCCAAAGTACCTTGTGGTGTAAGTTCTACCTCTAGCTCTCCACTTAACATTTGCCTTTCAAATTCATCATTCTCCCCTACATAAGAAGATATCATTTTTTTTATTTGATGTTTTTGTAATAACAACCCTAAACCAAAATCATCTACACCTGCGTTATTAGAAATACAAATAATATCCTTTACTTCTAACTTAACCAATTCAGCAATTGCATTTTCAGGGATTCCACAAAGACCAAAACCTCCTAGCATAAAAGTCATCCCATTCTGTACCCCTTTTAATGCTTCTTGAACATTAGTAACTTTTTTCTTTATCATTATTGATTTCTCATATTTAGATTACATACTCCTTATCATTTTAAATAATTCTTACTAAAAATACAATATTAATATAAAAAAAGCACCTCTATTAAAAAAATAGAGGTGCTTTTCAAAGTAAATAACTTTTTATATTTAGAAATCTAAATCCTCTAAATCATCTTCTGTATCGTTATTTTCCTGAGCTTCTTCCGCAACTTTAGTACAGTCTACATTTATAGATAAATCTTTAGGTTTCGTAAAACCTTTATCTGAGATGCCTAAATCCTTATTCTTATAATTTTCTTTCATATAAAGACCCCAAATTGGCAATGCCATAGTTGCTCCTTGCCCGTAAGTAATAGTTTTAAAGTGTGTAGCTCTTTCTTCGCCACCAACCCAAACGCCAGTAACCAAATTAGGAACTATGCCCATAAACCAACCATCACTATTATTTTGGGTGGTACCCGTTTTACCAGCAATAGGGTTTTTAAATCCATAAGGATAACCAGTAATTACCTCATCATATTCTTTTTTCCATTTATTTACTCCTTGAGTACGTAAGCGCGTTCCTGAACCTCCTTGTGTTACTCCCTCCATTAAATTTAGCATGGCATAAGCAACATCTTTACTAAGAACATCTTTTGTTTCTGGAACATATTCATACAACACTGTACCATTTTTATCTTCTATACGGGTTACCATAACAGGTTTAACATATACCCCTTGGTTAGCAAAAGTTCCATAAGCTCCCACCATTTCATACACGTTCATTTCAGAAACTCCTAATGCAATAGAAGGTACTTCTGCTATTTCTCTAGTTATTCCTAAATTTTTTCCAATTATAGCAACAGACTTTGGCCCTACTTTATCAATTAATTGTGCTGTAACTGTATTAACTGAGTTTGCTAGAGCTTTTTTAAGCGTATAATTTTTTCCAGAATATTTTCCGTTTGAATTTTTTGGACACCAAGGTTCTGGGTTTCCATGTTTTTCTGCTTCTATACAATACTGCGTATCTGGTAATGAATCGCAAGGAGAGTATCGTAATTGGTCTATAGCTGCTGCATATACTAGAGGCTTAAAAGTAGAGCCTGCTTGTCTAGATCCTTGTATAACATTGTCATACTGAAAATGCTTATAATTTATACCTCCTACCCAAGCTTTTACATGTCCTGTTTGTGGTTCCATAGACATCATGGCCGTTCTTAAGAAAGATTTATAATACCTAATAGAATCTAATGGAGTCATTACGGTATCTTTCTCTTTGGTTTCGCTTTTCCAATCAAAAACCGTCATGTCTTTTTTCTTGTTAAAAGAGGCACGTATTACTTTTTCAGATTTTCCTTCTTTTTTCATCTCTCTCCAACGGTCCGAAGTTTTCATTGCGCGCTCCATAATAGCATCTATCTGATTTTTTTCTAAATCTAAAAATGGTGCAGTTTTATTACGTTCTGGTGTATTTTGATGAAAAAATTCGGCTTGTAATTTTGTCATATGCTGTGAGACAGCATTCTCTGCATTAGCTTGCATACGAGAATCTATGGTAGTATAAATTTTAAGTCCGTCTAAATATAAATTATATCTATCTCTTTCTCCTTCTAAGGCTGGTTTTGGATTTTCCTTAATCCAATCATTCATGAAGCCTTGTAAATACATTCTAAAATAAGTAGCCAAGCCTTCTCTATGAGATTCTGGACTATAATTAAGTTTCATTTTTAAGTCCTGTAATGAGTCTTTTTCTTGCTCTGTTATATAATCGTACTTTGCCATTTGGGCTAGAACTACATCTCTTCTATTTTTAGTTCCCACAGGGTTCCTATGTGGCCTGGGGTTATATAAAGAAGAATTTTTAAACATCCCAACTAACATTGCAGATTCTTCTATTTTTAAATTTTTAGGTTCTTTCCCAAAATAAATTTTAGAAGCAGAACGTATACCATCTGCATTATTACCAAAGTCATATATATTAAAATACATGGTCATAATTTCTTCTTTGGTGTAATTACGTTCTAAACGTATTGCAATAACCCATTCTTTTATTTTCTGAGTATATCTTTTCCAGCCTCTGGCTGCTAAACCTGTAAATAATTGCTTTGCTAATTGTTGCGAGATAGTACTTGCTCCTCCTTTTTTACCTAAAAAAGCAAAAGCTCTTAGAGTTCCTCTAGCATCAATACCAGAGTGCTCATAAAAACGAGCATCTTCTGTTGCAACTAATGCATTAACTAAATTTTCAGGAAGATCCTCAAATTTTACTGGCGTTCTATTATCGTCTAAATAGAATTTACCTAATGTTTTATTATCTGATGAAAGTATCTCTGTTGCTAAATTGGTTTGCGGGTTCTCTAAAATCTCAAAGGTTGGCATTTCTCCAAAAACCTCATTAGCTGCCAAAAAGAATAATAGCGCAACAGAGAGTATTCCTGTTATAAATACTATCCAAAACCACTTAATAAATTTAAAAAAACTTGTTGCTTGTTTTTTCTTTACAGCCTTTTTTACCATTAGTTTACTGTTTGTTTTTTTCTATTTGAAAACCAACATCGGTTATGCCTTCTAAATTTACAACACCAGATATAGTGCCATTTTTACGCATACCATGTACTATTTGTAAAGTATATACGCCAGAAGATGGAAAAACGATGTTTTCTCTAAACCATAATTTACTCTCTTTTAAACTTCCTTGTCCTTTTCCTAACCATGTACCATCTGGTAAAGCCATATTATACTCTAAGGTATCTTTTACAACATCGCCATTAGGATAGTTTAACTCTGTTATTAAGAAAAGATTACTATATGGATAGTTTTGATCGTTTCTAACATTAATGAAAATATGGTGCTTTTCTATAGTGTCTAGCTCTGAAAAATTAAAAGTTATAGTATCGTTTTTATGCCAACTAGCATCTTTTAAGCTTTGATATTCAGATTTTATAGTAGTGCCACTACAAGACACCAGAAATAAAAGCAATATAATGGAAAGGGAAAAAGACCTAAGCATTTTTGGGTTTTCTATTTTTATTATTTCTTCTTTTCTTGTTTCTATTTCTATTTTTATTGCTTTTACGTCTTGGTTGATCAAAACGAGTAAGACTATCTTGCCCAACAACATTTTCAAAAACAACTTTTTCTTCTATTATATTATCTGCTGCGTATTCTTCTAGACTAGCAACTTTTTCTTTTTTCTTGTTTTTTTCTAAAACCTCTTTTACTTGGTCTTTAGAAAGTACATGCCAGTTAGATGGTTCATCCTTGTAGGTAAACCATAATAAGCCTTTAAAAATATCTGTTTTTTGACAGTATGCAAGACCTTTTTCTGTATAAAGTTTTGTGTCTTGACTAGGAAACCCTTTTAAAGCATCTAAATATGTGTCTAACTCATAATTAAGACAACACTTAAGCTTACCACATTGACCTGCTAATTTTTGGGGGTTTAAAGATAATTGTTGGTAACGGGCTGCGGAAGTACTTACCGACCTAAAATCTGTTAACCAAGTAGAACAACATAATTCTCTACCACAAGAACCTACACCTCCTAAACGCTGGGCTTCTTGTCTATATCCTATTTGGCGCATTTCTATACGAATACCAAAGGCTTTTGCCATGTCTTTTATAAGCTGACGGAAATCTACACGTTCTTCTGCTGTATAATAAAAAGTAGCTTTAGAACCATCTCCCTGAAATTCTACATCAGAGATTTTCATTTGTAGTTTTAAAACAATGGCAATCTCACGAGCTCGTTTTTTAATTTCTTCTTCACGGTCCCTACATTTTTGCCATATATCAATATCTTTTTGAGATGCTTTACGGTACACTTTACAAACTTCTTCACCAGAAAAAGGAGCTTTCTTTTTTTTCATTTGTACTCTTACCAGTTCTCCTGTTAGAGTTACCATACCAATATCATGGCCAGATTGTGCTTGCGTAGCAACAATATCTCCTATAGAAAGTGTTAAACTCTCTGTGTTTTTAAAAAATTCTTTTCGGCTATTTTTAAAACGTACTTCAACAAAGTCAAAAGGTTTTTCCCCATTTGGGAGTGACATGTTGGAAAGCCAATCAAAAACCGTTAATTTATTACAACCATCTGTTCCGCAAGTACCGTTGTTCTTACATCCTTTTGGTTGTCCATCCTTACCGGTTGAACAACTACTGCAACCCATATTTTATATCTAGATTTGAAAAACAAGAAAATTGCTTTTCAAAAAAGGTTCATATTAATCTTAAACGTAAAGATACTATTTTTTAAATTTTAAAACTGGAGACCTTCCTTTTTTAAAAATTTTATTGCTTACCGTTTTTCCTTTACGCAATTTTTTTTGTTCTTCAAAAGGCAACTCATGTACTGTTTTACAATCATCTGAACAGCAATTATTCATTTTTTCTGCACATTTTGGACACTGAATAAATAATAAGTGGCAAGCTTCATTTGCACAGTTTACATGAGTATCACAAGATTCACCACATTGGTGGCAATTAGCAATTACATCTTCGGAAATACGCTCTCCTCTACGATGATCAAAAACAAAGTTTTTTCCAACAAATTTATTTTCTAAGTCCTTATCCTTTACTTGCCTAGTATATTCTATTATTCCGCCCTCTAGTTGGTACACATTTTTAAAACCCTTGTGTTTATAGTATGCACTAGCTTTTTCGCAACGAATACCTCCCGTGCAATACATTACTAATTTTTTATCTTCTTTATGGTCTTTTAAATCTTCCTCTATAATATCTAAAGAATCTCTAAATGTATCTACATCTGGCGTAATAGCATTTTTAAAATGACCTATTTCACTTTCGTAATGGTTACGCATATCTACCAAAACCGTATCTGGGTCTTCAATAAGTTCATTGAATTTCTCTGCACCAACATGAATTCCTTTGTTTGTAACATCAAAATTTTCATCTTCAAGACCATCTGCTACAATTTTATTACGCACTTTAACTTTTAGCTTTAAGAACGATTTGTTGTTTTGCTCTACAGCTATATTTAAACGCACATTTTCTAAAAAAGAAATACTGTCTAAATGGTTTTTAAATGCTTCAAAATTATCTGCAGGTACAGATAATTGTGCATTTATACCCTCGTTAGCAACATAAATGCGTCCCAGCACATCTAAATCATTCCAAGTAATAAATAAGTGATTTCTAAAAACAGAAGTATTTTCTATGTGTGCATATTTGTAGAAAGAAATGGTAAGACGTTCTTTACCTGCCTCCTCTATAAGAGCGGCTCTTTCTTTTGCACTTAATGTATTGTACAGTTGCATGCTATACTAATTTTTAAGTTAAAAAGATTTATGAGGTTACAAAGCTAAAAATTAAATAGAGGGAAACAAAAAAGAGTCTTGATTTTTCAAGACTCTTTATCAACCATTCCAATTAATCTTTTTCATAGCATTCTTTGAGTAGTGCTAAAAGGAGATGGTCATCATTGCCCACTGCCACTAAAAACAGTAGATTATATATTGAGTTAGTATATACAATTTTTTATAAGATGTAGTTTTTAAAAAAAGGTTGCGTAATCTTCAAAAAAAATATTTTTAAAGTCATAAAATCTGTTAATAAAATTAAATTCCTAATTGTTATTTTGATAAAAGAATTGGTAATTTAGCTAGCCTAAAAAAATAGATAATGAGTTCTGAAAAAGATGCGAAATTAAAAGCCCTTAAACTAACCCTAGATAAATTAGACAAAACTTACGGTAAAGGTTCCGTAATGAAATTAGGAGATAGTGTTATAGAAGATGTTGAGGTAATTCCGTCTGGTTCACTTGGTCTTGATATTGCTTTAGGCGTTGGTGGTTACCCTAGAGGGCGTATTGTAGAAATATACGGTCCAGAATCTTCTGGTAAAACAACTTTAACTTTGCATGCTATTGCTGGCGCTCAAAAAAATGGTGGTATTGCTGCTTTTATTGATGCAGAACATGCTTTTGACCGTTTTTATGCCGAAAAATTAGGAATAGATATTGATAACTTAATCATTTCGCAACCAGATAATGGAGAGCAAGCTTTAGAGATTGCAGATAATCTTATTCGTTCTGGTGCTATTGATATTGTTGTAATTGATTCTGTTGCTGCTTTAACTCCAAAAAGTGAAATTGAAGGAGAAATGGGAGATTCTAAAATGGGGCTTCATGCAAGGCTTATGTCTCAGGCATTACGTAAACTAACAGGATCTATTAGTAAAACCAATTGTACTGTTATATTTATTAACCAATTACGTGAAAAAATTGGAGTAATGTTCGGAAACCCAGAAACTACTACTGGTGGTAATGCCCTAAAATTCTACGCTTCTGTACGTTTAGATATTAGAAGGTCTACACAAATTAAAAATACCGATGGTAATGTTCTAGGAAATAAAACTAGAGTAAAAGTGGTTAAAAATAAAGTAGCTCCTCCTTTTAGAACTACAGAGTTTGATATTATGTATGGTGAAGGAATTTCTAAAGTAGGAGAATTAATTGATCTTGGTGTTGAGTATGAAATAGTAAAGAAAAGTGGTTCTTGGTTTAGCTATGGCGATACTAAACTTGGTCAAGGTAGAGATGCTGTAAAAGCATTAATATTAGATAACCCAGAATTGTTTGAAGAATTAGAGTCTAAAATTCGTGAAGCAATAAATGCTGTAAAGTAAATAGCGTAGAGCTAAGTATCAGAGTATTTAAATCTCGATTATCGAGTAAAACACGTCTTTTCCCCATATATTAAAGCAAAAACGCAACCTTTAGCATAAGCAAACATCTTAAAATAAAATGTTTGCTTATGAAAAGGCTTGTTCCCCTTATTGCTATAATTTTTCTCGGTACTTTACTAAGTAACTGTAGTGTAGATAATGATAGTCCAAACTTTCAATTTGTTCCTTTACAAATTATAAGTGCACAATTACCAGAATCTTTTAATTTAGATGAAACCTATCAAATTAAAGTTTCCTTTATTAAACCAAACGGTTGTACTTCTTACGAAGGCTTTGATGTTACCAAAGAAGACCAAACTATACGTAATGTTGTTGTTGTAGGCTCTGAGCGTATAGATATCGATGATTGTACAGAACAAGCAGTTGAACAAACGGCAGAATTTAATTTTGTTGTACTTTACAACGAAACATATACCTTTAAGTTCTGGCTCGGAGAAACTGGATCAGGAGAGGATGAGTATTTAGAAATTGATGTACCAGTAAACGAGTAGTAACAACTAAACAAACTTTAAATTGAGTCTAGAAGAACTCATACATAAATGTAAAAAAAACGATAGAAAGGCCCAGGCTCAATTGTATAGTATGTTTTCTCCTGTACTTTTTAGCATTTGTCTTAAGTACTCTCGTAATAAAACCGAGGCAGAAGATAGTTTGCATGATAGTTTTATGACTATTTATGAAAAAATAGGGCAATATAAATCTAAAGGCTCTTTTGAAGGTTGGTTAAAAAGAATTACAGTTAATACGGTATTACAGAAATACAGAAAAAAAGAATATCTAAACGCTGTTACAGAAAACACAGAAGATATTATAGAGGTAGAACAGGAAGAAAACGAAATTAGTTTACAAACACTACTTAGTTATATTCAAGAACTACCATCAAAATATAGAATAACTTTTAATTTATATGTTCTAGATGGGTATTCTCATAAAGAAATAAGTGAGCTTTTAGGAACTACTGTAGGTACCTCAAAATCTAACCTAGCTAGAGCAAGACTAATATTAAAAGAAAAAATAGAAACCAAAACCGCCCAATCTATAATAGTAGGAATTTTAATATTTGGATTGGAAAACGCATAAAACGTCTCTTGTTTGCCTAAACCAGCACACAATAAGACATAAGATAATATAAAGATGAGTAAAATAAAATTAGACAAACTTTTCCAAGAAAAGTTTAAAGGCTTCCAGGAGCTGCCAGACGAAAAAGTCTGGCAATCTATAGAGGCCTCTTTAAATGAAAAAGAGAAAAAACGAAGAGTTATTCCACTATGGTGGAAATTAGGTGGCGTAGCAGCAATAATTGCTTTGGGTTTCTTCTTAATTAATCCTTTTAGCAACAACCAAACCATACCTTCTTCTGTTGTAACAGAAACATCAAATTCTAATAAAGACAAAAAAAATGTCCAAGAAGAAGAGAATACTTTAATCTTAAAAGAAGAAATTAATACGATAACAAAAATTATAGAAACGCCTAGTAATAGTCCTTCCGAAGAAGAAAATAGCATAACTACAGTTTCAAAAAATAATATTCTTAAAAACAATGGCAATAGCAATACAAATAAGCATATTGCCAATGCATTCGTAAGTAGAAAAAAAACCACCTCTAAAGACAATTTAATTGCCGAAACCAAGAAAGAAAAAGAGGCTTCTTCTACTATAGAAACAAAGAATATTAACAATCTTGCAGAAGTTAATCCTTCCAAAAAGGATTTAAATACTTCTACAAATAACCGTCAAGAAGCTATTATAACGGAAGAGACTAAAGAGGACGAACTGGCTTCTGAAGAAAAAGAAACCAAAAAATCTATTTTTGAAGAAATTAAAGAGCAAGAAGAAGAAAAAGAAGCATTAGCAAATAAAACTCCGACTAAAAGATGGTCCGCAGGACCTAATGTAGCTCCTGTTTATTTTAATGCTCTCGGAGACGGTTCTCCTGTAGACGCCATGTTTGTGTCTAACTCCAAATCTGGAAGCACTAACTTAAGTTATGGGCTTTCCGTGGCTTATGAGGTAAGCAAAAAGTTAAGTATACGTTCTGGGGTTCATAAAGTTGATTATTCTTACAACACTAATAATGTGCTTTTTTCTTCAAACTTTAATAGCGCAATAAGCAGAATTAATACTATTAGTTATAATACTAGTTCTTCAAGTTTAGAAGTATTAAGCACAGACACAAATAGTACTCTTAGCAGTTCTCCTAAAGAAAGTTTTGCTTCAGACGCTTCTGCTAAAAGTCCTGCTAAAGAAGGTTCTATGTCGCAACAATTTGGCTATATAGAGGTGCCTTTAGAACTTAATTATACTATATTAGATACTAAATTTGGTGTAAATTTTATTGGGGGCTTAAGTTCTTTATTCTTAATAGATAATTCTATTCTTTTATCTTCTCAAGATATAACTACGGAGCTAGGAGAGGCAAACAATATTAACTCGGTAAACTTTAGTACCAATATAGGAGTTGGATTAAATTATAAATTTTCTCCTAAAGTAAAAATAAACGTAGAACCCATGTTTAAATACCAATTAAATACATTTTCTAATACGCAAGGAACATTTAACCCTTACTCTATTGGTGTGTATAGTGGATTAATTTTTAAATTTTAAATAAAGCGACTTTATTAATACTACAAAAGTCGCTTTATTGTAGCATATTATTACTTTTCAGAAACTTTTTTTAATAGCTCCATTCCTCTTCCGTTCATTTTTTCCATATCTTTTTTTGCTCTAAAAAGCCACATAAAGAAAGAATCTATAAAGCTCGATTTTAGTTTAAAATCTTGTGTTACTTTAATTAAAGTCCCAGTTTGTATAAAAGAATATTCAAAAGTTGGATTTGCCTTAAATGGTTTTTGAATATTACATTCCATTCTTATATACTTTAATGGTTTAATTTCCTTTGTTTCTTGGTAACCCAAGTCTTTTCCTTTATTACCCTCCCAATGAAATTGTGCTCCAACCTGCCCATCAGGGCCTTTAATACTTGTTTTTTGAACTGGATCAGCCTCATAGAACGGTGACCATTTAGTAAAGTTTTTCAAGTAAGCTACATTATCAAAAGTAGTTTGTATATCAGATTGAATATGTACTGTTTTTTGAATATGAATATGCTGCAATTTGTTTGCATTATAAAATCCAATGCCTAAAAACAGGACTAATGCTGCGGCAATTATTAGTAGTATCATTTTTTTCATTTTTAAAAAATTATATTAATTATCCATTGGTATAATATTACGAACCTCAACAGAACCTCCCATTTTTAAAATTGGACTGTCTTTAGCCATCTCAACCGCTTCCTCTAAAGAATTTGCGTTAACAATCATATTTCCACTAATTGTTTTGTTATCGGAAATTAGAATTCCATCTAAGACAGATGAATTAGCGGCTATTTGTTTTCCTTCAAAACCTAATTGGTAAGTGCTATCTAATTTTTCTTTCATTGCTATATTACCAATAAAGCCTCCCCAATCTTGTCTCATTTGTTCCATTTCTTGTAGTGTTGGTTTGTAATCAGGATTAGGAGTGTACCTAAATAACATCATAAATTTTTTCTCTACTTTCATTTCTTTTATTTTAAAGAGTTAAACAATACTCCAAAAGTAGAAGAGGAAAAAGACAAAAAACTTTGCCTATGACAAGAAATAAAAATTAGGCTTTTTTAAGCCAAGACAATTTGCGAAAAACCAAAAGATGAAGAAAAATAATAGTTGGTGGTGCAAAGGCTGGAATAAAGCAAAAAGGAAATTCCACCAAAAACTCTACACCCTGTACAGTATTATCCATACTAATTTTAGTAAAAATAATAGCCATAGCAGATGTAATTATAATATCTACCAGACCAAACGTATTCCAAATTAAAGTAAGCTTTCTGGCATAACTTTTATTATTTCTGATGGCTTTGGCAACAAAAACACTTGAGATTGCAGTAAGTAAATCTCCTATACCAGCACATAAAGCAAAAACTGGTGGTAATAAATCATAAAGATATAGAATAATAAAAGTTACTCCTATTAAACGAAATATGTGAATCTTAACTAAGTACTCTAGTTTTAAAATTGCATTTGCCTTTTTACATATTTTGGTGCTAAAGATTATTGTTACAAATACTGCTAATGGCAGTGTTGTGGTAACTACAATTTTTGGAGGTAACATTACAGTATCAAAAAAGCCATTAATACTAGCTACTGAAACTATAATTAAATAAATAATGTAAAAGCCCAGAACCAACCAAAAGCCATTTTTAATCTTTCCTTTTTTTGCTAAACGAGCTACCATTAGTATAGGAAATAGAAATGCCAGCAAAAAAAGAATAGAAAAAAATATTGGGATTTGATAAGAAAACATAGGCTTGTGTTATAAAGTAATTTCTTTTCTGATTCTACTTAAAGATGTATCTGTAATGCCTAAATAAGTGGCAATATGTTTTAAAGGCACATTTTGAATTATAGAGGGCTTTTCTTTTATTAAATTTAAATATCTATCCTTTGCTTGATCTGCAATTACGGATATAGAATGATTTTTTAACTCAAAATAATTCTTTATTAGCCTTGTTCTTCCTACCTCTCTAAAAGCTTCTATATTAAATAATTTCATGAAATTAGAAAAGCTAATTTTCCAACATTTTCCTTCTGTTATAGTCTTGATAGACTCTTTACATGGCTTTTTTAAGAAATAAGAATGCCAATCTATCACAATATCATTTACAGAAAAGAATTTGGTTGTAATATCATTCCCCTCTGTATCTATGGTAAAGGAGCGTAAAAATCCCGATTCTAAAAAGTAATAATAATTTGCTACTTTCCCTTTTTCAATTAAATACTCGTTCTTATTAAAATCTACTTCTTCAAATTGCGCTATTATTAACTTTAGCTCCTCTGCGCTAAAATTCTCCGTTTTAAAAATGCTATTTAAAAAATGTGTTTTATCCATTTTAATCCAAAGGTTTACCTTAACAAAACCTAACTATTCTTAACTAAAGTAATATTATTTAGCTAATTTCAGCTTTTACCAACTCTTTATAAATTACGTCTCTAACCTCTTCTCGCAGCGTAATTTTATCTTCTTCAACCAATATTGCCGTTTCAAAAAAAGAATGAATCTTTGCTTTAGTGATCCCTGGAAAACCACTAAAAAAAGTGAAAGAGAATCTTTTTTTATTATCGTAAAATGTCATGGGAATAATAGGAATTTTATGCGCAATTGCCATTTTAAAAGCACCATCCTTAAAACTATCTAATACAATATGTTCTTCTGGGACTCCGCCTTCAGGAAAAATGCAAATACTTAATCCTTGCTCTAATCTTCTTTGCGCTCTT
This sequence comes from uncultured Maribacter sp., assembly GCF_947500405.1. Classification (GTDB taxonomy): domain Bacteria; phylum Bacteroidota; class Bacteroidia; order Flavobacteriales; family Flavobacteriaceae; genus Maribacter_B. Next base: position 333,433 of record NZ_CANMRY010000002.1, read on the forward strand.
CTATACACTCCTGTTCTACTTTTAGTACTCTCCCGATCTACTAAAATGCATACTCGCTTATAGAAAAACCCAAATACAGGTATTTTAACTAATTCCTTTTTACCAACAAAAACAAAAGGGTTTTTACTCACATAAAGCATAAGCATTATATCTAACATACTGGTATGGTTTGCAACCAGCATATAACTTTTCCCTTTTTTTATTTTTTGTTGTTTCTTTACTCTTGGAGGGCAACCCATACCATATAAAATAGGTATTGCCCATAAATTTCTTGCCAACCAAAAAAACTGAGGATACCACTTTTCTTTAAGAGAAAATAATAGTAAGAAAGGAAAAAATAAAAATATTGGTATGGCTACTAAAACATAAAACCAAATACGATATAGAAGCCAAAATATATATTTAAAAACAATCATATAAAACCAAAAATACATAATTGTAATGAGCTATTCTATTAAAAAAATTACCTTTGCCTTACGTTTAACTTATTAATAATATGCCCTGCTTTTGCAGATAATGCTATGTCTAGAATTTTAACAGGAATACAAAGTACAGGAACACCACATTTAGGAAACATTTTAGGCGCTATTATGCCCGCAATTAAAATGGCAAACGATTCTAAAAATGAGTCTTTTCTTTTTATTGCAGATATGCACTCTCTTACCCAAATAAAAAATGGAGAAGAGTTACGTAACAACACCTATGCGGTTGCTGCAACTTGGTTAGCATTTGGTTTAGATATTAGTAATACCGTTTTTTATAGACAAAGTGATGTTCCCCAAACCACAGAGCTTTCTTGGTATTTAAGCTGTTTTTTTCCATACCAAAGATTAACTCTTGCGCATTCTTTTAAAGACAAAGCAGACCGTTTAGATGATGTAAACGCAGGTTTATTTACGTACCCAATGCTTATGGCTGCAGATATTCTTTTGTATGATGCCGAGATTGTTCCCGTAGGTAAAGACCAATTACAACATATTGAAATGACCCGTGATGTTGCTTCTAGATTCCATGCAAAATTAGGAGAAACTTTTGTTTTACCCGATGCCAAAGTACAAGAGGAAACCATGTACATTCCTGGAACAGATGGTGCTAAAATGAGTAAAAGTAAAGGCAACTTAATTAACTTATTCCAGACAGATAAAAAGTTACGTAAACAAATTATGGGCATCCAAACGGATAGCACCCCTATGGAAGACCCAAAAGATCCTGATACCGATAATGTATTTGCACTTTATAAAATCTTGGCTAACGAGGAACAAATTGCAGAAATGCGTGCCAACTACCTAAACGGGAACTACGGTTACGGTCATGCAAAGCAAGCCTTATATGAAGTTATTCTAGATACATTTGGAGAAGCTCGTGAAAAGTTTGATTACTACATGAACAATCTTAATGAGATAGATGATGCACTTGCAATTGGAGCAGAAAAGGCTAGCAAGGTTGCAGATGGTGTTTTAAAAAGAGTAAGAACAAAACTAGGCTACTAGACTTGCCCTTACTCTTAATCCGTTTTTTACTCGATAATCGAGATTTAAATGCTCCGACGCTTGCGTCGAAATCAATGCTAATTTTCCTTCTAATGCCTCGTGGGCTTGCCCGGAGGTAGTTTACTTTTCAATAGAAATTAACTCTATATCAAAAATTAAAGCAGAATAAGGAGGTATAGAAGCTCCAGCTCCTCTTTGCCCATATGCAATATCTTGCGGAATAAATACTTTCCATTTAGAGCCCGCTGGCATTAATTGTAAAGCCTCTGTCCATCCTGGTATAACTTGCGATACCCCAAAAACAACTGGTTCTCCTCTTTCTATAGAACTATCAAAAACTTTACCGTCTATTAATTTACCTTCGTAATGTACCTTAACTTTATCTGTAGCTACAGGTTTTGCTCCACTGCCTTCTTTAATAACTTCATATTGTAAGCCACTTTCCGTAGTAACTATTCCTGTTCTTTTAGCATTTTCAGCTAAAAAAAGCTCTCCTGCCTTACTTAATTCTTTTGCTTTCCTTTCTTGTATTTCCTGAATAGTATTTTGTACTTCAGAACGGGCTTCATGTGAAGCTATTTTTTCTTTTCCGTTAATGGCATCTTCTAACGCTACAGCAAAAATAGTATACGCTAAAGAATCTATCCCCAAAGCTTTTAAGTTAGAACCTATTTCTACTCCAAAAGCATAACTAAACTTATGAAGGCTATCTTCTAAATTTACACTCTTAGATTTTTTAATTTCTTGAAGTTGAGATTTTAAATCACTAGCTTCTATCTTTAACTTTGCAACTTCAGCAATTAAATCTTTCTTTTTTTGGCCATAACTATTGCTACCCACAAGTAGTAATATAGCAACAAGGATAAAATTCTTCATTTTTATAGTTTATTTTGATGCGAAAATAGTTAAAATTAAAAAGCAGAAAATACTACTGACATATATTTAATAAAAAAGCAAAACAAACCTAATAGTTTGTTTTAAAAAGTAGGTAGAATACTATTTTAAAGAAGATACTAGATTTTCTGTCGTTGTTTATCCATATAAAGCACCTAAAAGCATCAGAATACCACTAAGGTGAGATATAAAAGACTGTTTAGTTTGTAAAAATCTAAATAGCCTCAAATAGTTTTCCTGGTAGCGGCCTAATAACTCCTTTCATTTCCATATTTAGTAATGTAGAGGATGCTCTATACACAGGAATGTTGCATTGCAGTGCTATAGTATCTAAAAGTTGTTTTCCTTCCTTTTGTAAGTAGTTATAAATTGCTTGTTCTTTATCTTCTAATTCTACAAAAAGCTGTTTTTGTACCATTGGCGTAGGCTTTTGCTCTACCTCCCAATCTAATAAATAAATTAAATCTTCGGCAGAGGTTAACATATGTGCCTTTTGTTGTTTTATAAGGTTATTACAGCCCAAGCTATATTTATCTTTTGCTCTTCCTGGAACTGCAAAAACATCTCTATTATAACTATGAGCAATATCTGCAGTAACTAAACTACCCCCTTTTTCTGCAGATTCTATTACAACTGTAGCCTCTGTCATACCAGCAATTATTCTATTTCTTTTTAAAAAATTCTCTCTTTCAGGATTGCTACTACTCCAAAACTCTGTTAAGAACCCGCCATTTTTTTCTACCTCAGGAGCAAAACTAGCATGCTTTTTTGGGTAAATTTGATTTAGTCCATGCGCTAAACAACCAATAGTTTGTAAACCGTGTTTTACTGCTTCTTTTTGTACACAAATATCTACTCCATAAGCAAACCCGCTAACAATTATAGGATCTAATGGCGCAATTTTTTCTATAAACTCTTCGCAAAAAGCGGTACCATAACTAGTAATATTTCTTGTGCCAACTACGCTAATGATTTTTTTGTTTTCAAGGTCTATTTTTCCTCTTTTAAATAAAAGAATTGGGCTATCTATACAGTGTTTTAAATAGGAAGGATAATCGGGGTTCATAAAATAGCTATATTCCAGATTGTTGCGCTTTATATACGCCATTTCATCCTCTGCAGCTTCCAAGTGTTCTGCATCAAATATACCCTTTAATGTATGCGTACCTACACCATCAATTTTTAGTAAATTTTGCAATTTTTCTTCAAAAATGGCCTCTGGACTCTCGCAATGCGCAATTAATTTTTTGGCTGTGATGTCTCCAATATTGGGCACTCTTTGCAATCTTAAGACCGCAATTAATTCAGTTGTAGTCATTTATAATTAATGGTTAGTTATTCACAAAATACCGAAAATATAATGTTAATAAAAAGTTATGAGAAGAGTTTCCATAAATCTATTTTTTTACAATCTTTGTAGGGATGGTATTAGAACACTATATAAGCGATTTATTATACAGGTATAACTGTGTGGCAGTTCCAAATTTTGGAGCTTTTTTAACTCAAAAAAGAAATGCCAAATTGGTAGAGGAAAGTAATACTTTTTATCCGCCAACTAAAGAGATTTCATTTAATAGACAGTTAACCACTAATGATGGTTTATTGGTTTCATACATTGCTGAGGTGGAAAAATCTACATACGAAGCTGTTCTTACTAAAATTGAAGCTGTAGTTACAGAATGGACAGAAGAGCTTACAAATAACAAGACACTTTTCCTTGAAAATATTGGTGAACTAACTTTAAACACTGAAGAAAAAATTCAATTTAAACCATTAGAGAAAGTAAATTATTTAACTAGTTCTTTTGGTCTTACATCTTTTAACTCTGCATCTATAACAAGAGAGGTTTTAAAAGAAGAGGTAGAGCTGTTAGAAGAGACTATTCCTTTTATTATTACTCCTGAAAAAAGAGAAACAACTTCTTTTAGACCATATTTAAAATATGCTGCAATATTTTTACTTGCATTATCTACAGGATTAACCGCTTATAGAGGGTACAAACAATCTGAAACTACGAAACAATTAGTACAACAAGAAGCACAAGAAAGAGTTTCTAAACACATACAAGAAGCTACATTTTTTGAATCTTCTCCACTAGAGTTGCCTTCTATTACCTTAAATGCAACTACTGCTATTAAGAATGCTATACATGGTGATTCTGACAAAAACCAAACGGTACATTATATAGTTGCTGGTGCATTTAGATACAAAACTAATGCAGAGAAAAAAATAAGACAGCTAAAAAGACGTGGTTATAATGCTTCTTATTTTGGCACAAATACACATGGTCTACACATGGTATCTTATGATCATTTTACAGATACAGAAAAAGCTTTAGAAACATTAAAACAAGTAAAGCGTAGCCACTCTAAAGATGCTTGGTTATTTTCTGCTAGATAGTAACAATTCTTTCTTTTTTACAAACAAAATCAGCTTTTTAAAACCTATTTTGGTTATAAAAATTAATATGCAAGCTCATTAGAAGACTGTATCTTTATAAAAAAAATACATGCAAACAAAAACACCTAGCGCATCCATCACTTATAATACAGATATGGTTCTCCCAAGTGAAACGAACGCCTTAAATAATTTATTTGGTGGCGAATTACTAGCCCGTATGGATAGAGCGGCAAGTATTGCTGCCGGACGTCATAGTGGTCATGTAACAGTAACTGCGTCTGTGAACCATGTTGCTTTTAACAAATCAGTTCCTTTGGGAAGTATTTTAGCAATAGAAGCTAAGGTTTCTAGAGCATTTACTACATCTATGGAAGTTTACATAGATGTTTGGCTAGAAGACCGTTCTAATGGTACACGAATAAAAGCTAATGAAGCTATTTATACTTTTGTTGCTGTTGACGAAACAGGAAAGCCTACTAAAGTACCCCAACTTATTCCAGAAACAGAACTTGAAAAGGAGCGTTTTAATGGTGCTTTACGAAGAAAACAACTTAGCCTTGTGCTAGCAGGTAAAATGAAGCCAAAAGAAGCTACAGAGCTTAGAGCTTTGTTTATGGACGCATAATTTTAGTTATCCTAAAACTGTAGTGTTTATAATAACTTCATTTTGCAGTGTTTTATGTACTGGACATTTGGCAGCAATTTCTTTTAGCCTAAGAATTTGAGTTTCCTCTAAATTACCAACAAACTTTAGTTTCTTTTCCAAATAATCAAAACGTGTAGGTTTATCTAACGCTATTCCTAAATCATCACTATGTTTTTTAGAATAAGTAATGTAAACAAACACTTCCTGTAAATCCCATTTCTTACGCTCAGCATACATTTTTAATGTCATAACCGTACAAGCAGCCAAACCAGCACTTAGAAAATCGTATGGAGATGGACCAAAATCGTCCCCACCAACACTCTCTGGCTCATCTGCAATAAAAGAATGTTTTTTTGTTTGAATAGAAGTTGTAAAATTATCTTCTATCAAATTTAAATACCCAACAAGCTGTTCTCCTTCTGTAGAAATCATTTCATTTTCTTTTACAGGAAAATAACGTTGCGCCCATGTACCAATTATACTACCAACATACAAACTATCTTTAGTATTTGTTAATAAATGGTCTGCACCGTCTAAGCTAATAAAACTTTTAGGATGGCGTGCATTATGATAAATTTGCTGTGCATTATCTACTCCAACTATAGTATCTGTAGGAGAATGCATTACCAAAATAGGCTTGCGTAAATTTTTTGTTATTTCTGGTAAATTTGTTTTTTTAAAGTTATCTACAAACTCCTGATTAATAATAAAAGGCCTTCCTCCTATATGTACTTTAACCTCTCCCTTTTCTTTAATTTCTTCTGGATCATGAGAAAATAAATGAGTTACATGCTCCACAGTTGCAGGCGCACCAATAGTAGCTACTGCTTTAATATTTTCTAATTTGCTTGCCGCAACAAGTACTGCTGCACCTCCCAAAGAATGACCAACTAGTAAACTTGGCTCCTTGTACTCCTTTGTTATAAAAGAATTTACAGCTAAGAGGTCTTCTACATTTGCAGAAAAATGACTGTCGGCAAAATCTCCTTCGCTCCTACCCAAGCCCGTAAAATCGAACCGAATAACACCAAAACCCTGATTGGTTAAAGCTCTACTAATATTCTTTACCGCACTTAACGTACTATTACAAGAAAAGCAATGTGCAAAAATGGCATAATTACTAGGTTTTTGGTTTGCAGGTAATTCAAGATGTGCTTGTAATTTAAAACCTTTATGATTTACTATATGGAGTTTTATGCTTTTCATAATTCTTTATACTTTACTTAGGAATTAGGTAGTCGTAAAAAGAAAATAAAAATTACGAAATAAAGAGACTTATAATTGATACACCCACTCCTCTGGGTTTAACCTAGCGGTATCTTGGTATAGGTAAAATTTAAGACGTGTTTGCCCATTTGACCGATTAGTATAAATACTGCCAAGTTCTTGTTTTGCAGTTACCTTATCGCCCTTTTTTACATATAATTCCGACAAATTATAATACGTACTTATAAAATTACCATGTTTTATTTGTACTCCTTTATTACCACCAGGAACCGCAAGTATTGCAATAACTTCTCCTTCAAAAATGGACCTTGCTTTAGCCCCTTCATCTGTAGCTATAATTACACCATTACTTTGGTGTTTTATACCAGGGTATACTGCATCTTTATAAATTCCAAAACCTTGACTTTTAATTCCTTTCTCTACAGGCCAAATAAGTTTTCCTTTATTTGCAGAAAAATTATTAGCAACCGTAGTTGCTTCTGGTGTTAGTACAAATTTAGCAGAAGAGCTCTTTGCTTTTTTTCCTATTTTTTTATTAGACGCAAGAATAGCTTTACGTATTAAGCTTTCTATTTGTTTATCTATCTTACGGGCTTCTTTTTTCTTCTTATTTATAACACTAGTATACTTACTTTCATTTTTTCTAATACTACTAAGAAGTTCTTTCTGCGCTTTTATTTCTCCAAAAAGTTTGTTTTTAGCTTTTCTGTTTTGAGCAATTAAAACTTCTTTTACCTTTCGCTCTTCATTTAGATCTTTATTCAGCAATGCCAATTCTTCAGTTTTAGCAGCTATTTGCAACCCTTGTTCTTTACGGTATTCTGTATACTGTTGCATATACTGTAAACGCTTAAAAGCTTGATAAAAATTAGTAGAAGACAACAAAAACAATATTCTACTTTGTTGGGATTTATTTTGATAGGACTTCTGAATCATTGAAGCATAAGCATCCTTAACCTCTTTTAATTCTTTATTTAGTTTAGAAATGCTTCTAATATTAGCGTTAATCTTGCGATTTAGTAAGTTAGATTGCTGGTTTGTAACACGTATTAGTTGCTGGCGAACGCTTATTTTTTTATCCAAAGCTTCCATCTGGTCCAAGACATTCCCTTTTTCTTTTTTCTCAGCAAAAAGCAATCTATTTATATCTAATATCTCTTTTTGTAGTTTTTCTCTTTTTGCTTCTAAAGATTTTTGTTCATTAGTTTGCCCATAAGTTATGGTAACTGAACTAACAGTTATTATAACAACTAAAATTAGTTTTAAAAAGAATTTATTTTCCATTATTCTTTAATACAATCTCATCAAAACCTTTTGGTATTTTATATGGAAAATTCAGATTTTTATTAAACTCCATATTCCTATATTCTAAATTTATAGTATTGGTTATTTCCTTATCTATTGCAGTAATAACTACCGTATTTGGAAACACCTTATTTTCTATTTTTTGATAATTTTTATAATCAATCTCTAATACTCTTTTCTTTAAAGGTTGTGAGAGTTGTTGCGTAGCTATTTTAAAATTAGTGGGTTCTATTGTAAAAAGGGTTTTAAATAATTCTCCTGTTTTACGTGGTTTTAACTGGTAGTTTTTAGCTGCTATAGAAGCATTGTATTTTTCCTTGCGCAAATCAAAAATTGCTTGCCCAAGGAGTAAATCTTGTACTTTTTCAAAATTTAATTCAGTTCCCAATAAGTTGCTTAAATAAGAAAAATTACCATCAAAATACTCATTCTGCAATTTGTTATAGAAAGATACTCTATTTGGTGTAATATATACTTTTACCATGCCTAATGGAGCACTCATCCAAATGGCCTTGTCCTTTTGCATACGCAAACTAACCGATACTCCTTGGGAAGATTCCCCGTCTGAATAGTTAATTTTCATTTTTCCGCTTAACGTATTAAAATCTAAATGGTTTTGGTAATGTGTTTTTATAATAGCCTTAGCAGAAAGATTTTCATTTATACCACCATCTATAACTACTTTATTGGTTTTACAGGAAGAAACAAATAGAAAACCAATACTTAATATAGCATATTTAATAAATTGTTTTGTGGAATGCATCATACTTTAAAAACCAGGTTTTATCTTACGAAGATACATATTTGCTCTAGAAGTTTGGTGTAATCCTGTATAGGCATTTGCCATTTCTTTATAAATTTTGTTTGCTAGTGAAATATCCTCTATTAAATAATCTAAAGAAGCTTCTAAAGTAGTGAGGGCTTCTCTATATTTTTTGTTTTGATTTAAAGCTAACCCTTGTGCATAGTAAAAATAAGGCTGCAAAGGATATTGCTCTAGCGCTTCTTTAGAAATTTGCTTTACCAATGCATAAGCTTCTATACGTATTAAACCCTGAAGTCTTGTTTTATAGGATTGCGCAGCGTTGTCTCTATTATTTGAAGTTTTTGTAATAGTATTAGAAGTAGAATAGGAAACTGTTGTTATTTCTGATTCTTGTTTTTTTAAATCGTCTTTAATTTTAGAATATAATACTTGTGTCTTATCTGTTCTTTTTAGTTCTTCTAAAACCGCTAATGCTTCCTTATAATTTGCCTGCTTATAATAAATATAACTTAGGTTTTCTCTAAGTTTTAAATTACTATATGGAACCTCTTTAGTAATATTATTTAAAGAATTTCCCTGTAATTGCAAGGCTTTAACTAGCGTATTTAGATACCACATATTCTCTGGCTCGTTATTTAACGCTTCTAATGCATAATTTTTAGCATTTATGTATTGTTTGTCTAACAAATAAACTTTTGCTAGCTCATGGCTCACAACTGTATTATTAGGCTCTTTAGACTTGCATTTTAGAAAGTGGTTAATTGCTTTATCATAATTTTCTATCCCTTTTTGCTTTAATCCTTCAAAAAACTCTTCTTGAAAATCGTCAGAATAGGCTTCTAGAAAAACTGCTGCACTTTCTTCAATGTCTATTTTATCTTCTTGAGCTAACACAGAAATAAACAGTAAGAAACATGCTAAATGCAACACAATTTTTAAACGATTTCTAATTTTCATTGGAATGTTTTTTAGCAAAGAGAAGAGTTTTTAATCCTTGTAAGCTACTAAATTAGTATAAAACTTGAATATTTCTAAAAAGATGGGCTTACTATAACAAGGAATTAACAGGAACTAAAAAACAAAAAAGTTTAAATCCCATCTTAAAATATTTAGATAGGATTTAAACTGCAAAAACTATTCCAAGACAGAATAATCTCCGATACTAATACTTTCAAAATTACCATTAAATTTAGCATGGTTACCAATCATAGCATTATCTAAATTTGCATTAGTAATCGTAGTGTTTGTTTGTATTAAACTATTTTTAATTGTAGAGTTTTCTATTACAGAATTATCCCCAATAGAAACAAAAGGCCCAACTGTGGTGTCTTTTAAAACTACATTTTTACCTATATAACAAGGTTCTATAATATTTGCGTTTTCTAATTGTACAGAGTTAGAGATTAATTCTTCTCCGTCTGCCTCTAAAAAGCCTAACATTCTTTGGTTAGTTTCTATCGTAATTTTTTTATTACCACAATCCATCCATTCATCAACAGTACCTGTTTTAAAAATCTTCCCATCAGCCATCATGCGTTTAATACCATCATTTATTTGATATTCTCCGCCGTTCATAATATTCTCATCTAAAATTTCTTGTAATTTTCCTTTTAAAACTGCAACATCTTTAAAGTAGTATATACCAATTACTGCTTGGTCGCTAACAAAAAATTCTGGCTTTTCTACAAGCTCTACAATTTCATTTTTATCATTAAGTTTAACAACGCCATATGCTTCTGGGTTTTCTACTTTCTTAGTCCAAATAACACTATCTGCTGTTGGGTCTAAATCAAACTCTGCTCTAATTAAAGTATCTGCATACGCAATTACTGCTGGGCCAGATAAAGAAGGTTCTGCACACATAATTGCATGTCCTGTTCCTAATGGTTTATCTTGCCTGTAGATAGATGCTTTTGCTCCTAAGCTTTCTGCTAATTCTTTTAAACTAGCAATTACATCATCACCAAACCAAGCTGGATCACCTAAAACAAAAGCAATTTCTTCAATTTGTTGTTTTAAAACTTTAGCAATATCACTAACTAAACGATTCACTATTGGTTTTCCTGCAACCGGAATTAATGGTTTAGGAACGGTTAAAGAATGTGGTCTTAGTCGCGAGCCTCTACCCGCCATTGGAACTATTATTTTCATACTTATTTTCCGCGAGGCGGATATCTATTAATGGTTAAACTTAATTCCTGCAAAGGCAGAAATCTCTTTACGCCTAGTACAACGTAAAAATATCTTAATTATTAGGGTTTAGCTTTAAGCTAATCTTATATTTATTTTACGCCAGTGCTACCAAATCCGCCTTCGCCTCTAGCTGTTGAAGATAACTCGTTAACAGAAACCCACTCTGCTCTTTCATGTTTAGCTATTACCAATTGTGCAATACGCTCTCCGTTTTCTATTACAAATGCGTCGTTAGATAAATTAACTAATATTACTCCTATTTCTCCACGGTAATCTGCATCTATAGTACCAGGTGCATTAAGCACGGTAATGCCTTTTTTAGCAGCTAAGCCACTTCTTGGTCTTACTTGTGCCTCAAAACCAACAGGAAGCTCTATAAATAATCCTGTTTTTACAATGGTTCTTCCCATTGGTTCTAATGTAATAGCTTCTTGAATATTAGCTCTTAAATCCATACCAGCAGATGCGCCAGTTTCGTAATGCGGTAAATCGTGAGACGATTTATTAATTATTTTTATTTCCATTTTTTAAAAATACCTTTCTAAGGTTATCATTTTCTAATTTATATAGTAGTACTAAAAATATAGCTAAAAGTATATTTCCAACAATTAAGTTTCTATTAAACCCATAAAAAGCAATTGCAGAGAAGCTAATAGATAGTGCTAAATAAAATCCTATTTTTCTAAAGTTATACGGAATAGGGTAATATTTTCTTCCAAAATAAAACGAAAGGAACATCATAGTGCCATAGGCAACTAAAGTTGCTACTGCAGAAGCCATGTATTCAAAATATTTTATAAAAACTATATTAATAACAATAGTTAAGATTGCACCGATTATAGATATGTAAGCACCAAACTTTGTGCGATCCGTTACTTTATACCAAACAGATAAGTTGTGGTATATTCCTAAAAAGAAACTAGCAAGTACAATAATTGGCACAATAGACATTGCTTCCCAATACGCAGGATCACGTACAATAATAGTTTTTAGAACATCTGCATAAACTACTACAGACAATAAAATTACACTTCCTAAAACCACAAAATAATTGGTAATCTGGGCATAGGCCTTTTGTGGGTTTTCTGAGGTAGAATGGCTAAAGAAAAATGGTTCTATTCCCATACGAAATGCTGTAGCAAATAGTGTCATAAATAATGCTATTTTATAACATGCCGAATACATTCCTACTTTAGTTTCTGACACATCTTCGGGTAGTAGTTTTTCTAATAAAACACGATCAAACACTTCATTTATACTAAAAGCAATTCCGGCTACCATAACTGGCATTGCATATTTCATCATAGAATTCCATAGTACTTTATCAAAAACCCATTTTGTTTTTCTATACAATTCACTCATCAATAAAAATGTAATGCCACTTGCTATTACATTAGAAATAAAAATATACGAAATCTGAAAATTTGATTTATATAGATTTGATAAAATACCATCTGGATTTTCATTAAAAAGCATTGGGAGCAGTAGTAAAAATAATACATTAAGGCCAAGATTGATACCTACATTTAATATCTTAATAATTGCATATTTCATAGGTTTCTCATTTGCTCGTAACCAAGCAAACGGAATTACAACTATTGCATCTAATGCTAAAATACTAATTACATATCCTAAATACTTTTTGTCTATTTCTAAGAATTGAGATAAAGAACCAAAAAACAAAAAAGCAATACAAACAAATACAGCAGTTGTAATTACTATAGATATTAAAGAGGTAGATACTACTGTATTTTTTTCATTAGATTTACTATAAAACCTAAAAAAAGCAGTTTCCATACCGTAAGCTAAAACCACATTAAATATTGCAAACCAAGCAAATATTACACTTACTTTACCATATAAACCAGGTGCCATTACCGAAGTATATAAAGGCACTAAAATAAAGGAGAGCATTCTAGGCAATACCGTAGCAAGACCATATACAAAAGTCTGCTTAAAAAGTTTTTTTAACGGATTCAATAGTCTAGAAATTAGAGTTTAAAAATAGGTATTTAAACTTAGGCAACAAAAAAGCTCTACTTAAAAGTAGAGCTTTATAACGTATATATTTACTTGAAAACAATTCTAACTATTTAAAGCTTCTGCACCACCAACAATTTCTAATATTTCATTAGTAATTGCAGCTTGTCTTGCTTTATTATAGGTAAGTTTTAATTGATCTCTTAATTCTGTGGCGTTATCTGTTGCTTTATGCATAGCAGTCATACGAGCACCATGTTCACTAGCAAAAGAATCGCGAATACCTTTAAACAATTGTGTCTTTAAAGATTTTGGTATAAGCTCCTCAACAATCTCTAGTTTAGAAGGTTCAAAAATATAATCTACATTTGAATTAGACTCTCCTTCTATTGGTACAATTGGTAAAAATTGCTCGGTCATAACAATTTGCGTTGCTGCATTCTTAAATTTGTTATAAACGATTTCAATTTTATCATATTTCCCTTCTGTGAAAAGAAGCATTAACTCTTCTGCTATTGCAGCTACATTATTAAAAGTTAAGTCATCAAAAACAGCACTATGATTTGCAATTACATTATGTTTCTTAGAAAGAATGTCATTAGATTTTTTCCCTATTGCAACAAAATCTACTTGCTTTCCAGCGTATGTGTTTTCCAATAAAGAGAAACATTGCTTAAGAACATTAGTATTAAAAGCACCACATAAACCTCTGTTAGATGTAATGGCTACAACCAACACCTTGTTAACATCTCTATTATCTGCATAGGTACTTACAGAATCCGCATCTAAACTTGCACTTAAACTTTGTAAAAGCTCTGTAAGTTTATCTGCATAAGGTCGCATTGCTGTTATAGCATCCTGTGCTTTTTTTAGCTTTGCAGCAGACACCATTTTCATGGCACTAGTAATTTGCATGGTAGAGGATACCGATGCTATTCTATTACGTATTTCTTTTAAGTTTGCCATATTTTGTTAGTATTAAGTAATGAGTACAAAGTAGTTTAGCTACTATCTAAATTATTTTGTACTCAATACTTTGTACTTAATACTCAGTACTAGTTTTTATATTTCGCCGACATTTCTTTACAAACAGCACTCAATGTATCTGTTACTTCATCGGTAAGTTTTCCTGACTTTAAGGTATCTAAAACACCTCTATGCTTCGCATTTAAAAACTCAATAAAATCTCTTTCAAATTCTTTCACTTTATCTACAGGAACATCTCTTAACAAGTTCTTAGAACCTGCATAGATAATAGCAACTTGATCTTCTACAGTAAAAGGATCATTTTGCGCTTGCTTTAATATCTCAACATTACGACGACCTTTTTCAATTACATTTAAGGTAGCTGCATCCAAATCAGAACCAAATTTAGCGAACGCTTCTAGTTCACGGAATTGTGCTTGATCTAGTTTTAATGTTCCAGATACTTTCTTCATAGATTTTATCTGTGCATTACCACCAACACGAGATACAGATATACCTACGTTAATTGCTGGACGAACCCCTTGGTTAAATAAATCTTGTTCTAAGAAAATTTGACCATCTGTAATAGAAATTACATTGGTAGGAATATATGCAGAAACATCACCCGCCTGTGTTTCAATAATAGGTAATGCAGTTAAAGAACCACCACCTTTTACTATTGGTTTTAAAACATCTGGCAAATCATTCATATCTTTTGCAATATCATCATCTGCAATAACTTTTGCAGAACGCTCTAATAATCTAGAGTGAAGATAGAATACATCTCCAGGATATGCCTCACGTCCTGGTGGTCTTCTTAATAATAAAGAAACCTCTCTATATGCAACTGCTTGCTTAGATAAATCATCATAAATAATTAATGCAGGACGACCAGTATCACGGAAATACTCTCCAATAGCTGCTCCTGTCATAGGTGCATAAACCTGCATTGGTGCAGGGTCAGATGCATTTGCAGCAACTATAGTGGTATATGCTAATGCTCCTTTATCTTCTAATGTTTGTGCAATGGCTGCAACCGTAGAAGCTTTTTGGCCAATAGCAACATATATACAATATACTGGTTCCCCAGCATCGTAAAATTCTTTTTGGTTTAAGATGGTATCAATACAAACGGTAGTTTTACCTGTTTGACGGTCACCAATAACCAACTCACGTTGTCCTCTACCTACAGGAATCATAGCATCAATTGCTTTAATACCAGTTTGTAATGGCTCTGTTACAGGTTCACGATAAATAACTCCAGGAGCTTTACGCTCTAATGGCATTTCATACGTTTTACCAGAAATAGGTCCTTTACCATCTATAGGAAGACCTAAAGTATTTACAACACGACCTACAATACCTTCACCTACGTTTACAGATGCAATAGTTTGTGTACGTTTAACAACAGATCCTTCTTTAACGTCTCTAGATGGACTTAAAAGTACTACACCAACGTTATCTTCTTCTAAGTTAAGAACGATTCCTTTTAAACCTCCTTCGAATTCAACTAGTTCTCCATACTGTGCATTAGATAAACCGTATACACGTGCGATACCATCACCCACTTGTAATACTGTCCCTACTTCATCCAATGAAGCTGTAGCGTCAAATCCTGATAATTGTTTCTTTAAAATTGCTGATACTTCAGCGGCTTTTACTCCTGCCATTTGTTTTAGATATAAGGTTCTGGATTTCTAAAAATCCGAAAATATATTATAGACTACTTGTAAATTCTCTTTGTAAATTATTTAATTTATTAGCGATACTAGCATCATATTGCAAATCGCCTACACGTAACACAAAACCTCCAAGAATACTCTCATCAATTTTGTTTTCTAAGGTAACTTCTTTACCCGTTAACTTTGTTACTTTCTCTAATACTTTCTTTTCTAAATCTGCTGTTAAAGGAACTGCTGTAGTTACATACGCTACATCTTTACCTTTTAACTGCTCGTTAAGTATTATATATTTTAAAGCAACCTCATTTAATATAGAGATTCTTTTATTTGCTATTAAATTAGATATAGCTCCTTCTGTAATAGTGTTACTTCCGCTAAAAACTGCCAATAATGTACTTTTCTTAGTTTCTCCACTAACTACAGGGCTCTCTAATAAATCTCGCAATTCTTTGCTTTCTGCAATAGTACTAACTATAGAACGCATATCTGCTTCCACTGCATCCACAGATGTATTATCTACTGCAAGGTCTAAAATTGCTTTGGCGTAACGAACGGCTGCTCTTGAATTGCTCATCTTCTATTAATTCAATTTAATATCTCCTAATAAACCTTCAACTAATTTTAGCTGCTTGTCTTTATCCGATAACTGCTCTTTTATTACTTTCTCTGCAATTTCTACAGAAAGGCTACCAACTTGGTTTTTAATATCTGCCAATGCTGCTTTTTTCTCCCCTTCTATAGCAGCCTGTGCTTGCTTAATAATTTTATCACCTTCTAATTGTGCTTGTTCTTTAGAATCAGAAATCATTTTATCTTTGATTTCTCTTGCTTCTTTAAGCATAGCTTCTCTTTCTGCACGAGCTTCTTTTAATAACCTATCGTTATCTGCTTGCAAATTTTGCATTTCTTTCTTAGCATTTTCAGCTGCTTCTAAGGCATCTTTAATACCTTCTTCACGGCCTTCTATTGCATTAAGAATTGGTTTCCAAGCAAATTTTCCTAATAAAAAAATTAATACTATTAAGATAAAAGCTTGCATTGCAAACAAGCCTATAGAAAAATCGTTAAAAATATCCATATATCTATTCTAATTTTGTTTAATCATTTAAAAACACCTCTGCAACCAACCGTTGCAGATGATGTTTCTTTTTTAACTTTCTTCGGAATTATTTTCCTAAAAGTAAAGCACCGAATGCTAGACCTTCTAATAATGCTCCGATGATAATCATTGCTGTTTGGATTTTACCAGCAGCCTCTGGCTGACGAGCAATACCTTCCATTGCTTTACCTCCAATTTGACCTAATCCGATACCTCCACCGATTACGATTAATCCTGCTCCAATTAAATTGTACATACTATTTGATTTTTATATAATTAATTAAACAAATCCTAAATTAATGATCATGTGCATGATCGTGTTCTTCTACTGCCATTCCAATAAAAAGGGCAGATAGCATCGTAAAAATAAACGCTTGTAAAAAAGCTACTAAAACTTCTATAACCATTAAAAATAAGGTTAAGAAAAATGATATTCCTGTTGCCCCTGCTGTTCCAAACTGTGCTTTTAGCAATATCATAAGTGCTGCAATACCCATAACAACAGAGTGCCCTGCCGTAATGTTTGCAAATAAACGCACTAATAATGAGAATGGTTTAATAAGAATAAATCCTACTAATTCTAAAAAAGCTAATACTGGTCTTAAAATATAAGGAACTCCCGGCATCCATAAGGTATGTGCCCAAAAATCTTTAGAACCATTTGTCATGTATATTACTAAAGTAAATAATGCTAGGCATACTGTTATTGCTATTTGTCCTGTTACATTAAAACCTAAAGGTGTTAATCCTATTAAGTTTAATATCCATATAAAGAAGAATACCGTTAATAAGTAAGGCATAAACTTCTTGTATTTTTTTTCACCAATATTAGGTCTTGCAATTTCGTCTCTTACATATATTACTAGAGGTTCTAAAACACGACCTATTCCAGTAGGAATAGCACCCTTCTTATATCCTTTTGCTAAAGAGAAAAACCCTAAGAACATTAACAACCCTGCTATTAATATTCCAAAAACACTTTTTGTAATAGAAAAATCTAAAACCTTATGCGCATTAGTTGCGTGGTGTTCATCATCAAAACTTACGGCGGTTGCATTAGCATCTAACTCATAAATTTTACTATGTATTTTTGTGAATTTTAATCCGTTTTTCTCTACAATTGTATGCCCAGCATCATCATGATGAAATTCTGATGACATAAAAGAAACCAAACCTTTACTAGACCAAATAATTACTGGAAGAGAAAAACCTACATGCTTACGCTCTCCTGAATCACTTGTATATGAGAATAAGTGAAAATCGTGTGCATCTTTAAGGTGATGTGCTATATAATCATTAATTTCTTCCTTAGTATCTACCTGCCCCCCTATTTCTTTAGAATGATTGTCTTTTTCTTCCTCAGATATAGAAAATCCTTGAAATGAAGACATAAGGATAATTAATAAAGCTAATTTACTAAAGTATTTTGATGCTATATTCATTATAAATAATTCGAAAAATTTACTCCCTTAAAATTTTGCGCAAAGGTAGTTATTATTAATAAATATCAAATACTTTTTTACTTTATTCTTTATTTGTCACAAACGCCTTAATATTCTTGAGATAAATAACACCTCAACAGATAAAAATAAAATTAGTGGAAACAGCATATAAACCCTTTCTATTCTTGGTATTGGAGTTTCACTAAGAATTACATCTTTAAAAATAATAACAAAGAAAATTATTTTTAAAAATAGTGCCGCTAGGTAAATTAAACCCAATTGGTTTTCTAAAATATTAGAAAATGCCAAATACCCAAAAAACAAACATATACCTAAAGAGAAGATATAATGGTACAAATACATTTTTCCTAATGAAAAAGAAATAGAATCCTTTATAAAATATAAATGTGTATGCTTTGCTACAAAAAAAAGTATCGTAAAAACAATACTATATTGGATAAAAGATTTTAACAACTTGTTTAGGTATTAAGTTTCTTAGCCTTAACTATTAAAAGATAAGTAGATAAAAATATAGACAACAAAGTTATTGAAATTTCTAAAAAGGTAGTGTTAAATTTTTGGTCTAGCCAAGCGCCTAACAAATTACCCAAATAGATAGTTACACCCATTTGTATACCTATGCCAGAAAGTTTTGTAGCTGTGCGTAAAGCTCTCTTGTCTTTCTTAAGAGGCTTTTGCTGCTCCATTATTTGCGCTGTTAACAGGTTGCTTGCTAAAACCTCCTTTACCTTTCATTGTACAAGACGCATTAAATGTAGCTCCAGGCTCTACTGCTAATTTAGACACAGAAACAGTACCTTCTATTACTGCAGATGATTTTAAAGAAAGTAAGTCTGAAACTAAAAGTTCTCCGTTAAAATTACCTTCTATATCTGCATTTACACATTCTACTTTCCCGTGGATATAACCATCTTTACCTATAACAACTTTACCGGAAGTAGTAACATTACCATCTAGCTTACCATCTATCCTAAAATCTGCTTCAGATACAATATCTCCTTTTATTTTAGTGTTTTTTTCAATTCTGTTAGGCTGTCCTCCTATTTCGTTCATAGTTCTAGGTTTTTGTTTATCTGAAAACATTAATTTAGGGTTTTGGGGTTAAAAGAGACTTTTTATAATCTGTTAAATTCTTATGTACTTGTGTTACTTTATAGTTAGAAGATAAAATTACAAAATTCTCATTGGTAACTTTATAGTCTTTATTATTTTTTAGTAGCTCTGCGTAACCTAAAGCAAATTCTTTAGATTTAAAACCATGCACTACCACAAATTGGTCTTCTAAGTTATAAATATCTTTAGAAACTACATTCTTATATCGTAAATCTTTTATAGATTTTTCTAAAAGTTCTTTTAAAACTAAAGCTTCGTCATTATTATTTCTTTTAAAAGGGAATACTACTTTCCAGTTTCCTGTTCCTGTAGCACCTATTTCTGAAGAGAATTCTTTTTCTTCTAACTTAGGTAAATGCTCTGCAATCATTTGCTCTGCCTTTTTCCCTTCAGGGTTATTAGGATAGGTAAGAGCAACATAATTTAGGGCTTCTTTAAAGTTTACAAAACCTTGTAACCTTCCAATGGCATTTGCTTTAAGCATTTCAAACTTTGGAACTATAGGGTCTCCTGTAAACTTGCTAATATTTTCTTCTGCTCCTGTTATTACTTGTAAAAACTCTTGGCTTTGGTATTTTTTATATAATGCTGCATAACGCACATCTGGACTGTCTAAATTACCCGCCAATACTGCTTCTGGATTTAATACTATTTCTGCGTAACGAGAATCTCCATGATTACTAATTATATTCTGCTTCATAGATTCTGCTAAAAAGCTACCTTCTTCTTCGTATATCTTATACAAATTATATTTAGAAGGTAATATTAATCTTTCTTCTGGATTAGAGTTTAACACGCCCTCTAATTTACCAGCAGCTAAAAGGTTCTCTTTAAATTTCTCTTTATAGATTAGTCCTAATTGGTAGTTTGCAAAATTTCTTCCTGTTTTAAGGCTATCTATTATAGAAACATCTGTTGGAATTTGTTTCATATAAAAATCTATCGAAAATTTTTCCTCTTCTGTTGGATCTAAAGACCTGCTATTATTGTTAGCCACAATATCCCCAGAATTGTCCTCTATAACTGTTGTATTTTTATTACTCCAACGCCAATTATCTTCTAGCTTTCTTGTCCCCCATTTATTCTTAAAATCGTTCTTACCATATCCTAAGCTAGTAATATTGTAAAAATAAAAATTGCCTTTATTTTCCTTGCCTCCTTTACTTTCGCTAAACGCAGCAAAACCATCTGTTAATTTTTGTTTTGCCTTTTTTTCTTCTTCTTCTTTGGCTTTCTTTAATTCTTCAATATAGTTACCATAATATGCTATTTGCTTGTCTTTAGGCATATCATAAACCGTAATAACACTATCTGCATAATGTACAACATCTTCATACTTTATAACATCTTCTAAATTGTCTAGCTTCTTTTTTATAGTACGATATTTTTTAGTGTTTTCTGGTACATTAGTAAGCACACTATCATAATATGCTCCTGCATTTTTATAAGAATTTAAATCGAAATTATATTCCGCTAAATTTTCATAGTTTAAAGCATTTAATTTAGGCTTGTTTTGTGTTCTTCTAAGCGATTTATTAAAATATACAATTGCCAAACTATCCGATTCTGTTGCTAAATAATACTCTGCTTTTTGGCGATAAATTTTATCTAAAAAAGGTCTGTTTTCTCTATTCTCCTCTAACTTAATAAGGTATTTTAAAAGTTCTTCCTCATTTTCTCCTGTTAATTCTATATTCTGAATTTTTTTTAGGTGCGCATTTATCATATACACTCTAGGAGATTTTCTGTTTAAATCTATAATCTTATCAAAAGCATAGTTTGCACTGTCTTTATGACCTAATTGATTATATAATTGTCCTATGATATAGTAGTAACGACCTTTTTCTGGGTTCTTTTTAGTATAGTGCGATGCTATTTTTAATTGCTGAATTGCAGTATCTGGTGCATTTAAATTAATATATGCTTGTGCCAACATAGCACGGGCATCTGCATATTCTTGGTCTTTTAACTTATCATACTTCATTAAGTTTTTTAAGTTTTTAACCGCCAAATCATCATTTTCTAAACGAATATTTACTTTTTCTCTCCAAATGCGGGCTTCACTAAGTTTATCACTAGCTGGGTATTTTCTAAGTATATAATTAAAAGCTTCTAAAGCAGGAATATAGCGTTCATCAAAATATCTTGCTTTTCCTAAAAGTAGAAAAGCCTCATCTGTTTGCGGATTTCTCTCAATGTCTTTAATGTCCATACTGTGTTTTTGTATGGCTTTTGTAGCTTTTTCTTCGGCAATAATAAAATTTGGATTGTTATCTTCTGAGTCTAACTTTATTTCTCCACTTACCTCCATACGCTCTATGGGTAATATTTCCCAGTAATCGTCTTGGTAATTAGTGTTCAAAGTTTCTCTTCCTTCCTCAAAAGCAATATTACCATTGTATAACGTATTATACTTGGTATTTAAGGCATGCCAGTTTCTATTTAAAAAGGCATCTTTTTTAGTAGAACAAGAGTTAAATCCTATTCCCGCTAATATAGCTGTAAGTATTAATTTATGTTGAAGCTTCAAAATTATCTGTATTCGTACCTAACTTAAACTAAAAAACAACCATATTATTATACCGTTGGTCGGTAAAATGCACTTTATTTTTATGATTTATAGGCTTCTATAAAAAGAAAGGACTAAGCACTTTTAAAAGTGCTTAGTCCTTGTACGTTGAAAATTGAATTTATGAAACTAAAATAAAAACAATATTACTGTGCGTATTTTTGTGCTATCCCGCCAACCTTCATTCCCCAAGATTGTCCAATCATCATTGCTTTTTGACTAATTAATAATTGTTTTATACTTAGTTTTTTACCTAAATCTGTATGGTAAAAACTAATTAAAGAATCTATTTCTTCTTCTGTAAATTCTTCTGCATATAATGCCCCTAACTTATCATATATTTCTACTAAAGTGCCTTCCGCTTCTTTTTTATAAGCTTCCTTTTTATCTGCACCAACACCTGCTCCTATTTGGGCAATAGCATCTTCAAAAGCTTTTCCTGCACCTGTTAATTTTATAAGTTCTTCGGATTTAGTTTGTAAAGCTGATTTTTCTTGGGCTTGTACCTGTACTGCTAAAAATAAAATAAGACCTAATACTACTTTTTTCATGGTTTGTGTTTAAAAATTTATTTGTTAGTATAAAAATAGGATAATTTGTTACGAGATTTAAGATAATTTATATTCTGGATAGGTTTTAGTCCATACATCTTCAAAACCATGAACGCCAAATTTTCTAAACTCATTATTTAAAGCTTGTTTAAAAGTTAATTCAGGATTTATACCAATTTGCTCTTCTATACCATTAACTAAATGAGCCATCAGCTCCGTTTGTAAATCGTAATGTTCTACAAAATGCTTGCTAGTAAAAGCATAAATTTGTTGTATTTGTGCTTAATTTAGTTGCATTACTAAGCTATTAATTGTTCTATAACTTTATTATGTTTCTTATATAATTTGATTAAATAAAAAACATAGGAATATAGTGTAACTGTAATATAAACATCAAATAATTCTACTTCTGTTGAAAAAGAATTGGAATCAAAACTAATAATTAAACCAAAAAACACTAGTGACCCTAGATAACCTATATCTTGAGTTTTAAATAAATATTGGTAAGAAGACTTTATGTTAGATTTTCTTATTTTATAGGATAAATAAAATGAAATCAACATAGGTATAAACAATGCAATTACATAAAACTTGTAAAAAGATTCTCCAATAAAATTGTAGTTAATAAAAGAAATAATAAAGTATATAATACCAGTAATTAATATTGTTTCTAGAAACATTTTTTTATTATAGCCATCACATTTTTTTATCAATATTTTAGGGCCATCTATATGACTTAACCACAAAGAAGAGTAACTTTCCAATTCTGGGTCCCATTTCTCTTTCTCTTTAGCTAATGCCTCTTTATAAGAAATACCCTTTGCTAATGATTGCTCTATCGCAACAATCATATGATCTTGTACCTCATATCTAAGGTCTACTTGTTCTAACTTCTTATAATCTAAGTAGTCTTCAATATTCTGTATTTGAGATTGGCTTAATTTCATGAAAAATATTTTTTAAGAAATGTATACTCTTCTATTATTTGTTTTCTTTTAGTCATTGTAACCAATAATGCTGCAATATTGACTATGTACGCAATTGTAAAAAACAAGCCACACCAAAACGGATTATCTTTTAAAATAGGATTCATAAATGTTGGGAGGTGGAGAAATAATTGTGGCAAGATGTATATATTAAATATCGTATCATAAGACAATACCTTTTTCTT
The DNA here is from genome assembly GCF_947500405.1 of uncultured Maribacter sp. GTDB lineage: Bacteria > Bacteroidota > Bacteroidia > Flavobacteriales > Flavobacteriaceae > Maribacter_B. The sequence goes on from NZ_CANMRY010000002.1 coordinate 356,948, forward strand.
AAAACCATCTTTTCTTTTCATATAGAAAAAGAAACCCACTTGAAAAACTACTATAGTTATTAAAATAGACATCAACATTCCATAATAAAAAGTACTACTAATTTTTGCATTTATTAGGATTAGAAAAATAGCCCAAAGTACTAATAGAAAATAAAATAATGGTTGCTTTAAAAAACCAAGAAGTCTAAGCTGTAAAGCCTTTTGATACTTCCAATGTATTGCTTTTCGTCTTTCTTCTGCTACCTTTTTACACCAAGCAACCCGTTTTATTAAAAAACTTTCTAAATCTGGGTAATTTTCCATGGCTTCATATTCAGATACCAAATGATCTATAAGTTCGTAACGAACATCTAAAAACTTAATACCCTTGTCTTTTAAATACCTATCTATATTTAGAATGTCTTCTTTCACTAAACGCATAGTCCCTAATTCTTAATTAATACTCCAATTAGGATTTACTATATTTTGCATACTACGTATAAATTCTTCTAGTTCTGCCAAGCGGTTTATGGTTTCTTTTTCTCCTACTTCTGTTAGCTTATAATATTTGCGTAAACGATTATCTACTTTGGCCACCTCCACATCTAACAAACCTTCGGCTTCTAGTTTATGTAAAGCAGGGTACAAAGCGCCTTCGGTAATTTGTAACTCTCCTTTGGTAAGAGCCTTTACTTTTTGGGTAATCTCATACCCATACATTTTACCCTGTTCGTCTAACAGTTTTAAAATAATAGTATTTAAACTCCCTTTATATAATTTAGAATTACTCATGTATTAATTTTCTTACCTCAAATATATACATAATTTTCTTATGCATAATAAACTTAGGTATATATTTTTACTATTCTACTTTAGTAACCTACTTGCTTTGCTTAATTTTGCATTCTTATTTAAATAGTAAAGCATGGCTCATTTTTATCCCCTAACGGTAAAACACATAAAACCTTTAACTCCAAGTTCTGTAGCAATAACCTTTAGTATTCCTAAAGAACATTTACAAACTTTTCATTTTGTACCAGGACAATACATTACCATAAAAAAAGAAATTAAAGGAAAAGAGTTACGTAGAGCTTACTCTATAAGTTCTTCGCCAAAAATTGAGACTATTACTATTGGTGTAAAAAAAGTAGATGCTGGCGGATTCTCCGACTATGCTAATACCAAGCTTAAAGAAGGTGATGTTTTAGAAGTAATGGCTCCGGAAGGTCGTTTTGTTTTTAATGCTACATCTTCTGCAAAAAACATTGCTGCAATTGCTGCTGGTAGTGGTATTACTCCTATTATGAGTATTGCAAAATCTGTTTTAAACAGTAATGCAGATAGTACATTTGTTTTGGTATACGGAAACAAGTCGTATAAAGAGACTATGTTTTATACCGATTTAATGAAACTGCAGTTAGAATATGCCAACCGATTCTTTGTGTATTTTACCAATAGCCAAACTAAAGAGGAGAACTCTCTTTTTGGTAGGATTGATGTTTCTACCATAAACTATGCACTAAAAAATAAGCATAAAGAAGTTTCTTTTGATGGGTATTACCTTTGTGGTCCAGAGGCTTTAATTACTTTGGCAACTGCTACACTAGAAGAAAATGAAGTTCCTAAAGATAAAATACATTTTGAGCTTTTTACCAGTACCGAAATTAAAGAAGAACTTCCTGTAAGTGAAAGTGCAGATGGAAAAACACAGGTAACTGTTCTTGTAGATGATGAAGAATTTTCATTATCTATGAATAAGAAAGAAATTGTTTTAGATGCCGTTCTTAAAGAAAATATAGATGCACCTTACTCTTGCCAAGGCGGTGTTTGTAGTAGCTGTATTGCTCGCGTTACCGAGGGTAAAGCAGAAATGGTAAAGAATCAGATTTTAACCGATGGAGAAATTGAAGAAGGCTTAATACTTACTTGCCAAGCACACCCAACAACACCTACTCTAAAGGTAGATTTTGATGACGTGTAGATTCTAAATACGCTTCTATTTTTTTTACTGCATGTTTGTAACCTATATGAAAGGCTTTGTCCATTCCTTTTTTATCTAAAAGACCAATTTCTTCTAGCTCTAAAGGTTCTATCACTACGTTACAAGATTTTAGTTTTTCTTTAGAGGATGCATATATCATTAAACCAGTAACTCTTCCGGCTAGTTTAACTGCATTCGTTAAATCTTTTTTTTCTAAAGGACTAACTACAGAGGCATTACTACCAATAATAAAATTAGAATTTTGCTTAACAGGTTCAATAGGAAAATTATTCATGATTCCGCCATCTGCATATAAATAGCCATTCATTTCTACGGGGCTAAAAACTGGAGGCAAAGCAGATGAAGCTAATAATGGTCGTATTAATTCTCCAGTTGAAAAATAGGTTTCTTCTCCCTTTTGTAAATTAGTTGCTACTAAATATAATTTTTTAGATAAAGCCTCAAAAGAATCTTCTGGAAAGTAGTTTTTAAAAAGAGAAATATATTTATCTGTATCTATAAACCCAGCCTTGGCCATGGTTAAAAAATTATACTTAAAAAGGGGTGTGCTTTTAAAAAAATCTAACATTTCTTCTATACTATTTCCGTTTGCATACAATGCCCCAACTAAGGCGCCTGCACTACTCCCAGAAACCGTAGTGGCATTTATATTATACTCCTTCATAGCTTTAATTACACCTATGTGCGCAAGTCCACGAACGCCTCCTCCAGAAAGTACTAGGCCTACCAAACCTAAATCTGTATTTGTATTTGTCTTTGCCATTTTACTATAATTCTTGTCTAAAATTATCCTTTTTATAATTAAAAAACATCCAATAATTCTAAATAAAACAAACCCTGTAGTTTGTTTTGTATCTATTGCTTAAAGAAATAAATACAAAATAACTTTTTACCTAACAAACAACTCTCTTTACCGTATTATAAGTAAAGAAATAAGTTTAAAATACTTTCTATAACAAACTAACTAGTCTTTTCTTTATTCTTAATTAAAAACACAAGAAAATAAAAGAAACTATCTTTTGTAATGAAAAAAAGAAGCTGCCGACCTATGTAAAAGCATCTTTTTTTGTGTAAGTTTACTTTAGAATTAAGGAAATGAAATTTAAAAGTTCAAAACAAACTGCCATTGTTTTTTTTGCGCAATCTTCTATAGAAGAAGTAAAGCACAAAAAAATAGCTAACGGTATTTCTTTGTTTTCAGCTTTAACAAAAAAGACATTAGACACTATTTCTAAGTCTAAGCTTCCATTTTTTCATTTTACAGAACAAGAACAAGTAGGGAATACTTTTGGAGAGCGTTTTACGAATGCAATATCCTCGGTCTACAATTTAGGGTATGAAAATGTTATTACAATTGGTAATGACACGCCGCAATTAACAACGAGCCAATTACTTAAAGCGGCTAAAGAAATTTCAGAAAACAAAACTGTTTTAGGGCTATCTGCAGATGGTGGTTTTTACCTTATGGGTTTATCTAAAAATCAGTTTAACGCTAGCTTTTTTAAAAATTTATCGTGGCAAACAAATTCCTTACAAAAGGAAGTTTTTTCTTGGGCAAATGCATCTCAAATTACCATTTTTAAGCTAAAAACATTTAAAGATATTGATGCCGAAAAAGATGTTTTTACAATAACTTCTTTATACAGTCTAAGAAATTCTAGATTTTACATTCTACTACTTCAATTTGTTCAAGAAGCCAAAAACATATTCTACTATTTACAAAATATTGTTATTTCATCTACAAAAAGAGTCTTCTACAATAAAGGATCCCCTTCCTTACAATTGCAATAAACTTTTATATAAATAACTATGTAGGCTCTTTATACCCTACAAATAATCATTTTTATACCTATTAATGAAGTATACAATGCTTTTATTTGTCCTATTTGCTAGTGCATTAGGCCATTCACAACAAACCATATCCGGAACTATTACAACTATTTTTGGAGACCCAATTTCTAATGTAAATATAACATTAGTAGGAACCACAAAAGGAACTGCCTCAGATACAAATGGTGCTTATGCCTTAGATGTTCCTAATTTTCAAGGCGCATTACAATTCTCTGCCTTAGGGTATACCACGCAAGTAATACCAATACACTATAATGAAATCGTAAATGCAGTTTTAGAAGAATCTTCAGAACAATTAGATGAGGTAGTTTTAACAGCTTTAGGCTTTAAAAGAGAAACTAAAGAACTAGGCTATGCTGTACAAAGTATAAATGCAAAAGGTGTAACCGAAGTGAAATCTGCCAACTTCCTAGATAATTTAAGCGGAAAACTGGCTGGTGTAACTATTAACCAAGGTGCAACAGGGGTTGGTTCTTCTTCTAAAATAACTATTAGAGGAGAAGCTTCCTTCTCCAATAACAATCCACTTTTTGTGGTAGATGGTGTTCCTATTAACAATAATTCTGTTTTTAATTTTACCAATGAAGCTGCTGCAGGTTTTCAAGAAATAGATTTTGGTAACGGCGCCATGGAGGTAAATCCAGATGATATTGAAGAAGTATCTGTTTTAAAAGGTCCTAGTGCTGCTGCATTATACGGAACACGAGCGTCTAATGGGGTTATTTTAATACAGACCAAAAATGGTGTAAAAAGCAAAGGTTTAGGTATAAGCTACAATACCAGTTTCTTCGTAGATTCTGCTTTTCGTTTACCAGATTTTCAAAATGAATATGGTCAAGGTAATTCTGGACAATTTGCCTATGTAGATGGCCTTGGTGGAGGTACTAATGACAATATAACCTATAGTTGGGGACCTAGATTAAATGCAGGTAACCTAGTGCCTCAGTTTGATAGTCCTGTAACTCTTGCGAATGGTACGGTAGTACGTGGTGGTGATACTGCTCTTTACAATGGTTTGCCAATTACTGCAACTCCGTTTAACGCTAACCCAGACAATCTTAAAGATTTTTATGAAACAGGAACTACAGCCATAAATAACTTAGCAATAGCTTCTAATTTTGATAAAGGAAATCTAAGACTCTCTTTTACCGATTTACGAAGCGAGTCTATTATTCCAGGAGTTAATTTAGATCGCCAAACCATAGCCGCACGTTTAGGATTTAAGCCCACAGAAAAACTACATATAAATTCTTCTATAAGCTATGTAAATTCACAGAGCGATAATAGGCCTTCTAGTGGTTATGGCTCCGAGAATGTAAATTATTCTTTAGTAGCGTGGGGACCTCGTTCTTTAAATATTAATAATCTAAAAAATTATTGGCAACCTGGCTTAGAAGGCACACAACAATATTCTTTTAATTATACCTTTTTTGATAATCCATACTTTATCTTAAATGAAAACACCAACTCTTTTAATAGAGATAGAGTTTTTGGAAACCTTTCTGCCAAGTATGATGTTACCAATAATTTAAGTGCAACCATACGCACAGGAATGGATTATTCTAGTGAGTTAAGACAACTTAAACGTGCATATAGTTCTAATAGGTTTAGTAATGGTGCGTATGCAGAGCATGATGTTTTTTTTAGAGAAATAAATACCGATTTTCTTCTAAATTATAAAAACAAATTTGGTGATTTTAAAGTCGATATTTCTTTAGGTGCTAATAGAATGAACCAAAGAGCAGTAACCAACCAATCGCAAACCACAAGTTTAGCACAACCAGGAATTTTTAAACTATCTAATGCAGCATCACCAATTGAAGTGTTTGAATTTGCATCGGAAAAAAGAATTAACAGCTTCTATGGTTTAACCAAATTCGGATATAAGAACTTTCTATTTTTAGATATTACTGGAAGAAACGATTGGTCTAGCGCACTAGCAACACCGTTTTCTGTAGATAATACATCTTTCTTTTACCCATCTGTTTCTACAAGTTTTATAATTTCTGAGGTAGTAGATTTACCACAAGAAATTTCTTTTGCAAAATTAAGAGCTAGTTGGGCACAAGTTGGTAATGATACAAATCCGTACCAAACTACAGGTGCTTTTGTAGCACAAACCCCTTTTAATGGGCAGCCCACTTTTAGCGACCAGAATACTATTGCAAATGCAAATCTTAAACCAGAACAAACGTCATCTTTTGAGATTGGTGCAGATATACGTTTTTTTAAAGACCGTTTAAACCTAGACGTTTCTTATTATAACGCGGTTACTAAAGACCAAATTATTTCTTTACCTATTGGCATATCTTCGGGCTTTACACAACAAGTAGTTAATGGCGGGGAGGTACGCTCTAAAGGGGTAGAAATTATTCTTAATGCTACTCCTGTTCTTACTACAGATTTTAGCTGGAACATCACCTTTAATTTTAGTAGAAATAGAGCTACTGTAGAGAGCTTGCCACAAGACGGTGGACTATTAACGTTGGCTTATTCCAGAATATACGACAGTCAAAACCAAACGGTATTTTTACAGGCAGAAGAAGGTGGCCGTATTGGAGATTTATATGGTACTGGGTATTTAAAAAATGAAAATGGCGACTTTATCCTAACAGATGAAGGCCGCTATATTCCAGATAATAATCTACAAAAATTAGGAAACTATAATCCAGATTTTATGCTTGGTTTCAATAATCAATTTAATTATAAAAAATGGGATTTAGGCTTTTTGTTAGATTGGAGACAAGGCGGAATCATAGTTTCTAGAACACGCGCCTTAGGTAATGTTGGTGGTCAATTAGCAGAAACGGCTTTTAGACCAGAAGAAGGTATTGTTCCTCAAGGTGTTGTTAATGTTGGTACAATAGATAGTCCAATATATGAACCTAATACCACAGCCGTAACTGCAGAGAGTTATTACCGCCAATTTTATGACCGTAACCATGAAGAAAACAATACCTATGATGCTTCCTTTTTAAAACTTCGTCAGGTTTCTCTAGGCTATACTTTTGATAATTTAAAAGTTTTTAAAAATGACGCTACTCTACGTGTTTCTTTCATAGGAAAAAATTTATTTGCAATAACAGAGAATCCACACTTTGACCCCGAACAATTAGCTGTTCAAGGACAAGGATTTATTAGCGGTATAGAAGACATGTCGTACGCTACTACTAGAAGCTTTGGAATAAAAGCTGGATTTAATTTTTAAGATACTATAATGATATATAAAAAATATACAGTACTAATAACACTTTGCATTATTGCAACAGTATTTTCTTGTACCAAAGACTTTAAAGAAATAAATACGAATCCTAATGCTCCTGTTAGCGTACAACCAAGTTTACTTTTAAGACAAGTAATTTATGATTATGGAGAGCAAATGTCTTATGAAGGTTTTACTGCAGGAAACTTATTGGGGCAGTATACTACAGCATTAGATTTTAATCTTTTTGACCGTCATGATTTAAAATCACCACAACTTGGTGGTAATCCTTGGCCAATATTGTATACCAATCTTAGAGATAACGAACAAATACTAACGCTTGCTTTAGAGAATGAAACTTTTGCTGTTTATGAAGGACCTTCCAGAATACTAAAAGCATATATGGCTGGTGCACTTACCGATATTTTTGGTGATGTTCCCTATTCCGAAGCTTTTAAAGGGAAAGACATTACGGTAACACCGGCTTATGATACACAAGAATCTATTTACTTAGAAGAAGGTGGCATACTAGATAATTTAGAAAAAGGAATTACTGCAATAGAAAACTATAATGGTTCTATAACCTTAGAAGGCGATATTCTTTTTAATGGCGATTTAGATGCATGGGTTCGTTTTGCAAAATCGTTACAATTAAAATTTTTAATGCGTATTTCGGATAAAGAAAATGTAGCAGCACAAATACAAGTTTTATATACCGAAAACAAATTCATTGCAAACAATTCTCAAAATGCAAAATTTGATTTTACAGACGGAGAACCAAACAATTTTAGACTAGCAAGATTACGTGTTGGCGATTTTAACAACTTTGTTTTATCAGAAACAATGGACGAAATACTAACCAATTTAAACGACCCTAGGCTTGCTACATTATTTAGACCTTTTAGCAATAGTACTACAGGGAAATACAACGGTTTACTAAATGGTATTGATGCCTCACAAACCTCCATTGCATTAGCAGATTATTCTTTAACGGGAACTATTTTTAGAGAGAACTCTGGAGTTTTAAATGCTAATTTTATGACTAGTTGGGAAACCAAATTTTTACTTGCAGAAGCCGCAGAAAAATTGCTTATTTCTGCTGATGCACAGATATTATATGAACAAGCGGTAGAAGAATCATTTGCATATTGGGGTACAACATTACCAACAAATTACCTTACTACTGTTGCAGCATATAGGCAAAACGGGCAAAATCCTATAGAACAAATTATTACCCAAAAATGGATTTCTAATATGATAAATGGTTATGAAGGGTGGATAGAATATAGAAGAACAGGCTACCCGCAACTTAAAACTATCTCGGCAAGCTTAAACAACAATATGCTTCCTGTTCGTATGCCTTACCCAGCTGAGGAAGAAGCCTTAAATAATAGCAATTATACAGAAGCATCTACTAATACAAATGGTAATAGTATAAATGTAAAAGTATGGTGGGATGAGTAATAATCCCCTCTATCCCCAAAGGGGGAATTGTTACTATTGCGATAGAAAATAAAAAATATGAAATACAATGGTATTATAACGCTAATAGAATCGTCCCCTTTAGGGATAGAGGGGATTCAATGGGCATTAGTAATAACATCTAGTTTGGTGTTGTTTTTCTTGTCTCCATTAGCAAAAAATACCAATCAGTTTTTTATGGCTAAGCATCGTAAAAAAGCCCCCAATGCCTTTATGTTAATGGGTAGTTTGGTAATCTCTTGGATATTTGCAAAGAGTATTACCAATGCCGCTAATTTAGGTTTAGCTTTTGGTCTGGTAGGTGGTGTTGCCTATGCAGCGTATTATGCATCCTTTGCTGTTGCCGGTATTGTTATTTATAAAATGAGAACCAAAGGAAATTATACAAGCATTCATCAATTTTTAACCACAAAATTTGGTAAAAGTGCCGTTGCAGTTTTCTCTATATTAATAGCTTTTCGTTTGTTTAATGAAGTTTGGAGCAATACTATGGTAATTGGTTCTTACTTTGGTGCTATAGGAACTAGTAGTTATTATTGGTCTATTTTAGTTTTTACAGCGCTTACTCTATCCTATGTATTAAAAGGTGGAATGAGTAGCTCCATTTTCACAGATGTAATTCAGATGGGGTTATTTTCTGTATTAATAGTAGTTATTCTTGGAGCTATATTTAATTCCGATGCTTCATTTACAACCTCTAAAGTAATCTCTTCTGGAACTTGGTCTTTTGAAATGGGATTAAATTTACTCTTTGCAGCTTTACTACAGTCATTAAGTTATCCTTTTCATGATCCTGTTCTTACAGATAGAGGGTTTATTAGTAGTCCTAAAGTAACTTTAAAAAGCTTTTTATGGGCAACTCTTATAGGGGCAATTTGTATTATTTTATTTAGCATAATAGGGGTTTATGCCCAGTATTCAGGGCTTAAAGGACAAGCTGCAGTAGAAGTAGGTAAAGCTTTTGGTGTAGTTATTTTACTTGTAATTAATTTTATAATGATAACCTCAGCTGCTTCTACACTAGATTCTACCTTTTCTTCATTTTCTAAACTCCTATCTATAGATTTAAATCTTGGAAATACTTTAAAATTTGGAAGAGGCTCTATGGTAGCTATTGCTGTTCTAGGCACTATACCAGTTTTTCTTGATGCAGAAATACTATCTGCAACTACCATAAGCGGTACTATGGTCATAGGCCTTACCCCTGTATTTATATTTTGGCATAAAAAAGCAGCAGCACTTAGTTTTCATTTAAGTGTTTTTGCTGGAGTTATTTTTGGTTTTTTATTGATTTTTAAAATATTCCCACAGCAATTAATTTTTACTACTGGTAAATATGCAGATTTACTTTGGATTAATTTCTGGGGTATTCTTAGTTGTGTAACCTTATACTTTATTCCCACATGGATAAAAAAATAATACATCTTGGAGAGCATAAAGGCAAAATGCTAATTTTTGGTGGTGTATACAGCAACCTACAAGCATTACAAGCCTTAAAAGAGGTTTCTAAAGAAGAGGGTATTGCTCCTGAAAATTGTATTTGTACAGGAGATATACTTGGTTATTGTGCACAGCCCGAAGAAACAATAAAACTATTTAAAGAGTGGAAAGCATTAAGCATTTTAGGTAATGTAGAATTACAATTAGTTGAAGGAGCAGAAGATTGCGGTTGTGATTTTACACAAGGAAGTAGATGTGACAATTTTTCTAAATTATGGTACCCGTATGCACAAAGTAAATTATCTAAAGAATCTTTAAATTGGATGGCTACTTTACCACACCATATTTCTTTTACATACGGCTCTAAAAATGTTAGCGTTGTGCATGGTTCTTATTCTAATATATCTGAATTTATATTTGAATCTACTCCAGACCAAATAAAAGAAGAAAGCATAAAGAGCTTAAATTCTGATGTTATTCTTGCAGGACATTGTGGCCTACCTTTTCATTCTAACATAAAAGAAAAATTATGGCTAAACCCCGGTGTAATAGGCATGCCTGCTAATGATGGTACTTCTAGAGTTTGGTATATGATTCTAGAAAATATAGAAGGCTGCATAAATTATACTCATAGGTATTTAAATTACAATTACAAACTGGCTTCTTCCCTAATGGAAGAAAATAATTTACCCGTAGAATATACTAAAACCTTAGTTTCCGGTATATGGGATAACATGGAAATATTACCCAAAATAGAAAAGAAATTACAAGGAATACCTTATGATTTTGAAACAATTATAAAAGAATATCAAATTATAAAAAAATAAACATGGCAGATTCTTACTACGACCCAAAAGATTTAAGAAAATTTGGAAAAATAACCGAATGGAGTGAAAATTTAGGAACAAAATTCTTTGACTATTATGGTGAGGTTTTTAAAGAAGGAGCTTTAACTGCTCGCGAAAAATCTTTAATTGCATTGGCTGTAGCACATACAGAAAAATGTCCTTATTGCATAGATGCGTATACAAAAGATGGTTTGCAAAAAGGAATTACTAAAGAAGAAATGATGGAAGCTGTTCATGTAGGTGCTGCCATAAAAAGTGGTGCTGCTTTAGTACACGGTGTACAAATGATGAATAAGCATGATAAATTATCTATGTAACCTTCTAAGTATCTAAAGAAAAACTTAAATATATTTTTATTAAAATGAAAGTAATACGTTAAATAGAGTACTAAGCATGTATTACTCTTACTAATTAGAAAAAATGGCTACAAAATCATTACAAGCAAAGGGGAAAGACTTAGCAATAGCTAATAAGCAACTAGAAATTTTAAATGGAGGTATTTTCGCAGATGGAGAACTCCCTTATTTTAAGGATAATATTGCTAAAATTGGTCATTTTCCTTTACGTCCAAAAAAGTTAGAAATTCTTCAGATAAATGTTGGTTATATGTGTAACCAAGTTTGTGAGCACTGTCATGTAGATGCTGGTCCTGATCGTAAAGAGATTATGACACGTGAGACCATGCAACAATGCTTAGAAGTAATTAAAAATACAGGAGCGCACACGTTAGATTTAACTGGAGGTGCTCCTGAAATGAACCCTAACTTTCGTTGGTTTGTAGAAGAAGCCGCAAAAGCTGGTATTAAAGATTTTATTGTACGCTCTAACCTTACAATAATTAGAGCAAATAAAAAGTACTACGATTTACCAGATTTCTTTAAAAAACATAATGTACACGTTATATCTTCTATGCCACATTATACCCGTGGAAAAACAGATAAGCAACGTGGTGATGGTGTTTTTGACAAGTCCATAAAAGCATTACAAGAACTAAATGAACGTGGCTACGGTATGCCTGGCAGCGACTTACGATTAGATTTGGTTTACAATCCGTCTGGTGCATATTTACCAGGAGACCAAATGGCTTTACAGGCAGATTTTAAAAAGGCTCTTAAAGAAGATTTTAATATCGATTTTCATAATTTATTTGCAATTACTAACTTACCAATAGCGCGGTTTTTAGACTACCTAATAGCATCTGAAAATTATGAAGACTATATGTATGCATTAGTAGAAGCATATAACCCTTCTGCTGTTGCAAATGTTATGTGTACCAATACTATTTCTATAAGTTGGGATGGTTGGTTATATGATTGTGATTTTAACCAAATGTTAGATTTAAAGGTTGCAAGTAAGGTAAAGCATATTAAAGATTATAATGAAGATATATTAAATGATAGAAACATAATTATATCACAACATTGTTATGGTTGTACCGCTGGTTCTGGTAGTAGCTGCCAAGGAACAGTTGCTTAAAAATTTTTTTCTACGTAGTTTCCCCGGCAGGAAAAATGTTTGCAAAACCTCTATTAATTTAGGGGTTTTTGTATTTTAAATCCCTTTTAAAAATTAAAAAAGAACCGTTTATTTTATTTATACTACCGTTTAACAAACTAGGTAGTTTGTAATTATAGTGAAGAAAATGGTAGTTCATCGAGCTTTTTACTTTTTAACGATTTTACACAACAATACACCTTTTAAAATACTAGCAAAACTAAGTTCGGCGGTTCTTTGTATAGAGACTTAATGGTCTGTTTAACCCAAAACCCAAATCTTATGAGTAATAGTATAAAACGCATGGCTACCATGCAAAGAATGCAAGTAACAGGACTAGAGTTATTTTACAAAAAAGGATATTATAATACTAGTGTAGACGATATTTTAAAAGAACTTTCCCTTTCTAAAGGAGCTTTTTATTATCATTATGATTCTAAAGAAGACTTTTTTGTTCAAATTATAGACAACCTTATAGTACGTAGAGTATATAGTATGTTAATTGAACCTATAGAAGGCCATGATAACCCTTTAGATTTAATTACAAACTGTTTTGATAATGCATTAGAGACTGCTGTTCATAATGAAATGGACTTTGGTTTTATGTTAAGTAACTTAATTGCTGAATTTAACGGTAAAAATGATACCATAATGAAACATTTAACCGATGTTTTAAAAATATGGGAAGTAAACCTAGTTACGACATTACAAAAAGGAAAATTTAATGGTTTTATAGATAGGCATGTAGACTGTGAAGGCGTTGCCACCTATTTAATGAGCTCTTTTATTGGTATTAGAACACTCATGACCGATGTTGCTCCAAGTGCACGTAAATACCGGTTTATGGCACAATTAAGACAATATTTTAAAAGTATAGAATTAAAGCCAGAAAGTGTATAAATTAACTTTTACTCGATAATCGAGATTTAAATGCTCCGACGCTTGCGTCGAAATCAATGCTAATTTTACTTCTAATGCCTTGTGGTCTTGCCCTGAGGTAGTTTACTTAAAGTCTCCACAATTTTTTGAACTATATTTTTGGGTTCTATAGTATACATTACCCTTTCATAACCCTCTGGGAATTTATTTCCATAAACAGATGTTGGTAAGAAAGGGTATTGTTTAGTATCCGATGTTAAACAATTTTCCATCTCTTGCCCAAAAGGAGCAAAACCAGCATAAGGATGTGTAACCCCCCAAAGTGTAATTGTAGGTACACCATACATTGCAGCTAAATGTGAGTTACCACTATCCATGGCCAACATAACATCTAGATTAGAAATAAGGGTAAGTTCTTCTTTAAAACTCAAATTGCCTGCAATATTTATACAATTAGAATAAGTCTCTTCTAATTTTTGAAGTTGCTTTTTTTCCGATTTTCCACCTCCAAAAAGTAAAATAGTATTCTCATTTGTAGCATCTATTTCTTTTATAACCCTTTCCATTAATTCTAAAGGATACATTTTGCCTTTAAAAGCTGCAAAAGGTGCAATTCCTATCCATTTTTTTGGAGAAGATCCTACTAGTTTTACAATAGTATCTTCTATAGACTCTCTTTGTAAAACATTTTCTTTAGAAAGGTTTATGGTATACCCTAATTTTCTAAAGACATCCGCATATCTTTCAGGAGTAGTTTTTAAAGGTTGTATGTTCTTAACTTTAAGAGCCGTTAAATCCTTTTTTTCTTGTCTGCCTTTATTTATCTGAACAAAAGGAATAGAGCCTAAAACAAAGTACGTTTTTAAAATATTACTTCGTAAAACGTTATGTAAATCTGCCACTTGAGAAATACCTAAATCCTTAAGCTCTTTAGATAGTTTTCTTAAACCAAGAACACCTTTATGCTTCCCTTTTACATCTGCCTCATAAACTTCTACATTTTTTAATTGCGCAAACATAGGTTTAAAAAATGCCCTAGTTAAAACCGTAATTTTTATTTGTGGGTTTTGTTTTAGTAATGCAGAAAGTACAGGAATAGTCATTGCTACATCTCCCATTGCGGATAATCGTATAACAAGAATGTGCTTTTGTGCGCTCACAAGGAATGTAATTCAATTTATTTTTGACCTCTAAGAACTGGGTTTAGCTCATCATCATTATACATTTTCATTTGCTTATAAACCTTCATAAACTTAGAACCTTCTTCAATATCTAATAATAATTGATCTATTGCAATTGTAAGGTCTTTTTTCTGCTCTAATAGAACATTCAATTTTGTAGTACAAGTTGTTATATGTTTTGCAGAAGCATCTTTACGGTTTACTTCTTCTTGCATATGATAAATCTTTAAAGACAAAATAGATAAACGATCTATTGCCCATGCAGGGCTTTCTGTATTAATAGTGGCATTTTCTTTTATTTGTACCGATTGGTATTTATTTAAAAAATAACTATCTATATACTCTACTAAATCTGTTCTATCCTGGTTACTAGCATCAATTTTACGCTTTAATATTAATGCAGCTTCAGGATTAATTTCTGGGTCTCTTATAATATCTTCATAATGCCATTGTACGGTATCTATCCAATTTTTTCTATATAAAAGATGAGAAATTTCATTCTTTGGATATGGGTTTTTAAAAGGCTGATTTACATTATCCAAAACATGGTATTGTTGAATGCTTTTTTCAAAAATATCGAAAGCAAATTGACTAAACATAATAATAAATTTTAAACAAAGATACCTATTTTATGATAGGAATAAAGTAGAACAAAAAACTAATAAAGGAACTAAAATACTTAGTATTAATACTACTTCTTTAAACTTAGGTTTTTCTATAGATTCTAAATAGTTTGTGAAAAAAATAGCAGAAGAGAAAAAAGTAAAAATAATAGGGTTTCCATCACCAAAAGATAACAATACAATTACTAACCCTATAAGAAAAACATACGAAATTAATCGCATAGTAGTTACTTTACCAACGCCCGAGGCGCCCATTTTAAGAAAAGCTAATACACTAATAATAATATTTAATAAAATGTAAATACTATATTTAGTATTAGTTCCCCAATTTAAAAAGTAGTCTTTTTTAAAATGAAAGTTAAAGGTATACCGCTCTAAAAAAAAAGAGGCGGAATTTGCTAAAATTAAAATGCTATATGTTATAGAAATAAAAGCAACTATTCCTACAAATGGCACTAACCAATTTCTTATATTTTTTGGCTCGTAAATATAAATAGCAGCAAAAACAAGTATTAAAAATAACAAAGACCAATTGTAAAATAATGAAGCTATTAAAATCCATAAAGTGGCGTCAAAAATTTTTAACTTAATACTTTTTAAAGATTTTATACTTAATATTCTTCTAATTGCTAGCAACAAGAAAAAAGCACTTACTATAGCCTTACTATCTAGTAAGGTTTCTGGAAAAACAAGACATAATGCTGCAAAAAATAAGATTGCAAAAGAATTTGCCCCAGTAATTTTATTACGCTGAATAATAAAATTAGAAACAAAAACACTACTCATTAAAATTGCTACAATTGCTGCTTTTATAAGTATTTGCTCTGTTTTTAATCCTGTGTTAGAAAGATAAAATTGTACTAACCAATAGAGCAAAAAAAGAAAAGTTGCAACAATAATGTAATTAATTGGCTTTGTTTTGCCAAAAATGCTTGAAATCATCCTTGATTTTTATATTTTTGCACCGTAAATATACTATAAGATGAAAGCATTTTTTGAAAACATACAAGATTTATTTGTAAATGTACTTTTCGCTCCTTTAGACACATTGCGTTTTATGGAGAGTTGGTGGGCCGCAAATACCATTAATTGGATTTTTATGATAATAGGATCAATAGCTATGGTTTATTGGATGCTAGAATTAAAAAAATATAACGATAAAGGAGAAGAAGATAAGAGTAGCACAAGCCACTCTTACTTATAAATCAAATCCTAAGTCCTTGCGATAATTCATCTTATCAAAATGTAGTTTTTCTATATTTTGATAAGATTTTTTTAGTGCCTCTTTGAAATCTTTACCATAAGAGGTAATTGCCATTACACGCCCCCCATTAGTTACAACTTTACCGTTTTCTATTGTTGTTCCTGCATGAAATACCAAGGAGTCTTCTATAGTATTATATCCTGTGATTTCTTTTCCTTTTTCATATGCCTCTGGATATCCACCAGAAACAGTCATAACTGTAGTTGCTGTACGGTCATCTAATTCCAAATTAATAGCATCTAAAGTTTGGTTCCCAACTGCTTGAAATACGGCAACTAAATCATTTTTAATTCTTGGAATAACAACCTCTGTTTCG
This sequence comes from uncultured Maribacter sp., assembly GCF_947500405.1. Taxonomy (GTDB): domain Bacteria; phylum Bacteroidota; class Bacteroidia; order Flavobacteriales; family Flavobacteriaceae; genus Maribacter_B. The sequence goes on from NZ_CANMRY010000002.1 coordinate 373,509, forward strand.
GGATCTCCCATACGAACATTATATTCTATTACAAGAGGGTTATTATTCACGTTTATTAAGCCTATAAAAATAAATCCTTTATATGGCAAATTATCCTTTTTAAGCCCTTCTACGGTAGGAATAACAACTTGCTTATGGATTTTATCCATAAACTCTTCATCTGCAAAAGGAACAGGTGAAATAGCTCCCATACCTCCGGTATTTAATCCAGTGTCTCCTTCTCCTATACGTTTATAGTCTTTAGCCGTTGGTAAAACCTTATAACCGTCACCATCTGTAAGAACAAAAACAGAAAGTTCTATGCCATCTAAAAACTCTTCAATAACTACAGTAGCACTAGCATTACCAAATTTAGAATCTACCAGCATTGCTTTTAGCTCATCTTTTGCTTCTTGTAAATTTTTAAGAATTAAAACTCCTTTACCTGCTGCTAAACCATCTGCCTTTAATACATATGGTGCATTTAAGCTTTCTAAAAAAGTGTACCCTTCTTCTAAATTTGCAGAAGTAAAGCTTTTATACTTTGCCGTTGGAATATTATGTTTGTACATAAACTCTTTTGCAAATTCTTTACTACCTTCTAATGTAGCCGCTGCTTTTTGCGGACCTATTACTGGAATACTCTTTAAAGAATCATCCTTTAAAAAATAATCATGAACTCCGTTAACCAAAGGGTCTTCTGGGCCAACAATTACCATTTCTATGCTATTTTCTATTACCGCTTTTTTTATAGCTTCAAAATCATTAACACCTATAGTTAAATTAGTTGCAATTTCTGCTGTTCCTGCGTTACCAGGTGCAACAAATAAATTAGATAATTTAGGACTTTGTTTAAGTTTCCAAGCAAATGTGTGTTCGCGGCCACCAGAGCCAAGAATAAGTATGTTCATGGTAAAAAATTTTGGCAAAAATAGGTTATGCCAATTTATAATTTAAGTTTTCTAAGAAAAATTACGATGTTCTTTTTTTAGAAGCTCTTCTTTAGAGAGGGATTTAAAATAATCAAATACAATTTTTAATCCTTCAGAACGCTCTACTTTAGGTTCCCAATCTAATATTTCTTTTGCTTTAGAAATATCTGGTTGTCTTTGTAATGGGTCATCTTGAGGTAAAGGTTTATATATAACTTTCTGAGAGGTTCCTGTAAGTTTTATAATTTCTTGAGCAAATTCTTTTATAGTTGTTTCATGTGGGTTTCCAATATTAATTGGATCTGTATAATCGCTCATTAATAATCTATATATTCCTTCTACTTGATCATCTATATAACAAAAAGAACGTGTTTGCGACCCATCTCCAAAAACAGTTAAATCTTCTCCACGTAATGCTTGTCCCATAAAAGCAGGAACAACCCTGCCATCATTTAAACGCATTCTAGGGCCATAGGTATTAAAAATACGAACTATACGAGTATCTAACCCATGAAAGCGATGATACGCCATTGTAATGGACTCCATAAACCTTTTAGCTTCATCATAAACTCCTCTTGGACCTATTGGGCTAACGTTACCATAATATTCTTCATTTTGAGGATGCACTAATGGATCACCGTAAACTTCAGAAGTTGACGCAACTAATATTCTTGCATTTTTTTGTTTTGCTACTCCTAAGAGATTTAAAGTACCTAAAGAACCAACTTTTAAAGTTTCTATAGGAATTTTAAGATAATCTATAGGGCTTGCTGGTGAAGCAAAGTGTAAAATATAATCTAACTCGCCAGGAACATGAACAAATGTACTAACATCATGGTGTTGAAACTCAAACTGTTTTAAAGGAAAAAGGTGTTCTATATTTTTAAGATCTCCAGTAATAAGATTATCCATACCAATTACATGAAACCCTTCTTTTATAAAACGATCACATAAATGTGAACCTAAAAATCCTGCAGCTCCTGTTATTAGTATTCTTTTCATTTTATTGTTTGCTTTCATTTTGATCCCTTACAATACTAATATTCTTTTTAGTTTTATTTTTATTACTACTCCCTTTTGCTTTTAGACTTTCTACTTTTCTTTTTAGCATTATTTTCTGCTTTAGAGTAGTAAAACTATAATTATATTTAAAGAAAATATATCCTAAAAATATTACAACAGAAACAAGCATTATAACCATCCCAAGGTTTTTTGCCTTACTCCCTAAAACAATAAAGAGCATTACAAAAAGTAAATTAAAACAACCTATAATAAAGCTAGCTTGTTTATGACTTAGTCCCCAATAATCTATTAATACATGGTGGGTATGATTCCTATCTGGAGAAAAAGGTCCTTTTTTATTGGCAATACGTATGGTAAAAACTCTTGCGGTATCAAAAAGAGGTACAATTAATATACTTATAGCAATTAATGGCGCATTTTCTAATAAGAAAGGCATTTCTGTATAACTTTCTGGTCCTAATGCTAAAAACTTTAAAGTAAGTATACTAATTATAAATCCTACTATTAAAGAACCTGTGTCTCCCATAAATATTTTTTTATCTGACGAAAGATTAAATCCAAGAAAAGCCATTAAACTAGCATTTAGCGTTATGCTTAAAAGGGCGAAAAAATACTCTCCAGTAAGGTAAAAAATAGTTGTATATAAAACCATAATTACAATACCAACTATAGAGGCTAAACCATCTATACCATCAATTAAATTATAGGAATTTATAATAGTAAGCATCATAAAACCTGCAATTCCTAAATATAAATAGTAGGGTATTTCATTTACATTTAAAAAACCATTTAAAGAGGTAATAGTAAAACTCGGGTTTGCTAAAATAAATGCTACCGCAAATGCTTGTGCTAATAACTTGGCTCCAGGTGAAATAACGACCAAATCGTCTTTAAGACCAACAATAAATAATATAGTTAGTCCAGGAATTATATAAATAGCCTCCTGTGTAACCGCCCAACTCTCTATAAAAAAAAGAGCGAAAACTAGAGTAAAAAAAAAGGAAACTCCACCCAATGTAGGTGTCCTGTTTTTATGAGAGCTTCGCTGGTTAGGGTCATCCATTAATCTTTTATACTCAACTACCTTTATTACTTTAGGAATTGTTAAGTAAACCAGTAGAAAAGAGCCTATAAAAATTAATACTGCTGTTTCAAAAAAATTCAAACTATCAATTTTAAAGCTTAAAAATAGGTAACTTTATTCATTTTAAATCTAATTTCTTAAAAACCTTAGCATTTTTCTTGCAAGAAGATTCCTGTCAAAATCTTTTAACAAGCTTTCATATTTATTACTATCTATTTTATTACTTGTAACAACGCTCTCTATTTTTTTAAAAAAAGAAAGTTCATTTTCTGGTTCAAAACAAAAACCAATACCATAATTTTCTACTAACTCTTTTGCTTCCCCTTCTACTCCAAGTAATATTGGTTTATGCATTCCTGCCAACTCAAAAATTTTAGACGGTAAAACTGATTCGAAAGTTTTACACTTTTTTAAATTTACCAATCCTACATCTAATACAGAAATGTATTGTTTCACCTTTTTTTTCTCTACAGCTGATAACATTGTTACATTAGAAAGCCCTTTACTTATAGTCATTAATTTTTCTTTTTCTGCTCCAGTCCCTAAAAAAATAAAATGTATTTCTTTGTTTTTGATTTTTTTTGCAGATTCTATAATAAAATCTAACTTATGCGCCATACCATGAGTTCCTATATATCCAATTACAAATTTATCTTTAAGATTTAATTCTTTTATAAGTTTTTCATTTTTGGGTATAGGAGAAAACATTTCAGCGTTAATTCCATTTTTCACAACTTCTATTTTAGTTTGTTTTATACCTCTATCATTTATTAATTGTGTTTTAAAAGAATCCGTAACCGTAATTATCTTCCAAGCACTTTTATACATTTTAAGCTCTAAATATTCAAAAAATAAAAAGATAGGTTTATTACTCATTGCGCCAACTGCTTTTACAGATTCTGGCCATAAATCTCTTACTTCCATTACCCATCTTTTACGTTTCCAAAAAGCTAGCCACCTTCCAGATATTGCAGTAAAAAATTGAGGAGATGTTGCTACAATTAAATCGGTCTTAATAAATAATCCAACTAAAAATGAGGCTAACATGTAACTTAAAAAATCTAGTATTCTTTTTAGGAACCCTTTATTTGCAGAAATATATGACCAAACTCTTATTACTTTAATACCATCTAAAATTTCAGTTTGGTATAATTTATTTTTATATCCCTTAAATAGTTTTCCTTCTGGAAAATTTGGCGCACAAGTAATTACTGTTACCTCCACTCCCTCTTTGACCCACTCCTTACAGTGTTCATAAGTTCTTGTTGCTGGAGCATTAAATTCAGGAGGAAAATTATCGGTTAAGAACAGTAATTTCATAAGTAAATTTCAGTTTTTAGTTTTTTTTGAAAAGTTACAGAAATTTTTTGCGACTTTTCTCTTTGATTAAATCCAGTAGCATAATCAAAAGGTATTAGCTCAATAGAAGAGAAATTCTCAAAAGAGATTTGAATATTTTGATGTATTAAAAAAACCTTATTTCCTTTAATTTTTACAGAATTTATGGAAGGATGTAAATGAAAAAAAGCAATTTTTTTTAATTGAGATGCCTTGTTAAACGAATCTTCAATAGTTAAATGGGAAGCTTTTGAAACAAACTTTCTGGAATGAAAAAGACCAAGTTTTTTGTAGCCATCATGTTGGGCTTTAACAAAACCTTCATCTTCTTCAAGTAAATTTACTTTTGCTCTCTTAGCAACTCTAAATCCACCCCAAACTTGTGTTTGATCTTGACTATCTACCACTACAGTATTATGTGCCGCTGTTTCACGCTCTTTTTGTCTTAAAGCGTTCTTTTCATAAGTAGAAGTTCCGGTATCCACGATTATTGGTTTTCCCGCAACATATAATTCAAAATTAAAGGTATCTGAATGCACATGTCCAGGTTGATAGGTTGGGCCAACATTTCCTACATCAACAAAAAGTTCATAATCATCATTTTTAAACTTTCGATAACCAGAATCTGAAAGAATACTACTAGACCAATTGAGCCCTAATTCGTTTGCGTATTTAACCAATTGGTTTGAAGTTGGTGCAATACCAAAAGCACTATCATTCACCATTGGGATGTTACCCCCGGAAAAAGTAACGCTCTCAAGCCATGAAAGCATTTTTAAGGCCTTTTCTTTCAAAAATAAGGCCATTCCATCTTCCTTCCAGAAATTCAGCTTAATAAGGCTTATACAGTCTAAAAGACGGTGCAAAAGTATTTGATGGTACATTGGTGAAAGTTCGAAATGAGCACCATCATTCAAAATTTGTTCCTCTAGTTCTGCTTTCAGAATATGGATTGCTTTTGCATAAAATTTCACGTCCTTAAAATAGTAAGCACCAAAGAAAAGAGAAAACCCGTTTTCTAATAAATGATTACCTAATAAATGATATTCAAGGTTGTTAAGTAGTGTCTGATAATGGTTATATAAATTCTTATTGATTTCTGAATCAGAAATTGAATATTTAGACAAAAATTTTACCCAGTTTATCCCTCGAAGTGAAATTGGATATGGTTCTTTACCATCTTTTAAATTCGCCTCGTTTTGAATATAGTCATGAATTAAAAAAAGGCCGTCTTCGCTTGAAATTGTTTTTTGATTTAAGAAATCAAAATAATTCAAATTGTAGGTCCAAAGTTTACCGTAAGCATTGTAATTCCAATCAATTTCAGAAATAAAGTTATGCTCTAAGTTTAGAAACTTGAAAGAATTATTTTTAATATAACTATCGGTATATAAAAAAGAATCTTGCCATTTTATAACTTTAATGTTTTTACTAAGCTGTTTTTTATATTCTTTTTTGAAAAACTTATTTCTAAATAAATAATATCCTCGAAAATAAATTTGTTTAAAACGAAGGTATTTTAAAGTATAGAAAAGTAATTTTAGTTTATTGAAATCCATTTACCTTGTTTCAATGATTCAATTGCAGCAAATGATGCCTTAGTTGTATTTACAATTTCATCAAAAGGAATTATTGATGCTCCTCCATTTTGCTGTTGTTCTATGAGTTCATTAAATTGGTTAAAATGACCCTTATCTTGTTTTGAAGAAGCATTTCCTCCCCCTTTGAAACCGTAGGACTTAAGTTTTCTCCAATTATCCATAATTAATGTGCGTTCTTGAGAATACACTTCAACGCGTTCTTTTGAATATGCCTTACTACCATTCGCAAAATAATTAATAACAGCATTAGAACCGTTTTCATACCGTATGAGTATACTTGCGTTGTCTGTATTTTCTTCTGGATTTATACCCATAGCATTCATACAGACTTCTTTTACTTTACTTCCTGTAAAATAGGTGCATAAATCTATATAATGACAAGCCTCTCCTACTATCCTTCCTCCACCGACTTCCATATCATGTACCCACACATCGGCAGGAATAAAACCTGCATTCATTGTAGCAACTATATTAATCGGAGTATTATCATTACCAAGTAATTTTTTCATGCTTTTTGCTAATGGAGCAAAACGCCTATTAAACCCAACACTTACACTTACATTTTGGTTTTTATATGCTAAAATTATACTTTCTAGTTCACTTTCTGTTAGTGCTAAGGGTTTTTCTACAAAAACACTTTTCCCTGAATTAATTGTTTCTAATACCATCGAAGCATGCATATTATGCTTTGTTGTTATTAGTACTAAGTCTACATCCGAATCGTTTAATATCTCTTTGTAATTAGAAGTTGAATTAGCAATAGAATGCCTCTTAGCCATAATGGTAGAAGAAAGCCCTCCAGAGCTTGCTATATACTTAATCTCAGCGTTTATTTTTTTAAGATTTGGTAATATAGTTGAACTCGTAAAATTTCCAGAACCTATAATCCCTATAGTTCCATTTTTTTCTTTAAAATATTTTCTAGAAATTTCTACAGTATTAATAGGATCCGCTGTATTGGTATATTCTAAAATAGATGCTATGGATTTTGAATTACCCATATCTCCATATATTTTATCGAATTCTTCTAAAGGTATACGTTCCGTTATTAATGGTTTTACGTCTAAAGTTCCTTTTGCTATAGCAGTTAATATAGCTTCAAAATTCCTCTTTTCTGTCCAACGAACATATCCTATTGGATAGTCATTGCCTTTTTGCTCATATTCTTCATCATACCTTCCTGGCCCATATGAACAAGACACTTGAAATGAAATTTCTTTTTCATAAAAGTCCGCTCTACTAATATCTAAGCCAATTACTCCTACTAAAATTACACGACCTCTTTTTCTACACATCTGTGCAGATTGAGCTATAATTTCATTACTTTTATTAGAAGCAGTTATTATTACCCCATCTGCTCCTATATCATTGGTATAAGATTCTACAAATTTTACTTGATCCGTACCTTGCCCTGGATTAACGGCTACAATTCCTTTTTCATTAGCAATACGAACTTTTTCAGGGTCAAAATCAAAACCAATTACATTACAGCCATTTGCCATTAATAATTCTGCAGTTACTAACCCTATAAGACCTAAACCAACAACTACAATAGTTTCTCCAAAAGTTGGGTTTAATAAACGTATTCCTTGTAATCCTATAGAACCAATAACAGTAAAAGCCGCTTCTTCATCTGTAACAGTATCAGGAATTTTAGCCACCAAATTTTTAGGAAGATTTACATACTCTGCATGATTACCATTAGATGCAACACGGTCTCCTACTTGAAATTCAGTAACTCCTCTTCCAATACCAACAACTTCTCCAACATTACAATATCCAAGAGGAAGTGGTTGATTTAGTTTATTTAAAACAGCATCCATGGTAGGTTTAAGACCATCTGTCTTTACTTTATTCAAAACCATTTTTACCTTGTCTGGTTGCTGCTTTGCTTTTTGAATAAAATTAGCTTTACCAAATTCTACCAGCATACGCTCAGTCCCTAAAGAAACTAATGTTCTAAAGGTTTTAATAAGTACAAATCCAGGTTTTACCATTGGGACTGGCACTTCTTCTAAAATTGTTTCTCCGTTTTTAAGATCTTGTATAATTTGTTTCATTTTTAACTATCTAATCTTTTACAATATTTTAAGTAAAACTAATGTTTAATCGGATAATTTGAAGGTTTTTCATTTCTTTTTGAGAAAATATTCTAGTCTTCTTTACACTCATCTGTAGCTAATTGTTCTTGGGTTGGATTGTAGCCGTTTCCGCCAACATAATACCTATCCACTTTTGGCACACCTTTTAATCCACAAAAATCAGTTAATAGGGTGTTTTCTCTTATTAGTATTCTTGCTTGAATTTCAGGAACATTCAAAAGACCATTTAAATTAGATAAAGAATCGTTTTTACCTATTCTCAAACTATTAATAGGAAATTTTATTTTAGCAAGACCATCTACATTTTTTAAAGAGGCATTAGCAAAAATCATTAAACTGGGGGATTCATAAATATCCCCTTGTCCATTTGTCCAAGTACTTATATCACTATAAATAGTTTCTAAGTTAGATAAACCGTTCAAATCAGGCAATACATTGTTGGACATTATCTCTAATCTCGCCACTTTTTCTATTTTAGAAAGGCCGTCTATGTTTGTTAACAACTCATTGCTATAAATACTTAAACCACCACCTATAGATGTCAAGTTAGAGAGTTCATTTAAATTAATACAAGAACTAAAATACACTTGTAAGCTGCCTCCAACAGTAGAAAGATTTTCTAAGCCCGATAAGGTATGTAAATCTGGATTCCGATATGCATAAACTACATTACCGTCAGGCGAAGAGTGTTCTCCTATGCCAAAAAAACCTGTAACTTCTTTTAAATATTTTAACGAACACAAATTATTTACGCCCGAAATTGTAATATCCCCAACAATCTTACTATAATTTTGAAGCCCAAAGGCATCTAGTTCCTCTTGGTTAGATATATTTAGATAACCTTCATATACCTTTTCTTCAACCGAGTCTTTTATACCTAAATCATCATTACTAATAACAATCTCTTTTGTTTGGTTTGAGACAAAGAGCCCCAACTCTCTTTTAATACTAAAATCTCTACAGTCATCTTTTATATACAGTTCTAGAAAAACAGGTTGTTGTTTTACTAACTTTAGAGATTTTTTTTCATCAAAGTCTGTACGATCTAATAAAAGTGTATTACCCTCAATATCTAATATTTTAAATTGAAAATTGGATAACTTGATGATACTTTCATTCTTAAAAATAACGCACAATTCTATTTCTTGAGATACCGCTTCATCATTGTCGTTTTTACAACCGGCGAAAAGTAAAATGAATACAATTATTATTATCCTTTCCATTTTTTGTAAGAAAATATTACATTTGTTTTCCATATAGTTATTGTAATAAATGATTATTCCTTTTTATTTTCATAAAAAACGAAATAATCTATCAAGTCTGGTTCAGGATTTTCACAAAAAATTACTTTGGCTACCAATTCCGCAACAGATTCTTTACAGTGATATGGATCCTTAAATTTTTCTTTGTTCCTCGTTATTTGATTTGAAAAATCAAAATCATATACTGATGCTAATCTTTTAATATCTTCTTTAAATTTTTCTTCTTCCTTTAATAATTTAAATTCATGAATTTTTTCTTGTAAAGAAGTATGGGTTGGAGGGATAAAGAATTTTAGCTCAATCTTATTGTTTTTACAGTATTCGGCAATTTTTTTAAGTTCTAAGAAATAGCCTTGTGGATAGTTGTAAATCCTATATGTATTATTAGCCGCAGAATTTAATTGGTATTGCCAAAATTCTTCTCTTGACATTTCTGGTATTCCTAAATCAAAAGAGGAATTTAATATAAGATTCTTAATAATAAGACCTGTAGATTTAAATACAAATTTACTTGTGCCATATGATAAAAAATTATTTTTAAGATAAACTGCTTCAGAAACCCGATCCATAGCATTAACTTTATTATATAAATTAAAGTTTAGACCTATAACTACTTTCTCAAGTTTAGTTTCTTTTGTTGCTTCCCAAAATGTATTAATAATCTCTTGTAATGTACCTCCGCCGAATGCCAGATTGGTAAATTCTTTACCGGCACATTCATTAATAAAATTAATATCTAAGTTGTTTGTTCTAGAATCTCCTAAAATTATATTTTTTGTTGGTTTTTTTTTAAAAGCTAATAATTTAAATAAGGGGTAATTTAATTTAAATGAAATCTCTTTTTTTGTTTCTAAAGGAATGAAATTAGAATTAGAAAAAAAGTTATATGGGTCAATTATTACCACTATAATTAAATATAAAAATAGTGGTATAAAAAAAACAATTATTTTCTTTACAAATTTTTTCATCAAGCTTTACTTTTCATTTATTTCTAATAACTTTTGAGCAACCCTTAAAAAATCTCTTTGATTAACGGGAGAAATAACATCATCTGTTACTTTACTATTTTTTAAATAGTTTATTTCTTGGATAATATTTTCTCTTATCTTTTTTGTTTTATCCTTATTAAAAGTAGCTAATGAATAGTCACATATTAAAGCCATTAATTTATATCTACTTTTAGTGGCCTTAAACCACATAATATCATTATTCATTCTTGCTCTAATATTTGGGTTTTTAACCTTTTCTAGTATGGAATTCCATTTTAGTTCAAGATTAGAATGAATTTTTATGGACTCATCTAATCCCATAAAATTAGCCTTTATAGTTGCATTTTTATCATTATAAAAACCATCAGGTAAGTCTTGTAATCCTCCTTTTCTATAAAGAGGTATAAATTTAACTGCCTCTTCATCAGAATATGGTGGTACAGCCCAATACACTTTTTGAAATAGTACTGTATTTAAAGATTCTAATTCATAAATACTTTTGGCATTGCTAACCGAAAGCATCATTTCATCATATATAGTACTCCACTGAGTTGCCCATCTCCCATATTTACTTTTATAATATTTTTTTGTTGTTCGTCTTGATATGGTTTCACTTTCTTCATCAAAAGATTTCCATGATAAATCAGAAATCAAGCTATTTGTTAGTTGTAAAGGGCCAGGGTTTGTTTTTATTGGGTGCATATATGCATATAAACCCGCACTATTCTTAAAAAAAAAATCAAAATTACTAGCAAAATTTACATGGTCAGTTAATGCTAATCCTGAATAATTACTTTTATTATTATAATCTACCACCCCAAAATTAAAATTTGCCTTTTCCTTCCATAGATTAATTGTACTATATATTCTTTTATTGGCTCCACTTTCTGCCATTTTATAGTTAATTGCTGTGGTCCAATCTCTTGTGCTTGGATAAAATATATGTATATAATTTAGGTTTTCTAATTCTTTAACAACATCCATATTCGTTGGAGGTTCCATTGTTAAGTGATATGAAATTCCCGCGAGAACAACTTTTCTAGATAGTCTTTTTTCTTGATAAGCCTTTGCTAGGTTTTTTGCTATAATAGAATAAAATTTTAACACAGTATCCGTAAAATTTCCTGTCGATTTAGCCAAGTCACTTTGGTCTAGTTTATCTCTTTTTTTATCTGCGGGCCATATATTAAGAACATCAATGTTTTTTAAATCCCCGTCTATCAATCTATGAATCAATCTTTCAGAAAAATACTCTGCCATTTCTGGATTAGCGTAAGAAGGGTTAACATAATTTCCTTTACTAGATACTGGTATACGTTCTCCATTATATAATGAATACCAATCAGGGTGCTGTTCAAATAAATTTTTTTTTGAAAATTCTTCTTGAATCAAATTGTGTTCTCCTCCCCAAACTTTAACTCCTAATTTTTTAGAAAGATACTGGGGCATCTTACCAATAATATTAAATCTATTTCTGGCAAACCACGTTATATATTCTGTAGGTAAATTTTTCTCAGAAAAGGTCCAGAAACCTCTTAAGCCCACAAATGGTTTTTCTATAGTTTTATAATAGTTCGGATTTTTTTTTATTTTTTTGGGTATTATAGTTTCTTCTGGACTATACCATGAAAATCCAATTTTTTTTAAAAAATCATATACTCCATAAAGAATTCCAATACGACTATTTGCTGTAATGTAAATGTTTTTTTTATATGGGAATATTGCAAAACCTTGGTTACCTAAGGTCTCAAAATTTATTTTCCCTGCTATATTTTTATAATTTAAATTCAATTCTTCTCTGGAAAGAATAACTATATTATTCTTAGCAAAACTTTTCTTATAGTTAAATACATTAACCTCCTTATTTAACAAACGAAAATGATCTTGAATCTCTTTTGCGGCATAAGCTAGTGTAATGCTTTTTGCTTTTTCTATGTCTTTATCCCAATCAATATTTTTTTGATCCTCTAAAGCTTCATTTAATGATTTATAAGGGTGCAGATAAACTGATATATTCTTAAAAATAGACTCTGGCAAATCACTTTTTAATTCATTTGCATTAATTCTACTTCCCATAAAAAAGATGAATATGCATGCCAATATTTTTTTAAAACACATGAGTATCTAATTTTAAAATTGAAAATAAATAAAGTCTTGCTGACTAGCACCAAACCAAAAAATTGTAAAACCAATGATATAATAAAAGCTTAATCTAAGCATTTTATTAGTCTTATGCTCATCAATTTGGAGTGCATGCTGCTTAGTTCTTTGTAACCATTCAACTAAAATAAATACTATTAATATTAGTATATAGTATATAATATGAGCCCCGTCACTAATATGTTTTAAATCCTGAGGTGAAGGTTTAAATAAACTCATAGAAAACATATTTAACAAATAGTCAAGTGCAGTAGCAACATTTTTTGCTCTAAAAAAAACCCACGCAATTATAGTAAGAACAAAAGTTGTTGAGATTTGAAATACAGTCTTTAATTCTGGAAATAATTTTCTTGAATCTATCGTATTGATATTCTTTCTGTTTTTATCGCGTAATAATAATGGTAAAAAATAACATGCATTTAAAAAACCCCAAACTATAAAAGTCCAATTAGCGCCATGCCAAAAACCACTTACTATAAAAATTATAAATGTATTTCTAACTTTCATCCAAGTTCCTCCTATACTACCTCCCAAAGGAATATAAACATAATCTCTAAACCAAGTGGATAATGAAATATGCCACCTCCTCCAGAACTCAGCAATATCTCTTGAAAAATAAGGGAATGCGAAATTTTGCTTCAAATTAAATCCAAACAATCTAGAGGTTCCAATTGCAATGTCTGAGTATCCTGAAAAATCTCCATAAATTTGAAATGCAAAAAAAACTGCCCCTAAAAACAATGTATTCCCTGAATATTCAGGATAATTTTCAAATATTAAATTTACATATATAGCAGCATTATCGGCAATAACAATTTTTTTAAGTAAGCCCCATAAAATTTGACGCATTCCATCTACAGCAGCATCATAACTAAATATGCGCTTCTTATAAAATTGTGGTAATAAATTGCTAGCTCTTTCTATTGGACCAGCAACTAATTGAGGAAAAAAACTAACAAAAGCTGTAAATGCTACAAAGTCTTTAGTAGGCTCAAGGTTTTTTCTATAAACATCAATTGTATAACTTAGTGTTTGGAAAGTATAAAAGCTAATCCCTACAGGTAAAATTATTGAAAGAGAACTAGTTTTTAATAGAATACCAAATAGGCTAAACGCATCAATAAAATTCTCTAAGAAAAAATTATAGTACTTAAAAAAACCTAAAAAACCTAAATTTACTATAATACTAATCCAAAGTAAAGTCTTCCTTTTTAGGATATTATTTTCTTTTTGTAGCAGAATTCCAACTGAATAATCAACAATAGTACTAAATAAAATTAATGACAAAAATCTCCAATCCCACCATCCATAAAAAAAATAACTAGCAACAACTATTAATAAGTTCTGAAGTTTTAAACTTTTATTAATTACAAACCAATATAAAACAAAAACTATTGGAAGAAATATAGCAAAATCAATAGAGTTAAATAACATAATATTCTGTTTATTCTTATTAAGAATACATTAAAACACTTATTAATAAATTATTTCAATAAATCTTTAATTTCTGCTTTATTTGGGTAATTTATTAAAACTGCTTTATATTTACCTTTAAATACAAATAAACTTCCGGCTGCAACCCCAATAACATTATACTTTTTGATTACTTCTTTAATGTGATCTAAGTTCCCAACACCTCCTAAAACTGTCATAGGAATATTAATCGAAGATCTAATTAATTCTATTAATTTTAAATCATAGCCTTTCATCATACCATCATTATCAATAGAATTAATTACTATTTCTCCTACTCCTAATTTTTCAAACTGTACAGCTAATTCCTTTGGACTCTTCCCGGTTGATTTGGTTCCATTATGAGTGTAAACTTGATATTTTCCTAGAAACACTTTTTTCTTTACATCCAAAACAACAATAACACTTTGCACTCCTACAGCTTTTGCAATATCTACAACAAGTTTTGGATTATTAATTACAGCTGAACTAAGCGCTACTTTTTCTGCTCCAAGATGAATAATTTTTTTAGCCTGCTCTACTGTATTAACACCACCTCCATAACATAGTGGCATCCTAGACTCATTTGCTAAATTTTGAATCATTTTAAAATCTGGTTCTCTTTTTTCTTTAGTAGCGTCAATATCCAAGATTATTAATTCATCTACTTCTTTTTCATTAAAAATCTTAACAGCATTAATTGGATCCCCTACATACTTTGACTCTTTAAATTGAACTGTTTTTACTAGTCCTTTATTTCTTACTAATAAGCAAGGAATTATTCGTGATCTTAACATAAATTATAAGTTAGCAAAGTTTTTAAACAACTGAATACCATTACTATGGCTTTTTTCGGGATGAAATTGCATACCAAAAACATTATCATAATTTACAGCAGAAGAAAACTGATTTCCATAATTTGTAGTAGCTAAAGTGTCTTCTTTAGATAAACAGGAAAAATAATATGTATGAAGAAAATAAAATCCTTTTTCAAAATCAATATTATTAAAAATTTCATGATTTCGTATAGGGTTAATTGAATTCCAACCAAGGTGCGGTAAGTATGGTTTTTCTGTAAATGTATTAATATCAAATTTTTTAACCTCAGCATCAATATATCCTAAACCATCCAATATGCCTTCCTCGCTCTTTTTTGCCAATATTTGCATCCCAACACAAATTCCAATAACAGGCGTTTTTTCTTCTATAACAAGCCTGTCTAGTTCTTTTTTAAATCCTGATTTTATAAGTTGATCCATGGTTTCATCAAAAGCTCCTACGCCTGGTAAAATTAATTTGGTAGCATCTTTTAATTCCTCTGGAGTATTAGCAACAAAACAATCTATGTTTAATTGTTTATAAATGTTTAATATTGCTTGTATATTCCCCGAACCGTAATTTACAATCTTTATCATCTTTTTCCTCCTCTTTCTAATCCAATTAAACGCATCATTTTAGCCCCAATATTATATATACTATCCTGAGACTTATAGTCCTTATACGTTTTATTGGGTGCGTCCATGTAACCCTGCAACTCTTCTACAGTTATTCCTAACTTATTTGCTATAAACTCAAAATCTTGAGCAATTGATTCTGGATTATATGCCGGTTTTTTTAATTCTTCTAAAGCATTTTCTCTAGTCATTTGATTAGTTAATATTAAGCTAGAGAATTGCACTTTTCTAGTATCATAACCAAATTTTTTAGGAAGCCAATAGGCCTCATAAAATCTAGTAAAACGAGATTCAAAATGTTTTTGTGGATATTCTTGATAACCATATTTATCTACTAATAGTTGCATGGCTTCATCTTTATGGTATGGAATGTAATCTAAAGGTCTTATAAGCTTAATCTTTTTTATATATGGCAAATACACCTTATGCCACAAAATGTTAGTTACAGGGTAGTCTTTTAGCGTTCCTTTACCATGTTTTTTATAAATATCTTTTAATTGAATAGAGTCTGATTGGTAATACATCCACTCCAAAGGATTCCTTACACATTCTGTTGAATAATTTCCTCCTGTAAGTATGTATTTAATCTTATGTTTTGATGCAAATTTATACATTGTAGCAAAAAAAGCATGATCCTGTGGTGTATCTATATGGGATACTCCTGATTTAAAAAATGCTAATTGTAAATCTTTAATTTCTTCCCAATTTATTACTTCTGTATATAAGTCTAAACCTAAACAATCTACCAATCTTTCAATATTATTTACAGCAATTTGTGAATTCCAACCTGCATCTACATGAAATACAAGTGGTCTTAATCCGTATTTTTCTTTCATAGCATATAATAGATACGAACTATCTATTCCGCCACTCATTCCCATTAAGCAATCAAAATCTTTATCCTCTCCTTCTTTTTTTATTTTGGCTATTATATTTTTCAACTTGGTATCTCCTCTTTCATCTGTATGCCAATTTGGTAAAATATCTTTATAATACGTGTTACAGTGGTCACATACCCCTTTTTCATCAAAAGAAATTTTTGAATCTGTAGTGTCCATGACACAATTTGAACAAATTTGATATTCTCTACTCATTATTTTACCTTAAAAGTTATAGTCTACTTCTTTGTTTTTATAACAAAAATAAGATTATTATATTAAGATTATTATATTAAAAAAATGATCTTAAGATCTAAATTAATCTTATTTTTTTGGAATTATTCTTTCCAAAACTTTCCATCTAGATTCCTTATAATGACTTTGTAAAAAAGTCATTATATCTTTCTGCACACTTGAAAAATTCTCGTGAAAAAAATGTAGTGTTTCTATGTATTCTTCTAATGTTATATTTGTTTTAATTATAGTTTTAGGAGATTTAATTAAATTTCTTAAGTCTGCATAAACTAAAGGAAAACCTAATGATAACAAATTAAATGCTCTATTACTTACTGTACAAGCTTGAACATTCCCTAAACTTGCATCATAAGGTAAAATAGAACAAAAAACATCGTCAATTTCTAATTCTTCTATTTTACTATAGCCTATATGTTCAAAATTACTATAGGTTTCTTTTAAATAATTTACAAAATTAGCGTCAGAATTTTTAATAGTAGGACCAACAAACCTATAGTTATATTTTGTATTCTTAATAATAGATTCTGTAATTTTCCAATCTAACCTTCCTATAAAACCAAAATATAAAACAGTATTTCTATCTAAATTTTGTTTTGGTTTTTTATACTCTCTTTGGCTCCATGGAAAAAGCATGGTAACATTATTTTTATATGAACTTAATTTATCAAATAAAGGGTAGGATACGGTTAATACATTGTCAGAATTTCTACATGTACTCCTTATTTGATTTTTTATAGCTCTTGTCATTCCAAATTTAGCTTGTGCTTCAAAATCATCTTCCATCATTGTTATAACTTTTTTGCTTGGCGCTAATCCTTTTAAAAAGTCATATTCATAACTAAAGTTCATTATAAAATCAAAATCAACTTTTTTAAAAATTTTCTTTAAATAGTATTTTACTACAAAATTATTTAAATTTTGTATAAACCGAAAATACCTTAATTGATGGTGTATTAATTCTGCATGAGAATAAAAGTTAATTCCTTCTTCTTTTCTACTCTTAATAAAAAGGCTTTTGTATGAGTTTTTTTCAACATATGTTATTTCATATCCTTTTTCTTTTAATAAACGAGTTATTTGGTGTCTTATCCTAGGAGGTTCATTCCAGTTTGTTTTTGTTAAAATAATTACTTTTTTCATAAGTCGTTCATTTTGCTTTGGGAATTTTTTAAAATAAAGAAAGAAACAAATAATAATAATATTCCTCCATGGGTTAACATTACAGTTGTTAAAGAAGAACTTATAATTACAAAAAACAATAAAAAGAAAATTCCAAAAAATTTACTGCTTATGTTTAATTGATTTAAAAAAGAAAAATACAATGCAATTAAAATACTATTTATAAAAACTCCCAACATTCCAAAATTCATAAATCCATCAGAAATAACACCATTATTTGCATTCCAAATAATAGTTCCAAAATATTTTTCCCCAATAATGAATGCATGTGGATGCTTATATGGGTAATTAAAAAAAACTCCATTAAAAGTTTCTGACCAATAAAGGTGGTTCTCTTCAAAAAAATTAAAATACAAAATATCTAATAAGCTTGGTAAAAATACTGTTCTTCTAATAGACATAACCATTAGAAAATTATTATTAAAAACGACTGATATGATTAAAGAAATTAAACTAACGCTTATCATAAATTTTATAAAGTAATTTGCCTTTTTTTTATAATTGTATTTATACAAAATTAAAACCATAAACAACCCAACAAAAACGGCTTTATGAGCTCCACATAAAAATAAAAAAACTAAAAGCCCTATTGCGACTATAAGTTCTTGCTTTTTTTTAAAAAAAAGACAAAATACAACTAAGCATGGTATTAAAGTTTTATTAAACCAAGAGTATGTATAATTTGTATAAAAATTATCTACACTAGAAATTATTTGTTCCCTTGTCTCATAAATCTCTTTTAAAAGAAGATTGTTAAAATTAATGTGCGGAAAATAAAGTACAAAAAATGGTATCATTCCAACTAATATACCATATAACAAAACATTTTTAGATTGTTTTAGATTTAATGTTTTAGACTCTATTTTGATTTTTATCTTACCAATAATCATTATTATAGTAAAAAATAAAGAATGAGATAAAAATATACGGTAATCTAAATCTCTTATGTTTGAAAATAATATTGCACTCGGAAATACAAAAAATATTAAAACCAGAACAGTTATTATATATAAAAAGCCTTTCATTTTTAGTACTAAATTTGAATAAATTAAAAAGGCTACTATAAAAAAAATAATTATAAATTTTGATATACTAAATTCATATAACAAACTAGCAGATTCTTCTGCTTTTTTAAAAACGTGTAAATCTTTTAATACAAAAGAAAAACACATTTGAAATACTATAAAAAGTATAATTAATAAAAGTGAATTATAGAGTTTTATTTTATCAAAAACACGTGGAAGTTTATTTATCATTATTCTCTACATATCTGTTCAATATAATATAATAAAAAAAAGTAAAAAAAGATATTCCAGAGTACCTATTCAATATACTTTCAAATAAAAAACTTATTGTTATAATAAATAAGAAACACATATTAAAAAAAACAATTTTATTGTTTACAATTGAAAACTTAAACAAGCTATAAAGAATTAATAAAATTGATAAAAAACCTACTAAACCGCTTTCTAAGAAAATCTGAAAAAACTCATTATGTGCGTTTAAATTCTGTTTTAACGGAGTTGCGTAACCCTTTTTTATATATTTTTCGTTTAATTTTATTTGAGTATCTCCTACTCCTAAACCTTTTATAGGGTTTTCTTTAATTAGTTCTAAAGCCGCATCCCATGACATGAGCCTAAGAGTATATCCAAATCTTTCCTCCGGATTAATAGTTAATTTTTCTTTACTAAACTTTTCTGACATAGACTTTAGCCTTGGGTTATATTGAAAAAACAAAGCCCCAAGTATAGTTATTAATATAAGCAATGCCATTTTTAAGCTCATTTTTTTTATCCTTGAAAAAATGAAAAAAATGAAAATAAAAAATAAAATTATAATCCCTACTTTACTAGATAACTGAAAAATTACCATTGGAAATAGTAATAATAATAAATAATACCATTTATTTAGCTTCCATAATCTTAAAAATAAAATTATAACTATTGCAACATTTAAATAAATTGAAAAATATGTAGTATCATGAAAAATAGAGAAAAAAGAAGAAAAAAAGTAATTACCATCTCTTACAACAGAGTAAAGAAATGAAAATTCCTGATTAACTACTGCTTGAAATTTAATTTCACTATCTACAATAGAAAAAGAATTGTTAAGAGCATTTATATAGCATATAAATACCGCTGTTAAACATCCCAAAACAAAGTATCGTAAAATTTTACTATATGCTTTATAATCTATTTTTATAGTTAAAAAAATTAAAGGAATTCCAATTAACGAGGCTCTATGCTCAATAAATTTTAATTCAAAATTATGAGAGTAAAACAAAGATGCAACAGTACTTATGTATAAAATTATTGGTAATATAAATGAAATATTCCTAAACAGTTTGTAGTCTTTTTTATCAAATAAAGAAATTACAATGAGTACTAATAGAAGAATTGTTGACCATTTTTGGTTTAGTGGTAGAGAAAATGAGAAAATTAACAAAATTATGTTCTTCCATTTTTCGATTCCCCTTAAGTCAAAAAAATCTTTAAGCATTACTCATAATTATTAATCTATATTTATTTCTTTTTTTTAAGATTTTTTAAGGTTCTATATTGTAGCATTAAATACAGTATGTACAAAAAGCTTTCATGTGCTACATAAACTAAAAATAATGTGTCTACATCTAATTCAAAGATATAAACTGAAATGCCTAGAGTAGAAAAGGTGGTAAAAAAATATAATGTTTGCCATATAGATGCTACTCTTAATTTATTTGCAGCATTAAATACTGATGATAATGGGCTTGCTATTAATTTAATTAAAAAACTTACTGCTAGTACTGAAGCAAACTCTCCTGACCTAATCCACTTTTCCCCAAATACAAATGAAAATATATCTGGTCCTAAAAAAAAGATTATTAAACATATTGGTGTTCCCAATGCTAAAAGTGCTATCGCTGACTTTTTAAAAAAATCAAATGCTTGAGTAAGGTTTTCCTTTGTATTAATTAAAAATGCTATCTTTTGATAAAAAACATCTTTATAAGAAGCTCCAATTAACCCAATTGGTGCACTTAAAACTAATGTAGTTAAACCAAAATACCCTAAATCATTAGTTGAATAAAAATTTGTTAAAACCAATACAATTCCTTGAATAGAAATTGTGTTTAAAAAAGTTGGAGTTATACCATACTTAGGATAATCTATATATTCCTTAGCAATTAATTTTAAGTTATTTAATCTAAATGTACTAGTAGTAATTTTTGATTTTTTAAATAAAAAAAGCCATGAAGAAAACAAACCTAATATTTTTCCAACTAATAATCCGTAAATAGTGTATTTAGACATTCCTATTCCCATACTTGATAAAATATAAGAAACAGATTGTAGAACTTTAGCTATTGCATTGTCTTTAAAAGTTTTATACCTTATAGATAAGTTTGAAAAAGAACTCCAAAGACCAAAAAATAAAACGTATATCGGGATTAAATAAATAACTTGGTCAATTTTTAGCAAATTATTTTTAGGAATCAGGAAAACTATTAAGAATAATAATACGGAGTATATTAATGTAATGTAAATACTTAAAATAAAAATTTTAGTAGCTTTTTCATTACTTTTTGGTATTACTATCGCAAATTGATATCTACCTCCTGCTCCAACTTCAAGAATTCCTGCAATTGCAAAAAAGGAAGTATATAATGCAAATTCCTTTTCAGAGTACATTCTTGTCAAAATAGGAGTTACAGCAAAAGGTAATAATTGCGCTACTCCTGTTCCTAACATTTGAGAAGAAACATTCTTAAAAAACTCAGATTTGGAAATCTTAGCCCAGATATTATTTAGTTTTATGATAAACAATTATTTAGTTATTTACTATAAAATTAAATCTCATTTAAAAAGGAATGGTATTCTCCCTTTAGTCCAATGGGTGTGGTATTTCTAATTTTATGAACAATTTCTATTGCAGTTCTAGCTGCACCAAGCCCATATCCTTTACCTGCTATTATGTCTTTATATACTAATGTATGTAAATCTGTAAAACCTCCACTAAACTCTAATTCCTCCCCATCAATAGTTATTGATCTATATGTTGTTTGTCCTTTTTCTTTAATTTCTTTAGGTAAATATTTAGAATTAATAGATAAGAACCATTTAACTCTAGCATTTTCAAACTCCAAATAACCAGATGCTCTATCTTTTTCATGAATATGAACTATATTTTCTTGAACATCTCCAAATATCCAAGATAGCATATCATAAAAATGTACACCAATATTAGTTGCAATACCACCTGATTTGCTATTATCTCCTTTCCATGATGTTTGGTACCAATTTCCTCTGGAAGTTAAATAAGTTAAGTCAACCTCAAATTTCTTGTCTTTAGTTGACTTCGATACTTTTTCCCTCAATGCAATTATAGAAGGGTGTACTCTTAATTGTAATATGTTATAAACTTTTTTACCTGTCTTTTCCTCTACTTTTTGTAGTTTATCTATATTCCAAGGATTTAAGACTAAGGGTTTTTCACATATGGCATCTGCACCGCTGCGTAATGCAAATCTAATATGCGCATCATGTAAATAATTTGGAGAGCAGATACTTACGTAATCAAGAAAAGTATCTTTTTCATATTTTAATTTTTCAATATGACGATCAAAACGTTCAAATTCTACAAAAAAGTCTGCATTAGGAAAATATGTATCAATTACACCAACACTATCCCCTTTGTCATATGCCGCTAATAAGTTATTATTTGTATCTTTAATTGCTTTCATATGTCTAGGAGCAATATATCCTGCAGCTCCAATAAGTGCAAAGTTTTTCATCTATAGTATTTTTATTAAATTAGTAGTTATATAATCTATTTCTTCTTTTGTTGTATAAGGATTCATTGGCAAACTCATTATTTCATTAGAAATTTTTTCTGCAATAGGAAAATCCCCTTTTTTTCCTTTTAAGTACTTAAAACATTCTTGTAAATGTAGAGGCATGGGATAATGCACTGCCGTTGGAATTCCTTTTTCCTTTAATTTTAATTGAATCTGTTCGCGATTTTTTACTCTTATAGAGTACTGTGCCCAAACAGAAATATTGTTTGGTTTTATTATAGGAACAACAACTTTATTTTTTAATTGCTTTGTGTAAGATAACGCTACTTTATTTCTATTATGAATATCAATATCGTAGTTTTTTAATTTTTCATTAAGTACTGCTGCCTGTATAGTATCTAGCCTTCCTCCCATACCAATATATTTATGATGGTACCTTTTTGTTTGACCGTGAAGTCTTAAACTTTTTATTTTTATAGCCAATTCTTCATCATTTGTAAAAACCGCTCCCCCATCACCAAAACATCCTAAGGGTTTTGCAGGGAAAAAGCTAGTACATCCAATTGTACTTAGATTACAACTTCTAACTCCACCTTGACTTGCTCCAAAACTCTGAGCAGCATCTTCAATAACTGCTAAATTGTATTTTTTAGCAATATCATTTATTACCTCCATATTAGAAACTTGTCCAAAAATAGAAACAGGTATTATTGCTTTAGTTTTTGGAGTAATTGCTTTCTCTATTTTATTGTGGTCTATATTATATGTTTCTTCATCTATATCTACAAAAACTGGAACCGCTTTTAAAAAAGCAATAGCTTCTCCTGTAGCAATAAATGTAAAAGGTGTTGTAATAATTTCGTCCTCAGGTTCAATATCTAGAGCCATCATTGCTAATAACAACGCATCCGTTCCTGAAGAACAGCTAATAGAATCCTTTACACCAACATAATTAGATAGGTTTGTTTCTAATTCCGAAACAACTGGTCCCATTATAAAACTAGTGTTAGTCAAAACTTTTTCTATTGCTACGTCTATTGCTAACTTATGCTCAGTATAAGCCTTCCCTAAATTTGCGAAATCAATTTTCATATAACTTTAATTAATTCTATAAACCATATTATTTTCTAACTTATATGTTTGTTTGCTTTCTTTACAAATAGCAATACCTGATTCATTAAATTTTAGTTTATGTCCATATTCTCCAACCCATCCTATTTGTCTTGCCGGATTCCCTACCAATAATGCATAAGGAGGAACATGTTTTACAACCACAGAACCAGCACCAATAAAAGCATATTCACCTATATCGTTTCCACACACAATAGTTGCGTTAGCCCCAATTGAAGCTCCTTTCTTTACTATTGTTTTAGTATACTCTCCTCTTCTATTTATAGCGCTCCTAGGATTAATTACATTGGTAAAAACCATAGAAGGCCCTAAAAAAACATCATCTTCACAAATTACACCTGTATAAATTGACACATTATTTTGCACTTTTACATTATTTCCTAAAATAACCTCCGGAGATATTACAACGTTTTGACCAATATTACATTTTACACCTAAAATACAGTTAGACATAATATGAGAAAAATGCCATATTTTAGTGTCATTTCCTATAGAACAATCCTTATCTATAACAGCCGTTTCATGAGCATAATATTTTTTGTCTTCCATGAATAATATAATCCTTTAAACTTGTAATTATTTTATTTAAACTATTCCACAAAAATCTAAAATCACTTTGTCTTCAGATAAAACTAAATTTTTAAACTCTTTATGAGCAACTAAAAATACAATGATATCAGCTTTTATTACAGCCTCTTTATATTGGGTTAATTTAAAAACATTATGCTGCGTAATATTTGGTTCAACAATATAATATTCTTCATTATTCGCATTCTGCAATACCTTTTGAGCAATATATTTTGCAGGAGATTCTCTCAAATCATCGATATCTGGTTTAAAGGCTAATCCCATTATAGCAATTTTAGGCTTCCTTCCATTTTTTAATTCAAATTCTAATTTTGATGTTTGTACCTTCTCTGCACACCAAAAAGATTTATAATTATTAATTTCTCTAGCCTTTCCAATAATTTTAGATTCCATTGGGTAATCTGCAACAATAAAATATGGGTCTACAGCTATACAATGACCCCCAACTCCACAACCTGGTTGTAAAATATTTACCCTTGGATGTCTATTAGCTAATTCTATGAGCTCCCAAACATTAATATCAGCTTTATCACATATTAAAGACAATTCATTTGCAAAAGCTATTTGCACATCTCTAGATGAATTCTCTACCAGTTTACACATTTCTGCGGTTCTTGCATTTGTTCTATGTAAACTCCCTTTTATAAAATTTTTATAAAAAGAAATGGCTTTTTCTGTAGATTTTTTATCTATTCCTCCAATTACACGATCATTATGTACAAGTTCATACATTACATTTCCAGGTAATACTCTTTCGGGACAGTATGCTATATTTAAATTCCCCTTTAATTCTGGTCTTTGAGAATAAATTAAATTCATCATTTTTTCTGTTGTACCTATAGGCGATGTAGACTCTATAATATATAAATCGTCTTCTTTTAATAACGGTAATACAGCATTAGTAGCTGCCTCAACAAAAGAAATGTCGGGTTCATTTTTTCCTTTAAATGGTGTTGGAACTACTATTAGGTATGTATCTGCAATTGCAGGTTTAGTATCAGCTTTAAGATATCCCTCTTTTACTGCTTTCGCCACTGCACCATCTAGTTCTGGCTCTACAATATGAATCTTTCCAGCATTTATAGTTTTTACCACTTCTGGATTAATATCAACCCCATGTACATATACTTTATTCTGAGCTATTAAAGCTGCTGTAGGTAAGCCTATATAGCCTAATCCTATCATTACCACTTGTGGTTTCTGCATATTATATATAAATTATTTTATTCCTAATATATGGTTTACTATTCTTTTACATGCTTCTCCGTCTCCATATGGATTATGCAACATACTCATACTTTTATAAGCTTCTTCACTTTCTAGTAACCTTTGCGTTTCAAAAACAATTTTTTTCTTATTAGTGCCTACTAAAATTACTGTTCCTGCATCTACAGCTTCTGGTCTTTCCGTTGTATTGCGCATTACTAAAACAGGTTTGCCTAAGCTGGGAGCTTCTTCTTGTACCCCACCACTATCAGTAATTATTAGATAAGATTGGTTCATTAACCATACAAACGCAGGATAAGAAAGAGGCGAAATAAGGTGAATATTATCTACCTTATCTAAAAGTTTATATACTGGCTTTTGTACATTCGGATTCAAATGTACAGGGTAAATTACTTGTGTATTTGAATTAGTTACAGCTATTTGCTTAAGGGCTTCACAAATATTTATAAAACCTTGTCCATGATTTTCTCTTCTATGCCCCGTAACTAAAATTAATTTATTATCTGTATTTATTATTTTTTTAAGGCTTTCTATCTCTTCATCTACAAATTTAGTTTTACTTACTTTGGCTACACTAAATTTTAATGCATCAATTACTGTGTTACCAGTAATTAATATTTGTTCTTTGGGCTTATTTTCATTGATAAGATTTTGTTTTGATGTCTCTGTAGGTGAAAAATGAATGTTAGAAATTACTCCAGTAACACATCTATTCATCTCTTCTGGAAAAGGAGATTGTAAATTAAACGTTCTAAGGCCAGCTTCAACATGACAAACTTTTGCGCCTGAATAAAAAGCAGAAAGACTCGTAGCCATTGTTGTTGTTGTATCTCCATGAACATAAACAAAATCTGGATTAAATTTTTCTAAAATTGGTTTTAGATTTACTAAAATGTCTGCCGTCAATGAATATAGGTTTTGGTTCGGCTTCATTAAATTCAAATCGTAATCTGGAATAATTTCAAAAAAAGACAAAACTTGATCTAACATTTCTCTATGTTGAGCAGTAATGCATACTCTTGTTTCAAAATCATTAGAATATTTTTGAAATTCTTTAACCAAGGGGGCCATTTTTATAGCTTCAGGTCTTGTTCCAAAAACTATTAGGTTCTTTTTTTTCATGGTCTATTTAAATTTAAAATCTATTCTAAAACACTATTTTTTGGCCTTATAGCAAAAGTACGATAATTCTTAGCTTTTTTAAGAGTAGTAAAACCTTCTAAGTTATTTTCCTCTATTATTTGTCTTGCAAATTCATACCAAGTCATTGGAAGCTTATCTGTAAAATGAAATATTCCATAACTAGTTTCCATACCTAAAATAACTTTATTAAGTATAAATAAGCTCAAATTTATAGTATTAGTAGGGCTACCTAATTGTTCATTTGTTATTTGCAAAGTTTCCTTATTTTTTGCTTTTTCCAGTATCGTTTTATAAAAATTATTTCCAAATTTTTTGCTATACAACCATGATGTACGTATTATAAAATACTTTTGTAAAATATTTTGAATATACTTCTCTCCTTCTAGCTTAGATTTCCCATATTCGTTTATTGGATTTGGAATGTCACTTATGGTATATGGCTCTTTTTTTTTCCCATCAAAAACATAATCTGTAGAAATGTGTATTAGAACTGTCTTGTTTTCTAAACAAGTTTCAGCCAAGTTTTTAACTGCTTCTGAATTTACTTTATAAGCAATTTCTGGTGTTTTTTCTGCTTGTTCTACATTGGTATATGCTGCGCAATTAATACAAAAACTATATTTATTCTTTAAGAATAAAGTACTCACCATATTGGAATTGGTTATATCAAGCTCTTTTGAGCTTTTGAAATCAAAAATAAAATTGGAGTAATTTTTTGCAATTTCTTGTATTGAGCTTCCTAGCTGTCCATTGGCTCCAGTAACTAATATATGTTTCATAAACTTAGTTCTGAAAATGGTGGTAATTCTTTGTCTTTTAATGAAATTATCATTTTAGATTCTGGGTAGTCCCAATTAATATCTAAAATTTTATCATTATATAGTATACCTCTTTCTGAGTCTTTATTATAAAAGTTATCACATTTGTAAAAGAATTCCGCAGTATCACTTAACACTACAAAACCATGACCAAAACCTCTTGGCATAAAAAGTTGCTTTTTATTTTCTTCAGAAAGTTCAATGGAAAAATGTTGTCCAAATGTTTTAGAATCTTTCCTTAAATCTACTGCTACATCCAAAATAACCCCTTTTAAGACACGTACCAACTTTGCTTGTGCATATTTACCTATTTGATAATGAATTCCTCTTAAAACCCCTTCAGTAGAAAAGGACTGATTATCCTGAACAAAATTAACTTCTTTACCAGTTAATTTTGTAAACGTCTCTTTATTAAAACTTTCAAAAAAGTACCCTCTATCATCCTCAAATACTCTTGGCTTTAATACATAGCAACCTTCCAGAATAGTCTTTTCAATAGTCATTATTTTTTGTTTAATATTCCCAATATGTTTTTACCATACCCACTCTTCATTAAAGGTTCCGCTAAGGTTATTAATTGCTGTTTGGTAATAAATCCCATTTCATAAGCAGCACCTTCTATAGTTCCTATTTTTAAACCTTGTCTTTCTTCAATAACCTCCACAAATTGAGATGCTTGCATTAAAGATTGAAAGGTACCCGTATCTAACCAAGCAGTTCCCCTATCCAAAATGCTTACACTTAATTTATTTCTTTTTAAATATTCTTTATTAACATCTGTTATCTCTAATTCTCCTCTAGAACTAGGGGAAATGCTTTTAGCTATTTCTACGACATCATTATCATAAAAATATATTCCTGGTACTGCATAATTAGATTTTGGCTCTAATGGTTTTTCTTCTATACTTATAGCCTTTCCCTCCTCATTGAATTCAACAACACCATAACGTTCTGGATCATGAACTCTATAGGCATAAATTATACCCCCATCTGGATTGCTATTAGATTGTAATAATTTTGCTAATCCTGATCCATAAAAAATATTATCTCCTAAAATAAGAGCTACCTTATCTTTACCAATAAATTTTTCTCCTATAATAAATGCCTCCGCAAGGCCATTGGGAGCCTCTTGCACAGCATATTCAAAAGAACAACCGTACTTACTTCCATCACCCAATAAATCTTTAAATAAAGGCAAATCTTTTGGGGTAGAAATAATCAATATTTCTCGTATCCCTGCATAAATTAAAGTAGATAAAGGATAATATATCATCGGTTTATCATAAATAGGCATTAATTGCTTACTTACAGACAATGTTAAAGGGTGTAACCTAGTTCCAGACCCTCCCGCTAAAATTATTCCTTTCATTTTTATTGCTTTTGCTCTACTATTGATACATTTCAGAATAATATTTTTGGTAATCTCCAGAAGTTACATTTTCTAACCAATCTTGATTTTCTAAAAACCAATCTATTGTTTTTTCTAATCCTTCCTCAAAAGTAACCGAAGGTTTCCAACCTAATTCTTTATTTATTTTATTGGAGTCAATAGCATATCTTAAATCGTGTCCCGGCCTATCTTTAACATAGGCAATTAGCTTTTCACTTTCTCCTTCTTTTCTATTTAGCTTTTGATCCATTAGTTTACAAAGAAGCTTTACTAAATCTATATTTTTCCATTCATTAAAACCACCAATATTATACGTTTCATGATTTTTTCCTTTATGAAAAACTAAATCTATTGCAATTGCATGATCTAATACAAATAACCAATCTCTAGTATAATTGCCGTCTCCATATACAGGAAGCGATTTTTTATTAATAATGTTATTAATAAAAAATGGAATTAATTTTTCAGGAAAGTGATTAGGGCCATAATTATTAGAGCAATTTGTAATTACATAAGGTAAACCATAAGTTTCACCGTAGGCTCTTACAAAATGGTCAGAACTTGCTTTAGAAGCAGAATATGGGGAATTTGGATCATATGCAGTATCTTCTGTAAAAAAACCCGTTTCTCCTAAAGAACCATAAACTTCATCTGTACTTACATGGTAGAATCTTTTTCCTGTAAAATCATTTTTCCATAGTTCCTTTGCTGCATTTAATAAATTCATGGTTCCAATTACATTGGTTTTAACAAAAGCCAATGGATTTGTAATAGACCTATCTACATGCGATTCTGCTGCTAAATGAATAACACCATCAAAATTATACTTTTTAAAGATTGAGTCTATAAAACTAGCGTCTGTTATATCTCCCTTTATAAACGTATAATTCGATTGTTTTTCTACATCTTTTAAGTTCTCTAAATTACCAGCATAAGTAAGTGAATCTAAATTAAAAATATGATAGTTAGGGTAGTTAACAACAAACCTTCTAACAACATGAGAGCCAATAAAACCTGCTCCTCCGGTTATTAATAGTTTTTGGTTCGTTTTATTCATTTATAATAATTCTTTTGTTTTCTTGTTCAAGAACTTTAATAATGACCAAATAAAAAATAACCCAATTAATATTGTAGGTATTAATGTAAGTTTTGCCGTAAAAAACTCTTTCTTTATTTGTTGAGCCCCCCCAAAACTTAAAATTTTAATAGTCTCCTTATATTCTCTTTTTAGTAATTTATTAGTAGCTGTGTTTTCTATTAGGTTGTTTTTTAAATTTAATAATTGAGGAATATTAAGTCCTTCTTCACCGCCTAATAAAACCATTCCTTCTCCATTCTCTTTACTATTAGCCTTACTCCCTAGTGCTTTAGAGTAATTAGCTATTAGCAAGTCTATTTGATTAATAAGCGCTTCATTTTCTTTAATCTGAGATTCAGAATTAACTAAATATATTTCTTTTAATTCTTTAAAATAATCATTATCATTAATGAAAGTCATAATCTTTTTTGCAGCAGACTGTCCAAGTTCTTCATTTTTATAATAAAAAGAAATTTTATGGTTTACATAGCTACTTTCTAAAACTTCATTTTTAATAACTTCTTTTATTGAGTTATCATCCTTAAGACTTCCTAAATACTCTAAATACTTTAAAGATTTTTCTAAATCAACATTAGATTTTGCTTGTACTGGCTCAATCTCAATTTTAAAACCTTTAAGTTGCTCTAATTCAATTTCTAAATTACTATAAAAGTCATAATCCTTGCCTTTAATTTTTGATTGTAATTCTGATACTATTCCGTATAAGTAATCTTTACTTTCAAAATTTGGCTTTACAATTACTTCAGTCTTTTTTGTAGTTTCAGATATTTGGTTTAATCCATATCCTATGGTAACCCCAATAATTGCAAGCCCTACAAGAATTAAAAAATTCTTCTTAAAGTATAAATAGACTCTTAATAATCCTCTAACAATATTATCTAATCCCTTTTTAATTAGCTCAAACAACTGCCCTAAATCTATTTCATCAGAAGAAGTATTGTTTTTTGGTAAATTATCTGCCATTTTATTTTGTGTTAAATATCTGTTTTAGAATTTTATCTGTAATTAAATAGGTTGGTTTAACTCCTGTTGTTCCAAGTCCACCAGAAGCTAATGTACTACCTGTTTCTAACGGATTATCTGATGCATAATATGCATACCTAACTTTAACATCTTCTTTTATACTCTTACGTATTTTAGATGCAGATTGTATTGCTTTTTGATAATGTACCCCTTCCATTTCTAAACCAATTACATTCCATGTAGATTCATAGAAAAACTTAAGAATATCTTTATTTTGCAATGACGTACCTAAAACAGATACCATTGTTCCTTCAAAAACTTGCAGTCCGTTTCCTTTAAAATCTTCTGCGCATAATTCATTCTTAAAAGGATAATTATCTGCTGTACCCTCAAAAATATGAGCAGACGGAATCATTATATCTCCTTTACCACCATCTAATATACCTGCTTTACCCATTACGGAGATTGAATCTATATTTAAAAATTGTGGCTCTTTACCTTCTTTTTTAAATGGTTTTAAAAACTCATCTATAGTTTCGTAAGCTTGCTCTCCAAATGCATAGTCCATCACAAAAATTACCGGTATTTCGTCTTCTCTTAAAGTATCTGACAAAGAATAACAACAACTATCTTTTCCTAATTTAGCCATGTCAAAAATCTGAATATCTATATTAGTTCCAGATTTATCGTTTATACTAATCATCCCATTTTTTAATGCAACACTTTTAACCTTATCCCTTAATTTACCGTTTTCTGGAGCACTTAAGGCTTCATATATTTCTAAATCGTTATTCGTGTCTTTAAATTCGTTTTTAAGTGCTTTTCTTGCAAATAAAGAATTCATTACACTATGCATGTTTGCACTAATAATATGGATGGGTCTATTTAGTAAATTATTAGCTACTAAAGTTTCTTTTATTGTATTTGCCCAAAGTTCTCCATAGATATGGTGACCTAAGGTTTCTCTAAGAATAGCGCTAAATGTAATTGCTCGCTTATTTCCAGAAACCTCTTCTTCTATTGCTAGTTTACCTAACCAGTATATTATTCTTAAGAACCTTTCTGGGTCAGTTTTGGTAGCAAACTTTTCGTAAACACTAATAATTTCATCAAAAGAGCGCCCTAATATATTTGCTGTGTGTATTAGCGCTACTTCTCTTTCGGACTGAGATAGTTTCTTTTTACTAACTGCAGCTTCTAACTTTGCCCAGTCTCTTATTGTTTTGTTTGTATCTTCTATTAATACGCGTTTGCAAATTTTTTCGGACTCTATAATTAAAAAAGTGATATGCGTTAGAATATCATAAATATCAGAGCGTCCTCTGGTTATTTCAATATTCATTTGCTCATCGTCTATTCTATAACAATTTCTTCTTCTTTTTGGTGGTACTATAGCCTTAAAGTGGGATTTGCTGTACCCTTCGTCTGCGGTAAGGTTAATAAATCTGCATTGCTCTATTCCTTCTGGTAAGCGTTCTAAAACATAGATAAGGCCATTTAATTCAGATTTTTCTTCTGCAATGGAACCATAAATTTCTGGGCGTAATAAAAGTAAAGCGTCTTTAAGTGTTTGGCCAGATATTCCTGTAGGTTTATAAAAGCCACGATTAAATAAATGACGCATTGTAATATATAAGCGTTCTATAGCATTTGTAGATTCTTGCGCTCTAGTTGTAATTATTGCTTTTCCCATATCTATTTCGCGTAAAATTACAATTTATATTTAACTAATTGTAGTACTATACTTATGCAATACATTCGCTAATTTACGGTCATTACTTAAACGTTGCACTTTATTCTGACCTCCTAATTTTCCAATAGATTTCATATAAGAAGTGAAACCTCCATTTCTTATTTCAGTAATTTTTAATGTTTGAAGCACATTTCCAACTATTAAATCGTAATAATAACTGTTCTGGTTTTGTAAAGATGCATCCAAAGTTTCAATAAACTTTTCCATATTATCTGGTACCCTTTCAAACTCTATTAACCACTCGTGATAAGGAAGTTCATTTTCTCGCGGTGTTATCTGTGGTGCAACCGTAAATTCATTTACGCTAGCATTAGTTGCGCCAATAGCTTCTTGCATTGCTTGTTCTACTTCTTTTGCTATTACATGTTCTCCAAATGCTGATATAAAATGTTTTATACGTCCGGAAACTATTATCCTATAGGGTTTTAAAGAAATAAACTGAACGGTATCTCCAAGATTATAGCCCCATAAACCTGCGTTTGTAGATATAATCATTACATAATTTATACCAACCTCAACATCTTTTATGGTTAGTCTTTCTGAGTTTTCCTCAAAAAAATCATCTGTCTTTATAAACTCATAAAATATTCCAGAGTTTAGTAACAAAAGCATCCCTTTTTCTTTTTGAGAATCTTGATAAGCAAAAAAACCTTCACTTGCAGGAAACAGTTCTATGCTATCCACTTTTCTTCCAATTAAATTCTCGAACTTGGCTCTATATGGTTCGTAATTTACACCTCCGTAAATAAATAGATTAAAGTTTTTAAATAAGTCGCCAACTTTTAGTTTAGATTTTTCATTTAACTTTTCAAAATACATTTGTACCCATGAAGGTATTCCTGCAATAACAGTCATATCTTCATTTATGGTTTCTTCTACAATAGCATTTACTTTAGTTTCCCAATCTTCTATACAGTTTGTTTCCCAACTAGGAAGTCTGTTTTTTTGTAAATAGTTTGGAACATAATGTGCTGATATTCCTGATAAGCGACCTACATTAATTCCATTTTTTAGTTCTAATTCTGGGCTACCTTGTAAAAAAATCATTTTACCATCTACAAAAGAGGAATTACCTGTTTCGTGTATGTAAGTTAGTATTGCATTACGAGAAGCATTTACTTGTTCTTTTATAGATTCTTCTGTAATTGGAATATATTTTGCTCCAGAAGTTGTTCCCGATGTTTTGGCAAAATATATAGGTTTTCCTGGCCATAGAATATCTTTTTTGCCCTTTAAAACTTCCTCTACGTAAGGCTTTAGCTCTTCATAGTCTCTTACTGGAACTTGCTTAGAAAAATCTTGAAAAGAAGATATTTTATTAAAATTATGATCCTTTCCAAAGGAAGTGTTTTTTGCAGAATTAATAAGATTCTTAAACACTTCTTCCTGTGCTTTAATTGGGTTATTTACCCATTTTAAAGTTTTATTTACAATATTCTTTGCAAATATTTTTGCAGCTACGGATTTTAATGACATAAGTTTTATTTAAAATCTATAAAATCTGATGGGTTTACTGGCGCACCATTATTCCAAATTTCAAAATGTAAATGCGGTCCTGTAGTTAACTCTCCTGTATTTCCAACAGAAGCAATTACTTCTCCTGCCCTAACTACTTCTCCTTGTTTTTTGTTTAGAGAACCATTATGCTTATAAATACTTAATAAACCATCTTTATGTTCTATAATAATTACATAACCAGTATCTGCTGTCCATTCTGCAAAAATAACCATGCCGTTTGCAATAGCTTTTACTGGAGAATCTTTTGGTGCAACCACATCAACCGCATAGTGTTTTGCATTTGCATTGTATTCTTGAGAAATCATTCCTGAGATTGGAGGAAAAAGAATAAAATCTGTGTTTGTTGTATTTTGTTCAAACAAATTATACTTATCCTCTAAAGCCACCTCAGCTCTTAATAAAGAATCTTGTTTAATGGGTGTTAAATCTACCGTAGAAGGATCCAACTTAAACTTACCAAAAAGGGAGTCTCTACTCACTTCATTATTCTCTATATCTCCTCTTAGAACTTTACGAATATTATCTAAATACCTATTGGTATAATTTAATCTTCTTACTAGAGAGTCTGTCTTATAGGTAAGTACAGTAGCTTGCCTTTTTAATTTTGTAGAAGAATACCCAGGAATATATTCTCTTAAAGGGGTAAAAGCTATTAACAAAGTAGTAAGGCCAATTAGTGCTATAATACATAATGTTCCCGTTACAAAAACATTTAATCTACTAAGCTTAAAAGATATTTTCTCTTCAAAAGTGCTTTCGTTTAATATTACTAAACGATACTTATGAAGCAGTTTTCTTTTTATTTCTTTCCTTTTCTTTGTTTTCTTAGCCATTAGTCACAAATATAATGCTAGTATTAAACTTTAACTAGCACAACAATAAATTATCTTATTAAGCATTATAAATATATATAATTGTTACTTTATTTTTTTAAATATTCACTTTTTAAAATTTAATACAATTCTATAAACTTTTTAGTATCTTTGTTTTCTATAAAAATCATAAAATATGATAGCTTTACAAACATTTTTAGCCATTGGTGCACCACAAATAATATTAGTAGTAGTAGTAGTTCTTTTATTATTTGGAGGTAAAAAAATACCTGAATTAATGAGGGGCTTAGGTAGTGGCATTAAAGAATTTAAAGATGCCTCTAAAGACGAAGACAAATTAGAAGAAAATAAAGAAGAATAATCTTTATATAAAGCCATAAAAAAACCCAGCTAATGCTGGGTTTTTTTATGGCTCAATTTTTCTAATTACTCTCTTTTTACAGAAATTATAAAAGCATTACCTCTTTTTAATATTCAAATTCCATTAACTTTTTAAAAATTAGCTTTGTAGGAAATTAACATAAGTTTAGACTTTACCTCTATTTATTGGTCTTTCACAACAAAAAATATTCCTCCTCCACCTATATATATAGATTTGTGATAAACCACAAGCAGTCAAAAAATATGGCACTTGTGTTTATCAGAAAGCTATGCATGTTAAAAGTTTCCTTGATTTAAATAAATCTATACCTAATAAGACTAATTTATTACTATTATTTATTTTTATTCTGTTTTCAATAAACACAGGGTTCTCTCAAATAAATAATGGAAATTTTAGAGTAGACCTAAGTTCTACAAATATGGGGCCCTGTGGAGGAAGTAATGATGGTGTAAGTACCGTTGGTATTACAGCCAAAATGGCGAACATAAATACTTTTAAAATAATTTTTGATTTACCAGATGGTGTAACTTACCAAACAGGAACAGCACTTATAACAAACCAAACAGGTTCTTCTAACTTTACATTATCAGAATTTGATATAACAGATTTAAATAATCCAATCTTTCAAATAGAAAGACCAAGTAATGCAAATTGGCAAGTTTCTGATTTTGTAGAATTTACTTTTAGTAAAACAGCTGCTTGTGAAGCTGTACAATATTCTTATAATGGCGGACTTTTTAAAGATGCGCATACTATAACTTATTTACAAGGAACATCAGCTAGGTCTCATAATGATACAGATGTAACCGTAAATGCCTATAGTTTTTTAAGTGCCTACCTTGCCGTAGAAGATATTACTACAGAAAATGCTCTTGTTGGGCAAACTACAAATAGACCTATTACTATAACAAACTCAGGTAACGGTAGCATACAATCCTTTGTTCATGATGTAGAAATTTCACCCGGTTTACAAAGCAATTACGAGTTATCATTTAACGGTACTATACTTACCCCATCTATAAATGGTAATATATATACCTACCAAATAGACCTTAATATTGCTCCGTTTGCTGGGCAAGTTGGAGATGGAGATGCTCTTTTTGAAAATGAAAATATTGTTCTTAATGAAAGACTAATCCTGACAAATTGTGCAGACAACCAAGTAACTAGGCATAGTCCAAAATGGGGGTGTTCTCCCGGTGCATATTGCCAAATAGGTGCGCAAATTCCTGGTTTTATTGGCGTAGATCAAGAATGGTCAGACATATATTTATATACCGTAAGCGAGCCACGACCACGTTGGGACGCACCAGTAACCTATACCTACAGACTAGAAAATGATGCTAGTGCAGATAATGCATATGATGTAAACTTTAATATTGGTTTTACATGGGATAATAGATATTCTTCTACTGGTTTTAACCCTATGTATGGAGATGATAATAACACAAATCGCGAATTATCTAATTTTAGATTTTCTGGTGGTACAAATTTTTCTCCACAAAGATGGCCAACTACAACAGCAAGTGGTACTGGACTAGGCTCCTATTTATTTGGAACAGATTTTTTTACTAGCGATCCAGATGGTGCTGGCGGATTAGAAGATTTAGATGGAGATGGTTTTTATGATGATATGTTACCTGGTGCATCTACAGAAATAAGTGTAGACCTTACTATGCTACAATTAAACCCTGCATGTGATCCTTATAGTGCGACCTACTCAGAAAGTTTAAGTTTAAATTTAGATACATGGACCGTAAATAAATGTAACAATAGTAATAAAACCTTAAGACAAGAATTAGAAAGACATTATGTAAGAAGAGATGCTTTATTTAATTGGGAATTTCCAGAAGATTATGACTTAGATGCCGAAGATGGTGCTGTTTTTAATCTAAATTTTATTGGAGGTTTTGTAGCATCTAACCAATCTCCTACTTGTAATGGAATAGAAATGTTTTCTAACGATCCTTCTACAATTTACAGAGTAGTTTTAGATATAGAAAATGGTATAACATTAGATGCTAGTGCAGACTCTAGATACGTACAAATTGGTAATCAAATTATTTTTACAGAAACACAATTACAAGATTTTGAATACAATTCTTATGCTTTACGCATTCCTATAAATTTTCCTTTAAATATAGATTGTAGCACCTATTCTGGACCAGAAGAATTAGCCTTAAATTATACTACTTCTTATGAAAGTTCTTGTTATGATAAAGACTTGCATTGTGGCACGTTTAATATAACCACGCATTGCCCTAATGGTTGTACAGGCCCCACAACTACAAGTTTTGATGCACATAGAACCACTTCTGGATGGACAGATGATTCTATGAGTACTAAAGTAACATTAGACCCAAATATACATGCTACAAAGTATTATATGGCCAAAGATAAAATGGTTGTTACTTCTAGTGCTATAATGGAAAATAGTACACAAGATAATTTACATTTTGAAATGCGTTATGTTACAGATAACGGCCAAAGCATGGCAGATATTATAACGTTTACAGATGGAACAATTACTATAAACGATATATCTACTGGAATACCCCAAACTTTTCCAATTACCAATAGCCCAGTAATAACCACACAAGGAACAAATGATAATTTCTTTACTTTAGATTTATCTTCTTATCAATCTTTAATATCTGGTACATACCAATATGGAGAAGGTTTAGAGGCTGATGAAATTTCTTTAGAATTAAATTTTGAATTCAGAGAAGATTTTCCAGAAGAAGCAAGACTATATGAATTTCACTCTTTCCTAGGTCGTTTTTACAGTTTAGATAGTTCTAGTAATGAAGTAGGTTGCGGCACCTATAATGAAAGGGCTTTCTTTTTTCAAAATACAATAGAAATTAATACCGATATAAATGATTCTGTTAACGGCTGCGATGAAAAATGGTTATATGTAGGATTGTCACAAGCATCTGGTGTTGGAGACAAATTTCCAGATGAATTTAGACCACCACTTTTATGGGATAATACTACAATACAAATACCAGACGGTATGCAATTTAATAATCTTGTAAGTAGTTACGGGTATCCCAATCTTATACCAGAAAACCAAGATCCCGCATCTTGGAATAATGGACTAAATTACTCGGTTTCAGGAAATATTGTAACAATAACACCTGGCCCAAGATTTACACATTTAGACCAAGGAGGAAATTATTACCCTAGTGTATCTATAAGTTTAACAGCAACTAGTGCTACACCTGCTCTAAGTTCCCATAACATTTCGGTTACCTATGATGAATATGCCTATGCAGATAGCCCTGTACAAAAAACCGAAAGTGATGTTAAAGATTTTAATTATACAATACCAAACTATTGGATTTCTTCAGATAATGCGGTGGAAATAGGAAACTCAGAAATTGAAGGTTTCATAATAGACATCTGTAAGCAAGATGCTGGCGAAATAAATAATAACTGGTTACGCGTAGATACAGGAGCAGATTATACTATTACAAATGCATTTTTAGTTAATGGTGCAACGGAAACCCCTTTAACTTTTACAGAAGAAAATGATGTTACCTATATACAGTTTGGAAATATGCAAGCGGGTAATTGGATTTGTAGAAAAATTCGTTTTGAAGGAACTTATACCTCTAGTACTCCTATAGATTTAAGAATATCTCATAATTATGATTGTATTGCATATCCAACTAACTTTAGTGGCATAGCTTTTTTCCATGAAGAAGTTTTTACACTAGAGCCAGCACCAGCAGCTATACAGTTACAAATATTAAGTGAGCCAAATACAACGGTAGATACTTGTACAAACTACGATATTATTTTAGAAGCTAGAAATGCTGGAGAGGCCGATTTAATTTCTCCTGTAATGAATTTTGATGTTCCTGGAGATATCTCGGCTATATTAATTAATGATATTATTATAGAATACCCTAGAGGTTCTGGTAATACAGAAAGTATAACCCCAACAATTACAGGGAATAATGTATCTGTAAATCTATTAGATCATACCTTAATTGCAGCAAATAACGGACTAGTAGGTTCTCTAAATTCTGCTAATATAAATGAGCAAATTGCAATAATTAATTTAGATTTAAGTCCGCAATGTAATTACGTTTCTAACACTGGAACAGCATATACCGTAACAGGAAATAATCCTTATGGTACACCAGCAACAGGTAGTGGAAGTAGAACAGCTGCTAATCCAATAATCATTACTGGTGCAGAACCTCCTTATAGTACAGACAATTCTTTATCTATAACAAACACTGCTCGTTTAGAAGGTTGTACACCAGAAACAGTAGATATTACAACTTCTATATTAGATGGTACTACTGGTACTAGTGATTTTGTTAGAATAATCCTTCCAGATGGCGTACATTACGTACCCTCTTCTTTTGCATCAACAAGTGCTTTACAATTAACTTATATTACTACAAATACGGTTGGTAACCATGAAGAAGTAGAACTACAGCTTCCGCAAGGAGCAACGGCATCAGATCTTTTATCTTATAGTTTTGATATTACAAACCAGTCTACTAGTTGTACAACCTCCGCAAATATAGATTTAACAACCTATGTAACTACAGATGCTTTAAATTGTAATGGAGTTGCATGTGGTACTACAGAGATTTTTACTGGAGACAGCGCAATTGCACTAGAAACATTTAAATCGGAAATAGCATTATCTTCTATAACTCCGCAAGGAGCTTATAACAATAGTGGTTCGGATTATACCTATTCTATAGATTTTAGTATTGATAATATTGGTGCATATACTATTGCATCCGGAGCAAATTATTCTGTTTATTGTACCGATGCATCAGATAACAAATCTGGACCTGCAATTTATACAGGAAGTTTAGATGCCGAAATACTAAGTGGAAATACTATTAGCGAAACCGATTCTTTTACAACTACTACTTTTTGTGGAGTAGGTACTAACTTATTAATAGAATTAGAACCAGCTGTTGGAAACTGTTTTTGTAATGCTGTTTCGTTTTTAATTTCAACTACTAATGACTCGGCAGATTTATCGCTTAGCAAATCTGTTTCTGACACTAATCCAAATATTGGAGATTCTATAACTTTTACTATAGACCTTACCAATAATGGACCTAATGATGCTACTAATGTTAGCATCCAGGATATAGTTCCGGTTGGGTATACTGTAAATGCTACTTCTATCTCTAACGGCGGTTCCATTACTGGAAATACCATTACTTGGAATTTAGCAACAGTAACAAACGGTACAACTGCTTTAACTTATGAGGTCTCTGTAAATGCACCTACTGGCGCTACAGATGAATATAAAAATATTGCACAAGTAACCGCTAGTGATCAAATAGATCCAGATTCTACACCAAATAATGATGATGGGGACCAGTCTGAAGATGATGAAGATACTGTAGATAATGTTACTATTACAACCGTAGATTTAAGTTTGGATAAACAACTAGCACCAACTTCTAGTTCAAGTCCAAACATTGGAGAAGAAGTAACTTTTGAGATTACAGTAACAAACGCAGGAACAGATACGGCAACAGGAATAGTAATCGAAGACTATATACCAATTGGTTTAAATGTAGATGCATCTTCTATTTCTAATGGAGGTACCTACGCTGGCAATACAATTACATGGGTTATAAATTCTATAACTCCTGGAAATATAATTTTAAGCTACTCTGTTAGTATTAATGAACCAACAGGAGCTACAGATGAATATAAAAATGTAGCTCAGGTTACAAGAACTAATGAATTAGATGTAGATTCTACTCCAGACAATTATGATGCTAATACTCCTAATGAAGATGATGAAAGTGAATACACACTTACAAATCCTATTACAGATATTGCTATAAACAAAACAGCATCTATAACTACAGCAGCGGTTGGGGATCAAATAGTATTTACTATAAACACTACAAACCTAGGAACCATAGAAGCTACAAATATAGAAGTAGAAGAAATTATACCAAATGGTTTTGAGTTTGTGTCACAAAACACTACGCATGGCACCTATGATTATACTATTGGTAGTTGGGCCATTCCTTCATTAAACAGTAATGAATCTGCAGAATTAAATCTAACGGTAGAAGTAATAGAGGGAACAAATTATACTAACGTAGCAAGAATGTCTTTTGTAGACCAAATGGATTTAAATACAGATAATGATGAATCTGAAGTTACCATTTCTGTAGAAG
Organism: uncultured Maribacter sp.; assembly: GCF_947500405.1. GTDB lineage: Bacteria > Bacteroidota > Bacteroidia > Flavobacteriales > Flavobacteriaceae > Maribacter_B. The sequence goes on from NZ_CANMRY010000002.1 coordinate 415,007, forward strand.
AAGAATGCTTAGTTATTTACAATGAATTTTCGCCAAATAATGATGGTAGTAACGAGTTCTTTTTTATAGAATGTATAGAAAATTATCCAAATAATTTTCTGCAAATATTTAACCGTTGGGGAACTTTAGTCTATGAAACAAAAGGATACAACAATAATTGGGATGGTACCTCTGAAGGTAGAGCTACTGCAAATGCAGAACAAAAACTACCAATTGGTACATATTATTATATACTTCTTTTAAATGAAAACCAAAAAGAACCAAAAACAGGATGGTTATACATTACACGCTAAAAAATGAATACTAAAAAACGACATATAATTCCAAAATTAAGTTTCATTGCTATGTTTCTCCTATCTGTTCCTAACCTATTCGGACAGCAAGAACCGCAGTACACCCAATACAATTATAATACCATGACGGTAAATCCTGGGTATACGGGTTCTAGGGGTCATTTTACAGCAATTTCACTATTCAGAAGTCAGTGGGTTGGTTTAGAAGGTTCTCCAAAAACTATTTCGTTGGGACTAGATTCTCCTTTTGAAAAGTTTGACGGAATTGGTTTATCTATTGTGCAAGATCAAATTGGCCCATCTAGTGAAACTTTTATAGATGTTAATTATGCCCACAATATTATATTAAATAGAAAAGGACACAAATTGGCTCTTGGTATAAAAGCTGGCGGACGTTTTTTAAGTGTAGACTGGTCTAAAGGAACATTTAGAGACCCAGATGTTCTTTTTAATGAGAATATAAATAGTGAATTTTTACCAACAGTTGGTGCTGGTCTTTTTTACTATACCGGTAATGCTTATTTAGGAGTTTCTACCCCAAATATTTTATATAGCAAACGGTATGACGTTTTAGAAGAGTCCGTTGGCAAAGACCGTATGCACTTATATTTTATAGGTGGTTATGTGTTTAATATAAACCCTTTATTAAAATTTAAGCCATCTACTTTTGTGAAGTATGTAGAGGGAGCTCCACTTATAGCAGACCTTTCTCTAAACTTCTTATTATACGAAAGACTAAATTTAGGCGTTAACTATAGATGGGATGATTCTGTCGGAGCACTTTTTGGCTTTCAAATTAGCCCACAATTTAACATAGGGTACGCTTATGATTACAATACTAATGAACTAAATGCTTATAACTCGGGTACGCACGAGATTTTTATACGATACCAACTAATATCTAAATTAACCAAAATTAAATCCCCAAGGTTTTTCTAATTACCCAAATCATGAAAAAACTACTTACAGCTTTTATCCTTTTTCTATCCTTAAGCATTAGTGCACAAGAGAAAGAAAATAGTGCTATGTTACAACCAGGCGCAAATCTTAGCCCCATACTGGAGCAAGAAACAAATGAAATTTCTTTTGCCCAGGCAGCAGAAGCAAATACTATTGCACATAGAACTTTTACAAACCTTACTGATATTTATAATGGTTATTATATAATTGCTGGTGTTTTCAGTAAAAGTCAAGAAAAAGCTGCTAAAAAATATAAGAAAAAAGGGTTTAATTCTGGTTATATTCTAAATCCAGAAAATCAATTAAACTACTTATATATTGATTATCAGAGTAATTGGAAAGAGTCTATAGCAAAAGTAACTTCAAAATTTAATGGTAAATTTAAAGATGAAGTTTGGATAATGGAAGTTGAGAATAGCCAACCAGCTATGGAAACTCCAACTAAAGAAGATTTTATTACAAATAATTCTTCAGAAGAAAGTATTACCAAAAATTTAACCTCTAAAAGCATAGACGGTACACCTAACAAAAGTAAACTTATTCAAAGAGCAGATTACTATTTTAATAAAATGTGGTACGCAGAAGCAGCAGATTTATACGAAATGGCTCTTAAAAAGAACGAAAAAAATTACTCCTACGATGTTTTACAAAAAGCAGGAGATTCCCATTACTTTAATACCGACATGGAAAAAGCATACCATTGGTATAACATACTTTATGAAAAGTATGAAAAAGAAATGTCTGCCGATAATATTTTTAAATACGCACACTCTCTTAAAGGAACAGGAAAATACGCTAGATCTAAACGTTTAATGCGTTTATACAATAGAAAATTAAAGAAAGAAGACCTTGCTGCAATAAATAATTCAGAGAAAGCTACTCCTAATGAAATTGTTTTAGATAATATTTTAGGAACAAGTAAAAAGTTTGAAGTAAAAAATCTTTCTATAAACTCAGAATTTTCAGAATTTTCTCCAATGTTTCATGATGATAATAGAGTTGTTTATGCTTCTGCAAAAGACTCTTCTTTTTTTAGTACCAGACGGTATAAATGGAATAACCAACCATATTTAGATTTGTATGTTGCCAAGATAAATGAAGAATCTCAAGAGCTAAAAGATGCTATTAAATTCTCTAAAAAGGTAAATACAAAATATCATGAAGCAGCAGTAACTTTTGCTCCTGATAATAGAACCATGTATTTTACAAGAAATAATTATGGTAAAAAATTAAAGAGAGATAAAAAAGGAATAAATCACCTTAAAATTTATCAATCTAAAAAAGTAGATGGAGAATGGACAGAGGCTACAGAATTACCTTTTAATAGTGATAATTACTCCACAGGGCACCCAGCTTTAAGTCCAGATGGCAAAGAATTATATTTTGTTTCTGATATGCCTGGAAGTATCGGAGAAACTGATATTTTTATGGTAGACGTTCGTGAAGATGGTAGTTTTTCTGAACCTAGGAATTTAGGTCCAGAAATTAATACAGAAAGAAGAGAAATGTTTCCTTTTATTAATGATAAAAAGCTTTATTTTTCTTCAGACGGGCATACTGGTCTTGGTGGTTTAGATGTTTATGAAGTATCTTTTGAAGAAGAGGAAGGCTTTTTAGATGTAGTTAATTTAGGACAACCAATTAATAGTAATAAAGATGATTTCTCTTATATAATAGATGAAGAGACTCAAAAAGGCTACTTTGCTTCTAATAGAGACGGTGGTAAAGGAGATGATGATATTTATGCCTTTAAAAACTTAGTTTTAGAAGAAATACCTGCTAATGTAAATGCAATTGCTGGTGTTGTAACAGAGTTAATTACCGATGATGTTATGCCAAAAGCATTAGTAGAATTATTAGATGAAAATAACATTAAACTAAAAGAAGTAATAACTGGTGATGATGGTAGCTTTATTTTTGAAGACTTAGAGGCTACAACCAAATATGTTATTAAAACCACAAAGGGAACTTATTTTGACGACTTGCAAGAGGTTACAACAAAAGAAAACGATACAATTAGCGTAGATGTTTCTTTACGTAAGCTAAAAGAAATGATTGCTGTAGAAGATGGGATTAAGAAGCTGAAAACAGAAATGATTCACTTTGACTTTGATAAATCTTACATACGCAAAGATGCTGCTGTAGAACTAGACAAACTTGTAGAAGTAATGACAGAATATCCTAATATGATTATTAAAATTGAGTCTCATACCGATTCTAGAGGTAAAAGAGCCTATAACAAATACCTATCAGACAAAAGGGCTAAATCTTCTAGAGACTATATAATCTCTAAGGGTATTGCAGCAGAACGTATAGAAAGTGCAATAGGTTATGGTGAAGAAAGATTAATTAATGAATGTGATGGTACTGTTAGGTGTACAGAGCAAAAACACTACCTAAACCGTAGATCAGAATTTATAATAGTAAAAATGTAAAAAACTTTTAACCTATATAGTAGCCCATAGATATTATATATCTGTGGGCTTTTTTATTGCCTAATATTCTACTGTTTTATACTTAAATAAACACAAACTAATTTTTCACAACAAAAGTGGGTGTTTTCACAACAAACACAAGGCTAATACATACCTTATAAGCTCATTTATAGTTATGTATACATAATACTATTTAACCCCAAATCCCAAAAATCATGAAAAATGTCCTACTTATTAAAGAGATTTATCTCGAAGCATTTAAAAGCTTAGGGAGTAAAATTGTAAAATCATATTTTAAAATATTCACTTGGTTTTGCTTTGCCAGTTTTCTTGTAGTGCTCTATGCTCTTATTTTTAGAATAGCTACTGGTTTTCCATTTCAGTAAAAAATATTTCAACCAACCAATTTTAAGAAAAAGTGTCTTTTTAAGATGCTTTTTCTTTTTTTATGACTAATTCCGAAATTTAACTTCACAGGCAGTAAAGATAAATCTTACAAATAGAGGTGAAAAAATAGTGATTACTTATTTTTTGTAAGCAAATGCTTAAAGCTCCCTTAGTAAGTTAGCCCATAAAATTGCTGTTTATCTATGCGCCTGCAAATAAAACCCTTACATCCTTTTAATTCAGCGTTTTAGCCAAAGGTTTTTCCCTCATTCAAAACAAGTCAGAACTTTGTAGTGAACCAAATATTGTTTACTATGGAGAAATTACTACTATTAAAAGAAATTTATTTTGAAGCTTTCAAAAATTGGGGAAGCCAGTTTTTAAAAAGATATTTTAAAGTGCTTTCTTGGGCATGTGTATTTTTAATTGCTATTGCCCTTTATGCATTAATATATAGAATGTCTACTGGATTTGCCTTTGTATAAAAAGTAAAGCTTAAAACCAAAAAAGCTCATTAGCAATCGCTAATGAGCTTTTTTGTTTCAAACAAGGCCAAGAATGTGTTTATTAAAACAGTGCCTTAAAAGGTCTATTTTTCGCCTTCTTTTACATTAATCTTAAGTGTTTTTAAGATTGCTTCTAACTGAAACATATAATCTCTCTTTTCTGTTGCTGGTGCAAACGTAAAACCTTCTAATACTAATTTTCTATTGTTTTTAGTATCATCAATAATATAAGTTATAAAAGGTCCTGCCATAGGATAGTTTTTTATATCCCAAATACCACGCACTTCTATAGCCTTCATTCCGCTTATTTCTGCAGGGAAAATATTTGGAGAAAAGGCTGGCTCTGTACGCATGTGTGTAATTTTGCCTTCTACATCTGGTCCTGGAATATATTTCTCTCCAATAGAATCTCTCATACGCACTATATTCTTTACTAAGGTAGAATCTGTTTTAAAACTGTTTGCAGGCACTGCATAGGCTATTACATTTACTGTTCCTTTTGGAATTTGATGGTCTATCCACACAAAATTATCTACTTCTCTTCCTACCTTATAAATAGAAGGTATGTTTAGACTAATATTAAACTGGTTTTCTAAAGCTTTTTCTTTGTTTAAAGAGCGTAAAAATCTTTTTTGCGCTTCATCAATTTCTTGCTTTTTAAATGCTGCAATTATTTCGGTAGCTTTTTTGTCTATATTGGCAATTATTTCTTTATTGTTATGTCCTTTTATAACACCTATTTTCTGAGGTCTAGCATACATATCTGTTTTTATATGTGCAATATTTAACGTGTCTTTTTGAACATATAATACTGCTCTTGTATTTCTTAGAGCGCCAGAAAATACACTAGCGGGAACGTTGGTTATATTAAATAAAGGTTCATCCCAAGTAAGGCCAACAACGGGTGCCGCAAAATGTTCTCTAATTTTGTCTCCTACTTCTCCTTTCCATAAGTCGTTTTCTATAACAACCGTAAGGTTATTTATTGCTCCGATAGACTCTGGTAAATAACTCTTTTTATTGGTTTCTTTACAGCCAAAAAGCACTGCTACAAAAAGCAGCACAGAAAACACCCTTAATTTCTTTTTCATGGTATATTTTTTATGATGGACAAGCACATAATTTAAGCTTTGTTCCTGGTTTTAAGTTCTTACCGCTAATACCGTTCCATTCTCGTAAATTCTCTATACTAATTCCAGGATACTTTTTTGAAATAGTCCAGAGGGAGTCTCCACTTTGTACCGTATGCACCTTTGCTTCTGGCGGAATCACCACTTTTTTAGTAGTTTTTGCTACTGTTTTCTTAGAAGTAGTAGTAGATGGGTTTCTTGTAAAAATAGTAAGCCTTTGTCCTATTCGTAAATTATTACTTCGTAAACCATTCCAGCGTTTAATTTGGCTAACTCCTACTCCATACCTACTTGCTATTTTTCCTAAATAATCTCCGCTACGAACTTTGTAACGTATTTGGTCTTGCGCTTTTACTAATTGTGGTAAAGGGCTTTCTTTACTCTTTAATTCTTTTTCTACATGGGCATATATAGCAGCTTCATTTGCCACAAACTTACCCATAGCAGCAACTGGTAAACGCAATGCATAATTCTTACCATCTACATAAGGAATAACGTCTAATTTGTATGACGGATTTAAAAGTTTTAGTTCCTCGACATCAACACCAACTAGTTCCGATATTTGTTTAAAGGTTATTAGGCTTTTTACATGTATGGTATCTGTGATAAAATAATTACGGTCTACTTCTTTTGCTTTTAAACCATATTCATCTGCATACTCAAACAAATACATGGTTGCTATAAATGCTGGCACATAACCTGCGGTTTCTCTAGGAAGGTTTCTTCTTATATTCCAGTAATTTTTTTGTCCTCCAGACCTTCTAATTGCTTTATTTACATTCCCTGGACCAGAATTATAGGCTGCTAATGCTAAATCCCAATCATCAAAAATATCATACAGTCTTCCTAAATATTTACAGGCTGCTTCCGTTGCTTTTATAGGATCGCTACGTTCATCTACATAACTACTTACATCTAGGTTATACATTTTACCAGTACCGTACATAAATTGCCACAACCCTGTTGCTCCTACTCTAGACCTTGCTCTAGGGTTTAATGCAGATTCTACAATAGCCAAATATTTCATTTCTAAAGGAATATCATAATTGTCTAATTGTTGTTCAAAAAGCGGAAAGTAAAATTGGCTAACCGTTAGCATTCGTTCCATTAAACCTCTTTTTCTGCTTAAAAAAGATTTAATTACGCTTTCTAAAGATGGGTTGTAGGTTATATTAAATGGCGTTTTTTGGTTTAAACGTTCTAGTCTTACTTTTAAAGAATCGGTGTTAATTTCAGATTCAAAGGTTGTATCCAAATCTAAATTTTCTATTTCGGCATATATATCCTCAAACAGAACGTTAGTTTCTAAAAGTTCTTTCATCCACAAACTATCGTACTTTGCAGCATGTTCATGGTCTTTTAAATCGTACTTAGCTGATGTATTTTCTTTTACAGTAAGAGTTAACGGATTATCTTTTATAACCGCAGTAGGGTCTGTAATAGCAACAGGTTCTTTTTTTAATAATGGTAACGCCAAGGTATCTAAAGGAATATCCTTAGACTCAATAATTTTTACTTCGTTTTGTGGCGTAGTATCTTCTTCTTGTGCAAGTAGTGGAAACGCAAAAAGGAATAGCGAAATACTATAATGAAAACGCTTTTTTAAAAAATTCATAGTACGTTATTTAATTTCGGGACTAACGAAAATCGCACATTTTTCTGGGAGAATAAAATTTTCTCTCTTAAAATGTGCGATTTTTAATTTATTACCGTTTGTCGATAACGTACCTACTATGCTAATATAGCAGCAATTCCTGGTAACGTTTTTCCTTCTAAACTCTCTAACATTGCGCCTCCGCCTGTAGATACATAGCTTACTTTATCTTGGAAGCCAAATTGTTTTACTGCAGCAACAGAATCACCACCACCAACAAGAGAAAAAGCTCCATTTTGTGTAGACTCATCAATATAATTTCCTAATGCAATAGTTCCTTTGGCAAAAGACTCCATTTCAAAAACACCTATTGGACCATTCCAAAGAATAGTTTTAGACTTTAAAATAACCTCTTTAAAGTTTTCTAATGTTTTAGGACCTGCATCTAAACCTTGCCATCCGTCAGGAATTTCGTTTACATCTACCACTTGTGTATTGGCTTCATTACTAAAATCATCTGCAGCTAATACATCTACAGGAATATGTATTTCTACTCCTTTTTCTTTTGCTTGCTTAAGAATTTCTAAAGCTAATTCCATTTTATCATCCTCACAAATAGAATCTCCTACTTTACCTCCTTGTGCTTTTACAAAAGTATAGGTCATTCCACCACCAACAATAAGGTGGTCTACCTTATCCAATATGTTTTCTATAATTGTTATTTTAGAAGAAACTTTGGCTCCTCCTAAAATTGCTAAAACTGGTTTTTCTCCTGTTTGCATAACTTTTTCTATAGACTCTATTTCTTTAGCAAGTAAAAGTCCAAAACATTTATTTTCTGGAAAAAACTGAGCAACAACAGTTGTAGAAGCATGTGCTCTATGTGCTGTTCCAAAAGCATCGTTAATATAAATGTCTCCTAATTTAGAAAGTTGTTCAGCAAAAGCAACATCTCCATTAGTTTCTTCACTATAAAAACGTAAGTTTTCTAACAATAAAATTTCTCCGCTTTTTAATTCTGCAACTGCTTTTTCTGCAGCTTCCCCAACGCAGTCCTCTACAAATTTTACAGCAACACCTAAAATTTCAGAAACTTTATCACAAATATGCTTTAAAGACATATCGGCATTACGTGATCCTTTTGGTCTTCCTAAGTGACTCATAAGAACAGCGCTACCACCATCTTCTAAAACTTTAATAATTGTAGGTTTTGCAGCTTCTATCCTTGTTGCATCCGCCACATTAAAATCTTCATCTAAAGGCACATTAAAATCTACACGTATTAGTGCTTTTTTGTTTTCAAAATTAAAATCGTTAATTACTTTCATCTATTGCTGTGTGTTTGTTTTTAATTCGGTTTAACTTATCATTAAACACTTCTAAATATGCTTTCTTGAATGGTAAAGGTAAAGATTTCTGGCCTTTAGCTAAAGTATAAGGCTTAATAAATCTACTATAACGTTATAATTAAAGAATAGACCAAAAAAGCTATCTTTGAGCTTATGTTATTTAGTCAAATTTTAGGGCTTTCCCATATTAAAAAACATTTAGCAACAAGTGCCGATGCTGGTAGAATACCACATGCGCAACTATTTGTAGGGCCGGAAGGGTGTGGTTTACTGCCTATGGCATTAGCCTATGCCCAATATATTATTTGTGGAAACACCAATGAAGAAAATAATGGAGCCAATAGTTCCTGCAATACAAAGTTCGATTCTTATGCGCATCCAGATATGCATTTTGTTTTTCCGGTTGCTAACTCAGACAAAGTAAAAAGCCATGCGGTAAGTAACCATTATATGCAAGAGTGGCGACAATTTATAACCGAACAACCTTATGGTAATTTATTTGATTGGTATAGATTAATTGATATTGAAAAAAAACAGGGACAAATTGGGGTTGATGAAGCACTAGATGTTGTTAAAAAATTAGCCTTAAAATCTTACGAAGGTGGTTATAAGGTGATGCTTATTTGGATGGCCGAAAAAATGAATGTTTCTGCAGCCAATAAACTTTTAAAACTTATTGAGGAACCACCTAATAAAACGGTTTTTCTTTTACTTGCTGAGGATGAAGAGCAAATACTACAAACTATAAAATCTAGATGCCAAATACTACATTTTCCTCCGCTTGCAGAAGATGCTATTGCCAATGCCCTTATTGAAAAAGGAGCAAATAGAGAAGAAGCATTACGTCTTGCTCATGAAGCCGATGGTAATTTTAATAAAGCGTTAGATTTATTAAATAAAGATTCTGAAGATTTAGTTTTTGAAAAATGGTTTGTACAATGGGTACGTAGTGCTTTTAAAGCTAAAGGAAATAAAGCTGCTATCCATGATTTAATTTTGTGGAGCGAAGAGGTTGCTAAAACTGGTAGAGAAACACAAAAAAAGTTTTTACTCTACTGCATGGCAGTAATGCGCCAAGCTATGCTTATTAACTTTAATGCCGAAGAGCTTGCTTATATGCATATAGAATCCGAGGGGTTTCAGCTTAAAAAGTTTGCGCCCTTTATACATGAAAATAATATTGTAAATATTGTAAAAGAATTAGAAACTGCTATTTACCATATAGAACGTAACGGCAATTCTAAACTAATATTAACAGACCTTTCTATACGATTAACCAGACTACTACACGCAAAAGCAGCCTAACTAAACTATAACTATGGAACCATTACTTACCAACGCTACCGAAATTCTTATTCTTCTATTTTTAATCATTACTTTTTTACAAAGTGGATACGATAAAATTGCCGATTGGAGTGGTAACGTTTCTTGGTTAAAAGGGCACTTTGCAGAAACGCCTCTTAAAAATATAGTTCCTGCAATGGTTGCAATAATTTTAATTACAGAAATTATTGCTGGTGTTTTGTGTATTCTTGGCATATACCAATTATGTAGTGATGGAGTTTCCATCATGGCTATGTATGGAGCTATATTATCTTGTCTAGTGCTCTTAATGCTTCTTTTTGGACAACGTGTTGCCAAAGATTATGATGGCGCAAGAACTATAGCTATTTACTTTATGCCAGCCATATTCTTGGTGTTTTTGTTGCAGGGATAATTTAAAAAGTTATTTTAATTTTTTTGGATTTTTAATACTCTTCTTCTCATCACTTTTTAAGCGTCTATCAATCTTACTAATATCCTCTTCTGGTGCTAAATTTTCAGGTTTAATACCTCTTGAGATTAAAGTACTTCTTACAGATTTATTATTGGTAGTATGCTCCTTAGAAATTTGCCCTTCTGTCTTCATGCTTTTTTCTTTAGCATTAAATATGGTAATCTCCGTGGCAAAATCTTTAGCCTTTAAAAGTATTGTAGGCATAAAGTCTGCCAAAGGCTTATTTTTTATACCCCACCTATCTTTCATCTGTTGGGTTGTTTTTCCAAACAATGCAGCATCTCCTTTACTTCTTATTAATGCAAAATTTTTATTCCCCCCTGTTTGTTCAAATATTACTTGAGATAATTCTTTTTCAGTAGATTTTAATTTTTCTCTAGCCTGTACTCTCTCATGCTCAAGAATTTTCTTTTCTATAAGCTCTGCTTTTCTTGTTTGAATAGCAAAATAACGTTGGGCAAAAGCAATAGTTTCTTTTCTAGGGTCACCATTTTGAGCTATTAGATAACAAGCATATCTTGTTAACATAATATCTTGAATTTCTTTCTCCGCTCCTGAACCTATTGTAACCATTTTGTTGACGTCAACAAAATGGTCATCTATATGCTCTCCCGAAACCTCACAAGCTGTTTTTCCCTTATTTATGGTTAGATTAAAATTTCTCCATTCTTTATAACTTAAAAGGTGCTGTAAATCTCTTGCCATCCAAAATTCTACACCATCAGACGTGGTTCTTGCTTGGGATTCAAAATTTTCAGTAAGACTGTATATTATTGATGTTTTCATATTCTAAAAAAAACCCGAGTGACATGATTGTCTGCTCGGGTCTATTAAATTAAGTTAAATCTTATGAGGGAGACCAAGCGATATGGTATACAACTCATTTAAGCATCATAAAAATTCTTTAACTCGTATGACCACGCTGTTACCCTATATTTATTAATCTCCTTTCCTCTTAAGTGGTATTTCAAATGTAAGAAATTTGAATTAATTTTTACGACATAACTTACAATCAGAAAATGATAAAAATACTCGGAACGACCGTGACACTCGAGCTACGGAGTATTATATTATAGAGCATTTTCTTATTTACCCAACGACGAGCAAAACAATAATTTCCCATTAATAAATCCTTAAATAAAAATTTCATAACTGATTATATCTAGATAAATAAATTTTACTTAAAAAAACTATTTATCTATTAGTATAATTCGCATAATACTTTGTTCCTAAATAAAAGAAAATTATTAAGCCAGTCCAAAAGAAAATAAAAGCAAATATCCTTTTACTCCTTTTTTGCCCTTTACTTAAACTTTTATACTCCTTTTCTAAACCCCACTGATAAATAGCTTTTTTTGCATAGTATTCTACAGGGTAAGAAAAGCCTAAGCCAACAACACCTATAAATATAAAAATTGGTAACTTACTTTCAAATTTATACGATAATAAACCTATAAATGTAAAGTACAAACCTGCTACTACAAAAACAAAAGGTGAAATAAATGTAAGAAGTGTTGCTGGAATAATGTTATAACGCATTTTCCTATTTACCCAACGACGAGCAAAACAGTAATTTCCCATTAATAAACCCTTAAATAAAAATTTCATACGTTTATTAAATATCCCTCTACATATTTAATTGTTAGATAAAAGAAAATGGCAAAACCAAACCAAAAAAAGCAAAAAGCAAAAAGCATTTTAATAGTTTTTTGTCCTTTACTTAAACTTTTATACTCCTTTTCTAAACCCCACTGATAAATAGCTTTTTTTGCATAATATTCTGTAGGATAAGAAACTCCTAACATAACTATTACCAAAAAAATAAAAATTGGTAAATAACTTTCAAATTTAAAAGTTAGCTTATCTAAAATAATTGCATAAATACCAGCTGAAATAAATGCAAAAGGTGAAGTGAAAATATGAACTGTAGCAGGTATAATCTGATAGGGCATCTTTTTATTTACCCAGCGACGTGCAAAACAGTAATTTCCCATTAATAAACCCTTAAATAAAAATTTCATCATTCTACTACCTAAATTATAATTTTAAAAGTGGTTTATTATCTAAAGGAAAAGAACTTATTGGTTTTTCATCCCATAGACCAGAATCTCTACCAAAATGCCGATCTATAGTTTCACTAATATCAAAAGCATAATCTAGTATTCCATAAATAGCAATACCCGTTAATACCATTGGTGCACCAAATGTAGTCGCCCCAATTGCAACTACTAGTAAAACTCCATCTACAACCGTATGAGCGTCCCAAGTATTTGAAACAACTTCATAAAATATATTGCCAGTTGTAAGTACATTTCCAATAGGCCCAAGTACTTTTGCTTTTCGTGCCAATTTTTCTCCCCCTTGAAAAATTTTACCTGCCTTTGCTGGTTTTCCTACTTTTTTAGCAGCTTTAGATATTTTATAGGCATAGGTACGTTTAAACTCTTTTGGTAATCTCCCATACATATAGCCAACATCATCTAAAGTGGTAACGTGTTTTTCTATTTTTCCATAAGCTTTTTGCCCTGCTCTTTGCCAATTAAATTGTTCGTCTCTAACAGAATAAGGATTTTTTTGTTGTTCTACTTTTAACTGCTCTCCAGTACATTGGCTTTGGTTAAAAGTTCTTAATCTCTCTGTAGATGAAAAAGTAGCAAAATCTTTACCATAATTAATATTTACTATAAAACCTCTTACATTTCCTATCGTTGTAGATCTAAAATCTACACAGGTATCTATAGGTACTAATATCCATTTATTTCCTACAAAAACCTCTTTATATTCCATATTTGTATATGAATATCTTACATATTTTGAAAAATCTGGATCTTCAGGCGATGGGTTTTGTTTTTTAAACTCTTCTTGGGCTACTTCTTGTAAAAGAATAGAAAGTTCTACACTTTTTTCATTTAACCTATTTTCTAATATGTAGTCCAAAGAATTAAAAGGACTATACCTTTGAGAATTTCTTCCTTCAGAAAAAATTTGAGCTGTACTGACTTCACCCTGCAAAAAAAATTTAAGCCTATCTAGTTTAATGGACATAGTTGTATTTTTTACTAAAATACGGTAATTTCCCTAAGTTTTTTCCCTCTTTTTTTGAGTTTTAGATGTAATACACAAAAAAATCCCGCTAATTAAAAATTAGCGGGATTTTTTATAACGTAAAATAAGTTTACTTACTTCTTGTAATTATCATTTAAGATTTTAACAACTTTATCTGTTAAATTATTAGCATCTGTACCGTAAAGAACGCTACCACCATCGCCACCGCCTAAGATGTATGTGTATCCTTGTGCTTTACCAAAAGCTTTAATTTGTTTTTTTACTTTGCTTACAATGCTATCCATCTCTACTTGTCCAGCAGCTTGTAGTTGTTGGTCTTCTTGTTGTAATTGTTGTCCCATTACTTGCCCTTTTTGTTGCATTAAGCCATACTCCTCTTGCGCTTTTTTCTGAGACATTTTTTGTGCTTTTATTTGAAAAGCCTGAGCTTCTAGTTGAAAAGCTTGAGAAATACTATCTCTCTTTTTTGCTAAAGCTTCTAATTTTGCCTTAAACTTAGCTTCTACATCCATTTTTTCTTGGTATTCATCCATTAGCTTTACGTTATCTACATAACCTATCTTCTCTTGCTGACAAGAAGCCATTCCTAATACAGCTAATACTAATAAAATCTTTTTCATTTTGTTCTGTTTAATATTTCTTATTGCCGAAATTATTTTTCTGCTGCGCTAAAATAACAAAGCTTTTTAAATTGAAAGCCTTTATACTCATATTTGTTAAAATTGCACACCAACACTTCAAAATTCCTCACTAATTTAGTGTATAACGAAAATCTATTAATTCATGCATTTATCATAAATATATATTATACTATTTTGATGTAATAGAATAAGCTCAGCGCTGCTTCTAAAAAAAGTAATTAGATTATAAATTCCCTACTGCAAAAAGCTCTTAAAAACGCTTAAAACAAGAATTAAGACTTTTTAAGGATATAAATTACAGAAGAACATTCTTTATTGAACAGCGCACGGATATTGGACCACAAACCTACTATAAATGCTCTAAAAATATTTTTACTTCCAGGTTGGTGTTCTTCGGATAAGATAGAAACATAAAAAGAATCGAACCACATGGGTTTTGTTTTTACAACTTCCATGTTATGCTTCTTAAATAATTTAGAAATAGATGTTCTTGAAAAATGCCAAAGGTGTCTTGGCACATCATAAGCTGCCCAATTTTCTTTATACCATTTTGCATCAAAAGATTTATAGTTAGGAACTGCTATAATTAGGGTTCCATTTTCTATAAGCAAGTTCTTCAAGTTTTGAATTTGGTCGTCTAAATTTGGAAGATGTTCTAAAACATGCCAAAGGGTAATAACATTAAATTTCTTATTTTGTAGTTGCGAAAAATCTGGATACAGTATAATTCCTTTTTCCAGTGCTTTTGTAATTGCAGTTGTATTTGGTTCCATTCCACAAACTTGCCAACCTGCATTTTTTGCTCCTAATAAAAAATCTCCTGTTCCTGCTCCAACATCTAATACATTTTTATTAGAAACCGCATAGGAATTAATTAGTGAAACTTTTTTTTGAATGCTATACTTCTTTACAATTTGGTAAATCTTATCTAAAAAAGAAACAGAAGCATCGGAATGTGAAATATAAGCATCACTCTCGTAATACAAATCTAAATTTTCTGGTTGGGGTTTAGTCACCAACATATCTAAATCAGAATTATATTCTAGTTGAAACTCCTCTCCTGTTATTAAAAAATCTTTAGTTTTTAAATACAATTTCATTGTAATTGTGCGTAGACAAATATTCTTTTTTCAAAGTACGAAGATACTTTAAAACAACTTCTCTAGAAAGTGAATTTATCTCTAAACAATCTTTTTCTAAATCGCTATACACTTCAATAGCCAAATACCAATTATCTTTTCTGTCCATAGTTGGGTCTTCAATCTCTGCGTCCTCAAAATTGCCAATTGCAGCATTGAATAAAACGCTAGTTACAAAAGGAAAAAAATTAATTGCTTTATCCGGAATCTTTACTTCATAAAAAGAAAAGAAATATTGTTCTTCATTAATTTTAAAAGGAACATTATCGTACACATCTATATGTTGTAAATCATATTTAGTATTCACATAATTGTAAAAATCATTTGCTTCTTTTGGATCCTCAAAAATAAACATTTGCCTTTTAGACAAACTTCGTTTAAACTTTTTTCCTTTAGTAACATTGTAATCAGAAATGCTTGGTGCAATACGAATAGGAACGCAAGAAGTAAGGAAGGCAACAGAAGCAAAAACATATAGAAGTTTCTTCATTTTTTAATGGCTTTAATTAGTTGCTTTTACGCATCAAAAACTACGCCAAAAAATAACTCTTAAAATTGTTCCACGTGGAACAATTTACTTTTTACCACGAATTTCTACGTTAAGGAAAACAGATAATTCACTAGCCTTTTCTTTAGCATCTTCTAAAGAATTAGTACGATAAATAGTAAAATGTTTATTTCCTTTAAAAAATCTAATAACATAATTATCACCACCTCGTTCTTTTCCAATAGCAGCAACAGAACCCCACTCTGCTCCTTGCTTATGTTTAGCAGAAAAAACTATTAAATAGTCTGGAAAAGGAAAATGTATTTTAGACTTAAAAATGGTGAACCCAAATATTTTTAAATGCTTAAATATTACGAAATCTTTAGAAACCTCATAAGAAATAGAATATCCAATAAGCAAAGAAGTAATAATGCAAAGAACAATATGTTGGTTTAAGGGTCCAGAATTTGTAACTAATAAAGAGATTAAAACAACTAATAAAATATACCCAAGAATTAATACTGTTAAAGACTTCTTTTGGTTATAAAAAAGGCCTTGCGTCATCTTCCCATAAATACTAAAAGCACGCTAATGTCACTGGGTTTAATTCCGCTAATTCTTGATGCCTGAGAAATAGTTACAGGTTGTATAGCCGTAAGCTTTTCTCTTGCTTCATAAGATAAAGACTTTAGTTTGGTATAGTCAAAATTAGCAGGGATTTTTACATTTTCTAAACGTTGAAGTTTGTCTGCATTATTTTTTTCCTTAGCAATATATCCTGCATATTTTACTTGTACTTCTGTTTGCTCTAAAACTTCTCTATTAAGATTGTGTTCTTCTACAAATGAAGAAACTTTATCTAGCTTAAGCATATCTTCCATCTTAACTTTAGGTCTAGAAAATACTTTAAACATTTTATCAGATTGCTTAACTAAAGCAGAATTTATATTCTCCAAAATTGGATTAATATCTTCTGGAACAACACTAGTGTTTTTAAAGAAATCTACAAACATATTAGATTTAGCTTCCTTCTCTTCCATCTTAATAAGACGTTCTTCTTTGGCAATACCAAGTTTAAAACCTAAAGGTGTTAAACGTAAATCTGCATTGTCTTGACGTAATAATGTTCTATATTCTGCACGAGAGGTAAACATACGATATGGCTCCTCTGTTCCTTTCGTAATTAAATCATCTATTAAAACTCCTATATAAGCTTCATCCCTTTTTAGAATAAAAGGGTCTATTTCGTTAATCTTTAAGTGGGCATTTATACCAGCCATTAAACCTTGTGATGCTGCTTCTTCATAACCAGTAGTTCCATTAATTTGACCTGCAAAATATAAATTCTCAATAAGCTTTGTCTCTAATGTATGTTGCAATTGTGTAGGTGGAAAATAATCATATTCTATAGCATATCCTGGCCTAAAGAATTTTACTTTTTCAAAACCAACCACAGAACGCAATGCTTTAAATTGAACATCTTCTGGCAATGATGTAGAAAAACCATTTACATAAACCTCTACAGTGTCCCAACCTTCAGGTTCTACGAATATTTGATGGCTATTCTTATCCGCAAATCTATTAATCTTATCTTCTATAGAAGGACAATAACGAGGCCCAAGGCTTTTAATTCTTCCGTTAAACATAGGAGATCTATCAAAACCTTCACGCAATAAATCATGAACCATTTCAGAAGTGTGGGTCATATGACAATCTCTTTGCGTTTCAAGAAAAGCAGTATCTAAATAAGAGAATTTTTCGGGTCTTACATCACCAGGTTGTACAATCATTCTAGAATAATCTAACGATCTACCATCTACTCTGGGAGGTGTTCCTGTTTTCATACGTCCACTTTCAAAACCAATACCAACTAATTGTTCTGTAATACCAGTTGCAGCTTTCTCTCCTGCTCTACCACCACCGAATTGTTTTTCTCCGATATGGATAAGTCCGTTTAAAAAAGTTCCATTAGTTAATACAACAGATTTACTTTTAATCTCAATTCCTAAAGACGTCTTTACACCAACAACTTTATTGTTTTCTATAAGTAAACCAGAAATCATTTCTTGGTAAAAATCTACATTAGGTGTGCGCTCTAACATTAAACGCCACTCCTCGGAAAAACGTCTACGGTCACTTTGTGCACGTGGGCTCCACATTGCAGGTCCTTTAGATTTATTTAGCATCTTAAATTGTATAGCAGACTTATCTGTAATAATTCCACTATATCCTCCAAGTGCATCAATCTCACGAACAATTTGTCCCTTTGCAATTCCGCCCATGGCAGGATTACAAGACATTTGTCCAATGGTCTCTAAGTTCATTGTTGCCAATAAAGTTTTAGAACCCATATTGGCAGCTGCAGCAGCTGCTTCTGCTCCAGCATGACCACCTCCTACAACGATAACATCATATATTTCTCCAAACATATCCTTATTGTTCCACGTGGAACATTTTAATTTTTTCCTCTTCTTTATTTATCATAACTAAAGATTCCTCTTTAGTTTTATCTTTATATCCAATTAAATGAAGAACTCCGTGCGCCATAACACGATGTAGTTCATTGTGGAATTGCACACCAAATTTAGAAGCATTTTCTTTTACTCGTTCTATAGAAATAAAAATGTCTCCTCCAATAATTTTGCCAACAGTATAATCAAAAGTAATTATATCTGTAAAGGTATCATGGTCTAAATAATCCTGATTAATTTTAAGTAAATAATTATCATCACAAAAAATATAATCTAATGTACTTACAGTAAAACCTTCAGATTCTAATATAGCATTAATCCAAGTACTATAATGTGCTTGGTTAAGAGTATTAAAATCTGTCTCATAGTGAAAATTAATCATTAGATTTAAAGTACAATTTTACACGGTTTTTAAAAATGTGGCGCAAAGGTAAGCTTTGTTTATTTAATATTTCGGTTTCATTATGATAATCCTCTAATAATGAGGGCTTAGTAAGTATTGGATTCGTAAAAGTATTTTTATTACTATTACTCTCTCTTTCTTCTTTCTTTCCCTTTTTTAAAGCAGCATTTTCTAACTTAAGAAGTTCGTATTGAATAACATTAGATTTAGTGGTTGTACGCTTGGTAATACCATTCTCCAATAAGTCATTCTCAAATTCTTGCATTTGTTTAATCAACTTTTTAGCAAGTTCCTTATCACTTTCTTTTATCATATTAGAAAGTTGTTCTTCTAAAGCTTTACGTATAGTTTGTTGTGTTTTGTAAATTTCATAAATTTCTTTTAATTCTGACTCACTTAATCCTTCACCACTAGATGTACCATTACCTTCCCCATTTATTCCTTTTTTGCCTACTCCCTTACCATCCTTACCATTAGATCCAGATGCACCTTTTTTAGAACCAGGACCATTTTCGCTACCGGATTTATTTCCTTCTTTACCTTTTCCTTTTTCACCATTAGCGCCACTCTTACCTTCACCAGATTTACCACCAGATTGGCCCTGTCCTGGTTTACCACTACCATCCATTTTCTCCTTTAAATCGCCTTGAGATTTAATAATATCAGGTAACTGAAAACCTTGTTGACTATCCCCTTCTCCTTTTCCCATTTGCATACTTTGTTGCATATTATCCAAAATACTAGCGAGAAAATCAGATAAACTATTGGCAGCTGTTATAACATATTTTTGATTAGATGCACCTTGATATAAACGACCATCAGCTACATTTTCTAAGGCCTTGTCTACATTATAATAAACCTCAGTAATTTGTTCATTAACAAATTCTGATAATTCTTCTCTCCGCAAAGAAAGTGCAAAAAGGCTATCATCTACATGTTCAAATAAAAGTCTTAGCTGTTGTTGTTCTTTAATGTTAGTATCAAAAACATTTTGACCATCATCTTGTACATTCATTTTATTATAAAGTGCTTCTTGTTTAAAAGAGAATGTAATTAGATTATCTAAGATTTGACGTAACATTTCTGCATCTTCAGCTACCGAAGTAGAATCACTAGAAGCACTAGAACTCTCTTCCATAGATTCACTTAATTCTTTCATTTTTTGGGCAGCAGACTTTTGCTTAGAACTCGCATTTTTTATTTCGCTTTCTTTACTCTCTGGAGAAAATTTTTTGTTTTTTTCTTCTAAAGATTCTTTAGCAGCATTCTGGTCTTCCTTAATTGCACTTTGCTTTTCAGGATTAGTATTTAAATCTAATGGTTTTTTTAAATCCTGATTATCCTTATGAAGTTCTTCCATATCTTTAGATATTTCTTGGAACTCTTTATTTAATTTTAATTGTTCTTGTAAAGCTTTTTCCTCTTTATTTTTAGTAGATAATTCTTCTTGCTTTTCCGAAAGTTCTTTTAAGTCTTTAGAGAGTTGATTTAGTTTTTCGGTAACATAGTATCGTTTTGTAAGCTCTAGTAATTGCTCCAAATTACGTTCACTATTTTTTTGTTTTTTAGCAACATCTTCTAATTTTTTAGATAAGTCTTCTTTATTAATTTTATCGGCAACCTTTTTTAAGTCTTCCAATAATTTTTGGTTTTTCTTAGCTTGTAATTCTTGTCTCTCTAAACGCTCTTGTAATAACTTACTTTTTTCAGAATTTTTGTCTTGCTTATCCAAATTGTCTTTAAGTTCTTTACTAAATTTTTGCATTAAAGATTCTTGCTCTTGTTGTTTTTCAAGAAAATCTTGAATATTCTTTTTTTCGTTATAGTTAAGGTTTTCTTTTTCTTTTTGATTGTTGTTAATTTCTTTAAGACTTTGCTTCTGCTCCTTGGCCTTTTCTAAGGACTTATCCAAATTATTAATCAATGATTTTTGAGACTCTAATTCTTTATTTTTTAATTGATTATCATCTAATAGACCAAAATTAAATACTTCGCTTTTTGTTGTTTTACCATGGTGCAAGGCATCATTATCTGTTACTTCAAAGTAAAGATTATACTCTTTACCTTTCGCTAAAGAAAAGCCAGAAGGAAACGTATAATAAAATTGATTGTAATTAGTGTTAAGTTGCTCTAAAACAATACTTTGCGATGCTTTTGGTTGACTTTTTTCAAAACAAACCACCCTAAGTTCTTTTAACTTATAATCATCTGTGGCATTACCAACAAAATAAGAAATATTAGGATTTAAGCTGTCTATTACCTGATTAACTGAAATAGTAGGACTAGCATCTTTTACAACTTTAAAAGTAAAATTAATTTGTTCAAAATTAGAGACATTCTTATTAGAGGTAGTAAGTGTATATTCCCTGTCCTTATAAATACGTTCCGAAAGGGTATGCCTGTTCTTGTTTTTTAGAAAAGTATAGATAGAATCTTTTGTATTCATATGAATAGCATCGGTGTTTTTCCCAATAATATTCCAACTTACTTTTGTGCCTTCCGGAAAACTTGCATTGCCCGTACTCTCAATAATAGCATTAGACAGTCCGGTATAGTTTGGATAGTCTAAAATCATTTTAAAATTTTCAATACTCGGCGTTTTTAATGCAATAAGTGAATACGTTTTAGATGTAACTTCATTCCCCTTAAAATAGAAATTAGTAGAAACTAAAGGCGCATTGAAAGTATATTCATATTCCCCATTATTTTCGTGCAATAACATTTCTTTACCATCTACAATAATATAAACTTCATCTGGTCTTATTTTGCCAACAACATTTAATTTTAAAGTAAAATCTTGGTTCTCTAAAACGGTTAAATTTGTAGATAACAAGTGAAAAGAAAAAGGTGCGGGTGGCTCATATGCCAAATCATAATTAACAACTCTTTTATAAGAATCAAAGTACGATTTTAGATTTCCTGTTAAACCAATAATTAAAATTATAACTAGAGGAATTGCAGCATACTTTATATACTTTAATCCGTCTTTAAAGGTAACGGCATTTACAAAAGGAATTGGTTGTAAATTTTTACTTCTTTGTTCTATACTTGCCAATAATAATTCCGACTTATTTGGGTCTTCATCTAAATCTAAAAGATTATAGAGCTTATCTCCTACTTCTGGAAAATGTTTACCAATAATTACAGCTGCCTCTTTGTTAGATAATCCTTTTTTTAATTTAAATAAATAGAATAATGGAATACATAAATATGTAATTAGAAGGTATGTAATAATACTTATTCCTAATACAAATAATAAGAGTCTGCCTGTAGAATTAAGCCAAAGAAAATACTCTACTCCTAATACTGCAATTAAAAAAAGAAAACCAAATGCTATAAAAAGCAAAGCCCCTTTAATAAGCATATTAGTATAATACTTACGAATAAAGAGGTTTATTTTAAATAGTACATCTTGGTAACTGTGCAATACAAATAAATTTATACCAAAGTTACAAAAAAAGGGCTTTGGGGTTTAAGGCCGTTAAACCTATCTTTACACCTTAAAAATTAGAAAATAATGGCTCATAACAAAGTTCGTGTACGTTTTGCACCTAGTCCTACCGGACCTTTACATATTGGCGGTGTACGTACTGCTTTATTTAATTATTTATTTGCAAAAAAAAATGGCGGAGATTTTATTCTTAGAATAGAAGATACAGACCAAAATAGATATGTAGAAGGTGCAGAAAACTATATTGTTGACGCACTAAACTGGTGCGGACTTTCTTTTGATGAAGGCCCAGGTAAAGAAGGTGCTTTTGGTCCTTACAGACAAAGCGAACGTAAACATTTGTACAAAAAATATGCCGATGAGCTTATAGAAAAAGGCATGGCCTATTATGCTTTTGATACTGCCGATAGTTTAAATGCGCATAGAAAAGACCACGAAGAAAAAGGGAAAACCTTTATATATAATTGGCATAATAGATTAAAATTAGATAATTCTCTTACGTTAACTAAAGAAGAAACCAAAAAAAAATTAGATAATGGGGATGCTTATGTTATACGATTTAAAACACCAGAAAACGAAACTCTAATTTTACAAGACGTTATTCGTGGAACAATCACTATAGATACCAATGTGTTAGATGATAAAGTTCTTTATAAGAGCGATGGTATGCCCACGTACCATTTAGCAAATATTGTAGACGACCACTTAATGGAAATTAGCCATGTTATTCGTGGTGAAGAATGGTTACCTTCTTTAGCTTTACACCAACAATTGTATGACGCTTTTGGTTGGTCTGCTCCTACTTTTGCACATTTACCACTTATTATGAAACCTGTTGGTAAAGGAAAACTAAGCAAACGTGATGGGGAAAAATTAGGTTTTCCTGTATTCCCATTGTCTTGGAATGAATCTATAGGATATAAAGAAGAAGGATACTTTTCAGAAGCCGTAGTAAACTTTTTAGCATTATTAGGATGGAATCCTGGAACCGAGCAAGAAATATTTAGCTTAGAAGAATTAGTAAAAGAATTTAGTTTAGAACGTGTAAACAAATCTGGAGCACGTTTTGATCCAGATAAAACAAAGTGGTACAATCAGCAATATTTACAAAATAAGAAGGATGCAGAATTGGCCTCGTTATTTAAAATAATACTTGCCGAAAAACAGATTCCTTCACAAGAATATAATGATGAATGGACAGAAAAAGTAGTTTCTTTAATTAAAGAACGTGCTGTTTTTGTAAAAGATTTTTGGGATTTAAGCAATTACTTTTTTGTTGCTCCTACCTCCTATCCAGAAAAAGCTGTAAAAAAACAATGGAAAGAAGGCACACCAGATATTATGAAAGAAGTAATTTCTGTAATAAGCCCAATAGAAGATTTTAATTCTGGCAATGTAGAAACTATTGTAAAAAAGTGGATTACAGATAAAGAACTTTCTTTTGGTAAAGTTATGCCTCCATTACGTCTTGTTATTGTTGGCGATATGAAGGGCCCACATATTTTTGACATACTAGAAATGATAGGAAAAGAACAAACCATTGCAAGAATTAAAAAAGCAATTAATACTCTTTAAAAGAGAAAAATGTAACAAAAGGAGTATTTTACCTACAAATTAGTGAAAGAGTTTGTAAATTGATTTTTTAACTTAAAACCACACAACCATGAATTTAACATTAATACCCATTCTAGTATTAGTCGCAGTAATTATATTTTCTGGGATATTTATAGTAAAACAACAAACCGCAGTAATTATAGAAAGCTTCGGTAAATTTAGTAACATTCGCCAATCTGGATTACAATTTAAAATTCCAATTGTACAACGTATTGCCGGACGAGTAAGTTTAAAAATTCAACAATTAGATGTAATTGTAGAAACTAAAACACTTGATGATGTTTTTACCAAACTAAAGGTATCTGTGCAATACGTTATACATAAAGATAAAGTATATGATGCTTTTTATAAATTAGAATATCCTCACGATCAAATTACTTCTTATGTTTTTGATGTGGTACGTGCCGAAGTTCCAAAAATGAAATTAGATGATGTTTTTGTAAAGAAAGATGATATTGCTATTGCGGTGAAATCAGAATTACAAGAAGCAATGACTAATTATGGTTTTACAATTATTAAAACCTTAGTAACCGATATTGATCCAGATGCACAGGTAAAAGAAGCTATGAATCGTATTAATGCATCTGAAAGAGAAAAAATTGCCGCTCAGTTTGAGGGGGATGCTGCTCGTATTCTTATTGTAGAAAAAGCAAAAGCAGAAGCAGAAAGCAAGCGTTTACAAGGACAAGGTATTGCAGACCAACGTAGAGAAATTGCTCGTGGATTAGAAGAATCTGTAGATGTATTAAATAACGTTGGTATCAACTCTCAAGAAGCATCTGCTCTTATTGTTGTTACGCAACATTATGATACCTTGCAATCTATTGGAGAAGAAACCAATTCTAACTTAATATTATTACCAAACTCGCCACAGGCTGGAAGCGATATGCTAAATAATATGATTGCATCTTTTACGGCGTCTAACCAAATTGGGGAGGCAATGAAAGAACAAAATGCTAAGAAAGGAATTGTAAATAAGAAAAAGGGGCCTTCTACATCTGATAATTCATAAGAATTTCCATAAAAAATAGAAACCCGTTTGGAAGATTTTCCAAACGGGTTTTTTATTACAATTTGTTTTTTTCATAATACTCCAAAACATGAACTGGAATTTTAGTCTCATCCGAAAGCTTATCATCCGATATTGGAGGTAAAGCTACCTGTTTTACCGGCACAACACCAGCCCATATTGGTAGGTCTTCATCTACTTTTTCATCCACTACACCAACATCTCTAATCTTTGCAGAAGCTGTATCCATACTAACTTCTAAAACTAAAGTTGCGTTTCTTTCTTTATGAGTCATTGGTCTTAAACTATCCCATCGGTCTGGTACCATTTGGTTAACTATAGCCTTTAAAATAGTTGTTTTTTGATCGTCATCATCAATAGAGGTTACAGCTCCAAATATGGTAGCAGACCTGTAATTTACAGAATGATGAAAGCCAGAACGCGCCAATACTAATCCGTCTAAATGCATTATGGTTAAACTAGCTTCTTTTGCTTCTAGAATAGCCAATAACATTCTATTTTTTAATGAACCATGTATATATATCTTATTTTCTAAACGAACATATGCCATAGGAATACTAATTGCCTTTCCTTGATATATATAACTAACGTGGGCTATAAAACCCGCATCTATAATAGAATTTATTGTAGTAATATCGTACGTTGCTCTATTAGAGCCTCTCTTTACTTTGTTTAAGTCTGTAATTTTATAATCTGCCATACTTATCTTTTTTGTGGTTCTATACTCTTTTGTTTATCTAATAAAAGTTTAAAGTCATTCATTTTTATAGGTTTGTAAACCACTTTATTACTTGCTTTATTCTTTAGTAATTCTTCTTTAGGTCTTACTGGTCTATGTGCAAAACCTCCTCCACAATTAGGACATACATTATAAAGAATATGTTCTACACAATCGGTACAAAAAGTACATTCATAACTACAAATCATAGCTTCTGTACTATCTGGAGGTAACTTTTTATTACAATTTTCACATGTGGGTCTAATTTGTAGCATGGAATGTTTTTTTAATTAGAAATCTTAATTCTAAAATAAAATTAATACATTAATGGACTACTTAAATAATCCAGTTTTAAAATAGATAATAGTCCAGATGATTCCATACAAATCTATCATTCAAATAAATAAAGAAAAAGGTACTGCTATATATTTGCAATTAACCAATGCATTTATTGGCTTAATAAAAGATGGCACATTAATTTCTGGAGCAAAATTGCCTAGTTCTAGAAAATTATCAGAATTATTAGACATTCATAGAAAAACGGTTCTTGCATCCTATGAAGAACTGCAACTACAAGGTTGGATAACTACATTGCCACAAAAAGGAACTTATGTGAATTCTAAAGTTCCAATTATTACTCAAAAAGATTTTTTACAAAATAAAGAAGCTACTAAAACTGGAAAAGCTGGCTTTTCTTTTTATAGGAATGAGCACCTAATAGCACATGAAGAAAAAACTGCCAATACTTTTATTTATATAAATGATGGCGTCCCAGATACAAGATTAGCTCCACTAAAAGAACTTGCTATAATTTATAGAAATATTGTAGCTAAAAAAAATACCTTACAGTTTATTAATTATGGTACTGCACACGGAAACAAGGATTTAAGAAATAATATTGCAAAATACTTAAATGAAACAAGAGGCTTAAAAATTACAAAAAACAATGTACTAATTACAAGAGGAAGCCAAATGGGAATATACTTGGCGGCGCAATTAATTATTAAACCAAACGATTGCATTGTAGTTGGAGAAACCAATTATATTTCTTCAGATAGAACTTTTTTGCACCAAGGAGCTAAATTAAAAAGAGTAAAAGTAGATTCGGACGGATTGTGTATAAAATCTCTAGAAAAACTATGTTCACAAAATACGGTTAAAGGAATTTACATAACATCGCACCACCACCATCCTACAACAGTAACACTATCTGCAGAACGCAGGGTTGCTATTTTACAACTAGCTAAGAAATACAACTTTGCAATTTTAGAAGATGATTATGATTATGATTTTCATTACAGCCATTCCCCAATACTACCATTAGCCAGCCATGATACCAATGGAAATGTAATTTACTTAGGTTCTATCTGTAAAAGTGTGGCGCCAGTTTTTAGAGTTGGTTATATGATTGCTACAAAAGATGTTATTGATGAAGCGGCTACTAGAAGAAAATATATGGATAGGCAAGGAGATGCAATTTTAGAAATGACATTTGCCAGATTTATTTCTAATGGAGATTTAAATAGACACACAAATAAGATTTTAAAAATTTACAAAGAGCGAAGAGATTATTTCTGCAAACGATTAAAAGAAGAAGTTTCTGAATTTATAAATTTTGAAATTCCTAAAGGTGGTATGGCAATTTGGATTCTTTTAGATAAAAAATATTCCTGGAAGCAAATTTCAGAAATTTCTAAAAAACAGAAATTGATAATTACAGATTGGAAAAATTACGATCCAACAAATTCTGGTCATAACGGAATGCGGTTTGGATTTGCCTCTTATAATTTAGAAGAATTAGAAAATATAGTACAACAATTAAAAAAAGTACTTCTTGAAGCAAAAACTTAAAATAAAGCAATATTAAAGCACTTTGAGCTTCAGTGCTTGTATGCGCTTCTAATTATTTTAAAAACTCTGCAAAACCTCGTAAAATAACACAATAGAATAAAAAATACCAATGATTATTTTTTATTCTATTGTTAAAGCTTATACTTCTATTTCTCCGCAATTTTGGCCCAAGAATCTCTTAAACCAACTGTTTTATTAAAAACTAATTTTTCTGAAGTAGAATCTGGATCTACACAAAAATATCCTAAACGCTGAAACTGAACTCTATCTCCAATTTTAGCTTCTTTAAGGTGTGGTTCTAAATATCCTTTTATTACTTGCAAAGAATCTGGATTTACAAAATCCATAAAATCTTTGCCTTTATGCGTATCTGGACTTTCATCTGTAAATAAACGATCATATAAACGAACTTCTGCTTCTACAGCATGTTTTATTGATACCCAGTGTAATGTTCCTTTTACTTTTCTTAGGCTTTCCTCGGTACCGCTACCACTTTTACTTTTTGGGTCATAGGTACATTGCACTTCTATAATATTCCCATCGGTATCTTTTGTACAAGACTCTGCTTTAATAATATAAGCGTTCTTTAAACGAACTTCTTTACCTAACTTAAGTCTAAAGAATTTTTTATTTGCTTCTTCTCTAAAATCTTCTTTTTCTATGTAAAATTCTCTAGAAAAAGGAACTTTTCTAGAACCAGCACTCTCATCTTCTGGGTTATTTTCAGCATCTAACCATTCTTCTTCTCCTTCTGGATAATTTGTAATAACCACTTTTAAAGGGTCTAAAACTCCCATTACTCGAGGAGCAACTTTGTTTAAATGGTTACGAACTTGAAATTCTAATAAAGAAACATCAATTAAATTGTCTCGTTTAGCAATACCAATAGTCTCTGTAAAATTACGGATAGATTCTGGTGTGTATCCTCTTCTTCGCAAACCAGAAATAGTAGGCATTCTTGGATCATCCCAAGAACCAACTACTCCGTTTTCTACTAATTGAGCTAGTTTTCTTTTACTAACTACGGTATGGCTTAAGTTTCTGCGAGCAAACTCTCTTTGTTTTGGCCTTACCTTTTTTTCATCATATACTTGATCTAAAAACCAATCATACAATTCGCGGTGCATAGCAAATTCTAGGGTACAAAAAGAATGCGATACTTGCTCTATATAATCACTCTCTCCATGTGTCCAATCATACATAGGATAAATACACCAATCGGTATTTGTTCTATGATGTGCTTTGTGTAACACACGATACATGATAGGATCGCGCATAAGCATATTGGAAGAAGCCATATCTATTTTAGCGCGTAAAACATGAGTTCCTTCTTTAAACTCTCCTTTTTTCATTTGATTAAAAAGAGCTAAATTTTCTTCTACAGAACGATTTCTGTTTGGGCTTTCTGTTCCAGGCTCTGTTGGTGTACCTTTTTGAGCAGCCATTTCTTCAGAAGATTGATTATCTACATATGCCCTTCCTTTTTTAACTAAATAAATAGCCCAATCATATAATTGCTGGAAATAATCTGAAGCATACCGTTCGGTATCCCATTCATATCCTAACCACGTAACATCTTTCTTAATAGCATCTACAAACTCTTGCTCTTCCTTTGCAGGGTTTGTATCATCAAAACGTAGATTTACAGGTGCATTATAGCGCAATCCAAGTCCAAAATTTAGAGATATAGAACTTGCATGTCCTATGTGTAAATATCCATTTGGTTCTGGTGGAAAACGAAAGCGCAAATGCTCTTTTGGAAAATTATTTGCTAGGTCTTCCTCAACAATATGCTCAATAAAATTTAACGGTTTTGAATCGTCGCTCATTCTTTCTAATCTTTAGTCTGCAAAAGTAGCAAAAATGCAGTAATACTGGTACATTAAAAAGTACAGACTCTATAAAAAATGCGTTTCACAACACATTTAAATACCCATACAACATTAAATTCTATAGCCCTAAAATAATTAACATATTTGTGTTTGTTACTTATGAAGTGTAAAAAAAAGGGGTTCAAATGCGTTATTTTCAAAATTTTTACGTTATGGAACGACAGTAAAAACACTTTTAAGTAAAAAAACGGCCCAATATAGTAGTAACCCAAAACTACATCTACTTATGAAACAAAGACTAACTTACGGCAATGCATTACTCTTAATGCTTTTTATTTTTCTTGGTGCAACAACACTTAGCGCACAAGCAATTGTAATAAATGCACCAACTCCTGCTGATAATCCAAACTTACCTGGAAACTCTCCTTGGGTAAATATTTGCGCAGGTAATGGTGGTTTTAACCAATACTATGCAAAAATTAAATGGGCAGGTACCGTAAACACTAACAATGAATTTATTTTAGAACTTTCGGATGCTAGTGGAGATTTTAGTTCTCCAACAGAGTTAGCAAAAGCAACAGATAAAAATACTACTACAGATTTTGATATAGAATTTGCAATACCAACAACAACAAGAGGACAGGGGTATAAAATGAGAGTTCGTAGTACGGATCCAGAAAAAACTAGTCCAGAATCTTCTACTTATAGTATGTACTACATGGATGTAACAAGTAACTTAAATATTAGTGAAGCTGGCAATGGTATTCCTCCAGGAAATATATGTAGTGAAAATCCTATTACACTACAGGTAGATAATATAGCAAATCCAGAAACATACCAGTATATATGGTATAGAAGTGGTACCGAATTAACATCAGAAAAAGGGCATACAATAAATGTAACACAAAGCGGTATTTATAATGCGTTTATAGATTATGGACCAGAATGTACTGGTTCTGGGAATACAGATTCTAACTGGGTAGATGTTACTATTGGAGCAACAGGTTCTGGTATTGCAATTAACTCGCCTTCTAAAACTGCTCTATGTAATGGAGATACCGAAACACTTACCATGAATTTAACAGATCCTAGTTGGTCTTACCAATGGTATAAAAATAATACTATAATTACAGGAGCAACCCAAGAAACATATATAGTTGATGCAAGTGTTAGTGGTTTTGAGGCAGACTACCAAGTAGAAATTTCTGCTTCTGGAATTTGTACCGAAAAATCTGCTGCTATTACAATAACTAACGCAGACAATTTTACGGTAACAAGAAACAATGGTGCCAATGTAGTGGTTTTACCATCACAACCAGAAACCTTAAGTGTAACTACTACAGCAATTACACCAAGCTACCAATGGTATAGAAACAATACTATAATAAGTGGTGCCACTAACAGTACATTAGATATAACCGAAGAAGGAACGTACTATGCAGAAGTAACACAAGCTGGTGGTGCCTGTCCTGGTACAATAAGAAATTCTGAAACTACAACAGCTGTAGTTCCTGCATCATTTGAAATTATTACAGATTATCAATCCAATTATACGGCCTGTGTATCAACTGCTATTGTATTAGAAGTAAAAACCATTAATGCTGTTGCAAACGACGGTACTAAAACAGATGTTACAACTTCTATTATAGACAGTTTTACATACCAATGGAAAAAAGATGGTGTAGATATTTCTGGGGCAACTAGTAAAACTATTAGCTTAACAGATACTTCTGAAAATGGAGATTATACTATAGAAGGTACTATTGCTACGTATAATGACACTTCAGACACTTTACCGGTACAATTATTAACAAATGAAACCGTAACTATTAGTAGTACAAGTACTATTTATTGTAGTTCTAGTGATGTAATTACAGTGTCAACCACAAAAGATTTATCTACAGAAACATATACTTGGGAACTTAATGGTTCTTCTGTAAGTACTTCTGGGGTAACACTGAATGTTACTGCGCCAGGAACCTATAGATTAGCTATAGATAAAAATGGATGTACCTTATATTCTAATGAAATTAATATTACTCCTCTAGATGCAAGTTTAATAACTGTAGATGTTGATGGAGAGATAGTTTTTCCAGAAGGTAGTTCTAAAACAGTTACTGCAAGTGGTGGTACAACATACCGTTGGTTAGATGCTAATGGTATAGAATTAGGGTCTACAAACTCGTACACATTTACGCAAGAAGGAGAATATGTATTAATAGCAAATGTTGATAATTGCGAAATTAGTAAACCACTTACTGTTGTTTACCAAGACTTATTTAATGTTCCTAATGTTATAACGCCAAATGGTGATGGAGCAAATGACCAATGGGTTATACCAAATACCTATTCTAATAAACAAGATATTAATGTTGTTATCTATACAGATAAAGGTTTAGAATTACTTAATGTAAATGGCTACCAAAATAACTGGCCAGAATCTACAACATCATTTGCTAAACAAAACATGGTATTCTATTACGTAATAAAGAATGCTAATGAAACTCTTAAACAAGGTACAATTACAGTTATTCGTTAACAAGATGAGACTAAAAAAATTAACCAAACTAATCCTATTCGCTTTCTTAACATTTACAGCTGTAAATGCGCAAGAAGACGACCCTATTTTACCATATAAAGTAGCACCACAAAACTTATTAAAATACAATCGCTTTTTAATAAACCCTACTTTTTCTACGGTACAAGAGGATAAATCTTATATAAATTTATTACACAGAAACCAATCGGTACAATTTAAAGATAACGAACAAACGTATTTTTTAAGTTATAGTGGTAGAATGGGAGACCGTAGTGGATTAGGTTTAAGTTTGTATACTCAAAAAGTGGGACCTTTATCTAATATAGGTGTTTTGGCTAACTATGCTTATGGTATTAAATTAAGCGATAAAAGCAACTTTACTTTTGGAGCCAACCTTGCTTACTATAGTTCTGGTTTAAATAGAAATAATGTAGATGTTGTAGATGTAAATGATTTTAGGCTAAACGGAACAGAAGATAGTAATGTGCTTTCTTTTCAACCAGGGTTTAATATTTCTTACGGAAATTTTGATGTTGGTGTTTTTGCAGAAAATCTTTTTGATTATAATTTAAAAACAAGCGAAACACTTACCGAGTTTAAAGATAAGACCTACTCTGGGCATTTACAATATACTCATCGGTTTAAAAATTCTGCTGGTATAATGGAAAACGCAAGACTTATGCCTTTAGCAAGAGTAAAAATGCAAGGAGAAGAAGATGTAGAACTTGGCGGTAGTTTGTTATTAGATTTGCCAAAGTTAGGATGGGTACAAGGTGGTTATGATTCTTTTTATGGAGCATCTGCCGGTATTGGTTTTAATATTAATAGAAGAATATCTCTTGGGTATACCATGGAAAAGGGGCTAAGTACCGATTTTGATAATCTTGGAGTAACGCATGAAATTTCTTTTGCATATTCCTTTACTCCTAATCTTACAGAAGACCGTGTAATGTTAGAGGACGATTATGAAGAAAATCTAGCAGATAACTCAGAAATTAAAGCAGAAGATTTAGTAAAAAATGATGAGTTAGAGGCTCTTAAAAAGAAACTAGAAGAGAATGATGAAGTACTTGCAGAACTTATGTTTAAGCAAGATTCATTAGAAGCTAACAGACAACTAGATTTAGAAAGAAGATTTAATCTTGTGATGAAAATGGTTCGTAGTGAAACTAATGGCCAAAGACCAGATGTAGAAAAAAGAGCTAAAGACTTATTTTATACTGGTAGAGATAAACCAACTGTTGCACAAAACACAACAAACCCAATACTAAAAGAACAAGATAATTCATACACCAAAAACACATCTATTGCAACTGTAACTCCTAATACTACAAAAACAAATAAAGTTATTGAAAAAACAGTGCAACCAGAAGCTACTAGAGATAACACGCAACAAAGAGATTATGCTGCTATAACCCCAACACAAGAACCAATAAAAAGTAGAAAATTTAAAAATCTAGATGGTGTACAAGATGGGTATTATGTTATTGCAAATGTGTATAAAGGTGGGCAATATTTAGATAAATTTTTACACAAATTAGAAGATAAAGGCATTAATGCAAATTATATAGATAACCAAAATAACGGACTTAAATATGTGTATTTAAAACGTTATGATTCTTGGGATCAAGCTGCTGAAGCTTATAAAAGTAATTTAAACGGCAATTACAATGGTAAGCTATGGATCATGAATGTAGATAATAAATACAGTAATGAAGCTTATGCAAGTAATGTGGACAAATTAAAAGAAAAATCTTCTAAATATGCTACTAACAATTTACAATCTAATGTTATCGTAAAAGATAATATTGCTGCAACAGAGCCTTCACCAAAAACCTATGTTATAGATGGTGCTAATTCTGGTTACTACATAATTGCAAATGTTTTTGCAAACCCTAACAACGCAAATAGATTTGTTAAACTGCTTAACTCTTATGGATTAAATGCAAGTTATTTTATTAATCCAGAAAACAAATACCGTTATGTGTATTTAAAAAGACATGAGTCTTGGAATAACGCACTAATATCTTATTACTCTAAATTAAATGATTCTTATGATGATAAGATGTGGATTATGAGAGTTAATAGAGAAGAAGATTTTGTGTAAATTAGGTATTAAATAACATTGAAGTTAAACTACGTCGGATTTACAAAACAAATTTTAAAAATCGATTATTTAATAGAATTCATTTCTGGTAATCAAAAAAAAATCGAATATTTATAACAAACTAAAGTAGTAAATAAAATTGTTAAGCAAAGGAATAATTAAAATTATCTCCTTTGTAATTCACAAATACCAATACTGAATTAATTTTAAATTAGAGAAAAAGTAAACTACCTCGGGGCAAGCCCACGAGGCATTAGAAAGAAAATTAGCATTGATTTCGACGCAAGCGTCGGAGCATTTAAATCTCGATTATCGAGTAAAAACTATTAAACTAATCTATAGCGTTGGTTTAATAGTTTTTTTATTAAAAAAAATTAAAAACCTCAGTTGTACAAAAGCTGAGAAACAAACTCTGAAATTTAAAATTGATGAAATAATGAATAAAAAGGAAATAGCAAAGCAATATATAACTCATCTTGAAAATGGAAATATTGAAAAAGTAGTTGCATTATTCAATGAAAATGGAATGGTGGATTCACCACTATACGAAATAAAAAAAACAGATGAATTTTATCGTGAATTAAATAGTGATACATTAAATTCTGAACTTCACTTAAAAGGAATTTTTGAAGAAAATGACTCAAACAATTTAGCTCTTTATTTTACCTATAAATGGACTTTAAAAAATAATCAAAGAGTAGAATTTGATGTCGTTGACATTATTGAATTCGATAATCAAAATAAGATAAGTAAACTGAAAATTATATAGGATACTATTACCGCCAGAAAATTAGTGGAACAACTATAAAAATCCAGCGTACAAGACTATTAAAAAGCATTGCAGCTTGGAATTAAACATTCCTAGTCATGCTCACTTAAATAAAAACGTTCCGTACAAATCGTATCAAAAAAATAAACGAAAAATAGAATTTCTAACCTTTTATAATGCAAAAAAGGCCAATCTATTTCAGGACAATACATAATGTTTGTTTTCTATTTATGCTAGACATAATTTTTTAATATTATAAGAGGATCCTATCAAATTTTTGAGAAAAACAATAAGGAAAAATCCTAGATGTTTAAAAAACGAAAATTATTGGAAAGAACTAAAAAGAGGAAAAAAATTCATCCCAAAAGTATAGTTTACACCCTTAAATTTTCATTGAAAACCACTCACTTTTATCATATATTTTTTTAGTAAAAAAAGAGAATTTATTTTGTGCAAAAAATATAAAAAACACATAAAACTACTCTAAAATTTAGTGTTCATTTACTTGAAAAACATTCCTTATTTTGAGCATTTCTTATAAAAATAACACCTTAAATAAAGACAATTTATACCTTTTTAATTAAAAAAATAAACAAAAAACCTCATTAAAATACGAGAACCCTTGTTTTTGTAACATTAGGTAAATGTGCTTTCACAACAATAAAAGAGCATGTTACAACATAAAATTCTACACATCATTTATATAATTAATATTTGTTTTAGTAAAATCCCCCCAATAGGAATAGAATCTGTTTTCTAAAATCTTTGGAAATTTTACCAAAACATAAGATGTGACCAAATGAAAGCCATTACTTTTAAGAAACCAAACCTACTTTTTTTTATACTATTCCTTTTTTTATTAGGATTTTCAGGATTTTCGCAAGTAAAAAACGACTTTGATGTTCGATATTCAGCAGATATTCGCGGTGAGCTAACTTTCATAGCCAACAACATTGTTAATAGAGAAACTGGATCCTGGAATTGGAGTTGGTCTCAATGGCAATGGGTATGGACGGGTAATGGACATGATACTGCCAATATCCCTTATAACTCTACAGGTCCATCATCAATGTCGAATGATAACTCTCATATGTATTATATTGACATTGATACTGATGATTCCACATTTAGCTCCAGTAGTGCCACATTAGATGTTCCAGATGAAGGTTGCGCCTTAGTTAGATATGCGGGTCTTTATTGGGGTGCCGTTTATGTAAACTCGGACAGGAGCAATATAGACAATATAAAATTTAAAACTCCAAATGGTTCTTACCAAGATATAACAGCAGACGAAATCCTTTTTGATGGTAATGGCGATACAGATTTTGGATATTATAGCCCATATGCTTGTTATAAAGATGTAACCTCTATAATTACAGGTCTTGCAAATCCAGATGGAGAATATACTGTTGCCAATGTGCTTGCTAGTAATGGTCGTGGAATTTCAGGTGGAATTTCAGGTGGTTGGTCTATGGTAATAGTTTATGAAAACCCCAACTTACCTGGTAGTAAATACATTACCACTTTTGATGGTTATGCAGGGATTGCATCAGCTGCTCCAGATGTTGAAATTCCAATAAGTGGTTTTACTACATTGCCAGCACCTTTTAATGTACGTGCTAATATAGGGGTAGCGGCTCTAGAAGGAGATAATGCATTTGGTGGTGTTAATGGAAATTCGGGAGATGGTTTAGCTATTAATGCAACCATTCCTTATGACCCTATCGCTTTCACTCCATTAAACAGTACCGTAAACCCTGTAGATAACTTTTTTAACTCCAGTATTTCCATTGACCCAAACATAGTAACAACACGTAATCCTAACAGTACAAACACCTTAGGTTGGGATGTAGATTTATTCCCTGTTACCAATGTCCCTAACAACAATGTAATTCCTAACGATGCTACTAATGCCGTTTTACGCCTTAACTCCGATCAAGACAAGTATGATGTTTTCTTCGTTTCCTTTGATGTAGAAATTATAGAACCCAATATTGTATTAGAAAAAAGAGTAAATACCCCTGGCGGTGTAGATATTACAGGGCAAGGGGTAAATCTTGGACAGACTCTAGACTATGTATTATCTTTTCAAAACATTGGTAATGATGATGCTAATAATTATACCATTAGAGATGTTCTTCCTGTAAATGTTGCTCCGCCAAATGGAACAGACTTTACAGCTGCAGACATGGTTTTACCAACAGGCGTAACTTATGTTTATGATCCAGCAACACGAACCGTTACTTTTACCATACCTAATAATTTAGTAGAACAAGGGCTTACTCCTTATTCCATTCGAATGCGTGTACAAGTAGCAGAAAACTGTTTTGATTTTGTTAATGCTTGTTCCGATTTAATAGAAAATATAGCCTATTCTACTTATAGTGGTGTTGAAAATACAGCTATAATAACCGATGATCCTAGTGTAACAGATTTCAATGCCTGCGGTTTTGTTATCCCAGGAGCTACTAACTTTTTACTAGATGACCTTTCTGACTGTAGTTTTGAAAGAACGGTTGAACTATGTGGTAATGAAGCAATATTAGATGCAGGAGATGGTTTTGGAGGATACGAATGGAGAAGAGATGATAATAATAATGGCATTTTTGACCAAACGGATACCATAATAACCGATGGCGATCCAGACAACGACCCAAGTACAATAATTGTTACTGAAGTAGGTACTTATATTGTAGATAAAGAAGATCTAGATCCATGTAAAGGTTTTAAAGAAATAATCCATGTAGAACCTTATGGAACAGGGAGTATTACAAACCCAATAATTGAATATTTTAATGATGTAAATAGCGATACTGACCCTGCAAATGATTTAGCAGGTGAAATTGTTCAATGTAGTATAGATAATGATGAATTGCCTAAACTATTTTTATGTGGAATTAATGATACCAGACTACTTCAAATTAACATATTAGATACGCAAAACATAGTATGGGAAAGGTTAGTTGAGGGTAGTTGTGAAGGGGATGACCCTGGCGATGATTGCGCAAATAAAAATTTAACATGCGACTGGAATGAAGTAAGTACAGGTAATAACTACCTAGTTAATGATGCTGGTAAATATAGATTGTCTGTAACCTACCAAAACGGATGTACAAGTCGTTTCTATTTTAATGTTTTTCTAAATACTTTACCTATATCCTTTACAAAAGAAGATATAATTTGTTCTACAGATGGATATATTAATATGAATCCATTAGGAGCGGGTTATGGTTACCAATTGGTAGATGATGCTACTGGTAATGTTATAATCCCTTTTAGTGCAAATAACGGCCCTAATTTTGATTTTGGAACAGGAGAAAATGGAGCATATAGAGTACAAGTAACACAACTAGACAGCACTGGAACTCCAATTGTAGATGGTTGTATTTTTGAAACTCTAGTAATTGGTATTATAGAAAGAGATGTACAGTATAATGTAAATGTTACTCCTGCAAACTGCACGACTTTAGGCACAGCTACAATACAAGTGACTAATGCAGATGCAAAATATTACTATGAAATTAGATTAAATGATGGCTCCAATGGAGGACTAGGAAGTATTGTTGACACTAGTACAGCTGCTGAAGATGATAATAATTTTACTTTCACAGGTTTAAATGCAGGCAATTATATAGCCTACGTAACAACAGAAGATGGTTGTTCTTATAATGAACAAATTACTATTATAGATGAAAATGATTTAGACTTAACAGCCCAAGTATCGCAACATATTAGTTGTAAAGAAGGGAATATTCAAATGGATTCAGACGGTGGGCTAACACCACATACCTATGCCATTTGGGAATATGTTGATGAAACAGGCACAACTATAACATCTTACCCAACTATTAATGATATACCTCCTTCAGAATATCAGACCAGTGTAATTTTCGATATTCTAGAACCAGGAGACTATACATTTGTAGTAGTAGACAGAAATAGTTGTCATGCGATATCAAATACCGTAAGTATTGAATTTCAACCTGCAGCAGAATTTG
The DNA here is from genome assembly GCF_947500405.1 of uncultured Maribacter sp. Classification (GTDB taxonomy): domain Bacteria; phylum Bacteroidota; class Bacteroidia; order Flavobacteriales; family Flavobacteriaceae; genus Maribacter_B. Next base: position 453,554 of record NZ_CANMRY010000002.1, read on the forward strand.
ACCCAATATCTATTACAGATGTATTGTGTTTTGGCGATACTACGGGATCTATTCAATTTAATCTGCTAAGTGCCAACGGTTATCAACTTACATATTATTTATTTAATGCTGTAGGTTTTGATGAAGACAACTATAACCTAGCAACTGCTTTAGATACAAATACCTCGGGTTATTTTCCAGATTTAACAGCTGGTGATTATGCTATAGCAATTAACCAAAGAAAAGGAAGTTCTTCTTGTGATTACTTTGAATATTATTCTATTTCTACTCCTAGTACTGCTTTAAGTGCAGATTCATCCCTTATTAATGATTATACTTGTACACAAGACGGAATCATAGAAGCTCAAAATGTAACTGGTGGTACCGCTCCTTATGCGTATAGCATAAATGGAGTTACTTTTATTCCAGATACAACCCCTAACGCACATAGATTTGAAAATTTAACTGAAGGAACTTATACTATAACAGTAAGAGATGCTAATGGTTGTTTATTTCCAACAGACCCAATAACATTAGATCCACTAAATGAACCTAATGATTTAACTTTTACTGCAACAGCCCCTAATTGCCCAGCACAAACATCTAATGTAACAGTATCTGTAGTAAACGGTAATACTCCTTTTGTTTTTGATATTATTGCACCATCAAACATTACAGCTACTTCCATTTCTGGTTCTACAGCAAATTTTGACAATCTTGCTCCAGATACATACACCTTTAGAGTTACTGACAATAAAGGGTGTATATATACCGAGAACTTTACAATAAACCCTGTAACTCCAATGGATGTTACTGGTGCATTGGTCGCTAATGTTTCTTGTGTTGGTGCTGCAGATGGTGCTGTTGACTTTACTGTAAATGGTTTTGCTAGTACTTATGCATATACTATTAATGCTGGTACAGCAATAACTGCACAATCTGCTAATACAATTAACCTAACTGGTCTTACGGCTGGTGATTATACCATTGTTGTTACGGACGAAACTACAAATTGTACAGACACTAGTACTATTACGGTTAACCAACCTACAAATGCTTTAGCTATTGACAGTATTGTACCAACGGATCCAACATGTATTGCAGATGGTAGTGTCATTATTAGTGTATCTGGGGGATGGACAGGTTATACCTATGAAATTATAGACCCTAGTTCAGTATCCACCACAAATACAACAGGAACTTTTACAGGAATTTCAGATACTTCTGCAGCATATACGGTAAATGTTACCGATGCTAATGGATGTATTGTAACTGGAAACTTTACCCTAAACCCAACGGTAGCTCCTGTTTTAGAAGTGAACGCTAATAGCTTATGTTATGATAGTGCTACAGGATTAGTTTTAACTGCCAATGTAACTTCTGGGGGAGTAGCACCATTCCAGTATCGTTTAATAGGAGGAGCTTACCAAAGTGAAGAAGATTTTACAGGTTTAACTCCAGGTAATTATACTATTGAGGTTATTGATAGTAAAAATTGTACTGCTACTGCAAGTATTGATGTTTTTCCAACATTAACTGCCAGCGCTGCATTAATAAAAGATTTAGATTGTTCCGCAACACCAGATGCTGAAATTAGCATTACGATGTCTGGCGGAAATCCAACATTTAATTTCGAAGTGCTTAGAGATGGTACTTCTATACAAGCAAGTACTGCAGTACCTAGTATTCCTTTTTCGTATTTCACTACTACTGCTGGTACCTATGAATTTATTATTACAGATACTGAAAGTTGTACGGTTACTACCAATCAAGTTATTGTTACAGAAAACAACCCACCAACAGTAGTTGAAGTTATTACTGAGCCTCTTTGTAATACTAGTGCAGATGGTGCTGTAGAATTACAAATCTCAGGTGGTCTAGCTCCGTATCAAATTGTTTTTGATGGTAGTACCCCTTCAACTCAAACTACCTATGCAGGTTTATCTAATGGTACTTATAACTATACCGTAACAGACGCTAAAGGTTGTGTAACAACAGATAGTGTTACCCTTACTGCTCCAACAGTAATAGCTCCTGGAACAATAAATATAGTTCAAGATTATAGATGTGATAACACTTCAGCTACAATTCAAGTTACTGGATATTCTGGAGGAACTCCTGGTTATACCTTTAGTTTAGATGGGGTTAACTTCCAAGGTTTAGATACATTTAGTACTGGAATTACGGCAGGGTCTTATACCATAACTGTTAGAGATGTTAATGGGTGTACTGAAGATACTCCAGCAATTGTAATTGATCCACTAAATGAACCTACAGATTTAACTTTTACTGCCACAGCTCCTAATTGCCCAGCGCAAACATCTAATGTAACGGTAAACGTTACCAATGGAAATGCTCCTTTTACTTATGAAATTATTGGCCCTGCAGCAGCAACTACAAATACTTCTGGAATAACCTCTGGTATATTTACAGCTCTTGCTCCAGATACATACACCTTTAGAGTTACTGACAATAAAGGGTGTATATATACCGAGAACTTTACAATAAACCCCGTAACTCCAATGGATGTTACTGGTGCATTGGTCGCTAATGTTTCTTGTGTTGGTGCTGCAGATGGTGCTGTTGACTTTACTGTAAATGGTTTTGCTAGTACTTATGCATATACTATTAATGCTGGTACAGCAATAACTGCACAATCTGCTAATACAATTAACCTAACTGGTCTTACGGCTGGTGATTATACCATTGTTGTTACGGACGAAACTACAAATTGTACAGACACTAGTACTATTACGGTTAACCAACCTACAAATGCTTTAGCTATTGACAGTATTGTACCAACGGATCCAACATGTATTGCAGATGGTAGTGTCATTATTAGTGTATCTGGAGGATGGACAGGTTATACCTATGAAATTATTGACCCTAGTTCAGTCTCTACCACGAATACAACAGGAACTTTTTCAGGAATTTCAGATACTTCTGCAGCATATACGGTAAATGTTACCGATGCTAATGGATGTATTGTAACTGGAAACTTTACCCTAAACCCAACGGTAGCTCCTGTTTTAGAAGTGAACGCTAATAGCTTATGTTATGATAGTGCTACAGGATTAGTTTTAACTGCCAATGTAACTTCTGGGGGAGTAGCACCATTCCAGTATCGTTTAATAGGAGGAGCTTACCAAAGTGAAGAAGATTTTACAGGTTTAACTCCAGGTAATTATACTATTGAGGTTATTGATAGTAAAAATTGTACTGCTACTGCAAGTATTGATGTTTTTCCAACATTAACTGCCAGCGCTGCATTAATAAAAGATTTAGATTGTTCCGCAACACCAGATGCTGAAATTAGCATTACAATGTCTGGCGGAAATCCAACATTTAATTTCGAAGTGCTTAGAGATGGTACTTCTATACAAGCAAGTACTGCAGTACCTAGTATTCCTTTTTCGTATTTCACTACTACTGCTGGTACTTATGAATTTATTATTACAGATACTGAAAGTTGTACGGTTACTACCAATCAAGTTATTGTTACAGCAAACAACCCACCAACAGTAGTTGAAGTTATTACAAATCCTCTTTGTAATACTAGTGCAGATGGCGTTGCTGAATTACAAATCTCAGGTGGTCTAGCTCCGTATCAAATTGTTTTTAATGGTAGTACCCCTTCAACTCAAACTACCTATGCAGGTTTAACAGCTGGAACATATAACTATACCGTAACAGACGCTAAAGGTTGTGTAACAACAGATAGTGTTACCCTTACTGCTCCAGCAGTAATAGCTCCTGGAACAATAAATATAGTTCAAGATTATCGTTGTGATAACTCTTCAGCTACAATTCAAGTTACTGGATATTCTGGAGGAACTCCTGGTTATACCTTTAGTTTAGATGGGGTTAACTTCCAAGGTTTAGATACATTTAGTACTGGAATTACAGCAGGGTCTTATACCATAACTGTTAGAGATGTTAATGGGTGTACTGAAGATACTCCAGCAATTGTAATTGATCCATTAAACGAACCTACAGATTTAACTTTTACTGCAACAGCTCCTAATTGCCCAGCACAAACATCTGATGTAACGGTAAACGTTACCAATGGAAATACTCCTTTTACTTATGAAATTATTGCACCTGCTACTGCAACTGCAAATACTTCTGGAGTAAACTCTGGTATATTTACAGCTCTTGCTCCAGATACCTACACCTTTAGAGTTACTGACAATAAAGGGTGCCAAATAGAAGAAAATTATACAGTGGTAGATATTCCACGAGTAGCTGCAATTTCGCAATTGACTAATAACGTAAGTTGTTTAGGTGCTACTGATGGTGCATTTACTTTTACAGTAAGTGATTTTGCTACTACTTATAGTTATACTGTAGAAAATAGCGCTACTACAGTAGTACAATCGCAAAATAACATAAACCTTACAACTGCAATAGCTGTTAGCGGATTTGCAGCGGATACCTATACGGTTACAATAACAGACGATACAACAAATTGTACAGCAACAACTAGTATGGTAATAAATGACCCTGCAGCTGCTTTAGACTTTACATTTTCGAACACACCTGTTACTTGTATAGAAAATAGTACTATAACGGTTACCGCAACAGATGGTTGGGGTAGTTATGAATACCAATTAGAGAATACTGTTGGCCCTGCTATAGTTTATGCATACCAAAGTACTAATGTATTTACAAATGTAGCTGCAGGTACTTACACTATTTATGTAAGAGATGCTGGTGGTTGTATTGTTGATAAACCAATAACACTTACTACTGCAGATGCTCCAACAATTGCAGTAGATGCCTCTTCAGATTATTGTTATGATGGTACTGATCAAGCATCACTCGTAATTAATATTACCGATGGTGTAGCTCCATATACTTATAGTATTGATGGTGGTTCGCAAACGGCTGTAGTTGGAAATCCGTTTACAATTGTAAACTTAACCCCTGGAACTTATAATATTCAAGTAACCGATGCTTATGGATGTATATCTAACATTCTTTCAGAAACTATTGAACCTCAATTAACAGCAAACTCTGTTTTAACAAAAGGACTAGATTGTACAGTTTTTCCAGAAGCAGTAATTGATGTTACTATAAATAATGGTTATTTACCATATGCATATTTTGAGGTAAGTACAGATTCTGGTACTTCGTGGAGTACAACAACAACAATAACAGGAAACAGTTTTACCTATACGGCTGCTACTGCAGGAACTTACGATTTTAGAATTACAGATAATAATGGTTGTACTGTTATTACACAAACTACAGTAAACCCTATAATTAATCCTGTAATTACGTCTTTAGTACAAACCGTTGATATTTTATGTAATGGTGATGAAGGCGCAACAATAAACGTTAATATAGATAATACACAAGGTACTGCTCCTTTTGCTATTTCTGTAGTAAATACAACAACTACTACAAATTATGGTACACAAACAGCTGGTTTACCCGCTGGAACCTATGAGGTAACTGTAACAGATGCAAAGTCTTGTACAGATGTGGAAACTATTATAATTTCAGAACCAAATGTAATTAGTTATAGTATAGACCTTGTACCTATTACTTGTATAGCTACTGGTACATCTCCAGGATCTATAACCGTAGAAAATACAACAGGTGGAGTAGCAGAATATACATATTATTTAACTGGAAATAATGGTTTTTCTGCAACCTATAATACTACCTCAGGAGGTGAAGATCATACGTTCCCTATATTAGAGTTTGGTATTTATGAAGTTGATGTAATTGATGCAAACGGATGTTCTGTAGTAACTACGAACATCATAGCATCTCCACCAGATGATTTAGATATTGATGTATCTGCATTAACAGCTGATTGTACTACAGGTGGTACTGCAGTAGTAACAGTAACTACAGCAATTTTAGGAACAAATTATGAATTTGGAATTTTAGATAGTTTTGGTGTTCCTTATGCATCAACGTATTATGCTCCTGATGTTGCTAATGGTCCTACACATACCTTTACTGGATTAAAACCTGGATTAACATATACTTTTGTGGTACATGATATTACTACAAACTGTTATTATTTTGAAACTGCTGCTGCACCAATTAATACACTTTCGAGACTTACATCTACATTAGATACAGTTTCTAATATTACATGTACAGGAAGTGCAGATGGTAATGTTACCTTCACTTTTGATAATTATGATAGTGGCGCAACACAAGTTAGCTATGAAATTTTTAACTCTCAATCTAATGTTACAACTGGAATAGGAAATACATTAAATGTAAACCCTCCAGCTGTAGGTACTGGTAGAACCGTTTCAAATGCTGGACCACTTCCAAGAGGAGTATATTATATCTTATTTACAGAAATAGGAGGAGCATATCCTGATTGTACTACTACATCAGCAGAATTTACAATAACAGAATCTAATAATTTACTTGCTGTTACTGCAACTGCTGATACAAATGATAATTGTAATGTAAATGCAGGACAAATTTCAGCAATTGGGCAATATGGTACAGCTCCATACGAATATCAACTTGCATTAAGTACTGATCCAGCACCAACTGCTGCTACATGGTCTGGTAGTTCTACCAATGTATTTAATGTAGAAGGTGGAGATTATATCGTTTATGTAAAAGATGCAAATAATTGTATTCAATTAGATGCTATAACTTTAATTACAGATCCAACACCAGAAATTAGCGTTGCTATTAATGATCAATGTAGTGCCATTGAAGGTGCTTATTCTGTAGATATTACTTTAGATGCCATTGGGATTGTACCACATACTATTAGTGTTGATGGTGGTGCACCACAAGCAAGTACATTATCTATTGTTGGCGACGTAATGACGGTTACCAACTTAAGTTCTGGTGCACATACATTTACCATTTCTGATGTAAACGGATGTACTGAAACTGAAAATATTACTATATATCCTCCTTTAACATTAGGAGCTAATGTATCTGCCGCTGATAACTGTGATCCAGCAAATTCTGGTGAAGTAACAGTTACTGCAAACGGTGGATCAGGAAACTATAGTTATACACAAATAACTCCAGCAGGACCAACAAATACAACAGGTGTATTTACTGGTTTAACACATTCAGTTGCATATACTTTTGAAGTAGAAGATACTACAACAAATTGTTCAACACCTGTAACTATTACACTAGATGCTCCTGCTAATCCAACATTTACTTTAGTACCGACTGCTGTTAGTTGTTTTGGAGGAAATAATGGAACTATTACAGTAAATTTAAATGCAGGGAATATTGATGTTGCTTATGCATATAGTTTAGATGGTGGAACCACAACGCAACCAACAAATGTATTTAACGGCCTTACGCAAGGAACATATAATGTAACTGTAATTTCAGCCAAAGGTTGTCAAACAACATTACCTATTGATGTTATAGAACCAACGGAGCTAGATATTACAGCTTCAGCTTCTGCATTTAGTTGTAACGATTCTGCAAGTACCATAACTGTTACTATTAATGATGCAACTCCTGGAAATCCTTCTGGAACAGGACCATATGTTTATAGTTTTGATAACGGAGCTAATTACCAACCAACAAATACTTATGAAGTACCTTTTGGTTCTTCAGATGTAACTGTTGTTGTAAAAGATGCTAATGGATGTACTGTTAATGAAATTGTATCCATACCAGCTATCCAAGAGGTAACGGCTAGTATTACTCAAAATCAAATTATTGATTGTGATAATGGTCAAGAAATTATTGAAATTGTTGCAGCAAATGGCTCTGGAACATATACCTATGCAGAACTTCCAAGTGGTACTGCAGTTGCAGATCCAACGAATATAATATTAACTAGCCCTGGTACTTACATTTATGAAATTACAGATACGGTTACTAATTGTTCCGTTACTGTAGAACATACTATTACTCCTTATGATTTAATCGATGTAACTGCAGCACTTGTAAGCGATGCTACATGTAGCGATAGTACAGACGGAGTAATACAAGTTACTATTACAGGTTATACAGGTACTTTTAACTATGAAGTGTTTGACAATACTGGTACAGCTGTAGCGGGTACTGCAAACTCTGATAATGCAACAAGTGATCCTTATATTTTCAATGTAGCTTCAACTTTAGGAGCTGGAATATATTCTGTAAGAATTACGGAAACAGCATTCCCTGAATGTGTTGGTACCTCTAATACTGTTACTATAGATGCTCCAGAAGCTTTAGCTCTATCTTTAGTAAGCAATGTAAATGCTAATTGTATTGAAACGAATGCTATTGTAACCGTACAAGCTACAGGAGGAACTGCAGCATATAGTTATGGTGCTTCTATTAGTGGTGCTGGTGACCCAGGGGTTTATCCTTTTGATAATACCATAGAATTAGACCCAACAACAAGCTTAAACTGGGATATTTACGTACAAGATGCTAACGGGTGTGTAATCGCAGTGCCATTAGCTATCACCGTAGATACAGATACAACTCCTGATATTTCATTAGCTATTGACGACGAATGTGCAGATGAAGGTAGTTTTGGAATAACGGTTTCATTAGATGCCATAAATACAGGTATTGCTCCTTATACTATGCGTATTAATGGTAGCGCTTTCCAAAGTATTGCTAGCTTCCCTTATACTTATACAGGTTTAACAGCTGGTGCTTATACTATTGAAATAAGAGATGCTAATAATTGTTCTGAAATTGAAAATATTACTATAGATCCTGAATTAACAGTAAGTGCAACACCTTTAACACAACCTACTTGTGCTACTAATGATGGTGTTATAGAATTTACTGTAAACGGTGGTTCTGGAACTTTTACCGCTACCTTATTACATTCAGATTTATCTGCAACAGGTATAGCTCCAACTGCTAATCAATTTACTGGAGTAGGATTTGGTGACTACATTGTTAGAATAACCGATAATACGTTAGGTACTCCTAATTGTACAGCCGATGCTCCAATATCTTTAGAAGAGCCTACTGCTGTTACGCTAAACACAACACAAAAAACAGATATTACTTGTAATGGTGATGCTAACGGAACCATTACAGTTAGTTTAGTAACTCCTGCTGTTGGTGTAAATGATAATCCACCATATTCTTTTACTATTGATAATGGGGTAGACCCGGCTCAAACTAATGGTACTGGTATATTTACAAATCTTAATCCTGGTACTTACGCTATTACAGTAACTTCAGATAGAGGTTGTACAGAAACCGATAGTATTGAAATTATTGAACCTACTATATTAGTAGCTAATGCAACTTTAACAACAGACTTTACTTGTGCTGCGGATAACACCACAAGTATAGCAACCATTACTGCAGATATTCCTACGACTGGTACTGCTCCTTATACTTTCAGTATAGATGGTACTAATTTCTTTACAACTAATACTTTTGATGTTGTGGATACTGGGGCTGTACAAAATATTACTGTAACTGTTAGAGATAATAATGGTTGTACAGATGATGATACTGTTATTATTAACCCTATTAATACATTTACTGCTGTTGTCTCTCAAGTAGATGCTATTACTTGTGATATTGCTAATCCTGAACAAGTATTAATTACCGTTACTGATAATGGAAACCCAACTAATTCATATACATACGAATTATTACCATTAGGTAACACAAACGGTACTTTAACAGCAACTCCTACTAATGTTACAGCTGAATTTAACTTAACACAAGTGGGTAGCTATACTTTTAGAATTACGGACACAAATACTGGTTGTTACATTGATACAGCGCCTTATGATATTGCACAGTATGATTTAATAGAAGTAACAGCGGCACTTGTAAGTGATGCTACTTGTAGCGATAGTTCTAATGGAGAGATGAGTATTCAAATAAATAATTATACTGGTAATTACTCTTACCAAATATTTGATAATACTGCAACTGCCGTTGGCGGAATTGTTAACACTGATACTTCTGTTAACCCAAGAACTTTAAATGGTCTTGCTGCAGGAATTTACTATGTAGAAATAACCGCAACAGATTCTCCTTTCTGTGACGATACCTCTAATACTGTTACTATAGATGCTCCAGAAGCTTTAGCTCTATCTTTAGTAAGCAATGTAAATGCTAATTGTATTGAAACGAATGCTATTGTAACCGTACAAGCTACAGGAGGAACTGCAGCATATAGTTATGGTGCTTCTATTAGTGGTGCTGGTGACCCAGGGGTTTATCCTTTTGATAATACCATAGAATTAGACCCAACAACAAGCTTAAACTGGGATATTTACGTACAAGATGCTAACGGGTGTGTAATCGCAGTGCCATTAGCTATCACCGTAGATACAGATACAACTCCTGATATTTCATTAGCTATTGACGACGAATGTGCAGATGAAGGTAGTTTTGGAATAACGGTTTCATTAGATGCCATAAATACAGGTATTGCTCCTTATACTATGCGTATTAATGGTAGCGCTTTCCAAAGTATTGCTAGCTTCCCTTATACTTATACAGGTTTAACAGCTGGTGCTTATACTATTGAAATAAGAGATGCTAATAATTGTTCTGAAATTGAAAATATTACTATAGATCCTGAATTAACAGTAAGTGCAACACCTTTAACACAACCTACTTGTGCTACTAATGATGGTGTTATAGAATTTACTGTAAACGGTGGTTCTGGAACTTTTACCGCTACCTTATTACATTCAGATTTATCTGCAACAGGTATAGCTCCAACTGCTAATCAATTTACTGGAGTAGGATTTGGTGACTACATTGTTAGAATAACCGATAATACGTTAGGTACTCCTAATTGTACAGCCGATGCTCCAATATCTTTAGAAGAGCCTACTGCTGTTACGCTAAACACAACACAAAAAACAGATATTACTTGTAATGGTGATGCTAACGGAACCATTACAGTTAGTTTAGTAACTCCTGCTGTTGGTGTAAATGATAATCCACCATATTCTTTTACTATTGATAATGGGGTAGACCCGGCTCAAACTAATGGTACTGGTATATTTACAAATCTTAATCCTGGTACTTACGCTATTACAGTAACTTCAGATAGAGGTTGTACAGAAACCGATAGTATTGAAATTATTGAACCTACTATATTAGTAGCTAATGCAACTTTAACAACAGACTTTACTTGTGCTGCGGATAACACCACAAGTATAGCAACCATTACTGCAGATATTCCTACGACTGGTACTGCTCCTTATACTTTCAGTATAGATGGTACTAATTTCTTTACAACTAATACTTTTGATGTTGTGGATACTGGGGCTGTACAAAATATTACTGTAACTGTTAGAGATAATAATGGTTGTACAGATGATGATACTGTTATTATTAACCCTATTAATACATTTACTGCTGTTGTCTCTCAAGTAGATGCTATTACTTGTGATATTGCTAATCCTGAACAAGTATTAATTACCGTTACTGATAATGGAAACCCAACTAATTCATATACATACGAATTATTACCATTAGGTAACACAAACGGTACTTTAACAGCAACTCCTACTAATGTTACAGCTGAATTTAACTTAACACAAGTGGGTAGCTATACTTTTAGAATTACGGACACAAATACTGGTTGTTACATTGATACAGCGCCTTATGATATTGCACAGTATGATTTAATAGAAGTAACTGCAACCGCTATTGACCCAGTAATCTGTTTCAATGATGGTAATGGTTCAATTGAAATTAATATTACTGGTTATAGTGGTACATATGATTATCAAGTATTTGATGATTCAGATAACCCAATTGGAGCGCAAGTTAATACAGATACAAGTGTTAATCCAAGATTAATTACAGGTCTTAACGGTGGTAATTACTACGTAAGAATAACAGAAACTACGGAGCCTTTCTGTGACGATGATACTAATATGGTAACTATAGTATCTCCAGATATGGACTTAACCGAAATAACTACTGTTTTAACAAATGTTGAATGTACTAATGATCAGGGAGAAATAAGTATATCCCCAACAGGTGGTTTTGCTCCTTATGATATTACCGTTACTAATACAACAACAGCAGAAGTATTCGATACTGCTTTTGATGTAACCACAATTTTATTTACAGGATTATCTGCAGGAGACTATAGCGTTACCGTTGTAGATGCTGGTGGATGTTCTATTACAAATAACTATCCTAATTTATTGGTAATGCCACTTGCAGTAACTGCAAATGCAATTCCATTAAATACTACTTTAGCTTGTTTTGGTGATAAAACAGCAACAGTATCTGCAACAAATGTTATAAATGGTAGTGGTAGTTATGAGTATCAAATTAATTATTACGATAGTACAGGTACTTCTATTACATTTACTTCTGGACAACAAACAAGTCCTGATTTTACAAATCTTGGTCCTGGCATATATAGTATTACTGTTTCTGATGGATGGAATTGTGATGTGGAAACTAATCAGGTAACTATTACAGAACCAACTAGAATAGAAGCAACTTTACTACGTACAGACCCATTAACTTGTGCAACAGGAGTAGAGTTTGAACTAAGTGCAACAGGCGGTAGTGGTACTTACGAATATAGTTCAGATAATATTACTTTTCTACCTATGACTAGTAATCCAATGCCATTACCTGAAACAGGTATATTAGGTGCAGGGGAACATCAATATTTTGTAAGAGATTTAGGTGGCGCATGTGCTTCTGTAGCTTCAAATGCTATTACAGAAAATGCTATAGTTCCTCTTACTTTAACGGTTGATACTTCCGCTGCTATCATTAGTTGTAATGGAGAATCTACAGCAACTATATATGCAAGTGCAGATGGTGGATTAGGTAACTATCAATATGAATTATTTACGGATGCTGCTTTAACAATAGGATCAAGAATAGCAGGACCACAATCACAAGGTGAGTTTGGTAATCTACCAGCAGGTACATATTATGTAAATGTAATCAGCGAAGATTGTACAGCTCCTGCAGAAGAAGTAATTATAACAGAACCAACGCCTTTAACTTACACTGAAGAAGTTATAAATGTTTTATGTAATGGTGAAGAAAATGGTAGTATAACAGTAACTCTTTCTGGAGGTTCTGGAGGGTATCAATATGCTATTTCTCCAAACTTAAACCAATTTGATACTACTAATACATTTACAGATTTAGCTCCTGGTGACTATACTATTATTGCACAAGATCAAAACGGATGTTTTGAAGAATTAAATTATACTATTACTGCTCCAGACCTTTTAACAGTAGATCCAAACGTAATAACCCCAGAAACATGTATTGGCGATGAAGATGGTGCTATTACTATTAACATTCAAGGAGGAACAGCGCCATATAGAACAGCAATAAACTCTAATTCTGAGACAGATTTTGTACAAGATCGTTTAGACTTTACAAATCTTGCTGCAGGGAACTACCTAATATTTGTTAGAGATGTTAATAACTGTGAAACTAATATTGTTGTAGATGTAGAACCTGGTGTTAACCTTAATGCAACTATTGTTCCTGTTTATGAGTGTAGTGGAGATGTGCCTACAAATTATGTAAACATAACCTTAGAAGATTCTAGTGTTTTAGGAGATGTATTATATGCAATAGACTCTACGGATCCTAATGATATGCAATTGAATCCTGATTTTAGAAATTCTACTCCAGGAACACATTACATAGCAATAGCACACGCAAATGGATGCGTACAAACCTTTGATTTTGAAATAGAAGATTTTGAACCTCTTGTTCTATCTCTTGAGCAACGTAACCTTAATGAAATTACAGCAGTTGCAACAGGAGGAAAAGAAGAATACACCTTTATCATAGGCGATAGAGATAATGGTACAGATAATACTTTTAGAATTAACCGTACAGATACCTATACTGTAACCGTTATAGATGAAAATGGTTGCGAATCTGAAGCAAGTATTTACATGGAATTTATAGATATTGATATACCAAATGTGTTTACCCCAGATGGCGATGGTCTTAATGATACTTGGTTCCCAAAAAACCAAGAAGCCTTCCCAGAAATACTAACTATCATTTTTGATCGTTATGGTAGAGAAGTTTATAGAATGGGTATTAATGATAATCCATGGGATGGTCTTTACCGACAAACAGAACTACCAACAGGAGATTATTGGTATGTAATAAAATTACGTGGAGAAGAAGACGATCGTGAATTTGTTGGCCACTTTACTTTATACAGATAAAAACTTAACCTAAACTACTATGTATAATAAATTATTAACCTTAGTCCTCCTACTACTAAGTGTCTTTGGTGCTAAAGCGCAAGAGTTAACATTACCACAACTCTCGCAGTATTTAGCAGATAATCCTTTTGTAATGTCACCTACCTATGCAGGTATTGGAGATCATGTAAAAATTAGGATTAATGGATTAACACAATGGGTAGGAATTAAAGATGCGCCAGACACGCAATCTTTAGCTGCAGATATGCGATTAGGAGAAAAATCTGGTGTAGGTATTTTATTATATAATGATAGTAATGGAGAAACTAAGCAAAGAGGAGCTAGATTATCTTTTGCCCACCATTTAACTATAGATAGGTATGATGATGAGTTTTTATCCTTTGGTTTATCGTATAATTTTAACCAATTTAGAATAGATATTGAAAACTTTAGCATTATTGATCCAAGTGTAACAGATGATAGAGCAACAACCAATCATAACTTTGATGTAGGTTTATTATATAGAAAAGATAAGTTTTATATAAGTGCAAATGCATCTAACATAATTGATAAAGATTTATCAAAATTTAATCCAATTTTTGAACCTAATAGACTAAGAAACTATTACGCTTATACGGGATATAGATATAAAAGAAGTAAAAACAGTAATTTAGAAATAGAGCCTTCTGTTTTCTTTCAATTATTTGAAAGTGATGGTAGATCTGTTACCGATTTAAATGTAAAATTTAGATGGTACGATTTTGAAGACTATTACTATGCTGGTGTTACCTACCGTTTTTTAAATGATCAAATTGGTGACCCACTATATATAGCTCCAATTATTGGTTTAAAAAAGAGCAATTTTTATTTTGGATATTCTTACCAAGTAATTCTTAATGAAATTTTAGGATATAGTACAGGAACACATGTAGTAACATTAGGTTTAGATTTATTCCAAGGTGTTAGTAATTGTAGATGTACCTACTAAAAACCAAATGTTTGCTTTAATTTTGCTAAAAATTAAAGATACTCATGGGAATAATAGAAGTTACTAATATTAAGGTTTATGCCTATCATGGTTGCTTAGCAGAAGAAACTAAAATAGGTAGCGATTATCTTGTAAATGTTTCTGTAAAAGCAGATTTAGCTAATGCAGCAGCATCTGATAATTTAAAAGATACGGTAGATTATGTTCATATAAATCATATTGTAAAAGAAGAAATGGCAATTGCTGCTAAACTTTTAGAACATGTTGCAGATCGTATAATTAAACGTATTTTACTAGAAATCAATATAGTTATGGAAGTATCTGTAGCTGTTTCTAAAATAAACCCTCCTATAGGTGGCGATGTAGAAAAAGTAACTATTACATTAAAATCGAAAAGATCCTGATTATATATTTTTGAAAGCTAAAAATAAGGCATTACATTTGCACCATTAAAATGGCATCGTGGCCGAGTGGCTAGGCACAGCTCTGCAAAAGCTTGTACAGCGGTTCGAATCCGCTCGATGCCTCCAAAAAAACCCTCTTAATAGAGGGTTTTTTTATTTAATATACTGTTTATTAGTACATTATTACTCTCTTATCTGTTCCATTTTTTCTATACCTTCTTCGATAGTAAATTTATCTTTTGGCAGAAACCCTTTTATAATAAGTACTAATCCGCAAATAACTAAAACAACTCCCAGAAACTTTTTTACTAACCTTATTCTCTCAAAAGTTAATTTTCTTTTTAATTGTTTAGCCAATAAGATTTTAAAAATATCTATAGTAAAATACGTAATTAATACTGCAGCAAAGAATAGTATAATTCTATTAGAGTCATTTTCTAGACTAGGACCTACTACTATTATTATTCCAAGCCAAAAAACTAAAACTCCAATATTTATAAAGTTTAGTAAAAAACCTTTTACAAATAAACTAATATAATGTCCTGAGGTAACTTTTATAGTTTCTTCTTTTTTGGCTTCTTTCTTTACAATACTAGTTATACCATATATTACTAATATTACACCTCCAAAAACATACAATCCAGGTTCGTTGCTTAGGTTTTCTAATAATTGAAAACTACTAAAATAAGCTATGGTTATAAAAAGTATATCGGCAGTAATTACCCCAAGATTAAAAACAATTGCTGCTCTAAATCCTTTTATAGCACTGGTTTCTAAAAGAACAAAAAAAACAGGGCCAATCATAAAACTTAATAAAAATCCGAGAGGAATAGCGGCCTGTATATCTTCTAACATATTGGGGTAAATTACATTTTAGTTATTTTACCGCCAAAAACCGTTTTTTCTTCAAATTTAGCAGGGTTACCATATACTAATACTTCGCCACCAGCTTTTACAGAAGCTTTTACATAATCTGATGCATATATTTCTGCTCTAGAACCTGCATTTACATTTACAGTAGAAAATTTAGTAATTAAACTTTTACCTTCATAAATACCTCCTGTATTAATAGCTACATCTTGTAAATCTGCTGTTCCTGATGTTTCTATAACGCCACCAGTAACCGTTTTTATTAAAAGTTGTTCTACTTCAGCTGCTATAACAAGTTCACCTCCTTCTTGGGCTTTTAGTTCTAATACATCTTGCTGAATTGTTTTCTTAGAAACAATTCTTGCATCCTCATTAACATCAATAATTATTAAAGGTTTTGTATAATATAAATCTATAAAAGTTTTATAACCACTAAATATCTTATTGATTTCCATTCGTATTTTAAGAACACCTTCTTTATTAACAAAAACAACCTCATCAATATTATCACCAGATATTACTGCTTTATTTTCTGTACTTTTAATTAGATTAATAGAGAGACCATCAAAACCTTTTAGTTCTGAAAATTCTGACAATCCTACGGTTATTTTTTCATTTTGAGCGCATATAGTCTGTAGACTAATTACGATGAAAATAAAAAATAAAACTGTTTTTTTCATATTCGTTTTTAAGTATGTATATACGTACTAAAACAAAAGTTATTCCAAAATAGAAACCTTTTCATTTATTCCTATAAGAGAAAAATCTAAGTGTCGTTTTATTAAATCGGTGTTTTTTACCATTACAACAACTTCATCTCCTAATTGGTAGGTTTTATTAGTACGCTCACCTACAATGGCATACTCCTTTTCATCAAAGATATAATAATCTCCTTTTATATCTCTAATATTTACCATTCCTTCACATTTATTTTCTATAATTTCTACATAAATACCCCATTCTGTTACGCCACTTATAACACCAACAAATTCTTTATCTTGGCGATCTTGCATAAACTTAATCTGCATATACTTAATAGAATCTCTCTCTGCTCTGGAAGCTAAAATTTCCATTTCAGAAGAATGTTTACATTTTTCTTCATAAGCTTCTGCATTAGCAGTTTTACCACCATCTAAATAATGTTGTAATAAACGGTGTACCATAACATCTGGATACCTACGTATTGGCGATGTAAAATGTGAGTAATAATCAAACGCTAAACCATAGTGGCCAATATTTTTAGTAGTATACGTTGCTTTACTCATAGTACGTATAGCAAGCGTATCTACTAAATTCTGTTCTTTTTGACCTTTAACATCTTCCAGAAGCTTATTTAAAGACGCGCTAATAGATTTTTTATCTTTAAAGTCTAACTTATGTCCAAAACGAGAAATTACGCCATTAAGAGCTAATAACTTCTCTTCATTAGGATCATCATGTATTCTATATACAAATGTTTTTTCTGGTTTTTGTTTTCCAATAAAAGCAGCCACTTTTCTATTTGCTAATAACATAAACTCTTCTATAAGTTTATTAGCATCTTTTGCTTCTTTAAAATACACACTTGTTGGTTCACTTTCTTCATTTAAATTAAAACGAACTTCTACTTTATCAAAAGAAATAGCACCACTATTCATACGTCTGCCACGCATAATTTTTGCAAGATCATCCATAACTAAAGTAGCTTTAACTACTTCATCTGAAACTATATAAGAAGAATTACGTATAGAAATTTCTTTAGGAATATCTCCTTGTTTAGTTTCTATAATATGTTGTGCTTCTTCATAAGCAAAACGCTCATTAGAGTTTATAACGGTTCTACCAAACCATTCGTTAATAACATTTGCTTTTTTATCTATTTCAAAAACAGCTGAAAATGTATATTTTTCTTCATTTGGTCGTAAAGAACAAGCATTATTAGATAAAATTTCTGGTAACATAGGTACCACTCTATCTACTAAATAAACCGATGTTGCTCTTTCATAAGCCTCATCATCTAAAATAGTATCTTCTTGTAAATAATGAGAAACATCTGCAATATGAACCCCTATTTCATAGTTACCATTTTCTAAAATCTGAAAAGAAAGTGCATCATCAAAATCTTTTGCATCTTTTGGATCTATAGTACAGGTTAAAACATTACGCATATCTCTACGTTTTGCAATTTCTTCTTCTTTTATAGAAGTATCTAATTGTTGTGCATAACGTTCTACTTCTAAAGGAAACTCATGTGGTAAACCATATTCTGCTAAGATGGAATGTATCTCAGTATTATGTTCTCCTGGTTTTCCTAAAACTTCTTTTATTTCTCCAAAAGGAGAATCTGTACGATCTGGCCATTCTGTAATTTCTACAATTACTTTATCGCCATCTTCTGCTTTACCAACTTTATCTTTAGATACAAAAATATCAGTATACATTCTTGGATCTGTAGGTCTTATAAAAGCAAAATCTTTTTGCATATCTACAATACCAACAAACTCTGTTTTATATCGTTCTACAATTTTGGTTATTTCTCCTTCTAATTTTTTTCCTTTTCGTTGTGGAAAAACATATACTTCAACGGTATCTTTATGAAATGCTTTATTTACTTTATTGTTAGGAATAAAAACATCATCATCCATTCCTTCAATAACAATATATGCATTGCCTCTACTAGTAAGATCTACAGTACCAGTTTGGTATGTTTTGGTTGAGGCAACTGCTTTATAATGCCCTCTAGTTTCTTCTAAAATTCTTTTTTTCTCTTTTAACTGTACCAATCTTTTTATTAATTGGTTTCTATCATGCGCATCTGTAATATGTATTCTAGATGCTATTTGTTTATATGTGAAGCTTTTTTTAGGATCTTTTTCTAAAACTGTAAAAATTCCTTTAGTAATTTCGTTCTTTCTATGATTCTTTGCTTTCTTATTTCTCTTTGACATTAATCTTTCTTTCTAATTTATTGGAAAATTACGAATTATAATTCAGTACTTTTTATTTTATCCATTACAGTAAAATTAATTTAACGTTATTAACATATATATTATATTATATTTTTCTTTTATTAAATTTAAAAAAACAATGGTGGTTATTATAGCTTGTTAATAATGGGGATAAAAAAATGAAGAATAATTTGTATTGAACCGTTTAATATTTTTATTGACAATTTATACAAGTCTGTAATTTATAGTTATCAATATGTTACGTATTTTATTAACATATATTAATAACCTCTGTTAACATGAAATTAATAATAACTAAATATTAATTTAGTGTTAACTTCTATAAAAGTAGACTTAATATCTTTCTGTTATATTCTAAGAAGTTAATTAGTTTTTTTGGATTTCTTTTATAAGGCAAATTCTAAATTAGAAATCAAAATTTAAAAGTTATTTTCTTTGGTAAGTTTATTAACAACTAATACAATTATTTGCGAGTGTAATTAACAACTTATATTTTATTAACATTAATATATGTTGTGAAACAGCTATTTATTGTGGTATACACTTATGTATTGTACATTTGTACTGTAAATTAGTATACCTAAACATATGAAAATAGCTATTGGTAATGATCATGCCGGAACAGAATATAAACTTGCAATAGTAGGTTTATTAAAATCGTTAAATATTGATGTTAATAACTACGGTACAGATGGTACAGACAGTGTAGATTATGCAGATTTTGTACATCCAGTTGCAAAGGATGTTGAAAATAGTACTGTAGATTTAGGAATAATAATATGTGGTAGTGGAAACGGTGCATCTATGACTGCTAACAAACACCAAAAAGTACGTTGTGCATTATGTTGGACCAAAGAAATTGTTGCTTTAGCCAGAGAACATAATGATGCTAATATTTTAAGTTTACCAGCACGTTTTATTTCTTTACCACAAGCTTTAGAAATGGTAAAAACTTTTTTAAATACTAATTTTGAAGGCGGTAGACACGAACGTAGAATAGAAAAAATACCTTGTAAGTAATAGTTTTAATACTAACTTATAAAGCTGTGTACCAGATTATTTCTAATACACAGCTTTTTTTATTTTCTATTTCTATTTTTTGTAGAATAACTACAATTTTTATCTTCAATATATTTAATTTTATGTTCGGATAAAAGTTCTGAGATTATTTTTCTAGTTTCGTTTTCATTAAGAAAATTTTTTTCTCCGAGGTCAATTTCATTTAATCTACCATTATTTTTTATTAATGCTTTGTAATACCTTTCTTTATTTTTCATAAGTGTTTTTATTTTTTTACGACTATCATTATATGCGGACTAAGTGATAATAAATAAGTGTCATTTTCAGTAATTTTAATAAGTTCTAATAATGTATTTTTCCTTTTAATATTTAACATATTTGAAAAATAGTTTTTATCTAACCAAGCCATTCCTTCAACAGCATAAGTATTAATATAAGTTAATTTTTGATTTATAAATTCTTGTTTAAGTTGTTCAGGTTTATGATAATATGCTTCTTTTAAAAGCCAGGGAAAATCATCTGGAGGATTATGTATTCCATTTTTTAATTCTTCTTTACACATTTCAAAAAATGGTTTTTTATGAATTAAACCATTTAACAAACCAACTAAAGTTGATGCAGTATAGTTAATAGCAAAACCTAAAATAATTCCATTCTTTTTTAGAACACGTTTAGCTTCAAAAATAGTTAAGTCTCTATCTTCTTTTTTTTGAAGGTGATAAAGAGGTCCGTGTAAAATTATTAGGTCTGCATAATTATCTGGGAATTCTAATTTTCTAGATTCACCTAATTGAACAGAAAATTTATTTTTTAATTTACTGGCTCTGTTTTTAGCTATTTCTATATGTTTTAAAATAGGTTCTACTAAGTGAACTTCATACCCTTTTTTAGCAAGCCATTCAGAATATTTTCCTGTACCGCCACCAACATCAATTATTTTTGTAGTTGAAGTCGAAATATACTTTTCTATAAGAAATTTTATTCTTTCAAACTCAAAAATTCCCATTCCTTTATCTAATCTAGTTTCTTCTGATGCGTTGTTGTAGAATAGTTCTATATCTCTACTAATTAATTTTTTATTAATCATTTTTAATTATTGTATTATTATCACTTATTAGAATATTAAGCATATTACAAAGTGATACAATTGATTTGTAGTCTATTGTTTTGGTTATAATTTGATAAATAAATTGATGTGATTATCTGTGCATAAAAACTAAAAAAGTTTTTATGCATTAATTACTCTGTTTTAGAGTTTGTCTTTTAAGAAAGACTCAGATAATATGTTTAATTAGTATAGCAGACTACAAATGTAGAAATTCTTAATTACTTTTCTATTTATTAGTTTTTAAATTCAGATAACTTTTACCTACTTTGTAAAACCTACTAATTAGTATTTTTTTATGACAAAGGCATCCAATACCCTCAAAATAAGCATTAGAATTTTTAAATCTAGATAGTTTGTTTTCAGAAATACATTGGAATTTTGATTTAGAAGATTGTGATAATATTTTACGAATAGAAAGTGAATATTATATACAAGAAACAGTTATAAAATTGTTAGAAAATAATAATTTTTCCTGTAAAGAATTAGAATAAAAAGTAAATTAAATTTACAGTATCTTAGAGCTACTTTATGTTGAAAAAAGGGCTTTATGGCACATACGCACAACCATTCTCATCATCACAAAGAAAAAGGTAGAAATTTAATAATATCTATTTTTTTAAATATTGTAATTACGGTTGTACAAGTAATTGGCGGACTACTTTCTGGAAGCCTTTCTCTTTTATCAGATGCTTTACATAATTTTAGTGACGTTCTTTCTTTAATTGTTAGTTATATAGCAAGTGTATTAGCAAAGAAAAAAGCATCAACAAATAAAACCTTTGGCTATAAAAGAGCAGAAATTATAGCTGCTTTTGTAAATGCTGCAGCCTTAATAATTGTAGCTGTTATTTTAATAATGGAGGGTGTAGAGCGTTTTAAAAACCCACAAGAAATAGAGTCTAATTTAGTTATTTGGTTGTCTTTAGTTGCCATATTCGCAAATGGTTTTAGTGTTTTATTACTAAAGAATGACGCTAAGGGCAATATGAATATGAAATCTGCATATTTACACTTATTAACAGATATGTTGGCATCTTTTGCAGTGTTAATAGGAGGCTTATTAATGAAATATTTTAAAATGTATTGGGTAGACCCTACGCTAACCATTGCAATTGCTATTTACCTTATCTATATGGGATACCATCTTTTAGTAGAGTCTACAAGAGTACTTATGTTATTTACTCCTGGTAGCATTGAAGTTCAAAAAATAGTAGATGAAATTTGTAAGATAGATGTTGTTAAAAACATACATCATGTACATATTTGGCAATTAAATGATGATGAATTTCATCTAGAAGCGCATATAGATTTTAATGTAGATATTAAAGTATCAGAATTTGATGCAATTTTAGAAAATATTGAAGAAATCTTATATCATGATTTTGGAATAAATCATGTTAATATTCAACCAGAGTATGGTAAATGTGATAGTAAAAATATAATAGTACAAGACTAAATGTTACATATAGAAATAAAAACTTTTAAGGATTTAAATACAGAGGAACTTTATAAAATTCTACAATTACGTTCCGAGGTTTTTGTAGTAGAACAAGATTGTGTTTATCAAGATGTAGACAGTAAAGACCAAAAAGCATTACATGTTATTGGTTTTAAAAATGATGAGGTTGTAGCTTATACACGTATTTTTAAATCTGGCGAATACTTTAAAGATGCTAGTATTGGTAGGGTCGTGGTAAAAGAATCTGAAAGAAAATATGGTTACGGAAAAGTTATTATGGAAGCCTCTATTAAAGCTGTTGAAGAAAATTTAAAAGAAACAAAAATTCATATTTCTGCTCAAGAATATTTAATAAAATTTTATAGTTCCTTAGGATTTAAACAAGTAGGGGAAGGGTATTTAGAAGATGGTATTCCGCATGTTGGAATGATTAGAACGTAATTATTCCTTAAATTTTATAAAACAGACTTAAAGGTTGGTTTATTTAATTAGTACTATAGCAACAAAAGTTGTTCTAATAGGATTATATACACTTTTCTTAAGATGATTAGTCAATTTTTATGCTAATTAAAGCTATTACAAATAGCAAACCAACCCAATAGTTTGTAATAAAAATTATATTAGCCTTTTTGCAACCCCTTTTTCTATTAAATAATCTAGTTTTAATATCAAATTTAATGGTTTTTCGGACTTATTAGTAGACGATAAATAAAGGTATCCTTCTTTATAACTATGTAGTTCTTTAATTTTTATTTTGCCTTGAATTTTAGAATCCAACGCTATATAATTAGAAAGTGTTTTTTGGGTAATATTTTTAGAATGTAGTAGCGCAATTAATTTTTCTCTATTAACAAAGGCTATTTTACAAGAGGTAAAAGCATTGGGCTCATCTTTATAAATAGCAGTAATAAGGGCATAAAAATCTGTGGTTTTGGTGGTATCAAAAAGCCATCCTTTTTTAAGAGAACCTTTTTTTAAATAGCTAATTTCAAATGCAAAAGTTGGTAAATCATCTCCAATATAATCTAGTTGGGCTTTTTCATCTACTTTAAAAACTTCTTGAGTTTCTTTATTAGTAAATAAAACATCAACCCCCTGGAGTTGCTGTTTAATATCTTGTATACGTTTTGTAGAATACTTTTTTAAATGCTTATGGTAAAGCGTATCTAAAAAAACAGCAAGGCCTTTTTCTTTTTTTAAGTCCGTTGTAAAATTACTTTGGACTCCCATTTTTAAGAATTAATAGTAGTAAATAATTCTTTTGCAATACGTTCTACAACACCAACAACTAATGCATTTCCCATAAAAAATGCCCTTTTAGTGTTCGATATTCCATCTAGTTTGGTGTGGTTATCTGGAAACATATTTAAACGCTCTAGTTCTATAGGAGTTAATCTTCGCAGCCCTTTTGGAGTAGCAACAACATGTTTAAACCTAGAGGCACTTTTGCCCCCTTCACCAGTAATAATGGTTCTAGATGCATTATCTAAAGCATCTGGAAAAACCATAGAACCTTCACTATAATTATAGGTAAATCCGCTTTTTGCAGTTCTAACTTCTTTTTTAGAACCTTTTAAATACTTCCATTTAGGGAGGTCTTTTTTATCAATATAAAATTCTGGAGTTACTTCTCCATTTTGTAAAATATCTTTTAAAACAGTTTTCATGGTTTCTTGTTTAGGCTGGGTTTTAGAAGTATAAACGGTTCCATCACAAAAAACACCTGTATTTAAAAAAGGAGATAGTTTTCCTTCTTTATTAAAGGTATTAGAAAGTGTTACTAAATCTTCTTCTAAAGAAAAGGTAGCATCTATTTTTTGTTGTGGTAAAACAGGAAAAGCTTTAGCTATAGTGCCTTCAGAACTAATCCAATTTAACTTATTTACTTTTTTCAGATTTTTATAAGCATTTGTAGATTTGTGGTAAGCCAAGAAAAAAATACGCCGTCTTCTTTGCGGCATTCCATAATCTGCAGCATTTATTACGCGCCATTCTACCGCGTAGCCTAAAGCATTTAAACTTTGTAGCATAATAGCAAAATCTCGTCCCCTTTGTGAAGTGGGAGATTTTAATAAACGGTCTACATTTTCTAAAAATAGATATTTAGGAGGATTCTTTTTTTCAGATAAAATACGATGTATAGACCACCATAAAACTCCCTTTTTACCAATAAGACCTTTAGAGTTTTGAGAGGTAGTAGCAACGGAATAATCTTGACAAGGAAACCCACCCACTAAAACATCGGCATCTGGTATATTAGAAGTTAACACACTCGCAACATCGTCATTACTATGATTTTCAGAACCAAAACGAGCTTCATAAACCAAGGAGGCATGTTGTGTTTTTGTACTTGGTTCCCATTGGTTAGACCAAACAATCTGGTATTTATTTGTTTTTTCGAGCCCTAGTCTAAACCCACCTACACCCGCAAAAAGTTCTATTACTTTTAGTTTTTTCATACGTTAGGCGTTAAAATTAGTCAAAATGAAGAAGATAGTTTTAAAGATTAAGGAGGTAAGTCCTTAAAAAGTTTTAATTTTCAGAAAAAAAAGAAATGAATTTGTTTTATAGGTCCTTGTTATTACTGCTTTTTACTGGAACTTTAGTTTCTTCTTGTATAGACGAAACTAAATTAGAAAAAATACCATTAATGGCAGAAATAGATGAAATACGAGAAGAATATGCTCCAGATAAGCGTGTTGCTTTGTTTTCTATTGCGGCAACAAAACAGAAGGATACCTATATTTTAAAAGGAGAAAGTAATGTACCTAACGCAGTAGAAGCCTTAAAGAAAAACTTAAAGGAAAAGAACTTCGCTTTTGTAGACAGTATTACTATGTTACCTGGTGCAGATTTGGAAGGAAAAACAAAAGGCATTGTTACCATTTCTGTAGCAAATATTAGGAGTAATGCAAAACATTCGGCAGAATTGGCCACGCAAGCAACATTAGGAACACCTGTTAACGTTTTAAAAAGAGAAGGAGATTGGTTTTTAATACAAACACCAGATAAATATATTTCTTGGGTAGATTTTGGTGCAATTACGGTCTTAAATCATGAAGCCTATTTACAATGGAAAAAAGCCCAAAAAATAATATTTACCAATACTACGGGATATGTTTATTCTATGGCAAATAAAGAATCGCAAATACTATCGGATGTTGTTGCTGGAGGTATTATGGAGTTTTTAGGAGAAGAAAAAGAGTTTTATAAAGTTGGTTTTCCTGATGGTAGAAAAGGATTTGTTTTAAAGATACAAGCTATGGAATATGATAATTGGATATCTAACCTAAAACCTACTGGAGAAAATTTAGTAGCTACTTCTAAAAAATTTATGGGATTACCTTATTTATGGGGAGGCACTTCTACTAAGGGAGTAGATTGTAGTGGTTTTACAAAAAGTATCTATTTCATAAATGGTATGGTTATACCTAGAGACGCCTCACAACAAGTACATACAGGCAAAGAAATAGACTCCGTTAGTAATTTTAATACTCTTCAAAAAGGAGATTTGCTATTTTTTGGAAGAAAAAAAACAGATTCTACCAAAGAGAGAGTAGTACATGTGGGTATGTGGATTGGTAATAAAGAGTTTATACATTCTTCTGGTTCTGGACGTGTACAAATTGGGAGTACAGATAGTAGTGCTGCTAATTATGATGCCTATAATGTAGATAGATATTTACGCTCCAAACGCTTGTTAGAAGAAGAGAGCCCGGCTTTAGTAAATTTGGTAAATACTCCTATTTTTAAAGATTGATTTTACTTTTCTAAAAAAGAAGAAACAAACTTATGGGTTTGTTTTATTAATGGAAAGCTTTTTAAAAAAGAGGTAAATACTAGAGTAAAAGACGCATTATTTAGCGGAACTCCTTTTTTTAATTAAAATACAGAATTATAAAAAGAAAGCACCAACTTGTTAGTTTGTTAAAATAATTATAGCAGTTCACAAAATAGGGAGTAACTTATAAAAAATTACAAAAAAATATCTTTATGTCATTTAACAAAAACTTAAAAAACGCGAGTTCATTTTTACAGGCAATAATGGTATTGTTCTGTTATCTTATTTCGGGATTTACCACGGCACAGGAGGATGGTAAAGAATGGAAAAATTTATTTAATGGTAAAGATTTAAGTGGTTGGACAACCAAAATACAACACTATGAAACGGGCGATAATTTTGGAGACACATTTAGAGTAGCTGATAGTATTATACAGGTTAGATATGATAAGTATGAAGGGGATTTCAATGACCGTTTTGGACATTTATATTATAATACACCATATTCCTATTTTCATTTAGAAATGGATTATCGGTTTGTAGATGGTTGGTATGTAAGTGCACCTGCCTATACTAATTTAAACAGTGGAATTATGTTTCATTCGCAAGACCCTAAAACAATGCTGAAGGATCAAAATTGGCCTATTTCTGTAGAACTACAACTTTTAGCCGAAATAGAAAAAGGAATAAAAAGACCTACAGGAAATATGTGTTCTCCAGGTACCGATGTTATTTTTAATGGTGTAAAAAGCGCGGAACATTGTTTACGTTCTACTTCTAAAACATATCCTAAAGGACAGTGGGTAAGAGCAGAGTTAATCGTTTTAGGAGATTCTATTGTAAAACATATTATAAATGGAGAATTGGTTTTAACATACACCAAGCCAAAAGTAGGAGGTGGTCCAATAGAAGGGCATAACCCAAAGATAAAAAAGGACGGCCAATCTTTAACTCAAGGTTTTATCGCTTTACAAAGTGAAGGACAAGCAATAGATTTTAAAAATATTAAAATTAAAAACCTAAAAGGGTGTATGAATCCTAAAGCTAAAAACTATAGAAAATATTATATTAAATCAGATGAAGCTTCTTGTGAATTTTAAATTACTACTTTAAAATAGAAGTATATTTTTCATTGGCATTTAATAACTCTGTAGCAGCAAGAATAGCTTCGTCTTTTAGTAAATAGTAATTGTAAAGACCTTCTCTATAGAAATAACGTTTTACAATTTCGTCCTCTAAGTTCTTTTGTATTTCTTTTTGGAAGGTATCTAAAGCGTTTAATTTACTTTTTTCCATTTCGGCTAATAAATTTTTATACCCTTCTTGTACATTAGAACCATAAATTTCTTTATCATCGCCAGATAAAGCCTCCCTTAAGGCTTTTTGGGATTTAGTTTCAAAAGAAAAATCGCTATTAGAAACAAAGTTTTTAAAACCTTCAAAATCATTACTTGTAAAAGAAAATTTTGATACATTTTCCACTTTATTTTTATAACTATATTCTGTAGCGTAATCAAAAATAGTATGGCTAGCTAATAAGGCTTTTGTTAAGTCATTAGTTTTTGCTGCTTCAATTTCTATATCTGGTAAAACACCACCGCCATCTTGTACTTTACGTCCGTTTCGGGTTTTAAAATCATTAAACTCTGTATTTCTAACAGCATTTCCACTATCATCTCTATTCCAATAGTCTAGTGCTTGTATACATCTACCAGAGGTTGTGTAATAACGAGATATGGTCACTTTAAGCTGCGTGCCGTAAGTTAGTTTCATTGGACGTTGTACCAAACCTTTTCCAAAGCTTCTGGCTCCCATAATAACTGCTCTATCCAAATCTTGTAAACTACCAGAAACAATTTCGCTTGCAGAAGCACTTCTACCATTTACAAGAACCACTAAAGGTATTTCTGTATCTACTGCTTTGTTTTTAGTTTTATACTCTCTATTAAACTTTTTTACTTTAGATTTTGTAGTAACTATAAGTTCTCCCTTAGGAACAAAAAGATTGGTAACATTTATGGCTTCGGATAATAAACCACCTGGGTTGCCTCTTAAATCTAAAATTATTTTTTCTGCTCCTTTTCCTTTTAAATCTTTTAAAGCCTCTTTTGTTTGGTCTGACGCTTTAGCATTAAATTTAGAAAGAACAATATATCCTGTTTTGCCATCTACCATTTTGTAAAAAGGAACGGCATCTACTTCAATTCCTTCTCTCTTAATGGTAGTTGTTTTGGTTTCCCCTTGTCTTTTGTATGTTACCGTTACAGAAGTACCATTAGCACCTTTTAAAAGCTCACTTGCATTATCATCAAAATCGGCAACATTAATATCTCCTATCTTTATTATTTCGTCACCAGCTTTTAAACCAGCCTTATCTGCAGGATAGTCTTTGTATGGTTCTACTATTAGTAATTTATCTTTATAAGAGCGCACTAAAGAACCTATTCCAGAGTATTCGCCAGCATTATTAATTTTATAAGCTTCAACATCCTGTTCATTTAAAAATTTGGTATAAGGGTCTAAATCCTCCAACATATTTTTAATAGCAGTATCCATTAATTCTGCAGGGTTGGTTTCATCTACATAATTCATGTTTAGCTCTTTAAAAAGCGTTGTAAAAATTTCTATTTGCTTAGCTATTTCAAAGAAATCACTTTTAAAACTAGAACCAGTAACTAAAATTGCTATTGCAATGAAAGGGATTAAAACTTTTTTTTTAACCAATTTGTGCATTTGTTTTGGCATTAAATTTTTTAAATAAATGTTGTAATTGTTTTTCAATTACAGGATAGGTTGGCATTTCTTTACCAATGTATAAAATTAAAAACGCATAGCTCCTTTCGGTATTGCCTGTAACTATGGTTTTGTTAAGCCTATAAGCCTCTCTAAGTAAACGTTTTACGCGGTTTCTTTTTACTGCACTTTTAAATTTTTTTTTAGAAACTGCCACTCCTGCTTGTACCTTTATTTGGTCTGGAAGAGCAGTTTCTAAATAGATTAGTTTTAAAGGAAAACTAGTAACATTTTTGCCTTCCAAGAACAACTGTTCAATGCGTTTTTTGCTTTTTAGTTTTTCTTTTTTTGGGTAAGACAAGTCCATAATTTATTGTGCTATCATTTAGTGTAAGAAACGCATAGCAGTTGAAAAAGTACTATGTTTTAATTGGCACTAAGTCAAATATAAATAATTTGCTTTTACCATTTTTCGTAAATTTTAATAAAAGAAGCATAAATCTTTTTATATAGGGTAAATACATTATGAACCTTAGTAATCCTAAGTATTTTTCTGTTGTTTTTATTTTCTTCTAAAAGTTTTAATCTTAAACAAATTAGTAGTAAAACAAAATTTTTCTCAAATGTAGAATGCAAGGAAATGTTTCGTTTTGGACTAAGTACAAAGTTAAAGTTTATTGTTTTGTTATATGTAATTTTATTCGTTAACTAATTCCATTAATCGTAATGCCACAGCTTCGACGGGGATATTTTCATTTATTGAAATAGCTATAATTACTTTAGTTTTTATATCAAACAAAGCAATGGTTTTATAATTTTCAGTCCCTCCGCTATGCCCAATCCACATATTATCTGTACTGTTAATTTCTTTAAAATCGTACAACATTATTCCATTTCCATAATATTGTCCTTTATTAAACATTGGGTATAAATTTTTTAACATATCGTGTACCATTTCTATAGGAAGTATTTTTCCACTAAGTAGTGCACTTAAAAAAACTGCGATATCTTTTGAATTACTTATGACATTACCTGCTCCCAAAGGTCCTGAAGAATCTTTAGGTATAATAGTATCTTTGTTATGAGCCAATGCCAAGTTAGAAGGTATTTCTTTAGATGCTTCTAATGTTTTTAGATGTAGTGAATCTGAAATTCTTTCTTTCACGACTTGTTCAAATGTCTTAGATTCTATTTTTTCTGTTATTAACGCTAATAGCAAATAGCCGGTATTTGTGTAGGACCAATATTCTCCTGGCTTAAATAAATTTTCTTTGGCTTTTGAAATTTCTAAAAGTCCAATTGGACTATCATCTTTGTCGCTGTAATGAAAATTTGGATCTGAATTGAAACTATAAATTCCATTGGTATGATTAAGTAATTGTTGAATCGTTATTTTTTTTGCATATTGAATATCAGGAAACCATTTGTAGAGTTTGTCTTCTAAAGAAAGTTTGTCTTCTACGATTAATTGATGAACTATTGTACTTGTTACTAATTTGCCTACACTTGCCCAGTAAAATACTGATGAACTATCTACAACTATATTATCGGGCTTAGAAATGAAGCCTTTATTTGTTTGCCAAATACCTTTTTCGGGAATTAGTATAGTAGCTGTAATTCCTGCAATATTATGTTGTTCAAAAAGGTCATCGATATGCTGGTCTAATTTTGATTTTAAATTATTAACTAACCCTTGATCTATAGTATATTCTGTTAAATACGGAATAACCTCAATACTTGGTTTTTTATGTTTTGGTGCTCCTTTGTATTTCCCTTGAGCAAGTAAGGTGGAGTCCGATGAGCAAGAAAAAATTAATAGTCCTATTAAAAACCCAAGTATTAAATTTAGTTTTTTCACTTTGCAAAGATTGTTTTAAATGTTTGTTAAGGTACAGGTGCATAATTTGTATAATGACAAAAAAACGAATTTAATTTAAAGGATTCATCTGTTGAGTATGAACTATATGTCCATAATCATGATTATGGACATATTTTATTTATCGAGAAAATCAGAAGGGTTTTTTCCAGTAATGGTTTTGAAAGTACCATTGAATGCTGACTTAGAACTAAACCCAGATTCTAAAGCAATGCCAAGTATTGATTTGTTTTTCTCTTTAGGATCCTTAATGCGTTTTATGGTATCTGTAACCCTAAAAGTATTTACAAAAGTGTTAAAATTAGTATTATGATAGGTGTTAATTAGTCCCGAAATATATCGTTCTGGTAAATCGAGTATAGTGGCTACTTCATTTAAAGTTAATTTTTGTTGTCTAAATATTTTTTCATATTCAAATAAAGCGTTTAATCTTTCTAGTTCTTTTTTATCATAAAATTGAGGGAATTTTTCTTTTATGATATCCTTTTTTAAAACTTTTGGGATAGTATTAAATGTAGGGTTAAAATAGTTTATATAGCCAAGAATAAATATAAAGAGTAATAGTATTACTTCTATTATAGGATATAATTGAAAGTTAAACACAGAAACTAATAACCAAAAAATTGTTAAGAATGAAAAGACTAAAAAGAAGAAATAAAGTTTTGAGAGTTGACTAAAGCTACTTTTAGTTGGTTTAATTATTTTTAACCTTGTATTTAAAATCTTTAATTTTTTGGCAAAAGAGAAGAGAACAATAATCATTACAATAACGGGTATTTCTTCTGTAAAAGTGTGCCAAATAGAATTTAATTCTAAACGATAATCTGTTCCAAAGATTTTATTTCCGTAATATAAGGGTACTTCTATTGAGATTTCTAATACTGCAGGTAAGAATAGAAAAAAGTGTTTAGGTTTAGGCTGAAATGTTGGTTGGGTATTTAATTGCATAAACAACCATACCGCGGGTGGTGTTATTAAATAGGACCCAAATAGCCAAAAAGGAATTACATATTTGGAACTGTGGTATCCCATACTTATTCCCCAAATGTGTAAAATCTCTAAAGTAATTACCATTGTAATTAAACCTAAGAAAAAGTTGGAGTAGTTTTTCTTAAGTAGACCCGAAAGCAATGCAAAACTTAATAAAGAGCCTTGACCAGAAACTAATAAAAGGATAATTTGTTCAAAGTTTACCATTTCTCGGACGTCATAGGAATACAATATTATTGACATTGATTTTAATTATTGTCAAAAGTTTAATGTTGTAATGCGTTTTTATAATTTTTCTAATACCCAACTTGGAGCAATTTTCATAGTCCAAGCGATTAACCTCCATCTTTTAGTAATATAAATTTTTCTCTTTTCTTTTAAAATTCCTGCATAGATTTGTGTTGAGGCTTTTTTTACAGGTGCAACCCAAAATAATCCATCTCCTTTAGCCATAACGGTATTAACAAAACCAGGTTGAACATCCGTAATTTTAATATTTAATCTTTCATTTTTTACAATACACCTTAAAGCTTCAAGATAATTTGCTTGAAAAGCTTTAGATGCACTATAAGAAGGGCAATGTCTATTCCCTCTTAGTGATGCAATCGAAGATATACCAACTAAATGTCCGTAACCTTGTTTTTTGAATTTAGAAAATACAAATTCATATATTTTAGCTATTCCATTAACATTTGTTTTAATTATTTCATTTTCAATTTGCCATTCTAATTCTTGGTTTAAATCAGATATTCCAGAAGAAACTACCACTAAATTCACGGATTCTAATTTTTTAAAAAGAGATTCCATTTTTATATCCGAAATATCTATTTCAGTAATATCGTGCTGTAGAGTTAAAATTTTGTTATTAGAACTTTCTTTTATTTCTTTTAGTAATTTTTCTCTTCTGCCTGTTATTGCAACTTTCCAATTATTAGTAGTTAATACTTCGGAAAGGCTTTTACCAATTCCAGAAGTTCCACCAATAATTATGGCATTTTTCATTTTATCCTTACAAGCTTGTTTATTAATTTACTGCTTCCATGTATTGTTAGTTGAGTCTACATCTGCCATTAAGTTAGTATGATCTAAGACTATAGACTGTATTTTATCAATAGGCTTTTCTATAGTAAAATTGTATGTAGAAAATGCCCAAGGCCAATCTGGTAATACGGTAGCTTGTATACCTTCTTTTTCACCCCGCATCATTCGTAAAGCTGTGTAAAAAGTTTCTTTTGTACCATCTATATAAGTCACTAAAATTTCTTGAGGCATAGGCATTAATCCAATACGCTCTAGTGTAACTTTAGTTTTTTCTCCATCTTCTTTTACTTCTTTTATTGCATAATCTATAGTATTGGTTGTTTGCGTCCAATCAGTTAAATACCAATCTAACTCTATGCCAGTTACTTTTTCTGCAGTACGTTTAATATCATTTGGAACGGGGTGCTTAAATTTAAAATCGGAATAGAATTTTTTTATAGTTTCTTGTAGTTTTTCTTCTCCTATAATATATCCTAGTTGGGATAAGAAAATAGAACCTTTACTATAAGCAGAAATACCATAAGCCATGTTGTTATGATAACGATCAGCATGTGTGGTCTGTGGTTGTTCTTGTCCAGATTTTACTAAATATTGATACCCTTTATACGTTCCTTCTAAAGGGTTTGTTTTATTAGTACCCATTATTTCGTTCATACAAAGTGTAGAAATATAAGTAGTAAAGCCTTCATCCATCCATTCGTGTTTAGCCTCGTTACTGGCTAAAACATGCTGAAACCAGGAATGTGCTAATTCATGAGCCATAACACCAACTAAACTTTCAAATTTTCGTTCTCCAGTGATTAGGGTGCTCATTGCGTATTCCATACCACCATCTCCTCCTTGAATAACGGAATATTGTTTATAAGGATATTCTCCTATGTTGGCATTAAAATAGGTCATTGCCGCAGCCGTTTTTGGTTGTAATTTTTTCCAGTTTTCTTTAATATTTGGATTGTCTTTGTACAAAAAATGTAACTCTATACCATTTTCCATTTTTAGAATATCATGTACATATTCTGGATCGGCCGCCCACATAAAATCGTGTACTTTAGGGGCTTTAAAATGCCAGGTTAAGGTTTTGCCTCTTTGTTTTTTTATTTTGGTTCCAGAAGTTTCATAGCCATGACCAATTTCATTAGGATTTTGCAAATAACCAGAACCGCCAACTGTATAGTTTTTATCTATCGTAATTTTTACATCAAAATTTCCCCAAACTCCTTGAAATTCTCTTACTATATATGGGTCTGCATGCCAACCTTCAAAATCGTATTCTGCTAGTTTAGGATACCACTGACTCATAGAAAGAGCTACTTTTTCTGTGTTATTACGCCCAGAACGACGAATTTGAATAGGAACTTGCCCTTTAAATACCATTTCTAAGGTAGTTTTTTCTCCAGAGGCAATAGGTTTTGCTAATTGCACCTCTAATACTGTACCTGCTTCAGAAAAAGCAACTTTTTTTCCATCTTGTTTTAAAGAAGTGGCGTGTAAAAAACCTATTTCAGAATCTGATAATGGAGCTATTCTACTTTTTTTTTCTTTGGTAACCATTCTTCCGTCAGGATCCTTAATGCTTTGTAGTCTTGCATCCATTTCACTACCTGGTTGAAAAGCATTAAAATATAAGTGGTAATAAACTTTAGAAATTTCGTCTGGCGAGTTATTGGTATAAACTAAAGATTGTGTTCCAGAAAATAAATATGTTTTTACGTCTACAGAAACATCCATAGTATAATCTACATGTTGTTGCCAATAACTTGTATTGTTTTGTGCAAAAAGAGAACTTGTTATACCAAGCACTAATAAAGTACAAAAAGGGAGAAGTTTTTTCATCGTTTTTATTTTTTTAGTCGTAAAAAAAATGTCTTAACTCCTTTAAAATTTAAGGAGTTAAGACATGTATTATGAATTTATAACTGTGTTTTTCCTGCAGAAACGTTTTTAGCCATTAATAAAGCATTATAGGCGTTTACAATTTTCCCAGATTTAGAAACTTTATCTAAAGTACTACTATTAGCATTATCGCCACCAAGTATAATTTTAGTATGAGGTGCTAAACCAGACTGCATAATTATTTGTTTTATTTGTGTTGCTTTTAAGGTTGGATATTGCGACATGATAAGTGCCGCAACACCTGCCACAGCAGGGGCAGCCATAGAAGTCCCTCCCATAGATTTATATTTATTACCAGGTATTGTAGAATAAATTGCAGCACCAGGAGCAAAAACGTCTACATTTTGTAAACCATAGTTAGAAAAAGGCGCTACCATTTCTGAACCATATCTTTCTGCTAGAGCACCAACAGTAATTACATTATTAGCTATTTCTGTACCAGAATAGTTATTATGATCATTAGGGAAATTAGGATTGTTGGCATCGTCTATATTATGACCATCATTACCTGCCGCGTGAACAATTAAAACATTTTTAGATGCAGCATATTTAATAGCATCATATACCCATTCTGCTTTTGGAGAGAAAGATTTTCCAAAACTACAGTTAATAATTTTTGCACCATTGTCTACCGCATAGCGTATTCCTAATGCAATATCTTTATCATATTCATCGCCATTAGGCACAGCTCTTATACTCATAATTGCAACGTTGTTTGCTACACCATTTGCTCCTTTACCATTGTTACGTTCTGCACCAATTATACCTGCTACATGCGTACCGTGGCTTTCATCTTCTACTCTATTTTGAGGATTTCCGTCACCGTAACCTAAATCGTTAATATCATAAGGATTATCGCCAACCTCTTTACGACCATTAAAATCTTTATTTAGGTTATAATTAGCACTTTCTGTAAAGTGTTTTATTCCACCATTAAGTTCTTCTAGAACTTCAGGAATTGTATCTGCATAGTTAAGCATTTGCATTAAAACCGCAACATTTTGTTGCATAGTCTGGTCTTCCGATTTTATACCTATTAAATCTTTTTTGGTGTATGTGTCTTTTCCTAAAAGTTTTTTTACTGCGGCGTCCGATGTTTTTACTTGTTGTAAAATTTGTTCGTATTGCTGCTTGTTTTGTACCGCTTCTGGGTATTTTTTGTCTAGTTCTGCTTTTGCTTTTGCAAGCATAGTAGGCGTTCCTATGTTTAAGCGCAACATACGTGCAAATTCTAGCTGTTCATTGTAAGACTCTCCTAAAAAATTATACCCATGTATATCATCTACATAACCATTATTATCATCATCTTTTCCATTACCCGCTTTTTCTTTGGTATTTGTCCAAAGCACCCCATCTAAATCTTCATGTTTTAAATCCATTCCAGAATCTAAAACAGCAACAATAACTTTTTTTCCTTTTTTGTTATGAATAAGCTCTTTATAGGCTTTATCTACACTCATTCCAGGAATAGTATCTGTAACTAAATCTAAATGACCCCAATTTTGTTTTTCTTTTTCAGTAAGGTCTGCTATTTTAAGTGGTGTTTTATCTATGTTTTCTACAGGAGTAGTTACAAGGTTGGTTGCACCGCAACTCATTAATAAAAGTGCAGAAGCTAATCCTGCAAATGGTTTAGAAATTTTAATAGTCATATAAAATTTATTAGTTATAATTTAAAATGTTTTGAGCTTAATTAAAATAAGCATTAAATGTATAGGTGTTTTCTAATCTCACCCCTTTTTCTGTAGTTTTTAAAGAGCACATTTGGTTATGCGCATCATGTTCAAAAAACAAGAGATACTCTTTATCTACTGCATTTTTCAAAAATACTTCTTTTTCTGTTAAAGTTACTAGTGGTCTAGTGTCATAACCCATTACGTATGGCACAGGCAAATGACCAACAGTAGCTATTAAATCTGCTGTAAATACAAGAGTTTTTCCTTGATAATTTATGTGTGGAAGCATTTGTTTTTCAGTATGACCATCAACAAATAGTATTCCAAAACCTAATTCAGATTCTTTTAGGAAAGAAGTTTCTCCACGTTCTATAAATTTTAATTGCCCACTTTCTTGCATCGGCAATAAGTTTTCTTTTAAGAAAGATGCTTTTTCCCTCACGTTAGGTTGGGTGGCCCATTTCCAATGTTCTTCATTTGTCCAGAAGGTTGCATTTTTAAATGCAGTCTCATAACCTGTATGGTCTTTGTTCCATTGCACACTTCCGCCACAATGGTCAAAATGTAAATGAGTCATAAAAACATCGGTAATATCGTCTCTATGAAAACCAATTTTTTTTAGAGAATTATCTAAGGTATAGTCTCCCCATTGGTAATAGTAATTAAAGAATTTCTTGGACTGTTTGTTACCCATTCCAGTATCAATCAATATTAATTTTTTTCCATCTTCAATTAATAAACACCTGGCAGCTATATCTATCATATTATTAGCATCTGCAGGATTAGTTCTTTGCCAGATTGTTTTGGGTACAACGCCAAACATTGCACCACCATCCAATTTAAAATTACCAGTTTCTATAGGGTGTAGTTTCATAAAAAAATGAATTTTTGC
This sequence comes from uncultured Maribacter sp., assembly GCF_947500405.1. Lineage (GTDB taxonomy): Bacteria > Bacteroidota > Bacteroidia > Flavobacteriales > Flavobacteriaceae > Maribacter_B. The sequence continues at coordinate 491,326 of NZ_CANMRY010000002.1, forward strand.
AAATTAAGAAATATAGAAGGTAAATTAAGAATTAGGAGGTTTTATTGGGTGTTTTTTAACAGCTTAAAGTTATTTACTATAAACTGTAGTATTATTTTAAATATGGTTGCTTGTTTTCATTGTATTTTATGGTTCTTTGTTTTGGAAAGTATTCCTTAATTTTACGTTCTTTTTTACTAACAGAAAGTAAAATTATTTTTGACAGTTAAATAATAGATAATACTAATTGTTTTGTAAAAAAAATCCAACCAATAATGGGTAAAAAAATATTGATAATATAGTGCTAAGCAAATGAATTTGTTTTACACTTATAAGAGTTTAGACCAAGTAAAATAATATATTATTTAGGAATTAAAGTCCTGTAAAAACACATAATTAAAATAAAAAAAGTAAATTTCTAAAAATTTAATATATGGTAGAATTAGCAGGTATTGTTATTTTGGGAATAATAGCGCAGTGGGTTGCTTGGAGGCTAAAATTACCAGCTATTTTACCGTTAATACTCATAGGATTATTAGTAGGTCCTGTATCCACATTATATACAGAAGACGGGTTAAAGTTAATAGAACCTATTTGGAATGGTACAAAAGGTCTTTTCCCTGGAGAGGGTTTATATTATTTTGTTTCCTTAGCTATTAGTATTATTCTTTTTGAAGGGGGTTTAACCTTAAAAAGTTCCGAAATTAAAAACGTAGGCCCTGTTATAACAAAGCTAATTACGCTTGGTTCTGTAGTTACTTTTTTTGGAGCAGGTTTAGCAGCTCATTATATTTTTAATCTAAGTTGGCAAGTTTCGTTTCTTTTTTCAGGACTTATTATTGTTACAGGACCTACAGTAATTACACCAATACTTAGGAATATTCCTTTAAAGAAAGATGTGTCAGCAGTTCTTAAATGGGAAGGAATATTAATAGACCCCATTGGAGCTTTAGTAGCTGTTTTAGTTTATGAGTTTATAGTAGTAGGAGAAGGACAAGCTTTTACACAAACAGCATTAATAGAGTTTGGAAAAATACTGTTATTTGGAGCAACTTTTGGTTTCACTTTTGCCCACGGTTTAATTGTTTCTATTAAGCAAAAATTTATTCCTCATTATCTTCTTAATGTAGTGTCTTTATCTACGGTGCTTCTGGTTTTTGTTGTTTCAGATATATTTGCTCATGAATCTGGTTTACTTGCGGTAGTTGTTATGGGAATGGTAATAGGCAATAACAACTTACCAAACTTAAAAGAGCTGTTATATTTTAAAGAGTCTTTAAGTGTTATTTTAATATCTATATTATTTATTCTATTAGCTGCGAATATTAATATTTCGGATATGGAATTAATTTTAAATTGGAAAACACTTGCTCTTTTTGCTGTAATAGTATTTGTTATAAGACCAATAGGAGTTTTTTTAAGTACTCAAGGTTCTAATTTAAAAATGAATGAAAAGCTCTTTATTGGCTGGGTAGGACCAAGGGGAATTGTGGCAGCAGGTATAGCTTCTTTATTTGGGTCTAAATTAATAGCAAGAGGAGAGCCTGGTGCAGAATACATTACACCGCTTGTTTTTATGATTGTTTTAGGTACGGTTTTACTTAACGCTACTACTGCAAGGTTATTTGCAAAGTTAGTAGGTGTGTTTTTAATAAAGTCTGAAGGAATTTTAATTATAGGAGCCTCTAAGGTTTCTAGATTAATAGGACAATATTTAGCTAAAAATAATAGACATGTGGTACTTATAGATAACAACCAGACCAATGTAGATAAAGCAACAAAACTAGGTTTAGAAGCAATAGAAGCTAATATTTTTTCGGACACATTAGAAGATAATATAGAGTTAAATGATATGGGATATTTAATGGCTTTAACAGGTAATTCTGATATTAATAAATTTGCTATTAATAAATTTCAAAAACAATTTGGTGAAAATGGAGCGTTTAGGTTGGTAAGTAGTGACGAAATGAATAAGCCTGAAAACAACCCAAAAGAAGGTCTTTTTTCGCTTTCTGATGATTTTATTAAATTAACAGAAGTAGCAAGAGAGTTTCCTACTATTAATGAAATAGAAATTACAAGCCCGGAGCATTATTCAGAACTTTTAGAACTTACAAGGAAAGAAATCTTTACAATTCCATTGTTTATTAAAGGTATTAAGGGAAATCTTGAAATAATTTCTTCTATAGATGCAGAAACTAAAACTATTGCTAAAGGATTTAAGCTTGTTTATTTAGGAAAATCTTTATAATAAATCTTCATTTATTATATACCAAAACGTTAGTTATATATCTATAATTATCCATTTCACAACATTTACCTACAAAATAAAAGCTTTATAAGAATATAACTACAAAGGACTCGTTTACTTTTTTCAAATTAATTTAATAAACCAAAAACCAAATTTAATTATGAAAAAAGTTTTATTATTTATGTCACTTGCATTAGCCGTTAGTTTTACTAGTTGTTCTAAGGATGATGACGATAAATCTTGCGATTCTTGCGGGTCAGGAGATTCAAAGATAGAAGTATGCGAAAATGGAGATGGATCTTTATCCGTAACAATTAATGGGGATACAAATACAATTAGTGAGTCTCAATTGCAGGGACTATCTGTTGATGTATACAAGAAAACTATTTGTGCCGCTGCTGCATTCGGTAATTAGAGAAATAATAATTTTATAAAGCGCTCCTTTGATTATTCAAAGGAGCTTTTTTTTAAAAAATGTTGCTCGTAGCTAAGAAAAAGGCTGGGCTTTATTAATGGTTACTGTAATATCTTTCTCATTTATTTGGTAATTGGCACCAGCAATAAGTTGAAAAAAGTGAACCGAAGATTCTCTTTTAATCTTGTTTATTAGCATAGACTCATCTATGTCTCCACTTTCTTGTCTCCAAGTAAAAATAGAACGCTCTTCTAACTGAATAATACTATGTTTAGCGGTAAATTGAGCAATGTATAATGTCATAATCGGGGGATAATTAGGACAGCAAAAATAGGAAGAAATACTATTATTTTTATAGTTGTAAATAAATAATATTAACAATGCCTATGTTGCTAAATATTTAATCATTAAGCTTTAATACGGCCATAAATGCTTCTTGGGGAACTTCTACATTACCTACTTGGCGCATACGTTTTTTACCTTTTTTCTGCTTCTCTAAAAGTTTACGTTTACGAGAAATATCACCACCATAACATTTTGCAGTAACATCTTTACGTAATGCTTTTGTGGTTTCTCTAGAGATTATTTTGGCTCCAATAGCAGCCTGTATAGGAATATCAAACTGTTGTCTTGGTATAAGCTCTTTTAGTTTTTCACACATTTTTTTACCAATAGTTACCGCATTATCCGCGTGTATAAGGGCAGATAAAGCATCTACAGGTTGTGCGTTTAATAAAATATCTACACGCACTAATTTAGAAGTACGCATACCTATAGGAGCATAATCAAAAGAAGCGTATCCTTTAGAAACTGTTTTTAAACGGTCATAAAAATCAAAAACAATTTCGGCTAAAGGCATATCAAAATTAAGCTCTACTCTTTCTGTTGTTAAATAGGTTTGGTTAGTAATTTGTCCTCTTTTTTCAATACAAAGAGACATTACATTACCAACAAAATCAGACTTTGTAATTATTGTAGCTTTAATATATGGTTCTTCTACACGATCAATACTAGAAGGGTCAGGTAAATCTGTAGGGTTATTTACAATTAAAGCTTCTTCTGGGTCTTTACGTGTGTACGCATGGTAACTAACGTTTGGTACTGTGGTAATAACGGTCATATTAAACTCACGTTCTAAACGTTCTTGAATAATCTCCATATGTAGCATTCCTAAGAATCCACAACGAAAACCAAAACCAAGAGCAGCACTACTTTCTGGTGCAAAAACCAAGGAAGCATCATTAAGCTGCAATTTTTCCATAGAAGCACGTAGTTCTTCAAATTCATCAGTATCTACAGGGTAAATACCAGCAAATACCATTGGTTTTACATCTTCAAAACCATCAATTGCATTTTTTGTAGGGTTTGCAGCATCGGTAATAGTATCTCCTACTTTTACTTCGCGGGCATCTTTTATTCCAGTAATTAAGTACCCAACATCACCAGCCTTAATACTTTTTTGTGGATGTTGTTCTAGTTTTAAAGTACCAACCTCATCGGCAAAGTAATCTTTATTGGTAGCAACAAACTTAATTTTTTGTCCCTTTTTAATTTCTCCGTTAATAACTCTAAAATAAGTTTCAACCCCTCTAAAAGGATTGTAAACAGAATCGAAAACTAATGCTTGTAAAGATTCATCAGGATTTCCTTTTGGTGCAGGAACACGATCAATAATTGCATTTAAGATTTCTTCTATACCAATACCTGTTTTAGCACTTGCAGGAATAACTTCTTCAGCATCACATCCTAATAAATCTACAATATCATCTGTTACTTCTTCAGGGTTTGCACTTGGCAAATCTACTTTATTAAGTACTGGTATAATTTCTAAATCGTTCTCTAATGCTAAATATAAATTAGAAATAGTCTGTGCTTGTATACTTTGAGCAGCATCTACTACTAAAAGAGCTCCTTCACAAGCAGCAATAGATCTAGAAACTTCGTATGAAAAATCTACGTGGCCAGGAGTATCAATTAAATTAAGAATATATTCTTCTCCTTTATAAGTATACTCCATTTGTATGGCATGACTTTTAATAGTAATACCACGTTCTCTTTCCAAATCCATGCTGTCAAGCAATTGCTCTTTTTTTTCTCGATCAGTGACAGACCCTGTAAAATCTAATAACCGATCCGCTAAAGTACTTTTACCGTGATCAATATGAGCAATGATACAGAAATTTCTAATATTTTTCATAGGAACAAAATGAGCAATTATATTTCTTTTTTACCGTAGTATACGGTATTTAAAAGCAATTGCAAATATAACTTAATTTAAGTACTGATATATATGCATTTTATAGAAAATAGAAGCTGGGTTTAAGATTTATTATGGAAAAACCCTCTTTTTCTTATTTTATATTATTGTTTTTACAAAGCCACATAAATCGTAGGGTTATTCTTAGATATATTTAATATATTTACTGTATAGCTAAATCTTATATGAATAAAAATTACCTACTCTTTTTATGGTCTTTTTTTATTTTTTTTATTGTTTCCGCTCAGGAATTTTCTGTTTCAGGAAAAATTGTTGATGGTGTTCAGAATCCAATTTCTTATGCTACCGTTGTAGTAAGATCATTAGATTCGGTACTTTTAAAAGGCACTTCTACTAATGAAGACGGAAGTTTTACAATAGAAAAATTAAAAAAAGGAAAGTATTACATCTCTGCAAGTTATATTGGAAATTATTCTTCTTTTGTTACGATTAACATTGGTTCTAATATTGTTGTTGATCCAATTACAATACCTCTAATAGAACAAAATCTAGATGAGGTTGTTGTTACACTACAAAAACCTAGATTGGAAAGACAAGCAGACAGATTGGTTTATAACATAGCTAACACTGCTTTAACAGATTCAGATGTTTGGGATGTTCTTAAGAAAACACCGTCGGTACATATTTCTGGAGATAAAATACAAATTAAGGGAGAAGATAAAATAGGGGTAATGATTAATGGTCGTAAAATTAATTTACCAAAGCAAGATATTTTTAATTTATTATCTGGAACCAGTGCAAGCAACGTAGAGTCTATAGAGGTAATTACCAATCCGCCATTAAAATATAGTGCAGAAGGCGGAATGCTTATTAATATTGTAATGCGCAAAAAATTATCTGAAGGTTATAATGGGGCAATATATGGGAGTTATAAACAAGGAGTTTTTGCCAAAAATACTTTGGGTACAGACCATTATTTTAAGGGAAATAAAACAGATTTTTCTATAAACTATGCCCTTACTAAAGATAAAAAGACAACCAAATTCACAGATATTACTAATTTTTTTGAGAATGATATCCCGAATTCTATTTGGACTGCTAACCAAGAAACTATTAACAAACAAAACAAGCATTTAATAAGTCTATATTTTGATTATTATTTAAATGATAAAAATCATATAAGTATTTATAGCCTTAATACTATAACACCAAAAGAAGATAGGTTTATTGCCTCTAAAACGAGAATAGAAGAAGAAGGCGATAATTCTAGTTTTAACACCTTTATACTTGATAATAGGAATAAGCTAAATACCTCTTATTATTTAGATTGGATACATAAATTAAGAAAAAAAGGAGAAGAAATTTCTTTTGGTTCTCATTATACATTTTATGATACAGCTATAAACCAAAACTTAAGCACAGAATTTTTTAACTCTTTTGGAGAACCAATTAACGAAAGTAATTTTAGTACAGATTCTTTTCAAAAAATAAATTTATATAATGCGCAAATAGATTACATAACTCCAATAGGAAAAAAAGCAGCAATAGAGGCAGGTATACGTTATGCAGGAATAGAATCTAAAAATACCATTAAACAAGAAGGTTTTGATAGAAGCCAACCAGGAATAAACCCTACAGAAGATGGTACCTTTAATTATGATGAAGATATTTTTGCTGCATATTCTAGTTTTAATACAAAATGGAGTAATTTTAAATTAAATACCGGTTTGCGTGCAGAATATACCGAAACTATAGGCTTTTTAAACACCACAGGTATTAAAAATAAAAGAAGTTATTTAGAGTTATTCCCCTCCTTTTCTTTAAATTATTTACTTAATAAAAAGAATAATTTAAGACTTTATTACTATAGAAGAATTAATAGACCTAGGTATAATAAAATAAACCCTTTTCAGTATTTTCAAAATAATAATTCTGTAATAGAAGGGAATCCAAATTTATTACCAGCAACAAGAAACTATTTGGCTTTAGAATATGTTTATAATAAAACTTATGCTGTTGAGGTTTTTTACAGAAATGAAAAAAACCAATACAGAGAGCAAGTTTTTCAAGACAATGACTCTAATTTATTGCGCTATTTAAGTTATAACATTAATAGTAATATTTCTTATGGGATAGATTTATCTTTTAATAAAAACATTACATCTTATTGGGATACTTATGTATTGTTTTCTATTATGAATAAAGAAAATGAATTTATAAATTTTGGGTCTAATGAATTAATAGAAAATAGTTTACGGTATTATGTTACAAGGTTTAGAAACAGTTTTACACTTTTAACAGATAAAAGCTTAATGGCCGACGTAAATTTTGGGTATTATTCCCCATTAATTTCTGGTAATAATAGGTATTCATCTATTAGTAGTCTAGATATAGATTTGCGAAAAACACTATGGAATAAAAAAGCTAGTATTTCCTTAGGAGTTTCAGACATTTTTAGACAAAGTAACGATTTTAGCTCTAGAATTTATTTAGACCAAAATAATACCACGTATACAAGAAGAGAAAATAGGCTTTTTAAATTTTCTTTTAGATATAAGTTTGGTAATGAAAAAATTAAAAGTAATAAAAAGACTAAACGTAATGCAGAGCGAGGAAGAATATAATCTTAAAATCCTCCCATTAATCCACCGCAAACGCCCAAACTTACTAATAAGTAAACACCAGCCAAGATAAAAAATGCTTTGCTGGCTTTTAGCTTTCCTTTACCTCTTAAAATAAACCCTATTATTAATAATAAGATTGCTGGCCCAAACATTAATGCAAAAAGAAATGTAACTAGGCCATATAAATTTCCAACTTCTAATGGAAGAATTACTTGCATTATATTTCGTTTTGTAGTTCTTTTAAACGTGCTAATTTAGCATCTCTATTAAAAAGGTTCATAGTTTCAAACGGTAGTATTGAAAGCCAATAAAAAAAGCAAAATACTCTAAGATTAGGTGCAGATTAATTTTCATTCCAAAAGAATAGGTTCATACGGAATAGAAAAGCTTAAAAATATAGAACTAAGATAGTAGCATTTTCTGTTTTTACAGCTACCGGAATAGTGGTAAATTTGCATCATGCCAAAAATTGGAGACATACAATTACCAGATTTCCCGCTATTACTTGCACCTATGGAAGATGTGAGTGACCCACCTTTTAGAGCTTTGTGTAAAGAACAAGGAGCAGATGTGGTTTATACTGAGTTTATTTCTTCGGAAGGACTAATTCGTGATGCTGCAAAAAGTGTAATGAAGTTAGATATTTACGAAAAAGAACGCCCAGTAGGAATTCAAATATTTGGTGCTAATTTAGATTCTATGCTACGCTCTGTAGAGATAGTAGAAAAATCTAACCCAGATATTATAGATATTAACTTTGGTTGTCCTGTAAAAAAAGTAGTTAGTAAAGGTGCTGGAGCAGGAATTTTAAAAGACATAGATTTAATGGTTTCTTTAACCAAAGCAATGGTAGAACATACAAAGCTGCCAATTACGGTAAAAACTAGATTAGGCTGGGATGAAAGTTCTATTAAAATTGTGGAGGTTGCAGAACGCATACAAGATGTTGGCTGTAAAGCTATAGCTATACATGGTAGAACTAGAGCGCAGTTGTATAAAGGAGATGCGGATTGGAAACCAATTGCCGAGGTAAAAAATAACCAAAGAATGCATATTCCTGTATTTGGAAATGGCGATGTAAATACACCAGAAGCTGCTGTAAAAATGCGTGATGAATACGGTTTAGATGGGGCAATGATTGGGCGAGCAAGTATTGGGTATCCTTGGTTTTTTAAAGAAGTTAAACACTTTATAAATACAGGAACACATTTAGAACCGCCAACTATGGAAGAGCGTGTTACAGCCGCACGTAGGCATTTACAAATGTCTATAGATTGGAAGGGCGAAAAATTAGGTGTTTTTGAAACCAGAAGACACTACACAAATTACTTTAAGGGTATTCCAGATTTTAAAGAATATAGAATGAAAATGGTTACTAGTGATGCTTCTAAAGATGTCTTTGCTACTTTTGATGAGGTTCTAGAAAAATTTGGAAATTATCAGTTTCGTAGATAGTTTTTAGTTCTTGGCCCTTTTTTAGTAAAAAGAATTAAGCATAAAGTAGTTCATCTTGAATCATGGCTTTAATGCCTTCATTTTCTATTCTCTCTTCTTTTTATTAATGAAAAATAGTTGTTTTTTTCTAATTTTTTAAGCCAGAATAATTTTCTTACCAACAGCCAACAGCCAACAGCTATCTTAAGCGGTAATAAGTTTTTTAGAAATTCTTCTACTGGCAACTAAAGAAGCTAATACTCCTAACACAATAATTGTTGCTAAAACTATTAGTACGTTACTAAAGTTATATTGAACGGGATACGATAGGGTTGGGGTAATTTTTAACCATCCAAAGGCTAACTGCGAACCAATTAATAAAGAGCCTAATAAAACACCAATAAAACCTCCCAAACTAGTAACTAAAACACCTTGTAAAAAATAAATTTCTCTAAGCTCGTTTATGGTGGTTCCTAAGTTGTAAAGGGTTTTAGAGTTTTGTTGTTTATCAAGAATCATCATTATTATAGCGCCAACAACATTAAAAAGAGCAATAATTAAAACCAAAGTAAAAATAAGGTAGGTAGCTAAGTTTTCGGTATTTAGCATTCTATAAAGTGTACTGTTTAATTCTTTTCTGTTTTTAATATTAGCTGCTGGTAAAACAGTTGCTATTTTCTTTTTTAATTCATTTAAAGTAGCATCGTCCGAAATTTTAAAATTTATGCCAGATACTTGCGTATTTTCTTTTTCTAGTAAGGCTTGTACTAATGGTAAATCTGCAAAAACATACTTTTTGTCAATATTTTCTTCAATAATATATACGCCACTCATTATTAAAGCAAGCTCATTATAGGGTTTAGTCTTAAGCGTTAGTTGCGATGTATTTCCTTTTCCAGGCTTTGGAGCAAGAATAACCAAAGGGTTTCTATATTGGTTAATGGTAAGCCCTAATAAATTTGCAATACCAATACCAGTAACACCCTGTTTAAGGTTAATAGCCCAATCTCCGTATTGTATAGTACTATCAATACCTGTTACTTTAATGTAATTAGAATCTACCCCTTTTATATAAGCAATATGGTTTTTTTGTCGGTGCGATAAATAAACTTTTTCTTCTATTTCTTTAGAATAAGAAGATATTCCTTTAATTTTTAAAAGTTGCTCCTCTTGTTCAGGGGTAATAGAAAAGAATTTTCCCGTTTGCGGCAAGGCTTTTAAGTCTGGATCAATAGTGTTAGTATAAGAAAGACTGAACTCTTTTAAACCAGCAAAACCAGATAAAACAATAAAAAGAGCTGCAGAACCAACAACAATCACAAAAAAAGTAATGAAATTTATAATATTCACTGCATTTTGATTGCTTTTAGAAAACAGATACCTTTTTGCAATGTATAGAGGAAAGCCCAATGTTTAGTATTTTTTTCTTTTGTCTAAAAGGTCTCTATTTTCAATAGGGTTTTCTTCTCCTTTTAGAGAATCTTCTATTTTCTCTATGTAGTCTAAAGAGTCATCTAAATAGAACAACAATTCAGGAACTCTACGTAATTGATTTTTAGTTCGTTGCGAAAGTTCATGTTTTATAAGCGGTTGGTTAGACTGTATTCCTTTTAAAAGCTCTTTTGCCCCTTTATTAGGAAAAATACTAACGTATATTTTAGCTATAGATAAATCTGTAGTTATGTTAACTTTAGACACAGAGATTAAGGTGCCTTTAAGTCCGCCATCTATTGCGGCACGTTGTAAAATATCTACAATATCTTTTTGTATTACTCCGGCTATTTTTTTCTGTCTTTGCGTTTCCATACCACAAAAGTACGCAGAATATTGAGTAATTTAGTTTTTACCTATATTCATATCTAAAAATAGTAACATTTTGAAGAAAATAGAACATATTGGTATTGCTGTAAATAGTATAGAAACGTCTAATATTTTGTTTAAAAAACTATTGGGAACTCCTTGTTATAAGGAAGAAGAAGTAGCATCTGAGGGAGTTAAAACTTCTTTTTTTAAGACAGGTCTAAATAAGATTGAATTGTTAGAGGCAACAAAGGAAGATAGCCCTATTGCAAAATTTTTAGAAAAAAAAGGGGAAGGCATACACCATATTGCTTTTGAGGTACAAGATATTGTTGCCGAAATAGCTCGTTTAAAGGAAGAAGGCTTTACTATTTTAAATGAAATTCCTAAAAAAGGAGCTGATAATAAACTAGTTGCCTTTGTACATCCTAAAACTACCAATGGGGTTTTAATAGAATTGTGTCAAGAAATAGTATAGAAGCGCCGAATTTCCTTGCAACATAATAAAATAAGTAGTAATATTGCAACCGCATTTTGCGGGTCCTATAGCTCAGCTGGTTAGAGCACCTGACTCATAATCAGGGGGTCCATGGTTCGAGCCCATGTGGGACCACACAAAACCTCTCAAAACACTTGTTTTTGGGAGGTTTTATTTTTTTAAGGGGGCAAATTAGGAGGCTTTTTTATTGAGATGGACTCTCAATTTTTGTTTATTAGAGGCCTTAAATTGTGTTTTTTACCTAATTTATAAATCAAAGATTATATTAAATATATTTTTGGCAACTAATTACTCTGATTCAATCCAGTTTTCTAAAATATTGGTTGGATTGATAACAGGAATTGTTATTGATCCCCAAGAAGAGTTTAATAAAATTTCAAAAATAATTCCACGTAAGGTAGAATAAGAAATTCCAGCTAAAGTTGCTCCAAATATTTTGGCAAAGGTAGGTTTTCCACCTTTTTTAATGATATACATATCCTCTAGGTTATCTATTGTATAATGAAAATTATAACGAAATCGTGCTGTATTTTGAGTCTCTCTATCAGTTAAAGTAAGGATAAGATCTAATCCAAATAAAAATCCTTTTTCATCAAGATTATGTGCACTTACATGAGCTATTTTCATATCAATAGCTTCTTCATTATTAAAAGGCTCTTTCAAATCCGAAATTGAAACTTCAATTGGTTCAATTTGTAAGAGGTGAATTTTTTCAGGATTAATATGATTTTGTTCTTTTTTTACCATAATTAGCTAGCATAGCTAGACATAAAATTATATGTTATTGATTTTTTTGATCTCTCAGTTCTAGAAATATAGAATTTTACATACTTATATTCTTTTTCTATATGAATTAATTTTTCTCCTAATGTGTATTCTAATTTGGCTATGGTTTTGATTGTAAAATTATGAGTTCCACTTAACCATTTGCTTACTTCTGATGGAGATTTTCCCATTTTTATTGCAAAATCAGTTTTGCTTATACTTTTTTCTTTTAGAATACGGGCTAGCTTAGTTGATATGGCCAAGTTATGTTTGACCATGATATCAATTTCTGGATTGCCGTTTTCGGATATCCAATCGCTAATAATGTTGTTTTTGTTCTTTTTCATGTTAGTTAGTAATATAGAATCAAATTATTGTCATAATCAATATCTGTATCTTCATTTATCCATTTGATGTCTTTGTTTTGAAAAGCTTGATCTATAATTTTTGTAAGTTGATTAGCAAGTAAAAAATGTGTTTTTACATTAGGACACTCTTGTGCTAGCGCTTCAGTTTTAACTCCACCGTTAAATAGAATTACAACATTTGGGTTTAAACGATGACAATAGAGCCTTAAGTTATTTGGAGCTGTTTTACCATCTTCTGTATAAACGGGTGGTCGACCCATGGCGTAAGGGGGAAGGCCCATTGCTTCACCTTGGTTTTGTTCGTCTCTAAAATACCTGTCTTGTGCTCCATATCTATTGCCTATTTCTGCCAGCCATGAAAGTATATGATTTAACTTTTCAAGGTTGTCTATGGTTTGCTGTTTAACAAAGTTTTCAAACAAAGAATTTGCCGTTTCAATTGGCTCATCGTCCTTATCTATAATAACAGAATAATAACAAACCTTTTGGTAATCTGTTACATGTTTAAGGCGTATTATTCCATTCATTGGTCGGTAAATGTATTAAAAAATTTCACTTATAAGTGAAATTTTGTATTAAATGTTGTGAAATTAAGTTAAAGTGTTGTAAAGTAAAGCTCTAATTAGCTTTTCTTGCTTTACGAGAAAACATAATTGCTATTTTCTTTTCTGTTAAATATTTTTCATCGCATTGTTTGTCAAAAACATCAATTTTATTATCCATGACCTTGATAATCAATATCTATTAATTTACAAAAGAATTTACATTTTCAGAATGTAAAGGCACATATTTTTGGATGATATAGGACGTAATTTCATCAAGGGTTTTACCTGTAATGGGATGAAGACCTGGACTTGTAAAATATTCTATTTCTCCTTCTTTATTCTTAACATACCATATTAAAGGTTTATTAGTTATAGGAGCAAAAAAATCTGTAGCCATACTTACATTTATTTTTTTAAAATTTGCTACTAATTTAGCATCGTATGGTTCTACTTTGGTTCCGTATGTCTTATGTAATGTTATATCGCACGAAACTTCTTCATAATGGTTTTGCGCCCAAGCCATACATTTATTTTCTAAGGGTACTATTGCTTCATCACCAAATATTTCATCTTTATTTATTACTGTTACTAGAAGAATAATTCCAAAAGCAAGACTAGTAGAGCCATTTATAATCCATCTACGCTTTTTCACCTTCAATTTTTCTTTTTTTCTTTCAATTTCTTCTTGTTTCCTCCTTTCTTTTTCCTCTTTGAGTTTTAATTTATTGTTACCTGTAGTTTCTAAATCATCAGGTTCAAGTACAGTTGCAGATTTAGGTTTGTTTAATGGTTTTTTTTCTAAAGTTAAACTTTCAGATTTTAAATATTCCTGCAAAGGCCTTGGTTGAAAATCAATCAACCAACTTACAAGTTCTATAATTTCGGTGCTAGGGTCATATGTTTTTCCTTTTAAAAATTGTATAACAGGAACAAATTTATCTGCTTTATATCCTTTTAATCCTTTTATATGCGCTTCTTTATTTTCTCCTTCTTTAAATTGAAAAAATTGATTTAAAATATAGTCATCATTTTTTTCTTTTCTTCTACTTAATAACCATGAGCAGGCAAGTCTAATTTGTTTCCGAGTAGGCTTAGCTAAATAGCCATTCATTTCACCTCCTTTTTCTTTTTTATACTTCTCTAAGATCTCTTTTTTATAAGTTTCAGACGTCTTCATTTCAATGATTTTGTTGGAATTATTGGAATTTTAATGGAATTCTATGGAACTATTGGAATTTATGGAATCATCTATCGCTACTGCTTTTAACCTCCCCTAATTTTGACCTATCGGCAAGTTGTTGTTATGAAATGCTAACATAACAAATGTACAAAACTAGCTGTTACGGAAATCTGTAATGCGGTTAGCAATTAACCGGATTAAGAAGTAGTTAAGAGCTGCTGCATTACAATTTTTACTTCTTAAAAACAGAAACATTTTAATGGGTGGTTGTTCCTAAAAACAATCTGAGCAAAAGCTCGGACAGCCACTTTATTGTCAAATTTTTAAATATAAATAATATGAAAAAAATTATCATAGCCGTAATGGCACTAGTTTTAAATATGGCCTTATTTTCTTGTAATAGTGATACAGTAGCAGAAACAGATTCCTTGTATGAGACACAAGCTACTGAGGGGGATAATGGGCATGTTGATGATGGAAGAGGATAAGTATTAAACAACTTATTTCTATTACCATCAAGATAGATTATTAAAAAATAAAACTACTTGTTTTGAGCTGAACAATAATATCATTGTTCAGCTTTTTTATTTTATATACATTTAGCCCGAATAAACTTTATTATGTTGAAAAGGTTACTTTTTCTTTTTATAATGATGATACTTTTTATTAGATGTAATAATCATAAATCCTTTAATCTAATAGATAATGATATATTGTCTTTAGTTGAAAGTAGTAAAAACCGAAATATTGAATTAAATAATCAAATAGAATTTATAAATAAGGCATATAAACTGGTTAACAAGTACCCATTAGATTCATTAACACTTGAAATTATATCCCATAAGAGTACTGTTCATTACAATTTTAAACAAATTGATAGTGCTTTTTATTATGATAAACTTTTATTACAAAAATCTCAGATATTGAATAGTAGTTATTTCATGGGTAAAGCTAGTTTGAGAATAGGCTATTATTTTAAAAGCCACCAAGTATACGATAGTGCATATTATTACTATAATCGTTCTAAAAATTATTTCCAAAAAATAAAAGATAGCAGCCAAATAGGAAGGCGCTTGCTTGTTATGGCACAAATTCAACAAGATCAGAATGATTATTTTGGAAGTAAAGAAACAATAACAGAGGCATTAGAATATTTGCGTTCCCAAAAGGATATAAAATATAGAGCATCTTCTTATAATGCTTTAGCGACTAACCATAGAAAACTATTAAATAAATCAGATGCTATAAAATATTATAGGAAGGCGATTGAAATTACAAGCTCTAAAAAGGATAAACTTATTTATGAGAATAATTTAGCTACTGCTTTTATAGATAATAAAGATTTTGATAAAGCAATAAATTTATTAAAAAGTAATGTCATAGATTCTTTGTTTCAAAATAACTCAAAAGAATACGCAAGGTCTTTAGATAATCTAACCTATGCCAAATGGTTAAAAACAGGTAATAATCTTGAGTATCAATTTTTTAAGGCTCTAAATATTAGAAAAAAGAATAATGAAAAACGAGGCCAAATAGCCAGTTATACACATTTAGGAGAGTATTATTCTAAAAAGAATCCAAGAAAAGCAATTGCTTATTTCGATTCTGTAATACGTTTATCTAAAACATTAAAAATTCCTAGAGCAGAAAAAGATGCAATAAAATATCTTATAAAATTAGAACCTACTAATATAAAGCTTAGAGATAGGTATGTTTTTTTACAAGATAGCTTGTATGCACAAGAACTAAAAGTAAAAACACAATTTGCCAAGTATAAATATGACGATAAGCAAAAACAAGAATCTATTTTACGTTTACAAAAAGAAACAGCAGAGAAAGACCTAGCTTATACTAAAGAACGCTATTCTAAAATAGTATACTTATCTGCATTTATAATTGCTTGTTTAATTACAGTATCTGTTTCCTACTTTTATAAAAAACGAGCGGAGTTTTTAAAACAAGAGAACAAATTAGAAATAGTAAAAACTATTTACAAAACGGAAGCAGAATTATCTAGAAGATTACATGACGATTTTGGAGCCAAAATAAACCACTCTATGCTTTTGGTTCAAAATAATACTGATAAATCTAAATTGCTAGATACACTTGATGAACTCTACAACCAAAGTCGTGATTTTTCTAGAGAAATAAATGAAATAGAAACAGGGTCTAATTATAAGAACGAGTTGCTTGAAATGCTTAGCGCCTATACATCAACAAAAATTAAACTATATACCGCAGGAAGTAAGGAAGTAGATTGGACTACTTTAAATGCATTAAATAAAACAGTATTATATAAGGTACTTAGGGAGTTAATGCTAAACATGGCAAAATACAGTAATGCAACAGCAGTTAAAATTACATTTAAAAAAACGCTAGATAGTTTACAAATTAATTATTCGGATAATGGAGTGGGAGCTTCAGAAATGGCAATGAATAATAAAAATGGACTTAAGAATACAGAAAAGCGTATTCAAGCAATTAGAGGAACAATTATATTTGATACTAAAAAAGGAAAAGGTTTTAAAGCCGAAATTAAAATCCCGAATTAAAAAGTTTATAATATGTTCAAAAAAGTTTTAATAGCAGAAGATTTTCAAGATACTAATACGGGTATTGTAAATGCTTTATCTAATAAGTTTAATATTCCTAAAATACAAGAAGAACTCTATTGTGATAAGGCATATAATAGAATTAAGGTAGCTAATATGGCAAAGCAACCTTTTGAGTTATTAATTACGGATCTTATGTTTAAAGAAAGTCATACAAATCGTAGACTTACTTCTGGCATAGCCCTTATAGAGGCCATAAAATCTATACAACCTTCTATAAAAGTTATTGTTAATTCTATGGAAGATAATCCTGTAAAGATTAAAGAATTGTTTAATAAACAGAAAATAGATGCCTATGTATGTAAAGGGCGTGAAAACTTAAATGAGTTAATTTCAGCAATGCATGAAGTCTACCAGAATAACACCTATATTTCTCCTCAAATAAAGATGCATTCCAATAATAATGTTGTTGAACTAGATGAATATGATATCCAAATTTTAACTGAATTGGCAGACGGTCTTAGTAAAAAGGAGATAGCAGAAAAATTTAAACAAAATAAGATTGCACCTAATAGCGAAAGTACTATAGACAAAAGAGTTAGTAAATTATTTGATGATTGAACTTTCCTGAAATAGGTTGACTAAAAATTAATCATTTAATTACAGTCACTTATGAAACCACAAAAAGACCACTGGCTAAAAAAAAGCTATCAAAAAGCAACTTTGGAGACTAAACTTTTGGTCGTTGACCAAATCCTTAACGGTCAAATCTCTAGAAATTGTGCTTCTAAAAAATACGATGTTCCTAGAACAACCATTTCCTATTGGTTAAGAAAATATAGTACCTTGGCACAACAAAATATGGGTATGAGTAAAAACGATGAAATCAAAAAACTAAAGGAAAAAATTGAGGAACTTGAGTTCGTCAAAGACTTCCAACAAGACATTATTGCAGACATGGAACTAATCACAGGTGTCGATATGTCAAAAAAGTCGTTGCCCAAAACATTAGCAAAAGAAATAGAAAAAAAGAAGAAAGACCGTTTAAAAGAAAATGGCTCTACCAATGTTTTGGGATTAGTAAACAAGCCTTCTAC
>NZ_CANMRY010000003.1 GCF_947500405.1 uncultured Maribacter sp.
TTCCAAACGGCTGAAAAAAATCTTTTGAACGGACAAAAAAGACAAAAAAAAAGGTCAACCTATTTCAGTATAATACAAAAATGACATACATTTTAGTCGGAATGAGTTTGCTTTTTGTAGCAATAGGATTCATTGTAACGGAAAATAATGCGAAATATCTTCTTTCGGGATATAACACAATGACCGAAGAAGAAAGGAAAAAAGTGGACATTAAATCCTATATCCCATATTTTAGAAAATTCCATATTATTTTGGGCATCTCATTTCTAGTCCTTGGATATGGAATAAACCTGATAAACAAAAATTATGCGGGAATATTTCTAGCCGTTTATCCAATTCTAACTTACATATATTTTGCAATTAACAGTTCAAAATTTTCGGGAGGTTTAAATACAAAATCAAACAAAATTGGACTTTATGTTATTGTTGGTGCATTTATTTTCGTGGTTGGACTCATTTCGTACGGTTTTAAAGAAAACAAAATAGTATTCGATTCGCAAAAAATAGAATTAAAAGGAATTTATGGCGAGACTATAGAAACGGAGCAAATTAAAAGTATTGAAATTGAAAATGAATTACCAAAAATCACTTTAAAAACAAACGGATTTGCACTTGGAGAAATCCGAAAGGGATTTTTTAAAACTGCAAATGGAGAAATAGTAAAGCTGATTTTAAATTCTGAGCAAAAATCCTACATACTTCTCACTAAATCAGATGGGAAAAAAATATATTACTCGGCAAGGGGAAAATCGAACGAGAAAGTACTGAATGAAATAAAAAAAACTTTGCCTAACAACGGCTATAGCAAATAGGGCTGTAAGTGATTAATTCAAAGGCTTGTGTATATTTGTGAGGTCGCCAAATCTTTTGATTTGGCTTTTAGAGAAATAAAACAAAATGCAAAAGATTTTGGCTTAGTGCTTAATCGGAAATTAATCACTTATTTATTCCCGTACTAATCATAGCCGAGATGCCGTATGCAATTTGGCTACGTTACCAATATTTGGTACTTT
Source organism: uncultured Maribacter sp. (assembly GCF_947500405.1). GTDB lineage: Bacteria > Bacteroidota > Bacteroidia > Flavobacteriales > Flavobacteriaceae > Maribacter_B. The sequence goes on from NZ_CANMRY010000003.1 coordinate 1,014, forward strand.
TGAGTAAAAATATAGTCAAAATGGGAAAAAACACATCAATATCACTCGGAAATCATTTTGAGGATTTTATAAGAGAAGAAGTAAACTCTGGAAGATATGGTTCGGTTAGCGAAGTAATTCGTTCTGCCTTACGTTTGTTAGAACGTGAAGAAAAAAAGGAAAGAGAACTGATTAAAGCTCTAGAAGTTGGAGAAAATAGCGGATTTGTTGAAAACTTTGACCCAAAACAACATCTGAAAGAATTACATCGTAAACACTTATGAGTAAAAACAAATATCGCATAAGTCGACAAGCGATTGAAGATTTAGATAAGATTTGGATTTACACCCTTAATAAATGGTCTAAAGAACAAGCTGACAGATATTATGACTTGATAATTATGGAAATTGAATTTATTGCTGGTAACTTTATAACAGGAAAGTCAGCAGAACTAACTCGAAAGAATTATCGAGTGACCAAAATAAAATCACATCTAATTTTTTATAGAAAAGTGGAAAATGATATCGTGGAAATTGTTAGAGTTTTACACCAACGAATGAACATTAAAAAACGACTGAAATAAAAAACTGCATACAACAATACATAACCGCAATTACGGCGGATTCGACTACGTCCGAATCCACTAGGAATTGCTAAAGCCAGTTCTAAACCGAAAATTAACGCACATGAACCCGTAACTGACGGTTATACGAGCCCGTTGGGCACAATTAAAGAGCATATCCTGAAAACAATGAAAAGAATAATTATTTTATTAATCATTACAGTTGGACTATATTCCTGTTCTGATAAAAAGAGAAAGACTTTTAATGAATATGGAGGAACAATTTTGTATGTTAAACTATTAGAAAACAATACAGATTTTAAAGAAAAATTAAAAAAAAGGTTAAGCTACTATTCAAAATTAAAATTATCAGAATATTCAATTTCTGAAAAGAATAATGAATTAAAAATCACATTAGCATTTTTTTTAGATGAAAATAAGTTAAATAATTTAATATTCTCAAAAGGTCAATTTACTATTACAAAAGGGGATTCTGTCTTTTTCAATTCAAACTCAATTGAAAAGATAAATACAGATTTTAATATGATTGGACAACGTGGAATTAAAGTAAAATTTAAAGAACAGTATAAACAAAAATTGGAAGATTTCACAATCAATAACTTAAATCAAAATGTAAATGTTCTAATTGATACTACAACTATAATGTCTCCAAGAATTGGCGATACGATATCTAATGGAAACCTTAGTATTCTGGTGCTAAAAACTAAAAATTTTGATTCTGACATCGTGAATTCTGTAATGAACAATCCATATAACGAATCAGTCAAAACTGATAAAATTGAGAAACGATTATTTCTTAAATCAAATGAAAAATTAGTCGAAGTTTCTCAAGATATAAATATAGTTTATGGAGAAATAAAAAAGTTAGTAAATAAAAATAAAAATCGTCTTTTTTCTGACTTGAAGTCATTAAATCAGAATGAGCAGTTTTCAATAAAAAAGGAGATAAACACATTATTAGAAAATGACTTATCAGGTTATTTAGCGGTATCAAATTATAAAGAAATAAAAGACTTAAAACAGTCGTTTTTGAATCTAAAAAAAGTTTTAGAGAAATATGACTCAGGTAATGAATTAATAAATATGATTAAATCGATAAATGAACTGACTGAGTTCGAAATTTTTGAAATAAAATAACTGTGCCTAACAAAGTATAAAATTAATTGCTGGTAAAAGCCTGCTTACGAAAATCCTCGCAGATTTTCTATTCGGTTTGTATTTGTTAAATTCGTCGCTTAACCACGCAACAAACCATATACAACAACGCTGCCCCACATTTGATAAAAAACACACTAAACTTGAAAAAAGAATACATTTTTAAATCGGAAAGGCTCGGATTTCGCAATTGGACGGAAAGCGATTTGAAAGAATTGGAAACAATGAATTCAGATGTTGAAGTAATGGAGCATTTTCCAAAAATCTTGACAAAAAAAGAAAATAAGCAATTATTTGAGAAACTAAAACTTCATTATAAAAAACATAATCATACTTATTTCGCAACAGAAATTTTAGAGTGTGGAGAATTAATTGGTTTTATAGCTCTGGCATTTCAAGAATATAAAACTGACTTTACACCTGCTATTGATATTGGTTGGCGATTAAAAAAAAGTGCTTGGGGGAAAGGTTTTGCAACGGAAGGTGCTAGAAAATGTCTTGATTTTGGATTTAATAAACTGAATTTAGATAATATAATCTCAACTTGTACTGAGAATAACTCTAAATCAGAAAATGTTATGAAAAAAATCGGAATGGAGAAAATCGGAGAATTTAAGCATCCGGAATTGCAAGAATATCCTGAATACGAAAAATGTATTTGTTACGGAATAAATAAAAACGTGTGGCAACACCGTGTATAAGTGCTCAAAAACACTGAAAAACCAAAAATGAATAGATTAATAACAAAATTAAACTCTGTCTTACCTATTTCATTAGAAGAACAAAATTTAATAGAAAATAATATTAATTTAGAAACTATTAATAAAGGTGAAATTTATTCTGAACGAGGGAAAATTTGCCGAAAATTGGGTTTCGTATTAGATGGTGTGTTTAAAGTTGTAAGGACAAACTCTAATGACGATGAATTTATACAATATTTTACTACAGAAGGACATTTTGCTGTAGATATAGATAGTTTTACCAATAAAACACCATCAAAAGAATACATAAAGGCTTTAACAAGGTGTTCAGTCCTAAGAATAACAGACAACTCTTTCAAATTATTTGAAGATAAAATTGTTAATTTTTCTAAAATAATAAGTTTAATTAAAGAACAAGCATTACTTGAAAAATATAACTTAAAAAGTGAAATGTTTGTAGATGACGCACTAACAAAATATAATAAATTATTACAACGACACCCATCAATAATTCAACGTATTCCTCAAAATCAAATTGCGTCTTTTTTAGGTATCACTCAATACACTCTTAGTCGAATAAGAGCAAGAAAGTAATTTTTTGTCATAGAGCAAACTTTTTGTTTTTTTATTACTCTAGTTTTATTCCAAATTAATAAAATTAGATAATGACCAAATTAAAAAATAAAACAGCAATAGTTACAGGTGCTTCAAAAGGTATTGGAGCTGAAATAGCAAAAGCGATAGCAAGAGAAGGAGCAAAAGTTATCGTTAATTATTTTTCAGACCATAACGGAGCTGAATCTGTTGTGAAAACGATTACAAAAAACGGAGGCACTGCAATAGCTATAAAAGCTAACATCACAAAATCAGAAGATGTAAAAAATCTATTTGAGCAATCCAATAAAGCATTTGGAAATCTTGATATACTAATAAATAATGCTGGGGTATATAATTTTGAACCCATAGAGGTTGTCACAGAAAAAGAATTTTACCATCAATTTAGCAATAATGTTTTAAGTACAATAATTTGTATTCAAGAGGCATTAAAAATTTTCAATAGAAATGGTGCCAGCATTATAAATATTAGCTCTATTGCAAGTGTTAAACCTACACCTATGTCTGTAGTTTATTCTGCTAGTAAAAGTGCTGTAGATTCTATTACTCAAACATTATCAAAAGAATTAGGAGCAAAAAACATTCGCGTAAATTCAATTTTGCCTGGTCCAACTCAAACAGAAGGAAATCAAATTGCAGGAACAGAGATAGAAAATTTTGTAGTCGCAAACACAGCATTGGGAAGAATTGGACAACCTAAGGACATCTCAGAATTAGCTGTCTTTTTAGCTTCCGATGATTCTTCTTGGATTACAGGACAAAAAATAGGTGTTTCAGGAGGTTTTGAATAAAAAAATAAACAATGATAAAATCAACAGTAAAAGAAATAAAAGAACGTTTTGATAATGATGTCGAAAGATTTTCAAATCTAGATACTGGTCAAGTAGCTACAATTGATGCAAAAATATCTCTTGAACTTTTAACCGAAGCTTCTAAAAGAATTATACCTAATGCTAAAAACTTATTAGATATAGGTTGTGGAGCAGGAAATTATAGTTTAAAAATGTTAACTAAAATTGCTAACTTAAACTGTACTTTAGTTGATTTGAGCAAACCTATGTTAGATAAAGCAAAGGAAAGAGTCTCTGCCAAAACAAACAACAAAGTAGAAACTATCCAAGGAGATATTCGTGAAGTAGAGTTAAAAGAAAAAAGTTTTGACATTATATTAGCTGGAGCAGTATTGCACCATCTACGAGATGACAACGACTGGGAAACTACTTTTAATAAACTATATAATTTACTTAAACCAGGGGGATGTTTAATGATTTCAGATTTAATAACTCAAGAAACTAATACTGTTAATAAATATACTTGGGAACGTTATGGAGATTATCTAGAAAGTATAGATGGAAAGGAATACAGAAATAAAGTTCTAGATTATGTAGAAAAAGAAGATTCACCTAGGTCAATGACTTATCAGCTAGAATTAATGAGAAAAGTAGGTTTCAAAAAGACTGAAATTTTACACAAAAATATGTGTTTTGGTGCGTTTGGAGGTATTAAATAAAAACCTACACACAACAATGCATAAAAAACATAGGGCATTTGGTACTTAATCGAATGTCCTTTTATTTTTTTAAAGTCGCCAAATATAAAATATAGCATTTTCAACAAAAAAGATAAAAGCAAAATATGTGGCTATTGAAGATATTGGCAATGTTATACGGTAAGTATGTTGATAATAAAAAAATCAACCTTGATTTGACATTATCTGAACTTAATATTGATGATAATTTAGGACTTTTGCCTATAGAAAAACAAGCAACTATTCGAGATCTGATAAGTGCAAAATAAGGCATTTACCATCCCGCTTCCAATGGAGGAGATGACACAAAGTATTCACCATCAAGAGGCTCTCAAAAACCAGGAGAATACCACTTATACAATAACTGGGACTTTAATGCCGCTGGTGGAATTTTCGAGCAGTTAACAAAACTTAATATTTATGATGCACTAGAAAAAGATATTGCTATACCTATAAAGATGCAAGATTTCAATCGTTCCCTACAGCGAAAGGAGGGCAATCCAGAAAAATCGAAGTTTTTAGCATATCACATGTGGTTTTCTACCAGAGATATGGCTCGACTTGGACATTTGATGCTTCGCAATGGAAAATGGGAAAACACTCAGGTTTTCCTGAATGGTGGGTTAAGCAAATAACAAGCATAGTAACTCCTTTAAATGAGATGAATCCTGAACGTGTGAGAACTTGGGGTAGAGCCTATGGATATATGTGGTGGAGAATGATTGAAGATAAACATGTAGAAACATATGAAGGGGCTTTTGCTGCTTCAAGAGCTTATGGACAATTTATAACAGTACTACCTAAATTAAATATGGTTATTGCTCATAAGACTCACTCAAAGTATGGGAGACACACTGATGGTCGAAAATATCGTTAATTAGTAAATTTAATAATTGAATCTTACAATGAAGATATTAATGATTAACTATTTTTTATAAAAAAAAGCCCACAACAAGGCATAAAAATAATAGCGGTTTAAAACTCCTAAGGAAATAATGAATTCCGAACTTAAATTTGTAGCTTAGACTCAATAAAAAAAGCAACATTTGTTGCGTTAGAACCTTGAATGCAGCAATGCAAAAAGTTGAAAAATTTTCACCAGAAATTAATAAAGTATACTTTATAGAAAGTCATACTCTTATTCATATTCTTTCCGGAAAAGGAAGCATTCAAGTTGATTTTAAAAACTATTTTGATTGGCAAGAAAAAGCAATTTTTCTAGAAAAAGGACAATACATTAAATTCTTGTCAGATGACTTTACAGTTAGACGAATAGAATTTTTAAATGAAAGGAAATTTTATGATAAAGATGTAAGAGTATTATTTAAACACCTAATTTCTTTAGGTTATATTGACTTATTAGAATGTGATGAATGTAAATCGTTCCTATCTGAAACAGCCTTAACTAATAATTCTGCTAATATAATTGATGTGTCTTCTAAACAATGGTTTTGGCAAAATCCTTTCAAAGCTAACAAAGAAGAGTACCAAGTAATTTTTGATGCTAAAGACATAATAGACAAAGAATATTCAAATAAATTAACAAGTATTGATTTAGTTAATTTAATTAACGACAGAGGATATAATGCTCAAGCACTAATTAAAAATAAAATTGGTTTAACAGTCAAAAACTTAATAACGTCAAAAAGGCTACAAGAAAGCCTTAAAGAAGTCGCATTCACAAGTAAAAACATTCAAGAAATTTCTTATGATTTAGGATATAAAGATGATGCTTATTTCAATAGAGTTTTTAAAAAATCAATTGGGCAAACACCAAAACAGTTTAGACAAAACTTCGATTTCGAAAATAGAGATTTATTCTCGCAAGATATTTTAGAACTACTAAAAAAATATCACACGCAAGAAAGGTCTCTTGAGTTTTACGCTAATGAAATGAACCTTTCTATAAAAGCATTGTCTAATAAAGTTCGAGCTAAAATGAATACTTCTTTAGGTCAGTTAATACGATTAGAATTAATAAATTCTGCTAAATTAATGATACTCGAAGGACAATCCATTGTCTCTATTTCTAGACAACTAGGATTTGAAGAACCAAATCATTTTTCGAGATTCTTTAAACATTATTCTAAAGTTACACCTTCCGAATTCAAATTAAAAAAGTACAATTCTTAGTCTTTTTTTTGTAGCAACTAAGCTTTAATACCATCTCATCTTTGCAGTATAATTTTAAAACAAAAAGGATGAATATTAAAGAACAAGTACAAAAAATTGATGCGATAGTTTCACAAGGAGCAATCGTTGATGCCGTAAAAGAATTCTTTGCAGACAATGCTAATACTTCAGATTACGGAAATGGAGGAACCACAGGAAAAACAGAAATGATTGCAAAAATGGAAGCATTTGCTGGTGCAATTGCAAAAGTAAATGGTATTACACATCATCATTCTATTGTAGATGGAAATGTATCAGCATCAGAATTCACATTCGATTTCGATATGAAAGATGGAAGTAAGATTTACTGGCACGAAATTATTCGTAGAATTTGGAATGATGAAGGAAAAGTAATTCAAGAAGAATACTTCAACGCAGAATAGTTAAAATAAACAACAATTTAAAATATAAGAAAATGAAAAAATCAATTAAAACAACAATTTTAGGATTAGCTCTAGTAATGAGTTCAGTAGTATTTGCTCAAGATAAAATGGCGAATAACATAGATAATAGTAACATTGCACTTGCTGGTTATAGTCCTGTTTCATACTTAGATTTGGGGTTAGCTCAAAAAGGAAATAAAAACTTTAAATCTGAGCACAAAAAAGTAGTGTACTATTTCACATCAGCTGAACAAAAAACTACGTTTGACAAAAATCCTGGAAAATACCTTCCTCAATATGGCGGTTTTTGTGCATTTGGTTGCTATGCAGGAGCAAAATTTAGAGTTGACCCAAATAAATTTATTGTAGAAGATGGAAAATACTATCTGTATTTAAACAATGTGGAACTTGATGCAAAACAATTATGGTTGGCTGAAAATAATCACAGCAAATTAAAAGGTACTGCAGATAAGAATTGGAAAAACTTAAGTAAAACTCATAATTAAAAAATAAAGTTATGAAATTTGTAACCAAGAGAATTCACGCATTTTTAGATTATCCTGTTGCTATTGCATTAATAGCGCTTCCTTTTCTACTTGGATTAGGAGATTCAAGTCCTTTAGCCTTACAACTTTCAGTGGTAACAGGAATTGCAGCTTTTATTTTAACACTGCTAACAGACCATCATTTGGGAGTGTTTAAGGTAATTTCTTATAAAATGCATTTAGTAGTAGACTTTTTAGTCGCAATTGTATTTATCATTACACCTTTTGCTTTTTCGTTCGATGGAATAGATGCCTATTATTATTGGATTAATGGGGTTGCAGTTTTAACTGTAGTTAGTTTACATAAATCTGAGATAGTTGTTTAAAATCATTGAGAATATCGTTTGTTAACAACGTTTATAAGTAATAGCGATTTAAGTAATAATTCAAATTGCTATTACTTTTTATTTTGTAAATTACTTTCTGAAAAAGTAGTAATTATTAATTCGTTACTACTCACAAATAAGACCCGTTAACGGTAATTAAAACCAACCTATATGAAAAATACAATCGTACTACTTCTAATACTTTTTGTTTCTTGTAAATCACCTTCAGACAAGAAAACCGAAACAAAGGATACTAAATTAGAACAATTGCGGACAAGTATTGATTCACTATTTAATTCTAATATCGGAGAAAATGAACCTGGAGCAGCTATACTTGTTTCTTATAAGGGTAAAATGATTATTGGCAAAGGCTACGGAATGAGGGATCTGACAGAAAATCAACCGATAACAAAAAGCACTAATATGAGGATGGCTTCTGTTAGTAAACAATTCACAGCACTAACTATACTAAAACTTGTTGATGAAGGAAAAATATCATTAAATGATTCTGTTTATTCAATTTTTCCAATAGAAACTTTTAAGGATGGAACTACAATCGAGCAATTAATAAATCATACTTCTGGAAAAGCTGACGCTGAAGAAGCGTTTTTTAAAGAATGGGATTCTACAATGATAGCAAACAATAAAAATATTTTAGAATGGTATTCTAGTGAAAATCGTACAATCACAAAACCAGGAGAAAAATATCAATACAATAATGGGATATATGAATTCATTCCTTGTATTGTTGAAAAAGTGAGTGGACAAGAATTTGCTGAATTTGCAAAGAAAAATATATTCAATAAAGCTGGAATGAAAAAAACCAATTTTTTCAATCTTACAAAACCTATTGAAATTGAAGAAAGAGCATTTTGCTATGAAAAAGACAGTTTAGGTAATTGGAAAAAAATGGATGGTCATTTTTTAAATGGTCTTTTAGGAGCTGGTGGAGTATATACAAGTGTAAATGATTATTTTCAATATGACCTAGCTTTAAGAAATAAGACTATTCTTTCTGAAAAAACTCACGAAATAATATTCAAGCCTAGTTCTACGAATAAAAATAATGGAGTTGAACGTTATTATGCAATGGGTTGGGGTGTTACAGACAGTACTGCAACGCATACAGGAGGTTGGTTTGGCACAAATACATTTACTAAAAGATATTTAAACAAGCCTTTAACAATAGCAATATTTATGAATCGAAAAACATTATTCACCAATAACTTGGCTAAAAAGACAGATTCATTAGTTGTCGAATATGTAAAAAACTACCGCTAACAACTTATATGAAAAATTGTTAGTTTTACCCTAAACCAAAGTTTGATACTTTGTTTTATAACTTCTGATTTTACTTTGGAAAATCCTCGCGTACAAACACGCAACTTTTAATATACATAAACGATAGCAGCCATTGCATGTCGCAAAAATTAGAAAAAGAACTAATAGAAATTATTGAAAGTGATCTATGGATGGCTAACATTTTAAAAGTAATTAGAGATCTAAACTTAAATGATTTTTGGATTGGAGCTGGTTTTATAAGAAATAAAGTTTGGGATGTAAAACATGGCAAAAACTGGACAAAGCTTAATGATATTGATGTCATATATTTTAATAAATTAAGCAAGGATGCATATTAGACATGAACAATACACTAATTGCAATCAAGCAATTACTTTTTGGCCTTAAACGGCAACTTCTATAGCAATAAGACTAAGTTTTGAAAACCAAATTAAATATATAGCACCATATGGTTTAGAAGATTTGTTTAACCTTTTAGTGAGACCAACACCAAAATTTGATTTGGTTATTTACAATGCTAGAATAGAAAACAAAAAATGAAATGAGATATGGGGCAAATTAAAAATAGAGCATGCATATAGTGAAAAAATTGATAGATAAACTCCAATAGTTTAACAATGAAAAACTATGAGGTCTTGGAAACTTCCAATTTTAACAATTAATATGTCACGTTTTTATAAATTGAATTGTCTTAGTTCCTAAAAGCAAAATTTAGATTTGAAAAATTATCACGACATACTGTTTCCATTCGCTTATAACATCCTTGGTTCTTCAGAAGATGCGAAAGACACAATTCAAGATATTCTAATAAAATACCTTTTGATTGACAAAAAGCATATTGAAAATGAAATTGGTTACCTAATCAAATCTGTCATCAATCAATCTATCAACTTAAAAAAGAAGAAAAAAGCAATATCTTTAAATAATCTTTGGCTTCCAGAGCCACTTTCTACCGAAAATGCAGATGACAAAATAAATTACAATGAGATTTTATCTTATTCAATGCTAACACTTCTAGAAAAATTAACAGCAAAAGAACGTGCCGTTTTTATTTTAAAAGTAGCTTTTGAATATTCCCATAAAGAAATTGCTGAAACCATTGGCTTTACAATTGAAAATTCAAGAAAATTATTAAGTAGAGCAAAAATTAAACTGAATACTAGTAAAACAAAAAACAATAATATTCAGAAAAATGAAACCCAAAAATTGAAGCAATACATTGAAGCTATGCAAAATGGAAACATGTCCGCTTTAGAAAAACTACTATCTAAAGACATACTATTTGCTGCAGATGGAGGAAAAAACATTAAAGTAGTTAGAGAATTAACAAGTGGTATAAAAAGCACTTCTAAGTTATTACTTTATGTTTATAAAGCCTTTTTAACTGGTCTAGAGATTAAAAATACCATCATAAATCACCAACCTGCTATTCTTTTTTATCAAAATGATGACCTTAAAAATTGTCAAATATTTGAAATAGAAAAAAATAAGATTGTAAATATCTACTCTATTGTTGATCCAAATAAACTAAAATCACTTTCCTTATAAAGTTTGTCACGTTTTCTCTTTTTGTTTTGTCTTACTATTGAACATAACATATCAATAGATGCAAAAATTATTACGAATAGATGCCAGCTTAAGAAAAGAAGGTTCACACTCAAGACAATTAGCTGATTATTTTGAAAAGAATTGGTTAAAAGTCCATCCAACAGGAAAAGTGATTTATAAAGACTTAACAAAAACTGAAATACCTCACTTGCAAAATGAAACAGTAGAAGCATTCCATATTCCTTTGAAAGAGCAAAACAAGATTAACAAACAAGCCACAAGGTTATCTGACAAACTTATTTCAGAACTAAAATCTGCAGACTACGTACTCATTAGTAGTCCTTTGTATAATTTAAATATACCATCAACTTTAAAATCATACTTAGATCACATCATTAGATCTGAACATACATTTAGAGTAAATAAAGATGGTAGTTATCAAGGTTTACTCAAAAACACGAAAGCATATGTAATTACAACTATAGGCGAAACGTATAAAGGTACAACAATGGCTTCGCTTGATTTTCAAGAACCATATCTCAAAACAATTTTCGGTTTTATCAATTTAGAGCTTAAAGCAATTTTTTCTCTTGAAGGAACAGCTTATCCGGAGCTTCTAGAAAAGAATAATAAAATACAACAGGAAAAGATTTTAATGAACTTACAAAATATTTAATCAATGAAACCAGACTACTTTAATGACAAGCTTGAAAATAAAGCTTCTATTATACAGCCCAATGAAGGAGAAAAATTTGGGTTAAGTACAATTTCAATAACATTTAAGGTAACAAGTGAAATGTCTAATGACCAATTGGGGATATATGAAATTACGCTTCCACCAATGGCAATTGGAGCAAAATTACATTACCACAGGTTTATGGACGAAACTTTTATTGTAAATGAAGGAGAGCTAACCATGCAAGTTGACAAAGAAGAGTACAAAGCCAAACCTGGAACTGTTGCTTATGTTCCAAGATTTACCCCTCACGGATTTAAAAATGATACTAATAAAACTGTGAAATTGACCTTAATTTTTAATCCATCTCAAAAAAGAGAAGGCTTTTTTAAAGGCTTATATGAAACCTTAAATGAAGTTCCTATTGACCCTAAAAAATATTTAAAGCTATATAATAAATATGATAGTTTTCCTATAGACACTTCTAATATGATACCTACAAGAGAGTAAATTTTAATAAATCGAAGCAACTTTAATTATCTACTAAAGTTGCTTTTTATATTTTAGTTATAACTTTTAGATGCCGAACTATAAAGAATACATACCATCAAGAAAATTGAATTCAATTGTTGATTCTATTTGGGTAGCTACAAATACTACAAATAAAATGGAATCTAGCATTCTACCTGATGGATATATTGACATCGTTTTTGACCTTGACAAACAAATGCGCTTTAACTCTGGAAATGAAATTAGAGTTTCTGGAATGATGACTCAACTCAAAAAAGTTATTTCAAAGGAAAATTCAGAAACTTTAGGAATTAGATTTAAAACTGGGCTATTTAATACTATCTCTAATATTCCACTTTCAGAAATAAAAAACACAACTATAAATGCCTCAAATCTTTTTCCTAAACTTAACAATTCATTTTTAGAAAAGCTTATTGAAAAAAAGAACCATTTAGAAAAAATACAATTAATCAATAGCTTTTTAATTACTGAAATAAATTGGTCAGATACAGATTTAAACAAATTAGAACACTCGGTTTGTGAATCTATTTGCGCTAATTATAGAGACCTAGATTTGAATAAAATAGCTAAAGATTATTGTATAAGTTTGAGGCAATTAGAAAGACGTTTTAAAACGATAGTTGGAGTTACCATGAAAGAATATCATTCTATAATTCGTTTTAATAAAACTAAAGAATACATTAAAAAGAATCCAAACTTAAGTTTATTGAAGATAGCCTTTGATAATGGATATTTTGACCATTCGCATCTTACCAAAGAGGTAAATAAAATGTCTGGAATAAATCCTTCCCAACTGTAATTTTGTCGTTTTTTTACAAAACATAACCCTTTCTTAACTTTTACATTTGTAATAAAACAATTATGAAATATTTTTTGATGGGAGTTCTTATTAGCATCTCTATTAAATCTTATTCTCAAACTAAAAAAACGATATGGCTAAATTAGAATCTCTTACACCAAACATAATGGTTAAAGACGTAAACGCAACATTAGATTATTACATAGACAATTTAGGTTTTAAATTAATCGATACAAATCCTGAATCAGGACAATATGAATGGGGTTATGTAATGTTAGATAATGTAGGAATGATGTTTCAAGAGGAAAAATCATTAAAAACTGAATATAAAGAAATAAAATCTTTAAAAGTTGGAGGTGCCTTAACTTTTTACATTAGAATAAAAAACATAAATAGTTATTACAATCAAATTGTAAAAAAGACCAATATCATAAAACTAATGAGCAAAACGTTTTATGGCACCAATGAATTTGCTATAATGGATTTAAATGGGTTTATTTTAACCTTTTCAGAAACACCCTAATGAATTTTAAAAAAGTTGCAAAACAGCTAGCTAAACCATCGGGAAAATTTGGAATTGATGTTGCCTTAGGCATGAATACAATGAATAAATTTATAAGTAAAACAACCTATGAATTGTTACAAATAAAAGACAATGAATGTGTTTTAGAAATTGGGTTGGGAAATATCAATTCCAGTAAAGGATATTCTAAACCAGGCATTGAGAAAATACCTGTATGGGATGAAAGTGATAGCTTGGAACTACAAGGTTGTGTAAGAGTAATTAAAAAGGTTATTTAGCAAACCAAAAACATTAATGGACGTATTCATCATTCAGATAGAGGCATTCTATATTTTAACAATGTTTATACAAATGAACTAAAAAAATATAGAGATAAGTATGACAAAAAGATAACCACTGCTATGAAAAAGAAAAAACTGAAAGGGTTAATAGAATTCTAAAAGACGAATTCTATCTCAATCAAACATTTTTTAACGCTATTCATGTGAAAAAAGCAGCCAAAAATGAAATCAAATTGTACAGATCTAGAAAATTGCATCTATCTTTAGATTATAAAACAACTAATTACGTGCATCAATATGCCGCTTAAATTTAAACATTAACCGTGGTTGTATTTTTAGGACGTGACAATTACTTTTTTAGGATTACCTTCATACGCTGTTTTGTAAAAGTTAATTGCATTTTGTTTATTTTTATCTAACTCTATAGTGTTTTTTTTAGAAGGGTATTAAATATACTCTATTCTAGGTTTTTATTATATATGTTTTTTATGAAGTATTTTTTTCTGTTTTTTTTAATTATTGTTATGCCTATAAACGCGCAAACTAAATCAACTTTAATTACACCGCCTTATTTACAAAAAGGTGACACTATTGCAATTTTAGCACCTGCAGGAATTATAAAAGCATATAAGAAACCAGCTATAGAAAATGCAAAAAGATTGGCAGAAAGTTGGGGATTAAAAGTTGTTTTTGGATCAAATTTATATAATCAGAATAATCATTTTGCGGGTACCGATGAGCAACGTTGTCAAGATTTTCAAGATGCACTAGATAATCCTAATATTAAAGCTATTTGGTGTGGAAGAGGTGGATATGGTTCTGTTAGAATTTTAGACAAGTTAGATTTTAGTAAATTTTTAAAGCAACCTAAATGGATTATTGGTTATTCTGACATTACAGCTTTTCATAGTCACTTGCATACTTTAGGAGTAGAAACATTACATGCAATGTTAGGAAGTAGTATGCAAAATAAGGCCGAGGATATACCGCACACTATAGAGACTTTTAGAAAGGCATTATTTGGAGAGGTTTTAGAGTATAAAATACCTTCTTCTAAATATAATAGAAATGGAAAAATTACAGGGAATTTAGTTGGTGGTAATATTGCAATTTTATCTTCTATGTTAGGGTCTCAAAGTCAAATTTCTACCAATCAAAAAATACTTTTTATTGAAGAAGTAGGAGAATATAAGTATAGTATTGATAGAATGCTACAAAGCCTTAAACGTGCTGGTTACTTTAAAAATGTAAAAGCTGTAGTTGTAGGTGGTATGACAAAGATTAGAAAAAACACCACTCCTTGGGGAACCTCAATAGAACAATTAATTTCTGATGTTGTACCTAATAACATACCTATTTTATTTAATTTTCCAGCAGGCCATGAACTAGATAATAGGGCTTTACTTATGGGGAGAACAGCAGAAGTTACTATTGCAGATGAATTTTCAACAATTACTTTTGTTCCTTAAAATTTTATATACCTAATTTTCTTCTTCGTAATTGATTCTCATTTTTAATAAATCAGGTTTAAAACCTCTTTTTTATACGTATTAATAGTGCTGCCTTTTTCAGCATAAACACTTAACCGTATTTCATGTATTGCTCTTTTTTTTGACCAATTGACCTCCTCAAGATTCTTGAGTCTTCGAAGTTCCAAGACCCTAACCACCGTATTTATTCTTCCAATTGTACGAAGTAGCTTTACTAATACCCATCTTTCGATAAACTTTGGATATTTGTCCCCGTCTCTACCTGTTTAATTATAAATACAATCTGCGAATACTTTGATTGTTTCATAGGCAAATAATCTATTTAAAGTTAAACATTTATTTGCCTTGTATTCTCTACTTATAAACTGTTCTATTTAATAGAAGGAGGTCAAGTGTACGTAATTTATTTTAGATTATTATTGCTCCATTCCATTATTCTAGTCAAATTCTCTTTTAATGATTTTCCTTTTTCTGTTAATCGGTATTCAACTTTGGGTGGAATTACTGGATATGCTTTTCTGTTTACTACTTTTAACTTTTCTAAGTCTTTTAATTGCTGTGATAACATTTTTTGACTAATTCCGTCTATTGCTTTATCTAATTCGTTAAAGCGCATCACTTTATTTAAGAGTAAAAGCCAAATTATTACAGGTTTCCATTTTCCTCCAATTTTCTCCATAAATATCGTAATTGGACATTCTTTTGCTTGTTGGTATTTTTTTTTAATTATTTTTTCTTCTGTTTTCATATTAGAATACACTTTTCCGACTCATTAGTTAGTTACTTACCAAAAAGTAAGTACTTGTCAAATATAAAGTTATTTGTCAAATTTGCGTAAAAAAGTAAATGGAAACTAAAATAATTTTAATTACTGGAGGGACTACAGGAATTGGTTTTACTTGTGCTAAATATCTTTTAAACTTAAAATACCAAGTAATAATTACTGGAAGAGTTAAAAAAAATTTAGATAGTGCGGTTTCTGAATTAGGAAATAATTCCATCGGATTTTTATCTGATACATCTTCTTTGAAGGATATTGATGAATTAGTTTTAAAAGTTAAAAATTTATTTGGAAAAATTGATGGACTATTTGTAAATGCTGGCATTTTTAAAGCATCTAATTTTGAAGAAACTTCGGAAGAGCTGTTTAATGAAACTATGAACATTAATTTTAAGGGTGCTTTTTTTACGGTTCAAAAATTTGTTCCGATTTTAAAAAATCCATCAAGTATTTTGTTAAATACTTCTATTGTGGTTTTTAAAGCATTTGCAGATACAAGTGTTTATACAGCAAGTAAAGCTGCTTTAGAAAGTATTTCAAAAGTTTTAAATATAGAACTTGCGAGTAAAGGTATAAGGGTAAACATTGTAAGTCCTGGTGTTACAGAAAGTCCAATTCAAAAAAAGTCAGGAATGAGTGATGAAGCTATTAACAATCTTTTAGAGCATTTTTCAGCCACTTCTCCTATTGGTAGAATTGTCCAGCCAACTGATATTGCTCCAATTGTAGAATTTTTACTATCAGACAAATCTCAAGTTTTAAGAAACGAAAAAATTATTATAGATGGTGGAACAACACTTTGATTTTATTTTATAAATAGCGCTTCAGGTTTGTTTGTTTAATTATTTTAATCTAAAACTTGCGGTAAAAATACTTCTGCCATCATACATCTAGCACTTCCTCCTCCACATGTTTCTATTGTTTTTAAAGAACTATGAAGAATCTCACAATATTTCTCTATACTATTTATTTGCGCACTATTTAAAGAGTTATAAGCAGCAGAACTCATAACTAAATACCTTTTATCATTTGCACCTAAAACTTGGAGCATGTTACCTGCAAAATGGTGTATTTGTTCTTCTGAAATTACAACTAGTTCTTTATCATTTTCTTTTAAATGTTTTACAACATTCTTAAGCTCTTTTTTATCATCAATAGAATCTAAACAAATAACAGCAAAATCTTCTGCTAAACACATCATTACATTAGTATGGTATATAAGCATACGTTTATCTCCTACAGATTGATAGGCGTTAAAAATAACCGGTAAATAGTCAAAATCTTCACAAAACTCAATAATAAGTTCTTCGTTCGCTCTATCAGACAAAGCACAATACGCTTTTTTATTTACACGGTCTAAAAGCAAACTACCAGTACCTTCTAAAAAAAGATTATCTTCTTCTGCCGAAGTATAATCCATCACATTTTCTATAATAAACCCTTGTTCCTCTAAAGTGTTTAAAATATCTTCTCTTCTTTCATTTCGCCTATTTTCTGCAAACATAGGGTACAAACCTACCGTACCATTAGAGTGAAAAGAAATCCAATTGTTAGGAAAAATAGAATCCGGTGTATCTGGAGTTTTTGTATCCTCTACAACTATAACATTTACCCCTTTAGCTCTTAAAATTTCTACTAAGGCATCAAATTCCTTTTGAGCATTTTTAATAACAGTTTTGTTATCAAGATTTATATCTTCTTGAAAGTAATTATTCACCGCCGTCTGTTCGTTCTTACGAAAGTTAACTGGGCGAATCATTAGTATTGTGTTTGATATTTGCATCATTTATTCTCGTATTAGTGGTAATGTACTACAACGCAACAAACCTTCTTGTTTAGAAATTTCGGAATACGTTATTTCTTCTACTATAAAACCCTGTTCTTTTAGCCAAGTATTTAATCTTACAAAACTTTTTTCTGAAACTATAACTTCTGGTGATATAGAAAAAACATTACTAAACATTTGATACATTTCATCTGCAGTAATTTCAAAAATATTTTCTTCACCAAAAAAATCTACCAACCATTGGTACTCTTCTTCTACTAAAAATCCATTTTTATGTAAAATTGCTTTTCCATTACCAATTGGCTGAAAACAACAATCCAAATGTAATGCATTTTCTTTCGCATTTTTAGATTTTCGTAACTCAAAAGATTTTATAGTTTTCTCTGGAAATTGTTGCGTAATAAAATCTACAGCAGCCTTGTTTGTTCTAGCTGTAATATGCTCTGAATAATCTTGTGCAGTGTAGGTTCCAATAAAAATATAATCTTTCCAAGGCATAACATCGCCACCCTCTACGTGTACTTCCTCTGGCGGTCTTATAATACTCTCTTCTGGTATTTTATCTAATACATGAAGTATTGCATCAATTTCTTTTTCCCTATCTGGTAAAATATTTGCTAAAATTAATTTACTTCCTATTACAAATGCTATATCTCTAGAAAAAATTTGATTACAATCTTTAAGAACTTCTGGTCTATATACTATAACATTATGCTTTTTAAAAACTGCTGCAAAACCCTCCATTTCTAGAATCATATCTTTTTCTACAGGATACGTTCCTGCTAAAATATGCTCTAATGATTTAGGATCATAAGCCTCTTCAGGCTTTGGCGTTGGCCCACAACTTTCCGCAGTACCTAGTACTACTGCCTTTAAGACAGATGTTTCATCTGTAACATTTAAATGCAACATATAAAAAATTTGAAACAAATATAGAATTACTTTTTTACTAAAAAAAAGCCCTTTTTTAAAAAAAGGGCTTTAGAATATTAAAAAAATGATAATCTTATTTTCTGTCGTCAAGTTTCTTAAATGGTCTAAGATTTTCTCCAGTATAAACTTGTCTTGGTCTACCAATTGGTTCTCCATTTAAACGCATTTCTCTCCACTGAGCAATCCATCCTGGCAATCTGCCTAAAGCAAACATTACTGTAAACATTTCTGTAGGAATTCCTAGCGCTCTGTATATAATACCAGAATAAAAATCAACATTAGGATACAGCTTTCTATCTACAAAATAAGGGTCTTCTAATGCTTCTTTTTCTAATCCCTTAGCAATTTCTAGAATTGGATCGTTAATACCCAAATCTGCAAGAACTTCATCTGCAGCGACTTTAATTATCTTAGCTCTTGGATCAAAGTTTTTATACACTCTATGTCCAAAGCCCATTAATCTAAATGGATCACTTTTATCTTTGGCTTTTGCCATATACTTTTTAGTATCTCCCCCATCTGCCTCTATTGCTTCTAACATTTCTAAAACAGCTTGGTTAGCACCGCCATGTAAAGGACCCCATAAAGCAGAAATACCTGCTGATAAAGAAGCAAATAATCCGGCATGTGATGAACCTACAATACGCACAGTAGATGTTGAACAATTTTGCTCATGGTCTGCATGTAATATTAATAGTTTATCTAATGCATCAATTATAATAGGATTTTTTACATAATCTTGTGTAGGCTTTTTAAACATCATTTTATGTATATTCTCTACATAACCTAATGCATCATCTCCATAATCAAGAGGTAATCCTTTTTTCTTACGCATTGTCCATGCTACCAAAACTGGAAACTTTGCTAATATTCTAACAATGGCGTGATACATTTCCTTTTCCGAGCTAACATTTACAGAGCTAGGGTTAAATGCAATTAGCGCACTTGTTAAAGAGGATAATACCCCCATCGGATGTGCAGATTTTGGAAAACCATGAAGAATTTTCTTCATCTCCTCATCTATATGTGACTCTTCTTTTATGTCTTCATGAAAATTCTTTAACTGCTCAGAGTTTGGCAATTCTCCAAAAATTAATAAATAAGCAACTTCTAAAAAATCAGCTTTTTCTGCTAATTCTTCAATAGAGTAACCTCTATACCTTAAAACTCCTTTTTCACCATCTAAAAATGTAATGGCACTTTCACAAGAACCTGTATTTTTATACCCTGGATCTATAGTTATTAGACCCTTAGATGCTGAACGCAAAGATTTAATATCTATAGCTAATTCTTCTTCTGTTCCTTTTATTACAGGAAACTCATATTTTTCTCCGTTATACTCTAAAATTGCTTTATCCGACATGAATTTATTTACTTAATTTTCGTGGTTCGTAAAACTACAAAAAACCTTGGGTTTTAGCAATATAAAAGCGCAACAAAACTAGTCACTATATCGTTTTAGCTTTAGTACAAATTAAAAGAATTTTAAAAATATAGGTGGTTTATTATTGATTTATAGAATAGAGTAATTTATAATATTCATCTACAGATTTCTCCCATGTAAAACGCATTTTTTTTGCATTATCCTGAATTTTTTTCCACTTTACGTTTTCTTTAAAATAAATGTTTAATGCAAGATCAAAAACCTCTAACATATTCTTTATTTTTTCTTCGTAAGTAGTTCCATCAAAACTAAAACCTGTTTTTAAATGCGATACTGTATCTTTTAACCCTCCTGTGTAATGTACTAAACATGGGTTTCCATTTCTCATAGCAAGCATTTGACTTATTCCACAGGGCTCAAACAAACTAGGCATAAAATATAAATCAGATTCTAAATAAATAGCATCTATAACATCTTCAGATTGGCCATTTATAAAAATAAAATTCTCATGCTCGTAACTTATCTTTCTAAATAATTCTTCATAGTCTGGAGCCCCTGTTCCTAACAAAATAAAAGCACCGTTTATTTTCTTAAGCTTTTTTAAAATTTCAACAAACGCATTAGGCGATCTCTTAAAAAAATAAAACTTTTGTTCTGTTAAACGAGCTACACTAGAGCAAATAAACTCTGGAGGCTCAACTAAATACTTTGCTACTTTTTCTCCAGTATGTGCTAAAAAATCTGCTTTATATTTTTTAGATTCTTCTTGAAGCCACTTAAAAATAGCATTAATTGTTATTAAATATATTTTACCTTTTTCTGCTGTTCTAATATTTTTGTAATTAGAACCATTAAGAATTCCTACTAGTCTACCTTCATTATCTGCTTTTTGTAAATCTTCTTCCAAACCTTCACCACCAATAAACTCTGGAGGGTTACTTGCATTTAAAATATCTTCTTTATAAGAAGGGGATACAGTATGTACAGCATCAGCATAACGAATGCCCACTGCCATTAAGTTTATACAATCTGAATAACGGTAATCTTTTAAACTTTCCGTATCATAAGGGATATCTGGAAACCAATTTTTTACGGAAGAATAATTATCTTCAAAAGGTCTTATTCCTTGTATAGCAAGATTGTGAATACTATAAACAAATCGAGCTTTTTCTAAAACCCTATAACCTCCATGAAACTTCTTTAAAAACAATAAAAGACTTGTATGCCAATCATGCATGTGAACTATATCTATTTTCCCAAATGCTTCATTTTTTATTGCTTCTGCAACTGCCGTACAAAATATAAAATACTTAATAGCATCTGTATAAAAAGGTTCTGTGGGATCATTATGATAGATATGGGCTATATCTCCAGCTTCAATTTCTGGATGATGGATAACATAATAATGAATATTGTCAAAATTTTTCTTAGGTTTTACTTCATACAATTCTGCAATGTATGTTGTACTTCGTAAGTTAAAAGTTAACGTAGTTTTTAAAGTACCTTCTTGGTGTAATCTACCATAAGAAGGAACAACTACGTGGGCTTTATCCCCTCGAGATGCAATTTGACGCGGTACATCTCTGACTACATCACCCATCCCACCAGCTTTACAATTATATAATGCATCATTCTCTGCTGCGACAAAAAGAAAATTATTCATAGTATTATTAAAAATAAGGTTACAAAAAATGACATATAAAAGATAGACAATCTTATGAAAGCAACCAAAAAAAAAGCCTCTCTAAAACATTAGAGAGACTTTTTTTTATTTAGCATATTAAAATTAATTTATTTTAAATGCTTTTTCTTGCGGGTAATAAGCCATACTACCTAATTCTTCTTCTATTCTAAGAAGTTGGTTGTATTTAGCCATCCTGTCTGAACGAGAAGCTGATCCCGTTTTAATTTGCCCTGTATTTAATGCAACAGCTAAATCTGCAATTGTATTATCTTCTGTTTCTCCAGAACGGTGAGACATTACAGATGTATACCCAGCATTTTTAGCCATGTTTACAGCAGATATAGTTTCTGTTAAAGTTCCAATTTGGTTTACCTTAATTAAAATAGAGTTTGCAATTCCATTTTTGATTCCTTTAGATAAACGCTCTACGTTAGTTACAAATAAATCATCCCCTACTAATTGTACTTTATCTCCAATTTTTTCAGTTAAAGATTTCCATCCGTCCCAGTCATTCTCATCCATACCATCTTCTATAGATAGGATAGGATATTTTGCAGATAAATCTGCTAAATATTGTGCTTGTTCTTCTGATGTACGTATAACACCTTTATCTCCTTCAAACTTAGTGTAATCATATTTACCATCTACATAGAATTCTGCCGCTGCACAATCTAAAGCTATCATTACATCATCACCTAGTTTATACCCTGCTTTTTCTACAGCTTTTGCAATAGTATCTAATGCATCTTCTGTACCACCTGCAAGATTTGGTGCAAAACCACCTTCATCACCAACTGCTGTGCTTAAGCCTCTATCATGCAATACTTTTTTAAGGTTATGAAAAATTTCTGTTCCCATTTGCATGGAGTGCGAAAAGGATTTTGCTTTTACTGGCATTACCATGAATTCTTGAAAAGCAATAGGAGCATCGGAGTGCGAACCTCCATTAATAATATTCATCATTGGTACAGGTAATGTATTTGCACTTACCCCTCCAATATATTTATATAAAGAAAGCCCTAATTCATTTGCTGCAGCTTTAGCAACTGCTAAAGAAACTCCCAATATAGCATTTGCTCCTAATTTAGATTTGTTTGGTGTTCCATCTAAATCTATCATTGTTTGGTCTATAAGATTTTGTTCAAAAACAGACATTCCTAAAACCTCTTCTGCTATAGCTCCATTCACATTACCAACAGCTTTTAAAACTGCTTTACCCATAAAAGTATCACCACCATCACGTAGTTCTACAGCTTCATGCTCTCCTGTAGATGCTCCAGAAGGAACTGCTGCTCTTCCCATTATACCATTTTCTGTTATTACATCCACTTCTACAGTAGGGTTACCTCTAGAATCTAAAATTTGTCTTGCGTGTACACTTAGGATAATACTCATGTGTTTTTTATTATTTATGATTATTTTGCTTTTTATCTTTCAAAATACAAAGATACAAAACCCTATTTTTTTTGGTTTATTTTAATTCTGATATTAGTAAAAAAATAACGATTATTTAAACTATATATCTCTTATTTGTTATTTCTTAATCATTTCAAAGAAATCATCAAAAAGGTAGTCAGAATCATGGGGTCCTGGACTAGCTTCTGGATGATATTGTACAGAAAAAACTTGCTTGTTTTTTATTCTAATTCCAGCAACTGTTTTATCATTTAAATGTTCGTGTGTAATTTCTAAATTACTATTTGCCTCAGTCTCTTCTCTATTAATAGCAAAACCATGATTTTGAGAGGTTATTTCTCCCTTACCAGTAACAAGATTTAAAACTGGGTGGTTTATTCCTCTATGACCATTATGCATTTTGTAGGTAGAAACTCCATTTGCAAGTGCAATTACTTGATGTCCTAAACATATACCAAATAAAGGTTTACCACTATCTATTAATCCTTTAGTCGTTTCAATCGCTTCTACTAAAGGCTCTGGATCACCAGGTCCGTTAGAAATAAAATAACCATCTGGATTCCATGCTGCCATATCAGAAAAACTAGTATTGTATGGGAATACTTTTATATAAGCATCTCTTTTTGCTAAATTTCTAAGTATATTTTTTTTAATTCCAATATCTAAAGCTGATATTTTATACTTAGCATTCTCGTTGCCATAAAAGTAAGGTTCCTTAGTAGATACTTTAGAAGAAAGTTCTAGACCTTTCATACTAGGTTGTTTTGCTAACTGCTCTTTTATAGACTCTAAATTACTAACATCTGTAGTAATTACAGCATTCATAGCACCATTATCTCTAATATAACTAACTAATGCTCTTGTATCTACATCGGATATTGCAAAAAGATTATTATCTCCTAAAAAATCTTCTAAACTTTTATCAGCAAGGTCTCTAGAATATTCATAACTAAAATTTTTACATATTAGTCCAGATATTTTAACAGAATCGGATTCTATCTCATCTTCGTTTGTACCATAATTACCAATATGAGCATTGGTAGTTACCATTAACTGACCAAAATAGGATGGATCTGTAAATATTTCTTGATAACCAGTCATTCCAGTATTAAAACAAACTTCTCCAAATGAAGTTCCTTCTAAATTTCCTACAGATTTCCCGTGAAACATGGTACCATCTGCCAATAATACTATTGCTTTTTTCTTTGTTTGATATTTCATAAACTTAAATATGAATTTTAATATAATATAAAAACATAAAAAAAAGGATAAGTTATAAATAACTTATCCTTTCATAAAAAATATTTCTTTAAACATACTATTCTTCTGAATCATCTGTTTTAGTTTCAGCTACAGCTACAGGAGGAGTATCAACTTTTTTGTTTCTACCTCTTCTTGTAGATTTTTTCTTAGCAGGTTTACCAGCATTATATAGCTCGTTAAAGTCTACTAACTCTATCATTGCCATATCTGCATTATCTCCTAGACGATTTCCTAGTTTAATAATTCTAGTATAACCCCCTGGTCTTTCTCCAATCTTCTCAGAAACTTCACTGAATAAAGCAGAAACAGCATACTTGTCTCTTAAGTTCTTAAAAACAATACGTCTGTTATGTGTTCCTTTATCTGCAGTTTTATTATTTTCTGCTTTTGCTTTAGTAATTAAAGGTTCTACAAATTGCTTTAAAGCTTTTGCTTTAGCTACTGTAGTATTAATTCTCTTGTGTTCAATTAAGGAACAAGCCATATTTGCCAACATTGCTTTTCTGTGGGCAGCTTTTCTTCCTAAATGATTAACTTTTTTACCGTGTCTCATTACTTATTCTATTTTCTTCCTTATCAGAGCTTTTCTCTTCTAATAGAAGTAAAATTAATCTTTATCTAATTTGTATTTTGATAAATCCATACCAAAACTTAATCCTTTGTTGATAACCAACTCTTCTAGTTCCGTTAAAGACTTTTTACCAAAGTTTCTAAACTTCATTAAATCATTTTTATTAAAAGAAACTAAATCTCCTAATGTATCAACTTCTGCAGCTTTTAAACAATTTAGTGCTCTTACAGATAAATCCATATCCACTAATTTTGTTTTTAGCAACTGACGCATATGTAAGGATTCCTCATCATATGTTTCCGTTTGCGCAATCTCATCGGCTTCTAAAGTTATTCTCTCATCAGAAAATAACATAAAGTGATGTATTAAAACTTTAGCTCCTTCTGTTAAAGCATCTTTTGGATGAATAGAACCATCTGTAACGATTTCAAAAACCAATTTCTCATAATCTGTTTTCTGCTCTACTCTAAAGTTTTCAATACTATATTTTACATTTTTTATTGGTGTAAATATAGAATCAATAGCAATAGTACCTAAAGCTACTCCAGACTTTTTATTTTCCTCTGCTGGCACATATCCTCTACCCTTGTCTATTGTAATTTCCATATTAATGCTAACTTTAGCATCCATATTACAAATTACTAAGTCTGGATTAAGAACTTGGTAACCAGAAATAAACTTTTGAAAATCTCCAGCAGTTAATTGATCTTTACCACTTACAGATATAGAAACAACTTCTGCCTCAGAATCTTCAATTTGCTTTTTAAAACGTACTTGTTTTAAATTTAATATAATCTCGGTAACATCTTCTACAACTCCCGGTATAACCGAAAATTCATGCTCTACCTTATCAATTCTAACAGAAGTAATAGCATGACCTTCTAATGAAGAAAGTAATACTCTTCTTAATGCGTTCCCAACCGTTAATCCATAACCTGGTTCTAAAGGGCGAAATTCAAATTTGCCTTCAAAATCAGAGGAATCGATCATTATTACTTTATCGGGTTTCTGAAAATTAAATAATGCCATATTCGATTGGTGTTGTTTATTTAGAGTATAACTCGACTATTAATTGTTCTTTGATATTCTCTGGAATTTGCATTCTTTCTGGAACAGAAACAAAAGTTCCTTGTTTAGTTTCAGAATTCCATGTCATCCATTCGTACACATTATTGTTTGATGATAATGCATCTTGAATTGTTTGTAAAGATTTAGATTTTTCTCTTACACCTACAACATCACCAGCTTTTAAAGAATAAGAAGGTATGTTTACCAACTCACCATTAACTGTAATATGTCTGTGCGATACTAGCTGTCTAGCTCCTCTTCTAGAGTTAGAGATACCCATTCTAAAAACTACGTTATCTAATCTAGATTCACATAATTGAAGTAGTACTTCACCGGTAACTCCTTTACTACTATTTGCTTTTGCAAATATACCTCTAAATTGACGCTCTAATATACCATAAGTATACTTTGCTTTTTGCTTTTCCATTAACTGGACAGCGTATTCAGATTTTTTACCACGACGACGGTTATTTCCGTGTTGTCCTGGAGGGTAATTTTTCTTTTCAAAAGACTTATCGTCTCCAAAAATCGCTTCTCCAAACTTACGAGCGATTTTACTTTTTGGTCCTGTATATCTTGCCATTTTCTAAAAATTTGAAAGTGTGATTATGAATTAAGGCTTATCCTTCGATAATCGTAACTACACTCTCTATGAAATAATAAATTAATTAAACTCTTCTTCTTTTTGGTGGTCTACAACCATTATGTGGCATTGGAGTAACATCAATAATTTCTGTTACTTCTATACCTGCATTATGAATAGAACGAATAGCAGATTCTCTACCATTTCCAGGTCCTTTTACATAAACCTTTACTTTTCTTAAACCTGCTTCATGAGCAACTTTAGAACAATCCTCCGCAGCTACTTGAGCAGCATAAGGAGTATTCTTTTTTGAACCTCTAAAACCAAGCTTACCCGCAGACGACCAAGAGATAACATCTCCCTTTTTATTTGTCAACGAAATAATGATATTGTTAAAAGAAGCAGTAACGTGAGCTTCACCCACAGACTCTACTATAACTTTACGTTTTTTAGTAGATTTAGCATTTGCTTTTGCCATAATACCTAATTATTATTTAGTTGCTTTTTTCTTGTTAGCAACTGTTTTTCTCTTTCCTTTTCTGGTTCTAGAATTGTTCTTAGTTCTTTGACCTCTTAAAGGCAAACCAGATCTATGACGTATTCCTCTATAACATCCAATATCCATTAGACGTTTGATGTTTAATTGAGTCTCTGAACGTAATTCCCCTTCAATTGTAAAAGAAGAAACCGCATCTCTAATACGACCTATTTCATCATCATTCCAATCCGATACCTTTGTATCTTCACTAACTTGAGCTACTTTTAAAATCTCTTTAGCTCTACTGTTACCAATTCCAAAAATGTAAGTTAAGGCAATTACGCCTCTTTTTTGTTTTGGTATGTCTATACCTGCAATTCTTGCCATAACTATCCTTGTCTTTGTTTAAATCTAGGATTCTTTTTGTTGATTACATACAACCTGCCTTTTCTACGCACAATTTTGCACTCGGCACTTCTCTTTTTTATTGATGCTCTAACTTTCATCTCTATCTATCTTAATATCTATAAGTGATTCTAGCCTTACTTAAATCATAAGGACTCATTTCTAATTTTACTTTATCACCTGGAAGCAATTTAATATAATGCATACGCATTTTACCAGAAATATGAGCCGTTACTACATGTCCATTTTCCAACTCCACTCTAAACATTGCATTTGATAATGCTTCGATTATAGAGCCATCTTGTTCTATTGCTGCTTGTTTAGCCATAAATTATGCTACTTTTCTATTTTTACCAGATTTCATTAACCCATCGTAATGTCTATTTAACAAATAAGAATTTACTTGTTGCACTGTATCTATAGCAACACCAACCATAATTAATAGTGATGTACCTCCATAAAACATAGCCCATCCTGCCTGCACATCCATAAGTTTTACCACAATTGCTGGTAAAACAGCTAGCAAAGCTAAAAATATAGATCCAGGTAACGTAATTAGAGACATTATTTTATCTAAAAAATCTCCAGTTTCTTTTCCAGGTCTTATTCCTGGTATAAATCCTCCACTTCTTTTTAAATCATCTGCCATCTTATTCGTAGGAACAGTAATAGCAGTGTAAAAATATGTGAATATAATAATTAAGAAAGCAAATAATAAATTATATGCCCATCCAAAAATATCAGCAAATTGTACTTGCATCCATTGTCCTGCAGAAGTCTCATCAAAAGCTTGTCCAATTAAACCGGGAACAAACATAATAGCTTGCGCAAATATTATTGGCATTACACCAGATGCATTTAACTTTAATGGAATATATTGTCTAGAACCAGCTACATTCTTTTCATAACCACCAGAAGCAGTTCTTCTAGCGTATTGTACTGGTATTTGACGAGTAGCCATTACTAATAGTATACTAGCTAATATAACCAAGAACCAAACTATAACCTCTACAAGAATAAACATTAAACCACCATTATTATTAGTAGTTCTAGATAAAAATTCTTGAACAAAAGATTGTGGCATGGTAGCAATAATACCTATCATTATTAATAAAGAAATACCATTACCAATACCTTTATCTGTTATTTTTTCTCCTAACCACATTGCAAATACGCAACCTGAAACTAAAATAATAACAGCAGGTACCATAAAGTCTAAACCTTTACCTAATAAGAAAGCACTGTCTCTAACACCAAACACTTCTAACCCATAAAGGTAAGCTGGTGCTTGTACAATACAAATTCCAATGGTTAGCCATCTTGTAATTTGATTTATAGTTTTTCTTCCACTTTCTCCTTCTTTTTGAAGTTTTTGAAGATAAGGGATAGCAATACCCATTAATTGCACTACAATAGAAGCTGAGATATAAGGCATAATACCTAAGGCAAAAACAGAAGCATTTGCAAATGCACCTCCAGTAAAAGCATTAAGTAATCCAAAAATACCTTGATCCGTACTTGAAGCAAGTGACGCCAACTGTGTAGAGTCAATACCCGGTAGTACTATTTGGCAACCAAAACGGTAAACCAATAAAAGACCTAAAGTAATTAATATTCTATTCCTTAGTTCTTCTATTTTCCAAATATTAGATATTGTATCAAAAAAATTCTTCATAGTGTCTATTCTATAGTTATAAACTTATTGCTTCACCTCCTGCTGCTTCGATAGCTGCTTTTGCTGTTGCTGTAAATTTATGAACTGATACCTTAAGAGAAGCTTTTAATTCTCCCCCTCCTAATATCTTAACTAAATCATTTTTACCCACTAAACCATTTTCAACTAAAGAGTCAAAAGAAAGTTCATCTTTAATAACTTTTTTATCAACTAACTCTTGTAAAGTAGATAAGTTAACTCCTTTATATTCTTTACGGTTAATATTGGTAAAACCAAACTTAGGCACACGCCTTTGCAATGGCATTTGACCACCTTCGAAACCAATCTTTTTAGAATAACCAGATCTAGATTTAGCACCTTTATGACCTCTTGCGGCTGTACCACCTTTACCTGATCCTTGACCTCTACCTATACGCTTACCGTCTCTTTGAATAGATCCTTCAGCTGGTTTTAGATTACTTAAATTCATTACACTAATATATATTAAGCTTCTTCTGAAGAAACTAAGTGTTTAACTTTATTTACCATACCTATAACACTAGGAGTTGCATCATGTTCAACCACCTGTCCTATTTTTTTTAAACCTAGAGCTTCTAATGTTCTCTTTTGATTTAAAGGTCTTTTTATACTACTACGTATTTGTGTTACTTTAATCTTTGCCATAATATCCTTCTTTATCCTTTGAAAACTTTTTCTAAAGAAACTCCTCTTTCTTGAGCTATTGTTTTAGCATCTCTTAATTGTAATAAAGCATCAAAAGTAGCTTTAACAACATTATGTGGATTAGAAGACCCTTGAGATTTAGATAATACATCCTGAACTCCTACAGCCTCTAACACAGCTCTTACAGCTCCACCTGCAATTACTCCGGTACCATGAGATGCTGGTTGAATATAAACTCTAGCACCACCAAATTTACCTTTTTGTTCATGAGGCAAAGTTCCTTTATTTAAAGGAATACGAATTAAATTCTTTTTAGCATCTTCTATTGCCTTTGCAATTCCAGTTGCTACCTCTTTAGATTTTCCAAGACCATGACCAACTACTCCGTTCTCATCTCCTACAACTACTATTGCAGAAAAGCCAAAAGCTCTACCACCTTTAGTAACTTTGGTAACTCTTTGTACACCAACTAATCTGTCTTTTAAATCTAAACCTCCTGGTTTAACTGTCTCTACGTTTTTATATTTTTGAAACATAATACTATTTAAAATTTAAGTCCTGCTTCCCTTGCGCCATCGGCCAAAGATTTAACTCTTCCGTGATATAAATTCCCACCTCTATCAAAAGCTACTTTATCATAACCAGCTTTTAAAGATTTCTCAGCTATTGCTTTTCCAACTAATTTTGCAATTTCTGATTTATTTCCTTTAGAATCTATTGCTTTATCTCTAGATGATGCTGCAAGTAACGTAATACCTTTTACATCATCTATTAACTGAGCGTATATTTCACTATTACTTCTGAAAATCGATAATCTAGGTCTTTCTGCCGTACCAGAAGAAACTTTTCGTATTCTTCTACGAATTCTATATTTTCTTTGTGTCTTTGATAATTTCATAATGCTATTCTTAAGCTGATTTACCGGCTTTTCTTCTTAATATTTCTCCAACAAACTTAATACCTTTTCCTTTGTATGGTTCAGGCTTACGGAATGATCTAATTTTTGCTGCAATTTGACCAACCAATTGTTTATCATACGAAGTTAATTTTACTATTGGATTTTTACCTTTTTCAGATATTGTTTCCACTTTAACTTCTGGAGCTAAATCAATAACAATATTATGAGAAAAACCTAAGGCTAAATCTAACTTTTGACCTTGGTTACTTGCTCTATAACCAACACCTACAAGTTCTAGTTCTTTTGTCCACCCTTTAGAGACACCATTAACCATATTCAAAACTAATGATCTATACAAACCATGCTTTGATTTTTGATCCTTAGAGTCAGATGATCTAGTAACTTTTACTTCACCTTCTTCTACATTTATAGAAACTCCAGAAAAATCTTGAGTTAACTCTCCTAATTTACCTTTTACAGTAACAACACTATCTTTAACTTCAACAGTTACACCTTCTGGAATTGCTACTGGATTATTACCTATTCTAGACATTTTTTAAATCTTTAAATATTAATAAACGTAGCATAATACCTCGCCACCTACATTTTCATCTTGCGCCTGCTTACTAGTCATTACTCCATGAGAAGTAGATACTATAGCCACACCAAGTCCATTAAGAACCCTTGGCAAGTCTTGTTTTCCAACATATTTACGTAAACCAGGTTTACTAACACGTTGTAATTTTTTTATTACAGGCTCTTTAGTAACTTTATTATATTTTAAAGCTATTTTGATAGAACCCTGTACTTTATCTTGTTCGAATTTATAACTTAATATATACCCTTGATCGAATAATATTTTTGTTATTTCTTTTTTAACATTAGAAGATGGTATATCTACCACTCTATGCCCTGCTCTGCTGGCATTTCTAATTCTTGTTAAATAATCTGCTATAGTATCAGTTACCATTTTTATTTGTTTCGGTGACGGTTTTTAACAATATCGTTAAACCTGAAACCAGTTAATACTCTTTATAATTACCAGCTTGCCTTTTTAACACCTGGTATTAAACCTTGATTAGCCATTTCTCTAAAAGTAACCCTAGAGATTCCAAAAGTTCTCATATAACCTTTAGGTCTTCCAGTAAGCTTACAACGATTATGCATACGTATTGGTGATGCATTTTTAGGTAGTTTTTGTAGCGCTTCATAATCTCCAGCTTCTTTTAAAGCTTTTCTTTTTTCAGCATATTTAGCTACAGTTTTTGCCCTTTTTCTTTCGCGGGCTTTCATTGATTCTTTAGCCATACTAGTTCTTTTTAAAAGGTAATCCTAATTCGGTTAATAATGATTTTGCTTCTTTATCTGTATTTGCAGAAGTTACAAAAGTAATATCCATACCATTAATACGATTAATTTTATCAATATTAATTTCAGGAAATATTATTTGTTCTGTAATACCTAAACTATAATTTCCTCTTCCATCAAAACCAGTAGCCTTAATTCCTTGAAAATCACGCACTCTAGGTAATGCACTAGTAACCAATCTATCTAAGAACTCGTACATTCTTTCTCCACGTAAAGTTACTTTGGCTCCTATTGGCATACCTTTACGTAATTTAAAAGAAGCAACATCCTTCTTAGACATAGTAGCAACTGCTTTCTGCCCAGTAATAATAGTCATCTCATCAACTGCATGATCAATTAACTTTTTATCAGCAACTGCAGCTCCTATACCTCTACTTACAACTATCTTTTCTAACTTAGGAACTTGCATTATATTTTTATAACCAAATTCCTCTTTAAGAGCACCTACAATACGCTCTGTATATTCTGTTTTTAATCTTGCAACGTAAGCCATAACTAAATTACTTCATTGGATTTTTTAGAAACTCTAACTTTCTTACCATCTCTTAATTCATAACCAACTCTAGTTAAATCACCAGACTTAGGGTCAACTAAAGAAAGATTAGAAACATGTATTGGAGCTTCTTTTTTAACAATTCCTCCTTGAGGATTTTTTGCACTAGGTTTTTCGTGTTTAGATACCATATTAGCACCTTCGACAATTGCCTTGTTTTTCTGAAGATTTACACTTAAAACTTTACCTTCTGTACCTTTATGGTCACCAGCAGTAATTTTAACTGTATCTCCTGTTTTAATTTTTAATTTCTTCATTGTACTGAATATATTATAGTACCTCAGGGGCTAATGATACAATTTTCATAAATTGTTTGTCACGAAGTTCTCTAGCTACAGGCCCAAAAACACGTGTACCTCTCATTTCTCCAGTTGGATTTAACAATACACACGCATTATCATCAAAACGTATATACGAACCATCAGGTCTTCTTACTTCTTTCTTAGTTCTTACAACTACCGCTGTAGAAACTGCTCCTTTTTTAATACCGCCGTTTGGAGTTGCCTCCTTAACAGTAACAACGATTTTATCGCCAATTGAAGCATATCTTCTTTTTGTACCACCGAGAACACGTATAGTCAAAACTTCTTTTGCTCCGGTATTATCCGCTACCTTTAGTCTAGATTCTTGTTGTAACATATTATTTAGCTCTTTCTAAGATTTCTACTAGTCTCCAACACTTGTTCTTACTTAAAGGACGTGTTTCCATAATTTTGACTTTATCGCCAATATTACAATCATTTTTTTCATCGTGTGCAACGTATTTCTTTGTTTTTAACACGAACTTACCGTACATAGGATGCTTAACTCTTTTAACTTCTGCAACAACTATGGATTTCTCCATTTTATCACTAGTTACTACTCCTATTCTCTCTTTTCTTAAGTTTCTTTTTTCCATAAAGCAGAACCAATTATTGGTTGTCCCTATTAGTTAATTCCGTAGCCAATTTAGCTACTGTTCTTCTAACTTTTCTTATCTGAAGTGGGTTTTCTAGAGGCGTAACAAAATGCGCAATCTTTAAATCAGCATGAAGCTTTTTTAACTCCACCAACTTCTCCGTAAGTTCCTGGTTGGACAATTCTTTTATTTCTTGTTTTTTCATGATTCCTACGTTTAATCTTGAACAGTATAATCTCTAGCCACAATAAACTTAGTTTTAACTGGCAATTTTTGCGCAGCCAAACGTAATGCTTCTTTAGCTATATCAATAGATACTCCTGCTATTTCAAATAAAACCCTTCCTGGTTTTACAACAGCTACAAAATATTCTGGAGCTCCCTTACCTTTACCCATACGCACCTCTAAAGGCTTTTTTGTAATAGGCTTGTCTGGAAATATCTTTATCCATAACTGCCCTTCTCTCTTCATATATCTTGTAGCAGCAATACGAGCAGCTTCAATTTGACGGGATGTTAAAAAAGATGTATCCAAGGACTTTATACCGAACATACCATTTGAAAGCAGATGCCCTCTTCCGGCATTACCCTTCATACGGCCCTTCTGCATTTTACGAAACTTCGTTCTTTTTGGTTGTAACATTTTCTTACTTCTTTAAAAAATTACTTTCTACGACGTGGTTTTCTTCCACCATCATTTTTTCCACCTTTTCCACCTTGGCTCTTTTGCATTCCAACTAATGGAGAAAGCTCTCTCTTTCCATATACTTCACCTTTCATTATCCAAACTTTGATTCCCAATCTACCATAAGTAGTATGAGCTTCATGTAAAGCATAATCAATATCTGCTCTAAAAGTTGATAATGGAATACGTCCATCTTTATAAGACTCCGAACGAGCCATCTCTGCACCATTTAAACGGCCAGAAATTTGAATTTTAATACCTTCTGCATTCATTCTCATAGCAGCAGCAATTGACATTTTAATTGCTCTTCTAAAAGAAATTCTAGATTCAATTTGCCTTGCAACACTTGCTGCAACCAAATTAGCATCTAACTCAGGTCTTTTAATTTCATAAATATTAATCTGAACTTCCTTACCGGTAATTTTTTTAAGCTCTTCCTTAAGCTTATCTACCTCTTGCCCACCTTTACCAATTATGATACCAGGTCTTGCTGTAGTAACTGTAACAGTAATAAGTTTTAAAGTACGCTCTATGATAACTCTAGATACACTTGCCTTTGATAAACGAGCATGAATATATTTTCTAATTTTATCATCCTCCGCTAACTTATCTCCATAATCATTACCACCGTACCAGTTAGATTCCCAACCTCTGATGATTCCTAAACGATTACCAATTGGATTTGTCTTTTGTCCCATTCTAGCTTTGTGTATTATTGTTAGATCCAACAACCAATGTTACATGGTTGGAACGTTTTCTAATTCTATGTGCTCTTCCTTGAGGCGCAGGGCGTAATCTTTTTAACATACTACCACTATCTACTCTAATCTCACTTACTACAAGATCAGCATCCTCTACATTAGCATCTTCATTCTTTGCTTGCCAATTTGCAATTGCAGAAAGTAATAATTTCTCTAACCTTCTAGAAGCCTCCTTAGGATTAAATCTTAGAGTAGCTAAAGCGCTTTCAACTTTCTTACCTCTTACCAAATCCGCAACTAAACGCATTTTTCTTGGAGAAGTAGGACAATTGTTAAGTTTAGCAAATGCTACTTTTTGTTTTTCAGCCTTTATTCTTTCGGCCATTTGTTTTTTACGAACTCCCATAGCTTACTTTTTTCCTTTATTCTTTGCTCCTGCATGACCCCTAAAAGATCGTGTTGGAGAAAATTCTCCTAATTTATGACCTACCATATTTTCAGTAACAAAAACAGGGACAAATTGCCTTCCATTATGTACTGCAATAGTAAGACCCACAAAATCAGGTGTTATCATTGAAGCTCTAGACCAAGTCTTAATTACCGACTTTTTTCCAGAGGCTGCGTTTTGTTGGATTTTCTTATCCAAACTATAGTGAACGTAAGGTCCTTTTTTTAGTGAACGTGCCATTTCTTTCTACTTTTTATTTCTTTCTACGTTCTATTATATACTTGTTTGTACTCTTAGTCTCAGAACGAGTTCTGAATCCTTTAGCAGGTATTCCGTTTCTTGATCTTGGATGACCACCAGAAGCTCTACCTTCACCACCACCCATTGGGTGATCCACAGGATTCATTGCTACTGGTCTAGTTCTTGGTCTCTTACCTAACCATCTTGATCTACCAGCCTTACCAGAAACCAATAATTGGTGATCAGAATTAGAAATAGCTCCTATTGTAGCCATACAACCAGAAAGAATTAATCTAGTTTCTCCTGAAGGCATTTTTACAGTAACAAACTTACCGTCTTTTGCCATTAATTGCGCAAAAGTTCCCGCACTTCTAGCCATAACAGCACCTTGTCCAGGACGTAATTCTATACAAGAAATAACAGTTCCTAGCGGAATATCACTTAAAGCAAGTGCATTACCAACTTCTGGCGCAGCTCCTTGACCTGAAGAAACCTTCTGACCAACTTGCAAACCATTTTGTGCTATTATATATTTTTTTACTCCATCAGCATATTCCAACAAAGCAATAAATGCTGTTCTATTTGGATCATACTCAATAGACTTTACCGTAGCAGCAACACCTTGCTTATCTCTTTTAAAGTCTATTACACGATACCTTCTTTTATGACCTCCACCTCTATGGCGCATTGTCATTTTTCCTTGACTGTTTCTACCTCCCGACTTTTTTAACGGAGCAAGCAAGCTTTTCTCCGGCTTATCAGCAGTAATGGCGTCAAATCCATTAACTACTCTAAAACGCTGCCCAGGAGTGATTGGTTTTAATTTTCTAACTGACATCTCTTGTCTTTATAGATTACTGTAAAAATCAATTATATCACCTTCAGCTACATCAACAACAGCTTTTTTCAAAGCATTTGTCTTTCCATGCTGTACACCTGTCTTAGTGTAACGTGACTTTCTAGTAGGCCCGTAATTCATAGTACGTACCTTTTTTACGGAAACACCGTAAGTTGCTTCAACAGCATCTTTAATTTGAATCTTATTAGCCTTTGGACTAACAAAGAAACCATAACGATTATACAACTCGCTATCTGCGGTCATTTTCTCAGTTATTATCGGCTTTATCAACACACTCATGCTTCCTATTTATTTAAAGTTGCTTCAATTCCTTCTAAAGAACCTTCAAGCAATACAATATTATTTGCATTTAATATCTTGTAAGTACTTAACTCTGAGTTAGTTATAACCTCAGAACGCTCTAAATTACGCGAAGACAAATATACACTATTATTTGAATCACCCAACACAAACAAAGACTTTTTGCTCTCTAAGCCTAAAGACTTAAGAATTTGAATAAAATCTTTTGTTTTTGGTGTATCAAAACTAAAATCTTCAAGAACAACAATTGCATTCTCTTTTGACTTAATTGTTAGTGCAGATTTTCTAGCCAAACGCTTAACGTTTTTATTTAATTTCTGCGTATAATCTTTAGGTCTTGGGCCAAAAATACGACCACCACCCCTAAAGATTGGAGATTTAATACTACCCGCACGAGCCGTACCAGTACCTTTTTGTTTTTTAATCTTTCTAGTACTACCAGCAATCTCTCCTCTTTCCTTAGCCTTATGCGTACCTTGTCTTTGATGCGCTAAATACTGCTTAACGTCTAAGTATACCGCATGATTATTTGGCTCTATTGCGAAAACTGAATCCGAAAGCTCTGCTTTCCTACCCGTTTCTTTTCCTTTAATATCTAAAACTGCTACCTTCATTACTTCTGAATAGTTACGTAAGCGTTTTTATGTCCAGGAACACAACCTTTTACTACTAAAAGATTTTTTTCTGGAACTATTTTCAATACTTTAAGATTTTGAACAGTAACTTTATCACCACCCATTCTTCCAGCCATCTTCATACCTTTAAAAACCCTAGCAGGATACGAAGCCGCACCAATAGAACCCGGAGCTCTTAATCTGTTATGTTGACCGTGAGTTGCTTGACCAACACCGCCGAAGCCATGCCTCTTAACAACACCCTGAAAACCTTTTCCTTTTGACGTACCTACCACATCAACAAACTCACCTTCTACAAAAACATCAACACCTACAGTGTCTCCTAATTTGTACTCTCCTTCAAATTCTTGAAATTCAACGACTTTTTTCTTAGGTGAAGTACCTGCTTTTTTAAAGTGACCTGTTTCAGCCTTATTAGCACGTTTCTCAGCCTTGTCATCGAAACCAAGTTGAAGGGCATTATACCCGTCTACCTCTTCGGTTCTGACTTGGGTAACCACACATGGCCCAGCCTCAATAACGGTACATGGCATATTCTTACCATTATCGTCAAAAATACTAGTCATGCCTACTTTTTTTCCTATTAACCCAGACATTTGTTTTAAATTATGGATACCTGATTTAAAAAATAAACCCCATCTCCGTTTATATTAATTATTCGTATTACTCGTAACTTTTACACATAAAAAAAGGGTCAAAACTAATTCAACCCTGAATTTTGTTTTTTCCGTTTTTCCTTCGCACGCAGCTTAGGACATGTACACTTTATATACCTAAAGAGGTTTTTAGTGGCGGCAAAAATAGGAATATTTTTCGGTTTACCAAACTATATTTGAAGATATTTAAAAAGGGATTCTATTCCCAATAAATAAAACACAAATATCAGCAAAGAAAAAGCCTAGAAATTAAATTTCTAGGCTTTTATTAAATCATACATTATGATTATGTAATTACACTTTAATCTCTACTTCAACTCCACTAGGAAGCTCCAATTTCATTAGAGCATCTATTGTCTTTGATGAAGAACTATATATATCCAACAACCTCTTATAAGAGCTTAATTGAAATTGTTCTCTAGACTTTTTATTTACGTGCGGAGAACGCAATACCGTAAATATTTTTTTATGTGTTGGCAAAGGTATAGGACCTGTTACAACAGCACCTGTAGTCTTAACCGTTTTTACGATTTTTTCAGCAGATTTATCCACTAAACTATGATCGTAAGATTTTAGTTTTATTCTAATTTTTTGACTCATCTTCTAAAATTTATACAGTTAATCCTTTTGATGCTTTAATTACCGCCTCTGATATATTCGATGGAGTTTCTGCATATTGCGCAAATTCCATAGTTGATGTTGCTCTACCAGAAGAAAGTGTTCTTAAAGAAGTTACATAACCAAACATTTCTGATAATGGTACAGTACCTTTTACGACTTTAGAACCAGCTCTATCACTCATATCACTAATAGTTCCTCTTCTTCTATTTAAATCTCCAACAATATCACCCATGTTCTCCTCAGGAGTTAACACTTCTAGTTTCATTATTGGCTCCATTATAACAGCACCAGCAGCTTTACCAGCAGCTTTATATCCCATTTTTGCAGCAAGCTCAAAAGATAATGCATCAGAATCCACAGGGTGGAAAGATCCATCCTTAAGAACAACTTTCATTGCATCCATTTCAAAACCAGCTAAAGGACCATCCTTCATTGCAGCCTGGAATCCTTTTTCTACCGCAGGAATAAATTCTTTTGGTATACGACCACCTTTAATTTCATCAACAAACTGTAATCCTGGACCTTTGAAATCCTCATCCGCAGGACCCATTTCGAATACAATATCACCAAACTTACCACGACCACCAGATTGCTTTTTATAAGTTTCCCTATGTGATGCAGTTCTAGTTAAAGCTTCTTTATATTCAACTTGAGGTTCACCTTCGTTAACTTCAACTTTAAACTCACGTTTTAAACGATCTACAATAATATCTAAGTGTAGCTCGCCCATTCCAGAAATAATTGTCTGCCCCGAAGCTTCATCAGTCTTAACTTGAAACGTTGGATCTTCTTCTGCTAATTTAGCCAAAGCCATACCCAACTTATCCACATCAGCCTTAGTTTTAGGCTCTACAGCAATACCAATTACTGGATCAGGGAAATCCATACTCTCTAATACTATAGGATGTTTTTCATCTGACATAGTATCTCCAGTTTTAATATCCTTAAAACCTACAGCTGCACCAATATCACCTGCTTCGATAAAATCAATAGCATTTTGTTTATTAGAGTGCATTTGGTAAATACGAGAAATACGTTCTTTTTTACCGGATCTATTGTTTAATATATATGAACCAGCATCTAAACGACCTGAATATGTTCTAAAGAATGCCAAACGACCAACAAAAGGATCGGTAGCAATTTTAAATGCTAATGCAGAGAAAGGCTCCTTAACATCTGGCTTACGAGAAATTTGCTCATCAGTATCAGGGTTTGTACCTACAATATCTTCCTTATCTAAAGGTGATGGTAAATATCTACAAACAGCATCTAATAAAAACTGAACTCCTTTATTCTTAAACGAAGAACCACATATCATAGGAATGATTGCTCTATCCATTACAGCAGCTCTTAATGCAGCATGCACTTCTTCTTCTGTAATAGAATCTTCATCTTCGAAGAATTTTTCCATTAACTCCTCATCATATTCAGCAACAGCCTCAATTAAAGCAGCTCTATACTCCTTTACTTCAGCTTTCATCTCCTCTGGAATATCAATAACATCAAAAGTAGAACCAAATCCTTCGTCATGCCAAACAATAGCTCTATTCTTAGCTAAGTCAACAATTCCTTTAAAATCTGCTTCCTCACCAATTGGCAAAACAATAGGAACTGCATTAGAACCTAACATTGTTTTAACTTGCTTACAAACCATTAAAAAGTTAGACCCTTGACGATCCATCTTATTAACAAAACCAATTCTTGGAACTTTATAGTTATCTGCTAATCTCCAGTTAGTTTCTGATTGTGGTTCAACACCATCAACAGCACTAAATAAGAAAACCAAACCATCAAGAACTCTTAATGAACGATTTACTTCAACTGTAAAATCAACGTGACCAGGAGTATCAATAATATTAAAGTGATATCCTTTAGCATCACTTGCAGGCTTTCCATTTTCTGTAGGAAACTGCCACTCACATGTAGTAGCTGCAGAAGTAATTGTAATACCTCTTTCTTGTTCTTGCTCCATCCAGTCCATAGTTGCAGCACCATCATGTACCTCTCCTATTTTATGACTAACACCCGTATAAAATAATATACGTTCTGTTGTAGTGGTTTTTCCTGCATCAATATGCGCAGCAATACCTATATTTCTTGTGAATTTTAAATCTCTTGCCATTTCTGATTAAAATCTAAAGTGAGAGAATGCTTTATTTGCTTCAGCCATCTTGTGCGTATCAACTCTTTTCTTAACAGCTGCACCTTCTTCTTTGGAAGCTGCCAAAACTTCTGCTGCTAATTTTTGAGCCATACCCTTTTCATTACGCTTTCTAGCATAACTAATCAACCACTTCATAGCAGTTGAAATTTTACGATCTGGTCTAATTTGCATTGGAATTTGAAATGTTGCACCACCAACTCTTCTACTTCTTACCTCTACGTGAGGCATTACGTTAGAAAGTGCATCTTTCCATAACTCTAAAGCTGTTTT
This sequence comes from uncultured Maribacter sp., assembly GCF_947500405.1. Lineage (GTDB taxonomy): Bacteria > Bacteroidota > Bacteroidia > Flavobacteriales > Flavobacteriaceae > Maribacter_B. Next base: position 42,136 of record NZ_CANMRY010000003.1, read on the forward strand.
TTCTTCGTCAGTCTTTTTTTCTTCTACAATATCAATTGCATCATAAAAAACACTAAATGCAACGGATTTTTTCCCGTCCCACATCATCATATTTACAAAACGAGTTACCAACTGATCATTAAATCTTGGATCCGGTAACAATGGTCTTTTCTTTGCCTGTTTTTTTCTCATGTCTTTTCTTTAAAAAGTGGTTTACTTCTTAGGGCGTTTTGCGCCATATTTAGATCTACGTTGCGTTCTTCCTGCAACACCTGCAGTATCTAAAGCACCTCTTACGATATGATACCTAACTCCTGGCAAATCTTTTACTCTTCCTCCACGTACTAATACTATCGAGTGCTCTTGGAGGTTGTGTCCTTCTCCAGGGATGTATGCATTTACCTCTTTACCATTGGTTAACCTAACCCTTGCAACTTTACGCATTGCTGAATTTGGTTTTTTTGGTGTTGTTGTGTAAACACGTGTACAAACTCCCCTTCTTTGTGGACACGAATCCAAAGCAGCCGATTTACTCTTCTTAGTAATCGTGGCCCTTCCTTTTCGTACTAATTGTGAAATTGTTGGCATACTATTTTTATATGTATATATAACTTACCCCTATTTAAGGGTCGGCAAATGTAGTAATATTTAAACAAAATTCAAATCCTAACCAACTTATTTTCAAAGTTTTTTTTCCACCCTTAAATATCTATCAAAAAAACTATTAGAAACACATTAAAATCACTATCATTAAATAAAAACAAAAATTAAGCGTTATTTTATAGTATTGTAGTAAAAAACTTACAATTATGTCAAATTTACGTTTATAGAAAAAATTATATGAAATTTACGAAGGTATTTCCATCGCAACTCATATATACATAACATAACAAACATTTTTAATTATGTTAGTAACATAAGAATAATTGTTTCTTTAGTAAGAAATTATCACTTTTGAAATAATCAATCAAAAAAAAATAGAATGAAAAAAATCTTAAAACAAACCTGTATAATTTTTATAGGGTTTATTATGCAAATTTCATTTGCTCAAGAAAAAACAATTTCCGGAACTATTTTTGACCAAGACGGTATACCGCTACCTGGAGTAAACATATTAATTGAAGGAACCCCCAAAGGAACACAATCAGATTTTGATGGAAACTATTCTATAAATGGAAATCAAGGACAAACCATCCTCTTTTCCTATCTGGGACAAAAAGAAATCAGAATAATAATAAAAACACAAACCACTATAAACATAACAATGGAAGAAGATGCTGAAGCACTTGAAGAAGTTGTTGTTATAGGTTTAGGACAAAGTAAAAACCCTAGTAAGCTTGCATATTCTGTAGCAACAGTTGACACTGAAAAAATACTAGATGCCCATGAAACAGATTTTGTTAACGCACTTGCAGGAAAAACTACGGGTGTACAAATAAATAGCTCTTCGGGTTTAGCAGGGGGCTCTTCAAGAATTTTAATCCGTGGTGTATCTTCTTTAAATTATGACAACACCCCTTTGTATGTAATTGACGGAATTCCTGTATCTAACACAGAAAATCAGTTTGATTCTAGAGATGAAGACCAAGCATTATTCTACGGCAGCACATCTGGAGGATCAATAGACATTTCTCCTGATCAAATTAGAAACATTACCATTCTTAAAGGAGCTGCAGCATCCGCAATATACGGTTCCCGTGCAGCAAATGGTGTAATTGTAATTGACACCCACAAAGGAAACAAAAACAGTTCGGCTCAATTTAATTTTAAATCTTCCACCACTATTAGCAATATTATTGAACCAAAGCGCCAACAAATATATGCCCAAGGTTCTGAAGGAAATTATAGAACTGGAGAACCTGGGGATCAAACATCATTAAGCTGGGGACCAAAAATTTCTGAGTTAGGAATACCTCAATACAACCCCTATGATATATTCAGAACTGGTATTACAAAAGACAATACCTTAAGCGTAAGAGGTGGATCAGAAAGTTCAACCTATTATGCATCTGTAGGTATTTTTAATCAAGAAGGAACGGTTCAAACCAATTCTTTTGACAGATATTCTTTCCTATTTAATTCTTCTCATGACATAACCAAAAAACTAAGTGTAAACGCAAGATTAAGTTACACCAATAGTATAAACAAAAGACCTTTTGAAGGAAACGGAAGAACTTCTATTATGTGGACTATTGCCGGAGCGCCAATATCATATAACTTGTTACCTGCTACAAACGAAGACGGATCTCAACGCTTATACCGAACAAACAGAAACAACCCATATCACTTATTAGAAAATACTGGATTAACTTCAAAAACAAATAGATTTCAACCGTCTATTTCCTTAACATACAATATCTTAGAATGGATAAAACTTAAAGCCACGTCTAGCATAGATTACAACCTATCAAGCACAAGATCTATTGAAAATTCTGGTATTATTGGAACTTATTCTAGTGGGAGAGTTTTACAAACGGATAGAACAAATAGAGATTTTAACACAGATATAATCCTTACGATAAACAAAAACTTTAGTGAAAAAATTAGTGCGGATTATTTAATTGGCTATAATTTATTCGACAGAAAATTTTCTTCACTATATGCTGAAGGTGCCTCTTTTGTTATACCAAACTTTTATGACCTTTCTAATACAACATCTTTACAAACCGATGAGGAAACCACCATAAAAAGAAACTATTCTTTCTATGGTCAAGCAAATTTTAGTTATGATGATTATCTATTTTTAACTTTAACCGGAAGAAATGATTGGTCCTCTACACTACCATCAAACAAAAACTCCTTCTTTTATTATTCTGGAAGTTTAGGTTTAGATTTAGCAAAAGTTTTTGATTTACAAGGCACTCTTAATAGAGCCATGCTAAGAAGTTCCTATTCAAGAATAGGAAAAGATGCTCCAGAATACTCAACAATAACAGGAAACATAAAGGCTAATCCTAGAGATGGACAAAGAGGAAACATAAACTTCCCGTTTCAAGGATCAGGAAGTTACGTTCAGAGCGCTATAAAAGGGAACCCTGAATTAACTCCTGAATTTACAAATGAAGTTGAAATAAGCGCTGACTTACAGTTTTTTCAAAGCAGACTTGGAATAGAAATCAATTATTATGACCGAAAAAGTGAAGATCAAATTTTTGAAGTACCATTAGCGGCAGAAACAGGTTTTAGTTCAATTTTTAAAAATGCAGGGTCCATTGAAAATAAAGGTATAGAAATAGCTTTAAGCGCCACTCCAATAGAAACTAAAAATTTTAGCTGGGACATAGGAGTTAATTACTCTAAAAATAACAGTAAAGTTATAGAACTTGCAGAAGGAGTAGAATCTGTTAGGTTATCTGGTTTTACAAATCCTGGTATTTTTATTAGAAAAGGGGAACCTTATGGTGTAATTTGGACAACCTTATATAAAAGAAATGAGGAAGGTCAGCTTTTATTAGATGACGATGGCTATATACAGTTTGGAGATGTAGGTAATGCTGGAACAGCAACACCTGACTGGACCGGAGGCTTAACCACTAATGTTAGATATAAAGGATTTGAGTTATCTGGAGTAATGGACATAAGAGTGGGAGGTAAAATATACAATTTAGACGAGTTTTACACATCGTTCTATGGAACATCTATATTGACCGCAGATAGAGAAAAAGATGTTATAATTGAAGGTATCATAGAATCTTCTGGAGCAATTAACACAATACCAATAAAAAAAGATTTTAATTACTGGAATGCCTATGCTGGTGATGAAGAGTTTGTCCAAAAAACAGATTTTATTAAACTTAGAAACGTAACTCTAGCTTACAATATACCTTCTAATTTAATAGCTAAAACAGGATTTAATTCTGCTAAATTAAGTTTATCAGGCAGAAACTTGTGGATAAAGACAGATGACTCCTTTACAGGATCAGACCCAGAACTTAGCTTATACGGAAGTGGAAATGGACAAGGAATTACAAATTTCCAAATACCATCTAATAAAAGTTATAGCTTAACTCTTAACCTATCTTTCTAAAAAAAATATTATGAAAAAAATAAATATAAGATTTATAAATAAATTAGGTTCACTTCTCTTTGTTAGTTTATTTATTATAAGCTGTTCCGATTATCTTGATGTAAATACTGATCCGGATTCTCCAAGTGATGCGCAAATTACAGAAGAGGTAATATTACCAAGCCTAACAACTCAATTATCCTATGAACTAGCAGGAGGCTACCCTGCAAGAGTATCAAGCCTTTGGACCCAACAAATAGCAGATGATGGTTCAAGTAGAAGCATCTCTACTCTTTTTATAGATGACACAGACATAAACAACACATGGCAATTTAGTCTATACACTGGAGTTTTAAAAGACGCAAATACTATGATTATTAAAGCCGAAGAAAAAAACAATCAACAATACATTGGCATTGGAAAAGTAATACAAGCGTATGCCCTTTCAATTTTAGCTGACTTTTGGGGAAAAGCTCCGTGGTCTGAAGCTTTTAATGAAAAAATAACGAAACCTAAATTTGATACTCAAGAAAGTTTATACAATTCTATTGACCAACTCTTAAATGAAGCAAACACGTCTTTAACTGCTGCAATAAACTCTAACGCCAACACAAATCAAGATTTATTGTATGGAGGAGATTTATCCAAATGGAAAAAACTTGCCAACAGCCTTAGAGCTCGCTATGCATTACGTTTAATATATGCAAAAGGAACAAATCAGGCAGATTTAGCATTAACATACGCTATGGATGGATTTTCTTCCAATGATGATGACGCTGGATTTGCTTTTGAAGACAAAGAAGATGCAAATAACCCATGGGCGCAATGGGAAGATAAATCGACAGATATTTTTATAAATAAATTTATTGTTGATATGTTGTCCTCTAATTCAGACCCAAGACTAAATGCATATACTCTAAAACAAGAAGACGGTAATATCATTGGAGCGGAAAACGGAACAGAAATCCAAAACTCAGAAATATCAATGGTTTCCAATTCAAAAGCTGAAGGCGAATTAAATACAAATGATTACTTTATAAAAAACACAACCAATGTAGATTGGATGACCTACAATGAATTACTATTTATTGTAGCAGAAGCATATGCGCATAAATCTGAATATAGTAATTCCGAAATATTTTTAAAAAATGCAGTAAAAGCAAACTTAGAAAAATTAAATACAAATGGAGCCCTAACATTATCTGAAAGTGATATAAATACATTTATAAACAATATAACTATACCAAACAATTTAGAAGCGGCACAAAAAATAATTATTGAACAAAAGTATATTGCAAATTTTCTACAAATTGAATCTTACAATGACTACAGAAGAACAGGATATCCTAATGTTCCATTGCCTGTAATAAATTATAGTTCTCAAATACCAGAAAGATTCCCTTATCCAACAAATTCAATTTTAAATAATACAGAAAATGTACCAAATATAGATTACAAATCTGACAAAGTTTGGTGGGATCAAAAATAAAACTCAACTATAAATTTATCAAAAAGCCATTCTTTTAAAAAAGAATGGCTTTTGTTCTTTTTATCATATTATCAAACCTCTACTTTTTAAAAATTTGGTCTTTAATAATTTAATAATATAGTATTGTTGTTTTTCTTAAAAGGATAAAATCTTAGCTCAAAATTTGTGATTTAAAAAATGAAAAACTATCAAATGTTACATTTTTAACTCAAAAAGTAATAAAATAATAAATTTACTACAGATTAAATAGTATGCGCGCATAATTAATTACAAATAAAAGTTGCGTAATTAACAATTAATTAAGACTTTTGTTATTAGCTAATTCAAATAATTTAAAAATGAGAACAAAATTAAATGGGATTTTGACGCTTCTCCTAGCGTTAATTGTGCAGGTTACACTTGCGCAAGAGAAAACAGTTTCAGGTACGGTTTCTGATCAAGATGGGCTTCCTTTACCGGGGGTTAACATTGTAATTCAAGGATCTACATCTGGAACGCAAACAGATTTTGATGGAAATTATAGCATAAATGCTTCTGAAGGACAAACTCTTATGTTTTCTTACATTGGCCAAAAAACTACTACTGCTGTAGTAGGTGCTTCCAACACTATTAATGTTAAATTGCAAGAAGACGCAGAAGCTTTAGATGAAGTTGTTGTAACAGCTCTTGGTATTAAAAGAGAAAAAAAGGCGCTGGGTTATACTACTCAAGAAGTAGGAGGCGAAACACTATCTGACATACCTGTAGAAAACTTTGCAAATGCATTATCTGGTGAAGTTGCTGGTTTAGACATTAAAGCTACTGGTACATTAGGTGGATCTGTAAACATTATTAATCGTGGATTTAGTTCTATAACGAACTCTAATCAAATGCTAATTATAATAGATGGCATACCTATACAGAACGGAAGCCCTAATAGAACTAGCGCAGATAGTGGAGGAAATAGTCAAGAAAGCGGAAGAGGTGGCTTTGACTATGGTAATGCAGCATCTGACATTAATCCAAGTGACATAGCTAATGTTAATGTTTTAAAAGGTGCAGCTGCTGCTTCATTATATGGAGCCAGAGCTTCTAATGGAGCAATTATTATTACTACAAAAAAAGGAAAAAAGAGTAGGGGGATTGGAATTAGTTTTTCAAGTTCTTATACTGCCTCAAACGTAGATAAAAGTACAATTCCAGAATACCAACAAGAATATGGTGCTGGTGGTTTTGGTCAATTAGATTTTCGATCTTTTGATTTAGGTTTAGGAGACGGGCCACAAACTTCTGCAATTGTAAATCAAGACGCTTCTTGGGGACCAGCATTCAATCCTAATACGCAGGTATATCAATGGTACAATATATATCCACAACTTAGTGATACTTACGGGCAACTTTCACCTTGGGTTGCTGGGGATAAAACGCCGATTAACTTTTTTGAAACAGGAAGCACTAGAATTAATAATGTATCATTTTCTGGAGGAAGTGATTCAGGAAGTTTCCGAGTAGGGATTACCAACTTTAATCAAGAAGGTATAGTTCCCAATAGTGAAATTAAGAAAAATACACTAACGTTCAATGGAAGTTACAATCTTACTGAAAAATTAGTTGCTTCTACATCTTTTTCATACACTAGAACAACTGGAAAAGGACGTTACGGTACAGGATATAATGACTTTAATGTAATGCGCGACTTTAGACAATGGTGGCAAACAAACATTAACATTGATAGACAGAGAGATGCTTATTTTTCTACTAGAGAAAACATTACGTGGAATCCTAATTCTGCTTCAGATTTATCCTCTGCTTTTTTTGACAACCCTTATTGGACAAGATTTGAAAACTATTCTACAGACGCTAGAAATAGATATATTGGAAATTTTAGTTTAAATTATAAAGTCAGTGACTGGTTTAGCATATTAGGTAGAGTTGCTATGGATTCTTATGACTTAAAAGTAGACGAAAGAATAGCAATAGGTTCTAATTCAGTATCAGAATACTTTTTAAGACATGATAGTTCTTCAGAAACCAACTACGATATTATTGCATCTTTTAATCATAATATTACAGATAATATTAATTTTGATGGTAATATAGGTTGGAACTTAAGAGTAGATAAAAAAGATGAGATAGGAACGGAAACCAATGGCGGATTAAATCTTCCGCGTTTATATACATTAGATAATTCTAAAAACCCAATTACTAGTGAGCAAATATTCCCAAGAAATTGGACAAAAAAGGTAGACGGATTATACGCTAGAGCTTCTTTTGGTTTTTATGACACGTATTTCCTAGAAGGTACTGTAAGAACAGACAGATCATCTGCTTTATCTTTAGATAATAACAGAGTTAATTACTTTTCTGGAACAGCTAGTGTACTTTTTTCAAATTTAGTTAAGAATGTTGATTGGTTAAACTTTGGTAAGTTTAGAGTTAACTATGCGGAGGTAGGTAGTGACACAAACCCTTATAATGTTTTTAATACATATACCATAAACACACCTTTTGGAGGAAATTCATCATTATCGAATCCTACTATTTTTAAGAATTCTAACTTAGAACCGGAAAGAACGAAAGAGTTCGAAATAGGTGTTGAAGGTAAACTTTTAAATAATCGTATAGGATTTGATATAACTTATTACAGCAGAAAGACAGAAGATTTAATAACAGAAGTAAATTTATCTGATGCCATAGGTGCTTCAAGCGCATTTTTAAATGCGGGTAGTATAAAGAATGAAGGTTTAGAAGTATTCTTAAATTTAACCCCATTAAAAACAGATACATTTGCGTGGGATGTAAAGTTAAACTGGTCTAATAATAAAAATACTGTAGAAGAACTTTATCCTGGTGTAGAGTATTTAGAATTTGCTTCACCTCAAGGAGGGGTTTCTATTGGTGCACAAGTGGGTGAATCATTTGGAGTAATTAGAGGTACTGACTTTGTTTATGACAATGATGGAAATAAAGTAATTGATTCTTCAGATGGAGATTATTATAGAACTTCTGGGACTAACGGAAGTACCTATATTTTAGGGGATTTTAATCCTGATTGGATTGGTGGAATTAGAAACTCATTTACATATAAAGATTTTTCATTTAGCTTTTTAGTTGATATTCGTCAAGGAGGAAGTGTATTCTCTTTAGATCAATGGTATGGACTAGCTTCTGGTTTATATCCAGAAACTGCAGGTGTAAATGAATTAGGCAACCCAGTAAGAAACCCAGTTGCTAGTGGTGGAGGTCTTTTACTAGACGGTGTTTCAGGTGATGTTTCTTTCAACCCTGACGGTACTTACACTGTTACTAACGTTGGAGAAAATACTACTAGAGCTGCTGTAAATGACTTTTTTGATCAACCTTTTGGTTGGGGTAATGCTCATGCAAGCAACGTTTATGATGCAAGTTATGTTAAGCTAAGAGAGGCTTCTATTACTTATAAGTTTCCTCAAAAATTAATAAAAAATACATTTATTCAAGATTTATCATTATCGATTATTGGTAGAAACTTATGGATTATTGAAAGTCATGTACCTTATGCAGACCCAGAAGCTGGTTTAAGTGCAGGTATTATACAAGGATATCAATCTTCTCCATATCCATCTACACGTGAAATAGGTGCTAGTCTTAAAATAAATTTCTAAAAAAAATCTTATGAAAAAAATAATATTACATATATTACTGTCATTCATTTTATTGTCGTCTTGTACAGATGAACAATATGAAAGGTTCAACATTAATCCTAATGAACCCACTACGACGAGTTCTGGATCGCTTTTCGTATCTGCTACTAAAAGTCTGGTAAATCAAATGACATCTTTAGATGTTAACGAAAACCATTACAGATTCATGGCGCAATACGTTGCACAAAGAAACTTTGCATCTGAATCTAATTTTGATTTGGTAAATAGAAGTGTTCCTTTAAATCATTGGTCAGAAATGTACCGTGATGTGCTCCTTGATTTACAGGATGCGAAAACAAAGATTGTAGAAGAAAATTTAGATGCAGGAATTACTGCTAACAGAAATGCTTTAATTGAAATTTTAAGTGTATATACATGGCAACAAATGGTGGATACTTTTGGAGACATTCCTTATACTAATGCCTTACTAGGAATTGAAAATATTCAACCAACTTATGAGGATGCGGAAACCATTTATAATGATTTATTTGTAAGATTAAATGCTGCAATAAACTCTTTAGACCCTAGTGTTTCTTTTAGTGGAGAATCTGCTTTTGGAGATTCTGATATTATTTACGGTGATGATATTACAAGTTGGACGAAGTTTGCTAACTCATTAAAATTAAGATTAGCTATTAGAGTAGTAGAATTCCCTGCAATGGAAACATTAGCACAAACTTCTATTCAAGAAGCTGTTGCAAGTGGTGTTTTCACATCTAATGCAGATAATTTTAGCTTAACTTATGAAGCTACGCCACCTAACACAAACCCAATGTGGGAAACTCTTGTTGAAAGTGGCAGACCGCCAGATTACTTCCCTTCCAATACAATCGTAGATTATATGAATACATTAGATGACCCTAGACGTTCCGTATATTTTAGAGATAATATAACAGATGGTTCTGGAGATGTAATTTATGTTGGTGGTATATATGGTACAACAAACAGTATTGATGTTACAACACGTTTAAATGAAACTTTTAGAGAGCCTACTTTCCGTGGTGTACTTTTAGATTATTCAGAAGTTTCTTTTATGCTAGCACAAGCTACAGAATTAGGTATAAGTGTTGGTGGCGATGCTGCTACTCACTATTCTAATGGTATTACAGCAAATATGCAAGATTGGGGAGTTGATCAGGCAGATATAACAAGTTATATTTCCCAAACAGATGTAGCATATGCAACAGCGCCTGGTACTTGGAAAGAAAAACTAGGTTTACAATATTGGTTAGCAATGTACAATAGAGGTTTTGAAGGATGGACTGTATGGAGACAACTAGATGCTCCTGCCTTAAATATTCCTGTAGATACATCAACACCTGTACCAGTTAGATATACTTATCCTGTAGAAGAACAATTATTAAATAGTGATAATTATACTTCAGCTTCTACAGCTATTGGAGGTGATACACAGCAAACCAAAATATTCTGGGATGTAAATTAAACTTTTTAATTGATATTATTAAAACCACTCTTTTACAGAGTGGTTTTTTTATACCTTTAACCCATGCAAAAAGAAACCCATATATATGGTATAAGAGCCATAATAGAAGCAATAGAATCTGAAAGCACAATTGATAAGGTTTTTTTACAAAAAGGTCTTAAAGGTGATTTATATAGAGAACTAGAAAGTTTAATACGTAAAAACGGAATTAACTCTTCTTACGTACCAATAGAGAAACTAAATCGTCTAACAAAAAACAATCATCAAGGAGCTGTTGCAAATATTTCTCCAATAAATTTTTATTCTATGGAGGAATTAATAGAAAAAACAGAAAACAAGGAAACACCTGCCCTATTTTTACTTTTAGACCAACTATCTGATGTTCGTAACTTTGGAGCTATAATTAGAACCGCAGAATGTACTGGTGTTGATGGTATTATTATCCAAAAGAAAGGAGCTGCACCAGTTACTGCAGATACTATAAAAACTTCTGCTGGAGCCGCTTTTAAAGTTCCTATTGCAAAAGTTGGTCATATAAAAGATGCTGTTTTTCATTTACAGGCATCTGGAATAAAAGTAATTTCTGCGACAGAAAAAACTGAGAATACTATTTATGATGTAAATTTTAAAGAACCTATTGCTATAATAATGGGTGCAGAGGACAGAGGTATTTCACCTTCTATAATTAAAGCTTCTGATTATGCTGCTAAATTACCTTTATTAGGGGAAATAGAATCTTTAAACGTTTCTGTTGCCTGTGCAGTATTCCTATATGAAGTAGTACGCCAAAGAAGATAGTTAATCTTCTTTATTTGTATTCTTTTTAAAGTGATAATTAATTTTTATTTCTTCTTTAATTTCTTCTTTTTCTAGCTCTACAAAATTACCGTTTTCATCAAATTGTTTTAAAAAGGGGTCATCCTCTTCTTTATAATCCTCCTGCTCCCAAACATACTTTTTAGGAGCAGGAGTTTTTGCTTTTAATACAACCGCTAAAAACAATCCAGCAATAAAACCTCCTAAGTGTCCTTCCCAAGAAATACCTTCTTTAATTGGAAATAAATACCACAATAAACTCCCATAAACAAATACAACCATAAGTGATAAAGCTACAAGTCTATAATATTTAGTAAAAATTCCTTTAAAAAAAATGAAACTTGCTAATAAATAAATGATACTACTAGCTCCAATATGATAAGAATTTCTGGCAATAAGCCAGGTTATTACTCCAGAAATTAAAGTTCCAACAACAAGAACTCGAAATGCTACTTTATTATAGAAATAAAATAATGTAGTTATTAAAATTGCAAGTGGTATGGTATTATTATATAAGTGCTCTAAAGAACCATGTATAAAAGGGCTAAACAAAACTCCTCTTAACCCAGTAAAGGTTCTTGGATACACTCCAAATTGATTAAAATTAGTTTTTAAAACTAACTCTAACCAATAGACTAACCAAATACTAATTACAGCTACAAATGGGGCTATAACTACTTTATTAGATAATTTAAAATAATTATTTTCAGACATATAAACTATACTACAACAAATTATCCAAATTAATAAATCCTGTAAGATTGTCATCTTATTTTTTATTTTACTTTTATGGTATGAATGAGCCACTTGCAGAAAGAGTACGTCCAAAAAACCTAGAAGACTATATAAGTCAAAACCATTTAGTAGGAGAAAAAGGGTCTTTAACAAATCAAATAAAAAAAGGTCTTATACCATCTTTAATACTTTGGGGACCACCAGGAACAGGAAAAACTACTTTAGCAAACATTATTGCAGAAGAAAGTAAACGTCCTTTTTATACACTAAGTGCTATTAATAGTGGCGTAAAAGATATTAGAGAAGTTATAGATAAAGCCAAACAGTCTGGAGGGTTATTCACAGCTAAAAATCCAATTTTATTTATTGATGAAATTCACCGTTTTAGTAAATCACAACAAGATTCTTTATTAGCCGCAGTAGAAAAAGGATGGGTTACATTAATTGGAGCAACCACAGAAAATCCAAGTTTTGAAGTAATTCCGGCACTTTTATCTAGATGCCAAGTTTATATTCTTAATGCTTTTGATAAAAATGATTTAGAAGCTTTATTAGTTAGAGCTATAAAAGAAGACGCTATACTAAAAACCAAAAAAATAAATTTAAAAGAAACGGAAGCTCTTATGCGCTTATCTGGCGGAGATGGCCGAAAACTTTTAAATATATTTGAGCTTGTTGTAAATTCTGAAGAAGAAGAAAACATTACTATTACTAATGATTTAGTAATGAGTAAAGTTCAAAAAAATACTGTTTTATATGACAAAACAGGGGAACAGCATTATGATATTATTTCTGCATTTATTAAATCTATTAGAGGTAGTGACCCTAATGCTGCTGTTTATTGGCTTGCTAGAATGATAGAAGGCGGGGAAGATGTGAAATTTATTGCAAGACGTTTATTAATATCTGCATCTGAAGATATTGGATTAGCCAACCCGACGGCATTAGTAATTGCTAATAACTGTTTTCAGGCAGTTGCTACTATTGGTTATCCAGAAGCACGGATAATTCTTAGTCAGTGTACTATTTACCTAGCCACTTCAGCAAAAAGTAATGCTAGTTACGCAGCTATTGGAAAAGCACAACAAATAGTAAAGCAAACTGGAGACTTATCCGTTCCTTTAGATTTAAGAAATGCTCCAACTAAACTAATGAAAGACATTGGTTACGGTAAAGATTACAAATACGCGCATAACTATGAAAATAACTTTGTAGCAGCAGAATTTTTACCAAATGAAATTTCTGGCACTAGTTTTTATACTCCAGGAAATAACCAAAGAGAAAATACGCTCAAAGATTTTTTAAAAAATAGATGGAAAGACAAGTATAACTTTTAGAATTTAATATTTAATTCTTTTGTAGTTAAAACATCATTTAGGTAATATTCATAATACCACTTGCCATCTGTACCATAAATAATACCACTAGCAGCTAAGTACACATCTTTTACAGAGGTTTTATATATCTTTAAACGAACTTTTGGGCTACTATCTACTAACTGGTAGCCATTTGTTATTTCTTGAGCATACAATACCTCTTCTGAATTAAATTCAATAGGCATAATTTTATTTACTGCCTTTGTATAATTAGATTTTACTGGCGCAACACTCTTATAACTCTGCTCCTCTTTAGTTGCCTCTTGTTTTACGACTTGGGTTTTCTGGACTTTACTAGTAGATTCTTGAGCTGTGTTATCCATCTTTTTTACATCATTTTTAAAACTAATTTTTATAGGTTCATTTACGGGTTCTTTATAAGTATAATTAACAACATCTAAAGATTTCATTGCATTTCTTATTGCTTCAGAATAAGACAATTTATATTCTTTTTCTTTACTTTTTCCTTCCTCTGTTATAAAAATTTCCTTAGAACCACAATCTTCAAAAGAGATACTAGCCTTTGTGCTAAACATAGAAGAGTTATCATTTAATTTTACATATAAACCCATGCATCTATTTACTGTAAGTTCTTCTGGAAGAGCATCTTCATAAACAGCAGTAAAACCATTTTCCGTAAGCAAATGCTTTACCAATGTACTAGTTTGATATTGGTTTTCTTTCTTAAAACTAGTAAACCTTTTTGGCACAACTATATATTTATAATCATCAAAAACGGATTGCGCCATAGAAGAAAAACTAATTGTAAACGCGGCAAATAAAATAAAATATTTCAAAATAAAATTCTTTAGAGTTATTAGTAATATGAAATAAATGTGCCAAATTTGACTATAAGAAGACTAAAATTTTAATCTTTTTAACATTTAAATCAATTTTTACCCCAAGATATAATATTAATTCCTAACTGAAAAGAAGCGTAATTACTAGCCGCAATATTTCTATAAGCTAATAAATTATCTGCCATGAAATACATATTTATTGGTCCCGCTTGCAAGCTTAAACCTAGCCCAACATTAGAATAAGAATATTTGTCTATAGTATAGGTTGTTTTTACTGCCATTATGTTTCCAAAACGTCTTTGATAAAACGCAGATAAAGCTGCCTGCGGTCCTCTTGGTCTATTAATAACATAAAGCTGCCCCCCTAAACCATTAGCGTATTTTGCCCGGTTAGATTTACCACCCGAAAGGTTACAATCACAATCTAATCTTCCTTTTGATTGTACGGTTTCTCCAAAATTATAGCGTAAAGAACCATATAATTTTGTTGGCCTAAAAGTGATATAGCTTTTTCTATTTTCTTCAAATGGCAGTAAACCCTCTACCTCATCTACTAAATCTTGCCAAAAATCTGCATTAGGGTCATTTATAGCATCTGGTAATATAATCTCTACTCCTTCTACAGTAGCATTTCCTTTTAAAGTATAGCTTAACACATCTGTACTATGATACAAAAAGCCTAAATCTAATAAACTACCTGTTATTACTGTCTGCTCATTTAAATGATAGGTAAATCCTAAATCTACTCCTAGACCTAAATCACCGCCAAAAAAACCTCTTTTTATCATATCGCCAGCAGAACTATCTCCATCAATGACATGATCTAATGTTATTATTCCAGAAGACTTTAATTCTAAATCTGCACTTATTGTATTAGCCAACAGGTTATTCTGCCCTTCTGTTGTAACAAAGTATCCTTTATTTTTTGTAGATGTAAAATCTAAAATTCCAGAATACAACTTACCCCTTACCCCAAAAGTTAATTTATTGTCTATCTCTTTTGTAACTCCAAAATGAAAAACATTTAAAATTTCTCCTCTAGTTTTTAAATGACTAAGATTAAATCTATTGTTTAAATTATCTGCATTACCTTCAAAACCTAATTTGGCGTAGTCTTTAAACCAATAACCAATAGCATCTCCTTCATTATAAATTCCAAAAGAATAAAAATTATCTGTTTCAGACCCCCTATACCCAATATTTATTAATTCTATTTGATAGGTACCACTTAAATCATCTTTAGGGCTCATACCGTTAATTAAACGGTCTCTTACTTTATCATTAAAATCTATTCCATCATTAGCAAAAAGGTCATTTACAGATATTCCTGAAGAACCAGCTTGCAATGAAACTCCTGAAAGTAAAGGAACTCCTGAATACCATTGAAAGTCTGTTTCTGTTCCCGGGTTTATTAACAAAGATTGCGGAATTTCTGAAAAATCATATAACAACTGCTTGTTCTGCCCAGTAACAAAATGGCATACAAACGCTATGAGAATAAAAATTAAACTATATTTTCTCATTTTACACGTAAGCTAAATTTACCACTAGATTTAAATATTACAAGTGGAGGGGAAACATTAGAAGTACTTGTACTGTTACCTTCATTAACAGCTACAACCCTAATTTTAGAAGTATTTCTAATAATATCAAGGCTTTTTCCTGTATTACCATAAGCAACATCTCTTTGTAAAGTTCCAGATGGTGCGGGATCTATAGTAAAAGGTTCTGCATCTAAAACCTCATCAGCATCATTTAAAAACTCTAAGGTTAAGGATAATGGTTTACTTGTAGTATTTTCTACCTCATAAGTAATTACACCATCTAATACTCTATCTGAAAAAACAGCTTCAGAAAAAGCGTTAAAACTAAAATCTTGGGAATAAAAAGGGCCTGGAGGAACATTATTTATAACATCTTCAGTAGATTCTAAATATAAGATGCTACTTTCATAAACGGGAACAACACTCAAATCTTTATATTGATCAAAGTCTTGGTCTTCCATACAAGATACCACACATAACAGAAGTGTTATAAGCGATAAACATACACCTAACTTTTTCATACTACCGTCTATTGTTTAAGAATAAAAAATAATGCAAAGAATAGCACCTAATATTTATAACTCTATAAATATTTTTTTATTTCATTTAAATCATAAATCATATCACAATAATCGTGCCTTGACTCGTTATGCGTATTAAAATGTAGCGTATGAAAACCAACAGCTTTTGCTCCTAAAATATCGGCTTCTATACTATCTCCTATCATTATAGATTTTTTGGGTATCGTATTTGCTTTATGCAAAGCCATTTTAAAAATTTCTGGATTTGGCTTTTTCACTCCAGCCATCTCAGAATCTACAACATAAGAAAAGTAATCTCGAATGTTAGAATTCTTTAATTTTCTTTCTTGTACGGCCTGAAAACCATTGGTAATTATATGTAATTGGTAGTTTGGTTTTAAATATTCTAATATTTCTATTGCATTAGGAAATAAATGATTAAAAGAAGATAAATGGGCTATGTAATCGTCAGATAGTTTATGTACAAGTTGATTTTGCACCTTGTATTCTAAAGTATCAAAAGCTTTTTTTAGCCTATAAAATCTAAGCTCTTCTTTTGTTATTTTCTCTTCTCTAAAAAGTTTCCAATATTCTAAATTTATAGGGATATAAACTTTTAAAAAATCTTCTAGCTCAATATCTAACTTATTCTCCAAAAGAATTTTACCAAATGTAATTGCAGAATTCTTTTCAAAATCCCATAGGGTATGATCTAAATCAAAAAAAACATCTGTAACCACTTCTTTAAACATTACTACTTTTTATAATTTCTGTATAAATTTTTAACCAATTTATTTTAGAATCTCCTCCTAAAAGCTCATTGGAAAAAATAGCATTATAACTACCATTAACTTCTTTTACTCGAGACTTTATTACTGTAACTTTTGATAAAATATCTTTTACACTCTTTTCTTTTGTTAAAGCATAATCATGTACTGCAAACGGATGTATTTTTATAGGTTGTTGTATTTCCAGTGGAATATCATAAAAATAAAAAGGGGTACAAGTACCTGCTCTAAAACCAATTTCTGAGGTATACCCCATAGTATAATCATCTGTAAATTCTGCTTCTACTAAATTTCTATAAGTTTCTGGAATATCTACTCTATTATATCGTATTCTAGAATAGTTAATGGGTCTATTAATAACACTAGACAACTCTTTTTTCTCTTTTTTGATTAATGTTACATTACCAAAAGAACTATAAGATGTAGCTAACGATACTAAACTATAATCTGCAACCGATTTTATTAAAAATTTAAATTTATTATTATTAGTTGATACATTTTTATCATAGGTAGAATAGGATGCAAACTGAAAAAAGAACATACTTTTTATGCTATACTTTTTATGCAAATCTATTAAGTATTCGTAGTTGTTATAGGGATCTTTACTTGGGTTAAATAAAACTGTAACTCTTTGTACAATTCTTTTTAATCTAAAATAAACTAGATCTAATAAAAAACCTGAAATACCTCTTACAATTCCTCTATACGCGTAACAATGCGAAGAAGTAACATCTATAATAGAAGTAAAATTATACTTTCTTTTTACTACCTCTACATCTGGAAATTTTTCTTTAAGAGCGTCTAACAACTTTAAAGCCCATAAATCTACTAAAGGAATTTGTAAAAAATCATTTTGATAGGCTATACTCTCTTTGGGAGGAAACCTACCATGCATGTCTTTAACATGTGGTAAATATTCCTCATACCTACTTAACAAATAAAAGCTTGCCGAAAAAACATCAAAAGGAATACTACTACGTTCTCCTGTTGCAAAAAAAGCTGGCACCCCATCCCAATCATTAATGGAAATATCTATAGCATTTATTCCTTGCTCAAAAAGCAAATCATTGCTACGTACAAAAAACTCGTTCTGTAATGGTTGTTTCGTATAGGTAATTTTAGGCCCCTTATGCTTTATAAAATCTTCTACCGTAGTTGTAAGTATAATTTTTATGCCTAAAATCTTAGTAAACATATGCCGCATTATATAGCTAAATCGCGGTGTAATCTTATGTGTATATATTAATAACATAGGCTCTAAAAATTATAGAATGCTTTCGTCTGCAAAACTAAAATAATCTTTTTCAGTTATTATTAAATGGTCTAAGACTTTAATATCTAATGCTTGGGCAGCTACTTTTAGTTTTTGAGTAATTTGTTTATCTGCTTGACTAGGTTTTAACGTTCCTGAAGGGTGATTGTGTGCCAATATAAGTCCTACAGCACCATATTCTAATGCTTGCCTCATAACCAGCCTAACGTCTACTAATGTTCCTGTTATACCTCCTTTACTTAACTGACTTTTATATAAAATAGAATTGGCATTATTTAAATAAATAATCCAAAACTCCTCATGTGGCAGCTCTCCTAAAATAGGTTGTAGTATGTTAAAACAAACTTTGCTGCTTGTAATTTTAACAATACTTTTTGCTTGTTCTCCCCCTCTTCTTTTTCCTAATTCTAGTGCTGCTATTATAGAAATTGCTTTAGCCTCCCCTATTCCTTTAAACTGGGTTAATTGTTTTATAGACAATTTACCCAACTCATTTAAGTTGTTATTTACTGATGCTAAAATTCTTTTTGATAATTCTACCGCACTTTCTTCTCTATTGCCTGAACCTATTAAAATTGCTATTAATTCTGCATCTGATAAAACAGATTTTCCCTTATGAAATAACTTTTCTCTAGGTTTATCATCATCAGCCCAATGCTTAATAGAAAGCGAACTTACTTTTTCTTGCATGGCTTAAAGATAGTGAACTTAAAAATTTATATGTAAATTTCCATTGTAATAAAACAGTGTTATGAAATCATTATTTAACGAAGACGCTTACAAGGAAGTGCTACATAGAATAAATAATTTAAAGGATAATTCTCAAAGACAATGGGGAAAAATGTCTCTAGGTCAAATGGCATGGCATTGTCAATATCCTTTAAAAATTGCTATTAAAAATAAAGAATCGGATAAGAAAGCAAACTTTATTATTAAACTATTTGTTAAAAAATCTATGTATAATGATAAACCTTGGCGTAAAAGTTTGCCAACAGCACCTGCATTAAAAACTAAAGAAGAGAAAGATTTTGCTTGTGAAGTAGAAAAACTAAAAGAACTTGTAACCGAATTTTATGCATTAAAAACTAGAGAAAAATGGCATTCTCATCCCGTTTTTGGGGTATTAACGCGTGACCAATGGGGTAAAATGGAATATAAACATTTGGACCACCATTTAAGACAATTTGGTGTTTAATTATTTTATAGTGTCTTTATCCTGAACTTCTTGCAACTCTATTTCTTTACGAGTATCATTTATCATTCTTGTTTCTTCTAAAATAACATTAGACATGCCTAGCATAAAAGCAACTAGAATTATAGATACTCTTCTTTTTATAAAAAATACGATTTCTGTATATACTCTTAGTCTACATTCCATAGAAAGACCAATTACAATAAACAATCCATACTAGAAAAACTGACAAAATTACTTAATACACTATTTTCTAATTATTTATAAGTTCTTTAACCTCATCAAAATCTAACCCACCATAATTTCCAGAACTCATTAGTAGTACAACTGAATTATCGTAATTCTTATTAAAAACAAACTCCTTAAAACTAGCTGCATTAGTTTGGATATTTAAATCGTCTCTCTTAAATGCTTCCGAAATTTGCTCTTTAGTTACTTCTTTTAATTTTTTAATTTTCACAGATTCTGGTAAATAAAAAACAACAGCTTCATCTGCAGCATCTAATGCTCCTTTATATTCTTTTAAAAATTCTGGATTAAAACTACTATAGGTATGTAATTCTAGACAAGCTATTAGTTTTCTATTAGGGTACTGTTCTTTTACTGCTTTTGTAGTTGCAGCAACCTTACTTGGCGAGTGCGCAAAATCTTTATATGCAACAGCGTTAGTTCTTTCTGCAATTTTCTCTAATCTTTTAGAAGCACCTTTAAAAGTACCTATAGCTTCATAAAAATCATCCTCATCTACACCCATATTTTGACAAATCCATTTTGCACCAGCCAAATTGCTAAGATTATGTTTTCCAAATACTTCTATTGGCATTTGTCCTTCTGGAGTGTCTAATAATGTTTGTCCGTCTTCAACAGTATAATCTGGGGTAGTATATCCTAATTTACGTATAGAATTTTCTGATTCTTCCACTACAGTCTTAACTTCTGGATCTTCTATATTATATGTTATGCTGCCGCCTTTTACAATACTATCTACAAATATTTTAAACTGCTCTACATAAGTATCATAGGTAGGGAACACATTTATATGATCCCAAGCAATACCACTTAACAATGCTATATTAGGTTTGTATAAATGAAATTTAGGTCTTCTATCTATAGGAGAAGATAAATACTCGTCTCCTTCTAGAACAATAAAATCATTCTCTTCCGTTAAATGCACCATCCTGTCAAATCCTTCTAATTGTGCACCAACCATATAATCTACATTAACGTCATGATAATTTAACACATGTAAAATCATGGAAGTAATAGTTGTTTTACCATGGCTACCTCCTATAACCACACGCGTTTTATTCTTAGATTGTTCGTATAAAAATTCTGGATAGGAATAAATAGTAACCCCCAATTCTTTAGCTTTTAACAGCTCTGGATTATCTTCTTTTGCATGCATTCCTAAAATTACGGCATCTAAGCCAGCATGTATCTTCTCTGGAAACCAACCAAAAGATTCTGGTAATAATCCTTTTGAAGTAAGTCTAGATTTAGAAGGTTCAAAAATAACATCATCACTCCCTGTTATTTTATATCCTTTGTGCTCTAAAGCTAAAGCTAAATTGTGCATGGCACTACCACCAATTGCAATAAAATGAATTTGCATAAAATTTATAGTTAAAAAACGTAAAGATAAGTAAAGCTCTTAAGTACATCAAGGCTATTCTACCCTAATAATAGCAGATAATTATCGATGAAACGCACTTTTTTAAATACGTATAACCATACTTCTCTCTTATTTAACAACTCTTTTGTAAGGTTATACAACAAAAAGATGTTAAAAAATAGCATATCCTACTACATTGGCGTTTTCAAGTACTATATAACCATTACCAAATGAACAAACAAAATCAAAAAACTATTTATTTTAAATGGCTTTTATTCTTGTGTCTATTAAATTTTTCTGTAGACATAAACGCGCAATGTGCAGGTACTAGTGCTACAGTTACTATTTGTGACAAATATTCCGATAGCAACAACCAATCATACGATTTAAACAGTGTCTTAATAGGAGAATCACCAGGAGGTACTTGGAGTACTAATGATCCTGCAGTATATTTTGCTCTTCAAGAAAACACAGGTATTCTTAATCTTTGGAGAATACATTACGCAGGAACACATGTTTTTACATACACTAATAACCTTTGCGGAGAATCTGCTACTGTTACTATAGACTTAGGAGGCTATTCTGGTGAAGATAATATAGAAGGAGATGCCAATGCGTGTAGTAATGATACTGCTGTTGATTTAAACAGGTTTCTTGGTGACCAAGTAAATGATATTTTACCAGACGTTAATGGTTTATGGGAAGAAGACCCTGCTACTTTTACTGGTCATTTAAATGACAATTTTTTTAATGCAGAGGAAGCTGGCCCAGGAAATTACACCTTTACTTATACCGTAGCTCCAGTAGGTAGTTGCCCAGAAAGCATTTCTACTATAATTTTAAAAGTACACCCAAGAGCAGAATCTGGAGAAGCCCAAGGTCTCACCATTTGTAACAATGAAGATTTTTCTATTTATACTAATGTAAACCTTAATGATTTACTTACAGATGAAGACTCGGAAGGTACTTGGTCAGACAATAGTGGCACCAACCAATTAAGCGATTTATCGGATAACATTATAGATATTCAACAAATATATAACGATTTTGGTATTGGCGAATATTCTTTTACTTATTTAGTTTATCCCACACCTTATCATCCAGTATGTCAAGAATCTTCTACTATTGTTACCATAACTATACTACCTACTCTTATAGGCACTTTAGAAGTAGACAACTATTGTGTATCTCAAGATACTTTTCCGGTTTCCTTAACCTATGATGATACGTATTTATATAATGGAACCTATGATATTACATATAGTTTAAGTGGAGTGGTAGAAACAGAAACAGTTAGTGCAATTTTAACTAATGGTGTTGCTTCTTTTAACATTGAAAAAAGCACTGCCCCAACTAATAGTACCGTAACACTAAATATTACTAACATTGTAGGTACATCTCCTAGTCAAAGAGTTTGCCCTAGCATACTAGTCCCGTCGGTAGATTTCCTTATAACAAACCCATCTGTAACAACTACAAATGGTTGTGTTAATACTGATGTAACTGTAGACTTCATGAATATTTTTGATAATACAGAAGTTTTATCAAATCAAACTCATACTATAGATTATAGTATTACTAGTCCTAGTGGCATAATAACAAACTTATCAGAAAATGCTCTTAGTTTTTCAAATGGTACTGCATCCTTTACTATACCAGGAACTAATTTTGTAGAAGGTGGTGATTATGATTTTAATTTTGATGTAGTTGGTGGTTTAGATTTAGGATGTACTTTAAGCTCTAGTAGTTCTATTACTCCTACTCCATCAGAAATACAATTAGATTTAGTTGTAGATGATAATTGTGATGCTACTTTAATTGATGTTCTTATTGATGCTCCAACCTTAGCAAGTGGAACGTATTCTATAACTTATGATGTTATAGATCAATTATCAAATAATGTACTAACACAAAACAGTATAAACTTTACAGGAGGTACTGCTAGTTATCAAATAGATGTTGCTGGGTTTGCTCAAGGAAATTATACGGTTAGTGTACGAAGCTCTCAAAATGATACTACACCTTGTAGATTACAATTTGATTTTGAATTACAAGAAAACTTTGCAAGAGGTGGCGTTCCAGACGCTCCAGTTGCAGATGCCTTACAAACTTTTTGCTTAAATAATTATACTAGTTCTGGCCCAACATTAGAAGATATTAGTGTTACAGCTACTGGAACAATTCTTTTTTATAGTACCGCTACAGACACTTCTATTTTACCAATAACAACTGCTCTTGTAAATGGAGAAGATTATTTTATATCTAATACCGATTTAAATAATAATTGTGAAGGATCTAATAGAGTACAGGTAGTTACTATGCTAACTAATCCAGAAGGACCTACCGTTACAGAAACTAATCCAGAGTTTTGTGCTGCGGATAATGCTACAGTAAGTAACCTTAGTGTAAATGTTCCAAACGGAGATACTACTGTTTGGTATGATGCTTTAACTGGTGGTAACTTACTTGACCAAACTACTATTTTAGAAAACGGAATTAGCTACTTTGCAAGCTCTGAAAATTCTAACGGCTGTCATAGTACAGATCGTGTAGAGGTTACACCAATAGTACATGAATTAGAACCAGCTACTCTAGAGTTTACAACATTAAGTTTATGCGGTTTAGACAACCCAACCGTAACTAATTTAGCTGTTTTAGAAAACTCTAATTCCTACGAAACCCGTTGGTTTAATGACGCAGAAAGTACTACACCATTAGATAGTAGTACCCCCTTAGTTGCAAATGCAATGTACTATGCAGAAAGCTATAACCCAATTACTGGTTGTATTAACCCAGAACGTTTCGCGGTAACAATACTTCTTAGTAATTGTGAACCAGATGCATACAACTTTTTTATTCCAGATGCATTTTCCCCTAACGGAGATGGTAAAAACGATTTGTATTTTATTCCAAACATAGAAATAATATTTCCTGACTTTACCTTAGAAATTCTTAATAGATACGGTAGTAGCATGTTTAAAGGAGATATAAATAACCCTGCTTGGGATGGTACCAATAACAAAAGTAGTGTTGCACCAAACGGAGTTTATTTTTATATAATAAACTACAATAAAGAAGGCTATAACCCAATTCAAGGCGACTTATACCTTAATAGATAAACTATACACCAACCAACTATCATTAATAAAATAATAATGAAAAAAACATTTCTATATTTTTTCTTTCTGTTGTTATTACATTCCTCTTATGTAAAAGGGCAACAGGATCCACAATATACCCAGTACATGTATAATATGAGTGTTATAAACCCAGCTTATACAACGAACAATCTTAGTGTAATAAACTTTGGAACACTATACAGAAGTCAATGGGCTTCTGCTGTAGGGTCACCAAAAACATTAACCTTCTTTGCGCATGCTGCTCTTACAGAAAAAGTAGAAGCAGGGATTTCTTTTATAAAAGATGAAATTGGAGATGGTGCTTTAAAAGAAAATAACATTTTTGCAGATTTTGCCTATAGTCTTAAATTAGATGAAGAAAGCAGATTAGCTTTAGGGCTTAAAGCTGGTATTACTAATTTTAACAGCAATTTTAATGGTTTTACTTTACCAGAAAC
Source organism: uncultured Maribacter sp. (assembly GCF_947500405.1). Lineage (GTDB taxonomy): Bacteria > Bacteroidota > Bacteroidia > Flavobacteriales > Flavobacteriaceae > Maribacter_B. Next base: position 66,950 of record NZ_CANMRY010000003.1, read on the forward strand.
ACAAGATGATATTGCTTTTAATGAAAACATAAATAGTACTTTCCCTAATGTTGGTTTAGGTGCTTTTTACCATAGAGATAAGATTTACGCAGGAGTTTCTATTCCTAATTTACTTAATTCTAAACACATAGACAATCAAAACGGAATTAGTACTGTAGGCTCAGAAAAAATGCATGTTTTTGTTACCGCAGGATATGTTTATGACCTAAATGATAATATTAAACTTAAACCGTCTATGCTAGCAAAAATGGTAAAAGGAGCTCCTATTACCTTTGATGTTTCTTTAAATACTTTGATCCATAATAAATTTGAGGCTGGAGTATCTTACAGATTAGAAGACGCAGTAAATGCTATGTTTAACATGAAAATATTACCTGGTTTAAAAGCTGGTTACGCATATGATTACACCTTATCTAATCTAAGTGATTTTAGTGCTGGTTCTCATGAAATTTTCCTTTTGTTTGATTTAGATTTACTTGGTCTACAAAGAGGATATGATAAATCTCCAAGATTCTACTAAACTATACTATGAAAAAAATATTCCTATTTATACTATTCACGGGTCTATTACAGACCGTTTCATTTGCTCAAGAAGAATTAAAGCGAGCAAACATGTATTTTGAAAGAGCTTTTTATACGGATGCTATTCCATTATATGTAGAAATTGTAAAAACAAATAAAAGTTCTAAAGTTGTAAAAAACTTAGCAGACAGTTATTACAATACCTACCAACTGCCAAGAGCAGCTAAATGGTATTCTTATTTAACTTCTGTTTATGGAGATAATTTAGACGAAAGTTATTTCTTTAAATACAGCCAAACCTTAAAAGCAGTTGGGGAATTTGAAGAAGCAACAGAGGTTTTAATGGACTATTACAAAAGCCAAAACAACCTAGAAAAAGTTGCTTTACTTAAAGAAGATTTAAGGCACTTAGAAAATGTAGATGCTATTGGTGAGCGTTTTAAATTAGAAAATCTAGCATTAAACACTATAAAATCTGAATTTGGTGCAACTAGAGTAGATAGTAGTATAATATATGCTGCTTCTAAGAAAAAAGCAATCCCAGGATTAAACAAACGTTATAGATGGAATAGTGAAAACTATTTAGACATGTACACACATCCACTAGATAAAATTACTTTAGGAGATAGTATTAGTGTAAGTCTTTCCTCTACTATTAACACAAAAATGCATGAAGCAACTTTTGCGATAACAAAAGACAGAAAAACCATTTACTTTACACGTAATAACTTCCATAAAGGGAAAAAGAAAACAGATGGCAAAAAAATATCTAGATTAAAAATTTATAAAGCAGAATTAGTAGATGGCTCATGGGAAAATATAGAAGAATTACCATTTAATGGAGATAATTTTTCTACAGAACATCCCGCTTTAAATGCAAGTGAAACTATAATGTATTTTGCATCAGACAGGCCAGGAGGTTTTGGCTCATTAGATTTATATGCGGTTTCTTTAAACGCAAATGGAGAATTTGGAGAACCTAAAAACTTAGGTGCAACTATAAATACGGAAAAGAAAGAACAGTTTCCATTTATCGACAAAAAAAACAACTTATATTTCTCTTCTAACGGTCATGCTGGTTTTGGATTATTAGATGTTTTTGTTAGTAAAAAACAAGGAGATACTTTCCAAAAACCAAATAATGTAGGTAAACCTATTAATGGTGGTTATGATGATTTTTCATTCAATATATCTTCAAATAACAACCAGGGTTTCTTTGCTTCCAATAGACCAGGAGGTGTTGGTGGTGATGATATTTATAAATTAGAAGAAACAAAACCTTTACACATTAAAGATTGTTCCCAATTTATAGCTGGTATTGTTACAGAAGCATCTTCACAAAAACCAATTGCTTTTGCTGTAGTAGATTTAGTTACAGAAGACGGAACATTAGTAGAGTCGCAAACTGCATCAGAAAAAGCAGAATTTAAATTTTCTGTTACTTGTATGGCGCAATATACCGTAAAAGCTAGAAAAGCAGAATATAAAGACAATTCTAAAATTATTATTACAGATAAAAAACGTAATAGTGTTAAAGATGGTTCTTTAGAATTACGATCTATTGCTCAAATAGAGAAAGAAAAGAATGATAAAATACAGAAAGCTAAAGAAGAAAAGGAAAGGCTAGAAAAACTTGCTAAAGAAGAGCGTATAAAAGAAGAAAAACGTAAAAAAGAAGAAGCTAAAAGAGTAAAAGAGCAAGAAGAAAAACGCAAAGAAGAGGCCAAAATTAAAGCAGAGAAAGAACGTAAAGCACGTATTGAAAAAGCTATACAAGATGAGCCTGCCGTTGTAAGACAAGGAAAACGTATTGTTATAAAAGCAGAACCAAAAGTGCATTTTGATTATGATCTTTGGTACATACGTTTAGAAGGTAAAGAAACCTTAGATAAAATCATTAGAATCTTAAAAAATAACCCTGGTATACAATTAGAAATTGGTACGCATACAGATATTAGAGGTAATGATAATTACAACGAAATACTTTCGCAAAAACGCTCTAACTCCGTACTAGAATATTTAATAAGGCAAGGCATCTCTAAAGAAAGGCTAACTGCAAAAGGATATGGTGAAAAAATGCCGCTAATTAAATGTGAAACGGAAGAATCCTGTACCGAAGAACAACATGAAATTAACCGTAGATGTGAGTTTGTTATTGTAGATTGGAAATAACGTAATACTATCTTTATAAATTAAGCTCCCATAACAACATGTTGTTATGGGAGTTTTCTTTTATTAAAACAAGATTAGAATTTGGTTTCTAACGTACTAAATGTTGGGTTCACTAACTCTAAAGTCCGTTTCACTCATTTAATCTTGTAGTAAAGATTATAAGAGTTCATATTTGTTACGTAAATTTATATAGATGAAAAATACCATAACTATACTTACTATAATTTTCTTTGCGCAAATGATGCAATCTCAAAAAAAAAATAGCTCATTTGATGTTTTATGGCAAAAAGTAGAGCAATTAGAAAAAGATGCTTTAACTAAATCTGCTTTAGAGGTAGTACAATTTATTTCTAAAAAAGCGAATAAAGAAAATAATACCTCACAAAAAATTAAAGCGCTTTTATATTCTTCTAAATATGCAATGACTTTAGAGGAGGATGCACAACTAAAAATTATAGCCAACTTTAATACACAGATTAGAGAAGCATCTTTCCCTACTAAAAACATTTTGGAAAGTTATTTAGCTAATCTATATTGGCAATATTTTCAACAAAACAGATACCAATTTTATAATAGAACAAATACAGAAAGTAAAGTAAATAGTAAAGATTTTAGAACTTGGGATTTAACTACTTTATTTCATGAAATAAACCTTCATTTTTCTAATTCCTTATTACATACTAAAAAATTACAAGAATCGCCAATTTCAGAGTATTCTGCCATCTTAAATCACCAAAAAAAATCTGATTTATTTAGACCTACTTTGTTTGATGTTTTAGCGCATACTGCATTAGATTTTTATAAGTTTAATGAAACTAGTATCACAAGACCTGCAGATAAATTTGAAATTAATAAGGATAATTATTTATGTGATGCATCAATATTCACTAATGAAAAAATAAATACAAAAGACAAAACTTCTTTAGAATATAGAGCACTCGAAATATACCAACAACTACTAAGCTTTCATGCAAAAGATAAAACTCTAGATGCTTTTGCTCCTGTAGATATAGACCGATTAAAGTTTGTACATGCCAATACAGTAGTGCAAGATAAAGATTTAAAATACCTACACACGCTTCAAAACAATGCGGAAAGTTATAAAAAAGATAAAGTTTCTGCGCTTTATAATTATGAGGCAGCAAGCTTGTATCAACAATTAGGAGCTTCATACTCCCCAACTGGAGAAACAAAAAACCAATGGAAGTTAAAAGAAGCTTTAGAGCTTTGCGAAAAAACTATTGCTAGTTTTCCTAAAAGTTATGGAGCTAACCAATGTAGAGCATTAAAAGCTACCATTTTAAGTAAAAAAATAGCATTAACAACGGAAGAATACATCCCAACTAATAAACCTTCTAAAGTGTTGGTGAGATATAAAAATCAAGAAAATTTAGCTTTTTCGGCCATCAAAATTAAAGCCTCCCAATTAAAAAAACTAAACAATTTATATCCTGAAAAAAAACAGTTAGAATTTATTAAAACTCTTAAAGTTTATAAACAATGGAACGCTTCTTTAACCAATGAAGAAGATTACCAAACACACACTACAGAAATTTTACTGCCAGAATTAGAAAATGGTTTTTTTTTACTTTTAGCAAAATCTAAAGATGATAAGGTTTCTTTTGCATATTCGCCCATACAAGTAACTAATTTGGCTCTTGTGGAAACAAGAACACCAGACTTTTATAAATATCAGCTTATTGATAGAAATAATGGGAAACCAAAAACTGAAAGTAATATAAAATATACTTATCGAATTAATTACGATGGACCAAAACAAACTAAAATCCTAAAAACTGATGCTAAAGGATTTGTATCAATTCCACTTACTAAACAAAGATTGAGCGATGTTCATATTGAAGCTCAAAGTACAGGAGATAAAGCCTTTTTTGGTGAATTCTATGTGAATCAGAAATACAATAAAAGAACACCCAAAGCAACAAATACTTGTTTTCTTTTTACAGACCGAAGTATTTACAGACCAGGACAACCTTTGTATTTTAAAGGGATTGCTATACAAAAAGACCAACAAAAATCGACCTTATTGGAAGACACAAATGTTACAGTAACTCTTAAAGACGCCAACTACCAAGAAGTTAAAAAAATAGATTATGTAACCAATGAATATGGTTCTTTTTCAGGTGAATTTATTTTACCAACCAACGGTCTCACTGGTAATTTTTCTCTCTATGTAAACTCCACCAAAATTAATATAAATGGTTCTACAAACTTCTCTGTAGAAGAATATAAAAGGCCAAAATTTAAAACTTATTTTAATCCAATTTCGGAAACTTATAAAGTTAATGATAGTATAAAAGTTACAGGAAAAGCTATTGCCTTTGCAGGCAGTTCTATTACCAATGCAAAAGTTAGTTACAGCGTAAAAAGAGTAGTTTATTTTCCTAGATGGTATTATTGGAGTTATAGATCTTATAGACATATAGAACCTCAAGAAATTGCTCATGGAGAAGTTACTACAAATGACAGTGGTTTGTATGACATTACCTTTAAAGCCATTCCAGACAACGCATTAAGCAAAAAAGATTTACCTACATTTAGTTATGAAATTACCGCCGATGTTACTGATGTTAATGGTGAAACCCACAGCACTTCTACAATAGTACAAGTAGGTTACCATAGTATAACTGCTACCATTAATATTCCAAATGTTTTAGATAAAGAAAATAAAGACAATACACTACAAATTTACATTCAAAATCTTAATGGTTCTGCAGTTCCTGCAAAAGGGTCTGTTAAAATATATAAGCTAAACGCTCCAAAATATGTTCTTAGGCAAAGGCCATGGAATGCTCCATATTACAAAGCATGGAGTAAAGAGGAATTTAAAAAACTTTTCCCTAATGAAAGTTATGCTAATGAACATGATTCACAAACTTGGAAAAAAGGAAAAATGGTTTGGCAAAGTAATTTTAACACCAAAGAAACTAGTGAATTAACTCTGGGAAAAATTAAAGATTGGGAATCTGGGAAATACCGAATAGAACTAGAAACAAAAGACAAATTCGGAAACTCTGTAAAAGATATTGCCAGCACTACTGTATTTAGCGAAAAGGACAAAACTTTAGCCGACAATCAACTATTTCATATTAAAACAGATAAATCTTCTTATAAAGTTGGTGATAAAGTAAAACTAAGTATTTTCTCTAATGTTAAAGATTTAGAAGTAACATTATTCATTGAAAAAGATAAAAAAATTGTTGACACTCAAATTCTATATATAAATGGTACTAGTAAAACTATTAGTATTCCGGTTAACAAAAAAGACTTAGGAGGATTCTCTATTGGTTATAGCTTTGCCGCATACAATTCGTTTACCAGTGATCGAATTAACATTAATGTTCCATACCCTAAAAAAGATTTAGAAATTGAGACCCTTACTTTTAGAGATAAATTATTCCCTGGAACAGAGGAAACTTGGTCATTTAAAATTAAAGGCGCAGAAGGAGAAAAGGTATCGGCAGAAATACTAGCTAGTATGTATGATGCTTCTTTAGATTCTTTTAGAAATCATTATTGGAACTATTACCCTAATGCTCAACCGTATTACTATTCTCAATGTTCTATTAACGGATATGATAGTTTTAATACTATCAATTTTACAGCTTATAATCTTTTTAATAGTAGTTATAATTATACACACCAATATTATGATACATTCCAATGGTTTGGATTACAGTTTGGGTATAATTATGGCAGAAGTAGAGGAATTTTAAGAAAAAGTAGTGCTCCAATGGCTGTTATGAATGAAATTATAATTACCGAAGACTCTGAAGAAGTTGCCGAAATGGATATGGCTGCTCCAGAGAGAGCTCCTAAAACTGAAATGAATATTTCAGAAACAGGGAATGCTACCAAAGACAAAGAAAATTTAGATACTAAATATAAAGAAAAAGAGCCTGTAAAAATCCGTACTAATTTGCAGGAAACTGCCTTTTTCTTTCCACATTTACTAACAGATAAAGAAGGGAATGTTACTTTTAGCTTTACCACACCAGAAGCTTTAACCAAATGGAAGCTACAAGTATTAGCACATAACAAAACTGGGGAAAGCGCTATATCTACCATGCATACTGTTACCCAAAAAGAACTTATGGTAGTACCTAATGCCCCACGATTTTTAACAGAAAAAGATACTATAGTAATAAGTAGTAAAATAGCAAACCTAACCGATAAGAAACTAATTGGAACAGCAGAATTAAAACTAACTGATGTTATAACTGGAAAACCTATTTCTAATAAACTAATTAGCACTAAAACAACACTTTCATTTACCGCGGATTCATTAAACAACACTCAAGTATCATGGAAATTAAATATTCCTGAAGGTTTACAAGGGGTTCAATATACCGTAATTGCAAAAGCAGGAAATTATAGTGATGGGGAACAAAATTCACTTCCTGTTTTAAGTAATAAAATGTTGGTTACAGAAACTCTACCTATGTGGGTTCGTAGTAACCAAAGTAAAACGTTTACTTTAGATAAATTAAAAAACTTACCGAATGATGAGCGTAGTCAAAGTACATTAACGCATTATAAACTTAGTTTAGAAATTACAAGTAACCCTGCTTGGTATGCAGTACAGGCACTTCCCTATTTAATGGAATACCCTTATGATTGTAACGAACAAACTTTCTCTAGATATTACGCAAATGCACTAGCTAGTCATATTGTAAATAGTAATCCTAGAATTCAAGATGTATTTAAACAGTGGGCAAATTCTGATGCTTTGATTAGTAATTTAGAAAAGAACCAAGAATTAAAATCGCTTTTAATACAAGAAACTCCTTGGCTAAGAGATGCACAGTCAGAAACGGAACAGAAAAAAAGAATTGCTTTATTGTTTAACCTCAATAAAATGCAAAATGAACAAGCTTTTGCCCTATTAAAACTACAACAGAATCAAATGTCTTCTGGTGCATGGCCTTGGTTTAAAGGTGGTAGAGAAAATCGTTTTATTACACAACATATTACTTCTGGCTTAGGTCATTTAAAACAATTAAATGTTACCAATAACAAGAAAGAAAGAAATACTATGCTTAAAAAAGCGATAGCCTATTTAGACAAAGAGTTTGTGAAAGAGTATGAGTACATGAAAAAACATACTTCTAACATAAATGACAACCACTTAACCAGTACGCAAATTCATTACTTGTATATGCGAAGCTTTTTCTCGGAGTATAAAGCATCAAAAAAAGTAACCGAGATAACCAATTACTATTTTGGACAAACTAAGAAATATTGGAAAGCTAATAGTTTGTATAGAAAAGGAATGTTAGCATTAATTAGTCATAGAGCAAAAAATGCAACTACAGCTTCTAAAATTCTAAGGTCGCTAAAAGAGAATAGTATCACTTCGGAGGAACTAGGAATGTACTGGAAAGAGAACACCAATTCTTGGTATTGGTACCAAGCCCCTATAGAAACGCAAGCGTTACTTATAGAGGCTTTTTCTGAGATAGAGAATGATGTAACTACCGTTGATAATCTTAAAATTTGGTTACTTAAAAACAAACAAACTAATCAATGGAAAACTACTAAGGCAACTACAGAAGCGGTATATGCATTATTATTACAAGGAAGTGAATGGCTGTCAGTATCGGAAACTGTAGCCGTATTAATTGGAGGAAATAAAATAGCCACAGAAAAGCTAAAAAATGTAAAAACTGAAGCTGGAACCGGTTATTACAAAACCACTTGGGATGCTAACGAAATAGATACAAGTTTAGGAGAAGTTAATATTTCTAAAAAAGGAAATGGCATTGCCTGGGGAGCTCTTTATTGGCAATATTTTGAAGATTTGGATAAAATTACCTCTGCAGAAACGCCATTACGATTAAAGAAAAAATTATTTCTAAAAAAGAATACAGATACAGGAGAACAACTCTACGAAATCACTTCTAAAACCAATGTAAAAGTAGGTGACTTAGTTCGTATTCGTATAGAATTAAAAGTAGACAGGACTATGCAATATATTCACATGAAAGATATGCGTGCCGCTGGTTTTGAACCCGTAAATGTATTCTCGCAATACAAATGGCAAGATGGTTTAGGGTATTATGAAACTACTAAAGATGCAAGCACTAATTTCTTTTTTGATTATTTACCTAAAGGAGTTTATGTTTTTGAGTATGATGTACGTGTAAATAATGCTGGAGATTTTAGCAATGGTATAACTACCATACAAAGTATGTATGCTCCAGAATTTAGTAGCCATAGTGAAGGAGTAAGAGTTAGTGTAAAATAGATAACTAACTGAAATAATACTTTTACGTATAAATTATAGGTATTCACTAAATGCTAGTTTTTAAAGTACTTTTTGGGGTATAGATTAGAGGTATAATCTAAAACCAAAGTATTATGAAAAATGATAGTAACATTACCATTAAAAAAGCATGTAAAGAAAATTTTAATACCTTTAATAAAACAGAACTTGGTGGTTATTGTAACTCCTGTGAAAAAGAAGTAATAGATTTTACAACGATGACACAGGAAGAAATAAACAATTATTTTTTAGTACCAAAGCCAAATACTTGTGGGCGTTTTAAATCGTCTCAATTACAAACTAAAAACTATATTACAATGTGTACAACTTTCTCCAAAGGAATTGCAAGCATGGGTTTTTCGCTACTTGCATTATGTGCTATTTCTAATGTAAATGCTCAAGAAATAGCAAGTTTAGAACCTATAGTTAAAACAGAAACATCTAACATTCAACGGGGAAATATTTCTGTAAATACGGTTTCTCAATATACAGTAAAAGGAACGGTACTTGATGAAGAGAACATTCCGTTACCTGGCGTTAATGTGGTTTTAAAAGGCACAAAACAAGGAACGGTAACAGATTTAGACGGTAATTTTGAATTCCCCAACAAACTTGATATAAATGATGTTTTAATTTTTAGTTATATAGGATACGACACTAAAGAATATAAAATACAAGAAAGCACTTCTGACACTATAAGTATTACCATAAACTTTACAAATGCCGATGTTGAGCTTATGGGAGAAATACAAGTTGGGGAAGTTTATAAAACCAAGCAAAATATCTTTCAAAAATTTGTTGGTCTATTTAAATAATGAAATATACCACATTACTTTTTCTATTCACCTTTACAGTTTCTTTTGGGCAACGAAGCGATTTTAAACAAATTAGTTTTAAAAAAGCTGATAGCATTGCCAATACCTATAAAGGTGAAAGTTTAAAAAACTTACCACTACTAACCCAAAATTTAACTTGTAATCTAGATACTGATGTTGAAAAATTTAGAGCTATCTATACTTGGGTTTGTACTAATATAGAAAACGACTACTCTTCCTATTTAAAGACTAAAAAGAATCGAAAAAAAATTAAGAAAGACAGAGGTGCGTTCTTACAATGGAACTCTAGTTTTACCCCTAAAGTTTTTAAAAAACTTTTAAATCATAAGAAAACTGCATGCACGGGCTATGCATATTTAATAAGAGAACTTGCTAGTTTGGCAGATTTAGAATGTAAAATAATAAATGGTTTTGGTCGTACAGTTAACTTAAATTTAGATAAAAATAGTCTCCCCAATCATTCTTGGAATGTAGTAAAACTTAATGGAAAATGGTATTTCTGCGATGCAACTTGGTCGGCCGGAAAAGTCCTATTAGAAGAAGGAAAACCTAAATTTAAAGCGGATTACTTTGATGGGTATTTTTTAGGAGAACCATCCATATTCATTAAAAATCATTATCCGTTAGATTTAGATTGGACTTTAATGAGCAATGCTCCTTCTTATGCTCAATTTATTAACGGGCCTATTGTTTATAAGGAAGCTTACACAAATGATGTTATTCCTATTTCACCAGGAGTTATGCATATAGAAAGTCAAAAAAACAAAACGGTTCGTTTTGAACTTTTACAAACTAAACCATTCACAAATGAGGAAATAGCTTTGGTTATTATTAACGGAAGTGGCTCTAAAACTAGTACACCAGAAACTATACTAATTAAAAATAAATGCATTCTAACGCATACATTTAATAAAACGGGACATTATGATGTTCACATTAAAGTTGATGAATTAATAATTGCTACCTATACAGTGAAAACTCATAAGTAGTCAAAAACACAATAATCTTAAAAACTTAAAGAAAAATATTACGTACTTTTAGTGTTCAACAACTAAAACCAAGTAGTATGAATTCAAAATTATTTCTAGTATTACGTATTCTTTATGGGCTTTTTCTTTTATTTTTTGGGCTTAACAAGTTTTTTGATTTTATAATATTTGTACCAGAAACAGAAAATGCTGTAAATTATTTAGAAGCCCTAGAGGCTACTAAAACTATGCATATAGTAGCTATTATTGAAATTATTGCAGGGCTATCTTTACTTTTAAATAAATTTGGTGCATTACTTATGGTTATTCTAATGAGTATATCAATAAATGCAGTTTTATACCATGGAACATTAGAACCAGCAACTATAGCTGGCTCCATAATTCTAATTGTATTTAATGTAATAATGCTTTATGGATACAAAGACCAATATACTGATTTGCTTGAGGCATAAATTTAAAAAAACGGAATCGTCTAAAAAAGGCTTCAATTACTTGAAGCTTTTTTTATTTCTTCTTTACTTTAGGCGGATATTTATCTAACACTTTATTCACAATAGCGTGTAAATGCAATTCCCTTTGTTCAGGTGTTTGGTTTTCCTTGTAAATATCTATACCTATAGCTTGCCAAAAAAGTGCATCCTTTTTAGTATCTACAAAATCAAAAGCTATTTCTCTTTTCATTTTGGGTTGCCCTACTGGAATACCTACAGATACACCACCGCCAATAGAGTTACCAGTACCACCTACCCCAACACCAACCGTATTTCCATTTGTAGTTTGGTATATTTTGCTTTCAATATTTATGTAAAAATCTGGTTCCTCAGACAAAAGCATTCCTTTGCTTTGCATGGCTATATCTAAGGCTTTTAGTAATCTTTTAGTATCTAAATCGCTTAAGCCTGTTTCTATGTCTGAAAAATAATTATAGGTAGTGTAGCTTGTAAAGTCTGTAGTTTTCTCATAATCATACTGCACACGAACAGCGTTACAAGAAAATAAAACAAGAACAAAAAGTAAAGAAAATAACTTTTTCATAGTACATGCTTTTTATAAATGTACATAAAAAAGAGTGCGAAAATCTACATAAATAGATTTTTTCGACTAAACGTTAAGCATATTCCAAAGTTTATCTTTTAACTCTGTAATGCCTAATTGCGCTACCGAAGAGATAAACATATAAGGAACTCCTTTAAGGTCTTTATCTAGCTCAACCTTCATTTCTGTAATAAGTTCTTCATCTAACATGTCGCTTTTAGATATTGCAATAAGTCTTTCTTTATCTAATAATTCTGGATTATATCTACGTAATTCATCTAAAAGAATTTGATACTCTTTACCAATATCTTTACTATCTGCAGGTATTAAAAATAACAACGTAGAATTACGTTCTATATGTCTTAAAAAATAATGTCCTAATCCTTTTCCTTCCGCAGCTCCTTCTATAATACCAGGAATATCTGCCATTACAAAACTCTGAAAATCTCTATATTGAACTATTCCTAAATTAGGTTTTAGGGTAGTAAACTCATAGTCTGCAATTTTGGGTTTTGCGGAAGTTATTACAGACAGTAAAGTAGATTTTCCTGCATTAGGAAAACCTACTAAACCTACATCTGCTAATACTTTTAATTCTAATATAAAATCTCTTTCCTCTCCTTCCATGCCAGGTTGTGCATACCTAGGTGTTTGGTTCGTAGGAGATTTAAAGTGCCAATTTCCACGGCCTCCCATGCCTCCTTTTAAGATTATTATTTCTTGACCATCAGAAGTTACTTCATGTAGTATTTCTTCTGTTTCCGGGTCTTTAACAATAGTTCCTAATGGCACGTCTAAATACACATCTTTACCGTCTGCTCCAGTACTTCTACTTTTTGCACCATGTTCTCCATGAGTAGCTTTAAAGTGTTTTTTAAACTTATAAGTTACTAGTGTCCATAGGTTTTTATTCCCTCTAAGAATAACATGACCGCCACGGCCACCATCTCCCCCATCTGGACCACCTTTTGTTATGTACTTTTCTCTATGTAAGTGTACAGATCCTTTACCCCCGTTACCAGAAGTTAAAAACACTCTTACATAATCTACAAAATTCCCCTCCGTCATACGTACAAATTCTTATTACTGTTATTCTACAAACTATCTATAACGCCTGCTAAACGTTCTGTAATTTCAGTAATACTACCAATACCGTTTACACTATAGAATTTATTTTGCTCTTCATAAAATTCTTTAAGAGGAGCTGTTTTTAAATTATATTCTTCAAAACGATTACGAATTTTGTTTTCGTCCTGATCATCTGAACGGCCACTAACTTTCCCTCTTTCTAATAATCTTTGAATAAGCACCTCATCATTAGCTTCTAATGCAACTGTAGCGTTTATAACCATGTCTTTAGATTCTAAAAAAGCATCTAAAGCTTCTGCCTGTGCAGTAGTTCTAGGAAAACCATCAAAAATAAAACCTGCAACTTCTGGATTTTTTTCCACCTCAGCCTGTAACATGTTAATAGTAACCTCATCAGGAACCAACTCCCCTTTATCTATATAAGATTTTGCTAATGTTCCTAATTCAGTACCATTCTTAATATTAAATCTAAAAACATCTCCCGTAGAAATGTGTTTCAAATTATATTTTTCTTTTAAAAATTCGGCCTGAGTGCCCTTCCCAGCTCCTGGTTTTCCAAATAGGACAAGATTGATCATAGTTGTTTGGTTTAATTGATATACTTCTTTTAAGTTTCTACCTTGTTCGTTATAATCTAAGCCATAGCCTACAATAAATTTATCTGGAATATCTAATCCAAAATAATCTATAGGGTATTCCCCTCTGTAAACGCTAGATTTATAAAATAAAGTAGCTATTTTAAATTCTTTCACATTTGTTCTACTAAACAAATGAATAATTTCTTTTAAGGTTCTACCAGTATCAATTATATCTTCTAATATAATTACACTTCTACCTTCAATATTTTCTGGCAAGTCTAATAACGTTTCTACTATCCCCGTAGAGGTTAAGCCTTGGTAAGAGCTTAATTTCACAAAAGATACTTCACACGGAAAATCATAGGCTTTTAAAAAATCGGAAACAAACATAAAAGACCCATTTAATACACCTACAAAAATTGGATTCTGGTCTTTATAATCAGCAGAAATTTTATCTGCTACACTCTTTACAGCAGCAAGAATTTGCGCTTCGCTTAAAAAAAGTTTAAAGGTTTTATCCTGAAGTTTTATTAGTCCCATAATTTTACTAAGTTGGCAAAGATAACATTTTGAGGGTGGTTTTTAGATTTTATAGAATTGGTTTCTAAGATTTAGCTGTATTTTTGTTATTATTTTTACTAAAGTATAGTATAAACATGAGTTATTTTTCTTCAGATTTTAAATTAGGTATTCTTGGTGGTGGCCAACTTGGCAAAATGATGTTGTATGAAACCCGAAAATTTGACATACAAACTAAAGTCTTAGAAGCATCCGAAGATGCACCTTCTAAAATTGCTAGTAATGAATTTGTTTTAGGGAATTTATTAGATTTTGATGCCGTTTATAATTTTGGAAAAAGTGTAGATGTACTTACTATAGAGATTGAAAATGTAAACACCAAAGCTTTAGAAAAATTAGAAGACGAAGGAGTAAAAGTATATCCGCCAACAAAAGCCTTACGTATTATTCAAAATAAAGCTACTCAAAAATTATTTTATACAGACAATAACATTCCAACCGCAGCATTCTCCCGTTTTGCATATACTAGCGAAATAGAAGACAGCATTGAAAATGGCGGATTACAATTTCCTTTTGTATGGAAATGCGCCCAATTTGGATATGACGGGCAAGGGGTAAAAGTGGTTCGTAAGGTAGAAGATTTAAAAGGTTTACCAAATGTAGAATGTATTGCAGAAGAAATGGTTCCTTTTAAAAATGAATTATCTGTAATAGTTGCCCGTAGCGCATCTGGTGAGGTAGTTACCTATCCTGTGGTAGAAATGGAATTTCACCCAGAAGCCAACCAAGTGGAATATGTTATTTGCCCGGCAAGAATTAATGAAGATGTAGCAAAAAAAGCACAGGAAATAGCGCTAAAAGTTTCTAATAAAATACAGCAAGTTGGTTTACTAGCCGTAGAAATGTTCCAAACAGAAGATGACCAAATTTTAGTAAATGAGGTTGCTCCAAGACCTCACAACAGCGGACACCAAACTATAGAAGCAAGTTACACCAATCAATTTGAACAACATATAAGAGCTATCTTAGATTTACCTTTAGGAAGTACTGAAAATAAAGTAGCTGGTATTATGGTAAACCTAGTTGGTGCCGAAGGCCATACTGGTGATGTTATTTATGAGAATATAGAACAAATTCTTAAATTAGAAGGTGTTACCCCGCATATTTATGGTAAAAAACAAACAAGGCCTTTTCGTAAAATGGGACATGTTACCATAGTAAATAAAGATATTATAAAGGCAAGAGAAATTGCACAACAAGTAAAAGAAACAATAAAAGTTATAAGCAAATAAAGATATGAGCAAAGTAGCAGTAGTAATGGGAAGCACAAGCGACCTACCAGTAATGCAAGATGCAATAGATATTTTAAAAGGTTTTGATATTAAAGTAGATGTAGACATTGTTTCTGCACACCGAACTCCAGAAAAATTATTCGATTTTAGTAAAAATGCCCATATTAACGGCTATTCTGTAATAATTGCAGGTGCTGGTGGTGCTGCACATTTACCCGGAATGGTAGCTTCTATGTCACCGCTACCAGTAATTGGTGTTCCTGTTAAAAGTAGCAACTCTATAGATGGTTGGGATTCTGTTT
The DNA here is from genome assembly GCF_947500405.1 of uncultured Maribacter sp. GTDB lineage: Bacteria > Bacteroidota > Bacteroidia > Flavobacteriales > Flavobacteriaceae > Maribacter_B. Next base: position 82,567 of record NZ_CANMRY010000003.1, read on the forward strand.
TATCTATACTACAAATGCCTGGTGGTGTTCCTGTAGCTACAGTTGCCTTAGATGGCGCAAAAAATGCAGGTATTCTTGCAGCACAAATTATTGGCGCTAGTGACAAATGTGTTCTAGATAAAATTATTCTTTATAAAGAAGGGTTAAAACAAAAAGTTATTGATGGAGCGAAAGAAGTTCGAAGTATTTAGTAATAAGTACAAAGACATTTAATAAAACAGATTATTCAAGTGAATACTCCTACTATCATTTTTACTCTTTGTGCAGTTGTAATTATTATTATTTTGTTTGTGTTTAAAAATAAGTTTAGCAATAGTTATGCTAAATGCTTGTCTAGAAGTTTCCTTCTTTTTTTATTTATTTATGTTCTTATTCAGATAGTAGTATTCATTAAATGGGAATTTTTTATTTCTCCAAACAATTCAAAAGACACAGCTAAAAACTTTTCTTTTATTACAGGAGCCATTTTTTCAACTATTATTTCCTTTACATATTTACTTATTAATTTAAGTATAACATTTTTCAAAATCAAAAAAACAACCGACAACCACTAACCAACAACTATAAACGAACATTCACAAACTATTAACCTAGAATATGAACCCACTTTTATCTCCTTTTGATACTGCTCCTTTCTCTACTATAGAAAACGAACATTTTAAACCTGCTTTTTTACAGGCAATGAAAGATGCTAGAGCAGAGATTGATGCTATTACAAAAAATACAGAATCTCCGAGTTTTGAAAATACTATTGAAGCTTTAGAATTTTCTGGACAGCAATTGGACCGAATTTCATCTGTGTTTTTTAATCTAAACTCCGCAGAAACTAATGAAGAAATTCAGAAAATAGCGCAAGAAATATCTCCTTTACTTTCTGAGTTTGGAAACGATATTACACTTAACAAAGATTTATTTCTTAGAGTTAAAGCGGTTTATGACCAAAAAGATTCCTTAACACTAAATACAGAACAACAAACTTTATTAGATAAAAGATATAAAGCTTTTAGCCGTAATGGTGCTAACCTGCCTGAAGATAAAAAAACAAGACTAAGAGAAATTGATGCTGCACTTGCAAAACTAAAATTACAGTTTGGTGAAAATATTTTAGCCGAAACCAATAAGTACCAAAAACACCTTACTAACGAAGCTGATTTAGATGGACTACCTGAGGGTGCAAAAGAAGCTGCTGCACAATTAGCAAAATCTAAAGATTTAGATGGTTGGCTAATTACCTTAGAATATCCAAGCTATATTCCTTTTATGAAGTATGCTAGTAACCGAGAACTACGTAAAGAACTTACTCTGGCTTTTGGTAGCAAAGGTTTTAAAGGAGATAATTTAGATAACCAAGAAAATGTACTGCAAATAGCAAATCTAAGACATGAGCGTGCTAATATTTTAGGTTATGAAACCCATGCACATTTTGTTTTAGAAGAGCGTATGGCAGAAACGCCAGAAAAAGTCCAAGCATTTTTAAGCGAGATACTGGAAAAAGCAAAACCTGCTGCAGAACGTGAGTTTAAACAATTAGAAGATTTTGCAAAGGAATTAGATGGTATAGAGCAATTACAAAAATGGGATGGCTCTTACTATTCTGAAAAATTAAAACAAAAACTTTTTAATCTAGACGATGAAATTTTAAAACCGTACTTTAAATTAGAAAACGTAATTGATGGTGTTTTTAAAGTATCTGAAAAACTTTTTGGCCTACAATTTGAAGAGGTTTTTGATGTAGACAAATACCATGAAGAAGTAAAAACATATAAAGTATATGATGTAGAAAAGAATTTTATTTCTCTTTTCTATGCAGATTTTCACCCAAGGGCAGGAAAACGTGGTGGTGCTTGGATGACTTCATTTAAGTCGCAATACAAAAGAGGAGAAGAAAATGTGCGCCCGCATATATCTAACGTATGTAACTTTACCAAACCTACAAAAAGCAAACCTTCTTTACTAACGTTTAACGAGGTTACTACCCTTTTTCATGAGTTTGGCCACGGATTACACGGTATGCTCGCAAACACAACCTATCCTAGCTTATCTGGAACGTCTGTGTATTGGGATTTTGTAGAACTACCAAGTCAGGTTTTAGAAAACTGGTGTTATGAAAAAGAAGCTTTAGAGCTTTTTGCTACGCATTATGAAACGGGAGAATTAATCCCGATGGATTTGGTTCAGAAAATAAAAGAATCTGCCACTTTTCAAGAAGGTATGGCAACGCTACGTCAATTAAGTTTTGGCTTGTTAGACATGTCTTGGCATGGTGCAGACCCAACAAATATTACAAATGTAAAAGCTCATGAAACAAAAGCGTTTACAGGAACAAACTTATACCCAGAAACAAAAGAAACATGTATGAGTACTGCTTTTGCTCATATTTTTCAAGGAGGGTATTCTTCTGGGTATTACAGTTACAAATGGGCAGAGGTTTTAGATGCTGATGCTTTTGCATATTTTAAAGAAAAAGGAATATTTAATAAAGAGGTTGCAACAAAGTTTAAAGACAACGTACTCTCCCAAGGGGGAACAGAAAACCCTATGGTTTTATACAAACGTTTTAGAGGCGCAGAACCTAAAGTAGAAGCTTTATTAGAGCGTGCTGGTTTGTTATAACAGTTCTACTAAAAAGAAGCTCCACTAGTAGTACTAGTGGAGCTTCTTTTATAATTCTTATAATAAATCGGTATGGTAAATATACTCCGTTTTAGAATCTAGCTTATACAAATGTTGTAAACGAATTCCTTTTTCAACTTTTTCAAAAGCTTTATATTCCAAGCCATCTTCATTATATTGTTCTATAGCAAAAGTGGTATCTGTTCTTATTAAAAAAATATAACTAGAAGGATTGTTATAAGATTGTCCTTTTACTTTTACTTTTCCAGCTACTAATTTACCTTTCTCAAATTCTGCTGTTCTTTCCACATTACCTTCATCATCATAACCAATAACTTTTCCTTCTAAACTTTCATTATGCAAATTATAGGTTAAGACCTTTTTATCATTTAAATTATACTTAACAATTTCTTTATTTGTTTTGCTAGTATATGTTGTTATAATTTTTCCATCCTTTTTAGTATCTATAGATTTTACTATACTTCCATCAACGTATGTGTCTTCTTGATACGTATCTGAATAAGAATTGTAATTAGTTACTTTTCCTTTATAAGGCTTGCCATTTTTATAGGTCATTTTACTTAGTATTTCATCCCCTTTATAATAAATAGCATCTCCTTCTGGTTTTCCATTAACATAATTTACAGATGACTTTTTAGAACCAGAAGCATTGTAGGTTACAAAAAGTCCGTCTTTTAAATCGTTCTTATAAGCACCTTTTTCTAGCACATTAGAGTTATAATCATACTTTTTATAAATACCATTTTTCTTACCATCTTTTATAGTATACAAGACCTTATCTTTTGCATCAAAAGTAGTACCGTTATATAATTCCCCATTTTTAAAAGTAGCTTTAGCAATTAACTTTCCTTCTTTATCAAAAAATTTGGCATCTTTAGAACTATCTATATCTTTTATTAATACATATTCATAGTCTTTCTTATCATAATTATAAACTCTTTCATAAGTTAGAGCACTAATTAACTTACCGTTATTTATTTCTTCAACTTCTTTTATTTGGTCAGATTCGTAGAAAAACTCATAACGTTTTCCTTCTTTCGTTTTAAAATCATAGCTACCAATCTTCTCTCCTTTTTCATTAAAATAAACCCCTAAGACTGGTTTATAATTTTTAAAATCTGTATTACTTTGCGGCTTTCCATTACTATAAAATCTTATTTCTTTTTCTTTATTATAACCGCTAGAATCATATATCTCAATAGTTTTATAATAAGCACCTTTATTCCCTTTTCTTAAAGTAGTCACTTTTATTATTCTTCCTGCTTTATATTCTTCTATTCTATCATAAACACCATTATAATAACTATACTTAACCCCATCTTCTGGAGATCCGTAAGACCCACTTCTTAATGTTAAGGTCCCCAAAACCTTTCCTTCTTTATTGTAATACGTTTTTAAATCATCTTTTGAAACCATGAATTTAATCTTAGTTTCTGGGTAGTATTTTATCTCTTCAATTAAATCTCCGTCTACATATGTTATTTTAGAATCTCTGTTATATTGTATTCCATTATAAGCTTTGTAATCTTTATAACTTAGTCTTGATTTTTCTTTCCCTTCTTCATCATAAAAAATATCTAGCAACTTAACGCCATCTTTATATGTAAAAAGGGATTTCATTTTTCCATTCTTATACTTTTCTGTAGACTCTACAATCTTTCCTTCTTCATAAACAGTAATATAAGAAAGCCAATCTTCTTCCTTTTTTGAGTATGAATAATTAGATTTAAAAGTATATTGTGTTCCATTTCTAGGGCTCAAATAAGAGTTAACCATACTGTAGGTTAAAGAACCTAATTCTTTCCCATTAGTAGTATAATAAATTGTTTTGTAGTTTGGTTCCGAAATAAATTTTTCTCTTATATTTCCGTTTTTATAATATACAGATTTACCTAGTACAGCCCCTCCTTTAGAATAATATTGTATACTAGATATAGAAAATGGATTGTAATTATAATACGCCTCTATACCTACTTTATTTCCGTTAGATAAATATTTAGACTCTCCTAAGAGCTTTCCATTTTTATCATAATACTTCGTATATTTTTTTTTGTTATCCTTATCTAAATACTCTTCGTAACGCAGCCCATTTAAATCTCCATTATGATATGTTCTCTTAAAACCATCTTCAATTTCTTTAAAATAAATATAATAAGAACTGTAATTTAAATTTGTTTCTCCGCTTACATATAAGCCATTCTTATAGGTAGAAATTATCTTTTTATCTTGTATGTAACTTATATATTCTCCATCTAACTTATTATTTTTATATGTACCTTCTTGGTATGCTTTTCCATTTTCTTTATACCAAGTAACTTTACCTTCCCAAAAGTCTTTATCAACATATTTAGATAAAGCATTCATTTGTAAAACACCAGACTTGTAATAATCTTTTACTCTAAAAAAAATTCCTTCTGCTTTTACAGGTGGCCTGTAATAACTTGCATTTTCTTTTGTAGTTTTCTTCCATTTAGAGTCATACCACAAAGTGTCTTGCTGAGCTAATAAATTAGTAGTACTATATAATACTACAATTACAACTATTATTAATTGTTTTAAACTCTTTACTACCTTCATCTTGTATTTTATTTTTTACAAAAATATCCCTAAAAAAAACGTTAAGCATCCCTGTAAATAGGTATTTTTAATAGTATAACCATAAAATAGTAGCTCTATTTTAAAGAAATACAATTTTATTACTAAACCTACCGTTTTAAAAAACCTAATAGTTGTAATTAAAAACCCTATTTACAGGGATTATTAAGTTATAAATGCTGAATAAATTAGCGTCCAAATAAAAAATCATGAAAAAAATTATGATCCCAATTTTTTCTTTATTAATCTTTTCATGTAGTAAAGATTCTACTAATGACTCTAATGATTTAGATAATAACAATCCAGAATTTACGGCTAATCAAAGTTTTAGCATTGAAGAACATTCTGCTTTTGAAAGCAGTATTGGCATTATTAAAGCTACCGATAAAGATAATGATGCTTTAACTTATACTATACAATCTGAAGCCGATTTAATAATAAATGAAAACACCGGAGAAATTACCATAGGAGAGAATACCATTCTAGATTTTGAAACTACACCAAGTATTTCTGCTACTATCTCTGTTTTTGATGGCACTACTATTGTAGATGAAGACATTATTATAACTTTAGAAAATATAGAGGAATATGCTATTTTAACAGCAGAGCAAAAAGAGCTTGTAGATTATTTTAGATATTTAACATTATGGGAAGACTCTAACGCCCTAAGTTCTATTCAAAAATGGGGTGCCCCAATGAAAATATTTTTAGATGGCGCTATAAGTACAGACTATAAAGCAACGGTACAAAGCGTATTAGACCAATATAATGCTTTATTTAATTTAGGAACTTTTTCTATTACAATTGTAGAAACCAAAACAGAATCCAATGTTCATTTATACTATGGAAATGCAGAAGAAATAGAAACCTTATGGCCAGATATGCATGAGATTATTGAGGGTAAAACCTACGATGGTTACGCAATAAGTTCTGGAACTGGTCTTGCTCTTAACAACTCTAGAATTTGGATATCTAGCCCAATAGAATCTTTACTAAAACATGAACTAGGTCATTCTTTAGGGCTTGGACACTCTAATAAATGTGATGAAGAAAAAAGTTTTTTATGCTCTACTATAAGCCCAAATAACGACTTTTTAGACGTAGAAAAAGAAATTATACGTTTTCTTTACCACAAAGATATGGTTCCAGGAACAACTGCAGAAGAGCTAAATAATGCTGTAGGTAACTTAATTTTATTAAATTAATACAGCTTATATTTTTTTAAGTTCAAGCCATAAAATATATGTAACCAGACCGCGCGTCTGAAATTAAAATAAAATCTATTGTAAGTAATGGAAAAACAACTTTATCTATTAAAGACAACGGTCTCGGCTTAGATTTAAAAAAGGCACGGTCATAAATTATTTGGATTAAGAAATACTCTAACAAAGAGATTATTTTGCTACAAAAGCCAAATAACCTCCTTCTAAGTTTATCACATTTTTATACCCCATATCTAAAAGTCTCTGCTGCGCTTTCGCACTACGCCCGCCAGCCTTACAATATAAATAAATAGTTTCTTCTTTATCTAAAGATTTAACTTGCTCTTCAAAATTCTTATCAAACCAATTAATGTTTTTGGCATTTTTCAAATGCCCTTTAGCATACTCTATTGGTGTTCTTACATCTATAAGTATTGCATTATTTATATTTTTTTGTGAAAATTCTGTGATATGTATTGCTTTATTTTGTGAACAAGAGAAAAATAAAAACAACAATGTAAAAGATAAGAAAAATAATTTCATAACATTTATTTTGTTTCATAACAACTCAAAATTAACTTATTAAATAAAAATCTTTTACTTTTGGTATTAATAAATAATAGAATGGCTCCGCATCAACTAAATCCAAATATCTGGGTAGATAAATACGCAGATTATCTTTTTAATTACGCAGTTACTAGGGTTAGTGATGCAGAAATTGCAAAAGATTTAGTACAAGAAACTTTTTTTGCAGGATTAAAATCTGCTAAAAATTATAAAGGAGATGCCGCGGAGCGTACTTGGTTAATAGCTATCCTTAAAAGAAAAGTAATAGACCATTACCGAAAAATAAATTCTAAAAAAGGGAAAGCAGAAGTTCGTATGAACTATAGTTCTAATAGTGATTCTGAAGGAGATTGGCTAGAAGAACAAGTAGCAGACCCTTTTAGTACTATGAATAACAATGTACTAGAGAACGAAGAATTGGGTGAAGCCATACAACTATGCATTTCTAAATTACCAAAAAAACAATCTAAAGTTTTTGTCATGAAAACAATTCAGGGTATAGATACAGAAGATATTTGTAATGAACTAAAAATTAATCCGTCTAACTTGTGGGTTATGATTCATAGAGCAAGAACTGCTCTCATGGATTGTTTAAATAAAAATTGGTTTTAAGTATGATTTCTTGTGATAAAGCAGCAGTAATTTGTAACAAAGCTCAGTATGATGAGGCTTCTTTAATGGAGAAAATAAAATTAAAATTCCATCTTTTTATGTGTAAGGCTTGTTCTAAACACAGTAAAAAAAATGCAGAATTAACGTCGCTTTGTAATAAAGCTAACCTTCATATTTTGTCTGATAATGACAAAATAGCTATGAAAAATAAATTAGAGGGGAAAAAATAAAAGTAATATATACCAAAATATTGGAATGCTTTCTACCCAAAAAGAAGCAAAATATTTATTCTGATTTCTTTTAGTTACATACATTAAAATTCCCAACGTTAAAAACAAAATACCTTTTGCTAAAACATCTATTGTTGTAATAATGTCTTTTAAATAAATTAATAAAAAGAAAATTAGTACCCAAAAAGCACCTATTATTTTACTTTTTGTAACTCCGTATCGTTGCGGTAATGTTTTAAGTTCTGGAGAATCATATTTTAAATCTCGTATTTCAAAAGGAATAAGAAGAATTAAAACTAAAATAAAACGCTGTAATGTTTCTACCCAAATATCCCAAGTCAATGGTAAATTTATATTCAAAACAGGAACAATAACTGTTATTCCTGCCCAAACCATGGCTACAGATATAATTTTAAAGCCACCAAAATCTCTAAACTTTTTTATATGTGGTAAAACAGGAATAGCATACAAACCTGTTAAAGTAATTAAAACTAATAAGCCTAAAATAGTTTTAGACTGCAAATAAAAGATATTATATATACCAATAGCTAAAGCTATAAAGCTAAAAAACTGAATGTTTTTGTGGTATTTATTTGCAACTAAAATGTATTTCTTAGCCTCTACCCCATATTTTATAAAATTATATCCACAAATAGTACTAAAAAAAACAAAAGACAGTAAATGATTATCAATTTTTATAGAAAATAATAAGCCTGTCACTAAAAGTAAAGAAACTACAGCTATAGCAACATGAATACTAGCATCTAAGTAAAAATTAAAAAGAGTTTTTATTACCTTCATTTAACAAAAATAGCTAAACTGTTTATAACCTTAGTTTTTGGTTAAAAACTTTAGTATTCTTCCTTTACCTAGTCCTAAAATCCCATAAATAATTTCCTTATTTTGCAAAACTATTTAAAGTAAAAAAACTAATTCGGAATATGCGAACAGACTTATTTGCATCTCGCCATATTGGCATAAAAAAAGAAGATTACAAACACATGCTACAAAGCATAAGTGTTACTAATCTAGAACAACTTATTTACGAAACAATACCAGATGATATTCGCCTTAAGCAAGACTTACAATTGTCTCCTGCAATGAGCGAACACGAGTTTCTTAATCATTTAGAAGCGCTATCTAATAAAAATAAGGTGTTTAAGTCATACATTGGCTTAGGATATCATGAATCTCTTACCCCCTCTGTAATTAAGCGTAATATACTAGAAAACCCAGGATGGTACACTGCATATACGCCATACCAAGCAGAAATAGCGCAAGGTAGATTAGAGGCCTTATTAAATTTCCAAACAGTAGTTTGCGATTTAACTGCTATGGAAATTGCGAATGCTTCTCTTTTAGATGAAAGTACTGCAGCAACAGAAGCTATGACTATGCTTTTTGATGTTCGTAGCAGAGCTCAAAAAAAAGCTAACATCTTAAAGTTTTTTGTTTCTGAGGAAGTACTACCGCAAACGCTATCATTGTTACAAACGCGTTCTACACCATTAGGAATAGAATTAGTTATTGGTAATCATGAAGAGTTTACCTTTACTAATGATTTCTTTGGAATGTTATTACAATATCCAGGAAAAAATGGTCAAGTACATAACTTTGATTCTTTTGTTTCTAAGGCTAATGAAAAGGATATAAAAGTTGCAGTTGCTGCAGACATTTTAAGTTTAACCTTATTAAAACCGCCAGGAGAATTTGGTGTAGATGTTGTTGTTGGTACAACACAGCGTTTTGGTATTCCCTTAGGTTATGGTGGTCCACATGCTGCTTTTTTTGCCACAAAGGAGGCTTACAAACGTAATATTCCAGGAAGAATAATTGGTATTACTAAAGATACTGATGGCAAACAAGCCCTTAGAATGGCGCTACAAACTAGAGAGCAACATATTAAAAGAGATAAGGCTACCTCTAACATATGTACAGCTCAGGTATTATTAGCTGTTATGGCAGGGATGTATGCTGTGTATCATGGCCCAGAAGGCCTAAAATATATTGCTAACAAAATACACGCAGCAGCAGTTACCCTTGCTACAAATTTAGAGAAATTAGGTTATAAACAATTAAATACCAGCTTCTTTGACACTATTACTATTAAAGCTGAGTCTGCTATAATAAAGCCATTAGCAGAGCAAAAAGAAATTAATTTTTATTATGTTGATGCAAATACAATTTCTATCTCTTTAAACGAAAGCGTTTCTATTGCTGATGTAGATACTATTGTAACTATTTTTTCGGAAGCAAAAGAAAATAAAACTATCCAGATAACTTCTTTTATAGATAAAAAAGAAATTGCACAAGAACTACAACGATCTTCAGCATTTTTAGAGAATCCTGTTTTTAACTCCTATCACTCCGAAACAGAGTTAATGCGTTATATTAAAAAACTAGAGCGTAAAGATTTAGCATTAAACCACTCTATGATTTCTCTTGGTTCTTGTACTATGAAGTTAAATGCGGCAACGCAAATGCTACCATTAAGCTCTAACCAATGGGGTAACATACACCCTTTTGCTCCAATAGAACAAGCAGAAGGTTACCAAATTGTATTAAGAGAACTAGAAAACGACCTTTCTATCATTACTGGTTTTGCAGCTACATCTTTACAACCTAACTCTGGTGCGCAAGGAGAATATGCAGGACTTATGGCTATTAGAGCCTACCATGAATCTAATGGAGATACGAATAGGAATATATGTATTATTCCAGCTTCAGCGCACGGTACCAACCCTGCATCTGCAGTAATGGCAGGTATGAAAGTAATAGTCTCTAAAACAGATGAAAGAGGAAATATTGATGTTTCAGATTTAGAAGAAAAAGTAAAACTACATTCCGAAAATTTATCGGCATTAATGGTGACTTACCCATCTACGCATGGGGTTTTTGAATCTTCTATTAAACAAATTACAAAACTTATCCATGATCATGGTGGACAAGTTTATATGGATGGAGCAAATATGAATGCGCAAGTTGGTCTTACTAACCCAGCAACCATCGGCGCAGATGTTTGCCACTTAAATCTTCATAAGACTTTTGCAATTCCGCATGGCGGTGGCGGTCCTGGTGTAGGGCCAATATGTGTTGCAGAACAATTAGCTCCATTTTTACCATCTAACCCAGTAATAAAAACAGGAGGATCTAAAGCAATTTCTGCTATTTCTGCTGCTCCATGGGGTAGTTCATTAGTATGCTTAATATCTTACAGCTACATTAAAATGTTAGGCGAAAAAGGATTAAAACAGTCTACAATAACTGCAATACTTAATGCTAACTACATAAAAAATAGATTAAGTAGTGGTTATGATGTTTTATATACTGGAGAAAAAGGAAGAGCGGCTCATGAAATGATTATAGACTGTAGACCATTTAAACAAAATGGCATTGAAGTAACCGATATTGCTAAAAGATTAATGGATTACGGTTTTCATGCTCCTACGGTTTCTTTTCCTGTGGCAGGAACATTGATGATAGAACCCACGGAAAGTGAAAGCTTACCAGAATTAGACCGCTTCTGTGATGCAATGCTATCTATAAGACAAGAAATAGAAGAGGCATATTCTGAGAATAAGGATAACGTTCTAAAAAATGCGCCGCATACTTTAGAAATGATAACTAACGATAGTTGGAATTTTGAATATAGTAGACAAAAAGCTGCTTTCCCTTTAGACTTTGTAAAGGAAAATAAATTTTGGCCATCGGTTAGAAGAGTGGATGATGCTTATGGCGATCGTAATTTAATATGTAGCTGTATTCCTATTGAAGCGTACGCAGAAGTATAAAAAACTGTCAAAAGCCCTATACAACAAGCCCTTTTGTTAATTCAAAAGGGCTTGTTATTTTTTTAAATATTTAAAATATGATTACTGGCTATCGTATTTTTTATTATGCACGCATAATAAAAAATACACTTTTAACTATATTGTATGCTTTGCTATAAAAGTCAAGAATATGCCTATAGGAATTACTGGAACCGGAAGTTATTTACCAACACAAATAACAAAAAATGAAGATTTTGAATCTCATGAATTTTTAAACTCAGACGGCACCATAATAAAAGCCCCAAATCCTATAATAATAAAAAAGTTTAAAGCAATTACTGGAATTAGCGAAAGAAGGTATGCTAATAAAGAGCATAACACATCAGACTTAGCATTTTTCGCCTCAGAAAAAGCTATCAAAAATGCTGGAGTTGATAAAGAAACTTTAGATTATATCATTGTTGCTCATAATTTTGGAGATGTTACTTACGGTAATATACAAGGAGACACACTACCAAGTTTAGCAACCCGTGTAAAACATAAGTTGGGAATAAAAAATCCTAGATGTGTGGCTTATGATATTCTTTTTGGATGTCCAGGATGGGTACAAGCTATGATACAAGCACATGCCTTTATTAAAAGTGGAATTGCAACTAAATGCTTAGTAATTGGTGCCGAAACATTATCTAGAATTGTAGATAAATATGATCGTGATTCTATGATTTATTCGGATGGTGCTGGCGCAACAATTGTAGAAAATAGCCCCAATGCAGGAGAGATTCTTTTTCATGACTCCGCCACTTATGCAAATGGCGAAGCAAATTACCTTTTCTTTGGTAAAACGTACAATACCAAAATAGAAGATGATACTCTTTATATTAAAATGTTTGGTAGAAAAATATATGAATTTGCTTTAACTAATGTTCCTGTAGCTATGAAACATTGTTTAGATAACGCAAATATTCCTATCAAAGATTTAAAGAAAATATTTATCCATCAAGCCAATGAAAAAATGGATGAAGCAATAGTAGAACGCTTTTATAAACTTTATGACATAGATGAAGTTCCAAAAGGAATAATGCCAATGATTATTGAAGAATTTGGTAATAGTTCTGTAGCAACCATACCTACATTATATGATTTGGTTAATAAAAATAAAATTGAGAATCAAAATATAAATAAAGGAGATGTAGTTATTTTTGCTAGTGTTGGTGCTGGAATGAATATTAATGCTATAGTATATAGAGTTTAAAAAAACACCTAGTAAAGTATACACTAATTTTTTTACCTTCGTAACCATATCAAAAATGATAGTAGATGTACGAAAAGACTTTTCCTAGTAAAAGATTTAAACACACCTTAACATTCTTAGAAAAACATATTTCCACTAACCAGTCTATTTTAGATTTAGGGGTTCCTAATCCTTTTTCTAAAATTATGAAAGAAAATGGGTATTCTGTAGAAAACACTAAAGGAGAAGATATAGATATTGATTTCTCTAGCCTTACAACCTCTAATGCAGAAGTAGTAACTGCTTTTGAAATTTTTGAACACTTACTAAATCCGCTTACTATCTTAAAAGAAATTAAAGCAGATAAATTAGTGGCAAGTATACCAATGCGTTTATGGTTTTCCCCTGCTTACCAAAGTAAAACAGACCCTTGGGACAGACATTACCATGAGTTTGAAGATTGGCAATTTGATTGGCTTTTAGAAAAAGCGGGTTGGCAAATAAAAGATAGCGCAAAATGGACCAACCCTGTTAAAAAAATTGGAATTAGGCCTCTTTTACGTTATTTTACTCCTAGATACTACATTGTATATGCAGAAAAAATAAAACAAATTTAAAAGTCTGCATTATGGATTATTATATAGTAATACCCGCTCATAATGAAGAACAGTATATTTCTTATACGTTAGATTCTATTTTAAAACAATCTCTACGCCCAAAAAAAGTAATCCTTGTAAATGACAACTCTACTGACAAGACAGAAGAAATTATCGAAATTTATATTTCTAAACACAATTTTATTACAAAGCTAAATACCACTTCTTCTAAAGAGCACATGCCTGGTAGTAAAGTTATAAATGCTTTTAATAAAGGACTAGAGTTACTAGATAACTCTTATGATTTTATTGTTAAGTTAGATGCTGATATTATTCTCCCAGAAAATTATTTTGAAACTATAGCCCATATATTTAAAACCAATCCTAAAGTTGGTATTGCTGGAGGATTTGCATATGAAGAAACTAAAGATGGCGAATGGCTTTTAAATCACCCCATGAATAAAGACCATGTACGTGGCGCTTTTAAAGCATACTCTAAAACTTGTTTTAAAGCCATTAAAGGGCTTAAAAATGCCATGGGTTGGGATACGGTAGATGAGTTATTAGCACAATACCATGGCTTTGAAATATATACTAAAGATCAACTACAGGTTAAACATTTAAGACCTACTGGTGGTGCTTACAACAAAAAAGCAAAGTTACTGCAAGGAAAAGCCATGCACGCATTACGCTATGGTTTTTGGATCACTATAATTGCTTCATTAAAAATGGCCTTAAAACAGAAAAAAAGCGCTACTTTTTTTCATAATCTTGAGGGATATAGAAATGCTAAAAAAGAAAAAGTCCCTTTTTTAGTTTCTAAAGAAGAAGGAGACTTCATAAGAAAACTTAGATGGAAAAAAATTAAACAAAAATTATTCTAAATTGTAGTATAAAAAAAACCATCCTAATGTAGGATGGTTTTTTAATAAATTATAGAGTAATGTTTTTAGAAACCTAATTCCTTTTTAACATCTACTAAAAGATCTTTTCCTTTGGCAACGATTAAACCACCACCAGCTTGCGCATCTATTACATAGTCGTAACCTTGCGCAGCAGCTACTTTTTCTATTGCAGCTTTAGCTTTTTCAGAAATTGGAGCAAATAACTCTGCTTGTTTTTTCTGGAATTCTTGTTGTGCAGCCTGTTGTGCTTCACCAATACTTTTCTCGTATCCTTGTAACTCTACAGCTCTTTTATCATTTTCTTCTTTAGATTTAGAAGCAGCTTCGTTTTGATACTGCGTAAACTTATTACGCAACTCTGTCATGGAAGCTTGTATATCTGCATTATAAGTTTCTTGCAACTTTTTAAGTTCTGCCTCTGCAGTTTTCATTTCTGGCATTTGAGATAACAATTGTGTTACATCTATATGCGCTACTTTACTTTGTGCGTTTACAAAACTTGTTGCTGCTATAAATAATACTAATGCTACAGCTATTTTCTTTACTTGTTTCATGATTTTCAATTTCTATTTGAGTGTTAATTAATGGTACTAAATTTTTGTTATTAAAATTAGTTTTCTTCTTCTGTGTTACGTTCTTCTTGTTTTGCTTTTTTCTTAGCTTCTCTTTCTTCTAATAATTTTTTTCTTCTTTCTTCGTATGCTTTTTTACGTTCTTCACGCAATTTAAGTTGCTCTGCTCTTTTTTCATCTGCAGACTTTGCTCTTGCTTCACTTGCTTGCTCAGCTTTTGCTTGTCTTTCCTTTAGCTCATCGCTAATTTCTTTTTCTAATTCTTCTTTACTATCAAAATCATCCGCTAGTCTTCTAGCTACTTTCTTTTTAGGTTTGCTAATTTTTCTTGTTCTTGCAATACCTCTTAAAACTAAATCGCTAATATCGTGTCTTTTTTGAGAATACAACATTACAACATCCGCAGATTTATCAAAAATAAAATCGTACTTTTTATTTGTTCCTATAGTCTGTACCTCATTAAAAACTTGATCTTGTATAGGCTGTATAAGCTGTCTTTTTTGTAAAACTAAATCTCCTTGAGGACCAAAACGATCTTGTTGGTACTCTATCATTTCTTTTTCTAGTATTTGTATTTCCTCTTCTCTTTCTGCAATAAGCTCCTCAGTTAGCAATACTTTTTCTGCCATAAGGTCTTTTTTCATTTGCTCTACAACACTACGCTTTTGTTCTATTTGTACTTTCCATTTTTGCACTTTAGTTTCTAATTGCGATGTAGCGTCTCTATACTCTTCTACATTTTCTAAAATGTATTCCATATCTACATAAGCAATTCTAACACCTCTTTGTGCTGTTACACAAATAGAAAACAAACCTGCAACTAATACTAAAAAAACTTTTATTTTTAATTTCATTATTGATATCGTTTTATCTTATTGAAAATATCGTGCCAAAAATACTAAAACCATAGAAATGAACGATTTAGAATTTAGCATTATGTTTTAAATTAAAACTGTTGACCAATTATGAAGTGTGTTTCCCATCCGTGAGCACCGGTTCCTGGAGATTGTGCATCAGAATCAAATCCGTACCCAAAGTCTATACCTAGTAAACCAAATGCTGGCATGAAAATACGCAATCCTGCACCAGCCGATCGTTTTAACTCAAACGGATTAAAGTCTTGAAAATTGTTGAAAGCATTACCCGCTTCTAAAAATACTAAACCATAGATAGATGCAGAAGGCTTTAAGGTTAACGGATATCTTAATTCCATGGAGAATTTATTATACACTAACGCCCCTTCTTGATCTAAATTACCAGTAAGTAAATTAGTTGTATATGGAGTTAAAGATTGATTTTCGTATCCTCTTAACTGTACCACATCTCTACCATCTAAAGTAAAGTTTCCTAAACCATCCCCACCAACATAAAAACGCTCAAAAGGAACATTACCTACAGAGCTATTGTAATTACCTAAAAACCCAAACTCTGCATTAGTACGTAAAACTAAAGAATGATCCGCACTACCTAATAAAGTTGTATACCAATCTCCTTTAAATTTAACTTTGTAATACTCTAGCCATTTAAAACGTTCTTGATCGTCTTTCTTTAATTGGTTATCCTCAGCAGCAGTAATTGCTGTACCACCATCTGAAGATGGGTCTCTTACATCTTCTGCTTTTAATAAAGATTTATAATCTTTCCCATTTATTAAAGAAAATGGTGGTGTGAATTTTGCTGTAATTTCAAAGTTAGAACCTCCTCTTGGGAAAATTCTACCCCCAGAGGTAGCATTTCTAGAAATACCCAAAGTATAGGCTATAGAATTAGATTTACCATTTCCAAAATTAAATAAACCTTGTAATCTATAATTCTTAAAATCGTATAATTGGTAACTTAAAGAGTGTGATATGGTAAAGAAATCATCTGGCCATTGCACCCTTTTTGCCAAACCTGCCGTAATACCTGTTATAGAGAATTGCTGATTTTTATCTACTTGCACTCTTCCGTTGTTCCCAAATGAAGCTCTAAATTGTTGTGTTCTAGATAAAGACATATTAAAACGTACTGGTTTTTTACCACCTAACCAGGGTTCTGCAAAATTTAAACTATACACTCTAAAGGTTCTACTGGCTTGTACACGCAAAGCAAAAGTTTGCCCATCTCCCATTGGAACAGGTTTATATTCTTTTCCTTTAAATAAGTTCTTTATAGAAAAATTACTGAAAGAAAGTCCTAATGTTCCTATAAAACCACCACCGCCATAACCACCTTGTAGTTCTATTTGGCTAGATCCAGATTCTACTAAACTATAAGCTATATCTACCGTACCAGCATTTGGATCCGGGTTAATAATATCTGGTTTTACTTGTTCTGCATCAAAATAACCTAATTGTCCTAATTCTCTTATTGTTCTAATAATGTCAGACTTATTATAACGTTGACCAGGTCTTGTTCTTAATTCTCTAAATATTACATGGTCATTGGTTTTATCATTACCATTTACCGTAATGTGATCTAAGAAAGTTTCTTTACCTTCTATAATACGTATCTCAAAATTAATAGTATCATTCTCTGCAGAAACCTCTACTGGATTTATACTAGAAAATAAATACCCATTATTTTGATAAAGGCTTGTTACATCTTGAGCATCTGGTTTAGAGTCATCTGCAATACGCTCTCTTAATAGTACACCATTATAAGTTGCGCCTTTTTTAATTCCTAAAACTCTACTTAATTGTCTATCTGTATAAACACTATTACCAACAAAGTCTATATCTCCAAAGTAATATTTATTACCTTCTTCTACTTTTAGTTTTATTATAATATTATTCTCATCTACTTTCTGAATAGAATCTGAGATTATACGAGCGTCTCTATATCCATTTTCAGCAAACTTATCTACTAATAAGGATAAATCGTTTTTATAATCTTCTTTTATAAATTTAGATTTTTTCCAAAAACGTCCAAGTTGCTTCTTTTTAGTTTTCTTAAGTGCTCTTCTTAATCTTTTTGAAGACATTTCTTTATTGCCTTCAAAAACAATGTCTTTTATCTTTACCTTATCACCTTTCTTTACATTTACCACCATGCTCTGGGCATTGGTTTCTGATGTATCTTTTGCTGTAGCAATGGTAACATTTGCGTTTAAATACCCTTTTTTCTTGTATTTATTCTGCAAGTAGTTTTTAGAATTCGCTATTAAACTTTGCGTTATTTTCTTTCCTTTTTTAAGGTCTGTATCCTTAAGAATTTCATCTGTTTTTCTTTTCTTAACTCCGTAAACCGTTATTTTAGATAAGGTAGGTCTTTCTATAATGTTTAGGGTTAAATAAACTTTATCTTCTACTATATTTGTGATATAAAAGTCTATTTCACTAAATAGCTCTAACCCCCATAATTTATTAATTATAGCACTTATTTGCTCTCCAGGAAGCGTTATAGGTTGCCCTTCTCTTAATCCTGTATACGTTTTAACTGTTTGCTCATTATAGCTTTGCAAGCCAGTTACTTTTAAACCTCCTAATATATACTTTTTACCATCTTCATAAGAAGCGGTTTCTTGCGCAAAGCCCAAGCTTGTAATAATACTAAATAGGATGGTAAAAAAGGGTTTTAGGAATATGCCCTTATACATATTGCTAGTTAAGTTGTTCGCTAGTTTTTCCAAATCTTCGTTCTCTGTTCTGATAATTTTTAAGTGCCTCTACTAAATGTTCTTCAGTAAAATCTGGCCAAAATACATCAATAAAATATAATTCCGCGTATGCAATTTGCCAAAGTAAAAAATTACTTATACGTTGTTCCCCACTAGTTCTTATAAGAAGATCTACGTCTGGTAAATTTTGCGTGTAAAGATGAGTATTTATAATGGTTTCATCAATATTTTCTGGAGAAATTATATTATTTTTAACTTTGATGGCTATTTGTTGCACTGCATTTTTTATCTCTTCACGAGAGCCGTAGCTTAATGCAAGGGTCAATGTCATTCCTGTATTACCCTCCGTTTTTGCCATTACTTCTTGGAGCTCTTTACGCACTTTTACTGGCAAAGCGTTAACATCTCCAATTGTATTTAATTTAACATTATTTTGTAAAAAAGTCTTTAATTCTTTTTTCAAGGAACTTACTAATAAGCGCATTAGCATCTCAACCTCTAACTTAGGTCTATTCCAGTTTTCTGTAGAAAAAGTATATAAAGTTAAATACTCTATGCCTATTTTTACACAACTCTCTACTGTTCTTCTTACAGTTTTTATTCCGTTTTCATGACCAAAAACACGCAATTTCCCTTTTTGCTTTGCCCATCTACCATTGCCATCCATTATTATTGCTAAATGGGATGGTAATTGTTGGCCTTTTATTTCTTCTATAGTGCTCATGTATAGTTTTACTCGATAATTGAGATTTAAATGCTTTGAGAATTCTCTCTAATTTTAAAGGTTACTTTCTCATATATACATTTTAGGCTTCCCTTAAAAGTTATTATTCAAAACAATCGCCACATGGTTTTCTTCCAAAAGTATAGGTTAATGTAACCCCTGAAAACACGTACCAATCATCACTAAAAATATTTCCAAATCTAAATGGCTCAAAATTTGAACCTTTAGGATTACTGGCATCCAAATTATCTGTAAAAGTATACCTAGCTCCAATTTCTGCGCCAAAAATAAGCATTTGACTAATACGATACTTAAAACCAACTGTCATTGGTATAGCTAATGCTCCATCTTTTTGGTTAATTTCTTGCAAAATACCACTATTAAAATAGCTGTAATCGTATCTAAAATAAGTAAACCCAGTATATAAATAAGGGGTAAATGCCGGCCCTAATTTATGTAAATTATAGTCTACAAAATTAAATTCTAATCCTAAGGAAGCTTCTAAAACAGAATTATCTACTACATATCCTCTTTGCTGTCTTGATGTCATATTAGATTTAGAATCGTCTGCTGTAAAACTACCACGAATAATGCTTGCTCGCCAAGCATATCTTTTACTTACATTCCACTTAAAAAGACCTCCATAAGCTAAGCCAGAAGGGACTAAATAACTTGTTCTACCAACGTCTCCAATAGTGTTAGCGCCACCAGCAAACACCCCAACCTCATAGGTTTGCGCATTTAATCCTAAACAAGTAATAGCGAAGATTACAAAAATAATTCTCTTCATAAAATTTAAAAGTTTGCAAATATAACAATTTCAATAGCTTAGACTATAAAATTGTTCTTGTTCTGTTCTCTCAAGATAAACAGCTTTTAAAGGCATTTATTGTTTTACAAGCTTCTCAATTTCTTTTATCTTCTCCCCACAATAATTTATTACGAAGTGTTTTCAGGAAACTTTCAGAAGTATACTCAATCATTTTTACTGTAAAATTGGCCTTTCTAATTTCAACTTCGGTTTCATTTTCCACAGAAGCAATTCTAGAATCCAAAGACACTAAATGATTCTCTTCTCTACCTGAAACCTTTAATCTTATTACCGTGTTATCTGAAATTACTAATGGCCTTGCATTTAAATTATGTGGTGCAATTGGCGTTAAAACTAACGATTTTGCTGTAGGAACAATAACAGGACCTCCACAACTTAAAGAGTAACCTGTAGAGCCGGTTGGTGTAGAAACTATTAGACCATCTGCCCAATAAGAAGTTAAATATTCATCGTTTAAATGTGTTTCTACCGTAATCATAGATGTTGTATCTTTTCTACTTACTGTAATTTCATTTAAAGCAAAATTTAAATCTTGAAATTCATTCTCATAACCTTTGGCTTTTATTTCTAACAAACTTCGTTCTACAATAGTATACGCCCCTTGAACAAACTCTTTTACAACCTTTTTAACATCCTCTTTTTTAAATGTAGACAAAAAACCTAACCTACCGGTATTTACACCAACTATAGGAATTCCTAAATCACGAACATAGGTTGTTGCCCTTAAAATTGTGCCGTCTCCTCCAAAACTTACAAACATTTCAAATGAAGAATCTAAACCTGCCTCTGCTGTAAAAGTTTTATATGTTTTAGATGCTGTTTTTGACAATAATAAAGAATGAAATTCTTCTTCAAAATAAATTTCGGCAGATTGCTTATGAAGCTCTTCTACCAATTCCAACACGTACTCTATGGCATTGTCTTGATATGTTTGACCATAAATGGCAACTTTCATTTCTTAAACATTTAAGTATTTATCCAAATAATTGGAACGTTCTTTTAAATCTTCCAAAAATTTATCATCACTATTCCCAAAAACTATATTGTAATTGTACCTTCTGAAAGTTTGTACTACATCACTAAAGTTTTCCGTACTTATTTTTATGGTTATTTGTACTACATCATTCATCATTCCTGTAATAAAACCACCAATATATTTTGCATTATTACTCTCTACTATCTGAGCAACTTCACTAAAAGAATAATCTTTGGTTCCTTTTGCTACTACTAAAATATTCCCAGGTTCTGTAAAAAAAGGCGTATCTATAAAAACTCCAACTACATCTGTTAAATCGTAATAACCAAGAACCTCTTCGTTTTCTCCGAGAACAGGTAATAAATTTGCTTCGTTACGAGCAAAACCTTCTAAAACATCTAACCAATTAGCGTCTTTACGAGTAAAAAAGTTATCTAAACCATACCTATATCCTTCTATTTTTTCATCTACTTTTAAGTTTTCTAAATCATCTTCACTTAAGACACCTAAAAACTTTCCTTTTTCTATAACTGCTACGTGAGAAAAAGTTGTATTCTTAAAAAATTTAACCACTGCTTTTAAAGAATCTTCTACTTTAAAAACAGGAATGTTTGTTAATATGTGAGTTTGAATCTGCATATCTTTAAAATATAACGCAAAATACTAATTTAAAATATCAAAAGGCATGCCTAATTTGTATTTTTGCTCTGCTTTAAATTAAAATAATATCTATGACTAAGTTAAGTGTTAACATAAATAAAATAGCAACTCTAAGAAATTCTCGTGGAGGAAATGTTCCTAATTTATTAAAAGTAGCTAAGGATATTGAGAATTTTGGAGCAGAAGGCATTACCATACACCCTAGACCAGATGAAAGGCATATTCGCTACCAAGACGCTATAGATTTAAAAGAAATTGTGACCACCGAATATAATATTGAAGGTAACCCAATTCAAAAATTTATAGATTTAGTTTTACTAACCAAACCCACGCAAGTTACCCTAGTGCCAGATGCCATAGATGCAATAACTTCTAACGCTGGTTGGGATACTATTAAAAATGAATCTTTTTTGAGTGATGTAATTTCCACTTTTAAAAACAACAATATTAGAACTTCTATTTTTGTAGACCCTGTTTCTAAAATGATTGAAGGCGCTGCAAAAGTTGGAGCAGATCGTATTGAATTATATACAGAAAGTTATGCAGATGATTATGCTAAAAAAAATCTAGAAGGCATAAAGCCTTTTACGAATGCAGCTATATTAGCTAATAAATTAGGGCTAGGTATTAATGCAGGACACGATTTAAGTTTAGACAATATAAAATATTTTAAAGAAAATATTCCTAACTTATTAGAAGTGTCTATTGGGCATGCTTTAATAAGCGAATCACTTTATTTAGGATTAGAAAATGTTGTAAACATGTATTTAAACAAATTAAAATGAGTAAAATATTACATTCCAAAATAATAGGAGAAGGACAACCTTTATGTATTTTGCATGGTTTTTTAGGCATGTCTGATAATTGGAAAACATTAGGTAGTAATTATGCAGAAGAAGGTTTTCAGGTTCATTTAATAGACCAACGAAATCATGGGAAAAGTTTTCATTCTGAGGAGTTTAATTATGACATTTTAGCTGCAGATTTAAAAAATTATCTTGACTATCATAACATACAAATTACATTTATAATAGGTCATTCTATGGGAGGCAAAACCGCTATGCAATTTGCGTGTTCTTACCCTGAAATGGTAAAAAAGTTAATAATTGCAGATATAGCTCCTAAATTTTACCCTCCGCACCATGAAAATATCATAGAAAGCTTAAATGCCATTTCTATAGAAAAGATTGCATCTAGAAAAGAAGCAGACCTAGCTCTAGAAAAGTATATGCCAGATTTTGGTACACGCCAATTTTTACTTAAAAATCTCTATTGGGAAGAAAAAGGCAAATTAGGCTTTAGGTTTAACTTAAAAGTTTTAAGCACTAAAATGGAAGAAATAGGAGAAAACGTTAGTAACTTAGATGTTTTTAATGGAGATACTTTATTCTTAAGAGGAGATAAATCAGAATATATAATGCCAAATGATTTTCCTCAAATTAAACTACATTTTCCTAAAGCAACTATAGAAACCATAGATAATGCTGGTCATTGGCTTCATGCCGAAAACCCTAAACAGTTTTTTTCTAAATCCAGTATTTTTTTAAACCATAAGTAGAAACCATTAATAATTCCTATATTTAGTAAGAATTACACCTTATTTAAAATAACTATGAAATTAATACTAAGAACACTTTTAAGTGCATTAGCTGTAATAGTTTTATCCAACCTTTTACCAAATGTACAAGTAGACAATTACATTACCGCTATTATTGTAGCAATTGTTCTTAGTCTACTTAATTTTATAGTAAAACCTATATTAGTAATATTCACTTTACCAGTTACCATACTAACTTTAGGGCTATTTCTGCTCGTAATTAATGCTATTATTATCTTTTTAGCAGACAATTTAATTGATGGTTTTCACGTAACTAGCTTCTGGTCTGCAGTACTATTTAGTTTACTTTTATCTTTTCTACAATCCATACTTTTCTCTTTACTTAAAGAAAGTAAATAACCCTTAGATATTCCCAAGATATATTTACGAGAAAACAAGCTTTTAAATTACCAACAAGCCCTTCGTATTTAAATCTCAATTATCGAGCAAATAAAGCCGAAGTTTAAGGTTTGAAATTCAGTAGTTTAAAAAGTTGTGAGGCTTTATAAATTATAGTACTTTTGCACACCATTTTATTTATGCAAAAATAGATTCAAGAATGAACATCACAAAAGAGCAGATAGACGATTTAAATGCTGTTGTAAAAGTTGCCATTACTAAGGACGACTACCAAGACAAAGTAGAGAGTATTTTAAAAGATTACAGAAAACAAGCAAATATCCCTGGTTTTAGAAAAGGCCAAGTACCTATGGGACTTATTAAAAAGCAATATGGTAAAGCTGTTTTAGTAGACGAAGTAAATAAACTTATTCAAGAAAACCTTAACAAATATCTTACCGAAGAGAAGTTAGATGTTCTTGGAAATCCACTACCAAAACAACAAGAAAGTTTTGATTGGGATAAGGACGATTTTAATTTTGAGTTTGAATTAGGACTAGCGCCTAGTTTTGATGTTGCTTTAAAAACAAAGAAAGCAATTACTAGCTACAAAATTGTTGCCGATGACAAAATGGTTAACGAACAAATAGAACGTATTACTAAGCAGTACGGAAAATTAGTTAGCAAAGAAGAGGCAGGTAAAAAAGACGAAGTAACTGGTACTTTCTCTAATGAAGAAGAAGCTATAGAGAACAAAAGCACACTAGAACTAGATAAATTAAAAGCTAAAAAAGCTATTGATAGTTTAGTTGGTAAAAAAGTTGGCGATGTTGTTACCTTAAAAACAAAAGGTCTTTTAAAAGAAGAACATTTATTAGCTAGCACTTTAGGTGTTGATGCAGAAAAAGCTAAAGACTTAAATACAGAAGTTACTTTTACTATTGAAGAAATAAATGAAAGAGAACCTGCTAAATTAGACCAAGAGTTATTTGACAAACTTTTTGGAAAAGACACAGTTACTTCTGAAAAAGAATTAAAAGAAAAAATAAAAGAAGATTCAGAAAAACAATTTGAGCAACAAGCAGACCAAAAATTGCTTAATGACGTTACTGAATACTTCATTGAAAATACAAAATTTGAACTTCCAACAAATTTTTTAACTAAGTGGATACAATCTACGGGAGAAAAACCGTTAACAGAGGAACAAGCTGCTGAAGAGTTTGAAAAATCTGAAAAAGGATTACGCTACCAACTAATTGAAGGGAAAATCATTAAAGACAATGATATTCAAATTCAAATGGAGGAGTTAAAAGAATTTGCTAAAGGATTTATTAAAAGTCAAATGGCACAATTTGGGCAATTAGACCCAAAAGAAGAAGAATTAGATAATATTGCTACTAGAGTTTTAAGCAACCAAGACGAAGTAAAAAGATTATCAGAACAGTTAATGAGTCAAAAGCTACTTTCTCTTTATAAAGAAAAAGTAAACTTAAAGACAAAAGAGGTAACATACGAAAACTTTGTGAAAGAGGTTTACGGGTAGTTTTGCATAAAATAAATAAGTATCTTTACGGTGCCGGAAATTTATTTTCGGCACCTTTTTTTAGTTATAAAATTGAATAAATACCTAATTATGGATTACGGAAAAGAATTTAAGAATTACGCCATAAATCACCAAGGAATCAACAGCATGTACTATGACAAAATCATGAGTAGCATGTACCCAACAAATATGACTCCTAATATTATAGAAGAAAGACAACTAAATGCTATTGCTATGGATGTTTTTTCTAGATTAATGATGGATCGTATAATATTCTTAGGCACAGGTATAAATGATCAAGTTGCAAACATTGTACAAGCACAATTATTATTTTTAGAAAGTGCAGATGCTTCTAAAGACATACAAATATATATTAATTCTCCAGGTGGTAGTGTATATGCTGGCTTAGGAATTTATGACACTATGCAATTTATAAAACCAGATGTTGCAACTATTTGTACTGGTATGGCTGCATCTATGGGTGCTGTTCTTTTATGTGCAGGTGAAAAAGGAAAACGTAGTGGTTTAACCCACTCTCGTGTAATGATACACCAACCAATGGGTGGTGCACAAGGACAAGCAAGTGATATTGAAATTACCGCTCGCGAAATTCTAAAATTAAAAGAAGAATTATACCAAATAATAGCACAGCACTCAGGACAAACTATAGATAAGGTTCATGATGATAGTGATCGTGACTATTGGATGAAAGCCGAAGAAGCAAAAAAATACGGTATGATTGATGAAATTTTGGTTAGGGATAAGCAATAATTTCGACTATTTAAATACTCTTCCTTTTTAAAAGAGGATAAACCAAAAAAGAAAACCTTTCGTTATGTATACGAAAAGGTACTAATTTGATATGGCAAAAGAAAACTTAGAATGCTCATTTTGTGGTCGTAAAAAACCAGAAACCAACTTATTAATAGCTGGTTTAGATGCGCATATATGTGACCGCTGCATAGAACAAGCCCACGGCATTGTAGCAGAAGAATCTAAACAAACCAAAACCAATGATCTTTCTAGTGAGCTTGTTTTAAAAAAGCCAATAGAAATTAAAGACTTTCTAGACACTTTTATTATTGGACAAGAGCGCACTAAGAAAGTAATGTCTGTTGCTGTATACAATCACTACAAAAGATTATTACAACCCTCTTCTTCGGAAGATGAAATAGAAATACAAAAAAGTAATATTATAATGGTTGGCCAAACAGGCACAGGAAAAACCTTAATGGCAAAAACCATAGCAAAAATGCTTAATGTTCCTTTAGCAATTGTAGATGCTACTGTTTTAACAGAAGCAGGTTATGTAGGTGAAGATGTAGAAAGTATATTAACTCGTCTTTTACAAGCTGCAGATTACAATTTAGAAAAAGCAGAAAGAGGTATTGTTTTTATAGATGAGATAGATAAAATTGCTCGTAAAAGTGATAACCCATCTATAACCAGAGATGTATCTGGAGAAGGCGTACAACAAGGATTACTTAAACTTCTTGAAGGAACAGTAGTTAATGTACCACCAAAAGGAGGTAGAAAACACCCAGATCAAAAATTTATTGAAGTAAATACAGAAAATATATTATTTATAGCAGGTGGAGCTTTTGACGGAATAGAAAGAGCTATAACCAAACGTTTAAATATGCAAGCTGTTGGCTATAGTGCTTCTAAAGCAGATGAACAATTAGATGAAGCCAATATTCTTCAATATATAATCCCAAAGGATTTAAAAGAATTTGGTTTAATTCCTGAAATTATAGGAAGGCTTCCTGTTTTAACGCATATGAACCCATTAGATGCCAAAACTCTAAGAGCAATATTAACAGAGCCAAAAAATGCTATCATAAAACAATATGAGAAGCTTTTTGCAATGGATGATATTACTTTTACTATCACAGAACAAGCTTTAGAATATATAGTTGAAAAAGCTATAGAATATAAATTAGGAGCAAGAGGTTTACGTTCTCTTTGCGAAGCTATTTTTACAGATGCTATGTTTGAGTTACCTAGCAGTGACAAAAAAGAGTTTAAGGTAACTAAACCTTACGCAGAGAAAAAAATATCTTATGAGACTATTAAGAAACTAAAAGCAGTTTCTTAATCCAAAGTAAATCACTTAAAAACAAAAAAGCGAAGAATTAAATTCTTCGCTTTTTTGTTTCTGATATTATGTAAATTTTAAACTACCTTCTTCGCTTTATTTGGTAATTTAGTTACTTGATTCAGTAAATCCATACATACCTTTTTAATAATTTTCTCATCCGTATAAAGTGTATGTCCAAAATTTTCAATACGTTCAGATTCAACACCCAACTTTTTCTCCCATTCATGAGATGGTTTGTATGCATCATTTTTACCAAAAATTAATTTTGTTGGCACTTTTGGCTTACTTTCTTCATTTCGTATTCTCGTAGCAGAAACATTATATAAAGATTTCATTGGCAAACCTAATGTTGCAGCTTTCCAAGCTATTGTACCACCAGTACTAAATGCTAAATAATGACTTTCAACTTTCTCTTTCTTCAACAAATGCGCAACTGCTGTATCAATTCCACCATCCACAAAGGCTTTATGAATATTTTCCCCTGAATTTACTTTCAAATCTAAGTTCGCTAATTGCTGACTATCATAAAATACAATATCAAAATACTGTTGAAGGTACCCTAAATAAGATGTAATCCAAAGACCTTTTTTTGCTCCCCACATGTCGGATATAATAACTAGTCTTTCTGCCATATTTGTTAGTTTAAGTTACAGTTCTGTGATGATTAGAACCCTAAGGTGAGTATTAAACGAAACATATCCACATTTAATTGTTCATGTGAAGTAATTCTTCGATATAGTCTCTTTTATTAGACAATCTTGGTATCTTATGTTGCCCTCCTAACTTATCTTTAGATTTTAACCAATCATTAAACAAGTTCTCTCTAGCAATATGAACTACTGGCATTTTAAGAGTTATATTATTATATCTTTTTGCTTCATAATCAGAGTTTAATGATTTTAAGGCATTATCTAGAAATTCAATAAAATAATCTAATTTCTCAGGAGGTTTTCTAAACTCTATTACCCACTCATGTGTTCCCTTTTCTTTTCCAGACATAAATATAGGTGCCGCAGTATAGTCTTTAATTTTAGCACCTGTTTTAATACAAACACTTTTTAAAGCCTCTTCGGCATTTTCTATAATTAACTCTTCTCCAAATACATTAATATGATGTTTTGTACGCCCAGTAACTTTTATTCTATAAGGTTTTAAAGATGTAAAACGAACCGTATCTCCAATTCTATAACGCCACAAGCCAGAATTAGTGGTAATTACAATAGCATAGTTCTTATTCATTTTCACTTCCCATAAAGGAATAGCATATTGTTCTATAGTACCATAAGTTTCCATTGGAATAAATTCATAGAAAATACCATAGTCCAACATTAACAATAAATCTTTCTCGTAATTAGAATCCTGAATAGCAAAAAAACCTTCCGAGGCATTATAAATCTCATAATACTTAAAACCCTTTCTTGGAAATAAATTTTTATACTGGTCCATGTAGGGGCTAAAACTTACACCTCCATGAAAATATACCTCTAAATTTTCCCAAACTTCAAAAAGGTGGTTTTTTCCAGTTTCTTCTATTACATTATTAAGAAGTACTAACATCCAAGAAGGCACTCCTGCTAAACTAGTTACATTCTCTTGGGTGGTTTCTTTTATTATTGCTCTTAATTTATCTTCCCATTCGCTCATTAAAGACACCTTATTACTTGGCGTACTACTAAACTCTGCCCATAAAGGCATATTATCTATTAAGATAGCAGATAAATCTCCAAAAAAGGAACCATTATCTTCATAAATTTCTTTACTACCTCCTAGCCTTAGACTCTTACCAGTAAATAATTGTGAGTTTTCATTATTATTTAAATACAAGCACAACAAGTCTTTTCCCGATTTATAATGACAATCTTCTAAAGCTTCAGAGCTTACAGGTATAAACTTACTTTTAGCATTGGTAGTACCACTACTCTTTGCAAACCACTTAATAGATGTTGGCCAAAAAAGGTTTTGCTCCCCTTTTCTTGTGCGTTCTATTATTGGCTGTATTTCTTCATAAGAAACTATAGGAACCCTTTCTCTAAATGTTTGATAGTTTTTAACAGATGTAAAATCATATCTTCTTCCAATTTCTGTATCTTCTGCATACTCAATTAACTGACTTAAAACCTCAGCTTGCACCTCTTCCGGATATTTTATAAAAAGTTCTATTTGATGAAATCTCTTTTTTAAGAGCCAAGAAGCTATAGAATTAAATAATGGTATTGGCATTTTTAGGTATCTTTATCCTGTTTTTCTATTTCTTCCTAAACTAGGAAATAGACACTAAATTTAGCTCTAAAAGTTATCATTTTCAAATAGATTTTTTAATTCAATTATTTATCATGCAATACCAAGGTGTTTTAAAAAAAATGCAAACAGAAATAGGAGACCCTATTCAATATTATTTAATTTTTGAAAATGACTTTTTGAACGTAAATCAAGTTTTAAGCAAAGAACTGTCTATAGATTTTATTAAATATGAATGTCTTAATTGCCATTTAGACAAAGCTATTTATAGACAAGGATTTTGCAAATCTTGCTTTTTTGAAACTCCTTCTGCTGGAGATTGGATTATGAGACCAGAATTAAGTACTGCACATTTAGGAAAAGAAGATCGTGACTTAGAATTTGAAAAAAAAGCGCAATTACAACCACATATAGTTTATTTGGCTAACTCTAGCAATATAAAAGTTGGTGTAACTAGAAAAGGTCAGATTCCTACTAGATGGATAGACCAAGGTGCACATGAAGCTATAGAAATTGTAGAAGTACCAAATAGATATTTAGCTGGTATTACTGAGGTTGCTTTAAAAGAACATGTTGCAGATAAAACCAATTGGCGTAAAATGCTCACTAATACTATTGATGATGAAAATTTAGTAGAATGGAGAAATAAGCTAAAACAATATATTCCAGAGGAAACCCAGGAATATTTTATAGATTCTAATTTAGAAACTCATTTACATTTTCCTGTACTATCGTATCCTGAAAAAGTAAAAAGTCTAAATCTATCTAAAACTCCAAATTACAAAGGAAAACTTACTGGTATTAAAGGTCAATATCTAATTTTTGAAGACAATACTGTTTTTAATATTAGAGCAAATGAAGGATTGTATGTTGGACTAACTATTAACTAGTTTACTCCTCTTTCTTTTTACCACCCAAGAGTCCGCCTAAAATATTTTTAGCCTTTTCTTTTATTACATCTTCTTCCTTTTTAGGAGCAGCTGTAGAATCCTCTTTTGTTTCTGAAGAATTTTCCGAAGATTCTTTTTGCTTACTACCACCTAAAATACCTCCTAATACCTCTTTTACCCCTTCTTTGGTTTTATCCTTAGATTGTGTTGTATCATTTTCAGAAGCACTGCCCCCTAAAACATCCGACAATAAATCTTTTGCCTTATCTTTTCCTTTATTAATTAATTTCTGTTTTTGAATATCAATTAATTTAGATGTTAAACTTTTTACTCCACTAGCCATATCTGTAGATACTTTTGGACTGTTATACAAACCTCCAATATTTGCGGTAACAGGTATAGTTAAATTCTCTAAACTACTATCGTCTATTTTAGATATTAAGCTCGTTACTTCGCTGCCTAAATATTTAGCAGGTACATCTAAAGTAGCTTTATAATCTAAACTACTATCAAAATTATGACCACCAGATACATTCACTTTTATATCTTTATAGTTAACAGAAAATGGTTTTACTTTTACTTTTCCATCTTCAAAAGTTAGAGCAGTTTTTACTCCTTTTAAATCTATATCATCTAACTTTATAAAACTAAGATTACTGGTTAAAGAAGAAAGTAATTTAGCTTTATTAGGATCTATATCATTAGAAAGTAATTCTGCCAAAACATTACCAGAAATAGAACCTAAATCTGGCGTAAAATCATCTGTTAAGTTTCCTGTTATTTCTATATTAGAATCTAACTTACCTTGTAACGCACTTGCAATTGGTGCTAACACTTTAAAAAATTCTAAGGATTTAAAAGTCTCTGCAATACCTAATTTATCTAAATCTAATTGCATTGCAAATGTTGGTATATCTTGTTTAGTAGATACTTCGCCCCCAAAACCAACCTTACCTCCCAACATAGAAGATGTCATATTATTTAGAGTTGCCTTTTCGTCTTTAATCTTAAGGCTACCTTTAACATTAG
The DNA here is from genome assembly GCF_947500405.1 of uncultured Maribacter sp. Taxonomy (GTDB): domain Bacteria; phylum Bacteroidota; class Bacteroidia; order Flavobacteriales; family Flavobacteriaceae; genus Maribacter_B. Next base: position 114,008 of record NZ_CANMRY010000003.1, read on the forward strand.
TAAGTGTTAAATTATCATACAATACTGTTTTAGCATCGGCATTTATGGTGCAATCTAAAAATGATGGGATTTTAATTTTCTCTTCACCAGAACTAGGTTCTGTTGTTTTGTTTTGTGAAGTTGCAGACCCCATTTCTTCTTTAGCAACCATAAAATCCTCTAACGCAAAAGTGTTTGAGTTTAAGTTAAAGTTCCCTTCTACCTTTTCATCATTAAACATAAAACCCAATAAATTATCTATAGTACCATTTGCCTTAAAATCGGTCTTTCCTGTTTTTCCTTCCAAAGTATTTAAGGTAACTGTTTTAGGATTAAATGTAACCGATGTAGTATTTAATTTTATTGGATTTGGTACTTCACTACTTTTATACACAAAGTCTTTAAGCTGTAAAGTTCCTTGTGTTTTTGTATTCTCATATTTTTCTTGTTCTACAGAAGCCATATCAAAAGCAGTGCTTATATCTACATTTAAAAGCCCTTGTAAATCTAAATCCGATGGAACAGGATATGCTTTAGAAATATTAGCCAAATTCATTATTCCTTTTAATTGGGCATTAACTTTTGTATTTCCCATTAACTCTTTAATATTTGCTATTACGGAAAACGTATCTTCATCTATCCTAAAGGTTCCTTTATTAATATCTACATAAGTATCTTCTGCAATACCTGATTCATTATTTATAGCCACATCTATATTTATGTCTTGTACCGTTTTTGGTAAATCTGGATATTTAAAGGAAGCGTTATGAGATGCTATTGCTATATTAAATTTTGGAATATGTGCATCATCTACTATTCCATTAAAAGCTCCTTCTACCGTAAAATCTCCTGAGGTTTTTACATTGCCTATATCTTTGGAATATACTTCTGGAATTAATGCCAAAAAGTTTTTAAAATTTGACGACGGGGTTTTAAAAGTAATATCTAACTCTTGGTTGTTATCATTAACTTGTATAAACCCATTAAACACAAGAGGCAATTGGTTTATAAGCGCTTTATTCTTTAAAAAGGTGTATTTACTTTTTTCTAAATCTATCCCTACAACTGCATCTAATTTTATCTTGTTTTTATTTAGATAATTGGTAGAGTCCAATGTAAAAGACACTAAAGCATCTGTATGTGTATTTAGTTCCGAAGTTATTAAAGACAAATCTCCTGACCCAGAATGGTTTACATCTTTAAGTATTAAGCTTATTCCTGTAGATTTATCTATATAATTTATATCTGAATTTTTAATTGTATAAGAATTCATAGAAAAACTAAACCCAGAATTTTCTCCTGCGTTGGTTGTATTACTTTCTTCTTCCTCCCCTTTAGAAATAGCATAATTAGCTTCTTCTTTCTCATTTACAAGAATATTAAGAAGTGCCTTATCTAAAGCTAAACTCTTTATAGTTATTGGCTCATTAGCGCCTTTAAAAAGCTCTTTTATAGACATTTCTAACTCTATGTTATTAGAAGAAAAAAGAGTGTCTCCTTCAAAGGGAGCTTTATTAACTAATAAAATGTTTTCTAAACGTACTTTTGCATTAGGAAAACTAGAGAATAAACTAAGGTTAGCATCCCTAAAATTAAAGGTAGCATCTACGCTATGATTTACCTTGTTTTTAATAATATCTGCAATTTTTCCTTTTAGAAAAAAAGGTGCTGCAATAAGTGTTGCTATTACTACTAGAAACACTATCCCCAAAATTTTAAAAACTTTCTTTTTCATATATGATAAGAATATGCAATTACAACTTAAAACCAGTAAAAAAATTATGCCTCTAAGTCAATTTCCTGATTTATTGTCAGATTAAATCTTTTTCTTATAATATATACGAAGAAATATAGAAAAGGGGTGTCTACAAATGCTATAATTATCTTAAAAATAAATCCGCTAACAACTAATCCAAAAAACAAATCCCACGGAAGTACTTTAAAAACACATAATAAGCCAACAACTGTAAATGTATCTATAAACTGAGAAAAGAAGGTAGAAAAATTATTTCTAAGCCATAAATGCTTGCCTTTGGTTACTTTTTTCCAAAAATGATAGATTTGTATATCTACAAATTGAGCAAATAAATACGCCAACATAGAAGCAAGAACAGCTAGCGGTGATAATGAAAAAACACTATTAAAAGTAGCATCATTAATTGGGGAAGCACCTATTGCTGGAACATAATTAGCTAACAATACAATTGCCATAGAAAAGAATGAAGCAAAAATACCAGCTACAACAATTTGGTTTGCCTTTTTCTTTCCATAAATTTCAGAGATTAAATCTGTTATTAAAAATGTAATTGGGTAAGGTAATATCCCAACCGAAATTTCAAATAAAGGTGCTCCAAAAATAGTAATATCTCCAAAAGGCTTCCAATAAAAGAATTTTTGAAAAATTAAATTAGAAACAACTAAAGATGTAATAAATAAAGCTCCTAAATACAGGTATATTTTATAAGCAAGTCTCTTATCTTCTAATTTTAGCATATTCAAAAATACTCAAACAAAATAAAAAACTACGCTCTAAGAATTAATTACATTTTACTTTATAATAACACATAGTATATGTAAAAAATTAAGGGTTATGTATATTTGCATTTAACCAACCTTTTAAAACAAACACCATGAAAAAAAATTTTCTGCTAACACTACTCTTTTTTAGTATAAATTTTACCCATTCGCAAAGCTATATAGGATTTTTAACAGATAACTACAGTGGTGTTCACGGTGTTATATCTAACCCTGCAAACATTACAGACTCTAGATTTAAAACCGACGTTAACCTTTTTGGAGCTAGCGTCTTTTTTGCTAATGATTATTATGGCATAAAATTATCGGACGTTACAAGTGGCGATTTTGATTTTGAAGAAGACGCTTCTAAAAACCCATCAAACAGTAATAATATATTTGGTAATGTAGATGTATTAGGGCCAGCTTTTATGTTCAACTTGGATAAAAAAAGCGCTATTGCTATTTTTAGCAGAATGCGTGTTAATTACAATATTAACAAAATTAACGGAGAGACTTACGAAAGTATTTCTAATGATTTTGATGAAACTGAAGACTTTAATGTAGATGAAGATGATTTTTATTTAACAGGTAATGCTTGGGCAGAAGTTGGCATAACGTACGCAAGAACCATTTACAACAAAGAACAACACTTTGTAAAAGGTGGTATTTCTTTAAAATATTTACAAGGACTTGGAAATGCATATACTAGTGGTAAAGAAGTAACAATAGACTATGATGCAGATGGAAGCGATTTAGGCGGCGGAGCCACGACAGGAAGCATAACTTCTACTGGAGAAGTAAACTATGGCCATAGTGAAAATATTGATGGTAATTTTGAAGATTTTGACCTTGAAATCATGGATGGAGCAAAAGGGTTTGGCGTAGACCTTGGTTTTGTTTATGAATATAGACCAGACTTTGCTTCTTATAATTCTACAGATGCAGACGGAAATATTTATGGCCGTAAAGATAAAAACAAATATAAATTTAAGTTTGGCGTATCTATTACAGATATTGGTAGTATAAACTACAAAAACGGAACTGCAAAAACGTATGATATAGCAAATACCGTAAATGAAGATGATTTTGAAAATGAAGAAAATTTTGAAGATGTTTTAAATAACCTTTATCGCGAAATTAACTCTGGTTCTGCTACAAAAGCAATATTACCAACAGCTTTGCATTTAAATGCAGATTGGAATATGCTTAAAAAGTTTTATTTAAATCTAAATGCAGACCTTTCTCTTAGCTCTAACTCTAAAGAAAACACAAGCAGAATTGCTAATATAGCTTCCTTAACGCCTCGTTTTGAAAGCAAAGGTTTTAGTTTCTACATGCCTCTTAGTCTTATACAAGGTAGCGGATTTCAATGGGGAGCTGGTTTTAGAGCTGGACCACTATATGTAGGTTCTGGATCTATACTTTCTTTATTAACTAGTAATGACTCTAAAGCTGCAGATGTATATTTAGGACTTAAAATTCCTATCACCCAAAAAAGTCCAAAAGATAAAGATGGTGACGGTGTAACTAACAAACAAGATAAATGCCCTAAAGTTGCCGGACCAATTGAAAATAGCGGGTGTCCTTGGGAAGATACCGATGGAGATACTGTTTTAGATAAAGATGACCAATGTCCTGAAGAAGCAGGACCTGTAGAAAATAATGGTTGTCCTTGGAAAGATACAGACGGAGATACTGTTTTAGATAAAGACGATCAATGTCCTGAAGAAGCAGGCTTACCAGAAAATAATGGCTGTCTTTATAAAGATACCGATGGAGATTCTATTTATGACGAAGAGGACAAATGCCCGGAAGAAGTAGGGCCTGTAGAAAACAATGGATGTCCTTGGAAAGACTTTGACGGAGATTCTATTTTAGATAAAGAAGATAATTGTCCTGAAAAAGCTGGAACAACAGCTAATAATGGATGCCCAGAAGTTACAGAAACTGTTCAAAAAACACTTAACAGTTACGCAAAAACCATACTGTTTAACACTGGAAAAACATCTATTAAAGTTGAATCTACAACTGCTTTAATTGAAATTATACAAATTTTAAAGGAGTATCCTAATGCAAAGTTCTCTGTAGAAGGACATACCGATAGCATTGGAAGTGCTGCTACCAACCAAAAATTGTCTGAAAACAGAGCCAATTCTGTTAAAGACTTTTTAATTGAAAAAGGTATTGACTCCTCTAGATTAAGTGCAGTAGGTTATGGCGAAACAAAACCTATAGCTACCAATATGTATAAAGATGGTAGGGAACAAAATAGAAGGGTTGAAATAAACTTAGTTAAGTAAACCATAAACGACTAGTCCTAAATAATCTGTATCGATTATTTAGGACTAGTCAATAGTATTAAAATACTTTCCACTACTTAATATTTAAAGCATAGGGCATTCTTACTTGGACTCCCTTTTGGTTCATTGCTTTTTTTATCTCCTTTAGTATAGCATACCCTTCTGGACCAATTTCCTTAGAAATAATTCCTTCTTTATTAAAGATACTCGCCCCTCCTATATCTTCCATTAATTTTTCTATTCCGGTTTTATATTTAGGAAACTTTTTAATTCCAAATTTTTCAATTCCTGCTAAATTAGCCGCTTCATTAATAGCATCATCCAAAGTTCCCAACTCATCTACCAAACCAACACGTTTTGCATCTACACCACTCCAAACTCTACCTTGTGCTACACTATCTGCTTGCGCCATAGAAATCCCTCTTCCGCTAGACACTTTCTCCAAGAAAGTTGTGTAAGTAGTTTCTATACTTTCTTGAATTTTCCCTCTAAAATTATCGGACATTGGATCAAAAACAGAGTACCCAACAGAATTTTTATTTGTCCCAACCTGTTCTGCATTAATTCCTATATCTGTAGCTAACTCATTTACATTGGGTATGATTCCAAAAACACCAATAGAGCCTGTAATGGTTGTTGGTTCCGCAAATATCTTATCCGCACCAGCAGCAATATAATACCCTCCAGAGGCAGCAACATTACCCATAGAAACTACTACAGGCTTCACTTCTTTTGCTAATACTACTTCTCTCCATATAATATCTGAAGTTAAAGCACTACCACCAGGAGAATTTACACGAAGAACAATGGCTTTTACTTTTTCATCTTCCCTTGCTTTTATAATAGCTTCATTAATAAGTCCCTGGCCTATTACCTCATTACTTCCTTCTCCGTATAATATTTCTCCTTGTGCATAAATTACAGCTATTTTTTTCTCCCCTTTATGTAATTTTATAGTATTTGCTTTTGAACTATACTCTTGAATACTTAAAAGGTTAATTTCTTTATCTTCTTCAATTCCGGCTGCATTTTTCAGCTTTTTTTCATACTCATCATAATACGTTATAGCATCAATTAATTTAGAAGCTTTTGCATGTTTTGGCATTCTACCCCCTAAAGTATCCGCAATAATATTCATATTCTCTACAGTAATATTTCTACTTAATGCAATATCATCCACAACTGAGTTCCAAACTGACCCTATTAACTCTTTTATTTGAGTTCTATTAGCATCACTCATTGTATCATTTAAATAAGGCTCTACAGCGCTTTTATATTTCCCATGACGAATAACTTCCATTTTAACGCCTGTTTTCTCTTGCAAGTCTTTATAAAAAAAAACCTCTGTAGATAATCCTTTAAAATCTAACACTCCAACTGGGTTTAAAAAGATAGAATCAGAAACACTAGCCAAATAATAATCTTTCTGCATATAATAATCGCCATAAGAATAAATAAACTTACCACTAGTTTTAAAATCCTCTAAAGCTTTTCTAATGGATTGTGTTTGCGCCCAACCCGACATTAAAAAATTATTATTTATACTTATACCTACAAGGTCTTTATCATTCTTTGCAACTTTTATAGCATGAATAATTCTATCTAAATCTTCTGATTTTTGAAACAAAGCCTTAAAAGGGTTTTCTTCATCTCCTCCTACATAATCACTTATTGGTTGCTGCAACTGTAGTTCTAAAATAGATTTTGGTTTTACTTCTACAGTTTCCGAATTACTGCTAGATAAAGCAATAAAAATCACAAACATTATAAATACAATCCCAAAAGCTATAATACATCCTAAAATTGCTGCCAGAAGATTTCTTAAAAAATTCATTAAATAAGCTGTTAATATTAGCTAACAAAGATAACCAATTGAATTTGTTTTGTTTATTTTGCCTGAATATTATGAACAAAACAACAGACACTTATATTTCTATTGGCAGTAACTTAGGTAATAGACTAGAAACCATACAAGAAGCAATATTTTTAATTGCTAAAAATATTGGTATTGTAAAAACTTGCTCCAAAGTGTACGAATGTCCTGCGTGGGGATTTTCTGGAGAAAATTTTTTAAACGCATGTTTGCATATACAAACAGAATTATCTCCAGAAAATTTACTTTTTAATTTATTAGAAATAGAAAAAAAATTAGGAAGAGAAAGGTCTGCCAACACTGGTTACCAATCTAGAACCATAGATTTAGATATTGTTTATTACGATACATTAATACAAACAGACCCTAATTTAACTATACCACATCCTAAATTACAGGAAAGACTTTTTGTTTTAAAACCTCTTGCAAATATAGCTCCACAATTTTATCATCCAATTTTAAAAAAAGATACTAGAAATTTAATTCAAGAATGTAAAGACAAAAGTGTTTTAACAAAAACAAAGAATGTCCTTTTTTGTAGTAAACAAAAATTATTAGCAACTTCCCAGTTCATTTCTATAGAAGGTAACATTGGCGCAGGAAAAACTTCTTTGGCTACCAAAATTGCAAAAGACTTTAATGGAAAACTCGTATTAGAACGATTTGCTGAAAATCCTTTTTTACCAAATTTTTACAAAGACCAATCTAGGTATGCCTTCCCTTTAGAAATGTCTTTTTTAGCAGATAGATACCAACAATTTTCTGATGACACCTCCCAATTTGACCTTTTTAAAGACTTTATGGTTAGTGATTATGATATTTTTAAATCTCTAATTTTTGCTAAAGTTACTTTACAAAAAGACGAATATGAATTGTATAGAAAAATATTCAATTTTATGCATAAGGAGGTTAAAAAACCACAAATTTATGTATACCTATACCAAACAACTGAGCGCCTTTTAGAAAACATTAAAAAACGGGGAAGAGACTATGAACAAGGTATTAAAACCGATTACCTAGAAAAAATTAATAGAGGTTATTTTGATTTTCTTAAAGGCTACCCCAAAGAAAACAGTCTTGTAATAGATGTTACCGAACTAGATTTTGTAGCTAATGAAAAGGATTATCAAATAATTATAGATAAGGTCTTGACGTTGGCATTTCAACAAATAAATTAACATAATTTTGGCAATTTCCTTGCACACTTTAAATCAATTGCCGTAATTGCAGAAGCATTTATGCAACTAACTAACTCAAACTTTACTCTAAAACCCAACTTAGGTTGGGTTTTTTTTTGCTTTAATTTTACTCCAAACATCCCAAATAACAATACCTGCACTAACCGAAATATTTAAAGAGTGTTTAGTTCCGAATTGTGGAATTTCTAATACTCCAGAGCAAATGTTAACCACTTCTTGTGAAACCCCTTTTACTTCATTTCCAAAAATTAAAACATATTTCTCATTAGGTTTTACTTTAAAATCCTGAAGCATTGTGGCATTTTCTGCTTGCTCAATTGCTAAACTAGTATATCCCTCCGCATTAAGATTCTGAATTACATCTAGTGTACTTTCTTTATACTCCCAAGCTACACTTTCTGTTGCTCCAAGTGCGGTTTTATTAATATCTTTATTTGGCGGAGTTGCAGTAATACCACAGAGGTATATTTTCTCAATTAAAAAAGCATCGGAGGTTCTAAAAACAGAACCAATATTATTTAAACTCCTTATATTATCTAAAACAACAACAACAGGAGTTTTATTAGCATTCTTAAACCCTTCTATATCTAAGCGGTCTAATTCTTCATTCTTTAATTTTCTCATTTACTTCTATTAATAAAACACCAAAATAAAATACACAATTGTTGCTTTTTTTAAGTTATCCTGAAATATCAACAATGGTGTATATTCTATAAGGAAAATATTATTTTCGTTAGGTTACAAAAATACTTTAAAAATTACCAATTGGCAGCTAAAGAAAAAACAAAGAAGGTTACCCCTTTAATGCAACAATACAACACTATTAAAACAAAGTATCCAGATGCTATGTTACTTTTTAGGGTTGGCGATTTTTACGAAACTTTTGGTGAAGATGCTATTAAAGCATCCAAAATATTAGGTATAACCTTAACAAACAGAAACAATGGAGGAGAAAAAACAGAACTAGCTGGGTTTCCACATCATTCTGTAAACACCTATTTACCTAAACTTGTTAAAGCTGGGCAAAGAGTTGCAATTTGTGACCAGTTAGAAGACCCTAAACAAACCAAAACCATTGTAAAAAGAGGCGTTACGGAATTAGTTACCCCTGGTGTTGCTTTAAATGATGATATTTTAAATGCTAAAACTAACAACTTTTTATGTGCTGTACATTTTGGTAGAAAAAAATTAGGTGTTGCTTTTGTTGACATTTCTACAGGAGAATTTTTAACCTCTGAAGGTACAGAAGAACAAATAGACAAACTTTTACAAAACTTTGCTCCTAACGAAATACTTATTTCTAAAGCGCATAAAAAAGAATTTTTAGAGGTTTTTGGAACACAGTTTCATACCTTTTTTATAGAAGATTGGGTTTTTCAGGAAGATTATACCAAAGAAACCCTAACTAATCACTTTAAAACAAGTACCCTTAAAGGTTTTGGTGTAGAACATTTAATTAATGGTATTATTGCTTCTGGTGTAGTTTTACATTATTTATCCGAAACGCAGCATAACCAATTACAACATATAAACAAACTACAACGAATTGCCGAAGATGAATATATTTGGATGGATAGGTTTACCATTAAAAATTTAGAACTTTACCATTCTCAAAACGTAAATGCTGTTACTTTATTAGATGTAATTGACAAAACTATTTCTCCAATGGGAGGAAGAATGATTAAACGTTGGCTTGCACTTCCTCTAAAAAATTTAGAAAGAATACAAAAAAGGCATGCGGTTATTACTTATTTATCTAAACAAGAAGAAGATTTAGATAAATTACAGCACTGGATAAAGCAAATGGGCGATTTAGAACGTTTAATTTCTAAAGTATCTACTGGCAAAGTAAATCCTAGAGAAATTATTCAACTAAAAAATTCTTTAGAAGCTATTATTCCATTAAAGCAACTTACTAAAAATGCTAAAAACGAAGCGCTTAATCTTATAGGAGACCAATTACATAGTTGTGATTTACTGCGAAGTAAAATTAAAGAAATGCTTAGTGAGGAAGCGCCAGTTAATATTCTAAAAGGAAATGCTATTGCCAAAGGCTATTCCGAAGAGTTAGATGAACTTAGAGGGCTTGCCTTTTCCGGCAAAGAATATTTAGATAACATGCTTGCTAGAGAAACCGAAAGAACTGGAATAAGCTCTCTTAAGATAGCATCTAACAATGTATTTGGGTATTATATAGAAGTGCGTAACACGCATAAAGATAAAGTTCCTGAAGAATGGATACGCAAACAAACTTTAGTTAATGCAGAACGTTATATAACTGAAGAGCTAAAAGAATATGAAGCCAAAATACTTGGAGCAGAAGAACGTATATTAAGTTTAGAGCAACAGTTATTCTCCCAACTTGTAATTTGGATGCAAGAATACATTGCGCCAGTACAGAACAATGCACAACTAATAGCACAGCTAGACTGCCTTTGTGGTTTTACACAGTTAGCAAAAGAAAATAATTATGTTTTACCTGAGGTAAATGAATCTACCGATTTATCTATAACCAATGGAAGACACCCTGTAATTGAAAAACAATTACCACTAGGAGAAACTTATATTGCCAATGATGTACACTTAGATAGAACACAGCAGCAAATAATAATGATTACGGGTCCAAATATGAGTGGTAAATCTGCCATATTAAGACAAACCGCTTTAATAGTTTTATTAGCGCAAATGGGAAGTTTTGTTCCTGCAGAAGCTGCGACTATAGGTTTGGTAGACAAAATATTTACAAGAGTTGGCGCTAGTGACAATATATCTATGGGAGAATCTACTTTTATGGTAGAAATGAATGAAACAGCCTCTATCTTAAATAACCTCTCGGAACGCAGTTTAGTTCTTTTAGATGAGATAGGACGAGGAACAAGTACTTATGATGGTATTTCTATTGCTTGGGCTATTTCTGAGTATTTGCATGAACACCCAGCAAAAGCAAAAACCTTGTTCGCAACACATTATCATGAACTTAATGAAATGTGCACTACTTTTGAACGTATAAAAAATTACAATGTATCCGTTAAAGAATTAAAAGACACTGTACTTTTTCTAAGAAAACTTACTCCTGGAGGTAGCGAACATAGTTTTGGAATACACGTCGCAAAAATGGCTGGAATGCCACAACAAGTAATTTCTAAAGCTAATAAAATTCTAAAAAAACTAGAAAAATCACATTCTAGCGAAGAACTTACAGATAAATTACAATCTGTTCAAAATGAAATGCAATTAAGTTTCTTTAATCTAGACGACCCATTATTAGAACAAATAAAAGAGGAAATCACTCATTTAGATATAGATACATTAACTCCAGTAGAAGCATTAATGAAGTTAAATGAAATTAAACGCTTGCTTGTAAAAAAGAAGAAAGCCACCTCTTAAAAAAAAATCTATTTTTTATTAAAAATTACTTTGCAATTTATATAATTATCTTAAATTTGCACCCGCGTCTGGAAACAGACACTTGTTCTTAAACATAATGCGAAAGTAGCTCAGGGGTAGAGCATCACCTTGCCAAGGTGGAGGTCGAGGGTTCGAATCCCTTTTTTCGCTCAGTATAATATACCAATTGGCTGTTATTTACAACAGTACAGGCTCGAGTGGTGGAATTGGTAGACACGTTGGACTTAAAATCCAATGGACATTAGTCCGTATGGGTTCAAGTCCCATCTCGAGTACCAAAACCCTTGTTAATCGTATGATTTTCAAGGGTTTTTTATTTTAATAAACTTTTATATAAACACTATCTAAGTTTTTATAAAACAAATTCCTACCTTTAAGATTAGAAGGTTTTTCTACATGAAAAAGAAGTTAAAAAAAATTTTAGCATTTATACTACTAGTACCCCTTTTTTCCCTTTTATTGTCTAATATTGTTATTAGTTCTTCCACAGAGAATAAAACTTTCAGAGATACTTCATCTATACCAAAGAATAAAGTTGGTTTAGTATTGGGAACCTCTAAAAAACTCATTAGTGGACATGCAAACCCTTATTACACGCACAGAATAAACGCCACTATAACACTATTTAATGCTTCTAAAATTGATTTTATACTCGTTAGCGGAGATAATGGTAGTGTATACTATAATGAGCCAGATACATTTAAAAAAGACCTTATAAAGGAAGGAATACCTGCTGAAAAAATTTTTCTAGATTACGCTGGTTTTAGAACCTTAGATTCTATGGTTAGAGCCAAGGCCGTATTTGGCTTGGACTCTGTAACTATAATTTCTCAAAAATTTCACAACGAAAGGGCTATATATATTGCTCAAAAAAAAGGGTTAAGTGCCATTGGATTTAACGCCAAGGACATTGAAGGTAAATCTGGATTTAAAGTGCACCTCAGGGAGTATTTTGCTAGAGTAAAAGTATTTATAGACTTATTGTTTAATACCCAACCAAAATTTTTTGGTGACAAAATAGTAATAGAATAAAAAATTACTTTTTAAATTATAGTATTTTTAAAAAGTAAAGAAACACCACCTAATTTGACATCTACCCTAAAAACAATCATTAAAAATATAGGGCCAGGGCTATTATTTGCTAGTATGGCTATTGGCACATCGCATCTTGTAATGTCTACCAAAGCAGGTGCCCAATATGGTTGGATTATGGTAATACCCATTATTCTTGCAAATGTTCTAAAATATCCTTTTTTTGAGTTCGGAGTACGTTATACAAATGCTACAAATAAAACCCTAATTGAAGGTTATCTAAACCGCGGTAAAGGATACTTAGTATTTTATGCCTTAATTACATTCATAAGTACTTTTACAATATTAGCCGCCTTATACATAGTAACCTCTGGGCTTTTAATTAATCTTTTAAAAATTTCATCTATACCTATTCCTATAATTGCTTTATCTCTTTTTACCTTTATTAGTTTTCTCTTAATTATTGGTAAGTATTCTTTTTTAGAAAAATCTTTAAAAATAGTTGTCACTATACTTTTGTTTGCTGTTCTTGCTACTATTCTATTAGTACTTAATAAAGGCCAAGTAGCACAAGTTTTTAACTATAAACCATCTTCAATTTTTAATGAGGCTGGCATTCTTTTTTTAATAGGTTTAATGGGATGGATGCCTACAACAGTAGAAGCCTCTAGTTGGGTTAGCCTATGGAGTAAAGAAAAATGGAATATACAAGGAAATAAACCAAGTCTTAAAACAAGTCTTCAAGAATTTAATACTGGCTATATCATAACTTCCATATTAGCTATTCTTTTTTTAATAATAGGTTGGCTAACGCTATACGGAACTAACACCTTATTAAGTAGTAGTGCAGTTATTTTTGCTGACCAACTAGTTAATTTATTTACTATACATATTGGAAATTGGTCTTATATTCTTATATCATTAGCTGCTTTTGCTACTATGTTTAGTACATGTATGACAGCTCATGATGCTATTGCAAGAGTTAGTGTAGATATTTTACAATTATTAAAACCGAAAATAAAAAAAACAAATTCTAGTAAAAGATTATTCACAATTGCAGTAATTGTACTAGCATTAATAAATTTTACTGTCATTGCAGGTTTTGGAGCAAACATGGGACAATTAGTTGCTCTTGCAACATTTGTTTCTTTTATTGTTGCACCTATTATAGGCTATATGAATTTAAAAAATGTTATTAGTGAAGATCTTAGCGTACACCAACAACCAGGTAAAGGACTTAAAATCTTAACATATATAGGTATAACTTTCTTATTGTTATTTTCTATATACTACTTTTGGATAGTTATATTTTAACAATTTATTTAACCAAAACAATTAAAGTTCTTTCATTTTGTTTGTGCAAAAAGTCTAAGCAATATGCTCCATTTACACATCTATTAATAATTTGTTCTTCTCCATAACCAATAGAACCAACGATATTAGAGACAGAGGCTCCATTTTTAAGTAAATAAAACTTTATAGCATCGGACCTTTTTTGAGATATTTTTTTATTTGTAGAATTATACCCTTTACTACTTGTATGGGTTTCTATACTTAGTTTTAATTGAGGAAACTTTCTTATAGCCTCTATAACTTTATCTAATTCCGCAGCTATTAAAGGAGTTACTTCACTCCTCCCTTTATCAAAGTAGAATTTATTAAGCTTAATAACTTTTTTATTTTCTTTTTCTTCAATCAAATCTTTTAAAGCCACAATACCCATATTTAATGGAACTTTTTGCGCCTCTACCATTCCTTCTTCATTATAAGTTACTGAAAAAGAAGAATATCCCTCTTTACTTGTATTTATTGTTATTTGTTTTTGCCAAGGTAGCTCTATACTATAATCTCCATCATCATTAGTATATATTTCTCTTATAACACTTCCTCTATTATTTAATAGTTTTACAAAAGCTTTTTCTACACCTCTACGCGTTCTTGAATTTACCACTCTACCTCTTATAGAAAAAGTTTTTAGACCTATTTGGTCAGATACACTAAATTTATAAATATCGTCTTTCCCCTTTCCTCCTGCTCTATTGGAAGAAAAATATCCAGTTAGGTTATTACTATCGCCATTTTTTATAATTAATCCAAAATCATCAGATTTAGAGTTAATTCCATTCCCTAAATTAATTGGTATACTAAAACTCTGGTCAGCTTGTATGCTAGTTTTATAAATATCCATTCCACCAAAGCCGTAAAATATATCTGATGCATAATACAAACTACCATTATGTATATAAGGTGCTATTTCATTTGCAGGTGTATTAATTTTAGCACCTAGATTAATTGGTCTAGACATAATTTGTCCATTATTTGTTTCTACATAATACAAATCTGTACCTCCAAAACTATCACTAAAATTAGCAGCAAAATATAATCTATTTGTATCTACCTCATAAAATGGATAATAAAAAGAAGTGCTTAAATCCTTTAACAAATACCTAAAAACATTAGTCTCATCAAAGACACCTATAGCTAAAGAATTTTTACCTTCCTCATTAAAAGCCATATTATCGCCATTACTATTAGAACGTATATAAAAAAGCTTTTTTAAAGTTTCTGAATAATAAGGTGTAGCCTCATGATAGCTAAATTTTGGTATTTCAGTAAAAGGATTAGGATTTAAAACCTCTCCCGTTGAATTTACTTTTGCAATATAAATATCAAGGTAACCTTCCTCTTTAGATTTAGAAGCTTTTTTGTAACTAGCTATTCTACTACTACTAAATAATATTTTATCCTTATAAAAAGATGGAGAAAAATCTGCTTGACTACTATTTATAGAAAGGTTTTCTATTTTAAAATCTTGAGAGGTTATCCCTCCAGCTAACAATTCTTTATTAAATTGATAATTTTGAAATAATTCTTCAGACAACAAATGTGATTTAGATTGCAAAAAAGCATCAACCCTTTCTTTTTGGTTATTTTTAGACAAACTTTGAAGCATTTTATTTACCCTATGTGTAGATAAAATAGTATCATTTTCTTTATTAATATTGACATATAATTGCGCCGCGTTTTTAAAATCTTTTGTTTGAAAATAACTATCCGCAAGTTTTAATCGTTGTTCTTGCGTAAGGGGCCATTTTATTTCCTCTTTACGATACTCTTGAATAGCCTTAGTAAAATTATATTCATAAAAATATATATCTGCTTTAGACTTTTTATTCTGTCCAAAAGATAAATTACTTACCACTAAAAATACTATTATAATATATCTAAATTTCATATTCTTATTAGCTTTAGAAGAATCTTGGAGTATCAATTTGTTTTGGTTTTCCTTTTGCATTTTGTTTCTCCCCTTTAGAAGAAGATTTACTTGTACCATTTGAGCTTGAACCTTTACCTAAATAAAATTTAAGAATAAATTCATGCGAGCCACTATTAAAATCTCCTAAAAGATTCGTATTGTAGTCATAAGAATATCCAATGTACATTGTGTTTGATACTTGAAAACCAGCCAAACCACTAAAAGCATTATCTACTCTATAGGATATACCTGCTGTAAATACGTCTTTAATTAAGAAATTAGTAGACACATTAATATTAACAGGAGCTCCTTGTAATGAATTTATTAAAAATGCAGGTTTAAATTTAAGTCCGTCAGATAGATTAAAAACATAACCTCCAACAAAATTAAATTGTATTTTATCTTCTACAACAGTAGCAACATCCTCATTGTACACACCATCTGTTAAAAAGTTAGGTACCGAAGCTCCAATATACCACTGATTACCGTACATAAAAAGACCTGCACCTACAGTAGGGTAAAATTTATTTACGGTTTCTCCTCTATCTAAAATTGGCTCTTTAGGATTTTCAAACGTTCCTTTGGAAAAATCTACATTTAGAAAAGAGCCTCCAGCATCTACACCAAAAGAAAGTTTTGTTTCATCGGTTACTTTAACTTGATAAGAATATGCTATATCTAAAAAAGTCTGTGTTAAAGGTCCTATTTGGTCATTTACAATATTAATACCCAATCCCATTTTTTCATTTTGGAAAGGTAGGTTTATACCTAAACGTATTGTTCTTGGTGCTCCATCAATATCTATCCATTGTGCTCTATAAGCTGCACTTATCTCAGGAGACTCTACACTACCAACATAGGCAGGATTAAAACTCCCAATATTATACATGTACTGCGTATACTGGGGTTCTTTTTGAGCAAAAACCGATGTTATACTAAATAACAAAAGTAATATGGAAACAAACAAAAATTGTTTTTGTATGCCTATCTTATATTTCATATACATTATCTTATTAACTGTATCCAGCCTTTTTTAACCTCAACGCCACCTTCATTTACTAAATTTAAAACATAAAAATAGGTTCCAGCAGGTGACTGTTTCCCTTCATACAATCCATCCCAAATTATAGTGTCTGTGATATTACTCTTTTCTACTACAACATTACCATAACGGTCAAATATTGTAATAGAAACATTTGAAAAATCTGGCAACACATCTGTGTCTTGAAACTTTAAAACATCATTTGTACCATCACCATTTGGAGAAAATTGGTTAAACAAAAATCCTTCTTCAGCTGGTGTAGGAACACTAACTATAACCTCCGCAACTGCCTCATTATTTTCTGCATTACTATCTGCTGGAAAAGAACTTAACAAGCTTGCTGTATTTGTAAACATCCCTTCGTTGGGTACAGTTACTGTAATTGTTAACACAGCTTCCTCCCCTCTTGCTAAAGCTGGAATAGTCCAAACACCTGTATTTATATCATAAGTACTCCCTGGCTCACTTATTGGCTCTTCCGCAAGTACAAAATTTTCTATATCAATTTCTTCTGAAATTCGTATTTGTGATACGCTCTCTCCTTCTTTTGAATTGTTTTTTACAGTTACAGTAAATACTACCTCATCACCTACTAGCGGTCTACTACTTAGTGCTGTTTTAGTAATTTCTAAATCGGTTCCTTCAGGAATTTCTAATTCTAAAGAAACTGTTGCTGTATCATTTGCTAAGTTATTATCTAATGGAAATGATTCTAATAACTCTGCCGTATTACTATAAACCCCTCCTTCTAGTACTGTTGCTTCAATAATTAAGCTTGCACTTTCTCCTGCTTCTAAATCTTCAAAAATCCAATTACCACTTACTTCATTATACATTCCCATAGATGCTTCACTAGAAACATATAAAAATCCTGATTCTAGAACATCTCCTATTGTTATATTTTTTGCTTCGTTAGTAGATATATTATTCACTGTAATGGTAAATATTACATTCTCTCCTATTATAGCATTAGGGTTATTTAGTGTTTTTAAAACTTCTAAATCTATAGGATCTGGTGTACAGTCTGAGACCACAGTAATAGTAACATCTGTAGAGCTATTTGTACATGGGGTTTGCGCTCCAGTAGTTGTATATCTAAATATATATTCCCCTACTGCTTCTTCTAAGAAATTAACTTCATTGTCTTGATTAATCTCTAATGTGGATGGGCCTGACACAAAAGTCCACTCCCCTTTATCTACATCTCCTGATAAACGAGTATCTAAATCTATAAGACTTAACGGTTGTTGCGTAGAATTTAAATTACATGCTACTGCATTACTAGCCGTACCTGATAAAGGAGTTTTCAATATAGTTACCTCAACAGCTATTCTTTCTAGTGAAGGACAACCATTTGCTATGGCTTCTGCATAAAAAAATGTGCTTTCATCCACTATAGGTGTTACAAAAGAGCTTCCTGCACCTATTTGTGTTCCTCCAGTTGGTCTATCAAACCATCGTATAGATGCTCCATCACTAGGAGTTGCTGTTATTAATCCAGAATCTGAATCACATTTTGTTTCTCCTGCTGTAGAAATTATTGTAGGTATATCATTAGATATTAATTCAATTTCTAAAACGCCCCCCGCACAATCGTTAGCGCTATCATAAAAATAACCAAAGAATGATCCTTGAACCGTTACATCTTGACTTTCTGCTGCTGTTAAACGCGCTCCCGCATTAAGTGGATTAGAAGACTGACTCCAAGTTAAAACCATTCCTGCTGGTGGTGCTGAATCTGTATAATCATTTAAATTTGCTTGTATATCTCCACAAAATTCTGCGCTTGGCGCATCTGGGCTTAACAATGGTGTTGGCGCACAATTATCGTCATCACCAATAGTTCCCGTTGCTGTACCTCCTCCTATAAGAACTCCATTTGTGGCACCACTTAAACGAATAGTAAAAGTCTCCGATTCTTCTAATTCTGTATCATCGACAATTGGAACCTCTATTGTTTCTGTCTCACTTGCTGTTCCCGCAAAAGTTACACTATTAGCTACACCTGTATAATCTACACCACCACCTGTTGCTGTACCGTTTAAAAATGTGTAACTAACAGTTGTGCCACCGTCTACAGCATTATCTAAAGTTACTGTAAACACCAAATTACCCCCAACGACATCCTCATTTACTGTTACATCTTCTATTGTAAGTGTAGCAGTATCATCATCTTGTATGGTAACTGTATCTGTAATAACGGATATTGGCGTTCCTAATTCATAATTTGCACCAGCAACTAATTGTATTGCTACTGTTTCAGAACCTTCTAGAATAGCATCATTAGTAGGGTTAATAGTTATTAAACCTGTTTGGTTCCCATTAGCAATAGAAACTGACGTACCAATACTTGCATAATCTACTCCTGTTGTGGTAGAACTTGGTAGTATTTGAAAATTAACATTTATTGCACTCCCTGTAGTATTAACTCTTCCTAAATCTACTGTAAAAACACCATCTCTCCCTACTTCAACGGCTTCTGTAGCCGTCGCATCTGTAGCGGTTAGGGTTGCTGTATAAATATCATCATCTTCGTTAGTAACTGGAACATTAGCAACTGCCCCACCATTTAAAGCATTATAATTTGCATCTGCAGAAGTTACATTACCTGTAATTATATTGTAATTTTGTGATCCATCTACTAGCACATCATCTACTCCTGTTACAGTAACAAGAACTCCTGTGTCCCAATTAGCAACAGGGATATTTACTGTTGCAGGTACTGTTCCTTCTGTTGTATCTGAACTAGATAAAGCAACATTTACTGCTGCTGTAGGTTGACTATTTAAAGTTACTCTAAACGTTGCAGTACCTACTGCCTCTGTTGTATTGCCACTTATCGCGGAAACATTTACTCCTACTGTATCATCGTCTGTTATTGTTATAGAGGCCGTTCTAAGAGCTGCAGGAGCTATTAACTCATAGCCTGTTCCTCCTATAATTCTTGCTGTTAATGTTTCGTTTCCCTCAGCAAAATCATCATTTACAGGTGTTATAGTTATAGTACCTGTTTGTTCCCCATCAGCAATAGAAACATTTGTTGGTGTTGGCACACTAGAATAATCTGCTGTAGAAGCTGTGGAAGTTCCTAACCTAGACACATTTACAGTAATAGGGGAACCTGTATAGTTTACACTCCCTAAATCTACTGTAAATTCTCCTGTTCTACCTGCTCCTGCTGCTTCTGTTGCGGTTGCATCTGTAGCAGATAGAGTTGGTTCAAAATCATTATCTCTTAAAAATAATGTTACAGAACCTTGAGTTGTAGACACATCATATGATGGTTGATTTACAACACTAAGTATTATTGTTTCGTCTCCTTCTACAATAACATCATCTACAATGCTCCCTATGTTTACTACTCTACTCCCAGATCCTGCTGGAATAGTTACTGTTGTTGCTATTGGTGTGTAATCATCTGTTGGGTCAGCTGTACCCCCTACACTAATAGTAACACTAAGTGCAGGAGATAATACGTTAAATGGTGTTCTAGAGACTCTAAACCTACCATTTATTGCAGGCTCTGGAGTTACCTCTGTAGGGTGGGCTCCTACACGTGTAACACTAACCGTCTGTGCTTGCCCCATAAAAACAGAAAACAACAACATTAAAAACAAAGAAAAAAGCATTTTTTTCTTTGTAAATAAATTATTTTTAATACTATATTTTTCTTTCAATTTCATAACTGTTTTTTGAATTAACACGAATTCAATCCACAGCAAAACAGATACTTATAGGGTAAAATTTGGGTGTCAATATTACTAAAAATTTAAGCCATTACCTCAGGAAATGGCTTAAATTAGATTTTTTTGGATAAAATACATTATTATTGGCTATTGGGTAGTTATTCTATAATTGCAGAGCTTGTTTCTGCAGAAGGTTCTATTTTTTTAACTAAACCTTGTAATACTTTCCCAGGACCAATTTCTGTAAATAAAGTAGCACCATCTGCTATCATGTTTTGTACACTTTGTGTCCACTTAACAGGGGCTGTAAGTTGTGAGATTAAGTTTTTCTTAATTTCAGTAGCGTCTGTAACAGCTGTTGTTGTTACATTTTGATAAATTGGACAGTTCGGGGTGTTAAATGTTGTTTCTTCTATTGCCGTGGCTAGTTCTTCTCTTGCTGGTTCCATTAACGGAGAATGAAAAGCTCCACCTACAGGTAACACCAAAGCTCTACGAGCTCCTGCTTCTTTCATTTTTTCACAAGCTTTATTAATTGCTTCTACCTCACCCGAAATTACTAATTGTCCTGGGCAGTTATAATTTGCTGGTACAACTATTCCACTAACAGATGCACATATTTCTTCTACCACAGCATCTTCTAATCGTAAAACAGCAGCCATTGTACTTGGCTTTATTTCACATGCTTTTTGCATTGCTAAAGCTCTTTGAGAAACTAATTTTAAAGCCTCTTCAAAATTCAATACCCCGTTGGCTACCAATGCAGAAAATTCTCCTAAAGAATGCCCAGCAACCATATCTGGTTTAAAGGCATCCCCCATTACTTTACTTAAAATAACGGAATGAAGAAAAATAGCAGGCTGTGTTACTTTGGTTTGTTTTAATTCTTCCGGTGTTCCTTCAAACATAATGTCCGTGATTGAAAAACCTAAAATTGCATTAGCTTGGTTAAACAATTCTTGTGCTATTGGGTATTTTTCAAATAGGTCTAACCCCATACCTACAAACTGAGCTCCTTGTCCTGGAAATATATATGCGTTCATTTTATTCGTGTTTAAGGCGGCAAAAATACATATTAAAAATAACTTACCTATTCTTCTTTAAACCAGCTAGCATACTTAACATAATTATCTGCTATTCTATTTACCTCGCCAGAACTTAACTCTGGACTAATATCTTTAATTTTTTTTGCTGGCATTCCTGCATAAACAGCACCTTCTTTTACATGTGTGCCTTTAGTAACTACCGCTCCTGCAGCTATAATACTATTACTTTCTATTATACAATCGTCCATAACAATACTTCCCATTCCTATTAAAACATTGTCTTTTATAGTACAACCATGTACTATAGCATTATGCCCTATAGAAACATTATTACCTATTGTGGTTGGCGATTTTTTATAGGTACAATGCACTATAGCACCGTCTTGTACATTTACTTTGTTTCCCATTTTAATGTAATGAACATCGCCACGCAAAACTGCATTATACCATACACTACATTGGTCTCCCATAGTAACTTCTCCAAGAATGGTTGCATTCTCTGCTATAAAACAATCTTCTCCAAATTCTGGTGTTTTTCCTTTAACAGTTTTTATTATCATATTTTATTCTTTTTAAAAAAAGGATAGTAATTCTTTCTTTTTACTAGCAGAAACTATTATTTCCTTACCATTAGAGAGTACTACACTACCTCCTTTTCCTTTTCTATATTTTACAATCTCATTTACATTTACTAAAAAAGACTTGTGAATTCTTACAAAGGAAAATTTGCATAATGCTTCTTCAAAATATTTTAAGGTTTTACTAACTACAATTTTCTTGTTCTCTAAATATATCTCGGTATAATTATCATCTGCCTTGCAATATAAAATATCGGCAACATTTAGAACTTGAAAACCATCTTGTTGCGGCAAGGTTATTTTACCTTCTACTCCGTTTATTTTTGGGGTTAAAACAGTATCCGATATCTTTGCTTCCTTCTGTTTTATTTCCAATACATAATCTACCGCTATTATTAACTCATCTATATTTATAGGTTTCATTAAATAATATGCCGCATGGTTATTAAGAGCATCCATTGCATATTGGTTATAAGCAGTAACAAAAACCGTTTCAAAACTTCGTTCTGGAACTTTCTCTAACAAATCAAAAGCATTACCAAAAGGCATTTCTACATCTAAGAAAACTAAATCTAACGCATTTTCTTCTATTAATTTTAAGCCTTCTTGTATAGAACTGGCCTCGCCTACTAAGGTTACTTTAGGGCAATACTTTTGTAAATAATTACGAAGAATCTCTCTGCTATTTGCCTCATCTTCTACTATAATTGCTTTTAAATCCATTATTCTTTTTTGAGTATAAATTGCACTTTTGTTCCGGTACCATCTTCTTGCAAATTAGAGATAGATACATCTACTTTATCTTTATGCATCTCATTTAAAATGGTTATTCTTTTTTTGATATTTCCCATTCCTTTAGATTTTTGCTTTTTCTGATTTTGGGTTTTTAACTCTGCAGATTTTTTTCTTCCAATTCCATTATCTGCAATAGCAATGTGTATAACTTCATCAGAAACATATTCTATATTTATTTTTAAAAAACCTTTCTCTTCTTTATAACGTAACCCATGCCATATGGCATTTTCTATATAAGGTTGCAATAACATTGGCGGTATTTGAAAAGATGGCACATTTATTTTTTCATCTATAGTAATGGTATATTCAAATTTATCTGAAAAACGAGAATGCTCTAACTTTACATAAAGTTCTAACAACTCTAATTCTTTTGTTAACGGAATAAAGTCTTCCTCCGAATTTTCTAAAACTGCTCGCATTAAGGTAGAAAAATCGCTTAGATATCTATTAGCGCTTCTTTCATCATTCTTAGAAATATAATTATTTACAGAATTAAGCGCATTAAATATAAAATGTGGATTCATTTGTGTTCGCAAAGAACGTAGCGCTAATAAATTATTTGCTATTTTTTGTTGCTGGTTACTCCTGTAAAAGAAAAAAGCTGCCAATGCAGTTAATACTAAGCCCATAATTAAAGAGTAAATAACCCATTTTTGACGTTTATTATTTACCAGATATAGCTGCTGCTCCGTAGAAGCCAAATCGTATTTACTTTGCGATAACTCTCTTTCTTGTTCTAAACCAGAAATTCTACTTTGTTTAGATGCCAATTCTCTATTAAACCTGGCTGCTTGCGATATTTCTTGTTCCTTTCTTACATAGAGAGTATCTACCACTTTTACATATTCTTGATAGGTTTCAAGAGCCTTACTAAAATCTCCTTTATACTTATATACTTCCGATAATTTACGTGTTGCATCTTTCTGCACCACCAAATCGTCTTCTACATCAGCCTCTACAATACTCTTTTCTAAATACGGTATAGCTTCTTCATATTTTCGTTGTGCTACATACGCATTGGCAATTTTATAGTTTACTCTTTGGGATGTTATTGAGTCTGCCGGTATATCTCCTAATTCTTTACTTTTTTTTACTTTTCCAAAGCTATTTAACTCTCCTAGTGTTTCTTTACGAAGTTGAATTTCCTCATCATACCTATTCTTCTTATTATAAAAATCGGCTACTTTTTCCTTTTCTTGAATTGCTCTTTGCGGGGCTTGCTTTTCAGATAATTCTAAAGAATTTGTATAAAACCCTTCTGCTTCTACATTTCTATTATCACTAAAATAAGCATCTGCAATTTTAGAATTTAAATCGGCCAACTTTGGCGCTATTTGATTTTTCTTAGCTATAACCAACCCTTCTTCATAAAAAGACACAGCCTGATTTACATTTTCTAAACCTTTATAACTATCTCCAATTGCCTCATACAAAGCAACTTTTTGAAATGGTGCTAAGCTTTTAATTTTTAATAATGGTTCTAGAGTACTAATAGCTTTTTTATACTCTCCATTTAACACATAAGCTTTTCCTAACAAAAGGGATGTTTTAGAAGATTTGTAAGCCTCAATAGCATCCAAATAACTAGAAATTGCTAAATCTGTTTGGTTGTGTTGCTGGTACACTTCTCCTAAAAGAGATAGTGATTTTGCCAATTCTAACTTATTGGCTCGCTTCCCTAAACTTGCAATAGATTGGGTAATAAAATCTATGCTCTTTGCTATATCTTCTTTTTTATATTTTTTTGCAGAATCTAATAAAATTTTATGTCTGCTACTTCCTCTCCAAGAACTTGTGCTTCTTGTATTTTTAGATGGTGAAGAATATCCTTCTACCAAAACATCTATATCTTCAAAACTTTTAACCGTGTAGTATACGGTTTCTATTTCTGAACTTCTAAATGTAATTTCGTCCCCTATTGCAACTTTAATTTTAAATTCTCCAAAACTATCTGTACTGGTGTATTGTCCATTATTTGTATATACCTCAACATTACGTATAGGTGTTCTATTTTCTTTTCCTTTTACAGAACCCTTTATTTCTTTTCTAGAATTAAAATCTTGAGCATAGCTCCCAAAACAAAAACTAAATAGAACAATAAATATGTATAGCGCTTTTTGCATGCTTTTTATATAATAACGTAAACTTAGCAGATTTATATGGCATTAAAAAATGGACTTTCACGACATTTCAGCCTTTAAACCTCCTTTTTTACGCCTTTAAAAAGTTAAAACATGCTTTTACGCATTGAAAAGGCACTCTCCCTCATTCCTCATTTTTTTAAAAATAAGTTGCCCATAGATTTGACCCAACACAAATACCTAAAAAATGACAACAAAAAAAAACAGAATTTTAAAAAATATGTAATGCTCCTAATCGGAGGTTTTATAACACTGTTTATAATACGTTTTATATATAGTTACAACGAAAAAGAAACTCCAATACAATTTAACAATCAACTTATTTCTGAAACTATTTGGGATGTTAGAAAAAATTATGCTTCTAAAAAACATGAAGTATTCTCTAACACTAGCGCTGTTCCACAAACTAGAATAGACCAGAAGTATGAAAAAATAGCAAAAATTAGTTCTGGAACATCAGATTTTATTTCGGATGAAAAATTAATTAGAAGCCAGATAAAAAACTACAAGGCTTTAATACAATATGAAAACAAAAGTGGTAATGCTGGTAATAGAAATTTAAATTTTTCTATTGGTGTACCTCCCGAAAATTTTGACGACATGTACCAAAGTCTTATAAAAATAGGTATTGTTTCGGCTAAACAAATTACAAAAACCGATAAAACCAATGAATACAAAGAGCTAAATGCTAAAAAACTGTCTCTTGAAAAAATTAGAACAGCTCTGGTATATTTAAAAGCTAAAGGTGGCAGGATTGATGAGTTTATGCAGTTAGAAAATAGAATTCTAGAGATAGAACAACAGCTTCAAGATTTAGGGGTTAGCCTTGGTAATTTTGATGATGAGAATGAATTCTGTACGGTACAATTTACCTTATCTGAAGGCAAAAAGATAGATACCTCCATAACAACTAAAATATTATCTGTTTTAGAATGGACACTAGAAACTTATATAAAAATAATGGCAGCATTATCCTTTTTAGCTCTTTTCGCCTATTTAGTTAGTATCACTATTAATAAATTAAAAACATCTTAAAAATTAATAAAAAATAATTCTAAAAAACAATAAAATGAAAAAAGTAAACTCTATTATTAGTCTTGTAATCGTAGTGCTAATTTGCACCACAACTTTTGGTTGCGAACCAAAAAAGAAAACAAAAACTATATATGCGCAGGCACTTACAGAAAAACCTGCTACTAATAACACTGTTAAAATTGCTTTATTACTAGATACTAGTAATAGCATGGATGGCTTAATAAACCAAGCTAAAGCACAATTATGGGATATTGTAAATAAATTTACCCATGCAAAATGCGAAAATGAAGCAAAACCAAATCTACAAATTGCATTGTATCAATATGGGAATGATGCTTTATCTTCTAAAGAAGGATATATACAGCAAGTATTAAATTTTAGTGGCGATTTAGATGAAATTTCTGAAAAATTATTTTCGCTTACTACTAATGGCGGTGAAGAATATTGTGGCGAAGTAATACAAACTTCTTTAAAACAATTAGAATGGGGAAACAACCAAGACAATTTAAAACTAATCTTTATTGCTGGTAACGAGCCTTTTACACAAGGAAAATTAAATTATGAGGATGCGGTTACTAATGCTAAAGAAAAAGATGTTATTGTAAATACTATCTTTTGTGGTAATTACGAACAAGGCATAAATAGTAAATGGAAAAAAGGAGCTACGCTAACTGGTGGTGAATATATTGCAATTGACCACAATAAAAAAGTTGTACATATAGACACCCCTTATGATGAGGTAATTATAAAGCTAAACTCTAAGTTAAACAAAACCTATATTTCCTACGGTTCACTTGGGGCTTCTAAACATAAAATGCAAAGTACGCAAGATAGTAATGCTATGGAAATGGAAGAAGCTATTGCTGTAAAACGTGCCGTTAGTAAAAGTTCTAGATTATATAAAAATAAAAACTGGGATTTAGTAGATGCTGCAGATGATGCTTCTTTTGAAGTTTCTAAAATTAAAAAGGAAGACTTACCTACAGAGTTAAAAGAAAAATCTAACTCAGAAATTAAAAGTTATATTAAAGAGAAAAAGGCAGAGCGAGTTAAAATCCAAAAAGAAATACAAGATTTGAATAAAAAGAGAAACTCTTACATTGCTAAAAACCAAAAAGAAAATGCAAAGGGAGAATTAGAAAATGCGATGTTAAGGGCTATTCAAAAGCAAGCTGCTTCTAAAAACTATAAATGGGAAGAATAAAATTTAATTGTTAGGTTTTGTTTTATAATGTGTTTATCCTTCCTAAGGTAAACACATTTTCCTTTTACTGTGCTGCTGGACAATAACAATCATACTTACGTTCTGATTGTCCAAAATCGTAGCCCACTGTTATTTGATGAAAACCTCCGTTATCAAAACGAATATCTCCCATTTGGTAAGAGTAGTTATAAGAAACTAAGAAATTGTTAATATTAGCTCCTATAATTGGTGTTATTAATTGCAACCTTTGTTCTCCAAAAGTTCCGTTAGACTGAAACTGAGCACCATCAAAACTTCTACGATAAGATATCCCCGCCCATAATCTCCCAAAATCTACATCTCTATAAACTTTTCCGTTTATATCTAATGTTTTTTCTTTTGTAAAATCTGTTAATTGAAATAATACGGAAGGCTCTACTTGCCATTCGTTTCTTCCAAAAATATGACCAGCAGAAATTAAATATCTTTTTAAATTATCAATTTCTATAGCAGTATACAAATCTCTACCACTACCTAAAGCATTTAATACTGCCGCATGTGCATAAAAATCTCTATAATTATAAGACATTCCAAAATCTACATTAAAATAACCAACACTATTATTAGTTCCATTGACAATAGGATCTGGAATCACACTTCTAAATTCAGATTCATCTAAATTACTTTGTAAATATCCTGCGCTTAAACCAAAAGATAGTTGGTTTAAAGACCTTACATCTCCACCACCCATTCGTAAGTGATGTGCGTATGTAGCTTTAAATCCTGTTTGCGAATGATATCCATTCGCATCATTATAAAATATAGCACCTATTCCACTATCACTATCTGCAACTCTAAAATGCGCATTTAATGTCTGTAAACTTGGTGCTTCATCTACATTAAACCACTGTTTTCTAATAGTACCACGAACTTTACCTCCTTCTCCAATACCTGCCATGGAAGGAAATACTAAATAATAGTTATCAGATAAATAATCAAAATATACTGGAATACCCTCCTGCGAATAAGAATTAAAACTTAACACAAAGAAAGAAAATAGAAATAAAATGCGGTTTTTCATCTAGTAAATAGGGCTAATTGGTTGTTACACCTTGCAAACATATAATATAACGAGACAAATACAACAATATTATCCAAGGTTTAACTAAGAATTACTTTGTATTTTTGTATAAAATTTAGATTCATGAAGGAGTACACTATTACAGTTGTTAGCACAAACAATCCTAACATATTAAAATTTGAAACAAATCACCTATTAACAAGTCATACTAATTACGAATTTAAAAATATTGATGAAGCAAAAAATTCACCTTTAGCGCAACAGTTATTTTATCTTCCTTTTATTAAGACTGTTTATATTTCTGGCAATTTTATTGGCTTAGAAAGGTATGATATTGTTGCTTGGGATGATGTTAAGGATGAAGTTGCAAAACAATTAGTAGAATACTTAAATTCTGGCGAGCTAGTTGTTATAGAAGAGAACACAGACAAACCTATTGCTGTAACGGTATATGCAGAAGTTACGCCTAACCCAACTACAATGAAATTTGTAGCTAGTAGAAAAATTGTTGCCACAGCTTTTGAGTTTAAGAATATTGATGAAGCAAAAGACTCTCCTTTAGCACTAGAGTTATTTCAACTTCCTTTTGTTAAACAAGTTTTTATTGATGAAAATTATGTTTCGGTCTCTAAATATGATGTTGCAGAATGGGAAGACATTACTATGCCTTTAAGAGAACTTATTAGAGAGTTTATTGCCGCAGGAAAACAAGTGGTTTCAGATTCTATTGAACAGCAAACAAAAGTTGCCGCTCCTATAGAAGTAGAAAAAGCGGTAAGCCTAGATGACACTTCTAAGCAAATTGTAGATATTTTAGAAGAATATGTAAAGCCAGCCGTCGCTAGTGATGGTGGTAATATTTTATTCCAATCTTATGAAGAAGACACTAAAACCGTAAATGTAATACTACAAGGTGCTTGCAGCGGTTGCCCGTCTTCTACTTATACTTTAAAAAATGGAATAGAAACTATGCTTAAAAATATGATGGGCGATAAAATAAACGAGGTAGTTGCTGTAAACGGTTAACTGCTTTGCTTTAGGTTTAGGGATTTCTGTTTTATTTTCTTACTTTAGAGAAAACAAAAATCATTAATTATGGCAATTTTAAAAGTTATTGAAGTATTAGCAAATTCTAGCAAAAGTTGGGAAGACGCAACTAAAAAAGCAGTTTCTCATGCTTCTAAAAGTGTAAAAAACATTCGTTCTGTATATGTACAGGACCAAAGTGCAAGTGTAGAAGACGGCGAGGTTACGGATTTTAGAGTAAACCTAAAAATTACTTTTGAAGTAAAATAAATTACAAATACTATTCTTAAAGCGCCTAACTAGGCGCTTTTTTTATTCCTTTTTCTTTTTTTGTAACAAAACAAAATCTTTTAAGTAATAAGGCTCAAAGTAAGCTACATCTTGAAAATTCTTGTCTTTGAATTTCTGATAAGATAATGATGCCATTTCTTTTGCTGAAGGGATAACTGTAGTATAAAATTCAAAATTAGGATGTGTTAAAATCTCTTTACACTTTTCGGCTCCACTTCCAGCAATAATGACTTTCCCTTTTTCTGTATAATCTCTAAAAGAACTTTCGTCAATAATTTCTGCACGAGTTTCTCTTATTTCTGAATAAGAAGCGTTAAAAACAGAAGAATACACTTCCATTCTTCTTGCATCTAAAACCGGAATAATTACTGCATTTTCTTCCATAACTACTTGATACGACATACTTTCCAGTGTGGCTATAGAGATTAAAGGAACATCTAAAGAAAAACATAGTCCCTTTGCTGCAGACACCCCTATACGCAAACCTGTATAAGAACCTGGGCCTTTACTTACCGCAATGGCATCTATATCTTTAATAGACAGGGAAGCTTCTTGCAAAGCTTCCTCTATAAATACGTGTAATTGTTCTGCATGTGAATAATTAGAAGAGTTATGCTCTTTTAAAACAATAAGCTCTCCATCTTTTGCTATACTAACAGAACAGTTAGTTGTTGCGGTTTCTAAATTTAAAATTATCGCCATAATGGCTACAAATATAATCTAGTTTAAGCTAATAGGAATACCAAAATAGAATTCCAGTATTTTTAATCTAAAAATATAATCGCATTTGGCACGTACTACATCTGCTTCTGCATTATCTACTCTAGATTGTGCCTGACTAAAATCGAAAGCATTCATTAAACCAACATCAAAACGCTCTTTAGAATAATTGTAAGCTAGGCGTCTTGCTTCTAAAGTTTTCTCCGCAGCCTCATAGGCTTTCTGAAAAGTTTTTACATCTACGTAGGCTTGTTGAATATTAGATTCTAAATCTAGCTTGTCCTGCTCTAACTGCAATTTGCTTTTCTCCAAAGAAATAGCTGCTCTTTTTATGTTGTTTTTAACGCTAAAACCATTAAAAACTGGCACACTTAATTGCGCTCCATAAGATACCCCATCAAAAATCCAAAGCTGATCAGTAAAATTAGGAGTGTAAAAAGAAACGGTTTCAGGGTTAGCTAGATCAACAGGTGCTAAAATTTCATTACGATTAGAATACCCCGTGCTATATCTAAAAGAAGCAGATAAAGTAGGATATAAAGCCCCTTTAGCTATTTTAACATCTTTCTCTGCAAGTGAAACATTAGACTCTGATAACTTAATATCATTTCTATAGGTTAACGCTTTATTATAAATATCTTTTACCGAATTATTTAAAACATCTGAAGGTGGAATTTCATAGGTTTCATCCGAAACATCAAAATTCTGATAATCTGTAATTTGTAAAAGTTGCGAAAGACTTATTCTTGAAATTAACACCAAACTTTCACCGTTTACAATTTGCTGTTCTTGTGTAGCAGCTGTAGCTTCAATCTCTAGTAAATCTCCTTTGGGAACAACACCCGATTCTACTAATTCCTTGGTTCTTTTTAAATCTTGTTCCGTAATTGCATACTGTGCTCTTGCCACTTTTAAAGCTTCTTTATTAGACAACACCTGTAAATATGCATTAGCAACGTTTAAACGAATATCGTCTTTTAAATCTTCTAATCTATATTGACTAGCAATAGCACTCAACTTTGCTCTATTTAAAGCATGAATATTACGCATACCATTAAACAAAGTAACACTAGAACTTAAACTCCCACTACCCGAAAAAGTAGACTGATTTGTTGGCGCGTTTGTTCCTGGAACAATAGAAAAACCTGTATTATTACTTGCACTTATAGAAGAATTTAAATTTGGCAAAAAATTACCAAAAGCATCAGACTCTTCAATTTTAGTATTCTCTAAATCTAAGGCAAACTGTTCAATAGTAAGGTTGTTTTCTACTGCATAAGTAACACACTCTTCTAAAGTCCATTTCTTTTCCTGCGCAGAAGCAATACCCAGCACTAAAACTAAAAATAGTGTTGTTATTTTAAATTTCATTTTTGATTGTTTTTGATTATTGATTGATGTTTTTACTCTTCATTTTCTTCGGAATCTTCCCCTTTTTTATCTTCATCACCAATTTTAATAGGCTCTGTTTTATTCCATTGTTTTACCTCATCTTCTTCAGTAATACCTG
The DNA here is from genome assembly GCF_947500405.1 of uncultured Maribacter sp. GTDB lineage: Bacteria > Bacteroidota > Bacteroidia > Flavobacteriales > Flavobacteriaceae > Maribacter_B. Next base: position 145,706 of record NZ_CANMRY010000003.1, read on the forward strand.
AAATAATTTCTACATTAACTCCATCTGATATTCCAATTTCAATATTTTTTCTTTCAAACTTTTGGTCTTCTACATTACCATTAGCAACTTCTACATAAGGTTCATCTGTTTTTTTATCAAACTGTAGTAACGCTTCTGGAATTACAAGAACATCTTCTTTTTTTTCTAATACAATAGATGCATTTGCACTATACCCTGCACGGATAAAAAGGTCATCTTTAATTTCTACATCTCCTTCTATTCTAAATTGAACAGCTCCTGTTTCTTCTACACCTTTAGGTGCTATAAATTTTAATTTTGCATCTAACTCTACATCTTCAACCGCTCCTAAACTAATTTTTAAAGGCGTACCTACTTTTAATTTTCCTACTTCACCTTCATCTACTTTTCCTTCAAAAATCATTTTATTTAAATCTGCAATGGAAGCAATAGTAGTACCATCATTAAAATTATTACTTTGAATAACTTGATCCCCTTCTTCTACAGGAATTTCTAAAATTGTACCAGCCACTGTGGCTCTAATATTTGTATTTGCACTAGAAGAACCTCCAGAAGAACCCACTCTAATAATTTGATAATCTGCTCTAGAATTTTTTAGTTCCTGTTGCGCTTGGTTGTATTGTAATTGAATTGCGTTAAAGTCTTGACTAGAAATTACACCTTTATCAAAAAGGTTTTTATTCCTATCAAATTCTATCTTAACATTATTTAATGCCAACTCTGCATTACGAACCCTACCTCTGGACTGGTTTAAAGATTGTTCATTAGGAACCACTTTAATAAGTGCAATTAAATCTCCAGCCTTAACTTTTGCCCCTTCTTCTAAATATATTTTTTGAATAATACCAGAAATTTGAGGTTTTATCTCTACTTCTTCTTCTGGCACAACTTTCCCCGTTGCTACCGTTTTTTTCTCTATACTAGAAATAAATGGTTTACTAGTTTCATACGTAATTGCAGATTTGCTATTAGATTTTATAAAAAATACAGCAGCCCATAACGCACCTAATACCAAAAGACTTATTAGAATATACTTTACAGTTTTGTTCATTTTAATTTTTGTTTATTTTATGTTTGGTTTTATTATTCTTCTCTTAATGCATCTATTGGTTTAATACTTACTGCTCTTTGCGCTGGAATTAAACCTATTAATGTTCCTAAAATTACCATGATTGTCAAAGCTCCTAAAACATAAGGTATGGGTACTGTTGGGTTGGCATATGGAAAGTCTGCATCTTTAGTAAAGGCATTTAATCCACTAAGTAAGCCCGCACCTAATATAATACCCACTACTCCTGCTATAAGGGTTAAAAAAACAGACTCTAATATAATTTGATTTCTTACTTCTGAGGGGGTTGCCCCTAATGCTCTGCGCACTCCTAATTCTTTGGTACGTTCTTTTACCGAAATTAAAAGTATATTCCCAATACCTATTACTCCTGCCAATATGGTAGCTATACCTACTACTAAGGACATAAACGTTAATCCGTCTGCAAAACCCATAATTTCACCAAAGCGTTCGCCTAAATTAAAAGAACCAAACGCTCTTTCATCTTTAGGGTTTACTCTATGTGTACTTTTTAATATTGCTTTTATATCTTTTTCTACCTGTACAACATCTGCATCATCATAAGCAGCTATACATAAATAGCCTACATTATCCCCAGAATTATACAATTTACGATACGTAGAAAATGGAATAAACATAGCACTATCCGAGTCGAAACTTACCCCTTGTGCTAATTTATGCACTCCTATTACTTGAAAATATACATTCCCTACACGAACATAAGAACCCACAGGGTCTTCTCCTTTTTTATAGAGTTCTTGTTGTATACGTTCCCCTATAACAATAACCTTTCTGGCTTGGTCCATATCTTCTTGGTTTATGAACCTACCTCCATCAAATATTTTTTTTGTAGATATTTTTGTGTATATAGGATAATCCCCATTTAATGTATAAGAACCAGATTTTTGGCCTCTAACTGTATATACTGGTCTAGAACCAAATTGTCCTTGCGTAATTCTTGGTGCTATGTATTGTATTTCAGGAATTCTATTTTCTAAAGTTTCTACATCTCCCAATTTAAGCTGCATAGATCTACCTGTTTTAAAACCATCATACGGCATGCTTGTATTTTGTGCCCAAACAAACATACTATTCATAGCTACGGTTTTAAAAGCTTTATCAAAACCATTATCTAAACCTTTAGCTGCACCAGAAAGTGCTACATATATAAAAATACCCCAAAGAACACCTATTACTGTAATTATTGTCCTGGTTTTATTCTTACTTATAGAACCAAAAATCTCTTGCCATGTATTGCTGTCAAATAAAAACTTCATATTATTCGTCTCTTAATGCTACAATAGGTTTAATTCTTGCTGCTCTTTTTGCTGGTATATACCCTGCAATTGCACCAAAAATAATTAACAAAATTGTTGCTCCAATTGCAATTGGCATATCAATATAGGGGTCTGTTATAAAACGGTCTTTTAATTTATCTCCCATAGAATTTAGAATGGCTATTCCTATAATCATTCCTATGAAACCAAAAACTGTAGTAATAAAAACAGATTCTAATAAAATAGTTCCTATTACTGCTTTTGGTGTGGCTCCTAAAGCTTTTCTAATACCTAATTCTTTAGTACGCTCTTTTACTACAAAAACCATAATATTACTAATACCTATAATACCTGCTATGATAGTACCTATTGCTACAAAACCAACAATCATTTGTAAAACAAAAGCCATTTGTTGTGTGTTTTTTAAACCCTCTGCAACGTTTCTTACATAAAGGCCGTTCTGATCATTAGGGTTAATAAACTTTTTATTCTTTATAAATTCTGTTATTCCTTTATCTAATGCCAATGCTCCTGCATACCCTAGTTCTGGCCTAAAGGCTACAATAATTTGGTCTACCTTATCTGTATTTTTTTCTATTAACTGCCTTGTAGTATATGGTATATAAATACGTCTTTCTTCATCATCGCCACCTTCGTCTTGGTATACTCCAATAACTTTAAATGCGCTCCCTGCAATGTCTATATATTTTCCCATTGCATTTTTTGCACCAAATAGGTCTTTTTCTACCAGACGACCAATAACGGCAGTTTTACTCTTTTCCTTAATATCTTTTACATTAAGATACCTGCCTTTCATAATAATAGTCTTCTCTGCTATTTGATGTGATGGTGCTACTGCTCTTGTAGAATAATTATTAGATTCATTTTTATATTTTACTAGACCATTTCTTGATATTCTTGGTGTAATATATTCTAGAAAAATTGGAAAATTGGTTTTAATATCTTCTAAATCCGAATTATCAAATTCTATTCGTCTTCCAGATTTATAACCTTTATATGGTTTTGATGTTTGTCCAGGAAAAAGGGTAATAATGTTTTGCGCGTCATCCTCAAAAAACTTAGAAAAAGTGTTTTTAAGACCATTACCAAAACCAAAAAGAACTACAAAAATTAAAATACCTAAAGCAACCGTAAACCCAGATAAAAATGTTCTAAGTTTATTTTTTTGAATAGTTTCAAAAATTTCTTTCCAGTTGTCTCTACTAAACATATTGAGATGCTCTTACTTGCTCTACTTTTTTATCTTCAATAATAACTCCGTCTTTCAAATGTACTATACGTTTACACATATCTGCAATATCTGGCTCATGCGTTACTAAAAGAATAGTATTCCCTTGGTCATTAATTTTCTGAATAAGATCCATTACCTCATAAGAGGTTTTACTATCTAATGCCCCTGTTGGCTCATCTGCCAAAAGTACTTTAGGTTCTGCTGCCATTGCTCTTGCAATTGCAACTCTTTGTTTTTGTCCCCCAGACAACTCGTTAGGTAAATGTGTTGCCCATTCCTTAAGACCTACTTGCTCTAAATATTTTAGCGCTTTTTCTTGGCGTTCTTTACGACCTACTTTTTGATAGTATAATGGTAGCGCTACATTTTCCATAGCACTTTTGTAATTTATTAAATTGAAGGATTGAAAAACAAAGCCCAAAAATTTATTTCTATACTGAGCTGCTTTGGTTTCATTTAAATTTTTAATTGGAACACCATCTAACGTATAAGAACCTTCATCTAACTCATCTAACATTCCTAAAATATTTAAAAGTGTAGATTTTCCAGAACCAGAAGACCCCATAATAGCTACTAATTCTCCTTCTTTTACCGAAAAATTAATTCCTTTTAACACGTGCAATGAATTGCTACCCATTTTATAAGATTTGTGAAGATCTTTTATTTCTATCATAATAGTTATCTTATTTTTTGATGGCTATTTTTTAAACACATAACAGTTAGACATCTAAGTTCCTGAATTGTTACGTTTTTCTTTCAAAATTATTTGTTAAATATTACTTAGACTTTTCATCGGACTCTATTTCATTCCAAACTTTTACTTTATCTCCTTCATTAACACCCTCTTTCACTTCCACATAAATACCGTCACTTACCCCTAACTCTACTTCTTTACGTTCAAATTCTTGTTCTCCAATTGCAATCTCTACAAAAGGTTTTTTTGTTTTATTATCGTACTGTACTAGACCTTCTTTTAAAGACAAAACACTATCTGCTTTAGCTAATATTATAGATGCGTTAGCACTTAACCCCGCTCTTATAAATGTAGTGTCCTTTTTACTTAACGTCCCTTTAATTTCAAACTGTATTGCTCCATTTTCCTCTACTCCTTTAGGTGCTATATAATCTAAAACAGCATCAAAAGTTTTATTTTCAATAGCTCCAATTGTAATTTCTAAAGGTAAATTTTCTTTTATTTTCCCTACTTCAGACTCATCTACTTTCCCTTCAAAAATCATTTTTTCTACATCTGCAATAGAAGCAATTGTAGTTCCTTCATTAAAGTTATTACTTTCTATTACTTGATTTCCAACCTCTACAGGAACATCTAACACCATTCCGCTAACAGTTGCTCTAATTAATGTATTTGCAGCATTACCAAAACCTCTTGTTGTTCCTGTCTTTACAATATCGTACCTTTTATTAGCTGCACTATATGCTTGCTTTGCTTGGTCATAAGACACCTGAGCTCTTTCTAAATCTACTTTAGATATTACCCCTTTATCATACAAACTCTTTTGTCTTAAATGATTTCTTTGTTGATCATCCAAACCTATTTTTGCTTCATCAATAGTATTTCTAGCGTCATTAAGTGCATTTAAATTTGGCACTACTTTTATTTTACATAACAAATCGCCAGATTTAACATAATCTCCTCCTTCTACATAAACTTCTTCAATTACTCCAGAGATATTTGGTTTAATTAAAACCTCTTCTAAAGGCAAAATACTACCTGTAGCCATTGTCTTTTTTATGATTGTTTTTTTAGAAGGAATTTCTGTTTGATATACTGTTGGATCCTCTGCATTTTTTTGATACAAATAATACATAGAAGCCCCAAAGGTTATTAAAATGCATAGTAAAATGACGATTGTTACTGATTTTTTCATTTTTAAAATTTTAATATTTATTTTGATTGCTATTTTATTCTGCTCTTAAAGCATATATAGGTTTTGTTTTTATAGCACTTTGTGCTGGAATAAAACCAGCTAAAAGTCCTGACACAATTAGTATCATTAAAGCAGCTACTACCACTCCTATACTTACACTTGGGTTTATAAACATATCTACAGGTCCGTTTATATCTAACATTTTATTTATCCCATAAATAAATAATGCCCCAAATGTAATTCCTGCCATACCAGATATTATGGTTAAAAAAATAGATTCCATTAAGATTTGTAATTTTATAGACCATGGGTCTTCTCCCAAAGCTCTTCTAATACCAATTTCTTTGGTTCGTTCTTTTACCACAATGAGCATAATATTACTAACGCCAATAATCCCAGATAATAAAACCAATACCCCAACGAAATATGCTATAAAACGCATAGCTCCAAAAAGACTTTCTACTCTATTATATTGTTCATATAAATCAAAATTACCAACCGCTCTTTTATCGTCTGGGTGCACTTTTCTATTCTCTTTAACTAATGTCACAATACGTTCTTTTAGGTTAGAAATTGAGCTCCCATCATTTGCAGTTATAGCCATCCAACCAACATTATCTCCTCTGTTAAAAGCTTGCGAAAAAGCAGTAAACGGAACATAAATTTCTTTTTGAGCTTCTTCTCCATCTCCATCGTTACTTATCTTCTTATAGGTACCAACTACTAAAAAACTAATTCCTCGTATTTTTATATAAGTACCTAAAACTTTTTCTTCTTTCGTATATAAACCAGTCTTTACACCCTCGCCAATAATGGCAATTTTTTTCTTCTCATTAATATCGGAGTAGTTAATAAAACGACCAGAAGTTATAGCCATTGGTTCCTGTTTAATGATTTCTGGATAATCTCCATAAACATTATATGCACCTACATTAATTCCTCTAACAACATTATTACCTCCACTAAAACCGCTTAACCTATTTCTTGGGGAAACAAATCTAAGATTAGGAATGTTATCTTTTATAGATTGCACATCGTCTACCTTAAAATTAAAATGCCTTCCTTTTGGTAAGCCTTTATACGGTTTAGTAGTATTTCTTGTCCACATAAACATTGTATTGGTTGCAATATCCCCAAAATCGGACTTTATCCCATTTTCTAACCCCTTGCCAGCAGCCAATAGGATTATAAGTATAAGAATACCCCAAAACACTCCAAAGGCAGTTAAAACTGTTCTAAACCAATTACTGGTTAGTACTTCTAAAATTTCTTTCCAACGATCTTTATTAAACATATTTTACTCGTCTCTTAAGGCATCAATTGTATGAATACTTGCCGCTCTCCATGCGGGAAAAAAGCCAGCAACTGCTCCCGCAAAAATTAATACAAATACTGTTGTTATAGCTACATTAAAATTTACAGATGGATTTAAAATATAATCAACCTCTATATGTGGCCCTACAATTTCTAGTAACCCCATACTAAATATTAATCCGGCGAATCCGGAGAGGGCGGTGACAAAAATAGCTTCATGCAAAATCATACCAACGATAGACCAAGGTTTTGCTCCCAAAGCTTTACGTATTCCTATTTCACGGGTACGCTCTTTTACAACAATGAGCATAATATTACTAACTCCCACTACTCCTGCAATTATGGTACATATACCAACAAACCAAAAGAAAAGTTTTATACTGTTTGTTAGGTTAAAAAATCTTTTTGCTTCTTCCATAGCACTCCACACTTCTATAGCGTTATCATCTTTGGGAGATATAGTATGAGCACTTTGTAAATATCCTTTTAAATCTTTTTTAAATTGCATTGCTTGTGCAACAGTTTCTTCAAAAGTTTTTGCCGGCGCTAAAGTGTAAGCTAAATTATTAACCCTATCTCTTCCATTAAAAGCTTTCTGAGCTGTAGTTATTGGAATATAAATTCTTTCTTCCTCTCTTTCTTCCTTTTCTTTAAACTGACCAATAATTTTAAAAGGAATTCCTGAAATTTCTATAAACTCTCCTATTGGAGTTTCTAAATCTCCAAAAACATCTTTTCTTACTTTTTCTCCAATTACGGCAACTTTACCTGTACTAATTTCATCATGATAATTTATAAAACGTCCTGCAGTAATTTTAGCATTTTCTATTTGTTGAAATTGACTAGAAACACCTTGAATACCATAAGCTAAAGCTTCTTTTCCGTAATTTACCGAAACATTTCTAACAAAAATTCTAGGAGATTGGTATTCTATACTTTCCTCTAATAGGTGGGTTGAAAATTCGTAGTTCTCATTGGTAAGAGTAATTCTTCTTCCTGGATTAAGACCTTTATATTCTATTGTAGTTACACCAGGCCACACCCAAACACTAGTAGCTGCGTCTTGTTCAAATTCTGCGGCAATTCCATTTTGCATACCTTGTCCAAATCCCAATAAAATAACCAGAATAAATATTCCAGAAGCTACAGAAAGTCCGGTTAAGAATGTCCGTAATTTATTTTTTTGAATGGTATCAAAAATCTCTTGCCATCTTTCGATGTCAAACATAGGTTGATTTTGATTGATTGATGTTTACAGTACAAACGTACTGCACCCATAAGACTCCAAAAAGGTAAAATTGTTACAGTAAAGAAGTGTTAAAAAAAAACAAAACGCTATTTCATTCTTTTGTAGATAAAATAAAACACGCCACCTACCAATATATATGGTATAGCCATAAGATAAACAATGCCATTATTTACACCTTCTGCAGTAGTAGTATTCTCTCCACTCTCCAATACGGCTCTACACATAGCACATTGGGCTTGCAAAAAGTCTGGAACAATAATAAACAATAGAAAAAGAATTACACTTATTTTTTTCATGCTAACATTTTTATACATGCGTATAATATGGTGAAATCATAAAGTAAACTACCACTCCCGTGATTGCTACATATAACCAAATAGGAAAAGTAATTTTAGCTAACTTTCTGTGCTCTTCATACTTATTTAAATATGCTTTAGCATACGTACGTAATACAAGTGGTATTATTACTATAGAAAGTACAATATGAGAAATTAATATAAAGAAGTAAACATATTTTACAACACCTTTTCCACCGTAAGAAGTAGAATCTGACGTCATGTGATACCCAATATACATTACTAAAAACAAAAGAGATAAACCAATACAGGTAGTCATTAATTTTTGATGCAATTTTTTATCACCATTCTTTATTGCCCAAACCGCAATTACTAAAAGAATTGCGGTAAGGCCATTTATTCCCGCATAAATTGGAGGTAAAAAAGACAATGGTTTAACATTAGGAATTTTAACTCCAAAAAGTATTGCAACAACAATTGGCACTATAATAGATACAATGGTTATAAGCCTATTAAATTGTTTTTCTTTATTTGTATTAGACATTTTATTCTGCTAGTAATTTTTTAATATCCTCTTTTAAAATAGAAATTTGTTCTGTTTCTCCTTCCTCATTTTTTCCTTGTTTTGGAGTAATTGCTCCTCTGTAATATATTATTGGGTTATTAGCCGCATCTAGCCTAGAGCGTATAAATCCTTTTTTATCTATTAAAGCAAACATTCCTGAATGCTCAAAACCACCAGCAACCTCCTCATTTTCCTTTGCAAAAATATAAAAACCTTTATTAGCTAATTCATAAATATCTTTCCTATCTCCTGTAAGCAAATTCCAGTCTAAATTTGTAATTCCATGTTCCTCTGCATATGCCTTTAAAACCATTGGAGTGTCATGTTCAGGGTTTATAGTAAAGGAAGCAACTCCAAAATCTTTAAACTCTTTAAACTCATCTTGAAGTTCTACCAAGTTTTTATTCATAACTCGGCAAATAGATGGGCACGTGGTAAAAAAAAACTCTACTATATATACTTTTCCTATATAGTCTTTATTAGTAATAATTAAACTATCCTGGTTAATAAAAGAAAATTCTGGCATGCTTCTATGCTCCCCGTTAATATCTATAAATGCTAAACGGCTCATTCTATCATTATCTACAATAGTACCTGTTTTGACTCTATCTATAATTCTTGGAATAAAAATAATTCCAAAGACAAGAACTATTAAAGAAACCCAGACGTATGTATAATTCTTTTTCATATGTACTATCTATTTGCAGCATTCTTTTTAAGAGCCATACGGTATTCTGCAAGAATAATCTTTACATCATCTTCCATCTTATTATTTAGCTCCGCTACAGAATTAGCGTTAAAACCATATTTAGTACCCTCATCTTCATCTGATGTTCTACCTCTTAAACTTATGTCTTTATCTACTATAAAAACATAAGGTGTAGAATAGTTAGAGTCTAACTTAATATTGGTTTGCAAACTATTAAATACATTTTGAATTTTAGAAGTATCTGCAAAAACAAAGTTCCACTTATCTATATTTACTAAACCTCCTAGTTCTTTCTTAAGCTCTTCAACTTTATCTTCTGCTCCTACAGGAACCATCATTACAAATTGAAAATCTTTAAACTCAAAAAATTGCTTATATATTTTCTGATTTAAATTAAAGGCAGCTCCTTTTTTAACTTCTACATTACTACCTAAAAATCCTAAAATAGATATTTTATTAGCAAAAGTCACTTCTGTATTTAAGGAAGATACGTCTTTAATATTCTCTGTAAGAATAGGTAATTTACCAAAGTTATTTACTCCAGATGCAAAAAAGAGATATGCTACAACTGGAAGTATAAAAAGAACAACTAAGACAAAAACTTTTTTCATATATGCATTAATAAAATAACTGTGCAAAAATAAAAAAGACGGTTTAATCACCGTCTTTTTTATTTGTTAAATCTATTTATATATTAAAAATTCCAAGTAACAAAACCGTCTTTATAAACTTCATAAATATAATCGGCCTCTGTTAAAAGAATAAATGTTAAATAAATGACTAAGAATATAGGTGTCCAGACCAAAGCTCTTCTAAAAGCAGATTTTTCATCTCTTAAGTGCATAAAGTCCCATGCTATGTAATATGCTTTTACTAAAGTCAAGATGATGAATATCCAGTTTAATAATTTCATCCCTAATACAGAAGTTCCCGTAAGAGATTCTGGCTTTATAATACCTAAAACAACTTCTACTGCAGTAACAAGAGATAAAAAGATAAGTACTCCCCAAATTTTTTGCGTGTTACTCTTAAACTTTAAAAGACCTCTAAATATTTCTAATTTGTGTTCGTGTGCCATTATTTATGCTTTAAAATTTCAATAAAATGAAATGTGTATCTATTTTTTTATTAAACTAGGTAAAAGAATGTAAATACAAATACCCAAACTAAATCTACAAAGTGCCAGTATAAACCAACTTTCTCTACCATTTCATAGTGTCCTCTACGCTCGTAAGTGCCTATTACAACATTAAAGAAAATAATAAGGTTTATTATTACTCCTGATAATACGTGAAAACCGTGGAAACCTGTTATAAAGAAAAAGAAATCTCCAAAAAGTCTACTACCGTATTCGTTATGAATAAGATTAGCTCCCTCTACAACTTGAGTTGCACTTTCTAATTTCTTTAAAGACTCTTCCCTAGAAAGTAATGTTTTATGCCCTTCTTCATTAATAGTTTCTGTACGAACTAAAATATTAGAGTCTGCTTTAAATCCTTTTACTACTTCTTTAACAGAATAGCTTGGCACATAACCTTCATCATAAAACCAAACTCCGTTTTTATTCTCGTGCTCTACTCTTTCTCCTGGAATAGTTATTGCAAAATCTTTTAATGCAGCTCTTTCTCCAGAATCTGCTTTAACAAATTGTAATATTCTACCACCTTTTGTTTCTAAAGCCCCTTTATCTCCTTTTATAAAAGTATTCCACTCCCATGCTTGAGAACCAACAAAAATAGCGCCTCCAATAACAGTAAGGAACATATACCATATTACTTTATTCTTTTGCATTTTATGACCTGCATCTACAGCAAGTACCATAGTTACAGAAGACATAATTAAAATAAAGGTCATTAACGCCACATATATCATAGGATAACTACCATGTGTAAATGGAACGTGTGTAAAAACCTCATCTGCAATTGGCCAAGTTTCTATAAACTTAAATCTAGAAAAACCATATGCTGCAAGAAAACCAGAAAATGTTAAGGCATCCGATACAAGGAAAAACCACATCATCATTTTACCATAACTTGCTCCTAGAGGTTGGTTATCTCCACCAGCCCATGCGTTCTCTTTTGTACTTGTTACTGTAGAATTCATAAAAAGATTACTATTTTATTAGAATTTTGGACAAAAATACTTTTTTTTTCTTCTTTAGAAAAGCCGAATCCCTATCAAAACTCACTTTATTTAAAAATATTATTTAACAATTGTCATAAACAGTACTAAATACACCCATAAGAGGTCTAAAAAATGCCAGAAATTAGCACCTAAAATTACACCCAACATATTATCAGAATCGTATTTACCTTTTACTTGGTTATATATAACAACTAACAGAGATATTAAACCCGCAACAACATGCACAATATGCACCATTGCTATTAAAAAAACATACGACATTTTTACGCTACTAGTTGGCCCTGTAAAATAATACCCTTGTGCTACCATTTCAGAAAAACCATTGAATTGCAATACAATAAAAACAATCCCTAAACCTAATGTTGTAAATAACAACATAGTTCCGTTCTTAGCATTACTTTTTTTAATGGCTCTCCTAGCTAAAATGTAGGTTATACTACTAAGTATTAAAACGGCCGTGCTAATATAAAAGGAAGACGGCAAATTAATTTCTGTAACCCAGTCTTCTCTTCTACTACTAATTATGTATGCACTAGTCCATCCCGCAAAGCCCATAAGTAAACTTATGATACCAAACCAGAGCATCATTATTTTTGCTCTTGCATTTTTTTCTTTTGCTGTTCCTTGTGTTAAATCCATTTTTATTGTAAAAATTTATCTATAACATAAACTATTTGCATTAACGTAATATAGCTTACACTTGCTAACATTAATTTTCTAGCAGATTTATTATCTCTTTTTTCATATAACTTAAATGCAAAAACAAGCATTACTAATCCCATAGCAAAAACAACAATTGCAGCTGGTATAGATAAATGCAGTCTCCCAGTAAAACCAAACACAGGAATTACAGATATTACCAACATCCAAATAGTATACATTATAATTTGCAGTGCTGTTCCCTTATCTTTTTTCCCTGTAGGGAGCATTTTAAAACCTCCTTTTTTATAATCCTCATCTAACATCCATGCCAAAGCCCAAAAATGAGGGAATTGCCAAAAAAATTGGATCATAAATAAGGTACCTGGCTCAATACCAAAATCATTTGTAGCAGCAACCCATCCTAACATAAAAGGAATGGCTCCTGGAAAAGCACCAACAAATACAGATAAAGGGGTTATTGTTTTTAAAGGTGTATAAACACTGGTATAAAGAAAAATAGATATTGCCCCAAACATAGCCGTCTTAGGGTTTAAAATGTATAAAGAAATAATACCAATGACTGTTAATACTACTGCCAATATTAAAGCCTTATTCACAGTCATTCTCCCTGCAGGAATAGGTCTGTTTTTAGTCCTATCCATTAAAACATCTAAATCTTTTTCTATTATTTGATTAAAAGCGTTAGAAGCTCCTACCATGCAATAACCACCAAATGATAAAAGAAGAATAGAAATGAAGTTAATTTCTAAAGCTCCTAAAAAATAACCAGCTATAGAAGAAAACACAACACTTACAGCAAGTCTTGCTTTTGTAATCTCCTTAAAATCAGCATAAATTAAAGACCAGGTCTTTGTTTCTACTGTGCTAACCGCTGTTTTCATTTTAAACCATCTAATTGAGGGCTGCAAATATAACCCCAAGTCTAATTTTTTGCAACGATTTACATGTATTTATATTTACATAAGAAACATTACTACAAAGTTAATCTAGTGAAAACGAATATTTTAAAGAATAATCTTATAATTAAATATTATAAACACAAGATTTTTAAAAACAAAATGCAGTAGCAATAGTAATTGCTGCTGCATTTTAGTATTGTTATTGATTAAGCTTAAAATTTATTGGAATACTAAAAGGAACCTTAACCGGTTCTCCTCTTTGCTTCCCTGGTGTCATTTTTGGAAGTTTACTAATAATTCTAGCAGCTTCTTTTTCTAATAATTTATGAGGACCTCTAAGTTGTATATCTGATATATATCCATCTTTTCCAATCTTAAAACCAACATGCACCCTTCCTTTAATTCCTAATTCCTGCGCTCCTTGTGGATACTTAAAATTACGTTGTATATGATTTTGCATTTTTTCTGTAAAACATGCCAAACGCTCTTCCTTACCAACATTTTCACAACCAGGAAAAATAGGCTTATCTTCTACTGCTATAAAAATTACTTCTTCAATTATAGGATCAGGATCTTTAAACTCAATAGTATTAGGGTTTAAATTTTCACTAGTATCATCCTTTGGTTTATCTATAAATTCTAACTCTGGCTTTACCTCCTTATCATTTTCTATTATTTCAAAAGAAGTACTTTTAACCTTTGGCTTTATGATTTTCTTTTCTTCTGGGACTTCCACCTTCATATCGTTCAAGTCTGGATAGTACTCCAAAACTTCAGGTTCTAATTCATTATACACAATCTTATTTCCTTGAAAAGACTCAAAAGATGCTTCTAAAGCAAAATAAACTATGATCATAGCTATTATTAAACCAAATTGAAATCTTGTAGAACCTCTTTTTTGTAAATTTACACTGTGTTTGCCATTTTTATGGCTTACTCTGTTGCGCTTGCTGCAATTCTCATTGCCGTGAGAATTTGCAGGATTACCTGTGTTATTATTCATAATATTACGTTTTAGACCCGTTACCGGGATTGTTATAATTATGTTAAAATACAAGAAGCGTACCAAAAAAAATCCCGAGCCTAGGGCTCGGGATTTTAAATATTATATATGGAATATTCTATTGTAACTTAAAGGTAATTGGTATACTAAATGGTACTCTTACTGCTCTTCCTCTTTGTTTACCTGGCGTCATTTTAGGAAGCTTACTTATAATCCTAGCTGCTTCTTTCTCTAAGTTTTTATCTGGTCCACGCATTCTAACCCCACCAATGCTACCATCTTTCTGAATAACAAACATTACACTTACACGACCTTGAACACCCATTTCTTGAGCAATTTCTGGATAACGAAAGTTTTTACCAATGTGCTTTTGCATCATTTTATTAAAACAAGCTCTCTTGTTACTTTCATTTTCGCAACCAGGAAAAACTGGTACGTTTTCAATAACTGCAAAAGGGACATCTATATCTTCTTCTATTTCTTCCACTACCACATCTTCAACCTCAATAACTTCTTCTTCTTGACTAGTTTCTGTTGATTCTATTACAGTTTCCTCCACTTCCTCTTCATCTTCAACTACTTCTATAATTTCAGGTGCAGCTGGTGGTGGTGGTGGTGGTGGTGTTTTTATTTGTTCAGTCATTGGAACTTCTTCATCTAACTCATCATCAACATTCATTGAAACATCATACTCATTAGTTTTTTCGTATGTTTTCCATTCTAATGCACGCCAAACAACTAACATAACTACAGCTAGTCCTATAACGAAATATAAACTACTATTTTTTGTTAAATCCGCTTTTGGATTCTTTTTAAGTTCCATATTTATATAATTTAGTGATTGCTAATTTAACTAATATTTTAATAGAAATGCAAATACTATTTCCATTTTAACGCCCATTTCTTAGAAAAATAGCTTTTTATTGCTATTCCCCCACAAATTGCGCCAAAACTATTTGCTAAAACATCTAACACATCTCCCTGTCTATCAGAAGTATATGTTAATTGTAAAATCTCAATAACTATGCCGAAAATAATTGCAAAAAAAATCATCCAAAAGACTCCTTTATTTAGAGCTGTATTTCCACGCGTATGCTCTCTTACTGCAAAGACACCTAAAACAACAGCTCCAAAATAAAATCCAAAGTGCACCACTTTATCAAAATGTGGAATATTTATTTTAGGAGTACTACCCTCCGAAAAAGAAAATAAGCTGGCAAATGTTACTAACATCAACCAGCTTATAAATAAAGTTCTATATATACTTTTTTTAAGCACTTATTAACTCTTTATAAGCGTCTGCACTTAGCAATTCTTCTATTTGAGAATCATCCGATATTTTTATTTTAATCATCCAACCTTCTCCATAAGGATCCGTATTAACTTTTTCTGGCTCTTCTTCTAAACTTTCATTAAAAGCTATTATCTCGCCACTTAAAGGTAAAAATAAATCGGATACAGTCTTAACCGCCTCTACAGTTCCAAAAACTTCATCTTTATCTAAAGTTTCATCCAGTGTTTCTACTTCAACATAAACAATATCACCAAGTTCTCCTTGCGCAAAATCTGTTATACCTACTGTAGCAACATTGTCTTCTATAGTAACCCACTCGTGATCTTTTGTATATTTTAATTCCGATGGTAAATTCATAATATATTTTTTAATTAGCGAAACAAATGTAACAGATTCTATAACAGTATTCAAAAAAAATAAGCTACTTAAGTTAAGCTGATTACCACAGAGCTATTATAACTTAGTTTCCAAAATTATATCTAAGTGTAAACCCTGCATTTATAGTTGTTTGTGGAAATGCTGTAGAAACTGCAAACTGGGAGAATGAATGGTCATAAAAGAATAGCGCATTTAAACTCTTACTTAATGCATAGTCTGCTGTAAATTTAATAGACAATAAATTTTGTCCAGAAGTAATTTGGTTGTTATCTATATCTAAGTTTCTAATAATTGTAATATTATCTCTTAATGTTACATCTGCTTTTAGGTTTAAATCTCCCTTAAGTCTTGTTTTTTCTCCTCCTATATTGGTAACAAATTTTACATCTTTAATTCTATACCCTAATCCTACGGTATATTCTTTTCCATTTACCTCAGTCAGTAAATTATTATCAAAACTTAGAGAAAGAGCTCTGTCTGTACGTATTTCCGCAAGTACACTCACAGAATTTTTCATTTCAAAATCTACTCGCATTAATGGATTAAACTGGTCTGTTAAAACTACATTGCTAATAATATTATCTGGCAACACATCTCCATTTTCTAAATTTACATCTCCATTTTGCTTTTCTAGATTGGTCTGAAAAGAGTTTATACTATAAGATGCTCTATAGCCATGACTTAAAGAAAAACGTTTAAATTTCTTTTTAAACCATTTGTTTCGCATTAAACCAGTATACTTAAGATTCCAGTTTGGAATAGGAATAGATCTAAAGGCATCTAAATTAACCCTATCTGCTTTTTGCCCAGTATAAGCAGCAAAAAATGCTGGTAATAAAACCTCTTGTTGTGTTTTACCATAACGCTCTGGAAAACCATCTGCATCTAATGCCCCAACTGTTTCTCCACGATCACTAACCAACCTATTAGCAACTGTAATTCTATTTTGTTTAAATTCTTGAAACGTATCCGAATCAAATTCATCACTTTTTCCAAAAGCAGTACCAATCATTATTGTTGATATACTAAAGTTTCCAAAATTATTTCCTAATAAATTTTCATATTGATACTCTCCGTTTCCTAAATCATTAACTTGAAAATTTTCTTGGTAACTATTAGAATACTGCCTATCTGCAGATAAATCTATTGTTAAATCTTTTATTGGTTGCGCAGTTGCAGTAATATTTAGCTGCTTATTTGTACGCTCAACATATTGCTCATTAAACTCTTGAAAAGGAGTTAACCAACCGTTACGAGCAGCCTCAAAACGAACATCGGCCTGGCTACCAAAAATAAAACCTACAGATGGCCTTGTTGTCCCAATAAAACCAATAGATTGCGTATACCCTGGAAGCAATTTACCATTACTCTCATTGTAATTTATATTTAAACGCTTTACCATAGTCAAAACATCTACAGCTGTATTAAATAAGCCACTTGTTTTTCCTTTTTCCTTTTTTGCCTCTTTTGTATTTCCTGCTTTATCTTTTCTGGCAAGTGCATTTTTTGCAGATGCTTTACCTGTTCTCTTCTTAAGTCCTAAAAGGTCATAAAACTTTTGCATAGTTAAAGACGCAGTAAGGTTATGCGTATTTGCATTTTGCACCGTATTAATTGATGCTTGATAGCCTAATGCATCTGAAGCTACCTCTGCCAATGCATCACCTCCACGTTGCCAATCAAAATTACTTGTATAACTATACTGGGCACTTATAAAATCTAACGCTGGTATCTTGTTAAAAGGTATTTCATAATTTAACTGCATTTCTTGCGCATGCCTATTTGGCTCTCCTATATCAAAGAAACCATCCCACAATTCTAATGTTTCGTCTATTCTAGAATCTGGATTACCATCTTCTTCAAAATAATTACGAACAATACTATTATTAGAACCAGTTAAATTTAATCTAAGTGATTTTGTTAAACTATAGTTTACAGCATATTGCCAGTTAAATTGATAATTTCTTTGTTGTAATTCTGGCAGCTCTAATTTATCTACACCTTCTTCTAATACATCTCTAAAGCGTTGTTTATTAAACTGCCTATTAATATTAGAGTTCACAGATATACTACTTGGCAAAAGGTTTAAGTTTAAATCTTTTAACCATTGCAAATACTTCCCATTAAACAAAGAATCTTTCTTTTTAAAAGGCGCTACCTCTACTGGTTTAAAATTATGATTATAAACAAAACCTGTATTAACTTTTTGATCTCTTAGTTCTGAAATCTCAAAATCTCTATGGTTTGTTTCGTTATAAGAATAATTAAATGTAAAATTTTCAATGTCATAAAAATTAGCATCCGCTTCTTCTCCTCTATTTTTTTGAACACCTATTAAATTAATACTTGTACGTTTTGTATAATCTTCTGCTTGTTCTAAAAGATCATCTGCTTGTTGGTCTGTATCTGCAGCATCTACTAAGTCATCTAACTTTAAATCATCATAAACAGGATCAAACTCTGGTGTAATTAATTGTTCTGATATTCCGTAGTTAAAAGGAACTTGAATACCCCATTTTTTTGGAAGCAATTGCCCTACATTAACATTGGTAACTACGTCATAAGAAATAGCATCTTCTCTAGCTCTTTCATTTGGCATTTGGTCTACGGCACCAAAACCAGAAGTACTTCTACTACCTGTTGCAGATACATTTGCAAAATCTGCAATGTTAGCATCTACCGCTGCAACAGCTGCCCAACCACCATTATTATCTAAACCAGCTAAACGAAGTTCGTTAAACCAAACTTCTCCACGAGCTCTTAAATTATCTAAGTTTTTTATACCCACCATCATAGAACGAATACTACCTAAAGATGGGTTCCCTTTTATACCAACACGTATTCTTCCTAACGTTCTTGGCGCAAATTCTGTTGTTGGAATTATAGTTCCGTTTTCTACCTCAAAATATTGCGTTTCGTTAAAATTACCGCTTGCTATTAATTCTGATTTTATTTTATTTAAATCGCTAACAGAAACTTCTAATTGATTAACGTCTGGCCATATTTCACTTTCAGACGTTGCGTTAAAAGGTGTAAACTGTAGTGGCAATTCTATTTGATAATAATTCTCAGAAAAATCTGTTCCAATTCTTAAGAAACCAACTAATGGCGTAGCATTGTCTGAATAATCACCATCATTAATTTTCTCCGCATGCATAAACATTTTAAGTTTTTTATACTGACGGATATCTATGTTTAAATTTTTGAAAACACCTCTAGAATCTTCCGACTCTAAATTTTCAACTTTAAAAGATAAGGACTGCTCGTTCTGACGGATAATAGTATTGTTATTATTTAATTGCTCTCTTACTACTCCCGGAGGCAATACATAAGGGATTGGGTTTCTTGTACTATTCTCTTCTACGTTTACTGTATTTACATCTATTACTGTACCATCATCTGCTGCATTATTATCAATATCATCTTCTTGTAAAGATTTTGTATACGTACGCCAATCTCCACGAACTAGATCCAAGGTAGCAAAACGCAATACTGTTGGACTAGTGAAACCCGTCATATACATACGCATGAAACTAACCGACCTAAAGTCGTTAATACCACCAACAGCTTCAGAAAAATCACTTAATGGAATTTTATATTGAATCCATCTACGGTTTAAACTAGAACCATCTGGTAATTCTGGTGTAATGCCTTCTTTTATATCTGTTACATATTTATCATTAACAGTAGTATTAGGTTTTATTTCTATTCTATACTCATAGTAGCTATTTACCGTATTCATGGTTAAATCTCTATCTATATCTTCTACATCTGGTAAAGTTGTAGAACCTCTATTAGTATTAGAAACTCCTACAGGAGAGTTACCATCTGGGTTATTAAAATTTAAATAACGCTCTAAAATATCCCCCTCTTTATTAATATAATATTCATAATTATCTAATGCAGGATCTGCTCCTGAATTATTATTAAAAACAGTACCTTCATTAGCATCACTTAAACCATCAAAACCAACATCTTGTATAGTTCTATTAGCTTCTTCTGCATCAAATGCATACACTAAAGCTTGCGTTTGCGGAACTTCCCCCCATGAAGTAGGCGCCGTAGATTCTGTATTGTTCGTATCTGGCAAACCATTTTCATACTGCTTTTTACCATCCCTTAATACATCTTCCGATATATTTCCTAAATTTAAAACTAATTCCCCAGGACTAGTAGCTATACCATCTACATACGGATCTAACACCCAAAATTGAACAAATTCTACATTAGATTGCTCAAAATCTGTACTACTTAAGGAGCGCATAATTCCTGCCCATTTATCAGCAGAATTTTCTGCACTAAAATCTGGGTTATTATTATATGGCCCTTTTTCATTAGGATAATATGCCATATCTAAAGTGCTTTGCACTCTAGTTTGCCCTTGAGCTTGATCCGTCTCTGGAAAAACTTCATCTATAAAAACTCTACGAGTTGGGTTTGTAGATAAATCACTATCACTAATACCAGAAGGTCTTTGGTTTGTATAAAAAATTGGATCAATAGTATACCATGCCATTTTTGCTCTTCTATGACCATTTAAAAGGTTATCTGGATCTGTAACTCCAGAACCGTATAGTCTTTCATTTTTAACTTCTCCAAATTCTAAAGGTGTACTGGCAAGTGTCCACCCTAAAGATGCTCTAATATCTATTAAAGCTTGCGCCCCTTCAAAATCATCTAAATAAGTGGTAGTTTCTCCTTGGAAATCTGCATTCTTTGGTGAGTTTGGTTTTAACCAAGCTATTTCTGCACGCATAGAAACATTAGAAGGAACGTCGGTATCTATATTTGGAAGCTTATTTACCATTCTAGTTAAGAATGGAACTTCCGTAGAGAAATTTCCATTTAATCCAAAAATGGTATTATTTACTGGCTCTACTCCATAATTAGATTTTTGCGTTAAAGGCCTTTCATTTAAATTTAAAAATGTACCACCTAAGACAAAATTCTTATTAAATTGATGCTCTACATTTACACCTGTAAACCTTCTTGTTTGTTGCCCAAATACTGCATTATTTTCTACAGAGATATTTATTGGCGTGTTTGATGCTTCTAAACTTGGATCTAAAATCTGTACGGTACCCGCTTGGTAATTTACGGTATAATCTATTCCCTCTTGTAATTGACGGCCACCTGCAGTAACACGAACAGAGCCTCTAGGAACATTAAAAGCTCCTATAGGAATACCATTATTCCCTTCCGATTTATAACGCCCTTTTAATAAAAATTTATTTTTTTCTGGGTTTTGAAGTGCAGCAGCTTTAGTTAACTCATACATGTCTTTAAAGACATATTTTTCTTGGTTTTGATTAAATGAGTTTTCATCTGTATAGTTTCCGCTACCAAGTTCATCAAATAAAAACTCTCCAAACGGTTCTACTTTTGTAAAAATTATTCTACCACTTTCCGTATCTACGGTTAAACCTGGGATAAAATCAAAGAAACCATCTCCACCTTTTTGCACATCATTATACGTATTTAATCTATCTAAATTAAAAACATCTAATAATATTCTTTCTTGTAAATCTTTATTTCCATTAATTGGAGCCGGAAAAGGCTCTACTGGTGTAATATAGTTTCTTGGTGTAGGGTCAGAATACAAAATATTCATTTTAAAATCTTCCTGACTTAATCTATATGCTCCAGTAGCATAAATATTCTTCATCATTAAATCCCAAATAGGATCTGTAATATTGGTAATATTACTTTTTAATAGTTTAAGAACTAAGGTATTATTTTCTATTATTGGGTTTACTCCCCCAGATACTGTTGTTGCATCTACACCACCATTTGCAAATTCTCCTACTTGGTATACTTCTCCATTATAGGTATATTGAAAAGCTACACCTAAAACTTCATCATTACTTAACCGTTGATTTAAAGAAATATACCCTAATTGTGTATTATACTCATAATCTCTATTAGGCTCTAATTTTCTTGCATTTTCTAAAATAGCATAATCAAAACCTTGGTTTACTTGGTATCCTGGAATATTAAATCCTGCTTCTACAGTTGCAATATCTCTAATAGATTCTGTTAAAGCTCCAGAACCTATTGCCATAGGGTTATAATCATTGGCATCATTCCTAGGCAGCCTATTACTTGGATTATTAAAAAAACCAGATGGATCTCCATTTTGAGACCCAATTCTTGTTTTATCTTCTAAAGCTTCTCCTAAATCCTGTATTGCCACAACATTTCTAACATTTAATGTTTGTTGGCTACGGTTAGTTACCCAAACTTCTAAACGAGTTATTTGTATTTGACTACGTATGTATGGGTAATTCTCTAAAGCTTCATCATAATTATCTCTAAAATAGTGAGACAAGAAAAAGTGTTTATCCTCATCATAATCTAAAGCTGTAATAGAAAACTCATTTACAGTACCACCACCTTGCGCTACAACGGTATTATTCTGAGAACGTTGTTCCGAGAAAACAGCTGTTACCCTAGTTTTACCAAATTGCAATTGTGTTTTTACTCCAAATAAGCTTTGTGCTCCTGTTATTAAAGAGCTATTTAAAGGCATATTTACGTTACCTACCTCTATAGATTGTATAATATCATCTTCAGTTGGGGTGTAATCTAACTTTACAATATTTTGAAAATCAAAAGTTGCTTCGGTATCGTAATTTGCTGTTACTTGTAAACGTTCTCCTATTTTACCAAGCATACTTAAACTAATACGCTGATCAAAATCAAAAGATAAGTTTGTTCTATTTCTTGGTGATAAGGATGGGTTATCATTTTTTTGCCAAATAACACCTAAATCCATTGCCACAGAACCTTGTGGTATTACTTCTATACCACCTTCTCCAAATATGGATTGAAAAAATTTATTGTCTTTATAAAAAACTGGAAGTAAGTTTTTCTTAGCTTCTTTGCTTCCTGCTTTTTTACCTGCAAAGGCATCCGACTTTTCTTTAAAGTAAGACTTAATGCCTTCTCTTTTTACTAATTCTAAATATTCTTCTGGAGTAAGTATTATTGGGTACCCAATATCAAAATCTCCTATACTTTCATTATATACATAACGATCTAGTTCTGTATCATAAATGTACTTAGAGACTATACTTTCTGGGTTTTCAAGTAAAATTTTACCCAAATCAAACCCTGTTTTCACAGAATCTACCTGTTGTTCATTAGTTGTTTTCCCTGTATTGTCTTGTGCCACAGTTGTAACAACTGTGGCAAAAAACAAAACAAATAGGAAAGCAAACTTAAATGATAATTTAAGATTTTTTTTTGCCCCTTGTTTCAAACTTTTTACAAATTTTTAAGCGCGAGTTTTATAATGTTCTCTACGCTAAGTGTAGAATCTTGGGTCATGATCTTATCAACCACTTTTTCTGCTTGTCTTCTGACAAATCCAAGAACCTCTAAAGCAGATAACGCTTCATCTTTATTTGTATTGTTTGAACCGGTGGAAACTTCGTCTATATCATAAACTTTCAAAATCTTATCTCTAAGATCTAAAATAACTCGTTGTGCCGTTTTTGCTCCAATTCCCTTTACAGACTGTATTATAGCAACATCTCCATTAGCAATAGCATTTCTTAATTGCAAAGGTTCTAATGAAGACAACATGGTTCTTGCTGTACTAGAACCAATTCCAGAGACAGATACTAACAATCTAAATATTTCTCTCTCGGACTTTTCTACAAAACCATACAAGGTGTGGGAATCTTCTTTAATTTGTAAATGTGTTAATAGTCTAATATTTTCTGCATCGGTAATTTTAGAAAATGTATGTAAAGATATGTTTACAAAATATCCTACTCCTGCACATTCTATTATTACATAAGTTGGATTTTTCTCAACTAATTTTCCATTTAAATGCGTAATCATAAACTATGTATTAACTTTTTACTCTATTTATTCTGCCTGCTTTGCTTGTTTTCTTTTCTCTCTTTCCTGAGCATCTATTACTGTAACTGCTGTCATATTTACAATTTCGTCTACACTTGCGCCAAGTTGCACAATATGAACTGCCTTTTTTAAACCAACTACAATTGGCCCTATAGAATTTGTACCATTAAGCTCTTTTAACAACTTATATGTAATATTTGCAGATTCTAAGTTTGGAAATATTAATGTGTTTACTTTTTTTCCTGCTAATTTTGAAAATGGAAATTTGCTTTCTAACAACTCCTTATTTAGTGCAAAATCGGTTTGGATTTCTCCATCTACTATCAAATCTGGATTAGATTGATGCAACATACTTACTGCTTCTTTTACTTTTTTAGCCTTTGGATTTACAGAAGAGCCAAAGTTTGCATAGGAAAGCATTGCAATTACTGGTGTAAAACCAAATGTAGTTGCTACGTTAGCTGTCATTTGTGTAATTTCTGCAAGTTCTTCTGCATTTGGATCTATGTTTATAGAGGTATCTGCCAAAAACATTGGTCCTCTTTTGGTATCCATAATATGTACAGTAGATACTCTTTTAACATTAGCTGCTCTACCTATTATTTCAAAAATAGGTTTTACCACAGATGGATATGCCCGTGAATACCCTGTAACCATCCCATCTGCATCCCCTACTACCACCATCATGGAGCCATAATACGTACGTTCTCTCATTTTTCTTAAAGCACCATACATACCTACGCCATTTCGCTGTCTTTTCTCAAAATAAGTTTTAGCATAAAGTTCTCTTTTTTCTTGAGCTTCATCTTGTTTTGGGTCAATTATTTCTATATCAGCATCAAACTCTAATTCCTTTTTAAGCTCATTAATAATATCCTTTCTTCCTAACAAAATTGGAATAGCAATTCCTTCATCATAAGAAATTTGAGCTGCTTTTAGCACATCTAAATGTTCAGCTTCAGCAAAAACAATTCGCTTAGGATTTCTTCTAGCACGATCATGTAATAATCTTACTATTTTATTATCACTTCCTGAACGTTGTAAAAGCTCTTCTTTGTAGCGATCCCAATCTTCTATTGGTTCTCTAGCAACCCCACTTTCCATTGCTGCTTTTGCAACTGCTGGCGGTATTTCAGATATTAATCTTGGGTCAAAAGGTTTTGGAATTATATAATCTTTGCCAAAAGCTAATCGTGTTTTTCCGTAAGCAATATTTACTTGCTCTGGAACAGGTTCCTTTGTTAACTCCGCCAAAGCTTTAACGGCAGCCATTTTCATAGCTTCATTAATTTTAGTTGCTCTAACATCTAAAGCTCCTCTAAAAATAAAAGGAAAACCTAATACATTGTTTACTTGGTTAGGATGGTCTGATCTGCCAGTAGCCATAACCACATCTTCCCTTGTTCTACAAGCTAAGTCATACCCTATTTCTGGATTTGGATTTGCCATTGCAAAAACTATAGGATTCTTTGCCATAGATAACAACATTTTAGGATCTACAATATCTGCTATAGAAAGACCAACAAAAACATCTGCATCTACCATTGCTTCGGTTAACGTATCTATTTTACGATCCGATGCAAATTCTAATTTTTCTTTTGTTAAATTGTCACGGTCTTTACGTATAACCCCTTTACTATCTAACATTACAATATTCTTTGCACTTGCACCAAAAGCCTTATACAATCTTGTACAAGACACTGCTGCTGCTCCAGCACCACTAACAACAATACGAGCTTCTTCTATTTTTCTTCCAGTAAGTTCTAAAGCATTTAACAAAGCTGCTGCAGAAATAATTGCAGTTCCATGCTGATCATCATGCATTACAGGAATATCTAATTCTTCTTTTAATCTCCTTTCTATCTCAAAAGCTTCTGGAGCTTTTATATCCTCTAAATTTATTCCTCCAAATGTAGGTGCTATATTTTTTACAGTTTGTATAAACTCCTCCACATTTTCGGTATCTACTTCAATATCAAAAACATCAATATCTGCAAAAATCTTAAAAAGTAATCCTTTCCCTTCCATTACTGGTTTAGATGCTTCTGGGCCAATGTTACCCAACCCTAAAACCGCTGTACCATTAGATATTACTGCTACTAAATTTCCTTTTGCAGTATATTTATAAGCATTATTCTTGTCCTTCTCTATTTCTAAACATGGTTCTGCAACACCAGGAGAATAAGCAAGTGCTAAATCTCTTTGGGTTGTATAAGGTTTTGTAGGAACAACTTTTATTTTACCAGGAATTGGCTTTGCATGATATATTAATGCTTCTCTTCTACTTTTTTCTGTACTCATGTAATACTATTTAAATAAGCAAATTTAAAGGTATTCTTTAGTATTGACTTACTTAAACCGTAATATTTTTTTTGTACTTATACTTCGTAGGTAATTTATATAATTAAACCCTTTAGAAATACAATGTTTTTTCTATACTTGATTCAGAGTAGTTAATAGTAAATGATAAGGTTTTTAAATTAACTTTTAAAGTTGCAATATTACTTCCATTTTTCCATTCAATATTTAACATATTGTCGGAAGTTTTAATGAAATCCACAGTTCCGGAAAATGCTTTTAAAGTATTTCGTAAATGTATTATTTTAAGTTGATTTTTTACTATATCTTTCTTTAAACCATCCTTAATATTTTTCATAGTTAAGTTTGTCCTATTAATCTCTTTATGCCCTCCACTACCACCTTTATCTGCAGCAGCATAATTATTTTTACCCGCAAAAAGATCTAGGTACCAAACTTGGGGAATTCCTGGCATAAACATTTGAATTGCTCTGGCAAGTAATAATTTTTGTTCTTCTTCTCCTAAAGCACTAAAAAACGTTGCGTTTACTTGATAATAAGAGATTTTCTTTCCTGATGGGTCATAAAGATTTTTTACTCTACCCCCACGATTGATGATAGTGGTCATAATTTGTTCTATAGCCGCATCTTCTAATAAACCGTCCTTATAAATTCCGTCAACTTCCTTACCTTTTAAATCTAAAACAGGAATACCATCATGGCAACCCAGCATATTAATAGTTTTATACTCTTTAAGAACAATCTCCTTTCCCCATTTAACTAATGCAGCACTTGACTGATTTTCAATAGTATGTATCATTAAACCTGGCAAGAAAAAATCATAAATATGATATCCTTCCTTAGCTACTTCATCATGTAAATGAAGTCCATACTCTGCATGTATCTCTGGTAACAGTTGCAGATTATTTTTCTGAGCCATCTTTTTTATTCGCTCCAAATAATTCCATGTCCCTGGTGTATTAAAGAAATTAGATTTACCTACTTCTTTGTGTAAATAAGCAAAAGCATCTAAGCGTAATATTTTACACCCATAGCTACTAACTTTTTTTAAGGTCTCCTCATAAAAATCCCAAACTAATTCAGAATTAGCATTTACATCCATCTGCCCTAAATAACTGCGCTTCTTATTTATTATTTGAAAAACTTCTTCTTTATATTTTCCAAATTCTATAGCACTAAGGTCTTTTTTTTGCAATATTGCATTATTAATTTTAAGGCATATTTCAGTTGCTTCTTCTTTAGATAATTCCTCTATATGCTGTATATCGGAAACCTTAAATTTAGGGTAAGTTATTTGTTGATAAAAAGTGTTCCAATAAGGTCTTTTTGAACCGTCAGGAAAGTAAACATCTAATATAGGTAAACCAGATTTCCTCATAAAGAGTTTATTTAAAAACTCTTTATGAGGTTCTATTAAACCATCTGCTCTTTTTATTCCATAACCTTCCCAAAAGGTATTCCAATTAATAAAAAAGTCTTTATACTCGGATGCGTCTCCGTACTCTAAAACATCTTTAAATTGAGGAGATGCTACCGATAAATGATTTAAAACAATATCAAACTTTAAGGTAATATTTAGTTCTTGTAATGCTACTAAGTCTTCTGGAGATACCAATTCTTTATTTAGGTTATAATCTATAATAGAAAAACCCCTATCTAAATCACTATTAAAAAAAGTAGGAAGTATATAAAAAAATGAAAAAACATCTTTAAACTCCGTCATTTTTAGCATTGCAATAGTGTCTTGTAACTTACTTCCTATACTATCTGGATATGCATTTAACATTACCCCATTACCTATATTTTCTTGTAACATATGTGTATTTATAAAAAACTATTACGTTTTAAGAATATTTTAATTTACAGAAGTTTAGATAAAATATTTATCTGATCTGGAAGCCTTCCAACATTTTGTAATTTTAATGCTGCTAATTGTAACGCTATTTCTAAACATTTTTTAATGGATTTT
This sequence comes from uncultured Maribacter sp., assembly GCF_947500405.1. GTDB lineage: Bacteria > Bacteroidota > Bacteroidia > Flavobacteriales > Flavobacteriaceae > Maribacter_B. Next base: position 173,865 of record NZ_CANMRY010000003.1, read on the forward strand.
TCTTTTACATAAGCGTATAAAAATCCAGACCAAAAAGCATCCCCAGCACCTGTAGCATCCATAATATGAGTAACTTTTATAGCTGGTAACCAAATAGTTTCTTCACCTTTCTGAGACAATTTAACTCCTTTACTACCCATAGTTAAGCAAATTACATCAACGCCTAGTGAGTGAAAAAAATTGAATATTTCTTCATCTGGCAAAGTTTCCCCAAAAAGTCTTAACATATCATCTACGCTAACTTTAACTAAAGGGTTATATTTACAATACGCTTTAATTATTTTTAGAGCTTCTTCTTTGCTCTTCCACATCTTTTTAGCGTAATTTACGTCTATACTCAACTTACACCCTAAATTGAACGCCTCTTCTGCTTTTTGTAATATGGTTGATTGTGCAGGTTCCTGAGTTAAAGCAAAACAGGTAGTATGATATATTTTAGTATTTAAAAGTGTTTCCTTAGTTATTTGATCTTCTGTAATAAAAAAATCAGCCGATCTAAAAGGGATAAATTCTGGTGTAGCTTGCGTTCTTGATACAAAAATAACACTTGTTGGTTTATCTTCTATTTTCTTTACATTCTCTGTAATTACTCCTGCCTTTGTAAGTCTTCTTAAAATATATTCTCCAAAACCATCATTACCAACTGTAGCTACTAAATTTGTTTTTAACCCTAATCTTGCAACATTCATTGCTACATTAGTAGGTGACCCTCCCAAATATCTATGATAATCTCTTGTTTCATTTATTAAAACCTCTGATTGATGCCCAATGAAATCAATCAGAACTTCTCCAACACATAAAACATCTATTTCTTGTCTATTATTTTTCAATTTATTTCTATTTATACTAGAATTTTATTTTATTCCATAATTCTAAATCTTATAGAATTTATTTCTAATTAATTACTTTCTTCTTTTTAATAAATAAAGTGCAAACCATACTCACTAGTAGAAGTATTCCTGCAAAAGTGATAGCATTTCGAGGATCATTGTTTAAAAAATGTTTTAAAATATACCCAAAAGTCAATGTTTGTATAATCATTGGCACAACAATCATCATATTTATAATACCCATATAAACTCCATAACGTTCCTTTGGAATATCTGAAACAACCATTAAGTATGGAATACCCATCATACTTGCCCAACCAATTCCGAAACCAGTTATAGCAAAAAATAAGAAGTTTTTATTTTCTATATGTGGAAATGCTAAAAAGCCTATTGCTGCAATAAATAAACAAAATGCATGTACTTTTTTTGCACTATATTTTTTTGCAAATCCAACTAAAGCAAAAGCTACTAAAAAAGTTACTACGTTATACCACCCATTTACTAAACCAGTCCAACCAACCGCTTCACTGTAAGCTTCTTTATTATCTGGCGTTGCATTCCAAACGGAAAGTGCTACACTTTTAGATGAATTTTGCCAATAACAAAAGAGTGCATACCATTGAAACAAGTATACTAGTGCTAATTGCCACATTACCTTTGGCATATCTTTAATTGCGGAAAAAATTTCTATTAAAGGTTCAAAAATACTTCTCTTCTCTTTCAGTTTTTCTAGTTCTTCCTCTGTTGGAGGAATTTCTTTTGTCTTTCTAATACTCCATAAAACTGAAGCTATAGAACAAAAAGACCCTAAGAAAAAAGAGGCATAAACCCAAGTTGGCAATGCTCCTGTTACGCCTATAAATATTAATGGAAAAATAAACAATGATAAATTAGCTAACACTTGTCCTAATCCTGTAAAAAAACTTTGCATTTGAAAACCTAAAGGCTGCTGCTCATCATCTAAATTGTCTGCAATAAGTGCTCTATATGGTTCCATTGCTGTATTATTACCTGCATCTAGTATCCATAATAATCCTGCGGCCATCCATAAAGAGCTACTAAAAGGAAATGCTAATAAAGTTAAACTACATAGAATTGCTCCTATTAAAAAATAAGGTTTACGTCTTCCTAACTTTGGACTCCATGTTTTATCACTTAATGCACCTATAAGAGGCTGTACTAATAAGCCAGTTACTGGACCAGCAAGATGCAATATCGGAATCTGATCAGGACTCGCTCCTAAAAAATCATAAATTGGGGTTACTGCACTTTGTTGTAAACCAAAACTATATTGAATTCCAAAGAATCCAACATTCATATTCAGTATTTGCCAGAAACTTAATTTAGTTTTTTTTAACATCTTTAGTCTAGTTTGCTTAAAAACACTTCAAAAGTGTCATAATCATTAGTAATAATATGTCCTTTTTTATCTACTACTGGTATTTGAAAATTAGCAGTACTTATATTCGCTTTACGTAATTTATCATACATTTCTAAAATTTTATCAGACTCTATATCTAAGTCGTAAAAAATAAAGGATATGTTTTTTTTAGTCAAATATTCCTTTGTGTCAATACAATAATGACATGAGGCACTTCCGTATACTATAAGAGTCTTCTTTTCTTGCGATTCATAACTATCTAAAGCTTTTGGTTTTGTATCGTAGATGTTAAATAAAAGTATAAGGAATATTACGTATTTCATTTCCAATGAAAGTTAATAAGGGGTAATATGTAAGTTACCAAACTACTACCCCTTTCTTAAACAACCTTAACTTAAAATTTATATTGTAACGAGACTGTGGAAGAACGACCACTAATTGACCTAGCTCTTGCCAAACGATTAGCTCCAAAAGCACCGTCGCCATTACCTTCTACTTCTGTAATACCTACGGTATCGAAAATGTTATTTACATTAAAAGCTAAAGAAAGACCTTCAGTTAAACCTACTTTAGCTACCAAGTTAAGGTAAGCATATCCTGGCATAACCAAAGCGTTGTCATCTTGAGCATAAGATTTAGATGTACCTAACATGCTAACACCTAATAAATGTTGTTTATTCTCTCCAAAAGAGAATGTTGGTGATAAGTTAAAAACAAAATCAGCTTGTCTTCTTGGCGTGTTTCCTTTGTTATCTCCACCATCAATTTCTGCTTTTGTCCAAGTAACAGAACCATTAACGGCTACGTTGTCGCCAAAAGCTAGAACAGTTTCTGCTTCTATTCCCAAAGCTTTAAACGGATTACCAACTGTTCTATTTAATTCGTTACTTAGCCCTTCATCTGTATTACTAACAAAACCTGTTAGATTAAGAATACCTTTATCAAATCTTTTCTTAAAACCAACTTCTAATTGAGAAACTTCATCATACTGTACGTCAGCTTTTCCATCTGTACCATAAGAGTTTCTGTCTGCCGCTCTACCTGAGGCCCCAGAACTGTACCTTGTAAACACAGCTGCTCTATCACTCAATTTATAATTAAGTCCTGCAGAAAAAGATATAAAGTTATAATCATCATTCACTACTTGTCCTGCGTTACCTGCTATTACTGGCACTACCTCTTCAATACCTTGTATAATACCATCTCCATTATAATCGTAATTATCCTGACTGGTTGGTCCTGCTTGTATAGTTCCATTTACTCTAACATTTTCAAAACGCACACTACCATCAAAATTTAATTTTTCAGTAATATCAGCGTCTAAACCTACATAAGGAGAATTTACATTATGTACTGTATTGTACTTACGTTGGCAGCAGTTACCCCATACTGGAGTTCCATAAGAGTATTGTCCGTTTCTTGAAAAGCCATCAAAATCTGCTAACCTTGCTTCTCCTCCCCCTTTAACTTCTGAAATAAATGAACTCCATTGCCAACCAATTTTTGTATTCTGAGTGGCACTAAATAAACCTGCTGTAACCCCTATATTATCTCCTAATTTCTTAGTTACTTTTACATCACTAAAAAAATTACTTAAATCATCTATAGTAACATCAAACATATGTATTATTTGCGCCAAACCATTTGCAGGAGCAAAAGGTTCTCTAGCTCCGTCCGAATAAACTAATGCACCCGTTGGACGAGTTGTTTCTGTAGCCGCTGCACCTCTTGCTGTAGCTTCAATTTCCGAAACTGTACCTACTGCAGCGGTAAATGGAGCAACCCACTCTCCTCCATTCTTAGAGTATCTAGCTTTTCCATTTACTTTCCAATCACCTCCTAAATCGAAAGAGAATTCTGCACCAATAGATGTAGATCTAGGATTGTTCCCGTTTCTTACATCGTTTACATGTGTTCCTCCTCCATCAAAAGGGGAAGTTCCTGCGCTTTGCTGTAAATATGCTGATTGTAAAGCATCATTAGTAATATCAAAACCAGGTAAGTTAGAATAAGTAGGATTTGCATTGTCTCCTTCTAACAACATTGGCATAGGCAAATACATAACAGATCTGTCATTTAAAAATTTAAAATAAGTACGCACATAACCATTATCAAATTTTTTAGTAAGATTAGCTTTTATTTGTCCTCCTTTATTCCCTTGGTACCCAATTTCTCTTGGCCCCTCTCCTGCTCTCATAAATCCGCCTATATGATAAAATAAACCTTCTCCTAAAGATGTACCATATTCAAAATCTAATCTACTAGTTTGGTAGTCTAAACCGTAAGTCGCTCCTATGGAACCTCCTTCTTTTTCTCCAGTCTTACTAATCATATTTATAATACCTGCAGGACCATTAGATGTTTGTGTCGAAGCCGAACCTCCTCTAATTGCCTCTACTCTTCCAATGTTAGAGTCTATACGTAAAAAATTATCTGCGTTTCCAAAAGAAGTATCTCCAAATAAATTTAATGGTAAACCGTCTTCCTGAATTTGAAAGTACCTAGAACCACCTGAAGATATTGGAACACCACGAACATTGAAATTCGCATTTCCTTCTCCACCGGAAGACTCCGCTCGTATACCAGGAATGTTTCTAAAAAGCTCCCCAGCACTTCTTGGTGATGCCTCCTCTATTATCTTAGCATTCATAGTAGATACAGAGACACTAGATTCTAATTTTGATTTAGCATTTACTACCCCAGTAACAACTACTTCATCTAAAAACTGAGCGTCTTCTTCCATAATAAAATCTAACACTAAGTCTGCACCGTTAATTTCTACATTTTTGGATATTGCCTTATATCCTAAGTAGCTTAATTTCATAACGTAGCTACCATCTTCCATATTACCTAAAGTATAGTTTCCATCAAAATCAGTAACTACACCTTTAGTTGTCCCGTCAATAATAATGTTTACTCCTCCTAAGGGAACATTATTAGTATCATTAATTTTTCCTGAAATTGTTGATTGTGCAACAACTGTAGCTACAGAAAATAATACGAAGAGTAAAAAGCTACATTTCATTTTTAATAAATTCATATGAGTTTTTTTGATTAGTTAATAAAAATCTAGTATAATTTTTATGCAATCTATATTTTAACAGCAAAAAAAAATAGAATAAAATTACCGAAAACGTTTTCGATTTTACCGAAAACGTTTTCGATTTTGTATATTTATCTTTATATTAGAAACAATAAACATGTTAATTTTTAAAAAAAATTATATTTTTCCATTTTTTCTATTTCTTATTATTGTTGATTTAAGTTTAATTCTTTTTAATATTTTATATGAAACCAGCAACCTTAAAACAAATAGCAGAGCATTTAAATATTTCCATACCAACTGTTTCAAAAGCTCTAAAAGACTACCCAGATGTTAGTAAAAAAACAAAAGGTTTAGTTAAAGAACTTGCCAAAACACTAAATTACAAACCAAATACATTTGCTGTAAATCTAAGAACTAAAGAATCTAAAACTATTGGTTTAATAATTCCGGTAATTGTACACCATTTTTTTTCTAGCGTTATTAAGGGGATTGTTGCCCAGGCCGAAAAAAAAGGTTATTTGGTTATCATTTTACAATCTAATGAATCTTATGAATTAGAAAAAAAACAAATTGATTTGCTTCTAAGCCAACGTGTAGATGGCATTTTAATCTCCTTAGCCAATGGTACTGGTGATTACAAACATTTAGAAGACGTTATTTCTCAAAACAAACCTATTGTGATGTTTGATAAGATTGCAAAAATTGTTAAGTGTACCAAAGTTATCATTAACGATAGGCAAGCAGCATATTGTGCTACTCAGCACTTAATAAATACTGGTTGTAAACGTATTGCACATTTTAGAGGTGCTCTTTTACCTCAAAATTCTATTGATAGATTTCTAGGTTACAAAAAAGCTTTACTAGATAACAATCTACCCTATGACCCTTCTTTAGTATATATCTGTGAATGCGGTGACATGAGTTTTGAAGAGGGTAAAAAGAATGCAAGGCAATTATTAAAAGACCACACTCATGTAGATGGCATATTTATAAATACCGATTTAGTGGCCATTGGTGCAATGACTGAATTTAACAACCAAGGAGTTAAGATTCCTGAGGATATATCCATAGTAGGTTTTAGTAATTGGTTTATGTCATCCGTAATATCGCCAACACTGACTACAATAAATCAACCAGGGTATTTAATGGGAAAAACTGCTTTTAAACAACTTTATAAAGAAATCAAAAAGACAAAAAAAAAGGAACTCATAAACCATAAAGAAATTATTCTAAAAACAGAGCTTGTTAAACGAGAATCTACTAAAAAAGAAATTCTATAGTTTTATTTTAAAAATTTAATATTCCTTTGTAAACCAGAAAATTTAGTTCGTTTTACGGCCGATTTTTGAAATACTTTTTTAAAAACTTCTTCAGTAACTTCTTCCCAGTCTTTTTTATCCATACGTAACAAATCTGGATGCGGATTAAACAATGGTTCTGAATGCGGTTTTGAAAACCTATTCCAAGGGCAAACATCTTGGCAAACATCGCACCCAAACATCCAATTATCCATTTTATTTTGAAATTCTGATGGCATTTCGTTTTTCAACTCTATAGTTAAATAGGAAATGCATTTACTACCATCTACTTTATATGGCTCTATTATTGCTTGTGTTGGACAAGCATCTATACATGCCGTACAAGTACCACAATGATCGGTTACTTTAGCATCATAAGCCAAATCTATATCTAAAATAAGTTCTGCTATAAAGTAAAAAGAACCTACTTGCTGGGTTAATAAATTACTGTGTTTCCCAATCCACCCTAAACCACTTTTTGCTGCCCAAGCCTTATCTAAAACTGGAGCAGAATCTACAAAAGCTCTACCACCAACGTCTCCAATTTCTGTGCTTATAAAATTCTGAAGTTCTTTGAGTTTAGATTTTATTACATGATGATAATCATTACCGTAAGCGTATTTAGAAAGTTTATAAGCATCTTTATTTTGCTGTTCTTTTGGATAGTAATTAAGCAGTAAAGACACTACAGATTTGGAACCTTCTACTAATAAACGTGGATCTAGTCGTTTATCAAAATGGTTTTCCATGTACTGCATTTGTCCATGTCTATTCTCTTGCAACCATTTTTCTAGTCTTGGAGCTTCTTCCTCTAAAAAATCTGCCTTGGATATTCCGCAAGAAAGAAAACCAAGACGCTTGGCTTCTTCTTTAATTAATGCACTATGTTTTTCTTTTATATCTATCAAAAGTGCTATTACTAATTTCTAAAACAATCCTCCTTGAATATTTCCTTTTATTCTACCTAAATGCTTATACGCTTGCTCAGTAACTTCTCTTCCTCTTGGAGTACGCATTATAAAACCCTGCTGAATTAAAAAAGGCTCATACACTTCTTCTATAGTTTCTGGGCTTTCAGATACTGCCGTTGCAATAGTAGATATTCCTACTGGACCTCCTTTAAATTTATCTATAATGGTGGTTAGTATTTTATTATCCATTTCATCTAACCCATGCGCGTCTACATTTAATGCTTTTAAACTAAACTTTGAAATATCAATATCTATACTACCATTACCTTTAATTTGAGCAAAATCTCTAACTCTTCTTAAAAGGGAATTACATATTCTTGGTGTACCTCTACTTCTGCCTGCAATTTCTATAGCAGCTTCATTAGTTATAGGTACGTTTAAAATTTCTGAGCTTCGTTCTACGATAGTAGATAATAACTCTGTAGAATAATATTGTAGTCTACTTTGAATTCCGAAACGAGCTCGCATAGGAGCTGTAAGCAAACCAGATCTTGTAGTTGCTCCTATTAGTGTAAACGGATTTAAATTTATTTGAACCGTCCTTGCATTTGGCCCACTTTCAATCATAATATCAATCTTATAATCTTCCATTGCAGAATACAAATACTCTTCTACAATTGGACTAAGCCTATGAATTTCATCAATAAACAATACATCTCGTTCTTCTAAGTTTGTTAACAAACCAGCTAAATCTCCTGGTTTATCTAACACAGGACCCGACGTAATTTTTATACCTACACCAAGTTCATTTGCTAAAATATGAGCTAAAGTTGTTTTTCCTAATCCTGGAGGGCCATGAAATAAAGTATGATCCAATGCCTCTCCTCTTTGGTTTGCCGCTTCTACAAAAATCTTTAGATTTTCAAGAACCTGTTCCTGCCCAGTAAAATCATTAAAAGTAACTGGCCTTAAAGCTCTTTCTATATCAAACTCTTCCGAAGAAAAATTACCAGTAGTTGGATCCAAATTTTCATTCATAGTAAACAAAGATAGCAAAAATCAAACGCTATTAGTTTAATAGAATTAACAAGTATTATACCATCATATTTTTTAAATAACAAAAAAAGTATCTAATTATTATTGTAAATTCATCTCATGAAAAATATACAATACTCTAAAGGCGTAACACAATACCTTCCATTTTTTTATATTATTTGGGCAGATGATTTATTATCTGCTTCTGAAATTAATGTTGTGAAACATGCATTAGAGGAAGATAGTACTTTAGAGAATCAAGATAAAGAACTACTGCTTTCTTGGTTAAAAAATGAAAACTCCCTTAAAGACAAAGAGGTTAAAATTTGGAAACAAATTATTGACGCCTCTAAAACCAAATTAATAGAAAGTGAGTCTTATCCATTAACTTTTTATAGTCAAAAAATAACTGCCTCATATTTTTCCGAAAGCACTTTTAACGAAAGTCTAAAGAAAATAGAACTTAATCTAGGTATGCAACCTAACCACTATAATCATTTATTTGAGGTTAAAATAAGTACTAACAATGTATCTAAAGAATATGACAATGCAATAATAGATACTATTTTAAAAGGCAAACAAGCCAAAGTAATAGATACTTTTAGGAAAGATTTATCTGCTACTATATTTAATTGGGAAACTATTCGCGATAAAAGCGCTCACAGAAAAAAAGTATTAGAACAAGTAAAACATCTTGCAAATAAAGGTTATGGAGCAATGGCGTACCCTACAGCTTATAAGGGAAAGGAAGATATGGAAGGTTACGCTGCAATTTTTGAGCACATGATGTTTGTAGATGGCAGTATGGCCATTAAGTTTGGCGTTCAATTTGGACTGTTTGGTGGAAGTATTCAAAAACTAGGTACAAAAAAACATCATGACTTATATTTAAAAAATACTGGAGAAGCATCTTTATTAGGTTGTTTTGCTATGACAGAAACAGGGCATGGGTCCAATGTAAGAGGCGTAAAAACAACAGCTACGTATGATAAAAAAACAAATCAGATAATTATACACACCCCAGGTAAAATTGACAACAAAGAATATATAGGAAATGCTTTAGATTCTAAAATGGCTTCTGTTTTTGCCCAACTTATTGTGAATGGAAAAAATGAAGGTGTGCATGCAATTCTTGTTCCTCTTAGAGATAAAAACCACAACTTACTACCTGGAATAAATGTAGTTGATAACGGATATAAATTAGGACTTAATGGTGTAGACAATGGTAAAATATGGTTTAGCCAAGTCGCGGTACCAAAAGATAATTTATTAGATAAATATGGATCTATTACAAATGACGGTTCTTATTTTTCTAAAATTGAAAATCCTAATAAAAGATTTTTCACCATGCTTGGAACCCTTGTTGGCGGAAGAATTTGCGTTGCCAGAGCTGGTTTAGGTGGTGCAAAAATGGCTTTAACAATTGCTATAAAACATGCTTTACAAAGAAGACAGTTTAATGACAATAAAAAAATGCAAGAAGATTTGTTGATGGATTATCCATCGCACCAATTACGATTAATCCCATTAGTGGCTAAAGCATATGTTTATCACTTTACTTTAGACAAAATGATGCATGAATATTGTAATGAAAACTCAGACAAAAGAAAAGTAGAAACACAAGCCGCAGGTTTAAAATCGATTATAACATGGTATGCAAATTCTACCATTCAAGAATGTAGAGAAGCATGCGGAGGAAAAGGATACCTAATAGAGAACAGAATAGCAGATTTAAAGAATGATGTAGACATTTTTACAACTTTTGAAGGGGACAACACTGTTTTGCTACAATTAGCAGCAAAAGGAGTGTTATCGGATTTTAAGGCAGAATTTAATAGTGCAGGTTTTTTATCTGTATTAAAACTATTAAGCAAACAGATAAATGATACCGTTACAACTGCCAACCCTATTTATACAAACAAAGTAGATAAAGACCATTTATATGATCCAGAATTTCATAAAAACGCTCTTAACTATAGAACAAGAAGATTAACATATTCTATTGCCAAACGCATACAAGGGTACATAAAAAAAGGGGTGCCATCTTATCAAGCTTTTTTAAAAGTACAAACACATTTAATAAACTTAGGAAAAGCATACAGCATAGCAATAGCATACGAATATTATTATAATTCTATTACTGAAATTAAAGATAAAAAATATGCCGACCTATTTAAAAAACTAGGCGTTTTATATGCTCTACATGAAATAAGAATTGATGCCAGTTGGTATTTAGAACAAGGCTATATAGGTGCTACAAAATCTAAGGCAATAAGGCAACGCGTAGAAAGACTTAGCACAGAGCTAAGACCCCATATAAATACTCTTGTAGATGGTTTTGGAATACCAGAGCATTGCTTAACTGCTCCGATTAGCAAATAACATCGGAGCAGTTACATCTAGATTATTAAATAAATTTAATTCTTTTTTTTATGTAATTCAGATGTATCTAAAAAATCTAACAAAACCATTTTACCATCTCCATAAAAATAAGTCTTAGAAGAGCCGGAGGAAGACAATTCTATAGTATCTGAGGCATAAACTCTAGCACTAGGAGATTCAGACAAAGTAGCTGAAACAGTACTTGACTGGAGTCTTTCTGCTTTTAAATTAGAGGAACCTAAAAGTTTTACAGTCAATACATCAGTAGTACCATCCATTTTGGCAGAGGATGTATCTGTCATGAAAATTGAATTCGTAGAACTTGTAGAGTATATAGAAACATCTATACGGTCTTTTAAATTTATTTGTAAAGAATCACTATCTATATTAAAATTACCAGAACTATTACCTTCCATATTAATCTCCACATAAGGAGATTGTGCATTTAATTCTAATTTAGAGTCTTCAAATGTGTTTACATAAAGTTCTTCCGACTCTACTATATCCTTCATTCGTATTCTTCCAGTCCTCATAACAATAGTATTTAGATCCACATAACTTACAACAATATCTAATTTCTTTTTCCTTGTAATTTTATAGAAAGAACTAATTTTAAGTGTTCCATTTACTACTCGTAATTTTAAAACATCTATTAAATTATCATCTGCTGTAATAGCATACCCTTCAACATTTCCTCTTTTTAAAGTAATATCTAAGTCATCATTTAATTCAATTTTTGAAAACGAGGGTAAGTCTTGAACAACATCAATTACATTCTTATTTCCTTTAATTTTAGGTTTGCGTTGCGCATAGCTATAGGCGCAAAAAAACAATAAGGTGGCAATTAATATGTTTTTCATTGTAAATAAATTTAAACGTTAATGGTTACTGTAATATATTATAAAAAAACCATATACTTTTCAAATTACAACAAAAAAAAGCCTAACTATAAAAGTTAGGCTTTACTATATTTTAATGCACAACTAATTAGTGATGCATTTCTTCTTCATCTGGTTGCAAAGGAACTGTTTGCGGAACAAAATCTTGACCAGGTATAATATATTCCCCATTTGCATCTACCTTACTATAATCATAAGCCCAACGATGAACTTCTGGAATTGGACCATGCCAGTTTCCATGAAAATGTTCGTGTGGAGTAGTCCATTCTAATGTATTAGAGCTCCATGGATTTAATGAACCTTTCTTACCATTAAAGATACTATTAACAAAATTGTATAAGAATATTAATTGCGCTCCTGCAGCAATTATTGCAAATACAGTCATTAAAACTTGTACATCTGTTAATTCATCAAACATTGGAAATGCTGTATTCTGGTAATATCTTCTGGGAACACCTGCCATACCAACAAAGTGCATTGGAAAGAATACTCCATAGGCACAAACTGCTGTTATCCAAAAGTGTACATATCCTAAGTTTTTGTTCATCATCTTACCCTCAAACATTTTTGGGAACCAGTGATAAACTCCAGCAAATAAACCATATAGTGCAGATATACCCATTACTAAGTGAAAGTGTGCTACCACAAAATATGTATCATGAACGTTAATATCTAGTGTACTATCTCCTAATACAATACCTGTTAAACCTCCTGTTATAAAAGTGGAAACTAATCCTATAGAAAATAACATTCCAGGGTTTAACTGTAAATTACCTTTCCATAGTGTGGTTATATAGTTAAATGCCTTTACCGCAGATGGTATTGCAATTAATAGTGTTGTAAATGTAAATACAGATCCTAAGAAAGGATTCATTCCAGAAATAAACATATGGTGTCCCCAAACTATTGTAGACAAGAATGCAATTGCAATTATAGACGCAATCATAGCTCTATATCCAAAAATTGGTTTACGAGCATTGGTAGACATTACTTCTGACGTAATACCCAATGCAGGCAATAATACAATATATACTTCTGGGTGGCCTAAGAACCAAAATAAGTGCTCATATAAAACAGGTGAACCTCCTTGATAATGCAAAACTTCTCCTTGAATAAATATATCTGATAAAAAGAATGAGGTTCCAAAACTTCTATCCATTATAAGTAATAATGCTGCTGATAAAAGAACTGGGAACGAAATAACACCAATAATTGCTGTTACAAAGAATGCCCATATTGTCAGTGGTAATCTTGTCATTGACATACCTTTTGTTCGTAAGTTAATAACTGTAACTATATAGTTTAATGACCCAAGTAATGAAGATGCAATAAATATAGCCATAGAAACCAACCATAATGTCATACCCATACCAGAACCTGGTTGTGCCATTGGCAGTGCACTCAAAGGCGGATAAATTGTCCATCCTGCTGCTGCAGGTCCTGCCTCTACAAATAAAGAGCAAACCATTATTACACTAGATAAAAAGAATAACCAGTAAGACACCATATTTAAAAACCCTGATGCCATATCTCTTGCACCAATTTGCAAAGGAATAAGTAAGTTACTAAACGTACCACTTAAACCAGCGGTAAGTACAAAGAATACCATTATAGTACCATGAATAGTAACTAATGCTAAATAAATATCCGCATCCATTACACCTCCTGGAGCCCATTTTCCTAATACAGCTTCAAATATTGGAAAAGATTCTCCTGGCCAAGCAATTTGCATTCTAAATAAGATAGACATTGCTATACCAATAGTACCCATGATTAAACCAGTAATTAAATACTGCTTAGAAATCATTTTATGATCTGTACTAAATATATATTTTGTTACAAAGGTTTCTTTGTGATGATGATGTCCATGATCCTCTTCGTGACCATCTACTTGTGCATGTGCTGTTGCTGACATAATCGAACTTTATTTTTTTGTTAATTTATTATTTTACTTGTAATTAGTTTACAGAAGCTATAGATGGTTTAAAAGTCTTTTGTTCTTTTATCCATTTATTGTATTCTTCTTCTGTTTCCACTATAATTTTCATTTGCATATTGTAATGCGATTTTCCACAAATCTTATTACAAAGTAAAATATAATCAAACTCCCATGGATCAGAATTGTCTTCGCCTAAAGCGGCTTTTTTAGCTCTTATAGCATTTGTTCTTTTAACCTTATCAACTACATCAGGATCTAATCGCATCTCAGCAGTTGTTGTTATAGGAGTAAAAGAAAATTCAGTTATCATTCCAGGAACACAATTCATTTGTGCTCTAAAATGTGGCATATAAGCTGAATGCAAGACATCTTGTGAACGCATTTTAAAATTCACTTTTCTACCAACTGGTAAATGTAACTCTTTAACAATAATATCATCTGCAGCATAACTATCCGCAGGATCTAATCCTAATATATTAGCATTATCAATATCTATCATTCTTACATTAGCGCCACCAAGTACATTATCATCACCTGCATATCTTGCGGTCCAATTAAATTGTTGCGCATATAATTCAACAATAATAGGATCATCTTCATCATTTACATCCATGATTTCAGTCCAAGTGTAAAGCCCCCAAAGAATTAATCCTGCTAAAACAATTACAGGGATAATGGTCCATATAAACTCTAACTTATCATTATCCGCATAGAATAAAGCTTTATTCCCTTTTTTACCACTATACTTATAACCAAAGTAATGTAATAACGCTTGTGTTAACGTTTGTACTATAAATATGATGATAAAAGATACCAACATTAAATAATCATATTCCGCACCATGCGCAGAAGCAGCAGTTGGTAATAATACTTTAGTGTATTTCCAAAAACTAAAAATGGTAATACCATAAATAAATATTAAAAAAGCAAATAATAAATAACCATTGATTTTATTATCCTGATCATTTGCAATTTGAGAATTCTCCGTAGTGAGTTGTGAGAGTTCGAACATCTTGGTCATTTGCGATATTGCAATTGCCACTAGAACTAATACAACTAAAGTTAATAATGTAGTCATTGTATGATTTAATATTATACCTTACTTATTAATAATGAAAATGTCTACTTTCCTCTATAAAAGGATTTCGTTTTGGCTGTAATGGCGCATTACTTAAAGCTCTAAATACCCAGAATATAAATAAACCTGCAAAAAATAATACAGCTCCTATTTCAGGTATTCCAATGAACCACTGATCACCAACTGTAGAAGGCATAATCATATTAAATATATCTAAATAATGTCCTGCAAGAATTACAACACCTGCCATTACAACAAACCAATTTACTCGTTTATAATCACTGTTCATTAATAATAGAACTGGAAATAAAAAGTTCATTACTATCATACCAAAAAATGGCAATCTAAAATCCTGTATACGTGTTACATAATAGGTTACTTCTTCTGGAATATCAGAATACCAAATTAACATAAACTGTGAAAACCATAAGTATGTCCAGAATACACTAATACCAAACATGAATTTAGCTAAATCATGAATATGACTATCATTTACATCTTCTAAATACCCTTTAGATTTTAAATATATAGTTACCAATGCTATTACTGTAATGCCAGAAACAAACATACTTGCAAATACGTACCATCCAAACAAGGTGCTAAACCAGTGTGGATCCACACTCATAATCCAATCCCAAGACATAATAGATTCTGAAATAAGATAGAATACTAAAAACCCTGCAGAAATTCTAAAATTTAATTTAAAGTTAGAATCATCATTAGACTCATCTTGTTTTAAAGATAACTTTCTAGAATACTCACGATATAATATCCAACCAGCTAAAAATATAGCGGCACGTATTAAGAAGAATATCGGATTTAAATATCCTTTTTTACCTTGTAGTAAGTGATCATGAGCTACAACATCTGCATCCATCCAAACAAATAAATGGTTCATATGCATAACAGATAATACTAGAATTACAAATACAATAATACCACCTGGTACTAAGTAAGAAGTAATACCTTCCATTACTCTAAATAATAATGGTGACCACCCAGCTTGCGCAGCTCTTTGAATAGCATAAAAAGCCAACACCCCCAAAGCAATCATCATAAAGAAGAATGCTGCAACATATAATGCTGCCCATGGCTTGTTTTGTAATTGATGTAATAAATGCTCATCATGAGAAGAACTATGTCCTTCATCATGTGCATTTACTGCTTCATGTGTATTATGAGCGTCAATAGCTCCATGAGATTCTGTAGCATGACTGTCTCCATGAGCATCATGACTTGCAACTATTGCTTTAGCTTCTTCAACTGTAGATGGTGCAGAAATAAATCCTACTGCAATACCTATAAGTCCAACTGCCATTAATATAAATGAAGCAATTTTTAATCTGTTTGAAAACGTGTACATATTCTTATCTATGTATTATTTTATTAAATCTTGTTTCAATGCCATTACATACTCAGAAACTTGCCACATTTCTTCTGTATTCATTTGGGAAGCATACGAACCCATTGAGTTTAAACCATATTGCACCGTATGATAAGCTGTGCCTACAGTTATGTTTCTAGCTGCATCTGCATAACTAGGAACACCCAATATTTTTTCTCTCTTTACCAAAGTACCTTGTCCTTTTCCTTTTGGTCCATGGCAAATGGCACAATATATACCGTATAGCTCTTTACCTTTTGCTAAATTAGACACACTTTGTAAGGAATCTAATGGACTAGGGTTTAATCTTGCAATTTCTTTACCTTCAGGTGTATTTTCTATTCCATAAGGAATCCATCCTCTAGAAATAGTATTTTCCACTGGCATTTTTGCCTCCATTCCATTAGGTAAAAAATCTGCTTCACCGTAAGCTTCATACCCAACAGATTCATACATGTTAGGCATATATTGATAATTAGGCTTACTTTTATCAGCACAAGATGTTGCTAAAAGCACTAATCCAAATACAACTATTACTTTATTAAAACTGTTCATATTTAATGACTGTTTTTTTCTGATATATTAATTTCTACAGCTCCACTCTCTGCTAACAATTCTCTTAATTCTGATTCATTTTCATGAATTTCAATCTCCATTAAGAAAAGGTCATCTGTTGTTCTAACATCTGGGTTTTCAGCTTTTTTAAATGGCCATAATCTACTTCTTAAATAAAAAGTAATAACCATTAAGTGAGCTGCAAAAAACACAGTTAATTCAAACATAATAGGTACAAAAGCCGGCATATTTTCAATATAACTAAAGCTTGGTTTACCACCTATATCTTGTGGCCAATCTTCAATCATAATAAAATTCATCATTAAAGTTGCAACAGATATACCAACACAACCATATAAAAAAGCTGTAATAGCTAATCTAGTAGGCTCTAAGCCCATAGCTTTATCCAAACCGTGCACAGGAAAAGGACAAAAAACTTCTTCTATATGATGTTTAGCTGCCTTAACTTTTTTGACTGCATGCATTAGCACTTCATCATCATTATAATAAGCATGTATAACTTTAGATGCCATATTCTTATTTATTTGAATTTAATTTATTGGCTTGACCTGCCCAATCATCTCTTTGTGCTCTACCAGGAAATGACCCTGTGATAGAATCTAATAGATTATATTCCTTTTCTGTCATTTTACCAACTTGAGCAAAAGTATATATTCCAATTTGGTTTAATGTTACTTCCATTTTTGGACCAATACCTTTAACTTTTTTCAAATCATCGGCAGTATCTGTATCTGCATTAAAAGAACCTAAAGTCCCTAGCAAGTCAGACACATCTTTCTCGTTTGGCTCAATAACCTCATTAATTTGTTCTTCAACAACTTTTTCAACTTTATTACCTACTAAAGGTGTTGTGATTTCATAAGTTGGTAAACCAGCATCTCTAAGCTTTTTATATTTTTCACCAGAAGACTTTAAAATAGATTTAACCTCTGCTTGTGCTATTACTGGGAAAGTTCTAGCATATAATAAAAACAATACAAAGAAGAACCCAATAGTACCTATGAATATTCCTATATCTACAAAAGTAGGAGAGAACATTGTCCAAGAAGATGGTAAATAATCTCTATGTAATGATGTTACAATAATTACAAATCTTTCAAACCACATCCCTATGTTTACAACAATAGAAATAAAGAAAGAGAACATAATACTTGTACGTAACTTTTTAAACCACATAAACTGAGGAGAGAAAACATTACAAGTCATCATTGACCAATACGCCCACCAGTAAGGCCCTGTAGCTCTATTTAAAAAAGCGTATTGTTCGTACTCCACTCCTGAATACCAAGCCATAAACAACTCCGTTATATAAGCACAACCTACAATAGAGCCCGTTAACATAATTACTATGTTCATAAGCTCAATATGTTGTACTGTAATATACGCTTCTAAATGACACACTTTTCTCATAATGATTAGCAAGGTGTTTACCATTGCAAACCCAGAGAATATTGCACCTGCCACAAAGTATGGAGGGAATATAGTTGTATGCCATCCTGGTATTACAGAGGTAGCAAAATCAAAAGATACAATAGTATGCACAGAAAGTACTAAAGGAGTAGCCAAACCAGCTAATACTAAAGATACTTCTTCAAAACGTTGCCAATCTTTAGCACGCCCACTCCATCCAAAACTTAATAGACCATAAATTTTCTTTTGGAAAGGCAGAATAGCCCTATCTCTAAGCATTGCAAAATCTGGTAATAAACCTGTCCACCAGAATACTAAGGATACAGATAAATAAGTAGAAATTGCAAATACATCCCAAAGTAAAGGGGAATTAAAGTTTACCCACAAAGAACCAAATTGATTAGGTATAGGTAATACCCAATATGCTAACCATGGACGACCCATGTGTATAATTGGAAACAAACCTGCTTGAACAACTGAAAATATTGTCATTGCTTCTGCAGAGCGGTTAATTGCCATTCTCCATTTTTGTCTAAAAAGCAACAATACCGCAGAAATTAATGTTCCTGCATGTCCAATACCTACCCACCAAACAAAGTTAGTAATATCCCATGCCCAGTTTACAGACTTATTAAGTCCCCAAGTTCCGATACCCGTAGATATGGTATAAATGATACAACCTAATCCCCAAAGGAATGCTACCAATGCAATGGAAAAAACAATCCACCAATGTTTATTAGCTCTTCCCTCTACAGGAGCAGCAATATCCACTGTTACATCATGGTAACCTTTATCACCAACAACTAGGGCTTTTCTTATAGGTGCTTCGTAATGCGACGCCATAGACTTTAATTATAGTTACTTTCTTATTTGTTTGATTATGCTTCGTTTGTATTTCTTACCTGTACATGGTAAAATACGTTTGGCTTAGTTCCCACATGTTCCAATAAGTGATACATACGGTTACTCTCTTTTAAATGAGCCACTTCACTTTCCTTATCATTAATATCTCCAAAGACTATTGCTCCGTCTCCACATGCTAAAGAACAAGCTGTTTGGAATTCTCCATCCTTAATAACACGTCCATCTCTTTTTGCATCTAGAATAGTTTTTTGTGTTTTTTGAATACACATAGAACATTTTTCTATAACACCTCTAGACCTAACATTAACATCAGGATTAAGAACCATCTTACCTAAGTCATTATTCATATGATAATCGAACTCATCATTGTTATTATACAAGAACCAGTTAAATCTTCTTACTTTATAAGGACAATTGTTTGCACAATATCTTGTACCCACACATCTATTATAAGCCATTTGGTTTTGACCTTGACGACCATGTGATGTTGCAGCAACAGGACAAACAGTCTCACAAGGAGCATGATTACAGTGCTGACACATTACTGGCTGAAAAGCAACTTGCGGATTAGCGGAAGGATCTTCTAACTCTCCAAAACCTCCTAGAGAACCTTTATCTCCCCAAAGGCCATCAAATTCCTCTTTCTTAGTATCATCAGCTTCAAAACTTTCTTCTGATGAATAATATCTATCAATACGCAACCAATGCATATCTCTAGATTTACGAACTTCTTGTTTACCAACAACAGGAACGTTATTTTCTGCATGACAAGCAATAACACAAGCACCACAACCAGTACATGCATTTAAATCTATAGACATATTAAAATGATGCCCAATAGACCTATCAAAACTATCCCATAAATCTACAGATGTAGCAGGAACCTCTTGGTGATCCAATGACACCACTGGCTGAGGATTCCACTCTTTATGATTTTTAGTATTAAATATCTCTAAACTAGTTTCTTTAATAATATCCCCTCTTCCCATAAGCGTTTTGTGTAATTGAACACAAGCAAACTCATGATTACCAGCAGCTTTTTCAATAGCAACCGACTGAATATTACTAAACCCTTGATACAAAGCAAAAGCATTAACTCCTGTTTGCATCTCTTCTTTTAATCCTACTTTTTTACCATACCCTAATGAAAGACCAATAGACTTATTAGCCTGACCTGGCTGTACAACAACAGGAACTTTATCAATAGCAACACCGTTAACTGTTACTTTTGCATAGCTACCATCCATACCACCATTAGCAACATTATGATTTTCTAATCCTAATGCCTCAGCATCCGCCTTAGACACAGTAACATAATTATCCCAAGAAACTCTCGTAATTGGATCAGGAAACTCTTGTAACCATGGGTTACTAGCTTGCTGCCCATCACCCATTCCTGTTTTAGAATATAGTGTTAATTCAAAATCTCCACCACTTGTAGCATTAGACAAACTCCTAACTGCTGAACCTATTCCAAAAACATCCACCTGTTCTTCTCCTTCTACAGCCGCAGTAGGCACAACAACAGCCTCAACATCTGCACTAACAACAAAAACACCATCATGCAATGCCTTATTCCAATCAGCTCCGTTTAAAACAGCAGAAGTCCAAGTCTCTTTAATAAAATCATAATAAGTAACATCACTACCCATCCACTTTAATAAAGAACTCTGAAATTGTCTTGTATCAAACAATTCTTTTATTGCAGGTTGCATTAAACTATAATGCCCTTTTTTAATTTCAACATCACCCCAAGACTCCAGATAATGGTTTGAAGCAGCTGTATATGTAGCCAACTCCGTAGTTTCATTCCAGTTTGTTGAAAAAGCAACAGATAACGAAACCTTCTCTAAACCAGATTTAAAATCAGTCGCATTAGGCAAAGAATACATAGGATTAACCCCATCCATTACCAAAACACCAACCTTCCCTGAATTCATATCAGAAATTAAAGTATTTAATGCTTTAACATTCCCTTGTCTTACATATCTAGGAGCTAGAGCATCATAAGCCCTACTTTCTAACATTTCATTAATAGCAAGAACAACAGCTTGCGCATTAACATCATCCAAACCTGTTACTACAACAGATCCTTTTTTATTCTTTTTAATTGCAGAAGCAATACTTTCTATAGCCTGTTCTGCATAAGCAGGAATTTCCCCACCTGCAGATGTTCCAGATAGTTTAGCATATAATTTTGCTAAAGCAACTTTTTGTTGCATTGGCGTTAAAGGAACTCTTTTATCCGCATTTGCACCAGATAAAGACATATTTGCCTCGAACTGCACATGCTTAGACATTTTTCCATTCTTTGGAACACGCCCTTTAGAATAACCAGAATTATATCCTCCACCTTGCCAATCTCCAATAAAATCTGCACCGAAAGAAACTATAATATCAGCTTTCTCAAAATCATAATCCGCTAAAGCTCTTTCTCCATATCTTTTCTCAAACGCATTTAAAGCAGCGTCTTGAGAAATAGCATCATAAACTACATGCTTAATATTTGGATTAGAAACCTTGTATTGCTCTATTAATCTAGAAGTAGACGGACTAGCATAAGACTGTGTCAAGAACACAACCTGTTTTCCAGAATTTTTTAAGCCATTTATTTTAGAAACAACCTCTGCATCTAAAGCACTCCAAGCAACAGCCTCACCTCCTTTAGAAGACCCCTGCAATCTTGTACTATCATATAACGACAAAACAGAAGCTTGCACCCTTGCATTTGCAAAGCCACCAACCTTAGCATCTGTATTATTTTCAATCTTGATTGGCCTACCTTCTCTTGTTTTTACTAAGATATTTGCAAAATCAAATCCATTTGCAATAGTAGTTGCATAGTAATTAGCCACACCAGGAACAATATTTTCCGGCTGCACTACATAAGGAATAGACTTAACAACAGGACCCTCACATGCCGCTAACGATGCTGCCGCTGTACTAAAACCAACATACTTCAGAAAATCTCTTCTATTTGTATTAGTTTCAGATAAATTCTCTTTATCACCCAAAAACTCATCCACAGGAATTTCTTCTGCAAATTCATTTTGCTTTAAGGTTTCAACAATGGAATCGCTAGGATTTAACTCCGCTTCGTTTTTCCAATATTTTTTATTTGATGCCATACTTATATATGTAATTAGCTTCTTTTACTTAAGATTAATAGTGACATTTTCCACATTCCAAACCACCCATTTGAGCAGCAGTAAGCTTATCTACACCATATTTTTTTGAAAGTTCTGAATGTATTTTTTCATAATAAGCATTCCCTTCCACTTTAACATTAGTTTCTCTATGACAATTTACACACCAACCCATTGTTAATGGCGCAAATTGCTCCATGACCTCCATCTCCTCCACAGGACCATGACATGTTTGACACTCCACCCCTGCCACACTTACGTGCTGCGAGTGATTAAAATATGCAAAATCAGGAAGATTATGAATACGAACCCACTCCACAGGCTTACTTTCTCCTGTATATTTCTGAGACTCCTCATCCCAACCTACAGCAGCATATAACTTCTTAATTTCTCCAGTGTAAAATTCATTTGTATACCCATTAGCTATATCCTCTGCAGATGGCCCTTCCGGATTACCTTTATACTCATAAATAGATTTATGGCAATTCATACAAACATTTAAGGCAGGAATACCCGAAGTCTTAGACACTCTTGCAGAAGAATGACAATACTTACATTCTATCTTATTATCTCCTGCATGTACTTTATGAGAATAATGAATAGGCTGTATTGGAGCATAACCTTGATCAACACCCACTTGCATTAAATAACCATACACAAAATAAGCCCCTCCTAACATCATTAAAATAACAGTCACTAAAACCAAAAATTGATTTTGAGCAAAAGCTTTCCAAATAGGTAATTTCTTTTTTGCATTTTCCTGTTCTAATTCTACACCATTTGCCTTAGCTATACGTTTTAATGTCTTATTAACTAAAAACAACATAACTACCAAAAGAGCAAACACAAAAACCAAGGCTCCTAATATTACATTATTAGAAATACTAGAAGATTGAGAACTTACCGCAGAAACAGCAGCGCCTGCAGCTGGAACAACTGGTGCAGCAGGAGCAGCAGCAGTATACGCTAAAATATTATCAATATCAGCATTTGAAAGTGTTGGAAAAGCTGTCATTGCAGCATTATTGTACTCTGCATAAATTTTATTAGCATAAGCATCTCCAGACTTAATAACACCAGGACTATTTTTAATCCAAGCATAAAGCCACTCTCTATCTAACCCTTCGTCTTCAGACAAACGAGATTCCACTTTTTCCAAAGCAGGACCAGTCATTTTACGAGTTAAAGAATGACAAGCAGCACAATTTTGATTAAACAATGCCTTACCTTTTACAGCATCTCCTCCTGACACAGAAGCATCATCTTGAGCTAAAAGAGAAACAGAAAAAAATAGAAAGAATACAAAACTTACTCCTAATACTTTACAAATCTGATTGCGGTATGTAACCTTTTTCATATATAGAATGTTTCAATCGGTATTTGGCACGATAATGGCTTTATCATTTTAAAGTAACCATATCTTCACCTAAATCGATGGCAAAAATACAACATAGACTTTATTTTGAAAATGTTAAGGTATTTATAATTTGTAATTTATAACAATTCTAAATAATCAAAAAAAACACATAAATCATATTTAAAAATTACTTTTGTAAAGCTACTATTTACGCTAAACGAATCAATATGAAAACATTACTAACAATTATAGCTTTTACATCTATTACGATAGCTACATTTGGTCAAAACGGTCAAATAACTATAACTCAAGATACTAAGATTACAGAGCTTCTTACTCTTTACAAATCGTCAAACTCTGATGCTAACTCTAGTTCTAATTACTATAGGATTCAAGTTGGTTTTGGAAACCACGCTAGAGCACAAAGGATAAAATCCAATGTTGAAGTAGACTTCCCAACCTTGTCTTCTAAAATAGATTTTGACTCCCCAACATACAGAGTAAGATTAGGTAGATTTAAATCTAAACTAGAAGCAGAAAGGAAATTCAAAGAGGTACGGAAAAAATATCCCGAAGCAATACTTTTAAAACCAAAAAAATCGACCAAATAGGTCGATTTTTTTTTATTCTCTTGCATTTTAAACTACTTATTTAAGCTTTTTCTTAACTGCTACTTCTTGGAAAGCTTCTACTATATCTCCTTCTTTTATATCATTATAGTTTTTAATTTGAAGACCACAATCATACCCTTTAGCAACTTCTTTAACATCATCTTTAAATCGCTTTAAAGAAGCAAACTCTCCAGTATAAATTACTACACTATCTCTAATTAACCTAATACTAGAGTTTCTAAATATCTTACCTGTTGTAACCATACAACCAGCAATTGTTCCAATCTTAGAAATCTTAAAGGTTTCACGAATCTCTGCTGTTCCTGTAATTTCTTCTTTCATCTCTGGAGACAACATTCCTTCCATTGCATCTTTAAGATCATTGATAGCATCATAAATGATTGAATACATTCTGATATCTATTTCTTCTTTTTCTGCAACTTGCCTAGCATTACCCATTGGACGGACATTAAATCCTATTATAACGGCATCTGATGCTGATGCAAGCAACACATCTGATTCTGTTATTGGACCAACTCCTTTATGAATTATATTTACTTGTATTTCATCAGTAGATAATTTCTGGAAAGAATCTGTTAGAGCTTCTACAGAACCATCCACATCACCCTTAAGGATAATATTAAGCTCTTTAAAGTCTCCAAGTGCAATTCTTCGACCAATTTCATCTAATGTAATATGTCTTTGTGTTCTTACAGACTGCTCTCTTTGCAACTGAGAACGTCTTGTAGCTATTTGTTTAGCTTCACGCTCATCTTCTAAAACATTAAATTTATCCCCTGCCTGAGGAGCTCCATCTAAACCAAGAATAGATATTGGAGTTGAAGGACCAGCTGTCTTAATACTATTCCCTCTTTCATCATGCATTGCTTTTATTTTACCACTAGTGGTACCCGCTAATACATAATCTCCAATTTTTAAAGTTCCCGTCTGCACTAGAATAGTAGATACATACCCCTTTCCTTTATCCAGAAAAGCTTCTACAACAGTACCATTTGCCAACTTCTTAGGATTCGCTTGTAATTCTAACAACTCCGCTTCTAATAATACTTTTTCTAAAAGTTCTTTTACTCCAGTACCCGTTTTAGCAGAAATATCATGAGATTGTATTTTACCTCCCCAATCTTCTACTAATAAATTCATCTGCGCAAGACCTTCTTTAATCTTATCTGGATTGGCCGTTGGCCTATCTATCTTATTTATCGCAAAAACTATTGGCACACCAGCAGCTTGCGCGTGACTAATTGCTTCTTTAGTTTGCGGCATTA
This sequence comes from uncultured Maribacter sp., assembly GCF_947500405.1. Taxonomy (GTDB): domain Bacteria; phylum Bacteroidota; class Bacteroidia; order Flavobacteriales; family Flavobacteriaceae; genus Maribacter_B. The sequence goes on from NZ_CANMRY010000003.1 coordinate 199,298, forward strand.
TATCATCATCTGCAGCAACAACAATAATAGCTATATCTGTTACTTGAGCTCCTCTAGCACGCATTGCTGTAAAGGCCTCGTGACCAGGAGTATCCAAGAACGCTATTTTTTGACCGTTCTCCAAACTAACACCATAGGCACCTATATGCTGGGTGATACCTCCACTTTCTCCTGCAATTACATTTTCCTTACGAATATAATCCAATAACGAAGTTTTACCGTGATCCACATGTCCCATTACCGTAACAATAGGAGCCCTTGCTTCTAAATCTTCAGGAGCATCCACCTCTTCAACAATACTTTCTTCAATGTCCGCAGTTATAAACTCTACTTCATAACCAAACTCATCAGCAACAATAGATAATGTTTCTGCGTCTAATCTTTGATTCATGGTAACCATCATACCCAAAGACATACATGCAGAAATAATTTCTGTTGTACTAACTTCCATCATAGTTGCAACTTCACTAGCCGTAACAAACTCTGTTACTTTTAATACTTTACTTTCCTGTTCTTGTTTTTCAAGATCCTTCTCTGTTTGTTGACGGTGTTGATCCCTTTTATCTCTTCTATACTTAGCACCTTTACCTTTTTTAGACTTCCCTTGTAGTTTCTCTAAGGTTTCACGCACTTGTTTTTGAACATCCTCCTCTGTAGGCTCCACTTTAGCAACAGGTGTAAAACGCTTACCACCTTTGTTATTATTACCTCTTGGCCCCGCTCCTCTAGTTCCTGGTCTTGCCGGACCTCTATTGTTAGACCCTGCCCCACCAGAATTATTACTTACAATTCTCCTTCTTCTCTTTTTCTTATCTCCTCCCGCATTAGAATCTTTAGTATCCTCTTTCTTTTTCTTTGGTTTTTGAAATTTGGATAAATCTATTTTATCACCAGTAATTTTTGGTCCACTAAGTTTTTTATACTGCGTGGTTATCTTCTCATTCTCTGGGGATGCAGCTTCTTCTGTTGCCGTTTCTTTATCTTCTACCTCAGGAGTAACCGCTCCCTTCACTTCTTCTTTCTTTGTCTGAGATTTTTCCTCATCTTTTAAGACCTCAACAGGCTTAACCTCTTCTTTTACTTCAACCTTAATTTCAGCAGCTTCAACATTTTTCTCTACTACTGGCTCTTCCTTTACTGGAGCCTCTGGTTGTTTTTCTGGAGTCGATTTTTCTTCAACAGGCTCAACTTTTTCTACTTTCTTTTTTGGGCTTAAATCTATCTTACCAACAGTTTTAGGTCCCGAAAGCTCTACTTTAGCTTTTATGATACGCTCTGAAGCATTTCTCTTTTCCCTAACAAGTCTTCTTTCCTCTTGCTCTTGTTCTAACTGAACACGAATTGCCTCTTTCTCTTTCCTTTTCTCTTCTCCTACTTCCTTAGACGCAACTTTTTTACTCATATCCGTCTGGAACTCATCCAGAAGGACTTGATAAACTTCATCAGAAATTTTAGTAGTAGGCCTTGCTTCTATAGAGTGCCCCTTAGAACTAAGGTGATCTACCGCCCTATCTAATGAAATATTAAGTTCACGAAGAACTTTATTAAGTCTTATTTTTGCATTATCTGCCATAAATACTGATTGCCGTTCTTAAAAATTACTGCTAATATATAGTTAATCTTCTAATTCTTCTTTTAGAATACGAACAACTTCTACAATTGTTTCTTCTTCTAAATCGGTTCTTTTTACCAAATCATTAACATCCTGCTCTAAAACACTTCTTGCAGTGTCCATTCCAATCTTCTTGAATTCTTCAATAATCCAAGCATCTATCTCATCAGAAAACTCTGTTAATTCTACATCTTCCTCCACTCCTTCACGGAACACATCTATCTCATAACCAGTTAATTGACCAGCCAATCTAATATTATGACCACCTCTACCAATTGCCTTTGAAACCTCTTCTGGTCTTAAGTAAACTTGAGCTGTCATTTTCTCATCATCTAACTTAACAGAAGAGACTCTTGCAGGACTTAACGCTCTTGTAACTAATAATTGGGGATTTGTTGTAAAATTAATAACATCTATATTCTCGTTACCCAATTCTCTAACAATTCCATGAATACGAGAACCTTTCATACCCACACAAGCTCCTACAGGATCTATACGATCATCATAAGAATCTACAGCAACTTTTGCTTTTTCTCCAGGAATACGAACTGCTTTTTTAACCGTTATTAAACCATCAAAAACTTCTGGTATTTCTTGGAAAAATAATTGCTCTAAAAACTTAGGAGAAGTTCTAGACATTATTATGGTTGGTTTACTACCTTTTAATTCTACACTTTCTATAATACCTCTTACATTATCTCCTTTACGAAAGAAGTCTGAAGGTATTTGCCTGTCTTTTGGTAAAATTATTTCATTCCCTTCATCATCTAACATAATAATTGCCTTATGTCTAATATGATGTACTTCTGCAGTATATATTTCGCCTTCTAAATCTTTAAATTGCTTATATATAGTAGTATTATCGTGCTCATGGATTTTAGAAATAAGATTTTGACGTAATGCTAAAATTGCTCTTCTTCCTAAATCTATTAACTTTACCTCTTCAGATACATCTTCTCCAACTTCAAAATCTGGTTCAATCTTACGAGCTTCCGCTAAAGATATTTCTTCATTAGGCTCTTCTACCTCACCATCTTCAACTACGATTCTATTTCTCCAAATTTCTAAATCTCCTTTATCTGGATTTATAATAATATCAAAGTTATCATCCGAACCGAATTTCTTTTTTAGAGCATTTCTAAAAACATCCTCTAAAATCGCCATTAGCGTTACTCGGTCTATAAATTTGTCATCTTTAAATTCCGAGAAAGATTCAATCAGCGCAATATTTTCCATTTTTACTTATCTATTAAAATTTTAATACAACTTTTGCCTTCTTAATTTCAGAAAAAGGAATTTCCTTTTTTTTCTGAACTGTAACTTTACCCTTACCAATAGGCTTAGGTTCTCTTGCTTTCCATTCTAGCGTAATAGACTCGTCATTTGCAACAGTCAAATTACCCTCATAAGAAGAGTTTTCGGTTTCTACCTCTACTTTTCTTCCTATATTTTTTTTATACTGCCTAGGCATAACCAATGGAGAAGCTGCTCCTGCCGAAGCTACTTCTAAAGAGAAATCTTCTTCTTCTCTATCTAAATTATGCTCAATTGCTCTACTTACTCTTACACAATCCTTAACTGTAACTCCGTTATCTCCATCAATAACCACGTTAATTTTATTATCTAATGTAATTGCTAAATCTATCAAAAAAATAGACTCATCTTCTTGCAAAGCAACCTCTAACAACTCTTTAACCCTATGTTTAAGCATAATTTTAAGTAATAAAAGAGGGGACAAAATGTCCCCTCATGAATACTTTATATCCTTTCAGTTTTGCAAATATACAAATAATTTTATTTTCTTACACATGCTTAAGGCACTAAATTAACACCCTAAAAACAAGATAACTAGTAAAATACTATAATCTATTGTTATTTATTTTAAAATTACAATTTAGAAATACTACTTTTAAACCAACATTAACCAACTATAATGGAAATATTTTCTTCATACAACCTAATTATAGGAGCCTCTCTTATTGTAGTTCTTTCTTTTTGGTTTAACGGAATTTCTAAAAAAACCAATATCCCATCTGTACTTATGTTAATTGTACTTGGGATTATTTTACAATACGCCCTAAAATCTTTTATGCCCAATCTACCAAATTTTGATGGCGCATTAGAACTCCTAGGAATTATAGGGCTTATTATGATTGTTCTAGAAGCCGCATTAGAATTAGAACTTAAAAAAAGTAAAATAATACCCATACTAAAAGCTACCGCCATTGCTTTACTAGGATTAATAGGCTCTGCATGGGTAGCAGCACTAATACTACATTATTTTATTGAAGACATGAGTATTCAGTCTGCTTGGCTTTACGCCACGCCACTATCCATACTTTCTAGTGCCATAATTATACCTAGTGTTAGCGGACTATCTGAACACAAGAAAGAATTTCATATTTACGAGAGTACATTCTCTGATATTATGGGCATAATGATGTTTTATTTCTTAATTGGAGGCTTAAATCCTTCCGAGGGTACTGGTGTTACAGCATTTGCAGGAAACATTGCTTTAACTATTAGCATTGCGCTTATAGCTAGTTACGCGATAATCCTTGTTTTTCAACGCATAAAAAGTCAAGCTAAACAATTTTTATTGATAGCAGTACTACTACTTCTTTACGCCATTGGAAAAAAAATGCACTTATCTTCTCTAATTATAATATTAATCTTTGGATTAGTTATTGCTAATGTAAAATTGTTTTTTCCTGGTAAAACAAAAGTATTTCTAGAAAGCGAGAGAATTCATCAAATTTACCACGAACTCCATATCATAACCCTAGAAACGGCATTCATTGTTCGCACATTTTTCTTTGTAATATTTGGAATAACAATTGTCCTATCCTCATTATTTAACCTTACCGTAGTATTTGTAAGTTTATTAATTATAGTGTCTATATATATTATCCGATTTATAATTCTGAAACTATTTTTAGGGAAAGACATAACTCCTCAACTTTTTATTGCTCCTAGAGGTCTTATTACCGTTCTCTTATTTTACAATATACCCAAAGAAGCCCAAGTAGCAACTTTTGAATCTGGAATTTTACTTTTTGTAATAATTGCAACTAGCTTAGTTATGACCTGGGCAATGATTAAAGACAAACGTAAAATGAATACGCTTTTAGATGAGATAGATGAAGAAGTTATGGAGAGAAATGAAGCTGAAGACATACTAAACAATACAGATGACCATGAAATTGAAAACATGGAACCCCAAGACAATACACTTAAAGCCTCAAAAGGAGAATAACCCCTATAAAAAATGCAACCAGATAATTTTACAACGACCTTTTTTGGAATAGGCATTCAAAACGGAAAAACACCTGAAAACTTAGGGGTTTTATGGCGTACCGCTCAAAATTTAGGAGCTAGTTTTATTTTTACTATCGGAAAAAGATATGCTAATCAAGCCTGCGATACCCATAATGCAGTAAAATCACTCCCTTACTACCATTACAAAGATTTTGATGATTTTTTTGAACACTTACCAAAAGGAGTACGCATTGTTGGCGTAGAAAAAACCAAAAATGCAGTAAACCTAGAAACCTTTTCTCATCCCAAACGTTGTGTATACTTACTAGGTGCAGAAGACAATGGACTAACAATTGAAGCCATGGAACGTTGCCATTTTCTAGTTCAATTTGATTCTGAATTTAGCTTAAATGTAGCTGTAGCAGGAAGCATAGTACTCTATGACAGAAGCAGAAACAAACCTATGCAATAAAAATCACGCAAAAAAGCATCTATATAAAAAACAAAAATCCTAACATCTAGGATGCTAGGATTTAAACTTAAACTTTAGTTGGCCCACAAGGACTCGAACCTTGAATGACGGTACCAAAAACCGGAGTGTTGCCAATTACACCATGGGCCAATAATCATTAAGAGCGTGCAAATTTAAAACAAACTTTCATTTGCACAAGCATTTTTTAAATAATAATTTAAAAAATACGTAAAAAGCCTGTTAAGGTTTATAAAAATTATTCCTTTGTATCTATATTAATTAGTAAATTCGCCATCAGGTAAAACTTCGAATTACATGTTTTCTAAAAACTTCAAAAAATGGGACACTATCTTAGGATGGGTAGTTTTCTCTATAGCACTTATTACATATTTTTTAACCGTAGAACCTACAAGTAGTTTCTGGGACGCAGGAGAGTATATAGCTACATCTGCTAAACTACAGGTTGGCCACCCTCCTGGAGCTCCATTACTACAAATGATAGGTGCTTTCTTTGCTATGTTTGCATTTGAACCAGAACAAATAGCTCGTATGGTAAATTTTGTATCTGGTGTATCTAGTGCCTTTACTATATTGTTTATGTTTTGGACCATTACCAACTTAACTAAAAAATTAATTAATCCTGATAAAAAATTTACTAACAGCAAAGCTATTGCTGTTTTAGGAAGTGGTGTAGTTGGCGCTTTAACTTTTACTTATTCTGATAGTTTTTGGTTTAATGCTGTAGAGACAGAGGTCTATTCTATGGCTAGCTTTATAATGGCTTTATTACTATGGATGGGACTTAAATGGACTGATGATTTAGAAAACCCCAGAGGAAGTAAATGGATTATTCTTATTTCTTTTGTAGTTGGCCTAACCTTCGGAATTCAATTTATGGGGTTTTTGGCTATACCTTCTATAGGTTTACTTTATTATTTTAAAAAGTACAAAAAAACTACTGTAAAAAACTTTCTTATCGCCAATGTGGTTGTCATTGCTATTTTAATGTTAGTATATAAATTTTCTTTAACCTATGTTTTAAAAGTTTTTGGATGGGGAGAAGTTTTCTTTGTAAACAATTTAGGTCTACCATTTAACTCTGGCTCTATAATAATAGGAATATTATTTGTTGCGGCTTTCTATTTTGGATTAAACTATACTAGAAAAAACAATTTTATAACAGCAAACACCATAGTTTTATGTCTTTTATTTTTATTCTTAGGATTTTCATCATGGTTAATGTTACCTATAAGAGCTAATGCAAATGTTGTTATTAATGAAAATAACCCATCAGACGCTAGATCATTATTAGCCTATTACAACAGAGAACAATACCCAGGCGTAGACAGTCCATTTTTTGGAGGTTACTATTCTGATGCTTTTGCAGAAGCTGGTCCTGAAAGAGATGAAAAACCAAAATACGAAAAAGACTACGCCTTAGGCAAATATGTAATTGTAAATCATTACAAAAATGCGCTACCTGGGCCAAATGAAAAGCATGTTGGCTTTTTACCCAGAATGTGGAGTACACAACACGCCGAAAACTACATGCGCTATTTTGGACCATTAGATTTTAAAATGACAAAATCTAATGATGAATTAAGAAAAGCCGTAAGTCAGGTTAAAGAAGGATTAAGAACCGGAGAAATAGATACCGAACAATATATTAGTTTCCTAAGAAGGTTTAGTGAATATATAGAGGTGCAACCACCAACTGTTTGGCAAAACATTAAATACATGATAGAGTTTCAATTTAACTACATGTATACACGTTATTTTATGTGGAATTTTGTTGGTAAGCAAAACGATATTCAAGGTAGATATAATGACAATGGAAATTGGATAAGCGGCTTTACCCCTATAGATAGCTGGCGACTAGGAAGTCAAGAAAACCTACCTTCTGATGTTTTAAATAACAAAGGAAGAAACACTTACTTTTTTTTACCACTAATTCTTGGTATTGTAGGTTTGTTTTTTCAAATTTCTAAAAATCCAAAACATTTTTGGGCCTTACTTGTATTTTTCTTATTCACCGGTTTAGCTATCCAATTCTATACAAACCCATATATATTTCAGCCAAGAGAAAGAGACTATTCCCTTGTAGGTTCTTTTTATATTTTTGCAATTTGGGTAGGCATAGGTGTATATGGTTTATTTTTTGAACTTAAAAAATTAATAACCCCAAAAATTTTAGCCCCCGCAATAACCATTATTTGTCTTTTAGCAGTACCAACATTAATGGCATATCAAAACTGGGATGATCATGACAGATCCGGAAAATTTACTGCAAAATCATCAGCCAAAGCATATTTAGATTCTTGTCAAAAAGATGCTGGAGCAATATTATTTACCATAGGAGATAATGATACTTTTCCACTATGGTACGCGCAAGAAATTGAAAAGTATCGTACAGATGTTCGCATAATATGTACAAGCCTTTTTGAAACAGATTGGTATGTAGATCAAATGAAGAGAAAAGCTTATGAAAGCGACCCTATACCATCACAAATTACTCACAATAAATACCGTTGGGGTTCAAGAGATGTATTATACCACCAAAGCATGACAGAAAACAGGTGGTCTGTAAAAGATTTTATAAACTGGATAGATAGTGACAAACCACGTACTAAACTAAAATACATTTTACAACAACAAGGTGGAGACCTTAGTGCTCATTCTGAAAACACACAGAATATGGTGTATTACCCAACTAATAAAATACGGATACCTGTAAACAAAAAGAATGTTCTTGAAAATGGACTTGTAAAAGCAAAAGATAGTGCATTAATTGTTGATTATATTGACATTGAACTACCTTCTGCTATTACCAAAAAGAGTATGATGATGCTAGACATTCTAGCCAATAATGATTGGAAAAGGCCTATCTATTTTTCTGGAGGAAGTTTTGACGATGCAGAATTTATTTGGATGAAAGATTATTTACAATTAGACGGTCTTGCCTACAAATTAGTTCCTATTAAAACAGAAAGAAAAAATTCTTTTGACATGGGACGTATAGATACCGATTTAATGTATTCCATAGTAAAAAGTTGGGACTGGGGAAATTCTGGTTCAGATATTTATCATGATACACAAACAAGAATCCAAGGCCTATCCTTTAGAGGGAATCTAGCACGCCTTACAGAAGCTTTATTACAAGAAAACAAAATAGACAAGGCAAAAGAAATAATAGATCTTTCTATTACACAAATGCCTGTAGATTACTTTGGGTATTATACTTTTGTAGAACCTTTTGTAGATGGCTACTATAAAGTAGGCGAAACAACAAAAGCAAGAGATTTATTTAGTAAGCTAAAAACCAAATACCAAGAACGTTTAGACTATTATGCTGGCACTACGCTAGATGAGCAATATAGTAAAATTGATGAAATTATTACTGACATGGAAGCTTATAGAAGAAATATAGATATTCTTATCTCTAATAACGATCGCGAGATGGCCGAAAAGGAAACGCTAATATTTAATGAATACATAGATAAATTCCAGCATTTTTATAAAGATGAAATAGTAGAAGAACCTATTATTGAGCCCAACACAACTAATCCTGATTTAAAAGATACTGTACAAATAAAAGACAGCACTTTACAAACCGTTAGCGAATAACTAATGTTTTATTCTTAAACAAAAGCATAAAAAAGCAAGGTGTATATGCACCTTGCTTTTTGTTTTTAATAAGAGGAATTTATAAATACTCGTTTAAAATACCAATAAGTGTATTAGCATCTTGCTCGCCACTTTGTCGCCAAACCATTTCTCCTTTTTTGTATATCATCAAAGTAGGTAAGCCTTTTACTCTTAAAGCCTGAGCCAGCTCTTTATTCTTATCTACATCAATTTTTATAACCTTTCCCTTATCCCCTAAGGCAGCGGCCACATCTCTTAATATAGCATGCATGGCAGTAGATTGATCATTCCATTCTGCGTAAAAATCAAGCAATACAGGAACGTTTAAATCTATTAATTCACCAAATTTAGACATATGTTTAACTTTGCATTATTAGCCAAATGTAATAAAAAATGTTAAAATACCGCTAATACATAGGCATTTGCAAGCCACACAATAGGTTAAATTCATGTTAACTTTTTCTTCTTTAAGGTTATTACTGTTATTTCAGGCCATATTCCTACCCTACCAGGGTATCCTAAAAATCCAAATCCACGGTTTACATTTATAAACTGTCCTGCCTGCTTATAAATACCTGCCCAATAGGTGTAACGCCATTTAACTGGGCTCCATTTTATCCATCCAGGAATCTCAATTCCAAATTGCATTCCGTGAGTATGCCCACTTAAAGTTAAATGATAATGGTATGGGTGTTTTATAACTTTTTGCTCCCAATGCGAAGGGTCATGACTCATTAATATTTTAAAATCCTTATTATTAATTTTTGAAGTAGCCTTATGTAAATCTCCCGCTTTTTTAAATCCGCCTTTTCCCCAATTTTCAACACCTACTAATGCTATCTTATCCTCCCCTTTAATTATATACTTACTATCGTTCAACAAAAGATGAAAACCCATCTCCTTTTGTATTTTTTTTAGCTCCTTAAGATTTTCTACTTTAGCTTCTTTAGAAGGCCACTTAACATAGTCTCCATAATCATGATTTCCTAAAACCGAAAACTTTCCATCTTTAGCTTCCAAAGTAGAAAAAAGGTCTTTCCAAGGATACATTTCCTCTGCTTTATTATTTACCATATCACCCGTAAATAATAAAATATCACTTTTCTGCTCGTTAATTAAATTTATAGCATATTCAATCTTTTCACGATTATCAAAGCTTCCACTATGCACATCGGATATTTGGGTAATTTGATATCCATCAAAAGAATCTGGTAAATCATCATACTCTAAATCATACTTTAAAACCTTAAAGTTATATTTCCCCTTATACATTCCATAAAGCAATGCTCCAAAAGGAATTGCTGCTATACCTAATGCTAGTGTGCTTATAAATTTACGCCTATCGGGCATACTAAATACTTTATCTTCACCAAAAAACTTACTATAAGTAGCAAATAAAAAACGAAAAACATCTTCAGAAAACAGAAAAATAACTGTCACCAGCTTAAATACTAATAGTATGACAAAAAAACTAAAAGCATACGTTTTCACCCTAGTTAAAGCTCCACTGGAACCCTCTACAATTACAAACTGATATAAAAAATTAAGCAAGACCAATACAGACAAACTAATATAAAGGTAAACTATCCACGGATTTTTTGTTATCGTTTTAAAGCCTTGCACAACATATAATCCTAAAATTAAATAAAGTAATGTAAATAGTACTATACGAATCATTCTTATTATTTTTTTGCAAATGTATTTGATTAGAAAACTCTTTATTAATATTTTACCTTTTATTTAACGCTTTACACTTCTGTTCTTTTAGCACTTAAACTCGTGTCCCCCACTTTGTAAAACTTTCTAAGAAAGTAACATAGGTATATTTTTTTTAAAACCCTTTCTTTTTCTTAACAAACATCCCTCTTTTTTATCTACATCATTCTTAAACTAGATATAAAACCTTATATTAAAAACACAATATTTTATACCTTACCACATTAATTCGTAGTTTTGAAATTCTACAACAATAACACTAATGGCAGAACAAAAAAGACTTTTTTTACTAGACGCATTTGCATTAATCTTTAGAGGATATTATGCACTTATAAAAAACCCAAGAATAAATTCTAAAGGAATGGACACTTCTGCAATTATGGGTTTTATGAATTCACTTTTAGATGTTATTAGAAGAGAAAAACCCGATTATTTAGCCGTTTGTTTTGACAAAGGTGGTAGTGTAGAAAGAACCGAAATGTTCCCCGAATATAAAGCTAATAGAGACGAAACACCAGATGCTATTCGTATAGCCATACCTTATATTCAAGACATTTTAAATGCTATGGATATCCCTGTTGTTGTTTTACCAGGTTACGAGGCCGATGATATTATAGGAACCTTAGCAAAACAAGCCGAAAAAGAAGATTACAAAGTCTACATGGTTACTCCTGATAAGGATTTTGGGCAATTGGTTTCCGAAAATATTTTCATGTATAGGCCTGCTCGCATGGGTAATGGTATTGAAATTTGGGGGATTCCAGAAATTCAAAAACGATTTGGCGTACAAAGACCAGAACAGGTTATAGATTATTTAGGGATGATGGGGGATGCCAGTGATAACATTCCAGGATTGCCAGGCGTAGGAGATAAAACTGCAAAAAAGTTTATAGAACAGTTTGACTCTATGGAAGGTCTTTTAGCAAATACCGATAAGCTAAAAGGAAAAATGAAAGAAAAAGTAGAAGCTAACGGAGAATTAGGATTACTTTCTAAAAAACTTGCTACAATAGATATTAACTGTAATGTTACTTTTAAAGCAGATGACTATAAGCTCTCTACTCCTAATAGCGAAAAAGTTCAGGAAATTTTTGAAGAACTAGAATTTAGAAGACTTAGAGATCAGTTCTTAAAGCTTTTTGCTCCAAAAGAAGAAGAAAGCCTCACAGAAACCCCATCAAAAACAGAAAAAACAGCCCCTAAAAAAGCCAACCCAGCTGGTCAAGGCCAGTTTTCTCTTTTTGGAAACGACGGAGATTCTCCTGCAACATTAGAAGCCGTATCTAGCAGAAAAACAATAAAAGACATTGCACATTCCTACCAAAGTATTGCTCCAGGAATGGCAATGAAACTTTTTGTTCAAAATTTAATAAAGCAAGCTTCTGTATGTTTTGATACAGAAACTACCGGTTTAAACCCACTAACTGCTGAGTTAGTAGGTATTGCTTTTTCTTGGGAAGCCACAAAGGGCTTTTATATTCCTTTTCCCGAAAATAAAGAAGAAGCTCAAAAACTTATAGAGGAGATACGTCCATTTTTTGAATCTGAGGCTATTGAAAAAATTGGACAAAATTTAAAGTATGATATTAAGGTTCTTGATAAATACAACATAAAAGTTAAAGGCCCTTGTTTTGACACCATGTTAGCACACTATCTAATTAACCCAGATATGCGTCATAATATGGATGTTTTAGCCGAAACGTATTTAAACTATACGCCAGTTTCTATAACCGAGTTAATTGGAAAAAAAGGTAAAAATCAGTTATCCATGCGAGATGTTCCGTTAGAAAAACAAACGGAATATGCTGTTGAAGATGCAGATATTACCTACCAATTAGCGCAACACTTTAGACCAGAACTTTCTGAAGCTAAAACAGATGGTCTTTTTAAAGATATTGAAATTCCACTTTTACATGTTTTAGCAAAAATGGAATTAGAAGGCATAAACTTAGATAAGACATTCTTAAACTCTCTTTCTAAAGATTTAGATAATGATATTAATATTCTAGTTTCAAAAATATATGAAGCTGCTGGCGAAGAATTTAATATTGCATCCCCAAAACAACTAGGAGAAATTTTATTTAATAAATTAAAACTAGTAGACAAACCTAAAAAAACCAAAACAGGTCAGTTTTCTACCGCGGAAGATGTTTTATCGTATTTAGCAAAAGACCATGAAATAATTCAAAATGTTTTAGATTACAGAGGTCTTGCTAAATTAAAAAGCACTTATGTAGATGCCTTACCGGAACAGATTGAAGAAAGTACTGGTCGCGTGCATACAGATTATATGCAAACAGTTGCCGCTACAGGCAGATTAAGTAGTAACAATCCTAACTTACAAAATATTCCTATCCGAACGGAGAGAGGAAGACAAGTACGTAAAGCTTTTATACCTAGAAATAAAGATTACACTATACTAGCAGCAGATTACTCACAAATAGAACTTCGTATTATTGCTGCTTTAAGTGAAGAAACCACAATGATTGAAGCTTTTAAAAATGGAGAAGATATTCACGCATCTACTGCTTCAAAAGTATTTAATGTTCCCATAGAAGAAGTTACAAGAGAGCAACGTAGCAATGCAAAAACTGTAAACTTTGGAATAATATATGGTGTATCTGCTTTTGGTTTAAGTAACCAAACAGACCTTTCTAGAGGAGAGGCAAAAGAACTTATAGATACTTATTACAAAACCTACCCTAAACTACGTAACTACATGAGTGAGCTAGTAAATTTTGCTCGCGATAATGGTTATGTACAAACCGTTTTAGGTCGTCGTAGATATTTAAAGGATATCAATGGCAGTAATGCTATAGTTCGTGGCGCAGCAGAACGTAATGCAGTAAATGCACCAATACAAGGTAGTGCAGCAGATATTATTAAAATTGCCATGATTAATATTTACAAAAAACTTGAAGAGGGCAATTACAAATCCAAAATGCTACTGCAAGTACATGATGAATTGGTTTTTGATGTTTATAAGCCGGAATTAGAAAAACTACAAAATTTAATTAAGACTGAAATGGAAAATGCTTATACATTAGCAGTTCCATTAGATGTTGAAGTTGGTTTAGGAGACAATTGGTTAGAAGCTCATTAATAAATAAGCCATTAAGAAAATTCTTAATAGCTTATTATATATTTTAAAATGAGCTTATTTATTTTCTATTAAATATAAGTTCACCTTTAGTATTAAAATTAGGTAAATCTAAGCCTTCTGCATCTACTGTCATCACATCTCCTTCTATTGAAGCTTTTGCTCTAATATCTTCTCCATTTTCATCTTTAAATTGCAAGACCCCATCTTCATAGGTATATGTTGTAGTTTCAATATCCTTTTCACTTGGACAATCAACTATTAACCCTGTAGCACCTGCATTGAACTCTAGATAATTAATTGCATTTTCACTAACTAAAGTTGCATCTTCCTTAAACTCAAAAGTTACGATAGCGCAATCTTCCTTTATAAGTTTCTCTAAAGCATCTTCTGCTAAATTTAAATATGTGCCTGCAGCCTCTGCATCTACATTAAACTCTACAAGTTCCCATTTTCCAATAAGAGAATCCTTTTCAGATATTGCATCTTTTGAACAAGAAGAAAAAAGAGTACCCATTGCAATTATAATAAATGTTAATTTTTTCATTGGTTTAGTATTTGGTTATTTATTTTACTGGTAACTAGAACAAAACGTAAACTAACAAACAATATTGCACTGCCTGAACTATATAAAACAACACAAACCGTATATAAAACAAAGGAAAATCAATAAATTCACAAACTGGAATAAAAAAATAAAAAATAATAAGAAACAACCATTTGTATTTCAACATAATAGTTGTACATTTGCAGCCCTCTTAAAGGGAAAGAAGTGTATAATAGAAAAAAATAGCAGTAGTGGATACATTAAGTTATAAGACTGTTTCAGCAAATAGAACAACCGTAGACAAGCAATGGGTATTGGTTGATGCTGAAGGAGAAACGTTAGGGCGACTTGCTTCAAAAGTAGCAAAAATACTTAGAGGAAAGCATAAAACAAATTACACTCCTCATGTTGATTGTGGAGATAACGTAGTTATTATTAATGCAGAAAAAATTACCCTTTCTGGTAACAAATGGGATACTAAATCTTATAGTCGTTATACAGAATACCCAGGAGGTCAACGCCACACATCTGTAAAAGATATGTTAGCTAAGACACCTGAGCGTATTGTGGAAAAGGCTGTAAAAGGAATGCTTCCAAAAACTAGATTAGGTGCTGAATTATTCAGAAACCTTAAAGTTAATGTAGGTCCTAACCACGGTCAAGAAGCACAAAAACCAACTGTTATTAACTTAAACGAATTTAAATAATGGAGATAATTCATAAAATTGGTAGAAGAAAAACAGCTGTTGCTCGTGTTTATCTTTCTGAAGGAACAGGAAATATTACTATAAACTCTAGAGATTTAAAAGAATATTTTCCAACTGCAACTTTACAATACAAAATTAAACAGGCTTTTGCATTAACGGACACTGTTGATAGTTATGATGTTAAAGCAAATGTTTATGGTGGTGGTAACACTGGCCAAGCTGAAGCTATTCGTTTAGCTTTATCTAGAGCTATGTGCGAAGTAGACGCTGAAAACAGATTATCTCTTAAACCAGAAGGTCTTTTAACTAGAGACCCAAGAATGGTGGAACGTAAGAAATTTGGTCAGAAGAAAGCTCGTAAGAAATTCCAGTTCTCTAAACGTTAATACAGAAATACCAGGGTATTCTTTCGAATACCCTTTTTTATATTTTATAACTAGTTCATTGAAAGTCTCAAAAAAGAGACACTTAAAAATCTTATTACCATTTCTAGTAGTAATAAGTAAGGGTAGGTTTTTAAAATCGCCCATTTAGTTTAGCATCTAAATAGTAGAGGCTTGCATACATATGCATACCACTCTAGTATTGCTAATTCATAAGAACGTAAACTAAAACAAAAATGGCGAAAGTCGAAGTAAAACAATTATTAGAAGCAGGTGTACACTTTGGACACCTTACAAGAAAATGGAATCCAAACATGGCTCCTTACATCTACATGGAGCGTAATGGGATTCACGTAATTAACCTTTACAAAACGGTTGCAAAATTAGACGAAACTAACGAGGCACTACACAAAATAGCTGCATCTGGTAGAAAAATCTTATTTGTTGCAACAAAAAAACAAGCGAAAGACATAGTTGCTGATAAAGTATCTAAAGTAAACATGCCATATATTACGGAAAGATGGCCTGGTGGAATGTTAACCAACTTTGTTACTATTCGTAAAGCTGTTAAAAAAATGGCTTCTATTGATCGTATGAAGAAAGACGGTACTTTCATGACTCTTTCTAAAAAAGAACGTTTACAAGTAGATCGTTTAAGAGCTAAATTAGAAAAGAACTTAGGTTCTATTTCTGAAATGACTCGTTTACCTGGCGCTCTTTTCATAGTAGATACTATGAGAGAACACATTGCTGTTAAAGAAGCTCAAAAATTGAATATTCCAATTTTTGCTATGGTAGATACTAACTGTGATCCAAGAGATATTGATTATGTAGTACCTGCAAATGATGATGCATCTAAATCTATAGACATTATTATGGAGCAAGTTACTGCAGCAATTGCAGAAGGATTAGCAGAACGTAAATCTAGCAAGCAAGAAGCACCAAAGAAAGATGCTCCTAAAAAAGAAGCAGCTCCAAAAACAGAAACTCCTAAGAAGGAAGAAGCTAAAGTTGAAGCACCTGTTGCTCCTGTAGCTAAAGCTGCTCCTGCAAAAGCAGACGATTTAACAAAAGTAGAAGGAATTGGACCTAAAGCTGCTGAGGCTCTAGTAAATGCTGGATTTGTTACTTTCGCTGATTTAGCTAAAGGTGATGCAGAAAAGATTAAAACAATCTTAACAGAAGCTAGCTCAAGAATGGCTCATTTAGATCCAACTTCTTGGCCAAAGCAAGCACAAATGGCTGCCGATGGTAAGTGGGACGAGCTTAAAGAATGGCAAGATAACGTAAAAGGTGGTGTAGAATAAATTTATAGATACATCAAAATATCTATAATTTAACATTACCCTAAAACCGGATACAATAATTGTGTCTTATTTTACATAATCAAAAAAAATAAAAGAAAATGGCTAAAATTACCGCCGCAGAAGTAAATAAATTAAGAAAAGCTACAGGTGCAGGAATGATGGACTGCAAAAAAGCCCTAGTAGAAGCAGAAGGAGATTTTGACAAAGCAATTGAAGTTCTTCGTAAAAAAGGACAAAAAGTTGCTGCTAAAAGAGCAGATAGAGATTCATCTGAAGGTGCTGCAGTTTCTAAAGTAAATGCAGACAATACTGTTGGTGTTGCAATTGTATTAGGTTGTGAAACTGACTTTGTTGGTAAAAACGAAAACTTTCTTGCTTTAGCAAATGAACTTGCTGACAAAGCAATAAACTTTGACAACAAAGAAGATTTTTTAGCATCTGATTTTGGAGGAATGACAGTTGCTGATAAATTAATTGAACAAACAGGTGTAATTGGTGAAAAATTAGAAATTAACTCTTTTGAGAAGTTAGAAGCTCCTTATGTTGGCACTTATGTTCATATTAACAAAATTGCTGCTTTAGTTGGTTTAACTTCTAAGAACGAAGTAGTTGCTAAAGATGTTGCTATGCAAGTAGCTTCAATGGGTGCAACAACTTTATCTTATAAAGATTTTGACCCTGCATATATTGCTTCTGAAACAGAAGCTAGAATTGCAGTTATAGAAAAAGATAATATTGAATTAGGCCGTTTAGGAAAAACTCTTAAAAACGTACCTCAGTATATTTCTATGGCGCAATTAACTGACGAAGCTTTAGCTAAAGCTGAAGAAGCTGCAAAAGCAGAGCTTACTGCAGAAGGAAAACCAGAGAAAATCTGGGATAAAATTCTTCCTGGTAAAATGCAAAGATTTATTGCAGACAATACTACTTTAGACCAAGAACAATGCTTATTAGATCAGAATTTTATTAAGGACGAGAAAATAAACGTTGCTAAATATGTTGCTTCTGCTGGAGATTTATCTGTAACAAGCTTTAAGCGCGTTGCTTTAGGATAAATAATCCCTAAACACAAATTATTAAAACCGTCTCTAGAGACGGTTTTTTTATGTAAAAAAATATGCTGCTTTTATGAAGCAGCATATTTAATTTTTAGCAACCGATTAATTTTTTAACCAAGCGTTTCTAAGATTTAAACTCTTTTCTGACACAGAATCCATACTAGATAGTTTAGTTACATTCAAAATTGGACTACCAACTTTTCCTTCAATAACAACTTCTTTACCATTACGAACCACAACCATCTTAATTAGGGTTTCTGGAGTCCAACCAAAGCTCTCTCCTATTATAGGTCTTATTGCTGCTAAATTAATTGGAGTGCCATTAATACTTTTTATAACATCTCCTCCTTGTACACCTAAATCTGTATAAAAAGTACTCAATTCTATACCTTCTCTT
The DNA here is from genome assembly GCF_947500405.1 of uncultured Maribacter sp. Lineage (GTDB taxonomy): Bacteria > Bacteroidota > Bacteroidia > Flavobacteriales > Flavobacteriaceae > Maribacter_B. The sequence continues at coordinate 217,500 of NZ_CANMRY010000003.1, forward strand.
ACAAAAACGGCATTATTATTTTCTTGGTCTACATCTATAAACGGTATTTCTCCTGCTAAAAAATATCCAGTTTGCTGTTGCTCTGTTACATTCCCTAAACCTACTTTAGCAAAATAAGTAGCATAATCTATTGGTGTACTTCCTATAACATGGGTATCAAAAAATGTTTGTAATTCTGGATACGTCATCTTTACAATTTCAGTAATTAATTTATCATCCTCAAAAGGAGTAGAAACATCATATTTTTTAGAAAGTTCTTTCATTAACCATAAAATTCCTTTTTCCCCATTACTTAATTCACGTAATGTAATATCTAGAGCCATATTTATTAAAGCTCCTTTTTCATATACATTAGCATAGTTTTTCTCATAAGGTTCTTTTAGTATATTTTTACTCATTGTAGTAAAAGACATAGCATCATCATAGCTTTTAGAGTTAGCCACTTTATCCATTATTCTTTTATAAAATTCATCTTCAGAAATTAAGCCTTGTTGAATTTGAAATAGGTTAGCAAAATATTCAGTTGTTCCCTCATACATCCATAAATGCTGTGACATTTTTGGATCATTAAAATCAAAATACTGCACTTCTTTAGAGTGCACATTTAATGGCGTTACTATATGAAAAAACTCATGAGAAACAACATCTACCATTGCCTGTTCTAATCTTTCTCTAGGCATAGCTTCTGGCAAAACAACCACCGTTGAAGTATGGTGTTCTAAAGCACCAAAACCACTAGCATCTGCATTATCCATTTTAGATAAATACAAAAGAATGTTATATTCTTTTGTTCCATCTATATCTCCTAGAAATGCTTTTTGAGCTGTCATCATTTTCTCCATACGCTCTTTTAAACTAGCAGCAGTATACACGTTATTAGGAGAGTATACACTTAAAGTTACCGTAATATCATTAATCTGAAAACTTTCGGTATTTGCCTTAGCATATAATATTGGATTATCAATAACATCAAAATACCTATTAGCAGTAAAAACATCTTTCTCTAATTGTAAAGTTTTATTACTCTTAACCTTTAGTGATGTCGTAGAAAAAAGAGATTTAGGTTTTGTTATATGCAATTCATAAGGCACCTCTTTAAAATTCTGAAAATAACCAACAAAACCATGAAGATTAAGCACAAAATTATGGTTTTTCAAAATATTTGTTCCTGCAGGAGAAAAAACGGCATCAGATACTTGTGCTTCCGTATCGTATGTATCATTTACATAATACATAATTTTATCTAATTTTTTTGCGTCAGATATTACCCAAGAATTAACATCATTATGTGTAAATGATAATTGATTCCCTTCATAATCTATCGCCTTAAAACCATCAATATATTTACCATAATCATCTATACTATACGTCCCAGGAATTGTTTTGGGAATTAAAAATGTTGTCGTATCTGTATTTATTACTCCAGGGTTGATTGTAACTAAAACTTTATCATCTACAACATTTAAAATATCTATGTGCGTTATTATAGTAGAATTAGTAACCGTGCCTACATTTTTTGTTGCACCACAACCATATAACAACATCCCCAATATTAATACAAAAATTATTTTTCTCATTATGCTTTTTAATTTTAAATTAAAGTAACCTTAAGGCTATATTATTTTCTTAAATGCAAGGATATAAAATTTAATAGAGTATTCCAGATGTATTTAGAAATAATTAAGGCAATCATATCCCAAAAACAATACTATAAGGATAAATATTTTTGATTATTTTTGCGACAACTAATTATATAACATGCAATACAAAAGAATACTTTTAAAACTTAGTGGAGAAGCACTAATGGGAGAAAAGCAATACGGAATAGATCCAATAAGATTAGCGGAGTATGCCGAAGAAATTAAAGAAGTTGTAGCTAAAGGTATTGAAGTTGCTATAGTAATTGGCGGCGGTAATATATTTAGAGGAGTAGCTGGTGCTGCCACAGGAATGGATCGTGTACAAGGAGACCATATGGGTATGTTAGCTACTGTAATAAATGGACTAGCTTTACAAAGTGCACTAGAATTAAAAGATGTACAAACAAGATTACAAACTGCTATTAAAATAAATGAAGTTGCCGAGCCATTCATTAGAAGAAAAGCAATGCGCCATTTAGAAAAAGGCCGTGTTGTTATTTTTGGTGGCGGAACAGGAAATCCTTATTTTACAACAGATTCTGCTGCAGTACTTAGAGCAATTGAAATTGAAGCGGATGTAATTTTAAAAGGTACTCGTGTAGATGGTATTTATACCTCTGATCCTGAAAAAGACAAAACTGCTACCAAATTTGACACTATTTCTTTTAAGGAAGTATTAAATAAAGGCCTAAAAGTAATGGATACTACTGCTTTTACTTTAAGTCAAGAAAATGAATTACCTATTGTTGTTTTTGATATGAACACAAAAGGTAATTTAATAAAACTTGTAAATGGAGAAAATATAGGAACGGTAGTAAATCTATAATCTTTACTCTATTAATGTTAGATATATTAAAAATTAACTAATGAACGAAGAAATACAATTTATACTAGATGCCACTAAAGAAAGTATGGAATCTGCTTTATTACATTTAGAAAAAGCATTTTTAAAAATCCGCGCTGGAAAAGCAACTCCTGCAATGCTATCTAGTGTAATGGTAGATTATTATGGATCACAAACACCGTTATCTCAAGTTGCAAATGTAAACACTCCAGATGCAAGAACTCTTACAGTACAGCCTTGGGAAAAAAATATGCTTCAAGAAATAGAAAAAGCAATTATGATTGCAAATCTTGGATTTAATCCTATGAATAATGGGGAAAGCATTATCATTAACGTTCCACCGTTAACTGAAGAAAGAAGAAGAGATTTAGCTAAACAAGCAAAAGGGGAAGCTGAAGATGCAAAAGTTAGTATTCGTTCTGCAAGACAAGATGGCAACAAAGAAGTAAAAAATTTAGAAGATGCCTCTGAAGACGTGAAGAAAAACACAGAAGCAGACATACAAGAATTAACAGATACATACACCAAAAAGATTGATGCTTTTCTTGTATTAAAAGAAGCTGAAATCATGAAAGTATAATCTATCTACAAATTTTTCTTACAAAAGCGACTATAATGGTCGCTTTTGTACTTATAAGACTATTCTAACTAGGTAATTTTAGGAACACAAGGTATCATTTTTTACCTTTGCCTTTGCAATTTTACAATTGCTTTTACAAAAACAAGCGTTAATTAATGGTAGCTAAACTTACAAAAGGATTTTGGGCTAAAACCGCAAATATAATCCTTAGAAATAGAATTTTAATTTTACTACTAATAGTAGCTTTCACTGTTTTTATGGGCTTACAATGGAAAAATATGCGCTTTTCCAGTTCCCAAGCAAATTTATTACCAGATGACCACCCCGTTAATTTAGAATATAATTCTTTTTTAAAACAATTTGGTGAAGAAGGTAATGCTGTTGTATTTGCAATAAAAGACAGTACTTTTTTTACTACAGATAATTTTAATCGTTGGAACAAACTTAGCAAACAATTAGGTGCTTTTCCAGAAGTAGATTTTGTTTTATCTACAGATAACTTACAAGAACTAAAAAAAGACACCACCAAAATGCAGTTTGTTATGGAACCATTATTAAAAAAGGCTCCCAAAATACAAGCAGCAGTAGATAGCATTAAAAATCATTTATTTAATAATTTACCATTTTACGAAAATTTATTATTCAACAAAAAAAGCGGTACGCTACGTACCGTAATGTACTTAGACAAAGACATTGTTAACACCTCGGTAAGAAAAGATTTTATCTTAAAAGATATGACACATCTTATAGATAATTTTGAAGAAGAAACAGGTTTAGATGTTCGTATATCAGGGATGCCATATATACGCACCATGAACTCCCAAAACATTATTGATGAAATTGGGAAGTTTATATTAGCTGCTTTAGGAGTAACCTCTTTAATTTTCTTTTTCTTTTTTAGGAGCGTTAGAGCAACATTTATCTCTATGTGTGTAGTTATAATTGGTGTTATGTGGGCTTTTGGAATCTTAGGTCTTTTACAGTATGAGATTACAGTACTTACAGCTCTAATACCGCCACTAATTATTGTAATAGGTATTCCAAATTGCATCTTCTTAATAAACAAATACCAACAAGAAGTAAAAAAACATGGTAACCAAGCTCTTTCTTTACAGCGTGTAATTTCTAAAATTGGTAATGCTACATTAATGACAAACATTACCACTGCTTCTGGCTTTGCTACTTTTATTATTACAGATAGTAAGCTTTTAAAAGAATTTGGTATTGTAGCTTCTATAAATATTATTGGGATTTTTATTTTATCACTACTTATAATTCCTATTATTTATAGTTTTATGTCTTTACCTAAAACAAAACATTTAAAACATTTAAATAAACGATGGATTGATGCTTTTGTAAATTGGACAGAACGTATTGTTAGACACAAAAGAATTACAGTTTATATTACTTCTATAGTTTTACTAGTAGTTAGTATTATAGGGATTTACCAGATTGATATTTCTGGAAGCCCAATCGAAGATATGCCAAAAAAAGAACAATTTTTTAAAGATATTCGTTTCTTTGAAAAAGAGTTTGATGGTATAATGCCTGTAGAAATTGTTGTAGATACCAAACGCCCTAAAGGTGTTTTAAAACCTGCAACATTAAAAAGAATAGACAGGTTGAGTAGCATTATTGAAGAAATTCCAGAACTCTCTAAACCTGTTTCTGTTGTAAACTTAGTAAAATACTCTAAACAGGCATTTTATAATGGTATTCCAAAATATTACCAATTACCAACTACGCAAGAGAATAATTTTATCATGGATGTTGCTCGTAAATCTGCAGATAATGGCAACATGCTAAAAAGTTTTGTAGACAGTACTGGGCAAACTGCAAGGATTACAACTTTTATGAAAGATGTAAAAACAAGCAGAATGGAAGAAATTGAAGCAAAATTAAATGAAAATATTGCTAAAATATTCCCAAATGAAAGGTTTACAGTATATATGACTGGTAGTGCTTTAATCTTTTTAAAAGGCACTAAGTATCTTGTAAAAAACTTAATCCTATCGTTGGCACTTGCAATTTTATTAATTGCATTATTTATGGCGTACTTATTTCGTTCCTTTAGAATGATAGTTATTTCTCTAATACCTAATCTTTTACCGCTAGTTGTAACTGCTGGTGTTATGGGGTTTGCTGGAGTACCCATAAAACCATCTACAATTTTAGTGTTTAGTATTGCTTTTGGCATATCGGTAGATGATACAATACACTTTTTAGCAAAATATAGGCAAGAACTAATAGCAAACCGCTGGAGAATAAAAAAATCTGTATATGCTGCGTTAAAAGAAACAGGAGTTAGCATGTTTTACACCTCTATTGTTTTATTCTTTGGTTTTTCGGTTTTTATTATATCAAATTTTGGTGGCACGGTAGCTCTAGGGGCTTTAGTTTCTGCAACTTTACTTTTTGCAATGCTTGCCAATTTAATCCTACTCCCCTCTCTACTGCTTTCCTTAGAAAGAAGCATAGCTAACAAACAAGTATTAAAAAAGCCTCAGATAGATATTTTACCTAAAGAAGAAGATAGAAACTAATCCTATTTATACCTGTTAGAAACATCAATTTTTTATTAAAAAGCATATCTTTGACTTTTTAAATTTTGATGCATTTTAATATGAAATCTACTAGCGTAAAAGAACTCTTATCTGGCAACTTATTATTACAAGAAGTAACTATTAATGGATGGGTAAAAACATTTAGAAGTAATCGTTTTATTGCTTTAAATGATGGATCTACTATTAACAATATACAGTGTGTAGTAGACTTTGAAGAATTTGATGACTCCCTTTTAAAACAAATAGCAACTGGTGCTGCTTTAAAAATAACTGGAACTTTAGTAGAAAGCCAAGGTCGCGGTCAGAGCGTAGAGATACAAACTAAAAGTATATATGTTCATGGTATTGCAGACCCAGAAACATATCCTATACAACCAAAAAAACACTCTCTTGAGTTTCTAAGAGAAAAAGCTCATTTACGTATTCGTACCAATACTTTTGCTGCTGTAATGCGTGTGCGTTCCGCATTATCTTTTGCAATTCATAATTATTTTAGACAAAATGATTTTAATTATTTTCACGCCCCAATTATTACTGGTTCAGATGCAGAAGGCGCAGGAGAAATGTTTAGAGTAACAACACTAGATCAAAAAAATCCGCCCTTAACAGAAGAAGGAGAAATTAATCATAAAGAAGATTTCTTTGGTAAGGAAACCAACTTAACAGTATCTGGACAACTAGAAGCCGAAGCTTACGCAATGGCATTAGGGAAAGTTTACACCTTTGGCCCTACTTTTAGAGCAGAAAACTCTAATACATCTAGGCATTTAGCTGAGTTTTGGATGATAGAACCCGAAGTTGCTTTTAATGATTTAGATGCTAATATGGATTTAGCGGAAGATTTTATTAAAGACGTGATTAACTACATATTAGAAAATTGTGCAGAAGATTTAGCTTTCTTAGAAAAGAGGTTACTAGATGAAGAAAAAACTAAGCCGCAAGCAGAACGTAGTGAAATGCCTCTTATAGAAAAATTAAAATTTGTTGCCGATAACAATTTCAAAAGAGTTAGCTATACCGAAGCAATAGACATTTTAAGAAATAGCAAACCAAATAAAAAGAAAAAATTTAACTATCCAATAGAAGGTTGGGGAGCAGATTTACAAAGTGAACATGAACGTTATTTAGTTGAAAAACACTTTAAATGTCCAGTAATTTTATTTGATTATCCAGCAGATATTAAAGCATTTTACATGCGTTTAAATGAAGACGGTAAAACAGTAAGAGCTATGGACATTCTTTTCCCTGGTATTGGAGAAATAGTTGGTGGTTCTCAAAGAGAAGAACGTTTAGATGTCTTAAAAGAAAAAATAGCTGCTTTAGGAATTGATGAAAAAGAACTTTGGTGGTATTTAGATTTAAGAAAATTTGGAAGTGCTGTTCATAGCGGATTTGGATTAGGCTTTGAGCGTTTAGTCCTTTTTGCTACAGGAATGGGTAATATTAGAGACGTTATTCCTTTTCCAAGAACCCCACAAAATGCTGAATTTTAATTCAATTTCACTAATTTAGTAGGTAGTACAAGGTAAATCTATGCTTAAACAACATTTACAGTTTAAATTATCTCAAAAGTTATCTCCACAGCAAATACAGCTGATGAAGTTAATACAACTACCTACACAAGCTTTTGAACAAAGACTAAAAAGAGAATTAGAAGAAAATCCTGCGTTAGAAAAAGGTAAAGAAGATAGCGAAAATAATGAAGAGGATTATGACGATATTTATGAAGAAACAGATAGCGAAACTATAGCTGCGGAAGATATAAATATTGACGATTACTTAAGTGATGATGAGACTCCTGATTACCGCACAAAAGCAAATAACTACAGTGCAGATGAGGACGAAAAAAGTATTCCATATGCTGCAGGAACCACTTTTAATCAATATTTAATAAACCAACTAAACACGGTTAATTTAACTGATGAAGAATGGTCTATTGCCGAATTTCTAGTTGGCAGCGTCGATGAAAGTGGCTATATAAGAAGACCTGTTGCCGATATTTTAGATGATTTAGCTTTTACCCAGAATATATATACGGATGAAGATAAAATTGAAAAAGTATTTAAAATTGTTCAAGAATTAGACCCACCAGGTGTTGCCGCTAGATCCTTAGAAGAATGTTTAGTTATACAACTAAAAAGAAAAGAAGCAACATTAAACATAGAACTAGCAATAACCATTCTTGAAAAATCCTTTGACCAATTTACAAAAAAGCACTACAAGAAACTTATTCAAAAACATAATATAACAGAAGAACAACTAAAAGATGCTATTTCTGAAATAGAGAAACTAAATCCAAAACCAGGAGGTTCTTTTGCAGGAAATAACAGACTTGTAGAACATGTAGTGCCAGATTTTTCTATTAGAATTGTAGAAGGCGAATTAGAATTAACTTTAAATGGCAGAAATGCTCCTGAATTACATGTAAGTAGAGAATACAACAACATGTTACAAGGCTACAAAGACTCTAAAGAAAAGTCTAAATCACAAAAAGATACGGTTCTATTTATTAAGCAAAAATTAGATGCAGCGAAATGGTTTATTGATGCTATTAGACAAAGACAACAAACTCTATTTATTACCATGAATGCCATAATGCATTACCAAAAAGAATACTTTTTATCTGGAGATGAGCGTAGCTTAAGACCTATGATTTTAAAAGATATTGCTGATGAAATACAAATGGATGTCTCAACTGTTTCAAGAGTTGCAAATAGTAAATATGTAGATACCCCATATGGTACAAAATTGATAAAAGAATACTTTTCCGAATCTATGAAAAATGAGCAAGGAGAAGATGTATCTACAAAAGAAATTAAAAAAATATTAGAAACTGTTATTAAAGAAGAAGTTAAGAAAAAACCATTAACAGATGATAAGTTAGCTGCAATTTTAAAAGAAAAAGGATATCCTATAGCTAGAAGAACTGTTGCTAAATACAGAGAACAACTAGGAATACCTGTAGCAAGATTACGTAAAAAGATTTAATGAAAAATTTTCAAGAAGTAATTTCTTATATATTTCATCCATTATTTACACCTATAATTGGCACACTTTCTTATTTTTTGTTAACCCCTAAATACAGTCCAATACAGCTACAAAGCAGTAGCATATTGCCAATTTTTATTTTAACCATTGTTATTCCTATTATATCTTATTTTATCCTAAAAAGTATAGGCATAGTTAACACTATATTTATGCCTTCTTTACAGGAAAGAAAATACCCCCTATACATAAACATTACATTATTATTTATAATAGTCTATAAGGTTATACCCTACAACTATACTAGTGAGTTATATTATTTCTTTATAGGGCTTATAGGCGCTTATTTTAGTTCTTTACTTTTACTATTTTTTAACTTTAAAAGCAGCATGCATTTAATAAGCATGGGTAGTTTATTAATGTATTTAATTAGCCTTAGCGTTCATTTTGAAATAAATATAATTCTTGGTCTTTGTTTTTTTACAATTGCTACTGGTCTAGTTGCTTCTTCAAGGTTATATTTAAAAGCACATAGTAAAGCCGAAATTTTAATCGGCTTTTTTGTGGGAGTATTTTCACAACTACTTACCATTAAATTTTGGTTATAATATAAATTCCTATTCTACAAATTACAAAACACCAATAACTTCTGCGCTCTATACTAGCTTATAACGCATTTTAAGAGGCTCAGTGAAGTTTTCTCCATTATTATAATGATATAGCAATAATTAAGCAGAACACTTATATTTTACACTTAATTATAAAATATAAAAAATTAAACCCACTCTTAATGGTTTCATATTTATACGCTCGCCATTTAAAAAAGTAGAATCATTAAACAAATTACTTAACGAGTAGTGCATGTGAATATTAAAGGTATTATACCCAAAACTAAAAGACAAACCGTACTGAAAATTTGAAGTGTCTTTATTATAAAACGAAGATCTAACAATGTTGCCAATATACTTAGATCTTGTACTTAGTACATAGCCTAATTTAAGACCAGCATAAATTCTCCAAAACTTATAATCAGTACCTGTAGCGTTTCTCCAACGAAACTCTAATGGCATTTCAATTACATGAGATTCTATTTTATTATGTTTATAATCTCCAGTATTATTTAATATAGAATAATCTATACCAGAACCTGTATCGGTGGCCCTAAGATTAGAATAGTAATTATTTAAAGCATAACCTAGGCCTATACCTAAAGCCAACTTTCTAGATGTATTTAATGGTATATCTTTTATAAAACCACCTTGCAAACCGTAGGATAAATTTCTTTGATTAATTGCATCATCCTTATTAACCAAAAAGTTATAGGTAACACCAATGTAAAATTGGTCTTCCAAAAAATTAGAATCCACAAATGTAGAATCTATCTCTTTTTGCGCATTTACAAATAAAGAAGCAAAAACAAATACAAGAGAAATTAAAATCCGTACCATAAGGTAAAGTTACAGAAATAAAAAAGCGCTTCAAACAAAATTTGAAGCGCTTGTAAAAGTTTGAAAAATTTTACTAACTAATTTAATTTTTAAATGCATCTCCTTCGTAAGTAGTATAATTTACTTTAAGGGCATTTACTTTTCTTAATTCTAGTTTAATATCAGATATTAAACCCATATTAGCTTCTTTATCCACTTTTAAAGAAGTAGTTAATACATTCTGAAGTTCTTGCGATTTCTTAGCACGCTCCATTAATATATAATCTCCAACTTCATTTGGATTAGCGAATTTATCATTCAATTGAATTTTAGGTTCTGTACCAAATGTCTTGGTGTACTCTTTTGTAGGTGCACCAACATATATAGTAATTACCCTATCTTTCTTCTCCAATTTCTTAATCTCATTAGCTTGTGGAAGTTCATTAGCTACTTTCACAGAACTATCTTTCATAACGGTAACCGTCATAAAGAAGAATAAAAGCATAAATACAATATCTGGAAGGGATGCAGTAGATACCGCAGGCACTTCACCATCTTTCTTTTTTGCAAATTTTGACATACTGTTTTATTTAACTTTTATTAATTAGATGAAGAAGAAGTTTCTGCTTCTGAAAGCTTTTGAGGAAACAATTCTTGTATTCTCTTAACTCTCTTCTTTAAATCTTCTTTTACACTTGCATCCGTTTCTGGATTAAGATATTCTGCCTCCATGTCTGTAAAATCTCTTTTATACAAACGCTGCGCTTCTCTATTTCTTAAATCGTTATAAGCTCCCACCAATTCGTTTTGTACAGTTATATACGTTCCGTACTTGGTTTCCCTATCACTTTTTACAGAGATAATTGCTTTTGCAGGACTATCTGATGAACTTGCATCTCTTTTCCCTTTACAATAGTTACAATAATCAGGTGAACCTGAAACTGCTCCTCCATTATCTAAAAAAGCTGTTGCTTTTTCTCTTAACTGATTTAATTGTACTAACTCTCCATCGGCTAGTAACTGACCATCTTTGTTTAAATTAACCTGAAAAATATTTTTCTGCTTAATTACAACATCGGTCTCTGGCGGCTCAATTGGCGGTAACATACGATCCAAACCTGCATCTGTTTCAATAGTAGTAGTTACTAAGAAAAAGATTAACAATAAGAATGCTATGTCTGCCATAGAACCGGCGCTTACTTCTGGTGCTCCCGCTCTTCTTGCCATAGTTGTTCTATTATTTTTTTATTTACTAAACATTTTTTTTACTGCTGGTATTACCAAAGATCCTACTGCAATTATAGTAAGGATATAAAATATATTTAATCCCATTCCTATTTTCTTTACAGTACTCTCATCGCTCATAGCCATAGCCTTATCATCTACATCTGTACCGCTAGCTAAAACGTAAGAAACAATTACAACTAATAAAAATCCACCTATAACAAATAGAGCTTTCTTTATACCTTGAGGGTTTGATAATAAATTCTTAATAGTAAATATTAAACTAAATACAACTGCTGCACCTAGCAATAAATATGTAATTAAGAACATTGCGCCCATTGCGCCATTTTCTGCAGCTTCAGCAACGGGAACATCTTTACCTGGAAGCATAAACCATAAGGCTGCCCCGATAAGACCCACTACTATTAAAACTATTTTTAATATTTTATGCATGACATTACTTGAATTTAGTCCGACTTATTTTTTGTGATCTACCAACATATCAATCAAAGAGATTGATGAATCTTCCATATCATTTACTATACTATCAATCTTAGCGATAATGTAGTTATAAAAGATTTGTAGAATAATAGCCGTAATAAGACCAAATACTGTTGTTAATAATGCTACCTGAATATCTCCTGCAATAAGAGATGCACTTAAATTACCTACAGCTGCAATCTTTTGGAAGGCTTGGATCATACCAATTACCGTACCCATGAAACCAAGCATTGGAGCAATTGCGATAAATAAAGATAACCAAGAAACATTCTTTTCTAACTGACCCATTTGTACACCACCATAAGCTACAACAGCTTTCTCTGCAGATTCTACACTTTCACCAGCTCTATCTAAACCTTGGTAATATATAGAAGCAACAGGTCCTTTTGTATTTCTACAAACTTCCTTTGCAGCCTCAACACCACCTGAAGCTAAAGCATCTTCTACTTGTTGCTTTAACTTAGAAGAGTTTGTGCTCGCCAAGTTCAAATAAATAATTCTTTCAATTGCAACTGCTAAACCTAATATTAAACACAAAAGTACTATCCCCATGAAGCCAGCGCCCCCAGTGATAAACATTTCTTTTAATACTTGTGTAAAGCTTTTTGCTGCTTCAGCATCTCCTTGTAATATTACAACTGCTGCTGATGTTTTTGCACTTACTGTATTTGCACTTAGAACAAATAACCCAGTCATTGCTAGGGTAGAGAATAATCTTTTCATTTTTTTCAAACTTAAATTTAGTTAGTTAATAGGGTTAAAGATAATTAAAATTTATATTATAATTAAAAAAATCTGCAGAGAGGAAGGGATTCGAACCCTCGATACCCTTTTGGGGTATACACACTTTCCAGGCGTGCGCCTTCGACCACTCGGCCACCTCTCTAGATTAGCCTTAAAGGTGTGCCAAATAACAAAAAAAATATTAGTTAGAGAAATATTCTAAGTTATTTTTAACGCATTTCTCCTCGAAGGGATGTTTCAAAAATAGTTTTAAAGGACTTTAAAGATACACCACTACCTAACATATACATAACCTTAGCTATAGCCGCTTCCGTTGTAATATCCTTACCACTAATTACTTGCATATCCTTTAATGCCTTACTAGTTTCGTACTGCCCCATTATTACACTACCTCCAGAACACTGCGTTATATTAATAATTAATATGTTATTTTTTTTTGCTTTTTTTAACAATTCTAAGAACCATTCTTCTGTAAAAACATTTCCTGCGCCATAGGTTTCTAAAATTATTGCTTTTAAACCTGATGTTTTAATAACCGATTTTACAACTTGAGAACTTAAACCTGGAAAAAGTTTTAATACAGCTATATTATTATTCATTTTTTTATGCACAAAAAATTTTTTAGAAGCTTTTTGTTTGAACAAATTTTCCTCATAAATCTTTAAATGCACTCCAGATTCAACTAACGGAGGGTGATTTAAGGATGCAAAGGCCTCAAAATGTTCTGCATTAATTTTTGTAGTACAATTAGCTCTATATAATTTGTATTCAAAATACAATCCCACTTCTTGCACAACAGCTTTTCCTTTTTCCTTTAGTGCCGCAATCTGAATAGAAGTAATTAAATTTTCTTTAGCGTCAGTCCTCAAATCCCCTATTGGCAATTGTGACCCGGTAAATATTACTGGTTTTGCTAAGTTTTCTAATAAAAAACTCAGTGCAGAAGAAGTATAACTCATAGTATCGCTCCCATGCAATACAACAAATCCATCGTGAGCATCATAATTATCTTCTATCATAGTAGCTATACTTACCCAATGCTCTATATTCATATTTGATGAATCTATTGGGTTCTCAAAAGAAATAGTGTTTATAGTACAATCTAATTGATTAAGCTCTGGTATTTTACTTAAAAGTTCATCAAAATTAAATGCCTTTAATACTCCGGTTTCATAATCTTTAACCATACCTATAGTACCGCCGGTATAAATTAATAGTATTTTACTTTTGCTATTTTTTAAACTCATATATGGCATATCCTTTTTTAAATCTAAGCATTTACACCCCAAACACTTCTTTAGAATTTAATGTTGTTTGTAACGCAATTTCTTCTTTTGTCTTTTCATATATAGTAGCTACTTTTTCTAATACATTTAAAACATACAAACTTTGGTTCCTTTTACCTCTATACGGCACCGGAGCCAAGTAAGGAGCATCTGTCTCTAATACAATATATTTTATATCTATCTTATTTAAAAAAGTATCTATTTTTCCATTTTTAAAAGTAACCACACCCCCTATTCCTAGTTTCATATTATAAGTAATAGCTTTTTTAGCTTGTTCTAATGTTCCCGTAAAACAATGAAATATTCCAAATAAGTTCTCTCCTTTCTCTAGCTCTAAGACCTCAAAAACTTCATCAAAAGCATCTCTACAATGTATAACTATTGGAAGTTTATATTTTTTAGCTAACTGTATTTGCAGCCTAAAAGCTTCTTGCTGTTCTTTTAGAAACGTTTTATCCCAATACAAATCAATACCAATTTCACCTACCGCATAATAGTTTCTTTTTTCTAATTGCACTTCTACATGTTCTAGTTCTTCCTTAAAATTTTCCTTAATATGTGTAGGGTGCAATCCAGACATTAAAAAGACATTGTCTGGAAAAGATTTTTCTAGCTGTAACATAGACTCTGTATACGTTGAATCTATTGCCGGGATAAAAAATCTTTCTATTCCATTATCTATAGCATTTTGAATAACCTCAGTACGATCCTCATCAAAAGCCTCACTATATAAATGTGTGTGTGTATCTGTTATAATCATCCTGTAAAAATAGCGTTATCTTTATAAAAAGAATCTATGGCGTCTCTGAAAAGTTTTTTAAATAAGAAAAACTATATTAAAGTACCACTAGTACTTACAGCAACAAATCATTTTGAAATAATAGCCTCATTAAATGGAACTACTGGTCGTTTTATCTTAGACACAGGAGCATCTAACACATGTGTGGGCTTTAACAAAATCACCTTTTTTAATCTTACTACCAAGGAATCTAAAATAAAGGCTGCTGGAGCAGGTGCCACAGAGATGGAAACCTTAGTTTCCACAAAAAACAACTTAACAATTCAGGGCTGGGAAACCAAAAAACTGAAACTTGTTTTATTTGATTTACAGCATGTAAACACTGCCTTAGCCTCCCAAAATAGTTTACCTGTAGATGGTATAATTGGTGCAGATGTGCTAAAAAAAGCAAAAGCTATAATAGATTACAGTAAAAAATGTGTTTACTTAAAACAAAAAACCTAAAGAAATAGTCTTTAGGTTTTTTAATAAGTTATAATTGTAAAAAAAACTACATTTCTAATGCTTTTTTAACGTTAGAATCCATTAGTATTTCTTCTGGATTTTCTAATGCTTCTTTTACTGCTACTAAGAAACCTACAGATTCCTTACCATCAATAATTCTATGATCATAAGAAAGTGCCACGTACATTATTGGCGCAATTGCTACTGCTCCGTCTTTTACAACTGGTCTTTCTACAATATTATGCATTCCTAAAATAGCACTTTGTGGTGGGTTAATAATTGGTGTAGATAACATAGAACCAAATACACCTCCGTTTGTAATTGTAAAGGTGCCACCTGTCATTTCATCAACGGTAATTTCTCCTTCTCTTGCACGTATAGCTAATCTCTTAACCTCTGCCTCTACTCCTCTAAAAGTTAAATTTTCAGCATTTCTAATTACAGGAACCATTAATCCTTTTGGTCCCGAAACCGCAATACTAATATCACAGAAATCATAAGAAAGCATCTCCTTACCATCTATCATAGAATTAACAGAAGGATACATCTCTAATGCACGTACTACTGCTAAAGTAAAGAAAGACATAAAACCTAAACCTACTCCATGTTTATTTTTAAAATCTTCTTTGTATTGTTTTCTCAACGCAAAGATAGGCCCCATATCTACTTCGTTGAAAGTAGTTAACATTGCCGTTTCATTTTTAACGGAAACTAAACGCTCTGCAACTTTACGGCGCAACATAGAAAGTTTAGATCTACTTTCTCCTCTACTACCTCCAGACGGAGTCCCCATAGATGGAACTGCACTAACCGCATCTTGCTTAGTTACTCTACCATCTTTTCCTGTTCCTTTTACAGAAGCAGCACTAACTCCTTTTTCACTAAGTATTTTCTTAGCCGCTGGAGACGCGCTTCCTGTTGCATAACTTTCCTTTGCTACAGGAGCTTCTTTTTTAGGAGCTTCTTTTGGTGCTTCTTCTTTCTTCTGTTCCGCTACTACTTCACCACCTTCAGGTTTTGCAGCACTAGTATCTATTAAACAAACTACAGCACCCACCTCAACTGCATCTCCAACCTCAGCTTTTAGTGTAATAATACCACTCTGTTCTGCTGGCAATTCTAAAGTAGCTTTATCTGAATCTACTTCAGCAATGGCTTGGTCTTTTTCTACATAATCACCATCTTCTACTAACCATTCTGCTATTTCTACCTCTGTTATAGACTCCCCCGGAGAAGGAACTTTCATTTCTAGAATCATTACTTATCTAATTTGATGTATTATTATTTCTTTTGTCTTGTTAAATTGTCTTTGGTTTTATCAAAAACATAATCTATTACTTGTTGATGTCTCATTTTAGATCGTACGGCACTACCCGCAGCTGGTGCTGCATAAAAACGTCTTGATGCTACACGAAGTTTATGAGCATCGCTAAAATGCATCATCATATGACTCCATGCTCCCATATTTCTAGGCTCTTCTTGTGCCCAAACAAAATCATCTGCATTTTTATATTTACTGATAATTGCTTTCATTTGGTCCGCAGGTAAAGGAAATAATTGTTCTACACGAACTAAAGCAACATCTTCTCTATTATCTTCCTCTTTTACCGCTAATAAATCATAATAAAACTTACCTGTACAGAATACTACCGACTTTACTTTTGCAACACTTACAGTAGCATCGTCTATAACTTCTTTAAAACCTCCTTCAGCAAACTCTTCTACAGAAGAAACTGCTTTTGGATGCCTTAGTAAACTCTTAGGTGTAAAAATAATTAATGGCTTTCTGAAATTCGCTTTCATTTGCCTACGCATAATATGAAACATTTGCGCTGGTGTACTAACATCTGCGATATACATATTATCTCTTGCACACAATTGTAAATAGCGCTCCATTCTTGCAGAAGAGTGTTCCGCTCCTTGCCCTTCATAACCATGAGGCAAAAGCATTACTAATCCGTTTTGTAATTTCCACTTGTCTTCTGCTGCAGAAATATACTGATCTAGCATTATTTGAGCTCCATTACTAAAATCTCCAAATTGTGCTTCCCATATAGTTAATGTATTAGGGCTTGCCATGGCATAACCGTAATCAAAACCTACCACACCGTATTCAGATAACAAAGAGTTATAAATTTGAAACTTTCCTTGGTCACCACTAATGGCGTTTAACAATAAAACTTCCTCTTCACTTTCTTCCACTTTCATTACCGCATGACGGTGAGAAAAAGTACCTCTTTCTACATCTTGACCAGACATTCTTACATCATAGCCTTCTTTTAATAAGGAGCCGTAAGCCAAAAGTTCTCCCATAGCCCAATCTAATTTATTAGATTCGAAGAACATTTTTTTCCTATCTCTTATTAACTTTTCAACCTTTCTTAAGAATTTTTTATCCGATGGAAGCTCTGTAATTACTTTAGCAATTTCAGATAAATCTTTAGCATTAAATGTAGTATCTATAGGTTTCATCATTTCCCATTCACGAACATTTTCAAATCCGCTCCATTCATCTGCCATGAAAGGGGTTATAACTGTTTTATCTTCTTTTCTAGAGTCTACCAATTCTTCCTCTAATGAGGCTTTATATTGGTTTTCTAATTCTTTCACATAATCTGCACCTATTACACCTTCTGCAATTAATTTAGCCGCATAAATATCTCTTGGATTTTTATGCTTGGCTATTGCTTTATATAGTTTAGGTTGTGTAAATCTAGGCTCATCTCCTTCATTGTGTCCATATTTACGGTATCCTAGTAAATCTATAAATACATCTCTACTAAAACGCATTCTAAACTCTAATGCAAATAGGAAAGAGTGAACTACAGCTTCTGGATCATCTGCATTTACATGTAAAACGGGGCTCAAAGTAACTTTACCAACATCTGTACAATATGTTGAAGATCTAGCATCTAAATAATTCGTAGTAAACCCTATTTGGTTGTTTACCACTACATGAATTGTACCTCCTGTTTTATACCCATCTAAAGTTGCCATTTGTACAACTTCATAAACCAAACCTTGCCCTGCAATTGCTGCGTCTCCATGCACTACAATTGGTAATACTTTAGAAAAATTATCCTTATAATGGGCATCTTGCTTAGCCCTTGCAATACCTTCTACAACAGCACCAACCGTTTCTAAATGCGATGGGTTTGGCGCAATATTCATTTTTATTTTATTACCATTATCAGACATACGGTCCGAGGTCCAACCTAAATGGTATTTTACATCTCCATCAAAAATCTCTTCTTCATAATCTTTTCCATCAAACTCACTGAAAATATCTTTAGCAGATTTACCAAAAATATTAGTTAAAACATTTAGTCTTCCACGGTGAGCCATTCCCATTACAAATTGCTCTACTCCCATTTCGGCAGCTCTCTCTACAATTGCGTCTAACCCTGGTATTAAAGACTCATTCCCTTCTAAAGAGAATCTTTTTTGACCTACATATTTGGTATGTAAAAAGTTTTCAAAAGAAACTGCTTGATTTAACTTTTTTAATATATGTTTTTTTCCATCAGCATCTAGCTTAGGTCTATTATCATTAACATTTAGCCAATTTTGAATCCATTTTACACGTTCAGGATTACGTATATACATATACTCCACACCAATAGCGTCGCAGTATATACTTTTTAAATTTTTAATAATTTCTCTTAAAGAACTTGGCCCTATACCAATTATTTCTCCTGCACTAAAAACCGTATCTAAATCGTTTTCTGAAAGACCAAAGTTTTCAATATCTAGGCTTGGTGTATACTTACGTCTTTCCCTTACAGGATTAGTCTCTGTAAACAAATGACCTCTAGTTCTATACCCATCTATTAAGCCTATTATCTGAAATTCTTTTTGCAACGATTCTGGGACTTCTATTTTTTGCCCATTGGCATCAATTATTGCTCCACTACTTGGTGCAATATCAAGCTCATCTATAGAACTCTCCATACCAAAATCAAAGCCTTGAAAGAATGCTCTCCAACTTGGCTCTACACTATCTGGGCTTACTAAATATTTGTCATATAACTCTGCAAAAAAAGAGGTATGCACAGCATTTAAAAAGGAATATTTATCCATGAATTTTTTTCTGTAACTTTAGAACAAATTTTATCAAAAATACAACTTTTACCATTTCTAGTAGTACATTAGGTGTTATTATTAGTAATAAATAAATATTTATGATTAAAAAGAGTAAAACCTTATTAAAAAGCCTGTTTATCTTTATTTTTTTTGCGTTTAGCAATACTTTTTGTTTCTCTCAAAACTCTACTTCACAGAACTCATTTTGGAAAAATGTGAGATTTGGAGGTGGTATAGGTTTAGGATTTACTAACGGAGGTTTTAACGGGACTATATCTCCTAGCGCAATTTATGATGTAAATAATTATTTTTCTGCCGGTGTTGGTCTATCCGTAAATTATGCTAAATATGATGCCAATAAATTTTTAGCATACGGTGGTAGTATTGTTACTTTCTATAACCCAATACCCTTGTTACAATTATCTGCAGAAATAGAACAATTAAGGGTTAATGAAAGTAATACAATATTTGAAAACGATTATTGGTCTCCTGCTTTATTTTTAGGTGCCGGGTATAGAAGTAACAATGTTACTTTTGGCATTAGATATGATTTACTATATGATAAAAACAAAAGTATTTATGCTGATGCATGGATGCCTTTTGTAAGAGTCTATTTCTAAAAAACTAACTATACTTTGCCTTTAGTCTTACTTTTTGAAATTCTCTTTTTAAGATTAAAAAAGAGACTTGTTCTGCTACTTCCACAACATCTGTTACTTTAATTCCTTTAAACAATTTCTCAGGAACATCTATAATATATAACAAATTGAGATAATCATTAAATTTTTCCATGATGAGCAGATACAATTTCTCATGAAGTAACCTTTGCAGCTCTTTATTTTTAATATCCTCTTTCACATAAAAAGGAATATTCGCTAAAGAAAAATCTTTAGTTAGTTGTGCAACTAAATTAGCATACAACAATTCTTTTATTGCTTGTTGTAAAATCTCCTCACTATTATTATAGTTCTCTTCCAAAAACACTTATTCTCTAATAATAAAAAAACAGGAGAAATATAAATATGTTTCCCCTGTTTAATATAATTATATTCTCTTTAATTAACCTCTTATTTTCTGCTCCCAATTCCAAGCAGATTTCATTGCTTCATCTAAGGAATACTGAGATTTCCAACCTAAAACTTCATTTGCTTTAGTTGTATCTGCGTAAGCGGTAGTAATATCTCCTGCTCTTCTATCTACTATTTTGTAATTTAATTTTTTACCAGATACTTTTTCAAAACTCTTGATTACTTCTAAAACAGTACTCCCCTTTCCTGTCCCCACATTAAATACCTCATAATTATCAGAATTTTTACCTTCTAACAATCTTTTTAATGCTAAAACATGCGCCTTTGCTAAATCTACTACATATATATAATCCCTAACACATGTACCATCTGATGTAGGATAATCATCTCCAAAAACAGATAACTGCTCTCTTAAACCAGCCCCCGTTTGTGTTATAAATGGCACTAAGTTCTGTGGCACTCCAATTGGTAATTCTCCAATCTGAACACTTGGATGCGCACCCATTGGGTTAAAGTATCGTAATGCTATTGCATTTAAGTTAGCATTTACTTTACAAGTATCTGCAATTATTTCTTCTCCCATTTGTTTGGTATTACCATAAGGAGATTCTGCCTGTTTTACTGGAGCACTCTCCGTTATTGGCATTTCATCTGCTTGCCCATAAACCGTACAAGAAGAGCTAAAAATAAAACTAGCTTTGTTTTTAGCTACTAACTCTTTTAACAGATATACTAATGTTCCTATATTATTTTCATAGTATAACAAAGGCTTTTCTACACTCTCACCAACAGCTTTTGATGCCGCAAAATGAATAACACCTTGTACATCTGCATGGCGTTTAAAAAAATCTTCTACTTTAGATTTTTCTTTTAAATCTATTTTTTCAAATAAAGGTGTCTTTCCAGTAATAGTTGTAATTCCTTCCAAAACTTTCTCAGAAGAATTAGAACAATCATCAATAATTACTACTTCATAACCTTCATTTTGCAATTCTACTACCGTATGCGAGCCTATAAACCCAAGACCTCCAGTAACAAGTATTTTCATTTATTTTTATTTTATGGTAAATGTTTAGACATTGCAATAATACCATTAAGCTAGTTTATTCATTAACAAAACCGATAACTGCATTAGTTATATAGTTAATCTGCTCACTATCTAACTCCGTATGCATTGGTAAAGAGATTACTTCCTTTACAAGTTGATTTGTTATTGTAAAATTCTCTTCTAAATACCTTTCATCTACGTAAGCTTTTTGCTTGTGTAAAGGAATAGGATAATAAACACCACAAGGAATATCTTTTTCACTAAGATGTTTTACTAATGCATCTCTTTTTCCATTAGTTATTCTTAATGTGTATTGATGAAACACATGATTGTCATAGGAATTATTACCTTTGGTTTGAGCCATTTCTGGCACAACAATATTTGCCTGACCCTCAAATGCTTTTGAATATTTTCTTGCAGCTGTTCTTCTGCTTTCACAATACGAATTTAAGTTTGGTAATTTTGCGCTTAAGACTGCTGCCTGGATAGAATCTAATCTAGAATTTACACCCACAACGTCATGATGGTATCTTTCATACATACCATGATTAACAACTCCTCTTAAAGTATGCGCTAAGGTATCATCATTTGTGAATATTGCCCCTCCATCTCCGTAGCAGCCTAAATTTTTAGAAGGGAAAAAACTTGTAGAGCCAACGTGCCCTATAGTTCCTGCCTTTTGCTTGCTCCCATTTTCAAAATTATAGTCTGCACCTAGAGCCTGTGCATTATCTTCAATTACAAAAAGATTATACTTATCCGCTATTTCTAAAATAGCGTCCATATTAGCACATTGCCCAAATAAATGCACCGGTACAATTGCTTTTGTTTTTGGCGTTATTGCTTTTTCTATAGCCACTGGGTCTATATTAAAGGTATCTAGCTCAACATCTACTAAAACTGGTGTTAATTGCAATAAACCAATTACCTCAACTGTAGCTGCAAAAGTAAAATCTGCTGTTATAACCTCATCTCCTGGTTGTAACCCCAACCCCATCATTGCAATTTGTAAAGCATCGGTACCATTAGCACATGGTATTACATGTTTTACGCCTAAATATTCTTCTAATTCTTTCTGAAAAGCATGTACATGAGGCCCATTAATGTATGTAGAAGATTCTAAAATTTGTGTAATGGATACATTTACTTGTTCTTTAAGAGATTGGTATTGCCCTTGAAGGTCTACCATCTGAATTTTTCTCATTTGCTCTTATTAAGTGTATAAAATTACAAAAAATTAAGGCAGCTCTACCAATGATTTTATGGAAAGAAACGTATTTTAGCAACAAACCACAAATAGGTGCATTTTTTTTACAATATTATAGTTTTACTTGCAGGGGTACTACTTAGAGTTATTGCTCTTTTTAGTCCAAAAATTGCTCTTTTTATAAAGGGAAGAAAAAATGTTTTTCCAATCTTAAAAGGACAACTGACTCCGAATGATTCTATAATTTGGATTCATGTAGCATCTCTTGGCGAATTTGAACAAGGGCTCCCTATTATTGAAAAATTAAAAGACAACTATCCCTCTTATAAAATCTTAGTTACTTTCTTTTCTCCTTCTGGTTATGAAGTAAAGAAAAACACAAAAACTGCTGACCTAGTAACCTACTTACCATTAGACACTAAATCTAATGCAGTAAATTTCATTAAAACCACGAGACCCAAACTAGCTATTTTTGTAAAGTATGAGGTTTGGCCTAATTACATAAGAGAACTTCACAAAAGAAAAATCCCTACCATACTTATATCTGCCTTCTTTAACAAAGAACAAATTTACTTTAAAAGTTATGGTCATTACATGCGGAATATACTATCTAAATTTACTCATATTTTTGTGCAAGACAGTAATTCTAAAATTCTATTAAATAGTATAAATTACACCCATACTACTATAAGTGGAGACACTAGATTTGATAGAGTTTCCGAAATACTCCAAAGAGATAATACCTTAGATTTTATGCAAAATTTTAAAGGCAATTCTAAATGTTTTATTGCTGGTAGTTCTTGGCCTGAAGATGAAGAAATAATAGTAGACTATATAAATAATAATTCATCAACCTTAAAATATGTAATTGCACCTCATAATATTAAAAAAGAACATATAAATAATTTAAAAAAGTCTATATCAAAAAAAGTAGTACTTTATTCCGAAATAGAACAAACAACTATTAACTCCTATGATGTTTTATTAGTAGACACTATTGGGTTACTAACTAAAATTTATAGTTACGCAGATATTGCTTATGTTGGAGGAGGATTTGTAACTGGCCTACATAACACTTTAGAACCTGCTGTTTTTGGAATTCCTATACTAATTGGCCCTAATTACTCTGGATTTAAAGAAGCAGAAGAGCTTACACTACAGAAAGGAATATTGTCCATAAAAAATGTTTTAGAGTTCAAAGAAATAATGAATCTATTCCTTTCAGACAAAATATTATATAACCAAACAAGTGATATTAACAAAAACTATGTAATTAATAATACTGGAGCAAGCATCCAAATACTAGATTATATTCGTAAAGTATTGTAACTCCTTGTTTCAATATCTATAAAGTTACTCCAGATTACATTTTTTTAATACTTAGTTTCCTTTGCCTGTTTTCTTGAAAAAATTCTAAAAGTGATAAAAAAACAAAACCTAATATTCTTAAAGAAGCTCCTAAACCAAAAGAAAGTCAAGAAAAAAAACACTTTAAGACCAATAATTGCTCTCAATTAATAAATCACTGCACAAATATCCTCTTTTCATTTACCAAGAATTAAGTATTAAACTTTGTTATTTCATCGAAAAAACACGCATTTTACCGAAGCAACATACTAAAAACTAAGCATTTAGTCGAAATATCCTTGAAAAATCGGCTTTATTTATTCCTAAAACATTACATTGTAACAAATAATAATAATTATGGAACAGGAAATTACATTCGGTACAAAATTACTGAACGGATTCCTTAGTTTAACCGTAATTACTTTAGTTGGTATTTTACTTACTGTAGTAGTATGTCTTATTCTTTGGGCCGTAGGTGTTTTTTAGATTAAAAGCGCAGGTTTCCCCAAATTAACTTCCTATTTATTGTTTAAAATTTGATTATGACAAGTCAAAAAAGCTCCTTATTAAAGGAGCTTTTTGTTTGTAAATCTATCCTGAATATATATTCTAAGGACTTCTATTCATTCTTTTGACACGTTCATAAGAATCTTCTAATTATGTTTCACTCCTCCCAAAATCAGTAAACATAATATCTGATAGTTTTTCATCTCTATATTGAACACATACTATTATGATGATTCAACTCATCCTATCAAATAACACGACCGTCTTGTATTATCACATCATACCAAATAATTTTAAGTTCCCCGTTAGATTTTTGTGTAATAACTTAAAAAAAAGATTTGCATTAAGTCTGCCTCTTTTCTCTCTATATTAATATCTTATCATATAGTTTTTTAATAACCAAATTATATAGTTTATTTCCGAAGGGCTGCGCCTAAAAAATCTAAACCTATAGACTGGCAAACCCCATTTTTATTCTTTTCTTTCATCATATCCAGATTCCACTCATAAACCTCATCAGCTAAACCCCAAAGTTGTTTAAATTGTTTAACATATAATTTATCATTTTCCAAAGTTGTAAACTCTGGTTGAAACTGATTATTAGATTTATCTCTTGTTTCCCAAATAGCATTTAAAGTTTTTGATACGTTTTCGGCTAAATCTATATCTATTAAATTATCTATTTCTTTTTGACCTAAGTAACGCATCATAATACCTCTACCAGCTAAATAATCTCTACCATGTTTGGGTCCAAAACTGGATAAGCATGGTGCTTCTCTAATAATACCATCAGCATCAGACACAAATGCATTTTTTACACCTTTTCCCAGTAATTTTATATATTTTTTTAGTTTTGATTCGTAATCATCTATTTTAAAATCGGGGTCGATATTGTTTTCAATTAAATAATCAGATAATTCATTCTTAATAGCTAACATATCTACTAAAGCAGCAATTATCATTCCTTGATCCCCAGTCCAAACCCATCCTTCTGCCCATGGTGGGTGAATTTTTTCTTGATATGTAGAATCTTCAACAAAAGCCATTGGTCGCTCTTGAACTAATGCCCCATTAGCGTCTAGTTTCTTTAGGTACTCGAATTCCTGTAGACCGAACCAGTTATCAAACCAAACCCATTGGCTATAGGCCATATCTAGATATTTATTCTTATCTTCTTTAATACTTTCATCCAATAAAAGTCTATAAATACGTGATGATAATAAAAAAAGTAATACGTTAGTTACTGTATTTTTAACCCCTTTACTATGTCCGTTGGCATCTCCATTTCTACATCCGTGAAGGACAGGTTTTGCATCCTCTGTATAATCGTAAGCTGTTTTCTTTTTATACTCCCAGCATAAATCGGTAGATAGCTTTAAATAAGTATCAGACAACTCTTTATTATCAATTTTTAAAAGATGTTTTCTTGCATTTAGTGCCATTAACCCCCACCAACCAAAATCATCCGCCCAAAGTTCACCAGGATCATAACTATTGAAAAAGGTTAAATTTTCCTCTAGCATTACTTCAATTTGTTTTTGAATATCATTAACTTGATTATCATCAGGCCAACGTTTTTGTAGCGCATCAGCAAAAACAAGACAAGCATCGAAGGTATTTCCTCTTTTCCAAAAATCGTTAAAATTCCAAACTTCCGAAAAGCGCTTAAATGCTAATAAAGCTTGATTTTTTAATATCTTTTCTGGTACATTTGAATTAAAATGAGCAAAAGAAGTAAATGAAGAAAAACTCATTAAAGACACTCCAAATAAACTCGTATTTCGAATAAATTTTCTTCTTTCCACGTCTTGACTTTTAATACTATTTAATAATGATTATTCAATTTTATTACTCATTCACAGCCCTTAAAGCTGCTTTCATAAAGCCCATAGCATAAGCCATACCTGCGTACCAAGAACCATCGCAACTCATTTGCGGTGTATGGTCGGGAATTAAAATGCCTTCAAAATTATTCTGTTTTAAAATTTCTAAAATTTTAAACATATCAATATCTCCTTCATCCACAAATACCTCTTTATAATTAGGCACTTTACCTACTACATTTCTAAAATGGATATAAGCAATTTTATTTTGTTTACTATATTTGTTTGTTGCTTCGTAAACGTTGCCATCTGTCATTTCTGCAATGGTGCCTAAGCAAAATTCAAGATTATTACTTTCACTGGGTTGCATGTCTATAAGACGCTGATACATATCTGGTTGATAAACCAATCGCGGTGTGTTTCTAACATAGGGCATTGGTGGGTCGTCTGGGTGAGCAGCCATTTTCACACCCGCTTCTTCTGCAACAGGAATAATTTCATCTAGAAAATACTGCAATCTTTCCCATAGTGTATCATGAGATACGCGTTCTACGGTGCCTTCTGGCGCATTTTCATCGTAAACCATATTCCAAACCATGCCATTAGGTATTGGTTTTTCGTCTACTGAACCTTCCATCCCAACAGAAACAGCGCCTCCCCTAGCAAATGGTTTTTCAACTCTACTAGATACGCCAGCCAAAGAAAAATTGTATCCAAAAACAGGTATTCCTGCTTTTCCAACTATACGAATCTGCTCTTTAACCAATTCTATTTGTGCTTCTTTTTTTGGGCCATCCAAAAGAATATCATGCCAAATAGAAGGGTCGAAATTTTCAATGGCATACCATTCCAAACCGTGACTATTTATCTCTTTTTTAATTTTAAGAAGTTCATCTAAAGTCCATAGCTCGCCATTACCTGCTTTACCCCAACCTCTATCGCCACCAATAGGCTGGTTGGCGTTAGATTTACTGTTGTCTGCATTACCAAAATAATCTACCATGTGTACCACTAAATGTGTAGCACCACATTGTTTTGCAAACTTATAATGCTGCTCATTGAGCATGTGACGGTATAATCCAAATCCTAATTTCATCTTATACTATTTTTGTTTTAAAAATGCTTTAATCTCTTCATCTGTATAGCTACTAAAGTGCTTTAATATCTCTTCGGCATGTTGATTTAATAATGGTGCAGGTTTATCAATTTTTTGTGGCGTATCACTAAATTGAACAGGGAAACCTGTAGTTTTTACTTTACCTATTGTTGGGTGTTCATATTCTAAAATCATGTTATTGTGTTTTATCTGAGGGTCTTCTACCATCTCTTTAAAACTATTAACTTGGGAACACCAAATATCTTCTGCTAGCAATATATCTAACCATTTGGTAGTAGTTTTTGTTTTAAAAACCGCATTGAAATCATTGCGAATATCATCCCTTCCTTCTATAATATTATTTGAATTGAATGCTTCATTATCATATTTATCCAAACCGATAACCTGGGCTAATTTGCGCACGGTATTCATGCCTATAGCAATATAGCCATCACTTGTATCGTACAATCCATACGGTGCTCCAAGCCACGGATTTGGAATACCACTTTCACTACGTTCAGGATTTTCACCTTTATGTAAAAACGCCGTTATTTCCTGAGTATGAAACCCTACTGCCGAACTCAATAAATTAGCTTCTATTTTTTGACCTTTTCCTGTAACGCTGCGTGAATAAATAGCTGCCAAAACCGATTGTACAATAAACAAACTCGTTAATAAATCTGCTTGTCCAACGGCTGTAACTACTGGTAAATCTCCTTTTTTTCCATTTAGAAATGGCCCACCACTAATAGATTGTGCCAGTAAATCTTGTCCTGGTCGTTTTAAATAAGGGCCAGATGCACCGTAACCCGAGCTTGAACAATACACCAATTTAGGGTTTAGCACTTTCATATTGTCATAGCCTAAACCCAAACGCTCCATAACTCCTGGACGGAAATTTTCTAAAAGAATATCGGCTTTAGCAATAATATCTTTTGCTATTTGTTTGCCCTCATCGGTTTTCATATCGAGTGCAATACTTTTTTTATTTCTGTTGAAGCTAATAAACGAAATACTTTCGCCTTTTGGATACAGATTGCCATAAGCATAATGACGCATCCAATCGCCTTTGGGGGGCTCTATTTTTATGATTTCCGCACCCATGTCTCCTAACATCTGTGTTGCCCAAGGGCCTTGCGCTAATTGTGAAAAATCGGCAACAACCAATCCTTTTAATGGTCCGTTTTGTTCCATAGTTATTTTTCTGATTTTTTTATAAAACTTTGAATGGCCTGTTGTGCTTCCTCATGTAAAAACAATTTTTTAACGGTGCGTGCTTCATTGTTTATGCGTTCTTCAAAAGGGGTTGCCGTCATACTTAAGTTTACCAAGCGTTTTAACTGCGCAATAGACTGTTGTGGTCTTCTAGACAATTTACCCGCGTAATCCATAGCCTGAGAAAGAAAGTCATCATTTGAAAATATGACGTTAACAATACCCCAATTGTTTAAGGTTTTAGCATCGTATTGCCCTCCTAAAAACAACATTTCCTTAACACGGTTTACACCTATCTTTTGAATCAATCGCTGTGTACCACCACCTCCAGGAATTAAACTTAAAAACACTTCTGGCAATCCCATTTTGGCATCTTCTGAAGCTACAATCATGTCACAAGACAAAGCAATTTCAAAGCCACCCCCTAGCGCAAAACCGTTTACGGCGGCAATCCATGGTTTTGATGCATGTTCTATAGCATCATACAATTGCATTCCTTTTTCTTGAAATGCATCAAACTCTTCAGCAGTTTGACTACCATACTCTTTTATATCGGCTCCAGCCATAAACGCTCTTCCTTCTCCGGTTATGACAGCGACGTTTACTTTATTATTTGAATTAATCCATCGAATACCTTCAACAATTTCATCCATCATCAGCCTATTCATGGCATTTAATTGTAAGGAGCGGTTAAATTTTAACACCGCTATTTTATCTGTAACTTCAATCTGTATCGTTTTAAATGTTTTCATTACCAACTGATTTATAAAGTTCGTTTAAATCTTTCATGATAATTTCAGAGCTTATATTTTTCAATATCCCTTCATGAATAATATCTGCACCATGCTCCTGAAATTGATTCCATCCTGGATGTTGTGGACGTATGTAAGCGTTTTCAATGGTTAACTTAGTGTCTTTAAAAAAGTTATTACATAGCACATTGTTCTCTGCATTTTCCCAAGCAGTTTTACTTGCGGGTTGCCCCCCATTTAAAGTAAAAACACCTTTTTGAATAGCTGCACTTGCGGCATACATCACAAAATTTGCAGCTATTGAAGGATGCTTACATAAAGCTGATACTGCTAGTCCTACACCTCCCATTATTGTTGACACGTTTTGTTGCCGGCCAACTGGACTATTGGTGAAATGCACAATGTTTTTGGTGTAATTTTTTCGGGAATAGTTGGTATATCCAAATAAGTACGGTGAATAAATGATTTCATCTTCATTACCCATGCTGTCTAATATTTGAATAGGGTTCCAGTTTAAAGACTCTGGATAACTATGCGTTGCATGAAACTTTATATCGTCTAATGCCTCCACTCCAACTTGCGAATTTATATATTGATTTTGAATAAAGCCTTTACCATAATTCTGAGCACAAAGGCTTAGAAATGTACACCAAATATCGGTTGGACATAGTGCCCATGCTACTGAAAACTCTGATGGTAGTTTTTTATAAAACCCTTTAAGTTCTTCACGGTTTTTTGGGAAGCTTAAACCTGTATTTTTAAGAAGGTCTTTTCTATATGAAGCCACTAAAGCCGCTGCATCTATAGGCGTTGCATAGAAATGGCTGTTGTAATTATATATATCGTAACATTTACCTAAAGCGTCAGATTTTAATATTTCTAATGCTCCCGAAGAAACACATGTTTCTAATTTAAGTAACAATCCATTTTTATCAGCTTGCCCCATGTAAGGATGGTCAATAGTTATAAAATCGTACTTACCAATTAAATCCTCTATTGGCATGTCTCCAAATTCTTTTAAAGAGCGTACATCCCATTGAATATTTACTTTCGGATTTGTTTTTTTGAATGCCTTTGATGCTGCAATCAGAGGTTCATACCCTCGTGGGTGGTCCCACGCTATACCTTTAAGTTCAATCATTTTAGATTATGATTATTTATTTTTTCAATTTACAACCAGCAAATATTTACTGGTGTTTGTACTTCTAGCTTAGATTTTTCTTGAAGCATTCCAGTGTTTGGATGAATTTGAAATACTACCAATACATTTGAATCTTGATTTGCTACAATAAGCCAATTGCCAGTTTTATCTATATTAAAATCTCTAGGTGTTTTACCATTAGTAGATTGATGCCCCACAAGATTCAATTGTTTAGTTTCACTATCTATTCTAAATATTGCGATAGTTTCTGTCCCTCGATTTGAAGCATACAAAAACTTCCCGTTTGGATGTATTCTAATAGCACCACCACCAATAGCTCCCGTATGATTTTCTGGAATAAAACTTAATTTTTGTATAATTTCAGGTTTACTTCCTTGTAAGTCAGCCACAGAAATTTCTCCTGTTAACTCTCCCAATATATAAGCAAAACCTTCGGTGTTATCCATAACCATATGTCTTGAACCGCTACCCTTCTCAATTGTAATATCAAGATTTGGTTTAGCCTCCCATTTTTTAGAAATAGGATTTAGTTGATATGCCTTGGCTGTATCTAAAGTTAAGTCTACTCCATACATTTTATCTTCTCCAAAAGGATATACCATATGGGCATGTGCAGCTTCTTGTCGTTCTGTATTAGGCCCTGTACCTTTGTGTTTAATCTCTTGCGAACAAGGTGCTAAACTCCCATCGATTAGAATTGGAAAAGACAATAAATTTCCTGAAACATAATTAGCTAACACCAGTTTATCCTCAATTATATCTAAATGACATGCATAATCTCCATTTATTTTTTGTGAGTTTAAAAGTGTTAATGCCCCATCTTTTTCAATTTTATACGCATACACTTTAGGGTTTAAGTTTTCAAACATTTCCTCAAGAGCATAGAGATATTTTTTGTCTTCAGAAATTGTAAGATAACTAGGGCTACGTTGTTTTGTATAGTACAGGTTTTTAATTTCTCCAGTTTCTAAATTTAGCTGAAAGCACCCTATACCATTACCTGTTGGGTTTTCGGCAGGTGCACCCGCTTGCGTGTAACTTCCTGTATAGAATATTGCCATACTTTGTAGCGTTAATGTTAAGAGAATCAGTTTCATAAATAAATTATGATTTATTATTTTTTACGTGGTGGCCGTGGGTCATACTGTATGGTATGATTCATATACGCACCATCTATATAAAGGTCTGAACCATTAATATAGGCTGCCATATCACTAGCAAGAAAGGCTACAGTATTTGCAACTTCGGTAACATTACCTACGCGACCAGATGGAATCCAATTGTTGAATTTTTCTCGACCAAATTTGTTAATTTCTTCTCTATTCATATTAGTTTCTATAGCTCCTGGTGCTAGAGAAACCACTCTTATATTACTTTCTGCTAATTCTAGAGACAAGCATTTTGAGAACATTTTTAAACCCGCTTTTGCAGAACAGTAATGAATTAAACCTTTTCTAGGAACTGTATCATGAATGGATGAAATATTTATAATAACACCAGATTTCTTTAATTCCATTCTTCGTCCCGCTTCTTGAGCACACAAAAAAGGACCTTTTAGATTGATGTCTAATACTCTATCCCATTCATCTTCTTCTAAATCTAAAACATGCTCTACGCTTTCACTACCAGCATTATTTACTAAAATATCTAAACTGCCGAGTTCTTCATCTAGTTTATTAAACATAGCTTTAACCTCTTTAAATTTAGATACGTTTGCTCTACCAATAGCTACTTTTACATCAAAAGACTTTCTTATCTCTTTGGCAACGAGTTCTGCCTTTTCCTTATTACTGTAATAATTTATAAAAACGTTTGCACCACAAGCTGCTAGTTGCTTACAAATTTCGGCTCCTATACCTTGGCTTCCCCCAGTAACTAAAGCTGTTTTTCTAGTTAAATCAATATGTTTCATGTTGCTTATGTTTACTTTACTGTATTAAAAAGAGTTTTAACCTTTTCCTTTAATTCAATTTGTTTCTCATTACTTAATGGAAAAAATTCAAAATCAGAAATGTGTGTGTTCGATTTTTCTATAATTATAACTTCACTACCTTCTTCCATGGCTATATTATGCCACATATCTTGTGGGATATTATAAACTTTTTGTTGTTCCATGAGCTGCAATTCAAAAACGGGCTCTCCATCTTCTATTTTGGCTGCAATTAATACTGAGTTTCCTTTTGTTAAAACAAAAACCTCATCTGTTTCTAGATGAACATCTAGTCTTTTTATATTATCAATATGCTGTTCTTCCTGATAGTTAAGCTGAGCTACTTGCCATCCTTCTCGTATTAAAAAAGGATGGTACCCATCGCCCTCTATTTTATATGTTTCTATCATTTTATGATTTGTTTCTAGTCTTAATTAATGAATGCCAGTGTTTTTCTATGTCTTCTAAAGTTTTTCCTTTTGTTTCTGGAACAAATTTCCATATAAACCAAATGGCTGGCATGGTTAAAAAGGCATATAAAAAGAAGGTTCCAGAAGCATTAATAGTTTCTATTAAAACAGGATTGGTAAGCGTGACTACAAAACCAGTAACCATTAATGAGAAACTTCCGATAGACACCGCTAAACCTCGTATTCTAGTGGGGAAAATCTCACTAATAATAACCCAAACAATTGGACCAAATGAGAATGCGAAACTTGCTACGTACATTAGTAACGGTATGATAACATATTGTGAACCAATAGCGAACAATATACCAACACCAGATAGTGAAATAAAAGCGCCTACAACTCCTATAAGTAGTAGTTTTTTTCTACCAAACTTTTCAATCTGAGAAATGGCTACAAACGTAAATGCACTATTTACAACCCCCACTAAAACCGCACCTAAAAAAGCACTTTCTACACTTTTTACAGATTCGTTAATAATATTTGGTGCATAGTACATTATTGCTGCAATACCGCTTAAATGCGCAAACATTGGAAGTAGAATACCTATTAAAAGTGGAATTCTTAAAAACGGTTGAAACAATTCTTTAAAGCCTCCTGTCTCTTCTTTTTCTAGAGCCTCTATTTCTTTCATCTCCAGTTGTGCTTCTTCTTTTCCAAGTATCTTTTCCATTATCGCTAACGCTTCAACTTTTCTCCCTTTAGTAATTAACCATCTAGGGGTTTCTGGCACTATAAAAAGTAAGCCTAAGAATAGTAATGCAATAGGAACTTCTGTACCAAACATACCACGCCATAACTCATCTACAAATAGCCAATTCCAAAATGAAGACGGCTCTTTAGTAATGACTCCTGCCGCATCGCCTGCATTACTTAATACAATCCAATCTATTAAAAAGGCTAATAAAATACCTAAAGTAATGGACAACTGATATAAAGACACCATTTTGCCTCTACTCTCTGGTTTAGAAAGTTCCGAAATATAAATTGGTGCTACTACAGATGTTATACCAACACCAATACCGCCTATTAATCTGACTACTATTAAGAAATTAAAAGATGTAGTAACATCTGATGTTATCCAAAAGTTGTTATCCAAATTACCTAAAAATTGTGGCGGTAACATAGAACCTAAGGCCGATACGGTTAAACAAAGTGCCGCTAAAATAAGTGCCTTTTTTCTTCCAAATTTATCTGTTATAGACCCTGCCACTACGCAGCCTAAAATTGTACCCAGTAATGCTGATGATACTACCCAACCTAACATGGCTGCGGACAATTGAAAGTGCTGTTCTAAAAACGAATTACAGCCAGAGATAATAGCTGTATCGTATCCAAACAGAAATCCTCCGATGGTAGACACAAAACTGATTCCCAATAAATAGTTAGATTTTTTAGTACTCATAATATGTGGTTTTAGTTTAGTTAGTTTGCATTTTACTTTTACATAATTCCGAATTTATTATAAGCGTCAACAGTACTCATACCTTCTTCTAAAGCTTTTTTAACTAACTGTTCGCCTCTAGCTTTTCCTATGGCACCCATAAATGCTTCTTCTTCAACAGCTTTAGGTACTATAATTACACCATCTCTATCTCCATAAATAATATCTCCTGGATTGATGCGCGTACCTTCAATTTCAATTGGCACTCTATAATCTATCACTTTTCCTCGTGGACCTTGGTCTTGTGCATAACCACCATAAGAAAATGTTGGAAAATTAAGCGATAAAACTTCGTTTGTATCTCTGGAATAGCCATGAAGTACAGCCCCTGCTGCCTTGAGTTTCATAGCTCTTGTACTCATTAATCCACCCCAAAGTGCATATCTTGGAGACGACCCTGAACAGATGTAAACTTCATCTTCCTTTAAATCGTCTAAAGCTTCGAACATAATCCCAAAAGGTTTTTTCATCATTGGGTTATTGGTATTTTCAGCAGACTCTTCAAAAACATCCGCTTCTAACACAGGCATAGCTCTTCCTATTAAAACAAAATCTGTGTTTAAAGGTTTTATATTTGGTGGAAGAAATTGATGTTGATAACCAAGTGTATCTAAAATATCGCCTACTAAGGCAACGAATAATTCTGATTTAGCTATACTGAATAGCTCTTTATCATTTTTCCATATTTTCTTTGTACTGCTCATATAATTTAATTACAAAATATTAATTAGTTGTTTAGTAGAATCTTATAGGTTTCAATAGCGTTGTTACCTAAATCAATTTTTATATTCTTACCATTTACATCAAGTGTTTTAACTTCCTCTTCAATTAAATTTGTTTTAATCACTTCTGAAGCTGCTTTAGGTAAAGTAATTGTTGGTTGACTATTTTTCCCATCAAGCTCAACAAGTCTTAAAATAAGTGCATTTTCATCTTCCGCTTTTTTAATAGTACTAACGCGTACCATAGGGTCTGAAACGTTAAAGAAGCTATGACTTGTAGGTAAAGTTCCTGAATAGTTTTTCTTGTCTTGTTTTACAACTTGTAATGGGTGGTTTGAACCATTTCCAAATTGATAAGACGTTTCATCATTGGCTTTATTTGATGTTATTGAAAACTCAAAATGATGATCTCCTGTTTGATGGTACCAATTCCCTTCGCCGTGGCAACTTTTATGTGATGCCATAAGAATACCTTGAAGCACTGTATATTCTACCGATTCTCTCGTTGGATCTATCCAGTCTGCTAATGAAACATCCGTAGCTAAGGTTACTTGAAAACCATCTTTTTCTGAAGAAATAAAATTCATTACTTCTCTTGGATGAATCTCTACAGGTTTTTGATCGTAAGTTCCACCCCACGCCCACCCGCGTGGTGCTTCTTTCATTTCTGACTTTCCTACTTCTGCAATTGCAAGAGGTACTTCATATTTAATTGTGGAATCTTCCATATCTAAAGGTAGCATGAATCTAAACTCACGATTGTGAGTACCATCCCAGTTTAAAATATCAACTGAAAAATCGATTTTTTTAATATGGTGATGCACTTTTACATATTGAACAATATCTGCATGTTTAAACTTAACCTTGTTTTTATACTCGGTATAAACTGCCCCATCACTTACTATTTCCCAATTTGATTTATGTTGACTTGTTTTATTAAAACCGTCCATTTTAGGTTCTGTCATTTGGGTAAACTCCCCTGCACCATTACCATCATATTTCATGGTAATAATATCTCCACCAGTAAATCTTGTTGTTTTCACTACTTCTTTATTTAACTTCTTATCAAACAAATAAGTTAAACCACCATCTCCTAATCGTAATGTGTAAAATTCGTTACTTAGTGCGTTAGGGGATACCGTTTTTTTAATCTTAACTGATTTTTTTCCTTTTTTTAAGTAAAATGTAGCATATCCTAAAGATGGAATGTTCGGAGCCACAAACTCCAGTGTTCTTTTTCCGTCTCGTTTCGTTATCTGTGAAGCAACAGCTGTTCCATTAGCATCAACAACGTAATAATTTGAATTGTCTTTTAAATCTACAGTTGCAGTAGTGGTTCTTGCCCAAGAAAGGTCGTTATAAACAACAATGGCATTGTTGCGGTTGGTTTTTACTTTTTTAGTGATTGATTGAAGTGATTTTTCAATTAATCTATCTGCTTCAGAAGCAGCAAATTCTAATTTAGAACGAAAAATACTATCGGTTATATGTCCGTTCTTTCCTCCCCAACCATGATCTGGATAAATGGATTCTTCAAAGGCATTAGAAATTGCTTCTGTTGGATAATTATTAAACGAATCATTTAAAACGGCATCTATTGAAGCAAAAATTTCTGCTGAAGGCAATAAACGTCCTGCTTTTCTTGAAGCAGTAATTGCTTTTGCATGTCCAGGTCCATGAATGTAAGACCATATATTTGGTCTTTCCCCAGAAATTGTTTCAAAAACGGCATCTGGTGTTTTTACTTCATTCATTAATGCGGTTACCGTAGAATGCCTTAGTATTGGCATTTTTACACCTGTTTTCTTTATAATAGCATTCCATTCAGACACAATATTCCCATAATTTGCAGGTCCAGCAGCGTCGTTACTAATTAATATAGCAAAATGAGGTGGCAGATTTCGTTCTTTATAATAATCTCCCCACATTTTTACTCTTGATTGTAATTTGTGCATTGCCTCAATGGCATCTTGTTCAAAAAGTTTATAAAACATAACAGCCCAGCCATAATTCCCTGGGCTATATGTTGGTATTGATGAACCGTCGGGGGAGTACCAATTATAAAAACCTTCTTTCATTCTCGAAACAAATAAGTTTTCTACACCAGATTTTGCTAGTATTTGAGGAAACTGTAGCGTTCTTCCTGGTACGTCTGTATTAAAAGCGGTAACCACATCGTTACCTTCAAAATTCTTTTTAAGCCAACGTCTTCCAAAATACATTTCTCGAATCAATTGTTCATCGGTTTGCATCCCTTCATAAGGTTGATTGTAGGTTGCTCCCCACGTAAATCTTCCTTCGTTAGAGCGTGTCATAACCTCTTGCTTTCTATCTGGAAACTCTTCAATAAATTCTTTAAGGTTTAGCGTTTGTTCCATTCCAAAATGAAACCCTTTATCGTCATGCATGATGTCTAAGGCTGGCGCAATAATATCATGTATACGTTCATGTCTACAATGGCCAGGTGTATCCATCCACGCTATATCTTGGTGTGATGAAGAAATAACATGAAATGTACCTTCTTCAAAATACCCCCAGTCTGTTGTCACTAAAGGTGTGAATAATTGCTTTGTAGTATACTTTCTAGAAGTACCAACGAATGTCATGCTTTCTGGAGTTCCAAAAACTGGCAACCAAAGCCACGCTTTACCATCTTCATATTTAACCTCTATTGTTTTACCACTTTCTAAAACTACTTTTTTATAATGTTGATGCTTCTCAACATCTAAACTTGCTTTAGCTAATAAATTTCCGGTAACCTCTGTATATTCATAAGGTTCTACGTAATTAATGTTGATTGTTTTTTGTCCAAATGCAAAACTAAAAACTAGCATTAGGATTAAAATTGAGTGTTTTTTCATTACTATTAATTTTAATTATATTTTCACTAAATCGGTTTAGTTATTGATTAAAAAATTATTTTACTCATAATAATTGACCACAAGATTCTCTTATTTCAAGTTTTGTTTTTAAGACAGTTGGCTTTATGTCTTGCTGAACTGTGCTTTCAATTTTATTTAATAATATTTCTATGACTGAACAACCTATTTCTTTAATAGGCTGAATTACCGCTGTAATTGGTGGCTCAACAATATCAAAAGCACTTAACTCATCAAAACTAACAATTGCTACATCTTGCGGGACATTTATATTTAGTTTTTTAAGTACTCTTAATCCTTGTGAAGCCAAATAATGCGTTGCAAATACAATAGCATCAACAGGCGTTGAACTTAATATTAATTTTGATACAGCCTTTTCAATTTCCTCTAAATATGCTTCGCGCTCAATTTCAATTATATACTCTTTTCTTGATTCAATATTAAAACTTTTCAATGCATCATTATATCCCAAAAGTCTTTGCGCAATAGGTTCTAAAGCTGGTTTCAATGTTATCAACCCTATTTGTTCTCTGCCTAAATTTAAAAGGTGCTCAGTAATTTTTTTAGTGCCTAAATAATTATCAACTACCACATAATCGGTATCCTTATTAGGGTAATGTCTATCAAACAAAACAAAAGGAAACTTCTCTTTTTTTAAAAAATCAATTTCTTTTTGATTCTTCTGCGTAGATGCTATAATTAGTCCATCCACTTGCCTATTTAACATTGACTGTATTAGCTCTCCCTCCTTTTCAGAATCTTCATAAGAACTACTAAAAAGTACTGTGTACCCTTGTTCTTTTGCTTTCCTTTCAATTACACCCGAGACTTTAGAATAAAATGTATCTGAAATATTAGGAATAATTAAACCAATAGTTTCACTCTTACCTCTACTTAGCCCACGTGCTAATTGATTTGGAATATAGTTATGCTTTTTAGCATATTCTACAATTTTTTGTTGGGTGACTTGACTTATTTTGTTTTCGTCTCCTTTACCATTTAAAACTAGTGAAACCGCCGTCTTGGAAACGTTTAAATCATTTGCAATATCCTTTAGATATACTTTTTTCATTTACAGAGACTAAATCGGTTTAGCTTTAACTATACAAATAAAGTTAATTAGATTTAATTATCCTAAAAAATTGCTTTTAAAATTTAACACATACAAACCAACTACACAAAATTATTGTTTATTGGCCTTCTTTTATAAATTGAAAAAATTAAACTACTACCCGTTTGCAATTCACAAAATAACCGTACCATGAAATATATAAGAAACACAACAATGGTAATATAAATGAAAAGTTAACCTCTGAAACACCTAATACTTTAGTATCAGATACGCCATTACCTCCCAAATCTATAATCATGCCTTGCAATTTTGGCATTAATGCTCCGCCAACAATAGCCATAACTAGTCCTGCTGACCCAACTTTTGATTGCTCTTCAGTTAAATCTCCAAGTGCAATTCCATATATTGTTGGAAACATTAAAGACATACAAAACGATACGCCAACTAATGCATACAAACCAACTAAACCTTTTATAAAAATTGTTCCTAACACAAAGCCCATAGCCAATAAAGCAAAAAGCATTAATAACTTGCCAGAACTAATAAATCGTAACATATAAGTACCAATAGCTCTCCCTAATGTAAACAATATAAATGCAGCCATTTGGTAATATCCAGCTGTTACACTATCCATTCCAATAGCCTCTGCGTATTGATAAATATATGTCCAACACATTATTTGAGCGCCTACATATAATATTTGAGCTAAAACACCTAAAATATACTTATTATTCTTAGCTAAATTGGCAAAAGTATCACCAATACTAGGCATGCCTCCTTCGGCTTTAGATTGCGGCATTTTACTAACAAAAAATAAAATAAAAACACCTATAAGTACAAGTCCAAGAATTACATATGGGTTTCTAATTACTAATAGATCTGAAGTTTTTATTAATAACTTGGAGGCTTCTTCAAGGGCACTAAAATTATCTATATCATCAGATTTTAAATTTTTTAAAACAAACTGTTGCGCAACAAATAATCCAAGAATCAATCCTACAGGATTAAATGCTTGAGCTAAATTTAATCGCTGTGTTGCTGTTTCTTTGGGACCCATTGCTAGAGCATAAGGGTTTGCAGCAGTTTCTAAAAATGCTAAACCAAAAGTTAAAATATACAG
The DNA here is from genome assembly GCF_947500405.1 of uncultured Maribacter sp. Classification (GTDB taxonomy): domain Bacteria; phylum Bacteroidota; class Bacteroidia; order Flavobacteriales; family Flavobacteriaceae; genus Maribacter_B. The sequence continues at coordinate 257,440 of NZ_CANMRY010000003.1, forward strand.
ACCCAAACAAAAAAACCAAAACAGTTCTGTTGTCGCAGCAGGATAAAACAATAAAGCCCCGACGGCATATAAACCTAAACCAATTAAAATTCCCGTTTTATAAGAATATTTTCGCATGAATATAGCTGCTGGTAAAGCCATACAAAAATATCCGCCATAAAATGCCATTTGCACCCATGCAGCCTGAGAGTTTGAAAGTTCTAATACTTTTTTAAAGGCTTGTACCATTGGATCGGTAACAGCGTTTGCGAAGCCCCAAAGTGCGAAAAGTGATGTTACTAATACAAAAGGCACTAACATATTTTTAGGTACAACTTCAAATTTTTGTTTTGAATTCATATGTTCACTAATAAGTTTTAAAGTTTTGTTTTAGAAAATCAAATATCGCATTTAGCTAATTATTGCATACAGACATATTAGTCAAATACATGGATATTCACAAAAGAATCGTTTTTTATTAATGGTATTTTAAACTTAAAAAGCTTCTATTTTATTAGTTTACTTGGAGCATACCCAAACTGCTTTTTAAAAACTCTGCTGAAATATAATGGGTCATTAAACCCAACCATATCTGATACTTCAGATACATTGTAGTTTTTAGTCTTTAAAAGTTTGGCTGATTTTTTTAAACGAATTGTTCGGATGAATTCGTTTGGCGATAAATCTGTTAATTGTTTAATTTTTCTATATAATTTTGAAGAACTCATCGCCATTTCTTCTGAAATAAAACTTGGCGATAAATTAGGCTCATTTAAATTAGTCTCAATTACCTCTTTAATTTTAGACACTAAATCAATATCAATCTGAGAATGTGCCAAGGTCATTACATCACTTTCTGCGACTCCTGAAAATCGTTGTTTTAAATCAAAATGAATTTTTATAACATTGTCTATTCTCGATTTTAATAAGGTAGGGTCAAATGGTTTTACCAAATAACCATCTACACCTATTTTATAGCCCTTAATCCTATTTTCATTTTCTGCTAAAGCTGTTAGCAAAATAACTGCAACGTGACTTATATTTTCATCACTTTTCAAAGCTTCTACGAATTTAAAACCATCCATAATGGGCATCATAACATCTACAACGCACAAAGCAGGTTTTATCTTTTTACATATTTCTAAACCTTCTTTTCCATTTTCAGCTTCATAAACTGTATAAAATTCAGATAAATAGCCTACTACGTATTTTCTTAGTTCAGAATTGTCTTCTATTACTAAAACTTTATGTTTAATATTTGTATTTAAACTTAAACTCGTACTATCTGTTTTACTTAAAGCTAAAGGTGCCTCAATTATGATTTCATTTGTCCCTTTCTGAATATCTTCATTATCTAATTCTTGAATTTCATCTATAGTAAACGCATTTTTATAAACAGGTAATTCAATGGTAAAAACACTTCCTTTTTTTGTAGCGCTTTCTACCTTTATAGCACCTTTATGAATTTCGACTAGAGCTTTAACTAAGGAAAGACCTATACCTGTTCCAGTGGTACTTTTCATACTGTTTTTAGCTTGGTAAAATCTTGAAAATATTTTCTCCTGACTTTCAAGTGGAATACCAATACCGTCGTCACTAACTTCAATAATTAAGGATTTCTTTTTTTTGCCTCCAATACCAATAAATAAATCTACATTCCCATGATTGTTTGTAAACTTCATGGCATTTGACAAGAGGTTGTAAAGTATTTTATTCAACTTATCTATATCTACCCAGCATATAATTGAATCATCTTCGGTATTAAAATTGAAGTTTATATCTTTAGATTGCGCTAGTTCTATAAAAGAATAAAAAATGCTTTTAGTACTCTGTATAACATCAACTTCAGAAACTTTTAATTTTAATTCTCCTGTTTCTGCTCTTCTAAAATCTAGTATTTGATTTACAAGCCTTAAAAGCCTATTTGCATTTTGATGAATTAATCCTATTTTATGTTTTAATTGCTGTTCTTCACCCTGTGATTTTAACAATTGTTTTGCAGGACCTAAAATGAGGGTTAATGGTGTTCGCAATTCATGAGAAATATTTGTAAAAAACCGTAGCTTTTCGTTATTCAATTTCTCATCTCGTTCTCTTTTAACCTTTTCAAGTAAAAGTTCTTGCTTTAGTTTAATTCGATATTTTATCTGCTTTCTTAAAAAATAAATGAGTACTGATAGCAATATTAAAACTATAATAAAGAATTGATATGTTAACCAAAAAGGAGGAGCTATTGTTATATTATAAGATGAAATTTTACTCCAATAACCATTATTGTTTGAAGCTTTTACTTTTAGAATATAATCATCTGGATATAAGTTTGTGTACTGAATAGTTCTTGCATTGCTTGGAGTAGTATTCCAAGTATCATCAAAACCTTCTAATTTATATTCGTATGTATTTAAACGTTCATTGGCATAAGATGGTATTGTAAATTTTATTGAAAAATTACGATTCCGATATTTTAAATCAACCGCATTATCATAGTTTAAATCTTTATTAAGCACTATTTGGTCATCAATTTCAATTCCCGGTAATACTTCCTTGTTTTGTATTTTAAATTCCGTTATTAAAGGTTTAGGTACATTTGTGTTTTCCTTTATATCAATAGGCGAGAAATATATAATATTCTTATCCCCTCCTATATAAATTCTAGTATTATCATATTGTAAAAAACCACGTTTATTAATAAGATTAGAACGCACACCGTTATTAATATGAAATGATCTATACTCATTTTTTTCAGGAACATATTTTACTATTTTATTGTAGTTCATGTTTAGCCATAAACAACCATGAACATCGGTAGTCATATCTGTTATCCAGCTATTTTTCAATTCAGTTGGATCTTCTTTAACAAAAAAATCATCTTTTAAAGGATCGTAGAAATTGAGTCCTTTTCGTGTTCCCGCCCAAATTATTCCTTTACTATCAATAATAATATCTTTTACTTTATTGCTAGATAGTCCTTTTTTATTTTCCTCAGATTTATAATGCCTTGTTTCCTTGTTAGCAATATTATATTTAATAATACCTTCCTCTGTAGCCAACCATAAAATATTTTCGTTATCAGGAACAATTTTATTGATGTCTTGCATGGCATCTAACTCTGGATTAATTTTGGAAAACGTTTTTTTATTTAAGTCGAACTCCATTAAACCTTCACCAACAGAACCTATTAATAATTTTGTGTCAGATAATCTATAAAACGTTGATATTGGAGATGATTTAAAACCAACATCTAATTCTTTGAGTTTGTTTGTTTTTATATTATAATTCAGAACTTTTCCATTCCATAATCCAATAAAAAAATCAACATTGTTAGTTGTATAAATACTACTAATTTTTTTATATTTTTTTAATATTTGACTAAATTGATTTCCATCTTTAATGTATAATCCATTAGAGTGAGTTCCTACTAACAATTTATTATCATAGATTTTTGCAAAAGAGCTTATCACTGGAATATTGCCACTTGAAGTAAAATTTGCCTTTATGGATTTAAATTGATTTTCGTAAGGATCTAATTTATCTAAGCCATTCTCAGTACCTATCCATAGTATGCCAGATTGATCAAAAAAAAGTGAAAGAATATAGTTATTTACTAAAGAACTTGTGTTTCTAATATCTGGAACATAACGGTTAAATGTATTGTTTTTTATGTCATCAATACTTTCACATTCTATAATACCATTAAGTGTTCCAAACCAGTATTTCCCGTCTGGTGCTATAGTGTAACATCTAAAATAATCTGCAGAATTATCTTTATGAATCAGGCTAAATTCGTTATCATTATTATCAAATTGATATAATCCATCTTTTGTTCCTACATATAAGTCATGCAACTTATCTTCTAAAATAAAATACGCATCCGAATCATTAATAAACGCTTCTTTTTTTGGAGATAGTTTATAATTTTTAAAATTAGATATATTATTATTTTCATCTATGGTAAGACTAAAAACACCTTTATTAAAAGTTGTAAACCATATTTTACCATCGCTAGTCTGATAAATTGACCTTATATTCTTAGCTCCATCTGCATTGACTTTATAAAAACGTTCTTCTTTTTTATTAAAATAACATATTCCATTTTGCATGGTGCCCACCCAAAGTCTATCTGAGTTATCAATAAAAATAGACCTGATTTTATCTCCTACAATTGCATTCTTCTTTTTTTTATTGCTATGATACGTTTTAAATGTATGTGTTGGAATATTGTATTTAGTTAAACCAAAGTCTGTTGCAATCCAAAGATTATCGTGCTTGTCTGCAACAATCTCTAAAATATCATCACTATTCAGAAAATTAGGATCATCAACTTTAACTTCAAAGGTTTTAAAATCGTAACCGTCAAACCTGTTTACTCCTCCAAATGTACCAATCCACAAAAAGCCTTTGCTATCTTGTACAATAGACCTTACTGAGTTGTGAGATAGTCCATTTACTTCATTATAATGTTCAAAAACGAGCTCTTGAGCACTTGTTATGCAAGTACTAATAAAAATGAAAAATATAAACAGGCTATTCGTTTTCAAATTGGTGCTCGATATTTAGTTAACTATAATTTTGTGCTCTTCTAAATTTATCACAAAATTTTCAGATGGCTCGCCATTTAAAAACTTTTTAAAGATGAAGCAAAACTGATTGAAGTCTTTTTGTCTATTAGAAGGTGTTTTTAAATGCTGAAATTTATCCTGAAACAGTTCAATGATTTGTTTGTAATTATCTAATCTTTTTTCTCCAATATCACTAAAAGCAAGAGCATCGGCAGAACGTAAACGGTATAAATCAAAAAGCATATCAAAACCCGTCCAAGTTTTAAATTCAGTATTATTTTTAGTATCCTCTGAAGCAAACTTTAGTAAATCCTCCCCTGTTGCTTCTACTAGAAAATCGGTAAAAGAAATATTCCAATCTTCTTCTAAAAATCGTAATCGCACCAATTCTTTTAAATGAAATTGCGTAAAATCTTTATAACTTTTGGCTTCTAAAATAGCGGAATCCCATACTGTTTTTGAGTTATTCTTTTTCAAATTTTGATGTTCTTGTTTGTAAAGGAAAAATAACTCCCTAAACCTAGGAACACTATCCACTACAATAGTTTCTATTTTAAATTCTTTGGCTGATACAGTTGCAATTTTATACGCTGGAATATATGCTGCTAATGATGGAATTTGAAAGTTTACCAAACTACCACTTTTAAAAGTTGCTATGCCCGTATCGTTAATATGCATGTGCCCGCCAAAATGGACTTTTACACCAGCATTTACAAAAGCTTTTGCAACAACTTCTTTAGGTACTCTGTGCAATTGCATTTTAGTTTCTCCTAATAAATTTTGAATGTGTTCCGAGGCACCATCATTAAAATCTACAGTTGGATAATGACTAAAAACAATTAGTTTTTTATTTAACTTTTCTGCACGTTGTGTAACAGTTTTAATCCAATTTAACAAGTGTTTTTTATGCGTTAAAACATTATTATAACCAATACTTGCACTACCATAATTTTTTGAATTCTTTGGCACATAAACATTCGCATCGATAGCTAAAAACCAAAGTCCATCCGTGGGTTCTACTAAATAACTTACATCTGGAATTTTGTTGCCAAAAGGCGGAATTTCATAATTTCTGTTCAATAAATCGGCCTGTTGTATTGCCTCATTAAATTGATAATTTGAATACGTATAATCTGAAAACGGTGTTTCCCAATACACATCTTTTTCCTTTGGGAAAAAGCCAAAATCCTTTAATTCGGAAAGTATTTCCTTATACCCCAACTTAGCAATGTCTTTGGTGAAAATGGGGTTCAATTCTTGATTTTCTTCAGCTTTAAATGCTTTCTCGGAACTAAAAATAGGTTGTTGTTTTCCGCCTTCTCCAAGAAAATCGTATTTACCCGACTCTTGGTAAAACGGGCGCACAGGGTCATGATTTCCTGTTGTAAGTATAAACTCAATATCATGCGTTTCTGAATACTTTTTTAATATCCGTTTTAATCCTTTTATGTTAAGCATTTGTCCGTCGTCACTAAAATCGCCTGGTAGTACTACATATTTTATGTTTCGAGACGCTACATCATCTAAAGCAGCTAAAAAAGCAAAATAGTTTTCGTTGAATAATCGCGTAGATTGCAATTGCGATTGCATGGTTCTTGCCAAGGTATATTTGCCTGTTGCTGAATTTAAAACACCTTTATACTCATTATCTGAAAACGTTCCGTAAATATCTTGCAAATGCACATCTGCCATAAAAGCCACTTTAAAACTCTTATCTATTTTTCCTTGCTTCTCATTACAAGTAAACAATAGCAAACCAATAAAAATGACACTAAGTCTTTTGAACATTTAGATACTACATTTTAGTTTCTGAAGGAAATGCATACGATTTTTTCCATCCTCCAAAGTCGATTAAAATTTGGTCTATCATTACGCCAGCATCTACCATCCAAATTTTTAATTTGTGTTTTCCTGCTGTATTTACAATTTGCTTTACAGATTGTAGTGATGCATTTTTTAATACATTTTGTTTCCAAGCATCACTTCTCCCAAAAGTTTGAAAATCGACTATAACAGGTTCTGCATCATCTATAGCTATGGCACAACGCACACCTGTCTTATTATTGGGTGCATGTGTTGGAATGGCTTGCAAAAACACATCGACTTCTCCAAAATTAAACGCATAAAAGTCATATTCTAAAATAGGACTATTTTGTTTTATAGCTTCCAATTCTGTTTCAGAATTTGCTTTTCGTGGTAATGCCACACTTACATTTCCTGTGTAACCAATACCATTAAAAGTCGTCCATTTTGCTTCTTTCCCATCAACTTTACGAGAAAAGTTTTCTGCATTTATAGAAACAAATCCTTTGTCTTCAACAAAGCCTTTGTAATCTTCCAACTCCTTTAATTTTGGATTAAAAACAGATACTCCAATATGAGTCGTTTTTCCTTTTGAAATAAAATCTATTCCAGAATTTACTTTAAAACTTGGTGGAATCAGTTGATAATCGTGCCCCAAAGGTGCTTCTTTTCTGTTTTCCCCTTTCGGGACTTTATCCCAATCTATAGTTACCCAAATACGCTCTTCTAAATGGTTTTTATTCAGTATTCCTGATGTTTTCGAGATTATAATCCAATTTGCTTTAGGCACTGCTTCCCATTCCAATTCATCTTTTCCTTTTAAAAATAAATCGATGTAATACTTGTTTTTGGTGTAAGCGTTAAAAACGGGTAAAACATCGGCATAGGAATTTATAACCGCATCATTTACTTCCATTTGATAGCTTTCTAATGCCATACCCAAAGTACTCGTTTTTTCTTTTAGAGGGATTGTTGCCGTTGGTTCAGCAAACACAGGCAAATGCCTTGGCTCCATTGTCATAATATGCTTCCACTTTCCATTTTGAAGCGTATTATTAAAATAGTCCGTTTCTTTTTGAATTGCTTTAAATGCATCAAAAGATTTCGTAGCAAAGTAGCTAGCACTTTCTCTTCCTTGAGCTGCAACAAATTTATTTTTATAACTGTAAAGCCATTTAAGATTTAAATTCGATGCGCCTGTAATGGGATAATGAATTAGTTGATAAAAGGCATCTTTTCGGTATGCTGGAATATTCTTTTGAATTTCATTTACATCACTAATTAAATTTTGATGTGCTTGAATGCGCTTACCAACTTCATCGCCATAATGATATTGTGTCAACTCCGTTTCTCCTGATTTGGTAACCGGTTCTACGCTACTCCAAGCCATAAATTCTGGTCTGCGCTGAAAGGCTAATTGGTTATATTGAAACATCAAATCGGTAATAGCCTTTGCGTTTTCTTTTCCAAATGCATTAGCACTCCAATTTAGATGGTGATTTTTAACTGAATCGTCATTTTTAAAAGCATCAATATTCCAAGCCATATCTAAAAACAACTCGATATTGTACTCGTGTGGTTTGATATCGCCACAATTCAGAATCCAAATGTTTTGAGACCCAAACTCATAGGCTTTCGTCATTTCCTCCCACATTAAAACAGGATTTGTAGAATTTAACCAAAGGTAATCGTGGGGTCTTCCCCAATACGAGGTATGGTAATAAACTCCTGCCCCTCCGCTTCTTTTTTGTTCTTGTTCGTTACTTAATTGGCGCATGTATCCGTAATTATCATCTGTCCAAACCAAACTAATATCTTCGGGCAAGTCTAGACCACTCTGGTAATAATGCAACACCTCTTTATAAGGTACAAATGCCTGTGGTTTTGCAACTCCTCGCTTTGTATTGGCTCTAAGAATCTGGCGTTGGTCGGCTATCACTTTTTCTAGAAGTTTTACTTGAGCATCGGTATCATCTTCGCCAACTATCATAGGCGAATCGTGTTCTCCACGCATTCCGACAGTATAAATACCTTCAAAATTTGCCGTTTCTTTTGCTCGTTTTTTAAATAATGATTTTATGGATTCTGAATTCGTATCGTATCTATAATCGCCCATAGTTTCATGATGCCATTCAGCGTTTATATTACACAGCATGGGTTCTGCATGCGAACTTCCAATAACTATGGCATAATTATCGGCAACTATTTTATTTTCTGGATAATGATAAAATGCCTTTGTGCATTTATGCATTGCAGGCCAAATGGTGTTGGCTCTTAAACGCAATAAAAGCTCAAATACTTTTGCATACGTTTTGGGGCCAATATCTCCCGTTTCAGGTTCGTAATTTAATGCTGCCCAACGTTGTAAGCCCCAATCTTCATCATTTAAAAAAATGCCTCGATATTTTACTGATGGCGCACCATAAGTCTTGTTTTCTATATTTAAAACTAATTCTTGTTGCTTTTCTGGCGTAATATCTGCCCACCATTCCCAAGGAGATACACCAATCTTTCGAGATATTTCTAACAGTCCGTAGGCAGTTCCTCTTCGGTCTGAACCGATAATTACTAATGCTTTTTTTATTCCTTTGGAAGGATTATTTATAACTTGAATGTTATATGTTTCCCATTTGCCTTTAATTTGAGAAACATCAATATTATGATTTTTAACGAATTGCTGAATTACTTTGCTTTTCCCTAATGTGCCTGCTATAATTTGGTGTGCTGCTCTATTTTGATGAGTTGCAACTGTTTTTCCTGAAACATTTTTTACATCGTTTGCTAAAATTACAGAAGCAATTCTAACCACTTCTGCGTCTTTTTTATCAATGAATATTGAAGCTATTTCTCCATTTTTAACCAATGGAAATTGAACCGTATTTTGCCCCCATGCGGAAAAACAGAGCATTAAAAATAAAAGTTGAATAGCTAGTTTAGTCATTGTATTCTGCTGCTTTTTTAATCCTTTCATAAGTGCCATCATCAAACTTCACTTCAAAATCAGATTTAAATAATGTTGATGGTTTATAATAATCGGTAGATATTACTTGCGCTCCTGATGCTTTTGCTTTTTCAAATTTGGTGTAATCGTTTGCTCTAGCTTCTTTAGTTCCTGCATCGGCACGCGTGCGTACCATATACCCTTTTGCAACTAGCTGCTTTATATATTCAAAATCGGTAATGGGATTATTCACAATTCTAAACGCAGCTTCAGGATTTCCTTCTTTACTATTCACAAAAAATACGCAGTTTTTTAGTGTGTTATCACCGTTGATGTAAAGCTTGTTTTTTTGTTCTTTTTCATCTAAAACAAAAAGGAATTTCCCTTTACAGTCTTCTAATTTTGGCCAGCCGTTTTTTAGGACTGCTTCTTCCAAATTATTAAAATCTTTCCGCACATCATCTGGTACTATCAAATCGTCTTTTGAAAAAACCGAACGTATTTCAGCATCTAAATCTTGATAGGCTTTGACTGAAAATGGCAGTGGTTTTGTTAACTGTGGTAGTGCTTTATCTTTCGTATTCATTAAGATGACAATCGGTGTATGTGTTGGGTTTTCATCCGACCATTGCTTCATCACGCTTAAACAATCTTTGAATAACAAATGATGACTTCTAAAGTCGATATCTTGAATATGAAATAATTTAAATCCGGATGCTTCTAAAGTATTATCTTCATCATAAGGCATTGGAATAGCTCCAGATTGTTTTACAATTTCTAAACCTTTCGGATTGGAAAAATGACCACCTTTTGGGTCGTAAAACACATCTAATTCTAAATTTAGCAAACCTAGATTTAGCTGTTCTTTAATACTAATATGCTCATATTCTAAAGATTTTGCTTTGCTAGAATCAATAGTTCCAATATAATTTAACAATGGTTTTTCTATACCTATTTTATATGAATTATGACTTCCAATAACCTGAATATCATTCAGTTTTAAATGTGTTTTATTTACACACCCAAAACAGACAACAATAATCAGACATAAAAGAGCCCGCTGTTTCATTTAAATAGATTTTAAAAGTTTCGGTTTTTCGTTGTATAGCTTTAAAATTAGTTCTCCAAATAAGGTATTCGCCCAAGCAAACCAAGACCTAGAGAATTTAGAAGCATCATCTTTATGAAAGGTTTCATGCATAAATCCTGAACCATTATGCGTATTCATCAATTGTTTGATACACCAAATTATTTCCTCATCATTATCACTTGTCATGGCTCTTAAAATAATGCCCATAGGCCAAATGGTATCTAAACCTGCATGTGGGCCACCTTGCCCCTCGCCTGCTTTCCCTTTAAAATAATAAGGGTTATCATCACTCAACAAATAGGCTCTTGTATTTTTATAGACTTCGGAATCGTAAAACGCTTCATTCATCAAATATTTCATGGCGATTAATGACGGAATATTAGGGTCGTCTATACATACTTTATTCCCAAAACCATCTATTTCGTAGGCATATATTTTACCATAGTGTAAATGCTCTGAAATGGCATATTTATTTACTGCTTGCAATACTTCGCTAGAAAATGAAGCACATTCTTTAGAAAACAAATCGTCTTTAAAAACCGTTTTATAAACCTCACTTAATTGTGCTAAAGATTCTACTGCAAACAGGTTTGATGGAATTAAAAAGGGGTACATCGTACCATCATCAGATGGTCTAAATGCAGAACAAATGAGTCCTACTGGTTTTATTGGTCTGCCTTTTCCACTAAAAGGTGCTGTAACGTTTTTATTTCTTCTAACGCGTTCAAAATAATAGGGTGTTGTTCCATTTTTGCGTTGTTCTGTTCTTAAGGTTTCTACTGCTAATCGCATGGCCTTATCCCAATCTGCATCAAAAACAGAAGTATCTCCAGTTTCTTTATAATATCCGTAAGCCAAACGAACGGCATAACATAAAGAGTCTATTTCCCATTTACGTTCGTGAATACCTGACTGTGGCGTTGGCTTATCGTCTTTCCATTTTGTTGGTCTTGCAACATCTTTGTAAAATGCATTGGCATAAGGGTCTAGCAACACGCATTTGGTTTGCCTATTTATTAAGCCTTTAAATAAATTTTTTAGTTTTTCATCTTTATGAACCAAAGGTAAATATGGCCAAACTTGAGCTGTAGAATCTCGCAACCACATGGCATCAATATCGCCTGTTATAACAAATGTATCTGGTTTATCATCAATAATCTCATAATCTACTGTGGTATCTAAAGTGTTTGGAAAACAGTTTTCAAACATCCACGCCAATTCTTTATTATTGATACCTTTTTTTACATTTTTTATAGTTTTTTCAACCGCATCACTAACAAATGTTCTTTTAGAAGGAATAGGTCTGTTGGAAGGATACGCTTGAAAATCCTGAGCTACTCCTAAAGCAGAACAGTTTAATGCCGTAAGTCCAGCAACACCCAAAGCACTTTGTTTTATAAATTTTCTTCTTGTTGTCATTTATTTAAGAATTAGCATCTGAAAATGGTACGAATAAAATAAGGATTAGTGTCTCTAAGAAAATAGATATCATCCTAATACACTAAAGATAATACACTTTAATTATCTCTGGCTTCCATTTTCATGTTAAGCACACCACCACTCGTTATGTCTTTATGAAACAAGGTAAATTCTTTTAATGACTTACCACTAAAGGTCGCTTCCTTTACAAAAACGTTGGTTTCATTATTATCAGTGGCTAGAATTTCTAAGGTTTTTCCTGAATGATAATCGGGATGCAATTGAATGGAAATTTTATCGAAAATAGGACTTCCTATTTGATATTCTGCATCTGCATCTGTTCCGCCATTTATTTGGAATAAACCAATTTTCATTAACACAGCAAGACTTCCCATTAATCCTTGGTCTTCGTCTCCATTATAACCTGTTGATGGTGCTAAACCTCCAAAAACGGTAGATGTTACTTTTCGAGACCAATACTGTGTTAAGTCTGGTCTGCCTAGTTTATGAAAAGTAAAAGCTGTTTGTATAGAGGGTTGATTGCCATAGTTTATTGGAATCTTTCTGTATTCTGGATGTAATTCTGATGCATGTGATGTTCCAGAGGTAAAATTTAAGGTTTCTGCTTCTTCAAATTGGGTATTCAATTTATCGGCAGCCACATCTTTTCCTCCCATTAATTCTCCTAATTCTGGAATATTATGAGGTACAAACCATGTGGATTGTGCGCCATTGGCTTCTATAAAACCTTCCTCATAATTGTAAGGACTATAGTCAGCTTGCCATTGTCCCTTTATATTTTTGGGTTGCATCCACCCGATTTTTTTATTGAATAGGTTCTGATAGTTTTTAGAACGCTTCATAAAATAATTGTAATCTACTTTCTTGCCTAACTTTAATGCCAATTGGGCTAACGTCCAATCTTGATACGCATATTCTAAAGTTAAACCTGCACCATCTTGATGCCCTCCAAATTTACCTTCTGGATTTGGATGCGGCACAAAACCATTTTTTAAATAATATTTAAGACCACCTCCTTTTTGTGTTTTATGCTCATAGCCCGCCTTTTCCATAATACCATTTGGCATATGGTTTTTCTTTAGAGCTTCGTATACATATTCTAAATTATTTTTTAGAATACCTTTTTGAATGGCACTCACAAAAAATGGTGTGGACGAACTTCCTGTCATTACAAACGTGTAATTTCCTCCTGAAGGTCCTCTAGCAACTAAACCTCCATCTTTATAATATTGCAGTAAAGACCATGTAAACTCTTCATAAATTTCTGGATATACTAAGCCCCATAAAGTATTTATTGTCCATTGCGCTCCCCAAAAAGCATCTGAGTTATAATGATTAAACTTAGGCGTACCATCTTCTTTTAAAGGCAATTGCCCTATTCTAAAGCTTTTTCCTGTATTATCTGGATACGCACCATTTACATCACTTATGGTTCGTCTTCCTTGAAGCGCATGCCACAAGTCTGTATAAAATCTCTTTTGTTGCTTTTCAGTATTCCCTTCAACTTTTATTCTACCTAAAAGGCTATTCCATTCGTCTTTTGAATCTGAAACTACAGCATTAAAATCCCAATGTTGTAATTCTGTTTTCATATTTAAACTAGCATTTTCTTCTGAGGTATATGAAATAGCAACTTTCATTAAAAGCGGCGTATTCAAATCCTTAAAATGCAACATGTAATTCCCTGTTTCTTCATCTTTTTGAAGATGATTTACAGACTGATTTAAAGCTATTTTAAAAAATACTTTTAAATCTTTTGGTCTTCTATGGGTTGGCGTAGCTACTACAGAGCCAACAAATTCTTTATCGTTAATTTGTTTTAATATGCCATTTGCATTATCGCTAGGCCCTAAAACGGTATTTAAATTTAATAGGATTCCTGCTTCAGATTTTTCAGGAAATGTATATTTATGAAAACCGACACGTTTGGTACTTGTTAATTCTGTTTTAATATTAAAACGTTGAAGTTCTAAGCTATGATAACCTGGTTTTACCACTTCATTATCATGACTAAATTTAGAATAGAAATCGGTAAAAATGCTATTTTTATTTTCTTCGGAAAAGGTAACTGGCATTACAGAAACACCAGATATTTGCCAACCATGAATATGGCTAAATCCTTTTATTGTATCTGTTTTATAACGATAACCACTACCCCAAGCTCCGTCTATTTCGTTATCTGGACTTAAATTTACCATTCCAAAAGGACGGCATGCCGACGAAAAGAAAAACCATCTAGAATTTTCTGTATCTAGTTGAGGATAGACCATATTTGAAAAATCGACCTCTTTATAAACCTCATCTGTGATTATTTGTTTACTATCATTTTTACAAGCAAAAACTGATAATAGTATAAACAATATAAAAAATTTACAATATCTCATTGGGCCTATTTAATAATGGCAGTAGCCGTTTTCAATTCATCATCTTTTGTTACCTCATGCGTTCCTTTTAATGCAAATTGTTTGTGATTAGTTTCTGGTAAAACCACATTTTCTATATTTAAAACGTTTACTTCATCAAATACAAATGCTGGTCTAAAATCTTTGTTTTCTAGTTTTAAATTTACATTTTTAAAAGTAATATCTTTTGCATAGCGAACGTAAAACCCCCAAGCAGGCAGTTCTCCAAACATTGAAAACTCTGGATAATCTTTTATTTTATAAGGCACTTGTTCTAATCTACTTAAAGGCACATAAGCCATTCCTTTTGATGCTCTACCAGGATACGTAATATCTATATTTTCTATAATTACATTTTCTATATTATGCCCAGGAATACCTACAATTGAAGATGGAAAAGGGTTGTGGAAAAAATCGACCTCTGGTCCTCTTAAATCGTAATTTATATCTGGTCTTCCAAAAGGTATTTCAACCTTTACATCTTTTATATGTACATTTTTTATGGTTCCCGGTTGTTCTCCACCTCTATGACCTAAGCGAATAAAAATACCGTTACCTGTATTTTTAGCAACAATATTAGACACACTAATGTTTTCTATAGCACCTCCATCAACACTTTCAATAGCTATTGCAGAACGAAATGTATCAAAAACATTAATATTTTCGATAGTTACATTTTTAAATCCACCGTAAGAAGCGGTTCCAAACTTTAATGCACTTGCACTACTTTTAATTGTACAATTTGCAATATATATGCTATCATTATAATACTTTGGGAAATACGATTTTAAACAAATGCCATCGTCGGCAGAATCTACATCGCAATTGGTTATTTGTACATTTTTACAATCGGTAATATCCATACCATCGTTATTCCAAAAGGCTCTATTAACTATTTTAAGATTATCTAATTTTAGTTTTTCACATAACTCAAAAGAAAGTCCCCAGCATGCTCCATTTTGAAGATTTAAATCCAAGACATCTACATTTTTACACATTGAAAACCTGAATAATTTAGGTCTTGCCGTTTCATTGGGACGCATGCGCCTGTAATTATACTTTGGGTCTATACGTTCTCCTGAATGGTGTAAACTATCTATACTTAGTGCCAAAGCTCTCCCTTGTCCATCTATTTTACCTTTGCCGTAGATTTTAAAATTATTGGCTTTATAGGCTACTAAAAATGCCATATTCGAGTAATCGTCTCTCTTTGGAGATTCAGGTCGTTCTGGCATTGGTACATCTTTATAATCGTAAGGATTTGTACTCCCTAATAAAACAGCACCTGCTTTTAAATACAAGCTTACATTAGATTTCATTACAAGACTACCAGAAAGGTATTCTCCTTTAGGAAATACTAAAGTACCACCATGGGCTTGATGAACTTTATCTATTAATTCTTGTAAAGCAACTGTATTTAATATTTTACTGTTACCAACTATACCATAATCTGTAACCAAATATTCTTTATTATTAGTCTTTTTTAGATACTCTTTTTTAACTTCACTTTGAGAGACATTTACAGGTGTTTCAGTTGCTTCTTTACATGACCAAAAAAATAAAATCAGTAAAAAAACATATAAAACAGAAGTACTACATTTTGTCTTGTATGCCATGTTTAATTTTGTTTACCCCAGTCTTTATTGGGTGTATCTGTTAATTCAAATTGCAAAATGCCGCCTTTAGAAATTAAATTAAAGTCTATAATACTTGAGTTAATTTCTACTCCATTCCATGTTACTTTTTGAATGTATATCTTTTTTGATGTTCTACCGTTTGTAATTATTTGCAACGGTTTATCATTTGTTTTTATAGTAATTTTATCAAATTGTGGTGTACTTAATGCCAACTGAGTACTTCCTGGAAAAATAGGATATACCCCCATTGTAGACCATACGTACCATGACGACATAGTTCCTGCATCGTCATCCATTTCTTTGATGTAACCATTGGGCGTATTGGTAAAAATTTTACGCGTAATGGGTTGTTCTAATTTATGGTGTGTTCCGTACCAATTATTCGTTTCCTTGTTTAACAATTGGTCGACTAACCTTTGCGTTTTCCATGGCGAATTTGTGTAATTATACAAATACGGCACTTGAATATCGGGTTGGTTACCTATGTTAAATAATTCGTTTTCAAAGAAATAATCTAATTGAGTTTCAAACTCATCTTTACCTCCTATCATGGTTTGAATTCCCTTTATATCAAAAGGTACAAACCATCGGTATTGCCACAACGTGCCTTCGTACAATCCGTCTCCATGCATGATATCTGAATTTTCATCCATAGTTAAAAACTTGTCTTTCCAAAGGGTTTTATATTCAAAAGCTTTATCTCTATAAAATTTAGCATCTGCATTTTCTCCTAAAGCTTTAGAAATTTCTGAAAGTGCCCATAAATCATAACTCGATTCTAGTACATTATCTGGCGATTTAAACGGTAAATGTTCAGCTTCTGCTTTCATTTCTTCATAAATATCTGATAATGGAAATGGCAAAATTCCTTTTTGATATGCATCTAACACAATAGCTATGGTATGCTCTGTTCTAATGGTTAAGAAAGGTTCTGTTTCTGTTGCCCAATCAGGTTTTCCTTGTTTGTACAATGCTTTTAAAGACGTTAACATGTCTTTATATCTATTTGGATATAAAAATGAAAATAAAGGAAGTTTTGTTCTAAACGTATCCCATACAGACCAACCGTGATAATGCGATGAATTAGATTTGTATTGATTACCATCACTACCTCTATACACTCCATTTTCATCATTTATAATAAATGGCGATTGTGTTGCGTGGTACAAATGTGTATAGAATAATTCCTTTAGTGTATCATTTTCTGTCTCTACATGAACAACATCCATAAGATTGTTCCATGATTTAAATGCTTGCTGTTTAACTTCAGGAAAGCTTAATTTTTCTGATAACTTTAAATTTTGAATGGCACTGTTTTCATCAACAACCGACAAAGCACATCGTAATAAAATATCTTGATTATTTTTAGTTGAAAACTTAAAAATTAATTTAGAATTATCTTCAGTTACTTCTGATACTTCATGATTAAATCTAATAGCGTAGTAAAATGTGTATTTACCTTTTCTACAAACATTAACGCTTGTTATTTTGCCACTAATAATACCATTTTCTACATGATAACTATGAGATACGTGACCTGCATAACTACTTGCTAAATCTATGGTAAATCCAGCATTTTTAGATTCTGGAAATGTATATTGATGAAATGCTACTTGCCTAGTTGCAGTAAGCTGCGTTTTTACACCGTTGTTTAAGTTCACTGAATAATATCCAGCTTTAGCTTTTTCACTTTCTTTTGAATATGTTAGACCTTTAGAAATTGAATCTCCTTTTGAAATAACAAAAGGTAATATTCTTAAATTCCCTCCTACGCCTCTACATCCAACACCAGAAAATCTGGTATTTGAAAAACCAATGATTTCTTTAGCACTGTAATCGTACCCAGAATGTGCTATTGGGTTTGTATCTGGACATGGTTTTACCATTCCGAAAGGAACACTGGCAGCAACATCTGTTTGCCCATGGTCGTTTTCTGTAGAAATAAAAGGGTTTATATATACTGCATTGCTTTGCTTTTCCTCTGGTTGAGGAACTATATTATTTTGCCTTTTACAACAAAACAAGCTTAGAAAAACAAGTGTAAGGTATATGCGCATAATGAAGTTAAAAAATAAAGGCAGACAAAAAACTCATCTGCCTTTATAAACTAAAATAACTAACTTAAACAATTAAACTTTTTTATTTCTAATAAGCAAAATCCTACCTAGTAGTTAGGGTTTTGATCTAAAGATCCTTCAGATAGAGCAACCTCGTTATCAGGAATTGGTCTTACTAGATGCGTATCTGCAGCAAACACTCCATGATCAACATTATGTGGGTTATACATATTGATACGTTCTTCTAATTTACCTGTTCGCTTTAAAACTGCCCATCGGTCTTCTTCTCCAGCAAGTTCTATAGCTCTTTCATCTAAAATAGTATCAATATCAACAGAAGCATAATGATTTGCT
Source organism: uncultured Maribacter sp. (assembly GCF_947500405.1). Lineage (GTDB taxonomy): Bacteria > Bacteroidota > Bacteroidia > Flavobacteriales > Flavobacteriaceae > Maribacter_B. The sequence continues at coordinate 275,702 of NZ_CANMRY010000003.1, forward strand.
ACACCTGTAGCACGTTCTCTTACTCTATTAATATGACTCAATGCTGCACTTGTATTACCAGCACCTAAATTAGCCTCAGCTGCAATCAAATGCGTTTCTGCAATTCTAAATAAAAACGTATCTCTAGATCCACCATTTTCGGCGTCAATACCTACATCATCAAACTTTTTAAATATTGGGAAATTAGTTCTTAAAACATTAGAAGAATATTGATAAATAGCTCCAGGTATATTATCTGGAAGTCCAAATAAATATTGATCTGGTTGATATACCCAATATCTGTTTAATTTATCTGCTAATTCTACGGCATCAATAGACTCTTTAGGATAATATACGATTGTATCTCCTACAACAACATTATCAGAGCCTTCAGGAGATGTAAAAGTAGCATCTTCATCTGCAAATAGGACCCTATGTAGTGTTACTTCATCTCTCGAGTCATTACTTTCCAATAACTCATAGAAACGAGGTGTTGGCATTAAGCTAGTATTATTGGCTCCGTATGGATTATTTCTTCCTATACCTGCATAATTATCAATAGGGTTCATAAAAACACCATGCTTATTATTATTTCTATCGTCAAAGTTTCCATTTGACCCATACTGTACTGCAAAAAGGACTTCAGGGTTTACCTGATTACCGTAGTCAAATACTTGAGCATAAGTTTGACTTCTTATATCATAAGATCCAATAGCTTGTTCTGCTAAATTTGCAGCTGTTGTATAATCTGCATCACTTCCAAACGATTTATAAGCTCTTGTTAAATAAACATCTGCCAATAAATGCTGCGCTGCACGTTTAGACATTCTGCCTGTTTGTGGAGTATCTCCTAAATTAGGAATAGCGGCCTCTAAATCTGCTATAATTTGAGTAAATGTCTCTGCTTCGGTAGCACGTACATAATCTGTACGTATGGTTGTTGTTTCATTTAAATCTAAAACTACTCCTCCAAAATGTCTAACTAAATTATAGAAACCAAGAGCTCTTAAAGCTTTTGCCTGAGCAATTCCATTATCACGAACAGCTAAATTAGCATCGCTCCAAGAAATTTGATTTTCATAACGATTGATAACTGTATTAGCATCTGTAGTTAAACTATAATTTTTCCCCCAAAACTCTGCTGCATTACCTTCACTTGCTGTTAAACCAAAATAATCATTTATCGGCAAGTTACTTCTTACATCATCTTGTGAGGTAAACATATCCGTACCAGAAAACATAATACCGTAGCCCTTCTTATAAAGTTCACGTAAATTACTATACATTCCTGCTACTAACTGGTCTGCATTATCTTCGTCTATAAAGTTTTCGGCAACTAAACCGCCATAAAACTCCTCTTCTATATAGCTGTCACAGGCCGTAAAAATTAAGCCTAGTAATAAAACTATTTTTTGTATTTTAAAAATTGATTTCATCTTGTTTACAATTTATAATTATAATGATACATTTAATCCAAACAATACTGTTTTCGTCATATAAGCAGAACTGTAAGAATTCTGTAATCCAGTTTCTGGATCTGGCCCTTCATAATCCGTGAAAATAAATGGATTTTGAATATCTAAAGACAGTCTCATACTACTTAGATTTAACTTGTCTAATATATTTGATGAAAGTGAATAAGTTAAACCTATATTACCTATTTTAACAAAATCAAACTCCTCATAGTAGTATTCTCCTGGGTGAGCATAAGATAGTGCCGGTCTTGACGCATTGGGGTTATTAGGAGTCCAGTAATCTAAATTAATTTTATTAAATTTTGCTTGGTCATTTTGATAAGGTGCAAAATTTTGATAAAACTCTGAATGTCCTAATGATCCTTGACGAGTGTTTACCTGAACTCTTGCTTCAAAGTTTTTATAGCTAAAAGTATTAGTCATACCTCCAAACCAATCAGGTGAAGTAGAACCTATTACTACTTTATCTTCATTATTAATAACACCATCGTTATTTTGATCTACAAATTTATATTGCCCAGGTCTGGCACCAAATGTAGCTGCTTCAGCATACTCATCTAGCTGCCAGATACCATCATTTTCGTAAGAAAAAATAGCTGATGGGTCTGCTCCTACTTTTGTTACACCATGACGGTTAAAAGGTACTTCTTCAATACCACCGTCAATTTTTAATACTTCTGCTTTGTTTTTTGTAAAGTTAAAACTAGTTCGCCATTTAAAATTTTCGGTTTTTATATTGGTAGTATTCAAAACAACCTCAAGACCTCTATTTCTTACTTCTCCAAAGTTTCCAACTGCAGTGCTAAAACCAGAAACAGCTAATAAAGATCTTCCGAACAAACTCCCGTCTGTATCTTTATTGTAATAATCTGCAGTTATATTAACTCTATTGTTAAATAGCCCTATATCTACACCAATATTAGTTTCAGTATTTACTGCCCAAGTTAATTCTCTATTTGACAAACGATCAACCTGTTGGGAAGATACCAAATCATCTCCAAATAAATAAGTTCCTCCACTAAGAGCAGAAAAAGACTGATATGGTCTTATTGTATCTATATTACCTGTTTGTCCATAACTTAAACGCAACTTCATGTTATTAAGCCAAGAAATATTTTGCATAAAATCTTCCTGTGATAATTTCCAAGCAAAAGCAGCAGATGGAAAGAAATCCCATTTATTACCTGTAGCCAAACGCGAAGCTCCATCATAACGACCTGTAACAGTTAATAGATACTTGTCTTTAAATGAGTAATTTAATCTAGCTGCAAAAGATGCTATATTCTCTTTAATAAAATCACTATCAAAATCACGTATATCTGTACCTTGTCCAGTATTATAAAATAAAAATTCATCCGCTAAATTACGTGTTTGTATATCTCCTTTTTCAAATTCTTTATGATACAGTGAGGAAATTAATGTAGCTCCTAAACTATTATTATCGCCAACATTAAAATTCATATTAGCAATATTATCCCAAGCATAAGTTACTATAGACGCTGAGTTATATACAGCCCTAGTTCTTCCTGGATCATTCCTAGCTGCTTTTGTCAATAAAGCCCTATGCTCACCAAATCTACTATAAACTAAACTTGGGGAGAACTGGGTTTTTAAGCTTAGCCATTTTAAAGGTTTATAATCTAAAAATGCGTTTGCTATGATATCAAACCTTTTAGTATTAGTTCTCCAAGCTCCCTCTTGTTCATAAATTGGATTGATAAAACGTTGATCTTGCTGATCAGGGATTAATGTAATTGAGCCATCATCCTCAAAAGGATCTACTGTTGGTGCCAAACGGAAAGAGCTTCTAAATAATTCGCGGCTTCCTTCTTCTCTTTCAGAAAAAGCTATATATGTTTTTAAACCAAATGTTAACTTATCACTAACCTTTTTAGATAACGACCCAGAAAGATTATATCTTTCAAAATCTTCTATACCTACAACGCCTTCATCTTTTAAATACCCTATTGATGCATTATAAATAAGTCCATCTTGTCCTCCAGATGCTGACAATGTATGACTTGTTTGAATTCCTGTTTCTTGAAACATTCCAATCCAATCAGTATACCTTCCGTTTGCAACGTTACTCTGTTCTTCCGCGCCTATAAATTCAACTGTATTATCTGGTACAATATTATTATAATCCGAAGCTGTAGCAGGTCCTGCATTAAGTAAATTAGCAAACTCACGTGCTCTTACCACATCATTAGTAAACGCAACATACTCATCACCATCATAAAAATCTGGTGAATTAACTACACTACGCACACCAAAAGATGAGTCATACGTAAAACGTGTTCTACCTTCAACACCGCTTTTCGTTGTAATTATTACAACTCCATTAGCTCCCCTTGCTCCATAAATAGCAGTAGAAGAAGCATCTTTAAGAACATCTATTTGTTGAATATCTGCAGGATTCAATGCATTGATATTATCAACAAAAATTCCATCAACAACATACAGAGGCGCTCCTAAATCATCCGTAGGACTATCGCTTATACCATCATTTTGTTGGTTATTGTTTCTAAGAGCTCCATTACCTCTTACTGTAATGGAAAGAGGTGCACCAGGTTTATTATTTAGCGACCTAACATCTACACCTGCTAAGCGACCTTGTAAAGCTTGAGCTACATCTGTTTTTCTCTGCTCAATTACTTCATTACTTCCAATTGAAGCTACTGAACCTGTTAAATCTTTACGCTTAACTGACCCATAACCAATTACAACAACCTCCTCTAGCTGTGCTGTGTCCTCTAGTAATTGCATATCTAAAGTTGATTGTCCCGAATACCCAACTGTCTTTGTTTTGAACCCTAAGTACGAAAATATAATTACATCACCGTTGTTGGCTTGTATTTCATAATTACCATTAAAATCTGTTGACGTACCAATTAAAGTCCCTTTAATAAGTACATTGACCCCAGGTATAGGCACATTTTGCTCATCAGTAACAACACCTGATACATTATCCTGTGCGAAAACTGATAAAACACCTATAAAAAAGGCAATCAATAATAGTTTTAGTTTTTTCATTTTAATAAATTTTAGATTAGGCATAATTATTTCGTTAAAATTAAGTTAAGACTTGAAATTTGATATGGAATTTTACATCAAAAACATGGAAATATTCTTTAAAGCTAATTAAAAATATAAGCTTTATCTTACATAAATTTAATCTTAAATTTCAATCATTATCAAAAAAATACATTATATAAATCTCTAAAATAAATAAAGTAGTGAAGTGTTTTTGATTAAATAATCCATATAAATAAATTATTAGTCCATCATGGCATATACTACTGTTCTTAAATTTGTTATAAACTGATTTTACATCATTTTATCTCATTTATTGTATTGAAAATTTAAGCTTATTAAACTAATTCAATTTTTAGAATGAGAAATTAGCCAATAAAAATTAAATAAAGTTAGTAGTATGAAAAAATCATCAATTCATCAACCTCTAGAGAATATAGAGCATTGGGAAGAAGATCTAATTAAAAGATATCCTGACCCCGATACTAATGGTAAAGAAAAAGAAGACTTTAGAAACTACGAAGATTCAGATAGAGCTGAAAGTGTAAAAGAATTTTATAGACTTAATCATATATTTCAAACCTATGATTTTGTCTCGGAAAAAGAAGCTGGTTTTTTAGAGTTTAATAGAAAAGAAATGTCTATTTGGGAAGCTGTTGATTTCTTAAACACCCTTGTTGATGATAGCGACCCTGATATTGATTTAGATCAACTACAACATTTATTACAAACGTCTGAAGCAATAAGAGCCGACGGACATCCAGACTGGTTTGTCTTAACGGGATTTTTACATGATGTTGGCAAGGTGCTTTGTTTATTTGGAGAACCTCAATGGGCTGTAGTTGGAGATACTTTCCCTGTAGGTTGTAAATTCTCTGATAAAATTGTACACGCTAATTATTTTGCTAACAACCCTGATTCAACAAACCCAAAATACAATACTAAATATGGTATCTACTCTCCAAATTGTGGGTTAGACAATGTTAAAATGAGCTGGGGACATGATGAGTATTTATATCAAATCATGAAAGATCATTTACCGGAGCCAGCATTATATATTATAAGATATCATTCTTTCTATGCACAACATCGAGAAAACGAATATAGCCACTTGATGAATGAAAAAGATGTTGAAATGTTTGAATGGGTAAAGAAATTCAATCCTTACGATTTATATACAAAAGCACCTGTTAAACCAGATGTTAAATCTCTAAAACCTTATTACCAAGAACTTGTTAAAAAATACCTACCCGACACGCTAAAATTTTAAGAACTAAGAAACTAACTAACCAGCCAAACAATAATGTTTTATACCTATTTAGGATTTTTTGGATTTACCTTATTCGTAATACTTTATACAACATATAAACTCCGAAAAGATAAATTCACAACCTCAGAGGGTTATTTTTTAGCTGGAAAAAGTTTAACAGGCCCAATCATCGCAGGGTCTATGATACTTACCAACATTTCTACGGAACACTTAATAGGAATGAATGGAAGTTCTTATAAAAACGGTATTATTATAATAGCTTGGGAGGTTACTTCTGCTATTGCTTTAGTTATTGCAGCTATTTATTTTATTCCGAAGTTTATAAAATTGGGGATAACTACCATCCCCGAATTTCTAGAAAGGCGTTTTGATGGTGTAATACGCTCTGTTGTTGCCTTTTTGCTAATGTCATCATTTATTATAACGCTTTTACCAATTGTTTTATATTCTGGAGCTATTAATATTGAAAGTGTTTTTGATTTTTCTGCAATATTCAATGTATCAAAAAGTGAATCGCTTATTTATACTGTTTTAGCCATAGGTATTATTGGTTCTATGTATGCCATTTTTGGCGGTTTAAAAGCTGTAGCATACTCAGATTCTTTAAACGGTATTGGCTTAATGCTAGGAGGACTTCTTATACCCACAATTGCCTTATATCAAATTGGTAATGGTAATATGTTTGATGGCTTAAGCACAGTGTACCATTTTGCGCCAGATAAATTTGATATTATTGGTAAGCCAGATTCGGTGCTTCCTTTTTCTGTTTTGTTTACCGGATTAATGATTAATCAGTTGTATTTCTGGGGAATGAATCAAGCTATTATTCAGCGAGCGTTTGGAGCTAAAAATTTAGTTGAAGCTCAAAAAGGACTTATTTACACTGGTGTATTGAAGCTCTTTGTTCCTGCCATAATTGTTTTACCAGGTCTAATTGCTTATTACTATTTTCAAGATACCTATTATGCAACACCTGATTTAATATATCCTATGTTGGTAAAAAAGGTATTACCATCTTATCTTTTTGGTTTTTTTGCTGCTGTTATTCTGGGCGCTGTTTTAAGCACATTTAATAGTGTACTAAACTCAGCAAGCACCATTTTTTGTTTAGATATCTATAAAAAGATTTTTAATAAAAATGCCTCCGATGCTAAATTGGTGAAATATGGTAAAATATCGTCTGTTATTCTAGCTTTAATAGCTATTGCTGTAGCACCAATGGTTGCTTATGCTCCTGATGGTTTATACCAGTTATTACAAGAACTAAACGGCATTTTCTTTATTCCTATTTCCTCTATTATAATTGCTGGAATATTCTTTAAACAAATAAATACTAAGGGCGCAAAAGCAGGACTTTTCTTTGGATTTACATTTTACATTCTAACCACTTTTATACTTAAAGTAAACATCCATTTTGTGCATTTGTGGGGTATCGAATTTCTTTTAAATTTTGCAATCATGTTTTTAGTTTCTAAAATGTATCCTTCAGAAATTAAAACGGATTATTATAGTATGAAACAAGAAGTTGTAGAAAAGTCTTGGCCTAAAGTGAAGGCTTATGGAATTGCACTTGTTTTTTTAACAGTTCTTATCTATTTCTTGCTTTCGTAAGAATTTTATAAAATTAATATTACACCTTTTTTTATTCTATTTTAAAATGAAGAGACTAAATATTTTCTACTCCTCCTTTGTTATTTATTACTCTATATGAAAGCTACTGCTTCTTTAAAGACGCTTCACTAATCATTTTAAAAATTAATTCTCCCCCATTTATAATTTCTTCGTGAGTGATATAATTTCTATTTAATACCTCTCCATTTAGTGCTACAGATTCAACAATAAAATTGGTGTTACTTAAATTTTTAGCTCTTACTGTAAATGTATTATTATTTGGAAGTTTTATTACTACTTCTTCTAACTGCGGAGCTCCTAAAACATAGTGTCCTCCTGTTGGATTTACTGGATAAAAACCAAGTACACCAAACATATACCATGCAGACATTTGCCCACAATCGTCATTCCCCATCAAACCATCTGGTTTTGTGTAATAATATTCATCAATTAGTGTTTTTATGATTTTATCTGTTTTATAGGGTTTATCTGAATATTTGTACAAATAAGGCAAATGGTGACAAGGTTCATTTCCATGCCAATATTGACCGTACGTACCATGAATATTCCAAACTAAAGTTTTTACCTCTGGTTTAGATTCTGAATAAAATAAATCGTCTAATTTTTTTCCAAATTCTGTTTTACCTCCCATAATAGCAACCAAACCTGAAATATCGTGTAAGACATGAAATTGATAATGGTATGCATTACCTTCTGTAAAATCTGAACCTTTAAGCCATTCGCCAACCACTTCAGATAAATCTACCTCTTTTTTAAATTCTCCTTTAGCATTTTTACCTCGCATAAAACCACTTTCTTTGTCATATACATTTTTATAATAAGTAACTCTTTTTTTAAGGAAGTCAGCCTCTTTTTGTTTTCCTAGCTTTTCAGCAAGTAAAGCCCCTGCATAATCGTCGTATGTATTCTCCAAAAGACGTGATACCGTTTCTCTACCATCATCAATACTAGACAGTTTAACATCGTAAGGAATATATCCAAAGGAATCTATCAATTCTACATGATTGCGGTAATGTGGTTTGGTTAAAGATGTCCAAACAGCATCAAAAATTTCCTCATCACTATAACCTTTTGGTTTTATGCCTTTTAAATAAGCATCAACAATTACAGGTACAGCATGGTTACCAACCATAGTATGCGTTTCTTGCCCCCAAAGTTGCCATCTTGGTAAGTACTTATTAGCTTCTTTGGGATTTAATGAATCAACAGTCATAAATTTATAACTATCAAGCATAGAGGTATTAATATCGCTTACTAAATCTGGACTAAGAATTGTGTACATTGGGTTTGCCGCACGATACGTATCCCAGAGAGACAATGTTGAATAGTATTTACCACTGGTTGCTTTTTGCACACCCGAATCGGCACTTCTAAATCCTCCATCTACATCTGCAATATTATTAGGTTGAATATAAAGATGGTACAAGCTAGTATAAAACGCTACTTTTTTATCTTCGTTTCCTTTTAAGTGAAACTTTGCTAATATGTCATTCCATTTTTTGTTGGTTGCTGCTCTAATGGAATCAAAACTATTCCATGTACTTATTTCTGTATCTAAGTTCTTTTTAGCCTCTGCTATTCCTACTGTAGATACTCCAATTTTTACTTCAAGAACTTTAGCACCTTGCATATCAAAATCAAGAATATAGCGTGGTGCCTTTTCATCTTTGTTTTCTGCTGGTGTTAGCTCTTGCTTTTTCACAATTTTCTTATTGAATTTGATTACATAATACAAATCTCTGGGTGCCCAAACCCTAGCTTTTCTATAGCCAGTTAACGTATAGTCGTCTTCAAATTGTTGATTAGCTTCTAAAATATTTAAAGGTATTTCATTAATATTCCAAGAGACGCCGTATTGTAAATCAATTAGGAGTTTTGCATTTTTTTCATTGTCATAAGTATATCTATGATATGCCACTCGTTCTGTAGCCGTTAACTCTACCTGTACTTTAAAATCATCTAAATACACCTTGTAATAACCTGGTTTGGCTATTTCAGAATCTTTTGTGTATGTAGATTTATAGTTAAATCTAGATTCACTATTAATAGTATCTGTGTTTAGAGGTTGTAATAAAATATCGGACATAGAAGGGCATCCTACACCATTTAAATGTGTTTGAGTAAAGCCTATTAACCAAGGATCGTTGTACTGATAACCAGCAATATGATCCATTTCATATCCTTTGTAATGAATATTATAAGATTCTGGACTTGGTTGCACCATTCCTAAGGGCGTTGTTGCTCCTGGAAATGTATGTCCTTCGTTTTGGGTTCCTATAAATGGGTTTACGTAGGAGGTATAATCCACTGCGTGAATTGGTGCTTTTTGTTTTGATTTTTTTGTGCAACTCAACACGAAAAAAACCATCAATAAAATGAGCTTTATATTTATTATTCTAGTCTTCATAAAAGTTTTTTTAATTATAAACAATACTATTTTTTCGCTTCAATTATTCACTAATTGAAGCATGTCTATCTCCTTTCAAGGCTCCCCAATCTTTATTAGGCTTTGGTCCCATTTCAAATTCTAAAGTACTGCCGTTCATAATAGCATCATGATGAATCCAAGATTTTGTGTAAGCTTCTCCATTTAAAGTCGCAGATTGTATGTACACATTTTCTTTTGAATTGTTATTCGCTATTATAGTAAAGACTTTACCATTTGCAAGATCTATACTTACCTTTTTAAATGCGGGGCTTCCTATTTGATAGGTTGGACTTCCGGGGCAGGTAGGATAAAATCCCATGGCTCCAAAAATATACCAAGACGACATTTGTCCGCAATCTTCATTACCTGGTAAGCCACCAGGAGTGTCTTCAAAATTATCATTAATTAATTCTCGGATTAATTTTTGCGTTTTCCATGGTGCTCCAACATAATTGTATAAGTATGGGGAATGCATTGAATATTCATCGCCTACGTAATAGAAGTCGTTTTTAAAGAAATGGTCTAAGTATTCCTCTAGTTTATGATTGCCTCCCATAAAATTGGCTAATCCTTGCACATCTTGTGGTGCAAAAAGAGTAATATTTCGAAAATAATTTTCTCTATCCTTGTCGCTTCCATACGCCCACCCACTAATTGATGGGTCGTTAGCATCTCGCCAAGAACCATCTGCATTTCTTCCTCGCACCATTTTGGTTTCCGGGTCTAAGAAATTCTTGTAATATAATGCACGTGCCATAAATTCATCATAAACATCTGTTTTACCCATAGCTTTCGCCATTTGAGCTATACAATAATCGTCATAAGCAAACTCCATGGTTCTTATGGCAGACTCTCCATATTTATCAGTAGGTACATACCCTAATTTTTGATACTCTAAAATTCCTGCACGCGCCACATAACGACCAGTACTTTTAGTAGTTGCATTTTTCATCATGGCTTCAAACGCTTTATCAACATTATAGCCTCTGATTCCTTTTACGTATGCATCCGCAATTACAGCATCGCCATGTGTACCATGCATAATGTTTGAATAGCCTGGACTTGGCCATTTTGGAATCCAACCGCCTTCATCATAAGAGTTAAGCAACGCTTCAATCATTACTGAAACCTTCTCAGGTTCAAGAAGTATAAGCAATGGATGTTCCGAACGGAATGTATCCCATAAAGAAAAATCAGTATACATAACTCCTGGCATTACTTTGCCATTAAACGCACTATAATGATAACCATCTTCTGTTATATTTCTTGGTAAAAGCATACAACGTTGTAAAGCGGTGTAGAAAATTTTCTTATCTGTTTCTGAGGCTTCAATTTTGATTTTACTTAGTGCTTGATTCCATTTATTTTTGGTTTCTTCTGCTGTTTTTTCAAAATCCCAATGATTAATTTCACTATTTAGATTTTTTCTTGCTTGGTCTATACTTATAAAAGAAGTCCCAATTTTAACTTGTACTTTTTCGCCTTCGTTAGTTTTAAAAGATATATGAACTGCATTAGCCTCAGCGCCTTTAGTTGCCATTAGACTAATTTGTTCTGGCGCATGTGTTACTGGAGGTGCGCAACCAAACTTTAATGTAGCACCGCCACCACTATCAAAATATTCAATTTTAATGCTATATGTTTTAGTGGCTTCTAAAGAAATGCTATACGTATCAGTAGTTGCACCTCGATTATACCAAGAATCTATAACTAATTTTTCATCTATAAATAAGCGTACGCCATCATCACTAGTAACATAGAATTTATGAATTCCTGATTGTTTTGTTACGAGTTCACCAATGTATTTTGCTGAAAATAGATCTGGTTTTATGCCTGCAAAAGGAGATCCGCTCCACTCGAAATCTATAATAGCATCATTTCTTGTAACACTTGGTTTTCCAGATAAGTTTAGATTGTTATAAAATTCACCTGTAAATCCTTCAGGAAATAGTAGAGATGTCTTAGTTATATCAGGTTTTGGTACTATCGTAAAACTATCAAAAGGCTTACTAAATTTTGCCACAAAATACGATGCAAATTCTCTGCCGGTATAGCCCATATTTCCAGTTCTACCCGTATTGTCTGTATAACCTTCTATCTCATTTTTTTTTGGATTTACACGAAAATAACCATGTGCAACAGGGTTATCTATAATAATATGGGATTCTTTTGATTCTGGATACGTAAACTGTAAAAACTTAGCTTTAGCAACAGCAGTTAATTCTGCTTTAATATTGTAATCCTCTAAAGTAACCGAATAATAATGTGGTTTTGCTATTTCATTAGCATGGTTAAATGTGGATGCGCGTTCTTCTGGTGTAATTTTTAAATCTCCAACCATAGGCATTATAGTTAGCGAACCATATTCAGACATAGAGGCTCCGTTTGGATAATGCGTACTTCTAAATCCTTGAATTTTTTCATGCTCCCACCAATACGGAATATCTTTTTTTGTGGTTTGTGGGCTAATCTGTGTCATTGCAAAAGGTGCTCCAACACCAGGATAAACATGTCCTTGCGGTAATTCGGCTTGACTTAAGGTAGATTTACCAGACCATGGTTTTGTTCCTATTCGTGTATCAATGTAATCTATTGAAGAATTTACTTCGGTAAGTGAATCTTGAGTTTTATTAGGATTACAACTTACTGTTAAAAGCGTACCTATTACTAATGTATATACTAATTTTGAGGATACTGTTAAGGTTACGCTTTTCATATATTTCTAAAGGTTTAATAAACTGCTTTTAAAGCCTCTCTATTGTTATAACATTCTCATTAATTAACTCTTGAATTTCTTGTTTACTCAGTCCTAATTCTGCTAAAATCTCTTCTCCGTGTTCGCCCAACATTGGCGATGGTCGTTTTATTTTCCCAGGAGTTTCGCTCATAGTAAATGGTATATTAGTAACCTTTACTTTACCAGCTTTAGGATGTTCTACCTCTACAAATGTTTTATTGTGAATGACCTGCGGATTCTGTTCTACTTCAGTATGGTTATGTACTTTGGCCACCCACAAATCCATTTCCAGCATAATATCTAACCACTCATCTGCTGTTTTGGTTATTGTTACAGCTTCTATTGCAGCATGAACTTCGTCACGTTTATCATAAAGTACTTGCGCATCATCATATTGCATAAGCTTAGGTTCTCCTAATGCCTCAACTAACTTAGCCCATGGATTCATAGCTATTGTTAAATAGCCATCGTTTGTTTTATATGTTCCAAATGGTGCTCCACTTCCTGGGTGTCCTATATTTGATTCTGGTCGTTCAAAAGGGGTATTTAAGTTCTGAATTGCAAAGAAATCCTGCATTTGAAAAGCTATAGCAGACGACAATAAATTTGTTTTTATTTCTTGCCCTTTACCCGTTTTCTCTCTAAAATATAATGCTGCAAGAATAGCATAAACAGAATTCAATCCGTTTACTTGGTCGCAAAGCGATGTTCCTAATACCACAGGGCCATCAGATTTTTTTCCACTAGTCATCGCAGCACCACTAACACTCTGCACTAACAAGTCTTGCCCTGGTCTAGTTACATAAGGGCCATCTGCACCCCAACCACTTGCTGAACAATAAATAATGCTTGGGTTAATCTTTTTTAAATCTTCATATCCAAAACCCAAACGCGCCATCACTCCAGGACGAAAATTCTCAACTACTACATCTGTATCTTTAACAAGTTTGTAGATGATTTCTTTTCCTTCTTCAGATTTAATATCTATAGATAATGAGCGTTTGTTTCTATTCCAAGCCATAAAACAAGGCGATTCGTCTTTGGCAATCCATTTGTTTAAAAATGTCATACCTCTATAAATATCTCCAGTTCCGTTTCTTTCTATTTTTATAATATCTGCACCCAAATCACCCATCATTTGGGTTGCATAAGGCCCTTGTAATAATTGTGAAAAATCTAAAACCTTAACGCCTTCTAATGCTTCTTGCATTTTTATAATTTTATATTAGTGTAAAATCTAAATTTTTAAAACTTTTTAAGCTCATTCTAAATTTTCATTTTTGAGATATTTCATGACTATTTTAACTTCTTTTCTAACTAAGCAGAACGAAATAAATACTTCTAAAAATCCATTTTATACTAGTTTTCAAGAATTTTAAACTACTCTATAAATATAATTTTCAAATATTTAATAAAATTAACATTTCGACGAACACCTCCTAGAAATACCTAAATAGCACTTTTAAGGCTATAAAAACCCTCAAAACTTAAATACAACTCATAAATAGCTATAAATAAAGTAAGTACTTATCGTTTTCAATACTAAAAAAACTAAATTTATTTAATATATTTGATAACTAAACCGATTTAGTTTTTCTTAAAAATTTGTTTAAATTTAATTAATTATGCTCTTGAATATTAAAAAACTTTCTATTTATTTTAAGGATTGTTTTTGTTTTATACTTCTTTTGGCTGTTAATATTCATGCCCATGGAGTTAAACCTAATTTAACTAAAACTACAATAGTATTTCATGAAGGTAATAGTAATAGTCACATTCATGAGCTAAACTCCAACTACAAACTCTACAAAAATTGCAAAAATGATACAGAAGGCTATAGCAAATCACTAAGCGGACGAGAATTTGGAGCTTATGGGTCGATTAGGGATGGGCTGTATAGCTCACTATTTACCCGGTCTAATAGCAACGATGAGCCTATTGGGTTTTTGACAAGTACAATTCCTGTAGATTATACTAAAGAGAGCGTTACCTTTTTTATGTTAAGCAACATTTCGCTAAAGCATAGAGACCATTTTAAAATACATGTTAACGACAAATTTCTACTTACGTTTAAGGCCAATGAAGATGGAACTTTAAATATTTCAGATAATATATTCAAAAGCAAGGCTGAGTTTGTTTTGATTAAGCGTGACGGTAATGGAGATGGTTATGGTGCCATGCGACTAACCGTACCAACTTCTTTTTTAAAAAAAGGAGAATCTGCAAAAATTAAAATAGAAGGCCATAGAAAAAACGATAATGCGTGGGTTATGATTTTTACAGCTACTGATGCTGTAGAGCGTATTAAAAAATCTGCAACTACTGAAACTGCTTTTGATATTAAAGAAAAAAATGGAAAACTTTATATAGACGCTCCTAGGTATTTTTCTGGAAGAAAGGTATATGTTGTTAGCGACGGTGTAAAAAGCAAAGTAAAAACATTTGAGGTGTTGGGCGAACAATCAAAAGCATCATTCACTATTGCGCCTCCTAAAAATGACTTCAAAATTGTTTATGGAGACGAAGCTCTGTCATTACTTTTTGAAAACAACGATGGTACAACATCAAAAACCGATATTGAAGGGCATTATTTATACCATCATAAAACCAACTATAAAAATGGTTGGCGAGCTTCTTTAACAAAAATGTATCGTCCCGAATATTTTGATACGTATGACGATTTCTTTGATAAAAAATATGCAGATGGAGGTATTTCCATCATGAACTCAAGTCATCAAGACATTGCATGGGTAGACAGACCAGAGGTTTGCATTATATTAAGAGATACGATGCTTTTAACACCTGTAATTAAAGATGCTTTTATTAGAGACGATTACGGGTTTGATATTGAAGATGGTTTAATGCTAAGAGAATATCTTAACAGACACCCAGAATCTCAAGAAAAAATTACAACACTTTTAAATAAGAAATTAATCTCTGTTGGCGCTACATACAATTGCCCTTACGAAGATATGTATGATGCCGAAGACCAAGTACGTCAATTATATCTTGGTAAAAAATGGGTAAAAAAGACCTTTGGGGGGTACGATTCTAAAGTATACTGGAACGTAGATGTACCTGGAAAAACGTTACAATTACCACAAATACTAAAAAAAGCAGGTGTAGATTATATGGTAATTAGTAGACATTCTAGAGGGATGTTTCATTGGGCTAGTCCTGATGGAAGCTCTGTTTTTACATATTCCCCTGGGCATTATGGTGTTGATGAAACTATGCTAAGGCGAGGTAACATGAACTCTAAAATAAAATATGGTGCTGAACAAATAAAGTTTTGGGAGAAGAATTTTGAAGATGGTAAAGTACAAACGCCACTACTATCTAGCCAAGATATGTTGCCCGCTATTGACTATTCTGATTATATAGCATCATGGAATACATTTGATACTTTAAAAGATGAAAAAGGACAACCTAAAGACGTGAATTTACCACCTATGGAATTAATGACTGTAGATGAGTATATGCCACTTGCCGAAAAACATGCTACAAAAGTAGATACTATTTTAGGAGAACGCCCAAACGTATGGCTTTACATTCATGGGCCAGGGCATCACGATGCACTTACGGCAAGTAGAGAAGGCTCTAAGTTACTACCAGCTGCCGAAAAATTCTTATCAATAGCTAATAAAATAGAACCTGCTAAAATGCCTTATCCATTTGAGGAATTTGATGAAGCTTGGCAAGCTAAAATTTATCCCGACCACGGTTGGGGTGGTCATGATGGCGATGTTACCGATAATTTATTTCAAGCAAATCTTGTAAAATCAAGAACTTTAGGGCAAAACCTTTTAGATAAAGGGATTAACTTTTTATCAAGCTATGTAAAATCTAATAAAAAATTAGGTATACCCATCGTATTGTATAATAGTTTATCCTGGAAACGGAATGACCCTGTAACCACTACGGTTCATTTTCCTAAAGGAAAAATTCAAAATATTTCTATTGTTTCTGCAAATAAAAAAGAAATAGCATCACAAACTAACAACAAACAATTACATGATGATGGCAGTATTAAAAGTATAGCTATTACGTTTATTGCTGAGGTTCCTTCTATTGGTTATAGTACCTATTACATTCAAAACAAAATCAGCTCTAAACAAAACAAATATGAAAACGCCACGCTAGATACTTACGAGAATCCGTTTTACAATATCACGTTTGAAGATGGTGGTATTTCACAAGTATATGATAAAGCATTTAAGAAAAACTTATTTAAAACAGATGTGTTTAAAATAGGAGAAGTATTTACTATGGAATCTTTTGGAACAGGTGCTGGCGAGTTTGGAGATATACAGCAACCTTCTATGAAAGATTTTGACCAAGTAAGCATTCATAATCCTAAATGGAAGATTATAGAAAATGGCCCAGTTTATACAAAATATAGACTAGAGCAACAAATTTTACATAGTATAGTAAGACAAGATGTAACGCTGTATCATAACTTAAAACGCGTTTACTTTAATAACAGTTTACGCAATTGGTCTGGTAAATTGTATCGTGAATTTAGAACAGCATTTCCTATAAACATGGATAGTCCTGAGGTAGCTCACGAAGTACCTTTCGGAAACGTACGCGTTGGTAAAGATGAAATTGAAACTGGTGGCGAATGGTACACACCGTTTTGTAAAGATGTACGCCCAAGAGGCATTATAGATTGGATTTCTGCAACAGATGATGATGTAGCCATAACTTTAAGCTCATCTGTAGCTGCTGCCGATTGGATTGACCCAACAGGAAAAACCAATACAACTATGTTACAAAATTTATTACTAGCCAGTAGAAGATCTTGCCATTGGGAGGGTAATGAATATTTACAAGGTGGAGACCATCACTACCATAATGTATTTACATCCAACAAATCAGGAAGTGTAAAGGGACAAAAAATAGCAAAACAAGAAAACGAACCTATACAAATTGTTATAAACCCTGTAACCACTTTAAAACCATACTTACCAGAAAATTTGAGTTTCTTTAAAATTGATGCGGAAAATGTCATCATCACAACAATTAAAAAAGCGGAAGAGTCTGAAGAGTTTATTGCGAGAATGTACAATCTTAAAGATGGAAATGAAAGCGTAAATATGTCTTCTTATTTCAATATAAACTCTTACAAGCATACTAATATTATAGAAGAAAATCCTAAACCAATAGCACCAAAATTAGTACTTGGTAAATATGCCATTGAAACTTTTAGCCTTGGAACTAAATAAAATTAATACATTAAAAAATGAAAATTAAAAACCGAAAATCAATCTTTAATCTAATTTGTTATCTAGGCATTACCTTAATTACAATTAGTATTTGTTATGCTAACAACAGCATAAAGCCTAATACCAACACTTCAATTATTCACGGTGGCACGAGTAATGTTGGGCATATAGAGAGTCTTAACACCAATTATCGTTTACACCAAATTTGTAAAGATGATATTGAAGGATATAAAGAAATGCTTTCTGGTTCTGAATATTTCTTATATCCGTCTATAAGAGAAGACATGAATGTAGCGATGATTTCAAGAGCTACCACAGGAAAAAAAGGATTCGAATTTTTAACAGGAGAAGTTCCTAAAAACTATGCTAAAGATAAAGTCAACTTCTTTTTTATTAGTGATATTGATTTTAACCTCAGAGAATCGTTTGATGTTATTGTAAATGACAAACCATTACTAACTTTCAATTCTAATAAAGATGGCTCACTTTCTATAACAGAAAACCCAGGGAATGGTCATGCCGAATACATTTTAGTAAGGCGTGATTTAAACGGCGACGGTCTTGGTGCTTTTCGTTTAACCGTACCTACATCATCTCTAAAAAAAGGAAAAAGTGCAAAAATTAAAGTTGTTGGGCGTAAAAAAAGCTCCAACTGTTGGTTTATGATTTTTAAAGGTACAGATGTTGTAGAACGCATCAATAAATCTGTTACCGATGAAGCTGCCTTTAGTATCAAACAAAAAGATGGAAAACTTTATATAGATGCACCTGCACATTTTTCAGGAAGATCTGTTTACGTCATTTCAGACGGAAAAAAAAGTAAAACTAAAACCTTTTCTGGCCAAGCCCAACTTGCCAAAACATCATTTAACATAGCAGCACCAAAACAATCGTTCAGTATTGTTTACAATAATCAAGAAATTGCTTTAACTTTTAATAAAGGCGACGGTAAAGCCATGAAATCAGATATTGAAGGACCTTTTTTATACCATCATATTACTAATTACAACCCTAACTGGACAGCTTCATTAGCAAAATTATACAAGCCAGAGTTTTTTGACACCTATGATGACTTTTTTAATAAAAAATATGAAAAAGGACTGGTATCTATTATGAACTCTAGCCACCAAGATATTGCTTGGGTAGACAGACCAGAAGTATGCATTATTTTAAGAGACACCTTACTCCTTGCACCAGTACTTAAAGATGCTTTTATAAGAGATGATTATGGTTTTGATATTGAAGATGGATTAATGCTTCGCGAATATATTGAAAGACACCCAGGCTCTGAAGAGCAAATTACAACATTGCTGCAAAGAAAATTAATGTCTGTTGGCGCTACTTACAATTGCCCTTACGAAGATATGTATGATGCTGAAGACCAAGTGAGACAGTTGTACTTAGGAAAAAAATGGGTAAAGAAAACCTTTGGTGGTTACGACTCTAAAGTTTACTGGAATGTTGATGTACCAGGAAAAACAATGCAACTCCCACAAATATTAAAAAAAGCTGGTGTTGATTATATGGTAATTAGTAGGCATGCAAAAGGCATGTTCCATTGGGCTAGCCCTGACGGAAGCTCTGTATTTACCTATTCACCTGGGCATTACGGTAACGATTTACTGTATCTTTCTAGAGATATGAATAACAAAATGAAATATGGTGCAGAACAAGTATTGTATTGGGAAAATAGTTTTGCCGAAGGTAAGATACAAACCCCTTTACTATCTAGTCAAGACATGCTACCTGCTATTGATTATTCAGATTATATTGATACCTGGAATACCTTTGATAAAGTAAAAGATGCTGAAGGTAAAGCTATAGACGTTAATTTACCAAAAATGGAATTAATGACAGTTGATGAATTTTTTCCTTTAGCAGAAAAGAATGCCACTAAAGTAGATACCATAATGGGAGAACGCCCTAATGTATGGGTTTACATTCATGGCCCTGGGCATCACGATGCACTTACAGCAAGTAGAGAAGCCTCTAAATTATTACCAGCCGCTGAAAAGTTTTTATCTATAGCAAATAAAATTGAACCAGATTTATCGCCATATCCCTTTGAAGCCTTTGATGAAGCGTGGCAGGCCAAAATTTACCCAGACCATGGTTGGGGTGGTCATGATGGCGATGTTACAGACAACCTTTTTAAAGAGAGTTTTGTAAAATCTAGAACCATGGGGCAAAACCTTTTAAATGATGGTATAGAACTTATTTCATCTAAAATTAAAAAGAACGAAAAATTAGGAAAACCTATCGTGCTTTTTAATAGTTTATCATGGAAAAGAACAGACCCAATAACTACAACTTTAAAATTTACTAAAGGCAATATAAAACATGTCACTATTGTATCTGCTAATAAAAAAGAAGTGCCATCTCAAACATCTAATGCTAAATATTATAACGATGGTAGTATTAGAAGTATTGATGTTACTTTTATAGCAAAAGATATTCCTTCCATAGGTTATGCTACGTACTACTTACAAGATAAAAATTCGGCCTCAAAAGGTAAAAACAATTCAGCTACAA
Organism: uncultured Maribacter sp.; assembly: GCF_947500405.1. Taxonomy (GTDB): domain Bacteria; phylum Bacteroidota; class Bacteroidia; order Flavobacteriales; family Flavobacteriaceae; genus Maribacter_B. The sequence continues at coordinate 296,016 of NZ_CANMRY010000003.1, forward strand.
CTAGTACGTATGAGAATTCATTTTACGCTATAAATTTTGAAAAAGGTGGTATTACTAGCGTATATGACAAAGAACTGAAGAAAGAATTATTTGACAGCAGTGTATTTAAAGCTGGCGATGTGTTTACAATGGAATCGGTTGGAAATGGCGCAGGAGAATTTGGAGATGTGCAACAACCTACCATGAAAGATTACGATCAAGTAAGTGCTCACAATACCGAATGGAAAATCTTAGAAAATGGTGTGGTTTACACCAAATACAGATTAGAACAACAAATTAATCATGCTATTGTAAGACAGGATGTAACCTTATATCACGATTTAAAACGTGTTTATTTTAATACAAGCTTACGTAATTGGTCTGGAGAATTATACAGAGAATTTAGAACCGCATTTCCATTAAATATGGATAATCCAGAAATAGCGCATGAAGTACCTTTTGGAAGTGTACGTGTTGGAAAAGACGAAATTGAAACAGCAGGAGAACGTTATACGCCACTTTGCAAAGATGTACACCCAAGAGCTATTATAGATTGGATTTCGGCTACTGATGATGATATATCAGTAACCTTAAGCTCATCTGTAGCTGCAGCAGATTGGATAGATCCAACTGGTAAAACTAAAGCTGGCACACCAATATTACAAAACCTTTTATTAGCAAGTAGAACCTCTTGCCATTGGGAAGGCAATGAATATTCGCAAGGTGGCAACCACAACTTTCATAATGTATTTACCTCAACTAAAGCAGGAAGTATTGTAGGACAAAAAGTTGCTAAACAAGAAAATGAGCCTATACAAGTAGTTTTAAACACTGTAACATCAGCTAAATCGTATTTACCAGAACAATTAAGTTTCTTTTCTATAGATTCTGAAAATGTGATTGTAACTACGGTTAAAAAAGCAGAAGACTCAGAAGATTTTATTGCAAGAATGTATAATGTAAAGGATACCAACGAAACGGTAAACATATCTTCTTACTTTAATATTAAGTCTCAAAACCATACTAATATTATTGAAGAAAATCCAGTACCTGTTGCTCCTGCATTAAAAGTGGGTAAATACTCAATAGAGACTTTTAGCTTAGAAACTGATTAATAGCAACCATCCTTTTTTTAATAAAAATGGCTATCCGAATCTAGATAGCCATTTTTATTTATTGGAATCAACGTAACTTCCAAAAAACATCAAAATTGTACTTTAATCGTTCACTACAGGAGCTTCTATTGGCGTTTTGCTTTTAACTACAATATAAGTTGAAATAGCATAATAAGCTCCAGTTTGGCTTGATTGTGTTCCTCCATCTGACACCCAATCTTCAAAATCATACTCAAAATCGAAAGTTACATTTGAGTTAGATTTATCAAACTTATCAACTCTTGGTGGTACAGCCATACCAGGACACCAACCTGCTCTATCGGGTGCCCAATTACCGCGTTGTGGGTTTATTTTATTACTTCCACATCCAATAGGTTTTAATTCGTGTGTAAATTTGGGGTCATTATTAATTAAAATTTGGTGTGTTCTAAAGCACCATTCTGCACAACCTCTGCCATCGCTATCTGCAGGAGTGGCATGCCCCCAACCAGATATAACTGTTCGTAAATGTGTACTAAAGGCATTACTTGGTATTGCTATGGTTTTGGTTAAATCAAATCCTGCAGTACTACTTCCGTAAGGTACACCAGCTAAAGATAAAGCGTTATATGCTATAACTTCTGAAACGGCATAATAAGGATAATCAGGAATACCTTCTTCAAAATCAAATTCAACAGATAAATTCCAGCCATCGTCGCCCCAAGTTTCAATAAATGCTCTTAGCTCAACTTGACCTTCGAGCAAAGACTTAAAATCGGTAACATCTATTTCTATACCTCTAGTAAGCTGTGATGTATCAACGCCATAGGGTGTAATATAACGACCTAGTTCAAACCACTTTTTCGTTTTTTTGTCCTTAACACTTATGTTAGCATATACGTCCCATATATTACAACCAACAGATGGGCAATCCAAATTGATAAACATTTTGATGGACTTTACTTTTGCATTATTCGCGTTTAAAGTAAACGTACTAATTTTACTTTGGCTTAAGCCTGCTCCAAACGCAATTCTTGTTTGACTAAATGTTTTATAATTTAAGATTTCAAAATTCTCTGGTGGATTTTCATCCCCGAATTTAATTTCATTATTTACGGCATCACTACTACAAAAACTAAATACTAAAATAAAAATTAGGTAAAATGACAACTTTATTTTTTTTTTGAAAAAATACTTTTTCATAGATTTATTTTTGCTGACTTTTATTTTGGCATCTATATTATCTTTCATAATTAGAAAATACCTTCTTACCATACCAAGCAATATAGGTGAAACACAATAAAGGTAGTACAAAAGAGATATTTACTTCTGGCACTGATAAAATACTCACATCGGCAACCCCGTTACCTCCAATATCAATAATTTCTCCTTGTAATTTTGGCATTAAAGCACCACCTACAATCGCCATCACCAAACCTGCTGAACCAACTTTAGATTGCTCTTCCGTTAAGCCTTTTAAAGCAATCCCATAGATGGTCGGAAACATTAAAGACATGCAAAAAGACACACCCACTAAACTATACAAACCAATAACACCTTTCATTAGGATCGTAGCACCAACAAATACCATTGCCAAAATAGCAAAATACATAAGTAATTTTCCAGAACTTATAAATCGTAACAAATAAGTTCCTATTATTCGTCCTATTGTAAAAATGACAAAAGCAATCATTTGATAATAACCCGCTGTAACACTATCCATATTTATAGCCTCTGCGTATTGATAAATATAGGTCCAACACATAATTTGCGCCCCAACATATAATACTTGCGCTAATACTCCCAGAACATATTTTTTATTCTTAAAAAGAGCTGAAAAGGTTTCGGTAATATTAGACATATCACCATTTTCCTTAGACTGTGGCATTTTATTTATTAAGAACAATACAAAAACTCCTAAAATAACCAAACCAAGAATTACATAAGGATTACGAATAACTAATAAGTCAGATGTTTTTATCAAAATCTTTGAAGCTTCATCTAAGGAATTAAAATCTACAACATCGTCAGATTTTAAATTCTTTAGTACAAACTGCTGTGCAACAAACAAACCAGCAATAAGACCTACAGGGTTAAATGCCTGCGCCAAATTTAAACGTCGTGTAGCTGTTTCTTTTGAACCCATTGCTAATATATAAGGGTTTGCAGCCGTTTCTAAAAAAGCTAATCCAAAAGTTAAAATATATAAGCCTAAACAAAAAAACCAAAATTGTTCTGTAATAGCTGCCGGATAAAACAATAAAGCACCTATAGCGTATAAGCCTAAGCCTATTAATATACCTACTTTATAAGAATATTTACGCATGAATATAGCTGCTGGTAAAGCCATACAGAAATAGCCACCATAAAATGCCATTTGTACCCAAGCTGCTTGGGAATTAGACAATTCTAAAATTTTTTTAAATGCTTGCACCATTGGGTCAGTTACAGCATTAGCAAAACCCCATAACGCAAATAAAGAAGTAACTAATATAAAAGGCACTAAAACCTCTTTAGGAACTACTTTAACTTTGCTATCCCTTTTTTCCATAATATTCTAAATTCATTGATAATTAAAAAAGAAGAACCAGTAAAAGGTTCTTCTTTTTTTTAAAAATATTTAGATTAAGCTATTCTTTATTCCAAATAATACCTCTCATTTCTCCAGCATAATCTCCAGTTTCATCTGTAAACTGAATACCTTTAACTCTATCTAGTGGGAAATATATTTGAAGATTCGCTTCTGTACCATCTATGTCAGCATCAAATTGTCCAACAGAACGAACTTCATCCCAAATCCTAAAGTCTTTTATATCACCGTTCATTTTAAAACCAAATGAATTTCCTAACCAAATTTCTGCCCACCCAGATACTGCTGGAACTCCTATATCAGTAGACTGTCCTACCATATCACCATCAACATATATTGAAGTTGTCATTGCTGTATTATCATGTACGATAGCTACATGATGCCAAGTTCCTGATTTTAATGTTCCAGCAGGATACATTGGACCAATGTAACCAAACCCTTCTACGTTAGTCCAGTTCCATCCTCCACCAGAATTAAGTACATTTTCTTCTGTTAATTCAGCATAACCATTTACACGAAAACCAATATTACCATTACCCATGATATCCCCTATTGGAGGGTTAGTTGTTAAGTTTAAAGTTTTTAACCTTACTTCGAATTCATAAGTATAATCGCCTTGTGGTGTATAGTTTGGTGTAATTCTTAAACCAACGGAACTTGGATCTTCGCTATCAACATAAACTCCGTCTGCCGGTGCTACTAAATTCGCGTTTATCAGAGCTATTGAATCAATTAATGCACTCGCTGTATCATCTAAGGCTATTTGTCTTCCATCATTAGCCAATACATCATTAGCATTAGCTAATAAAGTATCTATATAATCAATTGTACCTACTGGATAATCACCATCCATATCGCCTTCTACTGCAGTAGCTCTAAAATCTGTCATTTGCTGAATAGCAGCATTTAAATTTGTATAGTCTAAAACTATAACTGGCGGCTCTGTTACCCATTCAAAATTTCCTTTTAAAGTGGCTGTAGAGTTACCAATGACATCAGAAAAACTATCTCCTAAATTAGAACTAAATGGGAAATAGGCAACTAAACCAGATTCAGTTCCATCAACTGTTACTCCAATATTTGCTTGTATTGTTCCTTGGTCAAATACAGAATCCCATACCTTAAATTCTTTAAATAAAGTATTACATGAACGATCATTAAAAGAAGGGCTGTTTCCTAAATACATTGCAACGTCTGTCATTTCTGGAACTGAACTAAGAGTTGTTACCAGTTGTCCGTTTATATAAAGTTTTTGTTCGTTACCAGTATTAGTATAAGCAACATTCATCCACTCACCAGATTTCATAGTTCCATCTGGAGACCAAGGAGACTCTGGCCACCCATCAGCAGTACCAGCTTGAACCTGTATTCGACCACTGCCTTGATATCTAGACCCCAATCCTCTAGATGGTTCATCTTCAGTACTAAATAGATTATTAGCATATCCTAATTGGTTTAGGTCTACTATATATATTTCCATTTCAATAGTAGAAGGCTTATACATTGCTTGTTTAATATTGTCTGAAAGTTCTATTCCAGAACCAACCCCGTGTTGTACCCATGGGAAAGCTTCAGAAACAAGACTCACTGAGAATTTATCTATCGCAGCATTTAGTTTTACAAAAGCGTCATCTATATCTCCTTGAGCTTTTGAACTTTCAATACGTTTATAAATCCAATTTACAACATCTTGTAAACTTTGTTTAGAACCTGGCTGAAAATCCCCGGCATTAATTCCTTCAACACTTGTTGCAATTAAACTTTCCGCTTCGGATATTTTAGATTCTAACTGAGCAATATCAAAAGAGCGGGTTGGCTCATCATCATTATCACACGATACTATAAAAAACAACAATACTAAAGGTAGTATTACCGCTATCTTTTTAAAATTATTTAATATTTTCATATTCTTTTTTTTTAGAAATTACTATTCATCAAACCGCCTGATTTAGTCTTACTATCGGCAGTATCCCACCATAACCTATTATCCATACGGTTTGTATCAATTGTATTTTGATCTGCAGGTAACATATCCTGCTCTGTGTTAAAAGCATTATCAGGATATCTAATTCTTTTAACATATGTATCAGGAGATACAGATGATGAACTACTTACACCGTCAATAGGTAAAGTAAGATCTGGGTAATCTGTACGTCTAAAGTCTACCCAAGCTTCTCTTCCATTAGGAAAATTTGAAATATATTTTTGCGTAATTAGTTGTTTTAATTGTTCTTCATTAGACCCTGATAAAGGAGAAAGCTCACTTATATAGTTATTAGCTGCTACAGGATCTACTCCAACAAATTCCATGGAAGCTCTAACACCTTCTTGCATAAGCGCTGTTGGATCTCCTCCTGTCCATCCACGCAATGCGGCTTCGGCTTGTAAAAATAAAACTTCGGGATAAAGCATTACTGGTTGATAATGATCTATTTCCCCATCATCTCCAGTAAAACCAATATATGTAGTATTCGTATTCATTGTTGCAAAATCATTAGCATCTGCGGGTAAGATATTATATCCATTTTCTACCCCTTCAAGACGTTCACTGCCAAACATTGGCGAGCTTTCTTTGTAATCAAACCAAATTCTTGCCCTAGGATCTTCCATTGATGTTTGAGAGTACATCATATCAATAAATGTTTTAGAACATCTGATATTGTCCCATAAAATAGCCATATTACGCAAATAATCATAAAAACCATTTACCCAAGCTGGTATATGGGCTACATCACCATTACTTTGCATAACACCTGCATTAATAGCTGCTACAGCTTCGCTTTGAGCTTTAGCGGGATCTACATTGGATATTCTCATAGCTAACCTTAGTCGCATAGAATTACCAAAACGTTTCCACTTATCTAAATCCCAACCATAAATTAAATCTTGATCACTAGACATTATAAACTGGTCCGCTGCGCTAGAATCTAATGCATTTACAGCGTTGTTTAATCTTTCAAATAAATCATAGTAAATATCCCGTTCTGAATCATATGGTACTTTTGATGCAAAATCAATTTCAAAATATGGTAAATCGCCATAATAGGCTAACATACGAGCCCATTCGGAAACTTCCCAAATTTCTAAAACTTGTATTAAATTATTGTAAAATGGATCATTACCATATATGCGTTGAAGTGATTTGATGTTGGCTAAACCGTCAACAAAAAAATGATTCCATCCTGTAAAAGCCCATCCATCCACATACTCGTAACGACCAGATTCAAAACCACCAACAGTATTTGACCAGTATTGTGCATAAAAATCGGCATATAAATTCACATTACGTTGATAATCAAAAACAGGAGTAGTTACAATTCTATTAAATAATTGCCCTGGCTCTGGAACAGTAACCGCAGTACGATTTGTATTAATTTCTTCAAAATTTTCTGTACAACTAGACGCCATAAAAAAGACGACTGTTAATAACATTAATATTTTTTTCATAATTCTCTTTTTTTTTAAAATTTAACATTTAGTGAAACACCATAGGTTCTCTCAACGGGTACTGCTGAAAAATCAAAAGCTTGACCCCCTACGGAAGAATTAAAAACACCAGCATCAGGTACTGTACCTGGAGTATTTCTAAAAAGATAAAATAAATTTCTCCCAATTACAGAAATTTTAACATCACTCAAAAAACCTTTAGCTAAAGAATTCAAAGTGGATTTAGGTAAAGAGTAACCAAGGGAAACCTCTCCCAATTTCATAAAAGAAGCATCATAAAGAAACTCTTCGGATATCCCAGAAACTGTCTGCCAGTAGGATTGAGCAGATACAATTGTAGTGTTTGTACTACCATCTGCTAAAACACCATTAGGCGTAAAAAATGGATCTCTCCCAAAAGAAAGTGTTTTTGGAGTATTACCTGAACCTGTTGCTGAAGCTTCTGTTAACGAGTATATATCTCCTCCTTGTTGCATTATAAACAAAGTATTTAATGAAAAACTCTTATAAGTAGCATTAAGACCAACAGATCCTGTGAAATCTGCTTGAATATTTCCAATTTTCTCTTTTTCACTAGTTGTTGCAGGTAAACCATCTGCTCCTACTATAATATTTCCAGCATTATCTCTTTGGTATTTAAATCCGTAAATATCGCCATATTTTTCCCCTTCATAACCGCGAACTTCTTCTATAATGGTGTTACTCGTAAAATATGGAAAAAAATCAGTGCCATTTGGCAACTCCTCGATTACCCCTTTATTAGTCCCAAAATTTAAAGTCAATCCTAAATTAAAATCTTCGGTTTTAATAGGTACTATGTTTGCATACACCTCTATACCTTTATTAGAAATCTCACCTACATTAGTAAGTAAAGTTGAAAAAAGACCTGTTGAATTTACAGGCACAGGTGCTATTTGATTTCTTGTACGTTCGTCATACAAAGCAATATCAAAATTTAAACGATTATTCAACAACCTAAACTCTACACCAAATTCAGTTGTAGTTGAAATTTCTGGCTGCAAATTAGGATCGACTCCTTCATTTGGAGTGGTAGATTGTGACAAATTGAAATTACTTGAAAAAACGTTAAATGTTGGGTTTGTAGTTTGTGGTGTAGATGCCTTACCTACTTCTGCCCAAGTTCCTCTTACCTTTAAATAATTCATCCAATCTGGCATCTCAACCATTTCTGAAATTAATGCACTTAATCCAACAGATGAATACAGAAAAGAGTTATTTATTGTAGGCAATGTAGAGGACCAATCATTCCTAACCGTAGCATTAAGAAATAAATAATTCTTGTAAGATGCATCAGCAAAACCATATAGGGAATGAATTTCTTCATCTATGAATTCTTCATTAGCTTGAACGTTAGTACCTGCATTTAAGAAAAGTGTACTTTCAGAATCCAATTTACCTGACAAAGCATTTAGAGTTTCTACTCCTCTTCGCATTTGATTACCACCTACACTTACACCAAAGTTAAAATCTTCGTTCAGGTCTTTAGTGTAACTTAACAAAAACTCTGAGTTTTCTTCTTTAAAAAAAGACTCTGAAGTATTAATACTTGGTGAATTATTAAAAAATATTTGATCTTCAAAACGCGTTCCAAATACTTGCTCATATCTATAAATATCTAAACCATACTTAACTTTTAACCTAAGCGCATCTGAAAACTTAACATTGGCTGCCAAATATCCAAATGATCTATTACGCTGATCATTATTAAAAGTTTGCGCTTGTAAGAAATATGGATTCCTGTTATTTGCATTTGCATTTTCGGTCAGAACAGCACTAGGTCCATATAAAATTTCTTTGTTCTTACTGTCTTCAAAAATGAAGCCTGGTGATAAGTCTTGAGTTCGAATATTCGCAGGTGTTGTATTAAAAAACGATACAAAACTATATCTACCAATGGTAGGTCTTTGAAATCCTTGTGTATTAATGTAAGACACTTTAGCATCAACATTTAACCAAGGATTAATATCATAATTAGCTTTAAAATCAAAATTTAAACGCTCTAAAGCTTGCCCTTCATAAATACCTTGTGTATCATCCTTACTAACTAATACTTTAAAGTTTCCATCTTCACTTCCTTTGGTAAAAGTTATAGCATGTCTTGTACTTACACCTGTTCTTGTAAAGTCTTCTAATAAATTGGATTCAGATTGATAAGGTATTGACTCACCAGTCCAAGCCACTCTTTCTACGCCATCAAATCGAGGTCCCCATGCTACTCTAGAACTAGAATCATAAACGCCATCTATACCTTGACCATACTCTTTTTGCGTATCTAGAAAATATCCAGCTTTAGAAAATGTTGTAGAGCCTGTATAGGATATTCCCAAACCTTGGGAACGTTTACCACTTTTGGTTGTTATAAGTACAACCCCATTACCCCCACGTGCACCATATAATGCAGCAGCAGGACCACCTTTTAAAACAGACATACTTTCTATATCATCTGGATTAATGTCCAAAAAACCTCCACCATTAGAGTTACCACCAAATAAATCTTCTGCATCTGTTGTAAAATCTTGCGTAGAAAACGGCACGCCATCTATTACCCAGAGCAATTGATCATTTCCGCTTAGGGAACTCGCACCACGAATATCAATTCTAGGCTTACCAGTAATACCACCAGAATTGGTGATGTTAACCCCAGCTACTTTACCTTGTAAAGCTGATGTTGCATTAGGATTTGCAGTAGCTGTAATGGTTTCAGAATCTACTTCTTGTACAGCATAAGCTAATGCTTTCTTTTCCTTTTTAATACCTAAAGCCGTTACTACAACTTCATCAAGAGCTTCAAGACTTTCAATCAAAGTAATACTAATTGTTTTCTGATTTCCAACAGTAATCTCTTGAGATACAAACCCTAAATAAGAAAATAATAGTACAGAAGAAGAATTTGCATTAATAGAATAATTACCATCAAAATCTGTTGACACACCATTCGAAGTTCCTTTTTCTGTAATGTTTACCCCAGGCAATGGAAGACCACTTGGATCAACTACTGTTCCACTTACAGTCGTCTGAGCTTGCATACTGTAACAAAACAGTATACTTAACATAAACAGAAGTTTAAGTACATTTTTTGTCATAATTTATTGAGTTTTATTTTTAGTTAATTAATTGTTAAATATAAAACAACAAAAAAAACGCTAGTAATGAAGTAGTTTTTCGACAAACAACAGTTTTGAAAAGGAGTTTGCGATTATAACATTCTATATTGTAACTGATTAGTAATTTTTCAAAATAAAACCTTAATTAAACCAATCACTAAATCCTGTATATTATATGATAAAAACGATTCTTTAAAAAAAGGCTAATCTTGCTTATTGCTAATAGTTAAGGAACCCATTTTTATCAAATCCGAGTGATTAATAAAAAACCCTTTTATATTCGTATTGCCTAATTTAACGCCCTTAATCTTACCTTTTTTATTTCCCCCTCCTTTAATAACTAATTGGCTATTTTTATAATATTTATTATTCAACCTTATTGTAATCTTATCAAAAACAGGAGTAGTAATAGCATATTTAGGTTCTGCAGGAGTTACTGGATAAATTCCCATCATAGAAAAAACAGCCCAAGCACTCATAGTACCTGTATCATCATTTCCTGGAAGTCCGTTTGGTGTGTTTTTGAAGTATTTTTTTAATAGTTCATGCACTTTTTGTCCCGTTTTATATTCTTGCCCTTTTATATGATTAAACAAAAATGGATAATTTATATCTGGCTCATTAGCCATATCAAACTGGTTTTTCTTAAAAACATCTTCCAATCTATTTACAAAAGGTGTATCGCCTCCCATTAATTCTATAAGCCCTTTAGTATCATGAGAAACCATAAAGGTGTATTGCCATGCATTACCTTCTATAAAACCTAAGTTTTTCTGAAAATTAGCACCCGCTTCAGGATTATATGGTGCTACCCAACTCCCATCATGATTTTTAGGACGCAATAAATTCAATTCTTTATCAAAGAGTTTTCTATATGAAATAGAGCGTTTAGAAAACACCTCATAATCTTCCTTTTTATCTAATACTTTGGCTAATTGCGCAATAGCAAAATCTGAAACATTATACTCTTGGGTGGTTGATACTGAGCCGCTATAAACAGTTGTTGTAGTTAAATACCCTTTATTAATATAATCTTTAATACCTGGGCGCAACGGGTTATTATCTAATTGTGTTGCACTCTTTTTCATGGCCTCATAAGCTTTTTCAACATCAAAATCTTGAATACCTTTTAAATAAGTATCTGCTATAATAATACCCGCTGGATCGCCTACCATGGTTGTGGTTTCAGTTGCATTTAGTTCCCATTTTGGTAACCAACCTGATTCATCATAAATCTGCAACATACTTTTTACCATATTCGATTGTTGTTCTGGATATACCAAACTCATCAATTGGTGCAAATTCCTGTAAGTATCCCATAACGAAAATACAGTGTAACGCGTACCATCGGTTTTTAAAGTTTCCCTAGTTTTCATTTTTGGATACTCGCCGTTAAAATCGTTTAAAGTATTAGGGTGAATTAATGTATGATATAAAGCAGTGTAAAAAATAGTTTTATCATCGGCTGTACCGCCTTCAACTTCTATTCTCGATAAATACGTGTTCCATTCTTTTTTAGCATCAGCAAGAATATCGTCAAAACTTTTATCTGCTGTTTCTTTTTCTAAATTTTCACGTGCATTTTCTATGCTCACGTAGGAGACGCCTATTTTCATTTCAACCGTTAATGGTTTATCAAACTTATAACGCATAAACGCACCAATACTATCGCCAACCACTTCTTTTGTATAGTTTTCTTTAATTCGTGTTTCGGCATTATACGTCATCCAGTCTGCTTCCACACCTGTGTAGTTTCTTGGTTTTTTCCAAATACCAAATTCATCAGCAGGTTTTGAAAAGCGCGCTACAAAATAAACAGGATAAGCTTCTTCTGGTTTGTAATAACAAAATGACCCTACGCTACGCATTCCTTCAATTTCAGTAGACGATACCACTTTTACCATAGCACCTTCTTCATTCGTTAATCCTAAACCTAGATTTAAAAGAATATTAGCATCTCCAGCAGGAAAATGATATTTACTTACACCTACTCGTGTTGTAGCCGTAGCTTCAACTTTCACATTGTATTTATCAATTTTATTGCTGTAATAACCTACAGTTGCGTTTTCTTCTGAATAAGTTGAACCATATTTTAAATGATTTGTTTCTAAACTCCCTATTGTTGGCATTGCTAAAATTACGCCAAGCTCTGGGCAACCCACACCACTTAAATTAACATGACTAAAGCCCGTTAAAAAAGGGTTTTCATTGATATACGGTGTTGATAACCAACGGCTATCTTTTTCTAAAGGTAAGTTTTGATGACCTGCTACATTAAACGGCGATACATTAGCCATACCACGAACCGCAATAGGACCAGGATTGGTGGTTCCAAAATTGGAAGTTCCTATAAACGGATTTACATATTGCGTGAAATCTTTTAATTTCTCAATTTCTTTTTTCGCTGTAGCATCTTTTAAAGTCTCATTTTTACATCCTAAAAAAGAAATAAAAAGAACAACTAATAATCGAGATAATACTATTGAAAAAGATTTCATATTTGGAATTATTTTAAATTTGAACTCAACGAATACGGCACAGTATCAGCATCACTAGCCCATTTTTTATTTGGTGTACTATCCATTTCAAAATATAATTCACCTCCATTTTGAATAGCATCAAACGTAATAAATGATTTGTTATGAGCTTCGGAATTTAAAGTTGCCGATTGAATATAAAAATTCTCTTTTGAATTATTAGGTGCCGAAATTTGAAACGTTTTTCCATTTTCTAAATGTATGGTTGCTTTTTTAAATAAAGGACTGCCAATAACATATTGATTTACGGCTGGCGTAACAGGATAAAAACCTAATGCGCTAAATACGTACCAAGCTGATGTTTGTCCGTTATCCTCATCTCCACAATACCCATCTGGTGTTGGCGTGTATAATTTTGTTAATACCTCTCTGATTTTTTCTTGCGTTTTATAACTTGTATTTGCATAATTATACAGATAAATCATGTGTTGAATAGGTTGATTACCATGCGCATAGTTCCCCATATTCATAATTTGCATTTCTCTTATTTCGTGAATGGTAAAGCCGTAATACGAATTATCAAAATCTGGCGGCATGTTAAACACAGCATCCAATTGGTTTACAAAAGCTTCTTTCCCTCCCATTAAATCAATTAAACCATTGACATCATGAAAAACAGACCATGTGTAATGTAGACTGTTACCTTCGGTAAACGCATCGCCCCATTTTAATGGATTAAAAGGCGATTGAAACGAACCGTCTTCATTTTTACCACGCATCCAACCTGTTTCAGAATCAAATAAATTCTTATAATTTAAAGAACGTTTATAAAATGTATTTGCCAAATCTTCGTCACCTAGTTTTTTTGCCATTTGCGCAATTGTAAAATCGGCATAAGCATATTCAAGGGTTCGGGCAGCGTTTTCTTTTATCCCAACATTGTAAGGCACATAACCTAATTTGTTATAATAATTAACCCCTTCTCGTCCTACTGATTTAATCACTTTTCCACCTCTAGAAAGCGGTCTATTTTCTGCTGTAGTCGCATTTTTAATCATGGCTTCTAAAAGCAAATCAACATTATCTATAGTAACACCTTTTAAAAATGCATCTGAAATAATTGGAGATGAATTAGAACCTATCATACAATCGCGATGTCCAGGACTAGCCCATTCTGGCAACCAACCAGATTCTTTGTAGGTATTTGCCAATCCTTCCATAATTTGGCTATTTAGCTCTGGGTAGACCATATTGAAAAAAGGAAAAACAGCTCTAAAGGTATCCCAAAATCCGTTATCGGTAAACATATAACCTGGTAAAACTTCGCCGTTATACGGACTGTAATGCACTATGTTATTGTCTTTATCTAATTCGTGTAATTTTCTTGGGAATAATAAAACACGATATAAACAAGAATAAAAGGTTCTGATGTTATCTATATTATCATCTTCAATTGTAATTTTATTTAACTCGGTTTCCCATGATGCCTTTGCTTTTGCTAACGTATTATCAAAAGTATCGGCTCCTATTTCTCGGTTTAAATTGAGTTCTGCTTGCTCTAAACTTATAAATGATGATGCTACTTTTACATGAACTACTTCGCCTCGTTTTGTTTTAAAACCTACAATGGCTCCAACATGTTCTCCCTCGCTTTCTTTAGAGTTTTTTAATAGTTTCCAATTATCGCCCCAAGTGTGCGTTACTTCAAAATCTTTATCAAATTCTGCCACAAAATAGTTGTGAAAATTTTCTGGAACGCCTCCTTTATTATTTCTACAGTAGCCTATAATTTTTCGTTCTTCGGGTATAATTTTAACCATAGATCCTTTAAAAAAAGCATCTAATAGAATGTAAGATTGATTATCTGGAAAGGTGAATTTAAAGTGAGCTGCTCGCTCTGTTGGTGTAACCTCAGCAGTAACATCATAATCTGCTAAATACACACTATAATGGTGTGGTTTTACAGTTTCTGCTTTATGAGAAAACCAAGATTGACGTTCGTCTTCTTGATATTTTAAATCGCCCGTTACCGCCATTAATGAAAATGCGGCATAATCGTTTATCCACGGACTAGGTTGGTGGGTTTGTTTAATCCCTCGAATCTTGTTTTCATCGTACTTGTATGTCCAACCATCTCCCATTTTGGAAGTCATTGGTGTCCAAAAATTCATTCCCCAAGGTGTTGCAATTGCTGGGTATGTATTTCCGTTTGATAAATCGAAAGAAGAGTCTGTTCCCATTAAAGGGTTTACAAAATCTACTAAACTTTCGCTTTCCGAAATTATATTCGAAGTACTTTCTTTTTCCGCTTCTTGATTACAAGAAAACATACTTAAAAATAATACACAAAATAAATATTTAACTGTCTTCATGCATCTTTTCATTAATAATACGATTCTAAAATTTTAGCCCCTTTTGATTCTAATTCTAGTTCATTTAAACTTGCAGGAATTAAAATTGTTTCCCCTTTTTTAATATCGTAGCGTTCACCATAACAACTTAAATTAGCTGCACCTTCAACACACGTATAAATAACGAAAGAATCTACATTTGAATAGTCTTTTTTCATCGCACCATCTAATGCAATAATATTGGTTTTAAAATATGGCGAATGCACTAGTGTATTTGATTTATTTGTCTCTACTTTGTAATCTGTTTTATAAGCATCGTGCACTTCATAGTCTATAACATCAATTGCTAAATCGTTATGCAACTCGCGCTTTTCACCCGTTTTAGCATCTACTCTATCGTAATCATAAATTCTATAGGTAATATCTGATGTTTGCTGAATTTCAGCTAATAAAACACCAGCACCAATAGCATGGACTCTACCCGTTGGAATATAAAATGTATCGCCTTTTTCTACAATTTCATGATGCATTACATTTAAAATCGTATTATTTTCTAAATGGGTTTTATAGTCTTTTTGATTTATTTTTTCATCAAAACCAACAATTAATTCTGCATCTTTATCGGCTCCCATAACATACCACATTTCATTTTTACCAAACGAATTATGACGCTCTTTTGCTATCTCATTACTTGGGTGCACTTGTATGGATAATGGTGTTTTAGCATCAATAAATTTAATGAGTAACGGGAATTTATCGCCAAAGGTTTCGTAGACACTATTACCTACAAAATCGCCTTTAAACTCATTTATTAATGCTTTTAAACTTTTACCTTTAAGAAGCCCTTCTGCAACCAAGGTTTCATCATTTTCAACTCCTGAAATCTCCCAAGATTCTCCTATGCTTTCTTCTGTATAATCTTTATTTAAAACTGTTTTTAATTTTTCGCCTCCCCAAATTCTATATTTATAAAGGGGCGTAAATTTTAAAGGGTATAAATTCATTTATATTTAGTTAAAGTTTTACAATATATTTTCCAAACAGCACCTTTTTTCAATTCATTATACTATAACATCGCTAAAAGCAGTATTATAAAACGTAGAAATAATGCTAAGTTTTTTCATATATAAAATTACATTTATAGCGATAATTTTAGCTGTAATATTTAATCAAAATCATGGAGATATATTGATTTTCTATTTTTTTAGATAACTAATCCATCTTTAAATGTAGTAAACTCTAAGGACTCCTTCTTTATATTTACCTTATTCTTTATTTTCGTTAAAAAGCAACAGAGCTCTTATATTTTGATTTTATATTTAGCATCTATTAATTGATTCTCTATAGACTTCGTTTGTACAGCATAATTAAACCCTGGCCTTAAGCAATAAGAACCATATTCGCCATTTTTATTTAAAGCAATGAAGCCTACTTGCAACCACTCTAAATCTGGCTCGTTTTGATATATTTTATAAATACGTTCTACCACTTCTTTGCAGGCTGCTTCTGGCGATTTTCCATGGCGCATTAATTCTACTACCATAGCGCTTCCTGCTGTTTTTATCATGGCTTCTCCCATGCCTGTAGCTGCTGCTGCACCAACTTCGTTATCTAAAAATAAGCCTGCTCCAATTATTGGCGAATCTCCTACGCGTCCATACATTTTCCATGATGCCCCACTTGTGGTACACGCCCCAGAAAGGTTACCGTTTTCATCTAACGCCAACATGCTAATCGTGTCGTGGTTTTCTATATTAATTATAGGTTTGTAATTAGAATTAACTAACCACGCTTCATAAGCTTTTTTAGATTTTTCGGTTAACAAGTCTTCTTTTTCAAACCCTTGTTCTAATGCAAATTGTAATGCGCCTTCTCCAACTAACATTACATGAGGTGTTTCTTCCATAACCTTTCGCGCTACAGAAATAGGGTGTTTTATATGTTGCAAAAATGCTACCGAACCACAATTATTATTTTGGTCCATAATACAAGCATCTAAAGTTACTTTTCCTTCTCTATCGGGAAAGCCACCTAAACCTACAGTTTGTACATTTGGGTTTGCTTCTGCGGTTTTTACACCAACCTCAACGGCATCGAGAGCACTTCCTCCGTTTATTAAAAGTTCCCAAGCCGATTCGTTCGCTACTAACCCGTGATTCCATGTTGAAATGACTACTGGTTTTATAATTTGCTTTTTTTCTTTTTTTGAAGTTGAATTTTCGCAAGCATTAAAACTAAATATTACACTAAAAATTAATATGGCTTTTAAAAATCTCATATTCAATAGATGTTATTTTGTTGTGGCAAGCGTGTTTTATCAAACAAAGCATCATTGGGAGTATTTGTCATTTTAAATTCTAAAACACCACCATTAATAATTTCTTTATGTGTGATATATAGTCTATCTAATACTTTTCCATTTAGGGTCATGCTTTCAACATAAATATTTTCTGAAGCATGATTGGTTGCAATAACCTTAAAGGTTTTATCATTTTGCAGTTGGATTGTTGCTTCTTCAAACAATGGTGCTCCCAAATTATAAACTCCTTGTGCAGGATTTACAGGGTAAAACCCTAATGCATTAAAAATATACCAAGACGACATTTGTCCGCAATCTTCATTTCCACAATGCCCATTTGGTTCATTTTTATATTGGTTTTCTAAAATATTTCGAACTAATTTCTGAGTTTTAGATGGTGTTTTTAAGTAATTATATAGATACGCTACATGATGACTTGGTTCGTTACCGTGCGCATATTGCCCAATCATCCCTGTGCTAAAAACAGGTAGTTTGTCCGTTGGCTCGGGATAATACGAAAACATAGAATCTAGCTTTTGCTCAAAACGTTCTGCACCTCCTGTTTTTTCAATTAGTGTACCAACATCATGCGGCACGTACCAGTAATATTGCCATGCGTTGCTTTCGCAAAAATATGGACTATATTCTTTTGGAATAAAAGGGGTTATAAAATTCCCTTTTTCATCTTTAGGCTGAAACCACGAGTTATTTTTGTTGTGAAGGTTTTTCCAATTTTGAGAGCGTTCTATAAAAATTCTGTAATCGTCAAGCTTTCCTAAACCTTTTGCAAACATAGCGATACACCAATCATCATAAGCATATTCCATGGTTTTTGAAACCGACCAATTTTCATGATGTTTATCAACAGGAATATATCCTTTGGCTCTATAAATATCTATTTGTCTATCATTAACCATAGCGCTTTCTTTACACGCTTTATAGGCTACTTCTGTATTAAATTTAAAGCCTTTAAAATAAGCATCTACAATAACTGGCACCGCATGATAACCAATCATCATATTAGTTTCACTCCCTTGCATAGACCAAACGGGAAGCTCACCTGTTTCATCATAATGTGCCAAGAGTGATTTTATCATATCTGGCACTAATTTTGGCTGTAAAATGGTGTAAAGCGGATGCGCCGCCCTGTAGGTATCCCACAACGAAAAAGTATCGTATCGATGAAACCCTCGTGCTCTAGCAATAGGTTTTACGCCTGTTTTGTAATTTCCATTTTCATCATTAGCCGCTTTGTAAGTGCCACCATAATCGCTAAATAATGTTGGTGCTAACATGGATTGATACATCATTGTATAAAACACACTTTTCTTATTGTCGTCTTTTGATTTTATTTTTACTTTTTTAAGTTGATTTTCCCAAATAAGCGTTGTTTTTTCCTGTTGATAATCAAAATCGAAACCTGTAGTTTCCATTTTTATGGCATAGGAAGCAGCCTCACAACTTGTTGAAGATAATCCTGTTTTGATAATAATCTGCTCATCTTCCATCGTTTGATATTTGAGCACCATTTTAGTGTTCCCTTTCATGGGGTAAATCTTCAGTGTGTCACCTTTAAAGTAGCTATGCGTATCAAAAGGTTTTGAAAACTGCATTTGAAAATACACTTTTTGGTTTCTTGCCCAACCTGTAGACATACGATAACCTTGAATAGTGGTATCGTTTACTTTTTCTAGATAAGTCTCTGTAGGCTTATCCCAATTTAAAGCATAGCCTAAATCTATATGTATTTCGCTACTGCCATCTTTTGGAAAGGTATAGCGATGAATACCTACGCGTTTTGTAGCGGTTAATTCTGCTTTAATACCATAGTCTAATAAATCTACAGAATAGTAGCCGGGAAATGCTTTTTCTTGGTCATGACTAAAAGACGAAAAGGGTTTAAAATTATTAGCTTCAATCCTTTTTTTTGACCTACTGTTTACTGGCATTACCAAAATATCATATAAATCTCCAGCTCCAGTTCCCGATAAATGCGTGTGTGAAAAGCCCGTAATTATATAATCTTGATAATAATACCCTGCAATTCTATCCCAGCCAGGAATACCAATATCTGGACTTAATTGCACCATTCCAAAAGGTACTGTTGCACCAGGGTAGGTATTACCAGGACCATCTGTTCCTATAAAAGGATTAACATAATCCACCAACATGTTATTAGTGTCCGCCTTTGTAGTTTTAGATTTACTACATGCTCCAAATACCAATACAAAAGTTATATAAATGAAGCTTTTTTTCATAGATTATTTTTCTGTTTTTGATACTTTAATCACTTCGAAATGTGAATCTTGAATATCGAAAAATGCGACACCACTCGCTCCACTTTCCTTAGCTGCTTTAATAGCATTAACTACGGTTTCATCATCCATTTCAGGAAGGTATAAACCCGTGTGTAATTGTGTATTTCTACCTTGTAAATCTTTTATCCCCTGTTCTGAAGCAAATTTTACCCAATCTAAACCTTCATTATAAAAATTATTGTAAATCATAGGTAATACTTCATCAATATTCCATTTATCCCAACGTTGACGCACCATATGGTCTGCCATTTCTGGATATGGAAATACAGCGGCTGTTAATTTTTTACCGTGTTTATGTGCTATGTCATAAGCGCCATCTACTACTGTTTTAATTTCGTTTAATCTAAACTGTTTCCATTCAATATCTATAGCTGGCACTTCTACTTCTTTTATGTTTCGTCCATATAATTTTTCAAATTTTTCTACGGCAGCATCAGAATAATCAAAATCAAAATCTGGTAATTCTTCATTTTGAACCAAATTATACTTCGGTAATAAACCTACTGGCAAATACACATCAGGATATCTTATATAATCTAGATGCACACTTGTAACCCCATCAACTTTAGCTAAACCTTCAACTAAATTCCATATATGTTGACGCGCATCTGGATGACTTGGCGATAACCATTGATAATAATCTACATAAGGGCGGTTGTCAAAACACGATTTACCACTACGGCTTACCATATACCAATCTGGGTGTTTTAGGGCAGTTGTGTCGCCTGGTCTGTTCATGGTAAACATCCACGCATGCACTTCCAAACCTTCTTCTATAGCGAGAGGTGTTATTTTAGATAAATAATTGGCATCTGCTCTGGTATCAATTAATACAGCATCTATGCCGTTATCTGCATATTTTTTAAATTGTTTTTTATGAATACTATCGGCTACTCCAGCACCTGCACCGTACCATGCCCAATATTTAAAAGCTAGTTCTACAGGCTCATCTGTTTTAGCAACTGTTTCTTTTTTTTGCTGAGTGCATGAAACCACTAAAAACAAAGTGATGATTATAATATATAAATTATGTTTCATTTTGAATTATTTTATAATGATTTGACCGTTTTTGTTTATAATAATTTTATTTCCCGTAAATGGACTTTTAACCCAAATATTATATCCCGTTTCATGAGATTGATATGTAGGTATTACTTCTTGTTTTAAAACTAATTTTGCAGCACCAACATCTTTAGGTGTTATTGTTTTATCCATTAAACCTTTATGCAAATCAAATAAAAACCACTTGATATGTTCATCTTTAGGAATTACAAAGTTTTTAGCTTCTTGTGAAGCTCCTCTTGCAAAATACACATAGCCCCAAGTTTCTGGTTGATGCATTGCAATAACGCCTTGCGGAGACCATACCCAATTGTATTCTGACTCAAATACTCCAGAATTATTTTTTTTGCGAGAGTACCTATTGTTTTCTAATTGAAAATCCCAATGAACCCTAGAAAAATTTACTCTCCAAAACTTATCTTTCAATTCTACAATTTGATGATACGACGTATTAAACACCTTTAAAGGAATAGCAATTTCTACGCTCCAACTTTTATCTATATCGTTAGGATTATTTAATGTCCCTTCAATATGCACAGCAGATCTTATACCGTTAGCATCCCAATCATTTAATACCAATGCACCGTCTCTATATGGTTTTGTAATGAATAAATCCCAAAGTGTATTTAAAGTATTAAATTCAAATTCATAGTAATTATGTGCATCGCCATCTGGGTCTATGAAAATTTCAAAATCATTGTTATAATAAACAATCGTATCTTTTTGTTTTAAAGTCCCCCACACATGAGGTTCTTCCATAGTTGCTAAAAAATAAATATACTCATTATCCCAGAGCATTTTTACACGGGTATTATATTTTGGTTTTTTTACTCCTTCTATATCTATAAACAAATCAGAAAACTCGGCATTTTTCCAAGAGTTCTCTAATCCTAAACCATCTATTTTAATAGGTTCTTTTATATGATTTGCAATATATGTTTTAGGGATAATACGGTTTGTTGCATCTTGAGCGCAACTAGCTAGCGGAAGACATAGAAATAAAAGGCATATAAAACATAAGTCTTTCTTAAAAATAGAACATAATAACACTATTTTATACATATTTTAAACAATACTATTACTTTTAGTAAATTCTAATATTTCACTTATATAACCAAAGGCTAATGCTACAACTGTATCAGCGGCACCATAAAAAATAGTAACTTTATCGGCTTCAACATCCTGTAAAGAGGCACATGGAAAAATTACATTAGGAACATCTCCAATTTGCTCATAAGGTTCCGACGGCGTTAGTAGATAAGGTTGCGTTCTGAACTTCACAATGTGTGGATTATTTTCATCCAGTATTGCAGAACCCATGGCATATCTAAACCCATTACAGGTATTAATAACGCCATGATAAAACATAAGCCAACCTTCATTGGTTAAAAAAGGTACGGATCCTGCACCTACTTTTGTACATTGCCAAGCACTATCCTTAAATGCTGTTGGAGACATCATGTGCCTGTGTTCCCCCCAATATTTCATATCTGGACTATAGCTCATATAAATATCGCCAAAAGGAGTATGACCGTTATCGCTAGGGCGACTCATCATAGCATATTTTCCATTTATTTTTTTAGGAAATAACACACCATTTCTATTAAAGGGTAAAAAAGCGCTTTCACATTGAAAAAATTCTACAAAGTCATAGGTATAACCAATTCCAATAGTTGGACCATTATGTCCTTCGCACCATGTAATCCAATAGCGATCTTCTATAAAAATAACCCTAGGGTCGTATTTATAATCACCTAAAACTTGTGCTTCGTCTGCTGCTTTAAAATCTATTGGATTTTCGTTGATATTCCAATTAATTCCATCATTACTAAAACCTGCAAAAATATTCATTTGCACCGCTTTATTATCACACCTAAATACGCCTGCGAAACCTTCTTTAAAAGGAACTACAGCACTATTAAATATGCTATTAGATGTTGGAATAGCATCTCTTTTAATTATTGGATTTTCAGAATAGCGCCAAACAACATCTTGACTTCCTTCTGGTTTATCTTGCCATGGAATTGAACTCATTTAATCTATTTAATTTTTATATTTTCTTACTTTATCTAACCACGTGAATTTTAAAATAACGGTAGTTATAATAAACACTACAAGAGCTAACCACATTTTTGGATAATCTCTTATCATGAGGTATATGGGTAATAATATCATACTAGATTGCCAAACAATTCCAACAATACAGTTTAGCATATCACTTACAAAGTCCTTGTTTTTTTCAAAATTCTCATCTTCATCTTTAAGAACTCTATAAACAGGATTCCACCAACCCCAAGGGCGCACATTAGAATAAAAACTTTTTAGAGTCTCCATACTTGTTGGAGGCGTAAGACAAGTTCCTAAAAAAGAACCCAATATAGACACTATAAATATTACGGGAAACACATAAATAGCTGGCATATGTGCAGCATCGCACATCCAGGTTCCTACTTCAAAATTGTCTTTATTTTGATCTAGTAAAAATTGAATAGTTGCAATAAATAAACCTGATGTCATACCCCAGAAATAACCCCAACCATTAAAACGCCACCAAATCCATTTTAAGAAATTTGCTGCTACGTAACCGCCAAAAAGTGCACTTGTTATCCATAATGTTAATGAATTGATAGACTCTGCAAAAAAACCCATAAACACACCTAAAGCTACAATAGCAAAAGATGCTAAATGACTTGCTTTTATATAGTGCTTTGGTGTAGCCAAAGGTTTAAAATACTTTTTATAAATATCATTAACTATGTATGCAGGCCCCGAATTTACATAAGCCGAAAAGGTTGACATAAAAGCCGCTAAAAGTCCTGCTAACAACAACCCTTTTATACCTACTGGTACATGATTGTTGATTACTTTGGGTAAAATAACCTCTAAATCCCCAAGACTTAGTGAACTGGAACTTGCCATTTCGGGAGCCAAATACACTAATCCTAAAACAACGATACCCCCAATAAGTAAATATCTTGGTATAAAAAGTACAAGGTTTGTGAATCCACTCATATATGCAGCTTCTTTTACAGACCTTGTAGACAAAATACGTTGCATATCATAACTTGGTGTAGGACCTGCAATACTTGCAAAAAACCCTTTAAAAAGAGACATACCAATAAACGCACCAAACATTTTATAACCATGTGTGTCTATAAGTTCATTAAACGCTTCGAACTTTCCAGTCCACGAACCTTCTAGTTCAGCTCCAAAAAACAAATTACTCCATTGTTCAGACAATACGCTGGTAATTTCTACATCTGTTACATTAATAAACGCATAACCTGCCACCAAGACTCCTGCGAGTACCATAATAAAATATTGCAACACTTCTGTAGCAACTACAGAAAACATACCACCTTTAATAGTATAAATAGTAGTTAAAAATATGATGATTAAAGCATAATTTTGATCTGAGCTTAATAACACAGCATCTCCCATCATAAGTGTTAAATCCCATGGTAAAATAATGGTCATAAACTTACCAACACCTTCAAAAAAATAGGCTATAAAACCAACAGATGCTATTATAGCAAAAATAGCTACAATTAAGTGAGAGGCTCTTCCAGATTTACCATCTCCGAAACGTGTTAAAATCCATTCAGAACCAGTCATTATATTGGAGCGCCTTATCCATGCAGCTAAAAATATCATTACGAATATCTGGTTAAAAATTGGCCACACCCACATAAACATAAAACTCTTTACGCCATACAAGAAAAGAATACCAACCATCCAAGCTGTACCAGAAACATCAAACATACCCGAACCATTACTTAAGCCTAAGTAATACCATTTAATGCTTTTTCCGCCAAGGAAATAAGAACTTAACCCTTTTGATGCCTTTTTGGAAATCCAAATTCCAACACCTAGGGTTAGTACTACATATAATATGATAATTGTAACATCAATACTATTCATTATTCTTTTATAAGTTTAGTTATTCCCCAACTCTTATTAGGCACTGCTCCCATTATAAAATGTAATGTTCCACCATCTAATATTTTTTTATGTGATATAGATGTTTCATTAAAAATAGCTCCATTAAGTGTTGCAGATTGTATGTAGATATTTTTGCTAGATACCCCTTCAGCTATTATGCTAAATGTTTTATCTTTTGGTAGGTTTATAGTTGTCTTCTCAAAAATAGGACTCCCAATTTCATACTCAGCTAAAGCCGGATTTAAAGGATACAAACCTATAGAACTTAACACGTACCATGCACTCATTTGCCCACAGTCTTCATTACCACTTAACCCATTTGGAGTGGTATTATATTGCGTATCTAAAATATGCTTTACCCAGTATTGAGTTCGCCATGGTTTCCCCGCTTTATTAAACAAATATGCAATATGATGACTAGGTTCGTTACCATGTGCGTATTGACCTATTAAACCAGATATATCTACTGATACATTATCCCCTGTAATTTCTGAATTCTCCCTAAATAACTGTTCTAATCTACTAGTAAAGATTTCGTAATTTCCGTGAAGTTTAATGAAATTTTCAACATTATGCGGCACAAACCAACTGTGCTGCCATGCATTACCTTCTGTATAATCTGTATGTTCTCTATGATTAGAGTGTTTAGGATCAAAGGGTTTATTCCATGATACTCCATCATCAGACTTTCCACGCATAAAACCTGTTTCTTTATCAAACAAATGTTGATATGCTTTAGAGCGTTCTAAAAAGAAGTTATAGTCTTCATTTTTACCTAATGCCTTTGCCATTTGTGCAACACACCAATCATTATAAGCATATTCAAGTGTTATAGTAACCGACTCATCTTGTAAATTATAAGGAATATAGCCATGTTTTTTATAATGTACTAGCCCTCTTTCATCCTGCATCATAGTTGTTTTCATAGCTTCGTACGCTTTTTCAGCATCAAAACCACGAATACCTTTTACATAAGCTTCCACAATTACTGGTATGGAATGATAGCCCGTCATGGTATTTGTTTCATTCCCATATAACGTCCACACGGGAAGTATTTTTTTTGTTTCATAATACGCCAACATAGACTTTACAATATCGGTAACTTTGTTGGGCGCTATTAATGTAAGTAAAGGATGTTCAGCTCTAAAGGTATCCCATAGCGATAGTGTTGAATAAGCGGTATAATTATCCGCTTTTATAATGCTATCGTTTTCTTTTCTAAACTGTCCATTTTTATCACTAAAAGTTACTGGAGCCAGTTGGCTATGGTATAATGCTGTATAAAATATCGTTTTTAAAGAGTCTACTGGTGTTTCTACTACAATATTAGCTAAAGCACTATTCCATATACCTTCTGTTTCTTTTTTAACTACATCAAAATTAAAACCATTTGTTTCTAAATTGTCTTTAGCATTTGCAACACTTACTGAAGACACTGCTACTTTTACCAATAATTTTTCATCATTGTTAGTTTCAAAAAATAGCTGTGATGCAGTTTTTATTCCCTCTGAAATGTTACTATTACTTAGAATGCCATCTGCATAAAGCTTTGAATTTGATATAGGTTTTGAAAACTTGGCAACGAAAAATACTTTCTGATTTTTTGCCCATCCTTCACTAAACCTGTACCCACTAATGGTTTGCTCATCTTCAATAGTTATAGCAGATTTTGTTGCTTTATCCCAATTTATGGCAAAGCCTAAATTAATAACTACAGATTGCTTCTCATCTTTTTTAAAAGTATATTTATGATAGGCAGTTCTTTTTGATGTTGTTATTTCTACATTTATTTTAGGATCTTCTAAAAAAACTTGGTAATATC
This sequence comes from uncultured Maribacter sp., assembly GCF_947500405.1. Lineage (GTDB taxonomy): Bacteria > Bacteroidota > Bacteroidia > Flavobacteriales > Flavobacteriaceae > Maribacter_B. Next base: position 322,522 of record NZ_CANMRY010000003.1, read on the forward strand.
CAGGCGTAGCTATTTCATTTTCATGATTGTATTTAGACTTATAGCATAAACTGTCTCTAGATTTTGGGGTTATTGATAAATCAACTTCTCTATTTATTGGCATAAAAAGAATATCAGCCAAATCTCCAATACCCGTTCCACTTAAACTTAAATGGCTAAACCCAATGGCTATAGAATCTGAATAATGATAACCAGAACACCAATCCCAATCACTTATACCATTCACTGGACTAACTTGTAACATTCCAAAGGGAATAGTAGCACCTGGATAGGTATGACCATGCCCTCCGGTACCAATAAAAGGGTTTACTTTAGTTATTAAAGTAGTTTTAGTACCTTTAACTAGCGCCTTTTTATCTTTACAACTAAATAAAAATACTACTAAAAAAAAAAGTTTAATTAAAGGCTTCATAGTGAATAATTCTTGATAATATAAAAATTCATAATTTTATCGAAATCACAAATAATTTTAGACGGATAACATCTTAACAAAGCTAAACACCTAATTTAATCTAAGTTTGATTCGTTAGAAAAAACAAACATCTATGCCAAATATAAAGCTTGATTCTGGGCGTAATTATAAAGTATCAATAACCTATCATATCATTTTTTGGTTGATTTACTTTTCATTTAATACTTTAAGATGGGGAAGCTATTTTAATGATTATGTATACTCCTTAAAAACCAATTTAATTGGATTTCCTATTCATATGATATTGTCTTACATGACAATTTATCTACTAATTCCTAAGTTACTTTTCAAAAAAAAATATTTAGTATTTATAGTTACTTTATTGGCTAGTATATTTTTAATGGTACTTTTAAAATTTAATTTAACCTACTTCTTGGTAAGTACCAATGTTTGGCCAGAAGGACCTTCTGTAACTACTAATTTCACATTAAATTATGCAATAGACATGATGATTGGGGAACTTTATGTTATTACCTTTGTAACTGCCATTAAAATTACTCTCGACTTTTTACAAGAACATAAACGCGTAACTGACTTAGAAAAGGCAAATCTTGAAACAGAATTATTATTTTTAAAAACTCAAATTTCTCCTCATTTTTTTTTTAATACCCTCAACAACATTCACTCCCTAGCTATAGAAAAATCTGACAAAACGTCAAAAATAATTTTAAAACTATCCGAGTTAATGCGTTATCTTTTGTATGAAACAAGAAAAAAACGACAAACATTAGAAAACGAAATTCTTTGCATTCAAAATTACTTAGACTTAGAAAAAGTAAGACATGATAATACATTAGAGGTTAAAATGTCTATTTCTGGAGATATAAAAGATAAGAAAATTGCCCCCATTTTATTACTTGCATTTATTGAAAATGCTTTTAAACATGGTGTGAATAAAAATATTGGTTATGTAAAAATCAATATATCATTAGTCATTAAAGAAAACTTTCTCTACTTTACAGTTTCAAACCCAATGCCTTCTGAAGTTACCCAAACAAATCACATTGGCCATTCTGGAGGTATAGGCCTTAAAAACGTAAGTAAACGACTTGCTCTAGGCTATGATGAAAACGACTACGAACTAACTCTCAAAGAAGAACAGTTGACAAATACTTTTTTTGTAGAACTTAAAATAAGAGTATCATGAGTATAAAATGTTTAATAATAGATGATGAACCATTAGCTATAAATGTTGTAAAAAATTATTTAAAACAAATAGAAGGTTATGAACTTGTAAATACATTTAACAATGCTATAGATGCCTTAAACTTTTTAAAAAAAAATACCGTTGATGTTATTTTTTTAGATATAAACATGCCAGTTTTAGATGGATTAGGGTTTATTAAAAGCCTTAAAAACCCACCTTTACTAGTTGTTACTACCGCATATCATGAATTTGCTGTTCAAACCTATGAATTAGATGTTATAGATTACCTAGTAAAACCTATTGAATTTCCAAGGTTTTTAAATGCGCTAAATAAAATTACTAGGAGATTAAAAATTGATAATAAATCTAATAATGACCTACAAAATTCTAAAAAAGTGCGCCGGCATCTTTTTATTAAGATTGATAAGAAAAAAATGAAGAAAATATTCTTAGATGAAATTCTTATTATTGAATGTTTAAAAGATTATTTAAAAATTAATACCTCAGCAGGAAAATACATAATTCATAGCACCTTAGCTAATTTCACTAATTTACTTCCAGAGCAGGATTTTATACGAATACATAGATCTTATACTGTGGCCATAGATAAAATTGACGTTGTTGAAGGAAGTAGCATTGAGATTGAAGGCATAAGATATACTATTGGAAGATCTTATGTTGAGAATGTAAAAAGTAAAATACTAAACTATAAAACTCACTAACAGTTTATCAAAAAATGATAATGCTTAAACGCTTCTATCGTAGTCTACCATATACCGACTTTATTATATTTCTTTACAGCTAACTAGTATCCATTTTTAACGTTAGGGACTACTTAATAAACTAGGTGCCTTTTTTGTTGGCTGTTTCATTTCAAATCAAGGATTGGGTCATAGCCACAGTTGGCTTAGTTTACTTTTTTCTACGTCTCGTATTATGGCGATTACTGCATTGATTCTTTTTAAAAGTTTAACTTCAATGGTTCTTCTTGTGCTTTATAAAAATAGGCCTAAATAGTTGAGGAGTATATATTCTACTTCAACTATATAGCAAATTTGTAATAAAAAATCCTTATAACATTAATCTGCATTAGAAATCTTAGAAATCTCTTTTAAATATAATTTGGACACTGAATTACTGTAAATTGGATTTCCAACCAATATAATCTCGTTTTTTTTGTTTAATAAAAATGTGTTATTGTTTTTTTGTTCAAGGTTAAAACCATTCTTCGTTATTACTTCGTTTTTTTTATCATTAAAATAGGGATACGTGAATTGTAAGTAATTTGCATTTGTACTTTCAAATGTCATTAAATCATCATTAGAATACAGCAAAAAAACATACCCAACTAAGGTTGTATCGGTAGATTTCATAAAATCTTTCCATTTATCAAATTCTTCTATACAAGTTCCACAGCTTGCATCGATAATCGTCATAATTTTAACCTTTTTTTCAAGAGGAGATAATGGGTTCCTTTCAAGAGTTCTCTTATTAGAAAGTTTAGGAAGATACACTTGCTTTCCTAACCAAGGTTTAATCTCTTTACTAATCCTACGTATTTCATTGTTCTTACAAGAGTAAATTAAGCTTATGAAACATACTCCCATGAATAGTACTAGAGTCTTTTTAAATTCACAGCGCATATTTAATGATATTAGAATCTTTACTATCTAAGGATCCTGCATACAGAATTTCGTCTTTATCATCAATTGCAATAGAACTTACTTCCCTATCTAGTTTATATTTCTTGATTGGGTTTCCTTTCCAATCAAAAACATAAACCATATTCGATGTAAAATAGTCCATAAATGCTTCAGAATTCTTGCCTTTCAAAATTTTCCCACTGTAGAGTGTATAAATATATTTTGAAGAAACAGCACTGGTAATAAATCCATTTTTAGGATTCTTCGAAGGTTCTGTTTTTCTTATTTTCTCACTAACAACCTCTTTTTCCTCTGTACTCCACCAAGATTTTTCATTTAGGTCTACTTCCCCTTTATCATATTCTACTAACCCCATTATTGCAGACTTCGATTGAAAATATACACACTTATTTTTGTTTGGATGATTATAAAAAAAGGCTTGCTCTACTAAGGGACCATTATGGTAATTATATTTTTGTTCTATTTTGTAATTTTCAATGTTCATTGTACTAATCTTATTTTCAAAACTTCCACCTACTACATAACCTCCATAGGCATAAGTAGAATGTAAAAAATTACCTCCATTATTTTTAATTTCAATATAAGAAAGAGGTGCATCAACTTTTCTTTTTAGGCTATCTAAAGAAAAACTATAGTAATTAAAATTATCCGTCACATATAACAATCTGTTTTTAGAATCAAGAGAAAAAGTAGAAATAGGAGCTTTCATTTCGTAAGGCCCCCTTCCTCTTTTACAAAATCCTCGAGCCTGCCCAGTTATTAAATTCACAATTTTTAAATTATACTCAGGGTCAGGGTCACTTATAATTAAAAGGTTTTCTGCATTTAACATTTCATACATACTTGAAAAAAAAAGAGTATCTGATTTTAGTATAACTTCATTTCCAACTAATTCTTTAATGTCTGTAGAATTAAAAAATTCTTCGAAAGAATCTAATTGTTTTTCCTTTTTACAGGACATAAAAATGAGTAAAATAAAAAAAGATATTATTGTAAGTTTCATAAAAAATAAGTTTGTGTTCTTTTTCTAAATTAAACAAAGGCGCTCATTTACAATAATTATTGTAGAAACACCTTTGCAATTAGTATATAATTATACCCCATAATGAATATTTAAAAAAATTAAATATTCATATACAAAAATACATCACTAAACCGTTTCACTTTTGCTATTTATAGAGGGTAATATTCTCTCTCAAAAAATTATCTACAATCCCAATATGGTATTCCGAGGTATACTCCACCATTTGGTACAGTTTTGCAAATTTGCCTACCTGGAGCACAATAAAGAGCAACTGTACAATCTTCTGCGTTTGCACTAGCTATTGCATCTAGACCAACTAAATCTGTATCTCCTGATGAAAAACCTTCGCTATTTGTGGTAAGCGTTAAAACCATTACAAAAGCAGCCATTACTGCAAACAATGCATATTTTATTTTTTTAATATTTTTCATAATTTATATTTTGTTTTATTTATAATTAATAAAATGTTAACATGAGGATAATATCTCCCTATTTATTAAAGCTAAACTTCCTCCTCTTATTATCTATTTTAAATTTAATTCATTGGCAGATTATTTAATTTAGGTTATACTTTTTTTGAAAAAATTATCTCTTAATTATTGCTATAAACATAGAATATATTATTACTTCATAATTTTTCATCATTGGCTATATAATAACACACTATACTCTACTTTTTTAGATGTATACAATATACAAATTTGTAGGAATATATGCTATTAAAAAGAAAGAATATTATATGAAAAATGAATTTTAAAAATTAGTTTTGACTACTAGCAAGTCTTTTTCAAAAAAAAAGAGCACTTATGGTAATTACTCTTAATTTATGCTAAACTTTTCAAGTAATTTATTTTGGTTTTTAGACAAAAAATAGGTAGATAAAAAAATATTCCAAGTAAAGAAAACAACAATCCTCCAATGGAACCAGCAGCAAATGAAAACCAAAAGGCTTCATTTTGTCCACTCCAAACAAAAGGGATTAAACCAACTATAGTAGATACTATAGTTAATGTTACTGGAATTATTTTGTAATTAAAAGCTTTAAAATATAGTAATTGAGTATTTCTCTTTGGGTATTGTTTTTTTAAATTATTATAATCATTTATAATATATAATGCTGAATTAACACTAATACCACATAATAAAACAAAAGCCGCATAACCACCTTGATCAAAATTAAAATCAAAAAAATAGAATGTTAAGAATACACCGATAAAAGAAATAGGAATCATGCTTATAATAGCGATAGGTTGTTTTAACGATTCTAACAAAACACTACATATAAAGAAAATAACACCTACGATTAAAGGCAAATAATAATATTGTTCTTTATTATTTTTATCCCAACGATTATATGAATTTTCGAAAACCCTATATCCTATAGGTAATTTTCTATTTAACTCATTAACATTATAATCTCTATTTTTTTTAGCTAAAGTTGGGGAACCTAGAAAATCATAAGCTACAGTTAATCTATATTGTTGATTAATTTTTCGTATTACATTTCCTGTTTTCCTTTTTTCAATACTTGCTAATTGGTCTAATTTGTATTGCTTATTTTCAATAGAAATAGGGGTATTCTTTAAATCCCAGACATTAAATCTTTGATAACTCTCTGATACCAATTTAACTTGTTGTAATTCATTATTTTGAATAATAGACGTTAATGTTCCTGAGTACACTTGATTTTTTAAATAACTATACAAGTGCAACTGTGAGGTATTTGCTATAGCTAGTTTTTCTAAATTAAAATCTAAATAATACTCTTCTAATGTATTACTTCCCCAACCATCACTAGTAATTTCAACATCTTTAATTCTATCAGAAGAGTTCACTAACAGCTGTTTCTTTAAAAGTTCAGCATAGCTGTATAAATTGTCGTAGTTATACCCTTCTAATTCTATTCTATTACTTTTAAATCCTGTTGCTAAAGCATTAGAAAAACCTCTTCCCACTCCACTTACAGACCAATCTAAACCTCCTAAACTAATAGCTTTAGATTCTAATAAATTTTTCAATTTAAAAGGAAAACCACCAAACTCATATTCATCTTTAAAATAGATAGAAATATTAGAATTTTTATAACTACTAATACTAGTCTCATATAACTCCACTTCATCAAAACGCCCTATATATTTTTCCATTTTCTGAATAGCTGTATTAAGCTGTCCTATAGTACAACCATCAGGCATAGTTCCTGTTACATTAAGCGTTGTTCGTTCTGGTTCACTGTAATAAGAATTCTCAAATACATCCTCCGTAAATAATCGTAAAGACCCTCCCAAATATTTTTCTAATGCAGGACGTATTTCAGTATTGAACCATACATTACCTAGGGTACTATTATATATACTTACCCAATTACTTTCTCCTTCTACGTCCTTAGGTAATAAATGTAACGGCAACCCAAACCCAAGAATAAATAATACAATAAAAAACCACTTAAATTGCGGCTTACGCATCCAAACTATAATATTAAAATATACTCTGGTAAATTTAGAAATGCTTCGTTTTCGCTTCCTAGAAAATTTAATAGGTTTTTGTTTTAAATTTATTTCCCTCAATAAAGCAGGTACGTAATACAGAGATATTAATAAAGACACCCCTATATTAATGGAAATAACTAAAGTAAAATCCCATAAATCATTTCGTTGATTTTCTTCTAATAAAAAAACCATCATTAAAGCTCCAATGGTTGTTAAAGTAGCCGCTAAAATAGCTAAGAAAACTTTTTTATTACCCTTGTTTCTTATATGGTCTATCATAATAATACTATTATCTATTATTATTCCAAATGAAATAGTAATACCAGCAAATGAATATAATTGAAGCTCTACTTTAAGTAGATAATAAAAAATAATAGCTATGAGCAAATTTGTTACAATACTTAAAAACAATACCAATAAATACTTAAAACTTCTATTTATTAAAATAATTAGTACTAATAAAATGACAAAAGAAAACAGGGTTCGTAATTTTATTTTCTGCAATTCTTGTACAATATATTCCGTAGAATCTTTCGTTAGTTTTAAAGAATATCCATTAGGTAAGTCCTTTTTTAAAACTTTTAAAAGATTTTTAATCTTCTTTGCCAATGCAATAGTATTAACTCCTTTTTCTGCATATACAACTAAATTCACCGTATTTAAACTGTTAACTCTATAATAATTATTTATAACCCCTTCCTTATACCTTGATTTAGCTAAATTCTCTAAATAAATAATTCTGTTATTTATTTTTTTTATAGGGATTTTATCCCAAACAATATTCTCATCTTCTAGTTTATGTTTTAAGACTAAGGATATTTCTTGTACGGTTGCATTATGTTTTGATGTTATGATACCATTTCCTAATGCCCTAATTTTTAAAAAATCATCTATTGCTGTTTTAATATCTTCTATAGTTATATTGAGTTGTTTAAGTTTTCTGTTATCATATTCCAATACCCACTCATAAGGAGATGCGCCATATACATTTATTTTATTAATACCCTTAATATTGGATACTTTTGGAATCATATGATTCTCTACATATTTTTTAATATGAAATGGAGTTTCATTTGCATTAATACTATACGATAGTAAAGGAGGGTTGTTTTCGTTTTCACCGCTCGATGATAGTTTTGGATAGCTAACGCCCTCTGGAAGTTCTGTATAACTTTGACGGATTAGGTTTGCTATTTCAAAACGCGCCACATCCATATCTGTGTTTTTTTTAAAATCTATTGTAATAGATCCACTTCCCTTATTAGATTCTGAACTTATTTTTTTAATCCCTTTTATGGTGTTAAAAACACCTTCTAATTTAGAAGTTACTTCTTGTTCTATAACTTTAGAAGAAGTATTTTGCCAATTATAATTTACGTATAAAGATGTTGTTTTTTTTGTAGGTGTTAACTGTAGACCTAGTAAAGGTGTTAAACTTACACCAACTATAGATAGGCTGGCAAAAATTATAATAATAGAAAAGGAGGACAGGTTATATTTCATCTATTATTTTATAATCTCATTAGTTTACACTTTTAAACAAACGATTCCATCTAAATTTATTCTGATAATAAGAAAATAATACGCACTGTACTTTACCAATAATTCTACATTCTGGCACAACCCCCCAGCGCCTAGAGTCAAGAGAGCCTTTTCTGTTATCTCCCATCATAAAATAATAGTCTTGTTTAAAAGTATAGTGTGTTATCCTTTTTTCATTTAAATAATAATCGTCTTTATTTTTTTTTATTTCTACATCTTCATGTGAATTAATAGCCTTACTATACAGAGCATAATTTTCGGGAGTCATTTTTATTTCCATTCCTTTTTTTGGAACAATATAGGGACCATAATCATCCAAATTCCATTGGTTGTATTGAGATTTTGGGTATACAGAACTCTCAAGAGTTAAAGAGTCTTTATATTTAATTAAATCACTCACAATGCTTAATTTTTGAAGTCGTTTTTTTTCTTCATGCGATAGTGCAGCCCCAAAATAATTATCTTGAATTTTATTAATGGTTATATCTAACCCTATAGAGTCTAATGCATCATCCCATTTTTTTTTATCCTTAATTTTAAATTTATAGTTATTAAGTATCAATTTAGAAGGTCTTAAAATTTTATTGTTTACATAAACTTCTCCCTTTTCTATTTTTAAAGTATCTCCCGCTACACCCATACAACGCTTTACTATTATCATATTTTTTTTAAACATAGTAAAAACAAAAACATCCCCATTTTTCACAGTTGTAGTCCCTGGCAATCTTTTATAACTCCACCACTGGGTATTCATAGTTGCTCTAGTTTTATTATTTAAGTAAAAAGCTATATTAACCAATGGTATTTCAAAAGGAGAACGTGGTAATTTTGGTCCATACTTTAGCTTATTAACCATAATAACATCACCTGGATATAATGTATTATTCATGGATGAGCTTGGTATTTTATAAATATCGAAAATTAGTAACTTTAAAAAAATAGTAATACTAAAAACTAAAAGTACTAGTAGTATTCTTTTATAAATTTTTCTAAAAAAAGAATATTTAACAATATTTACCATATATAACAAACTTTACTAAACCTTAGCTTATAACTAAAAAAATAGTGAAAAAGAGCTATCTGTAAAACAAAAGAGATTTTTATAATTTTACCTCTCTTCCCCTATAAAATATATCTTTAGAGGGAAAATAATTTATCTTCTAAAATAAAAGAATACTTAATAACTATTAATTTTAAAATTCTAAAAAAGAGGTTATTAAACTCAAATGTTAAATCTAATTCCTACAAAATTAAGATCTTTCATGGACAAATTTTGTCTATTAGATACTTTTTAAATAATAATTATAGGTTTTTCTGCAGAAATAAATATCATAACCCTCTTCTCGTAAACTACCAATCATTCTTCTTATAGTTTTTATACTACAGTCATAATCTACAGCCACTTTTTCTAGTGAATACAGCATTTTATGCTCAATTAAATACAATAAGTGCTTTTCCTTTTCTTTTCTTTCAGAATATGTCATAATAGTTGTATTTGTTATTATGTTAATTGCTTAAAATGACATTAAAATCTTGTTTTAAATGATGTTTACTTCTAAAATTGTATAATGTTAATTGTTGCACTTCATAATAGAGTGCCCAATAATTTTGTAAACTTTGTATATAATTTTCTGTGGCTAATTGCCATGCTTGTCTAGAGCTACTTAGATTCAACAAATCTACTTGACCAGATAAAAAGCGTTTTTCTGTTATTTTATAGGACTCTCTTGAAATTTCACTAGTACGTAATGCGCCTAAAACTAATTCTTTTTGAAGGTTAAAAGCATTAATCTTTATTGTAATATTTTGTTTAAAACTATTCTCTTCTTGCTGCAATTCTATTGCAACAACTTCCTTATTTATTTTAGCTGTTTTAATAGTTCCTTTACGTTCTCCCCAATCTAAAATGGGGATATTTAATTGTATAGCAACCATTTCTTGTTCTAAAAAATTTCCGTAAACGGCATTAAATGTATTTGCCTGTTGATTTAAACCGTAACTTGCTGTTAAGGATAAATCAAAACGATTTTCTTTTATGACTTGATCTAAATCTCTTAACGCTTTTATCTTTCGCAATTTTAAATTTAAAATATCTGGGTTATTTGTATTGGCATAGTTAATAGCTTCGTTAATATCTATCTGCAATTCTGAAATTAATTCGGGGAGTTCTGGTATTGCTTTAGAAGGTAAATCATACCTTAAAAATAGTTTCAATTCCGCTTTTGTTTTTTCTAAATCTTGTTCGTTTTGCGTTAAGTTAGTATTAGCATTGTATACGTCTAATTCTAAATTAAGTAAATCGTCTTTTTCTATAGACCCAATATCATAACGTTGTTTCCCCATTTTAAATAATTTTTGAGAAGAAACTTTGTTTTCTTCTGCTATTTCTAATTTTTTATTAGCTAGCGCCCATCTAAAAAATAACTTAACAGCCTTTAAGTTAATAGTTTGCAACTCGTAAATAAAATCTTGTTGCGCCTTTTCATATTCAAGAGGAGCTGTTTTATGTTGCCATTTAAATTCGTTAAAAGCCATTAAAGGTTGTATAAGACCTATACTAAAAGGTTTAGCATTGTAGCTCTCATTAGCTAAATCGCCATAATTTTCTAATCTATTAAGAGTAGAATTTAAGAACAAACTGGCACCAGTAGCTCGTATATTTTGCGTTGCAGAAAGATTAGCAAAACTATTTAAATTTTGCTGAGATCTATATACATCAATATTCTGCTGCGAATCATAACGCTGTATTACCGATCTATTATAGGTTAAGGGTTGTAGGCTTAAATTTACTTTAGGTAATAGACTAGATTTAAAGGATTTAAATTCCCAATAACCTACACTATATTCTTGTTTTGCTTTAACTGCATCTAATGAATTTTTAGCTGCTAAGTCTAAAATATTAGTAAGCGTAAAGTTTTCCTTAATTTGTACAGGTGCATTTACGTGTTGCGAGTAGACTTTAAAATTACTTAAGGCTAAATATATAACTAGAGTGATTTGAAATAAGACATGGGTAAATCTAGCCTCAATTACGAACAGGTTGTTTAATTTATTTCTTAGCATAGATTTTATTTTTAGATAAATAATAATAGCATAAAGGAATAAAATACAAACTTACTAGCGTGCCCACCAACATTCCTCCAATTAACGCGATAGCTAATGGCGCTTGTAACTCTGCCCCTAACCCATTTGATAATAATAAGGGCACAAGCGCTAATATGGTAGTTAAACTAGTCATAAGAATAGGCTTTAAACGGCGTTTCCCTGATACCAAAAGAGCTTTCATTAATGAGAAACCTCTTTGTTGTAATTGAATAATAGTATCTACTTTTAAAATAGAATCATTAATAATAATACCACACATGACAACAATACCTATCATAGACATTAAATTTATACTCATGCCAAATAGTTTTAGAAACAAAAAAGCGCCAGCTAAATCTAATGGAACTTCTAATAAAATTATTAAAGGAATTAAAAAGGACTCAAATTGAGATGCCAGAATAAAGTAGAGCAAAATCAAAGAAATGAATAGTATTATTTTTAGTTCTTCTATTAATTCTTGATTGGAAAAAAAACTTCCACTAAAATTAACATCATAATTTTTGTTCTTTAATAAGATATTTTTTATACTACTTATCGTGGATTTTACATTATTGTCTTCCACTTGTAATTCTAAAGGAAAATACTCTCCTTCTTTACCACCACTAATTGTTTTTAAGTCTTTAGAAGTAGCAACTCTAATAAAATCTTGCACGTGAAAAACAGCACTATCTTTGGACATTACAGTAGTTTCTTTTAATACCGCATTAATACTTTTTGTAGTGTTTCCTAAAATAATAGGCACAAAATTCTGATTGTCCGTAATGGATACTATTTCTCGTTCGTTAAAGGCACTTTTTAATGTATTAAATAGCGTACTTGCTTCTACATCATAAATCATTAGTTTTTCTTTATCTGCAACCAGAGTCATATAGTCTTGCCAAGCAATAGGTTTTAATTCTAACTTTTTAAGTTTTTGTTGTACCTGATACCATATATTTTGAAGTTGCTTGTTTTGGGAACTTCCTAAATCCTCTACATGCCTTAGACGTGCCACCAAAGATGCCTCTTCCTCAGAAAATATTAAATTAAAAATATTATCTACAGCTTTGTATTTGTAAAGAGATGTCGGGTATTTATCCCTTAGAAATTGTCTTATGTCCTCTTTAATTTTAGTTAATTCTTTAGAAGTATTACACTGTAAATAAATAGTAATTTCAGAAGTTCTTGCTTTTGTTTCTTTATTTAGTAAAAATTGTTGGGTTCCAACAAGAGCCGTATGGTTTTTTACACTTTTCTCTACAAATTCTAGTAATTCCAAGGCTCTACGCTTATTCTCATCTACATTTATTTGATTATTCCAATCTATTTTTAACAAAGTTTCTGTAGTCGAAAAATTAGGCATTGTAGTTTTGGGAAGTACCAAAAACAAAACTATAGCTGTAATTAACAATAAAAAACAAATACTCCAAGAGGCAATTTGTTTACGCATAACCCACCTAAACCCTTTCTCATACAAAACGGTATAATCTAGTGTATTTATGTTCGAAAGAAAACGGTTTATATATATTACATTGTTGGTACTTTTAAAGTGAAATAATCTATATAAAACTGGTAATAAAGTAATAGATACTAATAAGGACACAAAGAGCCCCGTTGTAATAGCTATAGTTTGATCATAAAATAAAGCTCCAGTAATACCGCTTAAAAAAATCAATGGCAAAAATACCGCACAGGTTGTAAGCGCTGAACTAAATAATGGTCTTAAAACCTCATTTGTACCTAAAACACAAGCTTTGGATAAGGTATGGCCTTGCTCTCTATATTGTGTAATATTGTCTATAACAATAATAGAATTATCTATCATCAATCCAATACCTAATACTAATCCTGAAAGAGAAATTATATTAATAGAGACATCTAACAATTGAAAGAATAACAAACAGATAATAATAGACACAGGAATGGTAATACCAATTAACAAAGGTGATTTTACATTTTTTAAAAATAAAAACATAACACCAAATGCTAAAAGCATTCCCCAGATTAAACTTTGTAATAAATTATTGATTGCATAGTCTAATAGCTTTGTCTGATCCCTATTAATAGAAAAGTTTATATTAGGGTAATCTCTTTCTAAATTCTTTAAAAGAGTATTTAATGATTTTTTTAAATTACCCATCCGAGCATCGCTTTGCTTAATAATTGCCATTGTAATAGCTTCTTTGCTGTTAGACAATACTAAACCTGTTCTATTTTGTGGATGCTCTACTACTTGTGCTAATTCTTTTAGTTGAAAAAGTCTATTATTTTTATGAATATAAATATTTTCTATTTCCTGAATATTTTTTAAGGAAGATCCTAGCCTTACATCGTATTGATATTGGTTGTCTTTAATTAATAAACTCCCTATCTCTAAATCGTATTTTTTAATCGAAATTTCTAATTCATCTAAACTAATTTGTAGTGCACTTAGTTTATTATAGTCTGGCATTATTAAAATCTCTGGAGCCACCAAACCACTAACATCTACCATGGCCACTTCAGCGATCTGGTCTATTCGTTTACGAATTACGTGGTTAGCAAACCTATTAAAATCTACAAATTCCTGTGTTACAGGATATAAGTGATTTTGAGATAGCTCCTTTCTCTGTTCAAAGTCCTGCTTTAAAGTCATATTTAAATAGAATACAGGAATATCCGTAGCACTTGCCTTAATAACTTTTGGGCGTTTTATCGAATTTGGGAAGCTTCCCATAGCCCTATCTATTTTTTCATTAACTTCTACTAACGAGTATTCTATTTTAGTCCCATGATAAAAACTCAATCTTAATATAGCCTTTTCACTACTTGTCTCTGTTTTTATATCTTTTAAATGGCTTACTTGCATTAAATTTCTACGTAATTGCTTAACCACAACATCTTCTAATTGTCTTGCGGACATATTATCTACGGAAACCTGTACTGTTATTTCTGGAATATCAATATCTGGCATTAAAGAGACAGGTATAAACCCAAAAGCATACAAACCCAAAATAAGGATTCCTAAAGTGGTCATTAAAACGGCTATAGGCTTATGAATTAAAAATTTTACCATAGAAAATTACAATTCGTCATTTTTTCTAAAACTTGTATTAATTACTTTGTATAGATTTAATCGAAACTTCGGTATCATGTGCTAAATTTAAATTACCGGAAACAATAATAGTGTCTCCTAACGTTAATGTAGCACTACTCTTCTCTGGGTGAGAAATTACTGTGTATTCATTACTATTCTCATTCGTAGTTTGCACATAAGTCCAATAGGTTTTATTAGATTTAAGAGTAAATAATACTTCCTGATTTTGTCTTAAAATAACCGCTTCTTTTGGTACAATAAATTGATTTGGAATGTCTTTTTGGATACGTACTTTTACGTTCATACCTTCCAGTAAACTACCGTCATTTTTAACTTTGGCTTTCACCAAAATAGTACCGTCTTTTTCTACTACTGGGTTTATGGCCACAATACTCCCTTCATAGCTTTTAGAAAGAGCAAAAGGTACCATTTGTATTTTTGTATGGATATCTATTTGTCCTATTTCTGATTCTATTAAATAAAACTCAACTTCAAAAATGGCATCATTAATTAATGTCATAATGGTCTCTCCCGCATTTATTTGCTCAAACTGCTTACGTTTAATATTAGCAACTTTACCATTAAAAGGAGCTACCAATTTTACTGCTTTTAAATTAAATCTTGCATTTTCTAATTCATGCAAAGCATTTTTATAACCTGAACGTATAGCTAGCATAGTATACTCTTTCTTAGGAATACTGTCTTTATTAAATGTATCATACCCGCGACCAATGAGTTTATCTTGAAATTCTAATTCTGCCTTCTTTAAATTAATTATAGCTTTAGTATATGTTTGTTCATATGTAAAGCTCTTTAAAGAAGCCAATGTTTGCCCATTCTTTACATAATCTCCATTATTAACATATAATTTTTCAAGGCTTTCAGTTAGATCAAATTTTAAATCGTTTTTTTGAAGTGCAACTAACTTACCATTACTTACTATCTCTTTCTTAAAAACAGCTTTTTCCAGAACAATAACATCTACTTCATTTTTTTCAGGTAGAAATTGTTTTTTCTCTATAACATCTACTTCTGTTTCTTTCTGTTTTTTCTCTGAACAATTGGTAAAAACAAAAAAAGCTATTAATCCTAAAACCAACATTAATGCTTTTAGACAATTTACTTTGTGTATTGAATGCATTATTTAATAAGTTTTTCAGAACGTTGTAGAATCATTTTCATTTCTGCTTGGATTTCTTTAATTGCTGTTGAAGGTATTTTTATATCTTTATTCAGTATTTTATTAGCAATAGTCATTGCTTTTACTGTTTCGCCACTTTCTTCATATAATTTCGCTAACAAATACATGGGATAAAACCTAACGGGTATCATATTTGCAGCCGTTTTATAAGCCATTTCTGCCTTATCATATTGTTTTATTCTCTTATAACTATCTCCTAAAGCAGTTTCAATAATCGTTGTATTTAAGTATAATTTAGCTTCTTCCAAAATTCTTATAGCTTCTGTATTTTGATTATTCATGGAAAGTGCTTTACCATAATTCATTAAAAAATCTCCATTTTTTTTTAATTCTGGATATACTTTTGCATACTCTTCTATTGCACTTTCGTAATTGCCATACTGATAACTATTTAAAGCTGATTTCCAAATTTTAAAATTTTGATCTAACGTAATAACGTATGGAATCGTTTGATAAAGACTAATAACACCAATACTAAAAATTACTACTTTAAATCTTTTCAATGCTTTAAAATCTTTTAAAAAGATATACTTATTAACATCCAATGTAGATAAGAAAGCTATTATTAATACTAAAATTAGCTTAATTGGTATTATTTGCATCGGGTATGAAAAAAATGCAAAACATCCAATAGCTAACAAACTAGAATTTAAAATGATAAGAACAAAATAATGCTCCTTTTTTACTTTTATTTTAATAAAAAAATATAGTAAAAAAAGAAAAAATACAATTCCAAAAAATCCGTTCTCTGTCATGAATTGCAAAAAATCATTAAACCCATAATATGTGTTATCCGCAACTAAAGTTTCCATAGTTTTTCCTTGTTGAGCAAAATAACCCGACTGATAGTTCATGTAATGCGCTTTAAAACGATCAAAACCAACACCAAAAAAAGGATTTTCCTTAATCATAGATGTTGCAACTTTCCAAATAAATAAACGTCCATCTGAAGAACCTTTTTTAAAATAATAAGCGCCTATCAATAAAGAACCTGTAATAATTATGGATACTACTAAAAAAATAATTTTTTTTATTTTTTTAGAATTTTTTAAAAAGTTAATGAAAAAAGAATACCTATATTCTATTAAAACAACACTACTAGCTAATACTCCTAACCAAGCAGCTCTAGAACGTGTAGCAGGCAAAACCAATACAATAGATACAATACCTATAAAAGAAATGTATTTAAAAAAAAATGTTATAAACTTATTTATTTTCGTTTTGTTTTTAATCTGAATATGTGTAACTATTTTTTCTTTAAACAAATACATGCCAAGAGCTATACACCAAACGGCAGTTAAAAACCCCGCATAGGGTCCTGGATTAAAAAAACTTCCTGTTAATGCAAATCCAGAATGATTTGAGGCATAATACCCTAATAATTGTAAGTTACCATAACTTGTTTGTATAATACCTGAAATTATTACAGCTACCAATAACCATGTAAACTCCTTAAAAGAAAGATTTCTTAACACTACATATAGAATTCCTAAACCTATTAGCTCAAAATACCTAATTGAAAAGCCAAAATCTGATTGAATCAAATATCTATTTAAAATAATATACCCTAAAAAAAATAAAAGAAGTATATCTATTTTGGAAATATGAATTGCTCTTTTTTTAAGTAATATTAGAAGTAAACTAATACTCAAAATAGTTAAGCAACCATATGAAAAAATAATAAATTTACTAGTAATTGTAGATTGTGGGTAATCTACTAAATTTACTTGCGGAAGGCCAATTAATAGAACTATAAATATAAGAAAAATAAGTGTTTTTTTAGTTGCTTGAAGAAAAGTAATCCATGTCATTCTAATAGCAACCATATAATACTTATTTTTACCACATATACAAAATAATACGCACACATAAAGTAAGAAATTAAATATATTATAAATGTCCTGCTCTAACCTGTATGTAAAAATAAAAAGGTAATTTCCTATTTTAAATTCTAGAACTTTTTTGAGAGGTGTTTAAAAAAATAACTTTCTATTATATATTAGATGTATTTATCCTACACCGTGAATATTAATTTAAAAACATTGATATTATTAAATTGAAAATCAAAACAGAATTTTTAAACTAAAAAAGCCTTTCAATTTCTTGAAAGGCTTTTTATTTGTACAGGCGGAGAGACTCGAACTCTCACACCTCGCGGCACTAGATCCTAAGTCTAGCGTGTCTACCAATTCCACCACGCCTGCAAAAGGATTGCAAATATAAAGTAAAAAATCAATTTTAAAATAATCTATCTTTAAAAAAGTTCTTTTGTATTTTTAAGCTAACGAATTAGAGCCCACAATGAAAGACATAAAAAGCTACATATCAAACAATAAAGACCGTTTCTTATCCGAACTTTTTGATCTATTAAAAATACCGTCTGTTAGTGCAGACCCTGCTTTTTCTAAAGATGTTATAAAAGCAGCACAGAAAATTAAAGAATCCTTATTAAATGCAGGTTGTAATTTGGCAGAAATTTGTGAAACTAAAGGCTTTCCAATTGTTTATGGCGAAAAAATAATAGATAAAAACCTACCTACAGTTTTAGTGTATGGCCATTATGATGTACAACCAGCAGATCCTATAGAACTTTGGGATTCTCCGCCATATAAACCTATAATTAAAAAAACAGACAAACACCCCGATGGTGCTATTTTTGCTCGTGGTGCTTGTGATGATAAAGGGCAAATGTATATGCATGTTAAAGCTCTAGAATTTATGGTAAAAACCAATCAACTGCCTTGTAATGTAAAATTTATGATTGAAGGAGAAGAGGAAGTTGGCAGTAACAACCTAGGGATATTTGTAGCGGAGAATAAAGAAAAACTAAAAAATGATATTATTCTAATTTCTGATACTGGAATGATTGCTAATGATGTGCCTTCAATTACCACAGGATTACGTGGCCTTAGTTATGTAGAAGTAGAAGTTACTGGTCCAAATAGAGATTTACATTCTGGTTTATATGGTGGCGCTGTTGCTAACCCAATAAATATTTTAAACAAGATGATTGCTTCTTTGCATGATGAAAATAATCGTGTTACCATTCCTGGTTTTTATGATAAAGTAGAGGAGCTATCTAAAGAAGAACGAGCCGAAATGGCAAAAGCTCCTTTTAGCTTAGAAAACTACAAAAAAACGTTAGACATTAATGCGGTATATGGCGAGAAAGGATACAGTACTAATGAAAGAAACTCTATAAGACCCACCTTAGACGTAAATGGAATTTGGGGTGGTTATATTGGCGAAGGTGCTAAAACCGTAATTGCCAGTAAAGCCTATGCAAAAATCTCCATGCGATTAGTTCCTAACCAAGATTGGGAAAAAATTACCCAACTATTTAAAACCCATTTCGAAAAAATTGCGCCCAAAGCTGTAACGGTAAAAGTAACACCACACCATGGTGGTCAAGGCTATGTTACTCCAATTAATACTATTGGTTATAGTGCCGCCTCTAAAGCCTATGAAGCTACTTTTGGAAAAAAACCAATTCCGCAACGCAGTGGTGGTAGTATTCCTATTGTAGCCCTTTTTGAAAAAGAATTAAACAGTAAAACAATACTTATGGGCTTTGGTCTAAATAGTGATGCTATACATTCCCCAAACGAGCATTTTGGCGTGTGGAACTATCTAAAAGGTATAGAAACAATACCATATTTTTATAAATACTTTACAGAGCTATCTAAATAAAAAAAGAGCAATTATTGTGGCGTTCCTAAAGGGCGGGCTTTCCGTTATATCTTTCTTTCTTAAGAGAAAAACTTAAAAAAGAAAGGATGCCACTTCAATCCCTAACGCAAGAAAAAATTAAAAAAATGTAACTAATTTTCTCAATTGGCGTCCTATGTAATTCATCAATCAATCAAATTATGTTACAGCAATTTTTTATCCTCTGTTCTGGGGCAGACTCTGCTATCTTAAAAAACTGCTCTAATGGAGAGCAAAATAAATATGTAGGTATAGGCGCAACAGTATTTTTTACAGCACTAATGGCATTTATTGCCTGTTCCTATGCACTATACAATGTATTTAACACTATTTATATTTCTATATTATTTGGACTTCTATGGGGTCTTTTAATTTTTAATCTAGACCGTTTTATTGTCTCTACAATTAAGAAAAGAGACTCTTTTAAAAAAGAATTTTTACAAGCATTACCTAGAATAATTATAGCAATTATTATTGCCATTGTAATATCTAAACCATTAGAAATAAAAATATTCGAGAAAGAAATTAATCAAGTTTTATTAGAACAAAAGAATAATCTTTCTCTAGCCAATAAGCAACAAATTTTACAGCAGTATACTCCTGAGATATCTGCATTAAAAAATAACATTATTCAATTAAAGAATGAGATTCTCTTAAAAGAAAAGGAAACCAATACTTTATATGATATTTACATTTTGGAAGCAGAAGGTACTGCTGGGACTAAACTTTTGGGCAAAGGTCCCGTTTACGAAGAAAAAAGAGAAAAGCACGATGCTTCCTTAATAGAATTACAAGCTTTAAAAGAAACCAATAATCAAAAAACTACTGTTATTGAAAAGCAAATTTCAAAGCTAAAAGAAGATTATAATAATGCTATAAATACATCTCAACCAATTATTGATGGTTTTGATGGGTTAATGGCCAGAATCAATGCTTTGAAAAAACTGCCATGGCTCCCTTCTTTTTTTATCTTTTTGCTTTTCTTGGCAATTGAAACCTCTCCTATAATTGCCAAATTACTGTCTCCAAAAGGAGAATATGATTGGAAATTAGAAGAACAAGAAAGCTCCATAAAAACCTGGATAAACCAAAAAATACAGCAGAGAGAAGAGTTATTAGAAACAGATGTATACTTAAATAATAAAATATATTCCGAAATAAAGGAAGAAAAAGAGGTCTATGCATTTAAAAAAGAAAAAGCAAAAGAACTCCTAAAAAAACAGGCTAATGCATTTTATCATATACAAGTAAAGCAAACATAAAAAAAGACCAGTTTTGTCTAAAACTGGTCTTTTTGGTAATACTTGGGGAAACTACCTAATTATTTTTATTTATAATGTACTCAAGATAATTGCCTTATCTGAAAATTTTATGTCACATATTTCGTAAATTTTTTTTGCTTTATTCGTTAAAATAAAACCAGTGTATTTCTTTTTTTTCTTAGCTTTCATAATTTGGGTTTTTGGTTACTCCAAAAGTAGTCAACTATTAAAAAGCTAATTATAAATTTTAGACGAATGACCGTTTACTACCTCTCAACACTTATTCTCCATAGTTAAAGAAAAGTGCACTTATAGTCATGGACATAGTGCACTTTACAAAACCAACTAATTACCTCGCTGTCAGGTATTGTAATGAAAAGCAATTTTAGCTAATTGCCCCACAATTTTTACAGAATCTTTCATAGATAGTTTGGAACCATCTGCATGCACCCATCTTTTTAAGGGTTGCTCACATATTAAACTTTGCACATTTTTCTTTCCATAATGTTTACGCATACGCATAAATATTTCCACATCAAAAAGCCATCTTGTAATAAACTTTTTAGAAAACATATTCTCTACAATGTCTTTGTCCATTATTTTAGCACCACATTGGGTATCATTAAATGGCATTCCTAGTATAGTTCTTATAATAAGATTTATAGTCATACTAATAATCTTTCTTGCAGATTCTTTTGTAATATTTGCTCCCATCCTACTCATTCTAGAGCCGCTAACAATTTTAAAGTCAGAGTTCTGAAGGGTTTTTACTAAATCATCAAAGTCTCTAAAGTCTGTAGACAAATCTGCATCTAAATATCCTATATAATCTAATTGCTCGTCTTTTGCTAAGTGTAATACCCCTTGCCTAACGGCTTCGGCTTTACCCCCATTTTTCTCGCAATCATAAATACTAATCGTATCTTCATTTCCTTTTCTAAGCTCTTGTAAAACCTCTAAGGTTTTATCTGTACTACCATCATTTACAAAACATAAATGGTATCCTAAATTACGGTGCGCAAAATCTCTAAACTCCACTCCAGACAAACGTTCTTCTTCGTTATAACATGGTATAACAACACCAACACAATATTCTTGCAACATTCTAGAAGAAGTTTCTTCAGTGTTTTTAACAGAAGTTTTGTTATCTCCCAAAATACGCTTAACACGAGCTGCAACTTCATTTAAACTCACTGGTTTTTTCATATAATCATCTATTCCTAGATCAAAACCATCCATAATTACATTCTCATCTGTATTACCAGACATAACCATTATTGGAGTATCAGATTTTTTTTCTACTCTAATGTGTTTAACCACTTCTAATCCAGACATATCTGGCATATTAATATCTACTATTACTAAGTCTGGCTTAAAAGATTCAAATAAAAATTTACCATCATTACCACAATTGGCTGTTTTAATATCATACCCTAACTCTACTAGTCTCTTCTCCAGAGATAATAGTATTAGTTGTTGGTCATCAATAGCGAGGATTTTCATAAATACATTTTTAAGTTTATAACATGATCCTTTTTAAGGTTCTTGTTTATTAAGTTTGGGTTTTTAAAAAAAATTGTACTTTACAAAAGAGACTCACTCTTAAAAAAAATTTCTAATTCTCTAAAATATAGAGTAATATACTCAATTTGTAAGTAATTTCTTTCATAAAACGCAAGTTATTCATCTTTTATTGTAATGCACATCTCATAAATTTATTTATATCTTTATACAGAATTGGATTTTTAATAGCTTTTGAAGAAAAAAACAAACACTCTCTTAATTTTAGCCCTTATAGTTGGGCTTGCCTTTCATGGTTCTGCTATTTTCTTCACTTTAGAGTATACCTATGATGCATTAATACATCTTTTCTTTGCAGACCATTATGCAGATAGTTGGTTTGACCCGTGGGAATATAGGTGGTATACTGGTTTTACGGTACAATCTTACCCCCCATTAGTACATCAACTCATTGGAATACTCTCTTATATTGGTGGCTTAAAATTTGGAATGTATACCGTAGCATTAATTGCTATTGTATTATTCATTACAGGAGCCTACAGGTACACCTTATTAATGACGGGTAGTAGAAGAATTGCTGGCTACGGTGCTGTTATGGCTGTTTTCTCCTCTACGTTTGTTGAAACCTTACATATTTTTGGACAATTACCTAGCGTATCCGCACTTTCTATTTTGTTGCATTCCATGACAGAAATATATTTATATATCAAAACTGGTAAAACACGTTATTTTATTACGTCTGCAACTATGCTCGCCGTGACAGTTACATCACATCATGTAACACCGCTTTTTGGTATGGTATTTTTTATTGCTCCATTAATGGGAATGACCGTAATGGATGCCGCCAGAGAAAAGGTTAATTCTTATAAAAAACTTTCCTTTAAAGTATTCTGGAGCACTACTTTACAACACTTTTGGCGTATAGCTAAGTTTGGTGGTACCGCCATATTTTTACTTGTATTCTGTATTTTCCCTTATTGGTACAACTCTAAAAGAAATCCAATTACCCAAGTTGCTATTCCGCATGGCTCAAGAGATAACTTCTTAGAAATAACTTCTTCAGGATTAGTTTTCTTCTTAATACCATGGGGTGTTTTTCTATTTATTTTACCCTATTTCTTCTATAGGTATT
This sequence comes from uncultured Maribacter sp., assembly GCF_947500405.1. Lineage (GTDB taxonomy): Bacteria > Bacteroidota > Bacteroidia > Flavobacteriales > Flavobacteriaceae > Maribacter_B. Next base: position 345,841 of record NZ_CANMRY010000003.1, read on the forward strand.
TTAGTAAAAGGTATCTTTTCTTTGGATTGTCTTTTACATTATTAACCATTTTAGGAACTGGAGGTACTACTCCTATTCCACGTTTAATGTTGGGCGAAATGGCCTTTAATATTCTTACACTAGATAGATTTACACTGTGGGCTACCATTATGGCGCTCCCCATATTTGCAGAGTTTGCATACCGCATGGTAGAAGGGGATTTAAAAACATTAGTCCAAGAAAAATTTGGAGGTGTTTACCATAGAGTTCTTGGCGGATTAATAGCTGGCGGAATGTTATTCATGGTACTTTTTACCATGACATTAGGGTACTTTAGACCGTCTCAACCCGCCAAAATTAAAATGCTACCCATTGTAAACTTTTTAGGGGCAGACTCCCATGATTCTTGGCGATATTTACCGCTAGGTTTTGGCGACCAAATGGCTTGGTTATCTGCACAAACTAAAGCCATGACTGTAGATGGAAATTATCATTCCGCTCGAAGGTTACCCGAACTAACAACTAGAGCTATTGAACGGATAGAAAATTCTAAATTTAGAGGTGTAGAAGGTATAGGTTCCTTACAGCAATTTTTAACCGTACCAGAAAAATATAATCTAAAATATATTTTCTCTAATGATAAATTCTATGACCCCATTCTATATTATTGCGGTTGGCAACGCCTGCAACAATTAGAAAATGGAATTATGGTTTGGGAGAAACTAAATGTGGCTCCCATACCGCAAATTATGCCCAAACAAGATGTACCAACCATAATGAAAATTATGTGGGGAATAATTCCTCTATCAACTGTACTAATAGCCATATTTGTTAATATCCAAATGATATGGGTGCGTTTATTAAAGTCTAGAAAATTAGAAGAACATTCTTTTATGAAACTAGAGCTCCCTTATAATAAATTCCCGTCTAGACTTTTAACATTTTCGCACTGGTGGGCCTTACTTGTACTAATATGTATTGGGTACGGCATGTATATATTTTATATAAAAAACGTTACGCAATTATCCCCAAACAATGTTGTAGAATCTTATTATGATGCTTTAGATTTTAAAGAGTTTTCTAGAGCACATTCCTACATAGACCCAGAAGAAAATATTGATATTGCCCAGTATATGTTAGAGGTTTCCGTTACCGATGGTATTTTAAGTTCTTACGCTAAACTAGATTCTTTGGGCATAGAAATTTATGATGAAACCAAAAATAGCGCAAAAGCAAAAGTAGCTACAAGATGGATTACCCCTTTAGAAAATGTATTTAACAACGACTTTCATGAACTAATAAAGAGGAAAAACAAATGGTATATAAAAACTTTAAAAGTAGATAATGATATACCTCCAGACCAACTTTTTACTGCAAACGGCACCACTTATTATAATCATGGTAGAAGAAAAATTACTACGCAAGAAACTTACCATGAAGATGTTTTAAAGCAACCTGTTTTAGAAATACTATCGGCCAAACTTGTAAAATACAAAGGTCAATATAGTATTATTGGCGAGTTACAAAACGTGGATAATACCCCAGCAGATATTGTTATTAAAGCAACACTCTACAATGACAATAACAAAGAGTTAGCTAATTATAATGCCAAACATCAAATTAAACATAAGTTAATGCCTAAGGAAACAACAACCTTTAAAATTAACTTTGAAGGTATAGCATGGTCTTCTACCAAAGATACCTTACCACCAACTTTTAATCCTGACGAGTTTACACCTGTTAGTTTTGAGGAGCAACCTACTAAATTTAATTTGCAATCTGCTGGTAACACAGCTAATACAGATTTATACAAACATTTAGCCCTACAAGACATGGAATACACGGAACAAGGTTTTAATGGGGTTTTATTTAATTCTGGTGTGCAAGAAGTTACTATTCCGCAATTAATAATTTCTTATTATGATGCAAATAGTAAACTACTTTGGGTAGATCATAAATTTGTCACAGAAGGGGTTCGTATACAACGAAAACAATTTTTTAATTACAAACCTCTAGATCTAGATAGTTTAGAAGTAATAACCAGTGGTCTAGAAAACTGCTTTGTTAATGGTTCTCCAAACAAAGCTATTGCAGACAAAATATTCCCTAATAGAGAGTTAACACATGGCAAAAAACAGACCTATCCTTTTAAAGGAAAAGGATATGAATATTTAAAATTTGAAATTAACAGTTACATAGGTAATCCTAAATAGTATGCCCTTTAAAGTTTTTATAATTTTAAGTCTTTTACTACTTGGGTGTTCTGATAAAAAAGAAGAACAACCAAAGGTTACTAACACCCAAAATATTGCGCTTACCACTACCCTAAACAATACTATTGCTGGCACTCCTATTGCACTATCATTTAAAACAGATAATAATGCTAATGCATACAAACTACAAATTAAAAATGCCTACGGGAATGTTTTACTGCATCCAGAGATAAAGGATTCTGAACAAATCAATTTTAATATTCCAACAAACTTTACAAGAATAGCTGGTCCTTTTCGTTGGAAACTATTATTACATGGTAAAACAGTACTAAATGGCAAACATACTATTACCACTAATGCTCCTAAAGCCACGTATGTAGAATCATACTTTGGCCCACGTAGTGTAACTGCTGGTTACAATGATTTTTCTATGTTAACTATATCTCCAACAGATGCTTATGACAATCCTTTAGACAATGGCACAGAAGTAACTGTTAAACATCAATTTTTAGAAAATATAGAGGAATTAAAAATTGCTACAAAAAATTTTGTTGCTTGGTACAATGTAGCTGCTACACTAAAATCTGGCAGAATATTGGTAACCTCAGAATGCAACGGAACTACCTCTAAAGAGCTTGCTACTATTGTTTATCCTTCTAATGCTGTAAATTTTTCTATTAGTAGTTCTAGCGCTCATAATTTTGCAGATGGTAATCAAATAATCACATTTACATCCGATATTATCAAAGATGAATTTGGAAACATAGTAACTAATGGTACACTTGTAACTTTTATTATTAAAAATGAAAAAGATGCGTATTTATATACTATTGGAACCACATTAAATGGTATTGCAGAAGCCAAAACCTTACACCCAGACAAAGCCTCTAAATGGGAAATACAAGCCTTTATAACAGGTGCTGCAGAAAGTAATGTTACAGAATTCAGCTTTAAAGCCGCTATTAAAGACTATCCTGTTCATTTTTCAAAAGGAAATAGAAATATAGATATTGGTCCGTTTGAGAGTTTTATGAAACAGCTTATTCCCGACGGACTACTATTACAATTAGATATTTATGATACGAATGGGAAATTCATTGAATCTAAAAAAACAACTACCAAAGACGGAGTTTGTAATATATTCTTAGGCGAGTATTTTCTTGCCGATGGGGAATATATATTAAAGTTAAAAGCTGCAGGTATTATTAAAGAGTTTACAAAGAATATACATGGCAATACAACTAAATAAAACATTATACAGAATTGTTCTTATAACTACCTTCCTAGCTATAAATGGCCTTATCATATCTGGAATAGGTGCTGCGTGGGCATTTATGAATACTGGAGCAGACAAAACTTCTATGTTACATTTAGAAGTACCTATGGATGATGTGTATAAACCAAGTTTAGTGTGGTCTAGCATAGAAAACCCAGGAAGACAAATGGAAGAACAAGCATTGGGAGAAATTACCAATGACTACATGAACGCTTGGCATGTACGTAATATAGCCTACAAAAAAAATGATCGTTATGGTATTGAAGATTTTTATACAGACAGTGCTAGAGTTCGTTTATATGATAATATAGATTTAAATTTAAAAAACAAAAACTGGTACAAACGCACAACTTTAAACCACAATGGTTCTTTAGATTTTTATACTGCAGATGGCACCATGGTAGTTTTTAAAGATTATAATGTAGAAGAATACCAGGAAACCTATGAAGGAGAAAAGCTCCTCTTTAAAGAAAAAGACACTACGAGCTACCAAGTAATGATGCTTTTAGAAGACGGCTTTTGGCGTATAAGGCATTTAAAAGAAATACCCACACCAAAAGACACTACTAAAATAGAGCCGCGAAAAATTCAAGGAAAGTTAAAAAAGATTGAGAATATAAAAGGAATAAATTACTACCCCAAAGACTCTTCTTGGGATACTTTTGGGAAGCGATTTAACGACAGTATTATTAAAAATGATTTTAAAATAATACAGCGTATGGGATTAAATACGCTAAGAATTTTTATACAATATGAAGATTTTGGAAAAAATAGAGTTAACCCAAAAAAACTAGCACTACTTAAAAAGGTTTTAGATTTAGCAGAAGAAACTAATTTAGAGGTTTTAATTACTCTTTTTGATTTTTATGGCGACTATGATGTGTCTAATTGGACCTTAACCCATAGGCATGCAGAACAAATTGTTAATGCCATAAAAGACCATCCTGCACTACTTGCATGGGATATAAAAAATGAACCCGATTTAGATTTTGAATCTCGCGGAAAAGAACGTGTTTTAAGTTGGTTGGAACAAATGATTGAGAATATAAAAAAATGGGACAAAAATCATCCTGTTACTATAGGGTGGTCTTCTCCTGAGGCCGGAATAGAGCTAGCCAATAATGTAGATTTTATTTCTTTTCATTACTATAGAGAACCTAGTAAGTTTACTGAAGCTTATAATACCTTAAGAAGTGTTATACCTACTAAACCAAAACTTTTACAAGAATATGGTATGTCTTCATATAAAGGGTTATGGAATTTTTATAGAGGAGCCGACGAACAGGGCCAACTTGAGTATTACAATGAAATGCAAAATATCCTTAAACAAGAAAAAGTTCCTTATATGTTCTGGACACTTTATGATTTTAAAAATGTACCTAGTTCTGTTGCAGGTAGCTTACCTTGGAAATCTAAAAAACAACACTTTTTTGGATGTTTAGACTCTTTAGGCAATAAAAAACCAGCTTTTAAAGCTTTATCTTTAAAGTAAATATTTTTGTTAAATATTAATTATTTAGTAAAAGTGTTTAAGTAAGAAAAGGAAGGTAATTTAAAATTACCTTCCTTTTTCAACTAACCTAAACGAACTCTATTTTTTACTTACTTTCTAAAACAGGAGAACCTGTTTTCTTAGCAATAATATTGTTAAAATGATTTATATACATTTCTGTAATTGCAGACATTGGTAAAGAACATGCTGCTTTATAATTTGCTTTACCTAAACTTCTTCTATACGCATCATTAGTTAATATACTTTCTATTGCGTTTGCTAAAGAATTTACGCTATCTGGCTCAAAAAACTCTCCTTTATATCCTTCTTCTTTTACTAAAATACTAAGGTCTCCTAAATCTGGTAAAGAAACTGCTTTTCCATAACTACCAGCTTGGTGTAATACACCTGAACTACCTGTTGTAGAGGTATACGGGAAAACAACTAACGCACTATCTCCAAAGATTTTAGGAACATCTTCCTCTGCTACATATCCTGTAAATCTTAGCTGGGAAACTTGCGCATATTTCTTAGCCATTTTATCTAAATATCCCGGAGTATTAGGGCTATCTGTTCCTGCAATTACTATTTCTATATTTTCAGATGTTCTTTTTCTAATTTCCTCAACAGCCTCTATTAATATTTCTACCTTTTTATAGGTTCCAAATTTTCCAAAAGCCATTACTTGTTTTGGTCCTTCAGGTAAATTATAATCTGGTTCCGGAGGAGTTTCAAAAGCTCCATGAGGAATTAATGCAATATTTGTAGCATCATACTTTTTCTTTAATGTAGTAACATATTTACTAATAGTTACAGCTACAATATCTGATGCTAAAACAAAACGTGTTAGCGTTGTTCCTATAAAATTATATATTCTTTGTAATAGTTTATTATTCGTAAATCCAGCATTTGCTAAATCTACCTTTTCTAAAATATTATGTAGTAAAGATATTGTTGGTATACCACGCATTTTACATATAAAAGGTAATAGTAAACCTAATGCCGCAGGTACTTTTTTATCTCCAAACTTTAAAAACTGCAAGTTAAATAATACCGCATCTGGTTTGGTTTCAGAAATTGCTTTATTAATTCTAAAAATATTAGAATAACTATTAAAATCCCAGGCTTCTTTTACTGTTATTTTGCAACCTTTTTCTTCAAAACTTAAATCTTTAAGTTCTTTCGTTTTATCTGTTATTAAGATAATTTCTGTTACCTGATCTTGTAATCTAAAATGTTTTACTAAATGGTAGCCATACTCTGTTAGAGTAACCTTACTAGGTGGGTAGGCTGTTACTATTGCTAATTTCATATTTATAGGTTTAGGTTATAACTTGGGTCTATTATCCTTTTTTTTAGATATTTTCTTTTTATTGATAAAATATATAAGTTGTACTACTAAAAGTATAGTCATTGCAATTATTTGCATATGTACTACCATTTCTAAATTTTCATGAAAAAACGCAACTAATAGTACTTGCGACATTCCTAACAAACCAGAAAGTATTACTGGTATGTAATGATCTAATGACAAAAAGTAATATGCAAAGATGTTAGAGATTGCAAAGAGTGATGTTGCTAAAGCATATTGCCATAACAAACCTGCTACAGATATGTAAGCATCTCCAAACATAAGCGTAATAATTAAGTCTGGAAAAAGATAACATACTACAACTATACAAGCCGATAGTAAACTTATATAGGAAACATATTTAAATAAAATTGGTGCAGTTGGTTCTCCGTCTTTTTGTTTTTGTACTACCGTTGGTAATAACAACATTACAAACATCCAAGCTACAAAATAAACAACCCTACCAATTAAAGCCAAAGAAGCGTACAAACCAGCATCTAAAGCATTAAAGTAATGTTTTACTAAAAGGACATCACTATTATTAATTATTATTTGAGTTAGTTCATAACACGCTGTTAACCAAATAAATTGAGAAACTTTTTTTGTGTTTTCTGGTAACATTTCGCCAACTTTCTTAAAGGATAACCCTTTAACATCTGAAGGAAATAAACCAAACAAAAACGATATTAATATTCCTAAAGCCACTAATATTCCTGGCTGCAAAGGCACTAAATAAATTAAAGCAATAGTAATTAATAACCTACTCCACATTTCTGTTTGGTAAGTAATAGATAGTTTATTAAACTTTAATTGCCCTTGAAAAGTACCTCTATTTACACTCATAAAAAAGTAACAAGGTATACCTATAGCAAAGACTACAAACATCCAGTGACTCTCTGTATTAAAAATGATTTGCAACTTTTTTGCAAAAACTAAAATTAGCAAACCAATAACAAGACCTACGTAACTAGCTTGTTTATATATTTTGTTTCTAAAATTTTGCCACTCTTCATCTGCAAAAATAACTGCAAATTTTGCAGTTGCTAACTGAAAAGTCATTCCCATAAAAGACAACACAAGTAATAAGGTTACTAAAAGAGCTGCTTCTGCAAATGCTGCTGGGCCTAAAATTCTTCCTAAAAAAAGATTGTACAGGTAGTTACCTCCATTTACTAGAAGTACACTACCCATAAACCATTGTTCGGGGGATATTTTTTTTAATACAAGTTTAAACGCGATCATTGCTTAAAATATAATGCGTTTTAGTATTTTTCATAATAGAAGCTATTTTCTTGTTTTGCCTACCTATTATAGATATAATCTTATTTTTTTCTACAGCGCCTTTATATAACTTTTCTAACATATAAGCACCACTTTTATCTATACCTCCCACCTTTTCTATATTGAGAATAATACTTTCTGATATTGGAATGATAGATTCAAAATAATTTTTTAAAGATGTCATATTCTGAGAAGATATATTTCCCAAAATTTCAAACATTCCGCTATTCTCTTTAATTTCTATTGCCATAGGTATTTTTATTTTGTAGGTTAAGATTTATTGCCTGTACTATTAATTACAGTATAATAGATAACGTAATTTGTTTAAAAAATTGTAAGTTTTTTCTTATTTAATTTTATTAAATAACTTAATTATCTGATAAACAATAAATTAAATACAAAAAAAACGAAGAAAGTAATTGTAACATGAAGAAGACATATACTATACGATATATTTGAAACAAATACAAAAAAAACACTTAACATATTGTTTTTTAATAATTTACATTGAAAAATTAATTTTTGCACAAATAATTTATTACATAATTATCGCATATTTTAAAAAAACATTCGTTATCACAATGTAATAAATTACTTACTTTATAAAAATGCAAAAATATAGTATCCTCCTATTTCTATTTATATCCCTTATAATAAGGTCTCAAGAAGATATGAGTAAAGGCTTTAAACTTCTTGAAAACGGAAATTTTGAAAATGCAGAGTCTTTTTTTAAAGATATTCTAGAAAATAATCCTACAAATAAAACAGCAAGATTATGTTATGGTAGAGCAGTTGGTTTAAGTGGAGAACCTAAAAAAGCAAATGCTTTATTTTCAGATTTACTTAAAGAATACCCTGGAGATTTTGAAGTAGAAATTAATTACAATGAATCTTATTTATGGTCTAAAGATTATGAATCTGCCAAACCATTATACAAAAAATTAGTTGCCGACTTTCCTGATAAGTTTGGTGCCGTTTTAGGATATGCAAATACTTTAAGTAATCTTAAGGAATATAAATTAGCTCTAGAATGGGTAGATAAAGCTATAGCGCTAGACCCTAAAAACCAAAGTGCATTAGTGTCTAAAAAGTATATGCGTTTAGGGTATGCTAATGAATTTGTTAATAACCAACAATATGCAAAAGGAGAAACATACTTAAAAAGTATTTTTAAAGACTTTCCTGAAGATAAAGATGCTTTAAAAAATTTAGCAAATCTTTACCTAATTACTAAGAGTGTAGAAAAAGCAAAAAAAACCTATAAGAGATATGCAACTAATAGTAAGGATTCTATAGTTGCACTAAATGGTATTGCCCTTGCAGAACACATTGGAGAACATGATAAAGAGGCATTAAATATTGCCTCTAAAGCAAAAAAAGCTGTATTACCATTAAAAGATACAGAGTTAACAGAACGTACTTATAATAGATATATACAGGCTTTAATATGGAACCAGAAATATAAAAAAGCTAGATTAAAAATAGATAGTCTTAATAGGGCAACCCCAAATAGAAATTGGATAATGGCTCTTGACGCTACTTTAGGCATGTACACCGCAAATTTTAAAAAGAGTATTACTAATTATGATAGAATACTTAAAAATGATAGTGCTTCTTTTGATGGAAATTTAGGAAAAGCAAATGCCTTATTTGCTTCTGATAAAATAATATCTGCATATAGAGCGGCTAAGCAAACCTTAGTTTATTATAAAAAACAAAAAGATGCTTCTAATTTTATTGAAAAATTAGATTTAAAATACACTCCCAGTGTAGAGGAGCATGCAAGCTATACTTTTGATAACGGTAATAACACTGCTTTTTCTAGTAAAACTTCCGCAAACTTACTGTTATCCACAAAATTTGCTTCATTCTTCTCCTATCAATTTAGAACAACAGAGAATAGTATAAATTTAAACAAAGCTACTTCTCATGTAATGACGGCTGGCTTGGAGTATAAACTTATTCCAAAAACTAATCTTAAAGCCATAATTGGTATAAATAAATCTATCTCTACAGATACAGATTTTTCACAACCTGTTTTAGATATTAGGTTACAAACACAACCATTTATTTTACAAAACTTAGACTTTATTTACACTAGAGAAGTACAAAGTTTTAATGCCGACCTTATTGAAAGGGAAATTGTTATGAACCATTATGGCTTAACCTATAATTTAGGAACCACTTTTAATTTAGGATGGTACACACAACTTATGTACACAGAACAAACAGATAGTAATGCGAGAAATTTATTATTTAGTTCTTTGTATTATAATCTATTTAAAAAACCTGCTGTAAAAGTTGGTATTAACTATCAGTACTTAAGTTTTGCCAACCAAGTACCAACTATATACTTTAGTCCGTCTATTTACCAAGCTGTGGAATTATTCGCAGATATTAGAGGAAAGTTCTCAGAGAAAACAACAGCCATGATTAGTGCTGCTTCTGGATACCAAAAGGTAGAAAAAGACCCAATGACTGTTATTTTTAGAGCAGAAACGGGCATACAACATAAATTTTCTAAAAGACTTAACGGTTCTGTATATGGTAAGTATAGTAATATAGCTTCTGCAACCGCAGCAGGGTTTCAATTTACAGAGGTAGGCTTAAAAATAAAGTGGCTTTTTACTAAACAACCATTATTCTATAATAAGCTGCAAAAGCAAATAGCTTTAAAGTAAATAATCTCAGAGAAAAACAATGAGGTATTCTTTAAAAAACAGCTTTTAAAATATAAGGAGGCCTAGAGAAATTTAAATATTGGTAATATAGAATTACTAATATTTATTACTTTAATAGGTTTAAATGTTGCATAAGTTTAGGCTTATTAGACCTGCTAATAGGAATAACATTTTTGTCTATTAGCACACTATTATCTTCTATATCTATAATTTTTGTGAAGTTTATTATATAGGAACGGTGTATTTGTAAAAAAACATCTGTAGGTAATTTTTCTTTTATTTTCTTTAATGTATTGTGTACTTTATATTCGTTTTTTTCTGTTTTTATATTAATATAATCTCCTAAGGCTTGTATTACAAGTATCTCATTGAACTTTAATTTAATTAAGCGATGGTCTATATTTATAAATAGCTCTCCTAAACCTAGAGTATTATTAGTACTGGAAGCATTTTCTATAATAGCTTGGTTTTGTATTGCCGTTTTTACTTTATTAAGACATTTAATAAAACGGTCTTTAGTAAGGGGTTTTACCAAATAATCTACAATGGCTTCGTACTCATAAGCCTGTAGTGCTAAATCCTTATCCGATGTTATTAAAACTATTTTGGGAGGGTTTTTTAAAGTCTCTACAAAATCAAAACCCGTAAACCCTGGCATATGTATATCTAAAAAAACAACATCTACTTCTTGTTTATTTAAGAACTTTATTGCGTCTATTGCATTAGAAAAGTCCTCCTCTACGGATATTTCGGGGGAATCCTCACAAAATTTAGCGACCACTGCTCTAGCGGTTGCCTCATCATCTACAATAATGCATTTCATATTAAATATTTAAAATATAATTTTCTATGGTAATTAGTATCCTTAAAAAATCATCCTTAAGCTTACTGTTTCCATATTTTAGTTGTTCTTCAAAACCAACTGCTAAACGATACCCTTTTTGCAAGCCTAAGATATTAAATTTATGTTTTAGTTTATGAACTATTTCTGCTGTAGCATTATAATCTTCTTTTGCTAAACAATCTATATAGGTTTGTTTTTCTACTGGGAATTCACTTTTTATTATTCCTAAAAATTTTTGCTCAAAGGACTGGTCTCCTCCAGCTAATTCTTTTACATAATTTAAATTTGGTTGCTCTTCACTCATAATCTTATTTTTTTATTGTAAAATAAAAAGTAGTTCCATTTCCTAATTGGGACTCTAGCCATACTTCTCCTTCATAGATATTAATTATTTTTTTAACTAAAGCTAACCCTATACCAGTTGCATTTGCATTATTTTCCAATTTTTTAAACATATTAAATATGCTTTCTTGGTATTTTTCTGGTATTCCTTTTCCGTTATCTTTAATACTAAACTTCCAATAATCTTTTTTTTCTATGGACCCTACTATTATTTTTCCTTCTTTAATCTCTTCTGTTGCTGTAACCGCATTTGTAATTAAATTTTTAAATAACTGTTCTACCTTATATTTATCTTTATAAATAACAGGTAAATCTCCCTCTACTATAAGTTCTATATTTTGTGGTATATATATTGTACTTTTTATTTCTTCTAATAAATGAGTTATAGAAACATTAGTTTTCTCTTCTTCATGCGCCTCTAAAGTAGCATGCCTTAATATACCATCTATTAAATTATCTACTTTGGTTAGGTTTTGTATAACTAAAGAGCAATTGTATTCACTTTCCTCCGAAAAATTTTCTTTCTCCTCTTCAGATATCCAACTCATTAAAGTATGCATATTTCTTATTGGCGACTTTAAATCATGAGAAACCATATGCGCATAATTATTTAAAGACTCATTTTGTTCTTCTAAATCTTTTAACAACTCTTTTCTTTCTGCTGTTAAGGCAATAATTCTTTCTGTCTGCTCTTCTATACTTGCCGCTATTTTTAATGGATCTATATGTTCTTCTTCATAATCTACAGCATCTATAGAATCATCATCCATTACTTTTACTACTTTACTCAAAGAAATAAATATATTTTTTTGAGATTCTATTTTTTTTCTTAGTTCTGCATTTACTATAGAAAGTTCTTTAGAACTAATAGTAGTAGATCTTTGTATCATTTCTAACTTTTCATCATTATTATAATACGATTTACTTATGGCCAATAAAAACTCGTCCATTTCTGGTGTACCTTCTAAATTATCGGGTAAAAATTTTCTTATTTGTCTTTTTAGTAAAGAGTGCATTATTCGCTTATAAGGGTTAGTGTCATGGTTTGGTTATGCAATTTACATTTTTCTTGCCCCGCAAAAGGTGCCATTTCACCATAAGAATAAAAACCAGCTACTTTTGCTTGTTCTCCAATAACATCTATTACCTCTTCTACTTCTTCTTCAGTTCTTTGGTCCATTACAAGTTTTCTGCCTACACAACTAACTAAAAGTCCCAATTCTGGCTGCGTTTTTCTATCTCTCATAGCAAAATTTGCTGCCTTAAAAGCGCCTTCTGCAATATCATCTACGGTTGCCATCATTAATTGCACTGTAGACCCTACTGGTACGTCTCCTGCCAGTATCATACTATTATCCTTTTCACTTATGTTTAAAATAGTGCGTACTATTGTTACTTTCTCTCCTGGTGCTTTTACACTTAGCGGGTAAAGTAATGCTGCTTCTGGCAATTCTTTTACTTTATCACCTAAATATTTTTTATATAGATCTAGAGCTGGTTGCCCATCTAATTCATACAATATATTATCTACAGATTTTGTAATTATTCTTTCTGGACCAAAACCTGTCCAGCCTCCATAATTTGCACAACTAACCTCTAGCGTTTCTCCATAAAGTCCTATTACAACAACCTCCCCTTGTTCGGGGTTTTTATTATATGCTGCTAAAGTTTTTTCAAACCTAGAATCATCGCCACAAAGTCCGCCAGAAATATTTATATTTTTTCCTAAATATTTTTCTAATCCTAAAATTAAAGTGCTACCGTTTACAGTGCTACCTTCCGATACTACAAAAACGTGTTTAAGACCCTCTTGGGGTAATGTTTTTAATAGTTCCACTCCTAATTTTTCAGTATTGTCTTTATAATTTTTACTATTAGCACTTGTTATTCTAAACGTACTTTTTTCAAATTCTATAGCAGTTAAACAAATACTATTATCTATTACTTTTTCTCCTAAAATCTCGCCAGAAGTAGAGCCAAATACAATCTCGCCATCTGGAAAAAGTGATTTAATTTCTTCATAAATATGACTATTTTCTAATAAAAATCTATTTCCAAAAACTAATACTAAAGGCTTGGTTAATTCATCATTATTACCTAAAAAACGCCACCCTTTATTATCTTCCTTAATTGCTTGTTGTATTTTCATCTTGTTTTTTTAGGGTGAAGAAAAAAGTGGTTCCTTTACCTATTTCACTTTGCAACCAAACTTTTCCTTCGTATAAATCTATTATCTTTTTAACGATAGAAAGTCCTATTCCTGTAGACCTTTCTTTATTTCCTATAGATTGAAATATTTTAAATATTTTTTCGTGATATTCTTTAGGAATACCAACGCCATTATCTTTTACACTAAATTCCCAATGTGTGCCCCGGTCCTCACAACCAACTTCTACTAAACCTTTTTCGCGTTCTATATGTACTACTGCATTACTTAAAAAGTTTTGTATTAATTGATGAATTTTGGTGCGATCTGCATAAATTATTGGTAATTTATTTGCTGTTTTTACAGTTACATGATCTGGAATAAAAATTATATCTTTTATCTCTTGTACCACCTCATTTACGTCAACAATAGAGTTATCTAAATTATCACTCTTTATGGTAGAGTATTTTAAAATACCATCTATAAGTTTATCCATAGACTCTACCTTATCCTGCATCATTTTTAGATTATATACACCATTATCATCTAATTTATCTTTATAATCTTCATACATCCAAGTAGTAAGTGCACTAATACTTCTTAAAGGGGATTTTAAATCATGAGAAACTATGTGCGCATATTCTTGCAATCCTTTATTACTAGATTCTAAATCTTTTACTAATTGTTTTTTTTCTTCTTCTAGCTCAATTTCATGGGTTATGTCTTCTATTAAAGCTACTTCATACCTTAGCTCTCCTTTATTATTCCTTACTGCACTAACTGTTGTTTTTGCAGAAAAAGAAGAACCATCTTTTCTTAAGTATTTTTTTACTAGAGAAAAGTCGTCTATTTCTCCTTTAAATAGTTTTTCTCTGTATTCTTTAGATGCATTTAAACTTTCTAAAGAAGTAATTTCCATTGGGTTCATAGAATGCAACTCCTCTTCTGTATATCCCAACATTTTTTGCATAGTACTATTAACTTTTATCAAAGCATCTTTAGAAGTTAACCAAATACCTAGCGGAGAATGCTCTACAATAATATCTAAACGTTGCCTTTGTGTATTTAAAAGATTTTTCATTTCTAACTCGGCAGTAATATCTCGGAATACGCCTTGTGCCCCACTTATATTTCCTTTTTTATCTTTTATTAGACTACCATTTACCTCTATAAATTTAAGTCCATTATTTTTTGTTATTATTCCTGGTCTAAATTTTTTAATTAATCCGGTTGTATATAAAGATTTAAAAGATGCTTTAGAATACTCTTTATAATCAGGATGAATAAGTTCTGTAAGTTTTACATTTTCTTCTTTAGAAAATCCTAAAAATTCTTCTGCTGCAGAATTCATTTTTATTATTTTCCCTTTTAAATCCATTATTAGATAGGGGTCAATAATGTTTACAAAAACATTATCTATCTGCGCTGTCTTTTGATCTAAAAGATTTTCTAGTACTTTATTAGTTTGTTTTAAATGTAAACTAGCATCATACAATTCTTTAGACTTTTCCTCTAAAATTCTTTCAGCTTGTTGTCTAGCCTTCTTTTGACGCTCTAGCGCCTTTTTAAGTAAAATAACTTCCTTACTATCCATTTTGTACAATATCAAATTTAACTTCGGTACCGTCCTCTTTTATAAGTGTGTACTTTACTATTGCTGTAGCATTAAAATACTCAAAAGTTTTTTCTATTAAACCATGCGCTAATCTATATAAACCTCTTGATGAGCAATATATTAAAGACATAGAATTCTGGGTAGTTTCTACTATTTTAAATGTTGGTAGTTGTGCCTCTGGATAAAGTTTTTTTACATGCACATGAATATGGTCTTCTATAGCATAAATAAGACCTAAAGGAGATTTATAATTTTCTACAACCTCTGGATGTGCTGTTACTAAACTATTAAATAAGAAAAGGCCAAAGGCATAGATTAAATCATCTACGGGGGCTTTAACCTCTGCGCTAAGATTTGTGATTAAACTTAGCATCTCATTAAAATCATACGTACCTATAGATGTATAGATACCTTCTGAAGGTAAATTTGAATTTTCAATAATGGAATCAACGACTTCTAAGCCAAATTCTAACTCCACCATTTCTAAAAATTCAGTAAAAACAATTCCTTTCATTCTAAAAAATATATAAAATTTCTTGAATAAATGTAGGAATTATACTTCTTTTTGTAAAAATAATGTTGTGAAACTTAATATTTTGTTAGGCTTTAACTAGCTCATTATTTTGCCAATACGTAAAAACACTTTCTAATTTCTTTTCGTAATCCTCATATTTTAAAGGCTTTATAACATAACCTGCAATACCAATACGGTAACATTCTAGCAAATCTGCTCTATTTTCAGATGTTGTAAGAACAATTGTAGGAAGATATTTTAAAACAGAATCTGCCTTTAGTATTTCTAAGAATTCTATGCCGCTCATTTTAGGCATATTTAAGTCTAAAAGAATAATATCTGGCAAGACCTCATCAGACCTTAAAAACTCAAGTCCCTCTTCTCCATTTTTAGCTTCCGTAATTTTGTGCTTTAATTGTAACTTAGAAACTGTTCTATTAAGTTTCATTGTTTCAATAGCATCGTCTTCAATAAATAATACATTTAACATATTAATAAGATTTATACTACAAATTTCTTTTTTTTATTTAATATAGTAACGAACTAACGGTAAAATGCAATTTACTATAGATGAATGGAAAATAAATAAAGATAAGAACAGATTAAACTATGCTTTTAAACGATGAGAGCCTATTAAATAATAGGTTTGTAGAGCATCATACTTGTTAATAAAATTAACAATTAATCTATAATTTGCATCTTTTTAAGTAGAAATGATGCATTCATATTCTTACAAATACCTTCTTTAAATTTATAATCAAAATGTAATTCATTATCTATAATCTCTGCATCAAAATAATAGTTTTTTACTTGTGAGAGTTCTTTTGACACTTCACATAAACTTAAATCATGCGTTGCTATTATACCTGTAGACTGCGAACGAATTAATTTTTGTATAAACTTTCTAGAGCCAATTGCTTTATCTGTACTATTGGTTCCTTTTAAAATTTCATCTAAAACAATAAAATAACGATCCAGCTGTATTTGATCCACAATAAACTTTAGTCTTTTTAATTCTGAAAAGAAGTAAGATTCATCATCGGTAAGCGAGTCTGTAGTTCGCATACTCGTAATTAGTTTAATAGGAGAATAATATACTTCTTTGGCATAAACAGGTAATCCTAAATTTGCCATTACTATTTGCAAGGATACTGTTCTTAAGAACGTACTTTTCCCTGCCATATTAGCTCCTGTAATAATAAAAAACTGTTCTTTTTGTATGTCTATGTCATTTAAAATAGTACTCTCAGGATTTAGCAGTGGGTGCCCAGCCTCTTTTGCATTAAGAATTGTATTACTATTTTGTTTTATAATAGGATACGTATATTTTGGATGATTAAAAGCAAAATTCCCCAGACTGTTATAAGCATCAAAAAAAGCTATTACTTGAAACCATTTTTCTACAGCTTTTCCATGCAAAGCTATCCATTTTTCTATTTTACAGCAGGTTGCTAATCCTCTTAGAAAAAGTCCATTCCCAAATATTAAATACACAACATTATTATTCTGGTCTAGTGCTCCTAAATGACGTGAAAACTCATGCAAAACTTTAGAAGTTTTTATACTTTCTGATATAATTTGTTGCTTCTTTTCTTGTAGTAATGAAGATTTAAAATCTGTGTTTTCTATGATGGTAAGTAACTGGTTGTATTGTTCAAAGGTATTCTGAACTTTTGATGCATTAGTACCTAACCTAGTTATTTTCCTGGTATACATACCTGTAATTGCTAAACCAACAAATAACAAAATTATTAAAGAGGATTCTGGTAGCTTATCAAAAAAATAAAAACAAAGCACTCCAATAGATAAAATAGAAAAAACCAAAGGAATGTATTGCATTATTTTGGGCATGAATGGTGTGTAATTGCCCAGCCATTTTTGAATCACATGTACAGAAGTCTCCGTTTTAGTCATAGAAGCTATCGCAGAGTATTCTTGCCGCCACTTAGGCATTTGGCTAAGTTCTTCTATAGCGTCTTGTTTTTCCTCTATAATATTTACAGTATTTTCTTTAAACAAGTCTGCCAAAGTTTCACTACCATGTACTAAAGCTGTTCTATTACAATATTGATAAAAAGAACCTCGACCAAATAAATCTATATCTTGGCTATACGCATGTAATGGGTTTTTATATTCTTTACCATCTGGCAAGTTCAAAAAATTTCTTTTTTGAACTTGCACCTCTGTTTCATTAATAGCTATAAGAGCTTTTATTTTATCTCTTTTCTTTTGTAACCCACCGTGCCGCGTAACTAAATAAAGAAATACTACTACTGTTATTAAAATAATAGCAACAATAATTTTTGTGTTTCCATAAAAAAAATAAATTCCCGCTATTGCAATACAAAAAATTAACAGACGCAACATACTAGATGCGTATAATTGCTTTTTTGTACGTGCTAATTTATCTTGATGCTTACTTATTTCTTGGATATAAAAGGAAATTAATTCCTGCATAAAAAGGGTGTATAATTAAATATTAGAAGTATTAAGAAAGAGCATCTAACTGTGCCTTAAGCTTCTTTGTAAACTTAGAGACTACTAGTTCATAGGAATGATCTATGAGCTCTTTTATTAAATCTTTAGGTAGTTGGTCTAAAAATAAGGTATTCCAATGTACCTTACTCATATGATACCCTGCTATTATATCCCCGTCATGAGTTTCTCTTAATTCTATTGCTCTTTCTGGGTTACATTTAAGGTTAACTTGCGGTGGTTTTCTTTCTAAAGAACATAAAGCAAACATTTTACCCATTACTTTAAAGACAAGGGTATGCTCATCAAAAGGGAATTCTTCTGTAATTCCTTTTTTTGCAATACAATAATCTCTTAATTCTTCAACATTCATTCGTTTACATTTACTCTGCGCTTACAGAATCATAGACAATTACTTTAGTCCATAGTTTACTAGACTCTTCAATAAATTTTAAATGCACATCTTCATCCTGATAATTTTGTTGCGCTTCTGCAGAAGCAAAGGAGACTATTAAAGAGAATGTAAAAGAACCATCTACCACATCTCTACTTGCTTTTGGAGGATAGCCTATAAAACTAGTTTTTGCATACTTAGACGCATTTAAAAATTTTCTTAACGATGTAATAAAGGCTTTACGGTCTTCTTCTTTATCAGGGTTTTCTAACCAAAAATAAACGGTATGTGCAAAATTAGAATCAAACTCTTTCACGTTTTCTTTTGTCTGTCCGTAACTGTTTACGTTACTAATTAATACTATTGCAATTATAAGTAACTTTTTCATTTTATTTATTTTTCTACTAATTTTCTTTGTGATTCTGTTAATTCAAGTGCAGAATAATCTAATTTCCAACCTATTGTTTGTACAATACTCTCTATAACTAAAACTGCTTCTAACGCCTCTCTTCTAGCGGTATCCATTAATCCGCTTTCTGGTATTTTTTCCTCAATATGTTTTCTTGCTTCTTTATTTAATGATGTTAAATCATCTGGTGTAAAGGAGTTAAAAAGTCCGTTTTTAATATCATAAAATTCTAATTCTGGAACAATAGATAAAATTTCTGGTTGTGGAAACTGCTCTAAAATAATTTTTTTATTCTTAGTATCGGCATGCATAAATATTTTCTTTAAATCGTATCCTATTTGCGCCTTAGCATTAATTACTATTAATGCTTTCTTTTTACTACTTACAAGACTTAAAAAACGTTCTTTAGTATTTTCATATCTATATATTTCAGCAAAGTCTCCTTCTACAGATATTAACTTACACACACTTTTAATCTTTTCTAATAATACGGTAGATTGGTGTGTTGTTAGTTCTTTACTTTCTTTTCTTTTAAAAATAGAATATCCCCAAAATGTACCTACAACACCAAGAAGTAATCCTAAAAAACTTTCCAACATAGTAATTTTATTTTTTTCCTATTTCTCCAAGGTGTGTAAATCTAAATCCTTTTTCATATTTTAAACCATAACCAAAAATTCT
Organism: uncultured Maribacter sp.; assembly: GCF_947500405.1. Lineage (GTDB taxonomy): Bacteria > Bacteroidota > Bacteroidia > Flavobacteriales > Flavobacteriaceae > Maribacter_B. The sequence continues at coordinate 365,534 of NZ_CANMRY010000003.1, forward strand.
ATCCAAACAAGAATGTGAAAACAGAATAGTCCCTGCTAATTGCAAAAGAGGGAATGACAAATATATTCCAATAAAATATAATGCAATTGCCACTCCTTTATGATGAAATAAATTATAACTAAAAGCCCCTACTTTAGAATTTATTATATATCCAAGAGCCCCTATATCTGGTGCTAAAATTAATACTAAAAAAAGCCACCAAGGGTATCCTAAAATGCTAAACATAAAAATGCCAAGAAAAAACATGCAAAGTTCTTCTATTTTTAGACTATTTTTCATTCGTTATAATTTTATACAAAACAGGCTTACTTGGCGATGCATCATTATGAAAAGGTGCTACCTGTAAATCTAACATATAAGTGCCATCTTCAATACTATTATCTACAAAAATAAACTCTGTTATTGTTGCTTGCTTTCTTGGTTCCCCATTTATATTCCAAAATGCTTTATGTGCTACAAGTGCTCCGTTATCTTTTTCTTTATCTACAGAAGGCAAATCTATTAACAAATGTTCTATACCCTTATCTACCAAAAACAATATGGCTTCTTCTGTTAAGTATGGTGGATTAGTATTAGAATACTGCTTTATTTTCTTATCGCTTAAATTAGGAAGTGTTCGTATTATAATAGCTTCTCTTTTTTTATTACCTAGAGCATATTGTAACTGCTTCTTAGATATAATAAAATCTTTTCCCAACGCCTCTGGAGCTACAGTTACCACTTCTGCTAAAAAGAAAAACTGTTTTAACTGCTCATTTATAGAATAAAATTCTTCTGTAATATGTCCTAAACACTCGGTATGTGTCCCGTGCGCATGCGGATTAAATGTTATATCATTAAAATTGGTAGAACTACCCTCACTTACTTTCCCTATAAAATCGCTTTCTGTATGGGGTTCTATTGTTGGGTGCTTTACATACCAGGCATTTACATTAGAGGCATTCCCTTGCAATGCCATAGAAATATCCAAAGGTTTAGATAGGTCTATTTTTACAGTTTTAGTTTTATGTTGAACAGTTGCTAACACAGTTTAATTTTTTATTTTCTACGATATAACATCATAACAAGCTTAAGAAATAAGTGTACAAGAATACTTTTAGAATTCAAGGAAAGTCTCAAAGCATTTAAATCTTGATATTAAGTTAAAGATAAATTCTAATCTTATGTAATCCTAAATAAATCGGAAGCAATTCCGTCTGCTAAGAAATTACCTTTAGGAGTAACCAGCAATACATTTTGGGTTACAACTAACAAACCTTCATCTATATGCTTTTTAGATTGTTGTACTAAATATTCATAATATTCTTCCCCAAATTCAGATGCAACCCTATTTAAAGAAACTCCCCAAATGGTTCGCAACCCCGTCATTACATACTCATTATACCTATCTACAATAGTTAGTTTTTCTACCTCAGCAGGAAGCTCTCCCTTTTCTATTGCTTGTATATATTTGGGGTTGTTTGCTATATTCCAACTTCTATTTTCTCCGTTATAGGAATGTGCAGAAGGCCCTATTCCTAGATACTTTTTACCCAACCAGTACGCCGTATTATTTTTAGAAAAGTAATTAGGTTTTCCAAAGTTAGAAACCTCATACCCAATAAACCCTTCTTTTTCTAAACGTTCTTTTAAAATAAAGAAATGTTCTTGTGCCAACTCCTCATCTAAAGGTGCTAATTGTCCTTTTTTAATAAAACTAGCCAAAGCCGTTTTTGGTTCTACCGTTAAAGCATAGCTAGATATATGTGGAATATTAAAAGACAATGCGGTTTCTATGTTTTGTAACCAAAGTTCCTTTGTCATATTTGGCATTCCGTAAATTAAATCGATAGAAATATTATCAAAAAGTGTTGTTGCTGCTTTTAAAGATTGATGTGCTTGTGTACTAGAATGTGCTCTATTCATTAACTTTAAATCGTCCTCAAAGAAAGACTGTACACCAATACTTAATCTATTAATGTCTGATGCATGAAGTTGTTGTAACTTTTCTGAGGTTAAATCATCTGGATTAGCCTCTAAAGTAATTTCTGGATTCTCTATTACTTTAAAATTACCATAAACCGTTTCTATAAGTTTGTTAATTTCAGAGGTATCTAGTACAGATGGTGTACCTCCTCCAAAATAAATAGTTTCTACAATGGCATCTTTAAACTCAAATTTTCGTAGTTCTAATTCTTTACCAATAGCAGAAAGCATAGCTTCTTTTTTTCCTAAACTGGTAGAAAAATGAAAGTCGCAATAATGACAGGCTTGTTTACAAAAAGGGATGTGGATGTATAAGCCCCCTCCGCCCCCAAAGGGGGAACTCCTTTTATTTTTCATTTTGAAGTTTGATTCTAAAGCTATTATTTTTTCTTTTTACGCAAATTTATTACCGTTGTATTTTTTACACCCCCTTTAGGGGTTGGGGGGCTATTCTGTTTTACAAAAGAATCCCAACCGGTGTAACTTTTACCAACTTCTATTCTGCCCGAATTATAAAAATGACACACCGCAGCTGCGAGTCCGTCTGTGCTGTCTAAGTTTTTTGGTAAGGTTTTTAAACCTAACATACTTTTTAACATTTTTGCTACTTGTTCTTTACTAGCATTACCGCTACCAGTAACTGCCATTTTAATTTTTTTTGGTAAATACTCTGTAATAGGTATTTGTCTAGACAAACCCGCAGCCATTGCCACACCTTGCGCTCTACCAAGTTTTAACATGGATTGTACATTTTTGCCAAAAAATGGTGCTTCTATAGCAATTTCATCTGGATGATAGGTATCTATAAGCTCTATAGTACGTTCAAAAATAAGTTTTAGCTTAGTATAAGGATCCTTGTATTTTTGAAGTAATAACTCATTCATTTGAACAAACTGCATCTTCTTATTTACCACCTTAATTACTCCAAATCCCATTATGGTAGTTCCAGGGTCTATTCCTAATATAATTTTTTCGTTTGCCAAGTTCTTTTAATTACTATGTAAAACTATAGGAATTCTAAATTTTGTAGCTACAGGAATTCCTTTTTTTAATGCTGGGTCTATTTCTGGTAAGTTCTTAAGGCTTTGGGTTATTACACCATCAAACTCTGGCATTTCTTCTATAATTGCAGGGTCCTTTTCTATATTAAGTACTTTAATTTTTCCCATTTTATCAATTACAAATACAACATATGCCGTACTATCTACCTCAGGAGCAATAGTAAACTCAAACTCTTTTAGAGTTTCAGAAAAATGAGAAATCAATTCGTTTTCAAAACAAATTCTTTGTTCCTCTTTAGTTGCTGTTTCATCACAAGTGTAAAAAAGTGGGTAATTATCTATAGTATTCCAGTCCATTTCTAGCAATTCTTTATTTACTAGATTTTGCGTTTTTTCTTCTTTAGATACAAAAGGATTACATGAAGCAAGGCTACATATAAACACAAAGATCCAAAGCTTATTCATTTTACACTATTCTTTTGGGGAAAATTACGATATTTTAAGGACTTTTAACTTTAGTAAAATAATTTAATAAATAACAAAAATGCTTTTTCCTTATTTCCTCTTTAAAAACATAATTCAAATAATAAAATCCGAAGAAAATCTTCGGATTTTTTAATAAACAATGAGAATGTTATTCTACTTTTTAAAAGTTATTTCTATAACTCCATTTTTACCTTTATTACCATATTTTTCGGTTGCAGATTTGTCTTTTAAAACATTAATAGATTCTATTCTATCCTTATCAATTTTTTCCATTTCTTCTTTGGTTATTTCTTTCCCATCTACTAAAATTAAAGGAGGATTATCCATTTTAAGTTTAACTCCATTATCTTGAATCTCTATTCCACTAGAATTTTTATTTACATCTTTCTTTAACTTAAATTCAATTGGAATAGAATAACCTACATCTACACTCTTACCCTTACTCTCACCTGCCTTCATCTTCGGGAGTTTAGATATAATACGTTTTGCTTCTTTCTCTAGTAATTTATGAGGCCCTCTCATTTTTAAACCTGTAATCTCTCCATTTTTAGAAATCACAAATAAAACATATACTTTCCCTTGTATTCCTTTTTCTTGAGCCTCAAGTGGATACTTAAAATTATCTCCAATATGTTTTCGCATCATTGTATTAAAACATGCTCTCTTATCTTCCATACCCTCGCAACCCGGAAAAACTGGAACTTTATCTACTTTTGAAAAAGCAATTGGAGTCTTTCCTTTTTCTTTTTGTAAACTTTCTTTTTTAAATACGCGAACTGCATTTTTAACATCTTCTACTATAACACTTTTATATAGACTTCCTAAAGCAAATACCTTTCCCATCTTTTCGTTAAAACTCTGGATTTCTACCCCTGATAAATCTTTAATGTTAGAGACTTTATATACATAACAATCTCTACCATAAGTATCCGCTTTTTTTACCAAAACAACATCATGTGTTTTTCTTGGAATAGATATATCTAAATTTTTATCTAAAATCTGAAAAGCCTTTCTTCTATTCAAATAATATTCATATTCCTCAGAACTTGGTAATGATTGTTTTCTTGGCTTATAATCCGTCTTCACATCATCTCCAAACCTAACCTTATAATTTTTAGACATTAAATTATTTACTATTCTAAATTTAAAATATTCTTTTTTAGAAAAAATATACTCATCGCCTTTTATGTTTATTTGATTAGCGAAGCTTTTAGAAACTTCTTCCATTGTACCTCCCTTATCTAATTCCTTCTTAATTTCCTTTTTAATCTCCGCTATTAATACAATGTCTTCTGGATTATTAGATTCAGAATTACTTGTAACTCCTTCTCCTTTGGCCATAGAAGTATAAAACAACATCCCCAATACTAAGGGCACTAATAGTAAATACTTTAACTGGTAACTCTTTTTTGATTTCTGTTTTTGTAACATAACTATTCGTTTTTTAATTAATGATGATTTAAAAAATGTATTGATGAATGATATATTTTCTGTCTGAAAAACTTGTGATAACAGTATCTGATACTGCTCTTTTTTATTCTTTTTTGATACTTGAGAATCTGCAATAAATTCATGCAATTCGGATATTCTTCTTTGATAGATATAGACCAAAGGGTTAAACCAGTTTATAATACGCATAACCTCAAAAAACATTAAATCGTAGGTGTGTTTTTGTTTTATATGCACTAACTCATGCTCTAAAATACTCTCATAATATTCCTTTTTAATCTGATCTCCCATAAAAATGGTCTTAAAAAAAGAAAAAGCAGAAGTGCTCTTTTCTAATAGCACTTGGGTATAATTACTAAAAAACTGAATTTTACCCTGTTTTTTTAATCTTCTAAGTTGATATAATTTATAACTAAAAATTAGAAATGCTATGCACATTCCTATTGCTAAAATTCTATTTTCTAAAGGCATATTCAAAAACCAATTAGAGGCTTTTTCTGTAACAACTATTTCTGGCAAGTCTTGTTGCCAGAAATATTCTGGATACACTATAAAATCTTCTGGCAGACTAGTTTTAAGCGCTGTAATTTTTATTACAGGAAACAACAAAGACAACGCATAAGAACCAATAAGATATACCCTATTCCATTGGAAAAATGTTTCTTTCTTTAAAAAAAAATCATATACCATTAGAAAAACTAACTGAAAAGCAATGCATTCTACCACATACTGTATCATTATTCTTCGCTTTTAATATCCTTTAATATGGTTTCTAAATCCGACAGACTCATATCATTTTTCTTCATAAAAAAAGATACCATACTCTTAAAAGAACCCTGAAAATAACCATCTACTATTTTATTTATAGACTGGTTACTATAGTCAGATTTAGGAACTAACGCAAAATAAAAATGCCCCTTCCCTTCTTTTTCATGATCTACAAAACCTTTACTTTCTAAAATTCTAACAATAGTAGATACTGTATTATATGCTGGTTTTGGTTCTGGTAATTCTTTTATTATAGATGCTACATTACATTTTTGTAATTGCCATATAATTTGCATTACCTCTTCTTCTGCTTTTGTGAGTTGTTTCATATTGAACTAAAAGTTTAGTTACACAAATATAACTAAAAAATTAGTTTAAACTAATTTTTTAGTTTAAACTATTAAAATCTATGATAATTTATACCAAATATGTAACAATAACGTACTACATTAGTCCTATAGAAAAACAGTTAAATGGATATCTTCTTAGTAATTTTAGGCTTAATATTAATGTTTGTGGGTATAATAGGTAGCTTTTTACCTGTTTTACCTGGCCCTCCAATAAGTTGGCTAGGAATTTTAGTTTTACATTTAACTTCTGTTGTTCCTAAAGAATACTGGTTATTAGGCGCAACTTTAGCTGTTGCTGTTATTATTTGGGTTCTAGACTATATAATCCCCATTTTAGGCGCAAAAAAATTTGGAGGTACTAAAGCTGGTATGGTAGGTACTGCTATTGGTTTAATTCTAGGTATAGTTATACCTATTCCTGGTGGAATAATAATTGGCCCTTTTTTAGGTGCATTGGTTGGTGAGCTAACAAACAAAGTAGACAATAAAACTGCTCTTAAAGCGGCTTTTGGTTCTTTTCTGGGTTTCCTTACTGGAACCTTCTTAAAATTTGCTGTTTCTATTATTTTCCTTGTACTATTTATTTCTAAAACATGGGAATATAAAAATGAACTATTTCCTTTTATTAATTAATGCAACTTTTTGGCATCAGGATTTTCATTTTCAATACTGTCTTGCTCTCCTAAAGGCACACAATAACTACCACCATCAGGGGTGTTTTGCTCAAAAAAACCTTCCTCACATTTTCCTTGCTTAAGGTCTCCATCACAACCCAATAGAAAAATACCAAAAACGATTATTACTATATTTTTTATTAACATAAATTCTAGTATTTAAAAAATAAAAATATGCTCCAATAAGCTTTATCCTAAATTGTTACAACCACTCTACCTTATCATTTATTGGCTTTCTAACAGCTTCTACTGGTTCCTCATCAGAATATCCCATATAGAAAAAACCAAGACATTTTTCTCCTTCGTTTAGATCAAAAAACTCATCCATATATTTTATAAGTCCCGGAGAACTCCAATAACTACCAATTCCCATTTCTGTGCAACAAAGCCACATATTCTGTACTGCCATTGCTACAGCGGCAACTTCTTCCCATTCTGGAATACTTTCTAAAGGGTCTCTTTGCATACAAATAGCAATTACTGCTCCAGCCTTTTTAGGATTCTCTATAAGTTTTTTAGATTTTATTTGCTTGGGGTTTTCCGTAATATCTATGTATGTATTAGATAAAAATTCTCCCAACTCGGCTTTCTTCTCGCCTTGTAAGACTTTAAAACGCCAAGGTTCGGTTTTTTTATGACTAGGAGCCCAATTGGCAGCTTCTAGTATTTTTTTTATAGATTTTTTTGCAATTGGCTTCGTATTATATTGTGCAGGAAAAATAGAGCGTCTATTCTTTATTATATCAAAAATCATTCACATTTAATTTGCTATAAAGATAAGATTTTAAGAGGTAGATTCTTTAGTAGAGAACAACATACTTATACATGTACCCAATGACTTATTTCTATGGTCATTTTTCCAAACTGCAGAGAGCACTGCTCGTTGCTATATATTTTTTAGTTCTATAAATTTTATGTGCATCTTAAAGTCTTTATTTATTAAAAATATTTACAAGTGATACCTGAGCTGTAAAATTAGTATCTCCTTCAATTCACTACATTCTACAAAACCATAAGAAGCTAAATATCAAAACTTAACAAATGCTCACAAAAAAAGCCTCCCATTATGGAAAGCCTTTCATCGGATAGTATCGATACTATTATCGATAGCTACACTTTGTTTCAATATAAAATTGAAACACAACACAACGGCTCAAAGATACTAAAGTTTTTATCTATTTAAGTATTTGAATAAATAAAACATATAGACAAACTTCCATTTTTAACTACCAAATGTTTCTTCTATAAAATCATCCCATCTGTTTAATAACTATTAAATAAGATTAACTATAAGCAATTGTAACATATAGCGAAAAACCTTACATTTCAACGTGTATTCATTTTCAACATTAGAATGGTATTTAATTTTACAACAGATAATTATTTACTAAGCTATGCGTATATCTGTTTTACTTTTAATTTGTATTTCTTTTGCACTTACTTCTTGTTCTAAAGAAGAGCTAACATTTGAAGAACCCTCTAAAGACAAGTTAACTCCAGAGCTAATGCCAATAGAAGAACCTATTACTATTAATTTATCTGCAGCTGCAATAAAAACTAATAGATGGGTTTTAAATATGCAACAAGCAAACGGGCTTTTAGAAAGTTCTGAAAATTCTGATTTTGTTTCTTTATACGATAACTCTTTAGCTGCTTTAGTTTATATAAAACAAGGAGAAATTTTAAAGGCAGAAAAAATATTTGATTTTTTTAACGATAAGGTTCAAACAGAGTTATTACATGGTTCTGGCGGGTTTTATCAATTTAGAAACAATAAAGGAGAACAAGGTAGTAGAACTTGGATGGGAGATAATGCATGGTTACTAATTGCCCTTAATCACTACCATAAAGCAACACAAACGCAAAAATATGGCGTAATGGCAAATGCTCTTGAAAGTTGGTTGCGTTCTTTACAAATAGAAGACGGTAGTTTAATTGGTGGTTATAATGAAGATGGCTCAGAAATTCCTAAAGTAACCGAAGGTATCATAACTGCTTTTAATGCGGTATCTGGATATGACAACTTTCATACTAGTATTCTTTCTTTTTTAAAAACAAACCGTTGGGATAGCACCGAGAAATTATTAACTGCTTGGCCAGAAAATCCGGATTACAAATATGCTTTAGACTTACATGGTTTAAGTATTGGTATTTTCCCTGATTTCCCTGTAGAAGCATTAACAAAATTAGACCGTTATAAAAACACTCAAATTAATACTACAAATGGGAAGCATATTACTGGGTATGCTTTTGATGAGGATAAAGATGTTATATGGTTAGAAGGTACTGCACAAATTTTAGTTGCTTATCAACAAAAAAATAAAAATAAAGAAGCTAGCGATATAATTAAAAATTTAGAGAAAACATTTATAAAAAGCACCTCTTCTGAAAATGCACAGGGTATACCGTATACCACAAATCATGGTACAAGCTATGGTGCAGGTCTTCTTTGGGATCATGCAGACCTTACTCCTGCAATATCTTCCTCTGCTTGGTATCTTTTTGCGAAATTACATTTTAGTCCCTTTACATTAGGACATAAAAAAGACATTCCTGAAACTGATAAATTTTGGAAAACTAACTAAGCCAAGCTATTTAACTAGAACATTTTGTTCTTTTTTATAAGCATTAGATGGTGGCACCATTCCTAGTTCCGGAATTACTAGTAATGGTATTTGTGTATGAAAAGCGATACGTTTAACAACAGGTTCTCTTGTCACTTTTTCCATATAACTATGTTGGTAATTAAGCATTGCTAATAAATGAATATCTAACTCCGAGCTAAAAATTTCTAATGTTTTAGAGATAGAATTTAACTCGGACACCGTATGCACATAATGCTCTACCTCATCAAAATATTTACGAAGCATTCCTAAGTTAAAATGCTGCAATTCTGTTAATGCCTTTATCTCATATTGTACATGTACAATGCGTATTACAGATTTAAAAGCTTTTGCTAAAGTAATTAATGGTTGTAATTCTGATAGAGAATAAAACCGATTAAAATCTGTCGCAAATGCCATTTCTAAAGGGCTACTATAGTCAAAACGCTCTGGTATTGCTAAAACAGGACAATTTTTAATGGATTTAATAATACGAACCGTATTACTTCCCATAAAAATTTCTTCTACACCAGAACTACCTTTGGTTCCTGTTACTATTAAATCTATATTTTTTTGTTCTACGATTTCCTTTATCTCATCAACTAATAAGCTAAAAGAAGATATGGTTCTAAAAGAATGTTTGGGGTTATTATAACTTTTCTTTACTTTTTTCACTATTGCTTGCAAGCCTTTTTTAGATGCTAAAGAAACTCCACCTTCAATTAGCGTTCCATTTATAGCGGCTGCCATAAAGCGGCTATTTGCTATTGCTGGAGTATAGGTATTAACTAAAAAAAAAGTACATTCTTCTTCTTTAAAAAGTTCCAATGCATATTTAGTTGCATTCCAAGCGTTATCCGAAAAATCGGTGGGTATTACTATTTTTTTCATGCTACTCTTTTAACTAAGTTGTAAAGTTATCTTTAGTGCATTTTTAAAACTATGACAAATGTCAGTTTTGGTATTTATGAAAAATATTTAATTTTAGAATCCTTTTACCAAATCTTGCAGTTCTTTTTCATTGGTAATAATAATACGTTTTCCGGAAGTTTTAAGATACCCTTTTTTCTTAAATTCTGATATAATACGAATACAAGACTCTGTAGCAGTGCCAACCACATTAGCTATATCCTCTCTAGATAAAGTAAGGTTTAAAAATCCTTCCTCATCTACTCCGTAATTATTTTTTAAATATAAAAAAGCTTCTGCTACACGTTGCTTTACAGTCTTCTGAGACATGTTTACAATAACATCGTCTGCCTCTTTTAAATCATGCGCCATATGCCGTAAAACCTCTAAAGTAAAATCGGGGTTTTTATGCATACTATCTAAAATAATCTCTTTTGGAACAAAACATACCTCAACATCATTTACCGCTACAGCACTTAAATTAGTAGGCTCTTCTACAATTACTGCACGTTGCCCCATTACTTCACCTGTAGTTGCTAATTTTACAATTTGGTCTTTCCCGTTTGCACTTAGCTTAGAAAGTTTAGAAACACCATCCCTAACACAATATACTCCATTTAACTTCTCTCCCTCTTCAAAAAGTGCTTCTCCTTTTTTAAATTTCTTAGAAACTTTAGCATCAGAAACTTGTTTTAACTCTTCCTTATTCATTGCCCTTAAGGAATTAAATTTTCGGACTATACAATTTTCACATCTTGTTTCCATAAGTACTGCTTTTTTTTACCTGACACTACAAAATTACACGTAACAAGGTAAACAAAACCTGACAAATATCATGTTTCCTTATTGCCCTTATGACAACCTTTGTATCAGGTATTAGCAAATGTTTAAATAAAATGGAAAAATGTTACCATTGTGGTGATGATTGTACAAGCACTATAGTAGATTTTGATGAAAAAAAATTCTGTTGTAATGGGTGTAAAACCGTCTATGAAATATTCTCTACCAACAATTTATCTTATTATTATGATATAGAAACTTCTGCAGGAGCTACACCTAATATTGTAGAAGGCAAGTATGATTTTCTAGACGCGACTGAAATTACAGAGAAACTGTTAGAATTTAAGGATACCAACATACAAATAATAAACCTATACATTCCTCATATACATTGTAGTTCTTGTATTTGGGTATTAGAAAACCTTAATAAATTAAACCAACACATTAGTAATTCTCAGGTAGATTTCCCAAAAAAAACAGTCCGTATTACCTATAATCCAAAGTCTATTTCTTTAAAAAAAGTAGTGTTACTATTATCGCATATTGGGTATGAACCTACCATTTCTTTAGAAGATTATAATAATCCAAAAAAAAGTACTACCAACACACTCCTTTATAAATTAGGAATTGCAGGTTTTGCTTTTGGCAATGTTATGTTTTTATCATTCCCAGAATATTTTGATTTAGCTTCTAGTGCCCAAAATGGCGGCGAGTTTTGGTTAAACAAATACCAAGATATTTTTAGGTGGATTATGTTTGCCTTTTCGCTACCTGTAGTTTTTTATGCTGCGCAAGATTATTTTATTTCGGCCTATAAAGGATTACGTTCTAAGCTTTTAAATATTGATGTTCCTATTGCTCTTGGAATTTTAGTTTTATTTTTAAGAAGTACAACAGAAATTATTCTACAATGGGGACCCGGTTTTTTTGATAGCCTTACTGGGCTAGTTTTCTTTCTATTATTAGGGAAATTTTTTCAACAAAAAACCTATTCCTTTTTGTCTTTTGAAAGGGATTATAAATCTTACTTTCCTATTGCTGTAACACGTATTTTACCTAACAAAAAAGAAGAAACCACTCAAGTTTATGCCATAAAAAAAGGAGATAAAATTCTTATTAGAAATGAAGAATTAATTCCTGTAGATGGCATTTTACTTAGTGTGTATTCTAAAATAGATTATAGTTTTGTTACAGGAGAATCGGAACCTGTAACAAAAGTCTCTGGAGATAAAATTTTTGCTGGCGGCAAACAACTACATAGTGCCATAGAAATGGAAGCTTTAAAAACAGTTTCTCAAAGTTATCTTACACAACTATGGAGTAATTCTATTTTTAAAACCAATAAAATAAGCAGGTTCCAATCTATTACAGATAGTATTGGAAAACGTTTTACTATTGGGGTTTTAAGTATTGCTTTTTTATCTACTTTATTTTGGTTGTTGTATAATCCAAGTATGGCGCTAAATGTTTTTACAGCCGTACTTATAATTGCCTGCCCATGTGCTATTGCATTAGCTTCTCCTTTTACCTTAGGAAATATGCTCCGTATTTTTGGTAAAAATAAATTCTATCTTAAAGACACCTATACTATAGAGCAATTAGCTAAAATAGACACTGCAATTTTTGATAAAACTGGTACTATTACTACCGCCAAAAAAAGCACTGCTACTTATGAAGGTTATTCCCTCTCCCAGGAAGAAGAGGCTTTATTAAAGAATACACTCCGTTCTTCTAACCACCCTTTAAGTAGGTCATTATATGGTATGCTAACAGAACAAAGTATTGTAACATTAGACGAATATGAAGAACATATAGGAAAAGGAATAATAGGCACTAAAGAAAATGCTACGATTAAAATTGGCTCCGCAAGTTTTGTAAAAAATACTAGCATTAAAGATGCTAAAAACACATCGGTACACATAAGTAGTAATGATAAATACAAAGGGAGATTTATTTTTAAAAATGAATACCGAGAAGGGGTGTCTAATTTATTTTCAAAAATGTCTAAAACATTAAAATTAGCTATACTTTCTGGGGATAATTCTGGGGAGAAAACTAGATTAGAAAAATTACTTCCAAAACTTACTCCACTATATTTTAATCAAAAACCAGAAGATAAATTAGAGTTTATAAAATCTCTTCAAGACCAAGGAAAAACGGTAATGATGGTTGGCGATGGTTTAAATGATGCTGGAGCTTTAGCACAGAGTAATGTTGGTATTGCAATTTCAGAAAATGTAAATGTATTTTCTCCTGCCTGCGACGGCATTTTAGATGCTACAAAATTTCAGGAATTATACACTTATATCCTAGCTTCTAAAAAAGCGATAAAAATTATTAAATGGAGTTTTCTGCTCTCATTATTATACAATATAATAGGGCTATACTTTGCCATTACAGGGCAACTAGAGCCAGTAATAGCAGCCATATTAATGCCTTTAAGCTCTATAAGCGTAGTTGCTTTTACAACAATTGCAACCAACTTTTTAGGTAAAAAATTACGCTAAAACGCAGGTTTAAAAATAAATTCAAAACCTGATAAAAGTCATATAATAGGTAGTATAGCAGGTGTAATTTTACATTGCAATTCAGGTAGGTATGAGTGTTATATATGTGTTATTAACGATTAGTATTATTGTTGCTATTATTTTTTTTGTAGCATTTATTCTATCCGTTAAAAATGGACAGTATGAGGATTCCTATACCCCATCTGTACGTATGCTTTTTGAAGATGAGCTAGTAGTAAAAACTACACCAAAAAAAGATTCTAAAAATAAATCCAACTAAATAAAAAGAGGAATTAATTATGGAAGTACAACAGTTTTATTACGATAACAAAGTCGTAAAAAATTTCCTTTACGCCACTATGTTTTGGGGTATTATAGGAATGTCGGTAGGACTTTTATTAGCCTTTATGTTTTTGTTCCCAAATGTAACAGATGGCATAGCATGGTTAAGTTTTGGTCGTTTGCGCCCTTTACATACAAACGCAGTTATTTTTGCCTTTGTGGGTAACGCAATTTTTGCAGGAGTTTACTACTCTACCCAACGTTTACTTAAAGCTAGAATGTTTAGCGATTTTCTAAGTAAATTTAATTTCTGGGGATGGCAACTTATTATTGTTGCAGCAGCAATTACATTACCATTAGGGTATACAACATCAAAAGAATATGCAGAGCTAGAATGGCCTATAGATATTGCTATAGCTTTAGTTTGGGTTGCTTTTGGGGTAAATCTAATTGGTACTATGATAAAAAGAAGACAACGTCATTTATATGTTGCCATTTGGTTTTATGCGGGTACATTTGTAACCGTAGCCGTACTTCATATATTTAATAGCTTAGAACTTCCGGTAAGTGCTTTAAAAAGTTACTCAGTTTATGCAGGAGTACAAGATGCCTTAGTACAATGGTGGTATGGTCATAATGCCGTAGCATTTTTCTTAACTACTCCGTTCTTAGGGCTTATGTATTATTTTGTTCCTAAAGCAGCGAACAGACCTGTTTATTCGTATAAACTTTCTATTGTTCACTTTTGGTCTTTAATATTTATTTATATCTGGGCAGGACCGCACCACTTATTATATTCTTCCTTACCAGATTGGGCTCAAAATTTAGGAGTTGCATTTTCTATTATGCTTATTGCTCCTTCTTGGGGTGGTATGATAAATGGTTTATTAACTCTAAGAGGTGCCTGGGACAAAGTAAGAACAGACCCAACTTTAAAATTTATGGTAGTAGCCATTACTGGTTATGGCATGGCAACGTTTGAAGGACCTATGCTTTCTTTAAAAAATGTAAATGCCATTGCCCATTTTAGCGATTGGATTATTGCTCACGTACATGTAGGTGCATTAGCATGGAATGGTTTTATGACTTTTGGAATGATTTACTGGTTGGCGCCAAAAATGTTTAAAACAAAATTATACTCCAATGGCCTAGCTAACTTCCATTTTTGGATAGGAACTTTAGGAATCATCCTTTATGCTCTGCCAATGTATGTTGCTGGTTTCCTACAAGCGTTAATGTGGAAAGAATTTAACCCAGACGGAACTTTAGTTTACGGTAACTTCTTAGAAACTGTAACCGAGATTATTCCTATGTATTGGATGCGTGCTATTGGTGGTAGCATGTATATAATTGGAGCTTTAGTAATGGTATACAACATTGTACTAACTATAAAATCTGGAGTAAAAGTTGAAGACGAATTAGCAGAGGCTGCTCCGCTTACTAGAGTTTCTAAAAAGAGAACTGCTGGCGAAACTTTTCATACTTGGTTAGAACGTAAGCCAATACAATTAACCATTTTGGCAACCGTTGCAATCTTAATTGGCGGTATTATTCAAATAATACCAACTATTATGGTAAAATCTAATATCCCAACTATTACCAGTGTAAAACCTTATACACCACTAGAATTAGAAGGTAGAGATTTATATATAAGAGAAGGTTGTGTTGGTTGCCATTCGCAAATGGTAAGACCATTTAGAAGTGAAGTAGAACGCTATGGCGAATATGCAAAAGCAGGAGAGTTTGTATATGACCATCCATTTTTATGGGGAAGTAAACGTACTGGACCAGATTTATTACGTGTAGGTGGAAAATACTCAGATAACTGGCATTTAAACCATATGTACGATCCGCAAAGCACCTCCTCGGGTTCTATTATGCCAGCATACCAATGGTTGGTAAGAGATAAACATGACCGTAGCGACGTGCAAGCAAAAATGGAAGCCATGGTAAGTTTAGGAGTACCATATTCCAAAAAAGATATTGCTAATGCAAATGCTACAATGGCAAAACAAGCAGAAAAGATTGAAAAAAACCTTTACGCGGATCCAGATTTTGCTAAAAACTATGAAGAAGACAAAAAATATGCTGCTGAAAACGGAGAAGATTTTGTAGAAATGCGAGATAGAGAAATAGTTTCTCTTATTGCTTACCTACAACGTTTAGGAACCGATATTAAAGTTAAAGAAACAGGAGAACTAATCTCAGAAAATAAATAAGCTATGTTCAAATTTGTAAAAGGATATATGGAAACTATAGATGGTGTTGCAACATACCCAATGCTATCCTTACTAATCTTCTTCTTATTTTTTGTTGTTCTTTTTTTATGGGTAATAACCGCATCAAAAGAACATATAAAAGAAGTAAGTAATATTCCATTAGAAAACGATAACCATAACCAATCTAAAGAATAAATACTATGAAAAATATAGCACCTTGGTGGATAAGAGTTCCTGTAATTTTCTTCCTTGTTTTTGGAATAATGGAATATTACATAGATTCTGGAGATAAACCTGCATTTATAGAGTACCCTGTTAGCCTCGTTTTTTTACTATTAGTATTACTTCTTTTAATTGCAATAGAAATAATATTAAAAGCAATAGAAAATGTACTCTACCAAACCCTTTCCGAAGAGGCAAAAAAACGATATACAGAATCCAAAAACCAACAACGAGAATGGGCTTATGGTTCTAAAATATATAAGAAACTTACGGGCAACAAACCAATAGAAAAAGAAGGAGAAATTGTTCTAGACCACAATTATGATGGTATTAGAGAGTTAGACAACACTTTACCACCTTGGTGGGTTTATATGTTCTACGGCACTATAATCTTTGCTGTAGTTTACTTACTTCGCTTTCATGTTTTTAATGATTATGACCAAGATTTAGAATATGAGCAAGAAGTTGCTGCAGCACAAATAGCAATAGAAGAATATAAAAAAACAGCTAAAGATTTAGTGGATGCTAGCACGGTAGAGCTATTAACAGAAGCTACTGATATTAAGGCCGGCCAAGCTATTTTTGCCGCAAACTGTGTTGCTTGCCACATGGCTGATGGCGGCGGTGGTATTGGACCTAACCTAACCGATAAAAACTGGATTCTTGGCGGCGGTATTAAAAATGTATTTAATACCATTTCTGAAGGTGGACGAGACGGAAAAGGAATGGTTGCATGGAAACAAAACTTAAAACCTGCAGAAATTGCACAAGTAGCAAGTTACGTTTTAGTAGAAATTAATGGTAAAGAACCTGCTAACCCTAAAGCTCCTGAAGGGGACATTTGGGAGGCCCCAGATACAACGCAAGAATAACTACCAAACAATTCTAATTTTAACATAAAGAAAGGTTTGTAATGGCGCAAAACGAAAATTTTAGAGACACAATTGGCACCATCAATGAAGAGGGTAAACGTGCTTGGATTTTTCCTAAAAAACCAAGTGGTAAATTCTATGATTATCGCAAATGGGTAAGCTATGGTCTTCTATTATTTTTAGTTGCTTCTCCTTTTATTAAAATAAACGGAAATCAGTTTTTACTATTTAATGTCTTAGAAAGACGTTTTAATATATTCGGATTTCCTTTTTGGCCTCAAGATTTTCATTTGTTTGTAATTTCTATGATTATTGGTGTAATTTTTATTGCCCTTTTTACCGTAGCTTTTGGTCGTATTTTTTGTGGATGGATGTGCCCGCAAACTATTTTTTTAGAAATGGTTTTTAGAAGAATAGAGTTTTGGATTGATGGCGACCGTGGCGCACAAATAAAACTAGAAAGACAGCCTTGGAATGCAGATAAAATAAGAAAACGAGTTCTAAAATGGTTTATATTTTTCATCATTTCTTTTCTTATTGCTAACGTTTTTCTTGCCTATTTAATTGGTAGTGACCGCCTAATACAATATGTAACAGAAAATCCTTTAAACCATATAAGCACCTTAATTTCTTTGTTAATATTTACAGGAGTTTTCTACTTTATTTTTGCGTGGTTTAGAGAGCAAGTTTGCATTATTGCATGCCCATACGGCAGAATGCAAGGTGTACTTTTAGACAATAAATCTATTGTAGTTGCGTATGATCATAAAAGAGGAGAAGGAGAAAACGGAAGAAAAAAGTTTAGGAAAAACGAAGACCGTTATGCGCTTGGTAATGGCGATTGCATAGACTGTTTTCAATGCGTAAATGTTTGCCCAACAGGTATAGATATTAGGAACGGAACACAACTAGAATGTGTAAACTGTACTGCTTGTATAGATGAGTGCGATATTATTATGGAAAAAGTAAATCTTCCAAAAGGGTTAATACGTTATGCAAGTGAAGATAATATAGAGAAAAAAGCAAAATTTAAGTTCACACCAAGGTTAAAAGGATACTCTGCTGTGCTTTTTATTTTAATTGGAATTCTTGCCGGGATGCTTTTTTTAAGAAATGAAGTAGAAGCAAATATTTTACGATTACCTGGCCAATTATACGAGCATAAAGAAGGAAATATTATTAGTAATGTGTACACCTACAAACTAGTAAACAAGACTTCAAAAAATATTGATGATGTAAGCTTTAAACTCTTATCTCATAAAGGTACTATAGAGCTAGTTCGCCATGACGATTTTACGGTGCCTGCACAAGAATTAGCGGAAGGAACTTTATTTATAGAAATAAATAATGCAGCCTTAAATGGCGATAAAGACAAACTAAAAATAGGAATATTTAGTAAAGATAAACTCATTGAAACTACAACGGCTCGTTTTTTAGGGCCTAGAAGTTATAAGTAACAACCTCTAGGTAATCCCATGAGGTAGTTAATGGAAAATTAATTTAATATTTAGAAGCAAGCGTCGAAGTATATAAATAGCAAATAATAAAAAGAAAAAGTATGAAAATTAATTGGGGAACCGGAATTGTTATCGCATTTATTGGCTTTATAGGCTTTATTCTCTTTTTTGTTTTTAAAATGAGTACCGATCATAAAGCTAATCATGATTTAGTAATTGAAGAATATTATAAAGCAGAACTAGGCTATCAAAACGAAATAGATGCTACCATTAATGGAAAAAGTATAAAAATAGAATTTGTAAAAACATCCGAAGGTTTATCTATTAAATTTCCAAAAAATATTGAAGAAGAAAATATTACAGGTAACATATCCTTTTACAGACC
The DNA here is from genome assembly GCF_947500405.1 of uncultured Maribacter sp. Taxonomy (GTDB): domain Bacteria; phylum Bacteroidota; class Bacteroidia; order Flavobacteriales; family Flavobacteriaceae; genus Maribacter_B. The sequence continues at coordinate 384,463 of NZ_CANMRY010000003.1, forward strand.
ATCTAATAAGCACTTGGATTTTGACTTACCATTACGTCTGTCCAATTCACATTTGCTCATACCTGACAAACGCTTGTTAGATGGTCGCTGGGATATTAAAATATTCTGGAATTATAACGAAAAAGACTACTTACATAAAGAAAGTATTACTTATATAAAGTAAAAAAATGATACTATCTGCCTTATTATTGGGACTTATGGGAAGTTTACACTGTGTAGGCATGTGTGGCCCCATTGCATTTATGCTCCCGGTAGATAGAGAAAGTAATCTTAAAAAATTTACACAAATTTTTATTTACCACTTTGGAAGGTTACTAGCCTATAGCATTATGGGGCTTTTATTTGGACTTTTAGGCAAGAGCTTACAGGTATTTGGTTTACAACAAAAACTCTCCATTATTATTGGTATAGTAATGATATTGGTAATTCTTATTCCCTATAAAACGTTTCATAAATACAATTTTTCTAAGCCCATTTACAAAGTAATAAGCAAGGTTAAATCGCAACTAGGAAAAGAATTACAAAAGAAAACTCCAGATACTTTTTTAACCATAGGTTTTTTAAATGGTTTTCTCCCTTGCGGATTGGTATATATGGCATTATTTGGCGCAATTGCTATGGCAAACATTTGGGAAGGCTCTTTATACATGCTCCTTTTTGGTATAGGTACTATTCCTTTAATGACTACTACTATTTATTTTAGCAATTTATTAAAAGGCGTTACTAAACAAAAGGTGCAAAAATTAATTCCAACTTTTGTAATTATAATAGGAGTTCTATTTATTTTAAGAGGACTAGGTTTGGGTATACCTTATATTTCTCCAAAACCAGTTACCGAAATTGTTTCTGCAAAAATAGAATGCCATAATTAACTATCTTACCATTTTAATAGATAAGATATGTCTAAAAAGCAAGATATTCAAGATAGAAGCGATGTAAAATTGCTTGTACATACTTTTTATGATAAAATAAGAGTACATGAAATTTTGGGGCCAATTTTTAACACCATAATTACAGATTGGGATACGCATTTAAATCTATTAACCGATTTTTGGGAAACCCAACTCTTTCTAAAACGTAAATACCATGGAAATCCTGTTAAAGCGCACCAAGAGGTAGATGCTAAAACTAATGTCACTATTACTTCTGAACATTTTGGTTTGTGGTTAAATACCTGGTACGCTACTATAGATGATTTGTTTGATGGAGAAACCGCCTGGATTGCAAAAAATAGAGCGCAAAAAATGTCTACCATGTTGTTCCTGAAAATGTTTGAGAGTAGAGGGAAGTAGATTTCACTTATACTTATTATTTAGTAATCGATGCTCAATAACAGCTAAGTTAATATCTTTCCATTGATTGGAGTTCGTCAAGACAAACTTAACTTTTCCATCTTCTTTATTCGAAATTAATTCAGATAGATAATCTATTTTATTATCATTTAAATAAAAAAACAAAATCATATCACTTGTGAAAATTCCAAAATGATCCTCAGACATACGGAAAGCTGTTAAAATTCCTGAAAAAAGACTTTTAGCTTCTTTATTTTTATAAACTATTAAATGATATTTTGGGTATGATTTTATTAGACTTAAATTCTTCAATAAGTTTTTATGACTACTAAAGAGATTATCATTTAAAAACGAACCAATTTCTGATTCAATTTTAATTGGTAATTTAAAATTTTTAAATGAAGAATTTGAAGTAACTGAAACTCTCCATATAATAGAAAAATAAAATAACTTAAATAATAAAGGGTCTATATCCAAGCAATTTAATATTTCATTAGGGCCAATTTTAATTATTTTAAATTTATCTTTTCTGTTATTGTAATCATTAATTGAAACTAATTTTTTTGCAAAATAAGTTTCCAATATTTCCATTCTCTTTTCACAAACTGTACAAATTAAAAAATCCTGTTTGGGAATATCTTGTATTTTCCTAGTCTTCCCACTTTTATTTACTTGAAATATATTCCCTGGCTTTATATTTTTAAATAAAGGTTTACCCAAAAATTTTGGTATGATATGCGAATTTTTCTTGTCCGCTAGATTTGTTTGACATAAAGGGCAAAGATTCATATTAAATTCAGCTCAACTTCAAAATAAAGATACTTACAATTATTAAATCTCTAACTAATTAAAATAAACATCCCCCAAGAACTGACATATATCATATTCTAAGAGCCAGAATAGTAGAAAATTTGCAGTTGGTTATTTTCATAAAACTGCAAAACAAAAATATTCATGGCAAATACACATTCTTTTCATATTCCTGTAATGGGAATTGGGTTTACTATAGATTCTCCTTTAAAGGTTTCTTACTTAGGAATAGATTCTGTTATCTCTTTAGTAGATGATATTTTATTAGAAAAACTACGCAAAATGTATTGCGAGATTTCTAACTTACCCTATGCGGAAATTACAGATAAAACAAAAGATTTTAGAGCTTTAAGAATAACATCTTACCTAAATCTTATTCAAAATTTAGCCGAAGAAAAGTTCCAAGCACTAAAGGTGGCAACCCAAGAGTCTAGCTCCGAAATAAAAAAATACTTTTCTATTTTACCAGACACTTCCTACTTAAAAAAAGAATTTAATAAACGAACAAAAAACAATTTCAATCTAGAGGAAATTAAAAATTGGTTGAAAGAAAATCTTACTATGGGTAGTATAGATGTTAATATTATGACCAAAGTAGATAAAGACAATTATATAAAAAACAAACAACTCCCAACAGAATATAACGATGCGCATGCTGCACTTAGAGGCTACGCTAACAGTAACGTTAATTCTTCTCTTATTTTATCGGCAGGGATGAATCCTAAATTGTATAGCTATATAGAACAGTTTGATGACTTTTTCCCAGACAAAAACGGAAATATTAAAAAGAAAATTGTTCTTAAGGTAAGTGACTATAGGTCTGCCTTAATACAGGGTAAATTTTTAGCTAAAAAGGGACTTTGGGTTTCTGAATATAGAATAGAATCTGGTTTAAACTGTGGCGGACATGCTTTTGCTACAGACGGCTATTTAATGGGGCCTATTTTAGAGCAATTTAAAAACGAAAAAGATGCTTTATCCGAAAATATTTATGCTATTTTAATTCCCGCTTTAGAAAGAAAAAACAAAACTATACCGCAAAACATACTTCCTATTAAGCTAACTGCACAAGGTGGTGTTGGTACTGCTGAAGAACATAATTTTATTTTAAACCACTACCAAGTAGATTCAGTTGGTTGGGGCTCTCCTTTTTTATTAGTTCCAGAAGCTACAACAGTAGATAAAGCTACGGTAGACAAACTTACAACTGCTAAAGAAAATGATTTATATTTAAGTAACATTTCGCCTTTAGGAATTCCTTTTCACAGTCTAAAAGGCAACACAAAAGATGTAGAAAAAGCCACCAACATACGTAAAGGAAGACCAGGAAGTTCTTGCCCTAAAAAGTTTGTTTCTCTAAATAAAGACTTTAAAGAGTCTGGTTTATGTACGGCATCTAGACAATACCAATATTTAAAAATAAAAGCCTTAGAGAAAGAGGGGGTACCTAAAGAAGCATACGAAAAACAATACGCAAAAATTATAGAAAAATCTTGTACATGTGTTGGTTTAGGAACGTCTGCTTTACTAGCATACGGTTTAAGTACAAAGACCGAAGGAGATGGGGTATCTATATGCCCTGGCCCTAACATGGCCTATTTTTCTAAAATCATGAATCTTAATGAAATTACCGACCATATTTATGGTCGTAAAAATGTAATTAGTAGAAAGGACCGCCCTCATATGTTTATTAAAGAACTAGGTATTTACCTTACCTATTTTAAAGAAAAAATTAATGAGACTAACACCCTAAGTACTCCTAAGCAAATTAAATATTTAATTACATTTAGAAATAACTTATTAGATGGTATAAATTATTATAAATCTCTTTTTAGTGAAGATTTTAATTTTCTAAAAGGGCTTACTAAACAGGAGGCTAAATTAAATGAATTATCTATTATATTAGACGGACATCTAAAACAGGAATGCCTATAAATTATCTTATTATTAAAAATTTTGAGTTATCATTAGCCTCCACCCAATGTTCTATATCCTTTGGAAAACTAAAACTTTACTGTTTCTTTAGACTATAAATTTCATTATTTATATGAAAGGAAATATCTCCTTCTAGAACTACTAATTGAGCATCTGTAGGAGAGCTGTGTTTTGGAAAAACGGCCACTTTTTCCATACTTATACTAAGAATCTCTAAAGTATCGGTTTTTGCTAGTTTACTTATTTGCAAACCATTAAACTTTGTTTCTTTAATACTGTTATTTATTTTGTACATAATTCTATTATTTTAAATTTCACATAAAAAAGGGGAAGGCCAACTACAACCTCCCCCTTCACGTCAACAAAACGTATATAAAAATTAATCCTTACATTTTAAAAGTAACTACAGGCATATCTGCATGGTTTACAATATCTTCTCCTATACTACCCATAAAAAAATGGGATAACCCTTTACGACCATGTGTAGGAATGCCTATAATATCTGCACCACTAGCTTCACTGTAATTTAAAATTCCTTTTTCTACACTATAATCGTTATATATAGTAACCTCAGCTCCTATATTTCCTTCTTGTAAAAAAAGATTAATTTTCTCATAAGCATCTGAAGTACTTAAAAAATTATCTCCAGGTATATTTATATATACCAAATCTAATTTTGCACGTAACATAGCTGCAAAATCTTTTGCCTTTTTAAATGCAGGTAGTTTGTCTACTTCAAAATCAGAAGCAAAAACAAAACGATCTATCTTAAAGTTTATATGCTCTTTTTTAATTACCAAAACAGGAATTTCAGCATTTCTAACCACTTTTTCTGCATTAGAACCTATGAATATTTCTTTTAACCCATCAGTACCATGAGAGCCCATAATTATCATATCTGCATTGTGCTTTTTGGCTACCTCATTAACTTCAGAGAAAACTTTAAAATGTTTAATTATTGGCGTTATTGTACTATCTGCTACATAGTCTTTATTTAAAAAATCTTTGAAACGTTTTTCTGCAAGTTTTAAAAAGAACACCGTTTGTTCTGGATGCATTCCGGCTTCCGAAGAAATTAAAGCAGAGTTAAGTTCTAACATATGCAATGCTAAAATCTCTGAATCGTGTTTTTTTGCGATAGAAACAGCTACTTTTAATGCATTTTCTGACTGTTCTGAAAAATCTATAAGTACTATTATTTTTTTCATGATAGTAGGGTTTAAATTGTCATTGAAAATAATTTTGTTTCTGGTGCTTTTCTATGCAAATGCACATCAAAAGCCATACATATATTTCTAATAAAAGGCTTTCCTTTTTTGGTTACTTCCAATTTGTTATGAGAAATAATCACTAAATTATCTAAGTGCATTTCTTTTAGGTTTTCTAAAACTGTATCTACATCATTAAAACTCATTGTTTCATAGGCCCAAGAAGTTTGGTAAGTACACATAAGGTTTAAAATATGCTTTCTTATTACTTGGTCTTCTTTGGTTAATATATGTCCTCTGTAAATTGGAATTATATTATTATTTACCAAGTGTTTATACTCCTCTATACTTTTTACATTTTGCGCAAAACTATACCAACTATCGCTAATGCTAGATGCCCCTAAACCAACCATAAGTTGCGTTTTAGATGCCGTATACCCCATAAAATTACGATGCAATTTTCCTGATTTCATAGAGGTATATAAACTATCATTAGAAAGTGCAAAATGGTCCATTCCTATTTCTGTATACCCTACTTGTGCTAATAATTTTTTACCCTCTTCATACTGCGCTCTTTTTTCCTCTGCAGATGGTAAATCAGTATCCTTATACCCTCTTTGTCCATTACCCTTTAACCATGGCACATGTGCGTAACTGTAAAATGCTAAACGGTCTGGACGTAACTCTTTAGTTTTTAAAATAGTCTCCTTAACGTGGTCTAAAGTTTGGTGCGGCAGGCCAAAAATAATATCATGTCCAATAGAGGTATACCCTATTTCTCTAGCAATTTCTGTAACACTTTTTACATTTTTAAAAGGCTGTACTCTATGTATTGCTTTTTGTACGGTTTCATTATAATCTTGTACTCCATAACTTACCCTTCTAAAGCCTACATCATATAAAGCTTGTAAATGTTCTCTAGTGGTATTATTTGGGTGTCCTTCAAAACTAAACTCATATCCATCCGCTTTATCAGCTTTTCTAAAAATTCCTCTTATAAGTTTTTCTAAGTTTTCAGGAGCAAAAAACGTTGGCGTTCCACCACCTAAGTGTAATTCTTTTATTTTAGGTTTTTCCGAAAATAATTGGGTGTATAAATCCCATTCTTTTAAAACGGCATCTATATAAGGTTCTTCTACATTGTGTTTTTTTGTTATGCGTTTATGGCATCCACAAAAGGTACACATACTCTCACAAAAAGGTAAGTGTATATATAAGCTAATTCCTTCTTTAGAATTACTTTCTTTAAAACTTTTTACAAGGGTAGTTTCCCATTTTTTTCCAGAAAATGTATCCATATTCCAGTAAGGAACCGTAGGGTAACTAGTATACCTAGGACCCGAAACATTATATTTTTTTATTAAACTGCACATACCTGTTATTTACACTACAAACATAGACATGCATAGTTCTAAAAAATATGATAAATATCATGTAAATAGACTATTATTACAGCTATTTATATTCCTTTACTTTTTTAAATATTTTTTTTGATGATTTTCTTTTATTTACACAAAACAAAATATTAGATTTAACGTTAAATTCTAATGCTAACCAAATTTTGAAATATCTTTATAGTAGTATAAATACTACTTTTTAACATTTTTAAATTATGACATTATTATTAATGGCTGCCGGACGCGGAAGCCGATATGGAAAATTAAAACAGTTTGATGATTTAGGCCCTAATGGAGAGCTCTTAATGGAGTACAGTATTTTTGATGCTATAGAAGCCGGTTTTACGCAAATTGTGGTTATTACCCAAAAAGATAAAGTAGACTTTACACACAACCACTTAGACGAACGTATTCCTGAAGATATAGAGTTAGATGTAATTGCACAAGAAACTTCTGACATTCCTTATGGTGTTGCTTTTATGGAAGATAGAGAAAAACCTTGGGGTACTGCTCATGCCGTATGGTCTGCCCGTAATGTAATTGAAGATGCTTTTGTAGTAATAAATGCTGATGATTATTACGGTAAAGAAGCTTTTGTTAATGCTGCAAAATTCTTAAATAATCCAGATAGCGAAAATAGCTATGGCTTGGTTGGCTATACCTTAAAAGACACCTTATCTACCAACGGTTCTGTTTCTAGAGGAATTTGTAAAACAGATGGTGACAATAATTTAATTGCTATAGACGAACATTTGAAAATTGAAAAGAAAGCCAATGTAATTACCGATATTACTACTGGAGTAAATTTTAATGGAGAGGAATTAGTTAGTCTAAATTTTTGGGTATGCCAACCAGAAATTTTCCAAACTATTGAAGAAGAATTTATTACCTTTTTGGAAGACGATAGATTAGTAAAAAGCAGTGAATTATACCTACCATTAATTATTAAAAAAATAATGGAGTCTGGCGAGGATACTATTAAGACAATCCCTTCTAATGAACAGTGGTTTGGTATTACCTATGCCGCAGATCGTGAAGAAGTGGTAAAAGCTTTAAAAGAAAGAACAGATAATGAACAATACCCTGTTCCTATGTGGCAAGATTAAATTATGCAATCGTATTCTAATACTGCATTACAAAACATAATATCTAACTTTATAGACGATGCTAGAAAGTATCATTTTACTCCTATTACAAACGGATTAATTAATACTACTTTCTCAGGATCTAAGAAGAATACCCCAAAATACATTTTACAGCATATAAATTCTACTATTTTTTTTATACAGTAAACACTAATGCAAAACATAACCAATGTTATTACCTCCTTACAGGAAGTTATCTGCAATCGAAAACCGGCCGCACAACCAAGCACATTTTATTTTGCTCTTTCCTCACAAAATAAAAAGAGATTGCCTTTTCCCAACTCTTAATCTGAATAAAAAACAAAATTAAGTTAGGAATTATAAAATATGTCCGTAAATTTGTCCGTGTACGTAAAAACGTCCGTGAATAATTATGGCAACAATTAATTTTTATTTAGACAAACCAGACAAAAAAGGGTTTGCACCAATTCACCTACGAATAAACTGTAACGGAAGTCAAGTTAAGGTTTCTACGGGACAGAAAATAGAACCGAAAAAGTTCAACAAATCCAAACAGAAAGCTATTGGATTAAGTGTAGAATCTCACGAAATCAACCATTATTTGGATTTTCTAAGAGAACGAGCGGATGAACTTCTGCACCATTCTAACAAAAAAACCTTTGTTCAGGATGAAGTCAAAAGCGTATTAAACGAACACATCGAAAACTATAAAGAGAATAGCAATGTAAATATTGTAAAAGAACAGTTAGCTCTTTATGGAAAACCCTTCACTTTTGTAGACTTATTTGCAGGAGCAGGTGGTTTTAGTGAGGGATTTTTGCAAGCTGAGCACAACAACAAATTCTTTGATTTCGTAGTTGCCAATGATATCAATGAAAATTGCGAATTAACTCACGTTGTTCGTTACAACCACCAATTAGGCTTAGATGCAGAATTTCTTAAACAAGATATTACTGAGCCAGACTTTTTAGACAACTTATTAGAAAAAATAAATGAACGAAAAATAGATGTTGTTTGTGGCGGACCACCTTGTCAAAGTTTCAGTCTTGCAGGGAAAAGAAAAAAATTCGATAAAAAGGATGATTTATTCTCTCATTATCTAGAAGTAATAAAGGTTTTACAACCAAAATACTTCGTTATGGAAAATGTCAAAGGGGTTTTGACAAAAGAAAAAGGTAAAATAAAAGAACTAATCATCAAAGAGATTAACTCGATTGTCGACACAAAAGAAATTCCATTACTAATCTCATTCATTAAAAAAATAAGAAAAGAATCAAATTCATTCCTTTTTGATAGTATTATAAAGCGTGTAGAACTAGAGAAACTACTAGAAAAAGATAAAGAAATTGGAAAAGCTGATTTCATCACTTTTGTGGAAAATAGATTTAGAAAATTAACGCCAAAAATAGCTGATTACAAAACAAGTAAAACGGACGAGAATATCAACACAATTCGCCACGGTTTTAACCTTTTAGCTAGAACAAAAGAATGGGAGAAACTAAAACGTGATATTATAAAGGAAAAAGATTTCTGCAATATAGATAGCGACAATTTCGCAAATGCGTTCACAGATTTCCTTACAGAAATTAGTTCTGAAAATGTGATTTCAAAAATTGAAGACGCTTTCAAAATTTTAAAAGTACCAAGTGCATATAAAAAAGATTGCGAAGACATTATTACATCTTTAAAAATCTACACAACGTCTTTTGATGAATCCATTGAAATATTAAAATCGCATTGTAATACAAAACAAATCAAAGAGTTAGAAACGATTCTTAAAAACATTAGGCTTTATAAAATAGAACAGCCATTTGTTGCTAACGCATCAAATTATGGTGTTCCACAAAATAGAGAAAGAGTACTTTTTATTGGTTGCCGCAAAGACCAAAAGTATATTTCTGAAATTCCGGCAACAGTTTCAGAAGAAGAAAAAGTCACCATTTTTGAGGCTTTGTATGACTTGGATTTCATAGGTAATAATCAAGAAGCTCACCGCTACGAAATGGTTGACATTTCAGCTCAATACAATGGAACAGCCAAAAAAATGGCTAAACTTTTAAAGAAACGTAGAATTGATGGAAAACCAATTTCAAAAGGTGGAAAATCATTTGCTGAGTGGTCAAAAAAAGGTCGATTGATTGAACGTTTCAAACCACAAACTAAGCCGTTTTATGTTAGAAATAGTGAAGCACTTGAAAATGGAGAAAAGTATTTTGACATACTAAACAATCACAAAACGAGTAATCAAAACGAAACCGTTATTGAAAGACTTGGTGTCATTTTAAAAAATGGAAACTACAGAAAAGCTCAACCTGAACTTGAAAAGTTAAATCTTTCTACAAATAAGAGAAATTACAATGTTTTAAAACCAGACGAACAAAGCTCTACCATAATGACTATTGCTGACGATTATATTCACTATAATTCGCCAAGGTCTTTAACAGTAAGAGAAATGGCACGTTTACAATCCTTTGATGACTCTTTTGTATTTCAAGGAAAACGCTCAACAGGTGGAAATAACAGAAAAACAGAAGTGCCACAATACACTTTAGTGGGCAATGCTGTTCCACCATTATTAGCGAGAGCAGTAGCAAGTGAAATTTTAAAACATATAAAGTGAGAAAACTTACAACCGTAGAACAAGACAAAATAAAATTACTGACCAAAAACCAAGTTTCTCTCACTTTAATTGAACCAACCGAAACAGGATTAAAAAAATCCATAATGGATGCGACTGGTTCTGTCCGTAATTATTTAAAAAGTGAGAATATACACGACTACGAATTACAAAGTCAAGGAACGGAGAGTAAAGTAATGATTCCAGCAATTATTCATACTGGTTATAAGACTATAGAATCGAAAGCATCTTTATATCGTCCTTCAACAAAAAAGGGAGACCCAAGGATTTGGTTTTATAGTCTAATAAAGGTTGCTGACCCAAACGATATTATTGGAATAACTTACTTTAATAACCGATTTCAAGTTTTCAACTTAACAAAATTAGATATCAGAGAATTGATTAATTCTTCAATTCTGAATCCATTTCAAGAGTTAATTAATGCAATTAACACAACTGAGAACGAAGTCGCTTTTGAGCTTTTGGCTATGTTAAGAAAAATAGCAAATGCTGGCCCAATTCCTTCAATGGTTGACGCTGACACTTCGGTTGGAAGAACACTTGAAACAGCACTCGGAATTGACATTAATTCCTCCAAACAACCAGATTACAAAGGAATTGAGCTTAAATCATTTAGAAACAGTAGAACAAATCGAAAAAATCTATTTGCACAAGTTCCAGATTGGAAATTGAGTAAATTTAAAAGTTCGGCAGAAATTCTTGATAACTTCGGCTATGAACGAGAAGAGGATTTTAAGCTGTATTGCACAGTTTCGGCAATTACGAGAAACTCGCAAGGATTGAATTTAAGAATCGATAGTGACATTAAACAACTGATTGAAAACTCTGACAAACCAGAGGTTGGCGATTTTGTGGTTTGGACGTTAGACAAACTTCATAGTCGACTAAAGTCAAAACATAAAGAAACCTTTTGGGTAGAAGCCGAAAGTACCAGAATAAATGACCGTGAGCATTTTCAATATAAGCTGGTAGAACATACTAAAAAGCCAATCTCTTCCCAATTTGATTTGTTAATTGAGCAAGGAATTATAACACTTGACCATTTAATTAAACGAAATTTAAAAGGGAAAGTTGTAGAAAAAGGTCCTTTATTTAAAATTAAACCGAAAGGAATTGAATTACTGTTTCCGCCAAGTGAAAGGTATGATTTAATGACATAGCAGAATTGCCAACGCTGAAAACCATACACATTTCCAGTCGCACTATCCAAGTTAAACCAAAACTGTAAAAGAGTATGTCTTTGCCAACACTAGTAAGTTTGCGGAAAAACGCCAACCAGGTAACAATATGTATAAAACATAGCTTGTAAAGGCTTTACCAAAGGTTTTACTTATTTATTAAGTCCGCCAAATTTTTAGTTTGGTTTTATTTAGAAAAAAATAAACATAAAAATTAAAATTTCGGCTCTGTGTTAATCCGAAAAGTTAGTGTCTTTTTACACACTACGTTTCATACACTAGACCGATAATTATACTACAATTGAGTTTTAAAAACAAGAGACAACAATAGCTACTTATCTACCTTAAACGGTGATTGGTAAGTAATAACCCTTCTACTTAGTTCCTAAAACTAAATGTGTTTCTTTAAAACTACTTTTTGGAGCCTCGCAAACAGGACAAGAATAATTCTCTGGCAACTCTTCAAAAGAAGTACCTGCTTTTACATTTCTTTTAAAATCTCCATAAAAAGGGTCATAAATAGTAAAACAAGAATTACATTGGTAAACTTCTGATGGTTCTTCTGGGTTGGTCTTAATTTTCTTTTTAGTTGGTACCGATACACTTCCTAATTGTCCAAAATATTTTTTACTAAGTTCCATTAACAAGCCAGGTAATTCTATTTTATCTACATCTTGGGCATACATTTGATACACTTGTGTATTAGGGTCAAAGTTTTTAAAATGCAGCACATTATACGTTGGCCTTACTTCATAGTCTTTTACAATAGTTGGCGGTGTGTTTTTTTCTATTAAAACCGATGCAAAATGCGTTCTTTTACCAGGAGAATTACTAATGCCAAAGGTAAGTCCGTAGGTACTAATATCATTTTGATCAAAACTACGAACTAGGAATTTTTTAAGCTCTAAGGCTTCTTTATCGTCTACAGGTAAATGCCAATTCATTTCTAATTGGGAATGACGAATATTAATTCCCCATTGTCCTAAAAAGCGCTCTAATTGTGGTCTACTTTCTGTTTTTATTCCTTTTACAATAAAAGATTTCCATGGGGTAATACATATTTTACCAATACTATTATCCAAGCAAAAATCACAAAAATGCTTTAAAAAATCTAAATCATATTTATTATTGCGCCAGTATAAACCTAGCCAATACTCATCTAGACCCATACGGTTCATACCTTCATAATACGGAAAAGTTAAATACGGAATTTGTAGTTCCTTTTCCATAATCTTATTATTGGTATCTAGCTTTTTATTTAGGAGAAAAAAGATATCGTCTATAGATGCTACCTCCTCATAAATCTCCTCTATAGCACTAGATATTTTAGTAATATCCCAGCTATAGACTAACACAGGATAATAAGCACCCTCTTCCCATTCTGGCAATTTTATATATAAATACCAATAATCTTCATTTTCTGATGCTATAAAGTTTAGGTTTCCGCTAAAAATTGGCACCAGTCTTTGCTTTGGGTCTGTAATATTAATTTTAAGAAGTGGTTGGTAATTAAAACCTTCTAAAATATAGAGATAGGTAGAACCTTTTAACCAATGCGTCATATTAAAAATATCGGCAGAAACGTAGGAACATACTATATTTTGATAGCTTCTTTCCGATTCTATATCCGTATTAAACTGTGACAGACTTTCTAATCGTTTTTCACTTACATCTTTAAGCGGAAAAAGTAAATCTTGGCGAGAACCAAAATACACTTCTTTTAACCCAGCAGCTTCTAACATAGTAATACTATCTTTTAATTCTCCTGGAGAAGTAATTCCGCCTTTTATTAAAATTCTATGCAAATCATCATTCATACCACTTCTTTTTAAACTGTTGCTAATTGGGAATTTAAAATATCTTTAATCTCTGGTTTACAACTACCACAACCTAATCCGCCACCTGTTTCGGAACATAATTTAGAAAACTCTGTACATCCATTTTGTATAGCTTCTACAATATTGCCTTCGCCTACTTGGCTACAAGAACAAACCAATTTCCCTTTTAAAGGAACTGTATTTGTAGCACCACGGAGAAGTTCGTTCCTTTTTTCTGATAATTCTATTTCCTCTTCTATAAGTCTTTTAAATTCTGCAAACTCATTTTTATCCCCCATTAAAATAGCGCCTTTTAACATGTCGTCTTTTACAATACATTTTTTATAAAAACGCTTACTCACATCCATTAAAATAATTTCTTCATAGCTAGGATCGTTTGCAGGAGCATAAGCCATACCAATACTACAAAGGTCTAGATTCTCGAACTTTAAAATATTCATTAATACAGAACCAGAATACATACTACCATAATCTCCTAAAATATAGTTTGCAGCTATATCTGCTTGTTGTTCTGCTGCGGACGTTATTCCAAAGAGCGAGCTATTAAATTCTGCAATTTCTCCTAAAGCAAAAATAGAAGGCTCACTAGTTTCTAAATAAGAATTTACCACTACGCCCCTTCTTGTTTTTAAGTTACTTTGCTTTGCAAGTTCTATATTTGGTCTGGTACCAATAGCGTATACAATGGCGTTACATTTAATAGTTCGGCCAGTTTTTAGATTTACTAAAAGAGAATGCTTGCTATCTTTTTCTTGAAAAACGGTACTTACCTCATTATCAAAATAAATTTCAATACCACGCTCTCTAACGTCTTCTGCTAATAACCTACTTGCAATACGATCTAATTGGCGTTCCATTAAACGAGGGGCACGTTGTACAATACTAATGTTTACTTTATTTTTTTTAAGAGCGGCAGCAAGTTCTAATCCTAACAAACCACCTCCAACAATTACTACATGCTGCTCTTCTGAAGGCAAGCCAGTTTCTCCTAAATATTTTTTAAGCTTATCTGCGTCGCCACGCTCTCGCATAGTAAAACGCCCAGGTAATTGTATTTGCACATCTGCAGGAACAAAAGCTCTACTTCCTGTAGCCATAATAAGTAAATCATAAGAATGAGTATTGCCTTTTTCGTCTACTACAGTTTTTTGTTCTGCATTAATTTTTGCTATTCCGTTTCCAGGATGTAAATCTACCTCTAGTTTTTCTAACTCTCCTTTTTTAAGTTTTTCTAACGCTTCCCAAGAAAGTTCATCACTTACATATTCTGGTAAAAGTACCCGATTATAAAAAGGGTCTTTTTCTTTAGAAAAAACATGAATTTCATCTACCTCATTCTTTTCTCTATACGATTGTATAAAGCGGTAGGCTGCTGCTCCCGCTCCAATTACAATAATTTTTTGTTCTTTTTTAGTAAACTTTTCTACCTGTACCGCACAATACTTAAAATCTGGTTCTTTAGAAATTGGATCTACCAACTCACTAGTAAGGTTATTAGCCCTACCAAAATCGTTATTTAATATTTTTCCCCAGTGCATTGGTAAAAACACAACACTCTCTCTAATATCATAATTAATCTGAACTTTAACTTGTACCTCTCCCCTACGGCTTTTTACTACTGCAATATCGCCTTCTTTTAGTTGGCGCAAATAAGCATCTACCTTATTCATTTCTAAATAGGGTTGTGGTATATGAGTAAGCAACCTATTTACTTTTCCTGTTTTAGTTCTTGTATGCCATTGGTCCCGAACTCTTCCTGTATTTAAGATTAAAGGAAACTCAGTATTTGTTTCTTCGGATTTATTATAGATATTTTTTGGAGCATTAAAATGCGCCTTATTGTCTCCTGTATAAAACTTCTTATCTTCAAAAAGTCTTGGCGTTCCTGGGTGTGTACGGTGTGGTACTGGCCATTGGAAACTACCTTCTTCCTTTAATCTATCATAAGAAAGACCAGAAATATCAATTTTTGTGCCTTTGGTAAGTAAGCAATGTTCATCATACACCTCACTAGCAGATTCATAATCAAAACCTTTAAAATCCATTGCCTGTGCAAATTTCCAAAGAATTTCTGCATCTGGTAATGCTTCTCCTGGAGCGTCTATAACCTTAGGCAAATAACTAATTCTACGTTCCGAGTTGGTCATGGTACCCTCTTTCTCTAACCAACCAGCGGCTGGTAAAAGTAAATCTGCATATTTAGAAGTTTCAGAATTATGAGATATATCTTGTACCACAACAAAACTTGCATTTTTAAGGGCTCGCTCTATTTTTTTGGCATTTGGCATAGATACTACTGGGTTGGTACAAATTACCCATATTGCTTTTAAATCTCCTTTATCTAGAGCATCAAACATTTCGGTAGCAGTATAACCTGCTGCTGCTTGTATTTCTTTTCCACCCCAAAAATCGGATACTTCTTTTCGGTGCTCCGGGTTTTCTAAATCTTTATGCGCAGCCAATAAACTTGCCATACCACCAACTTCACGACCACCCATAGCATTTGGTTGCCCTGTAAGTGAAAATGGCCCAGAACCGGGTTTTCCTATTTGTCCTGTTAGTAGAGAAAGATTAAATAAAGACACATTCTTATCTACTCCAATAATACTTTGGTTAAGCCCCATAGTCCACATACTAATAAACCCAGAAGCATCGCCAATATATTTGGCAGCTCTACGAATATCTTCTGCAGGAATACCACATTTTTCTGCTGCTTGGCGCACCGATAATTGATAGGCACTTTCTTTACAAGCTTCAAAATTTACGGTATGTTGCTTTATAAATTTCTTATCTATTTTTTTCTTGTCTATTAAACAACGAGCAATAGCATTAAAAAGAATAACATCGGTACCAGGGAGAATTTGCAAATGCAAATCTGCCGAGGCACATGTTTGCGTTTTTCTAGGATCTACTACTATTATTTTAATATCTGGATTCTCTTCCTTATGTTTCTCTATACGCCTAAAAAGAATTGGATGACACCATGCTGGGTTTGCCCCCGCTATTAAAAAACAATCTGCCAATTCTATATCTGCATAGGCAATAGGAACCGAGTCTTCTCCTACTGTTTTTTTATAGCCTACAACCGCAGAACTCATGCATAAACGCGAGTTGGTATCTATATTATTAGTACCTATAAAACCTTTGGTAAGTTTATTTACCAAATAATATTCTTCTGTTAAACATTGCCCAGACACATAAAACCCTACACTATTTGGGCCATGCTTATCTATAATACTTTTAAAAACACCAGCCGCACGCTTAAAAGCAGTATCCCAAGACACTCTTTGCATTGGGTGGTTACGGCTATAACGCATTTCTGGATACAAAATACGGTCTGTAGTATCTTGTGCTACGTAATTAAGATTCATACCCTTGGAACATAACATTCCTTTATTCACAGGATAATCTTGGTCTCCTGTTACTGTAATGGTTCCTTTGTTATCTACCGATACGTCTATCCCGCAGCCTACACCGCAATAGCTACATATAGTTTTATGAATCTTATTTTCTTGCATTGTCTTTGTATTATGGGACACTTATATTCTATGCATGCAAGATATAAAATTACGTATAAATACGTAGTAAATATATCATAATTGTTTAGGGCTTAAAAAACAGAATTCTCAAAAAACAATAGTTCTTAACAAGAAATATGTATAACAAATCTATACAATTACGTAGGCTATACATTGATACTAAAATCCTAGTTCATATTTTTAATTTCTAAATAATTGCTTTTAAATTCACCTTATTTTAGCGTAGGAAAAATTATAATCTACCTAAAAAAATATCTTAAAAATTAGAATTATTTCGTATAATAATTGTTGATACTCTGAAATGCTTAAAATTTTCTTGTATTGCCTTTTCGTATTCCCTGTTTTGGTTTTTAACCAATTTTCCACTCCAAAAGTATTTGGTGAAATTGGCGGCTTCTATGAAGAACAATTTGAACCTAGTCCAAACGTATATTTAAAATTGTCTGCTGGGGCTGAATTGTTTTCCTATAAATTCTTAGCTCCTGAAATTGATATTTCATATTATAAAGGTAATGATGAAGATGAAAATTCAGATTTTGACAACCTTGGAATGGTAAACTACAAATCTTTTTTAAAACGGGATGCCAGTACCGTTATTTGGGGTTTTGCCCCTAAATTATTCTATGGTGATGAAGAATATCGTTTGGTACTAATACCTAAATATAGTTTCGGAACTATTCATGCAACTGGAAATTTAATAGATTCTAATTCTCTTGAAATTGAAAAAAAATCGAAAGCAGATATTCATTTTTGGTCTTTTGCAT
The DNA here is from genome assembly GCF_947500405.1 of uncultured Maribacter sp. Lineage (GTDB taxonomy): Bacteria > Bacteroidota > Bacteroidia > Flavobacteriales > Flavobacteriaceae > Maribacter_B. The sequence goes on from NZ_CANMRY010000003.1 coordinate 402,168, forward strand.
TTGGGATTGAAGGCTACGGATGGTCAGACAATACCATATGTGGCCTTTATCTAATTTACACAGGATTTAACGCAGGGAAAGCACTAAATAAACTAGATTTTACAGCAGAAGATTTTTCTAACGAAAATTATAATACCAAAGCAATTGGTTTAAGTTTTAGAATTGCTTACAATTTTAAGAAGAATAAATAATGGTGTTTATATCATGGGGTCGGAGGAAAAAAGAAAGAAGGTTTAAAAGTGCTTATTGGTGAGTGATATTTGAGATATTGGTTCTAACTACACAAAAATGCTACAGCTGCATAGTACTAAAAACGCTTTAGATTTCTCAATGCTCCCTATGGAATTAAAAGCAAGTTGAAGATGTAACGCAACTTTTTATCTCCAAATTATACTAGTAAAATTAATGATATTATCAAGGTCAATTTAGAATTTTAGGATAAGTTCTATAACGTATGATTTATTTTAAAATAAAGTCGCTTGTTTTGGAATAAAAACCAGCTTCATATTCAAAAAAATTATCATAATAATTGGTCCTGTTAGAATTTTCTATTAAATAGAGGCTTCTTAAAACTCCTGCTTGAAAATCCATATAAAAAACAGAATTCATTTTTTCTATAAAGGAAATGTTTTCTTTCCATTTTTTGCGAGGTTTATCAAAATATGAATTTATATAATTAAAATCATAGTATTGATAAACATGAATAATTTCATGTGAAAGTGTCCTTGTTATATCATCTAGGTTTTTATTAAATATTATTACATTACCGTAAGTAAGTCCAGAGTAGTTATTTCCATTTATAGCGTTATTTTTAAAAATTAATTCTCCTGTTCGTAAAGTATTTTCAAAATCAAATTGATTTTTAGTTGCCACAATTGTTGTGAGTATCAAAGATACTGGCGTTATTTTATATTTAAATTTAAATTTATTTTTTGTATAAAATTCAAGTCTATTAAATCCGATATTAATGTGCCATTTATCCCAAAAATCACGATTTGAAGCAGCGTTTTCAATAATAGAAACACCTGCTGAGTTAAGTATTTTGCCTTCCCAAGAATGTTCTAGCCTTCCTTTTTCTACTATTTTACCAATTCGGTTCTTACTTTCATAAACTAAATAACCCCCTAGAGCTCCTTGTAAAAAACCTTTGAGAAGAACCTTTCCTGTTTTTTCTCCTTTCTTTTTATTAATAACTGCCCCAATACTCCCACCAATAGCCCCTGACCCTATATTATACAATGCCATTTCGGTATTTGAGTTTTGTGAATATGAAAAAGTTAATGCTAGTAAGCTAATGATAATATATATTATATATTTCATTTCATTATTTTTTTAGAAAAACATTCAAAGATTACATTAATTAAAAGTAGCGCTAATATGACTAAAAAAGATATCCAATTCCCTGTTTTATTATATATCGTTTCTTTAACATCAGGGATATATACTTTAAAAAAGTTAATTTTTTCTTCAGACTCATTTTCGATTTTACCTTTGGAGTCTATATAAAGTGATTTTCCATAGTTTGAAGCCTTTATTATAGGTGTTCTTTGTTCAATTGCTCTTAGTTTACAAATATTGTCATATTGTAATCTACCATAATAGGAATCATTTAAAAATTTTTCACTTGAAATTAAATAAATTACAGGAGAATTTCTAATGTGTTGATTAACAAAAAAAGTGTAGAAAACTTCGTAACATATTAGGGGCATAAACTTTTGTTGATTTATTATAATATCTTCATCATCATTAGCAAAGTGTTGAAAACTATCTTTATTAATAATTATTTTTAAAAAATCTGGTAAATATTCATTTAATGGAACAAGTCTGTTTTTCACTTTTATGTTAATTGAAGTATCCAAATTCGAAAGTACAATACCGTGTACTTGATACTATTATTGGCGCAACCATATCTATAGTTGCTAACTACCTACTTTTTCCAAGTTGGGAAGTAAATAATATAAAACAAGTACTTCTAGAAACTTTAAAAATGAACAGGGAATATCTTTTAGCAATGCAAAACCTTTATAAAGAACCTTCAAAAAACAGATTGCCATATAATTTAGCTAGAAAAGAAGCCTTTTTAGCTATTAGTAATTTAAATGCGGCGTTTCAGCGTTTAACACAAGATCCAAAATCTAAGCAAAAAGAATTTCAATTAATTTATGAAATTGTAACTCTTAACCAAACAATGATTTCTGCTATTGCGTCTATAGGAAATTTTATAATAAACCATAAAACTACTCCTGCTTCTAAGGACTTTAATAATCTTATTAAAAAGATTTCTATTAGTTTACAATTATCTTTAAACAGTCTAGAATCTAATGAAGATAAAAATAAAATTACAGAAGAGGCTATTGAAGATGCTCAGGAGAATTTATTAGACAAATACACAAAATTATCTAATTTAAGAGACAAAAATATTGAGCAAGGTAAGACAGAAATAGATACAGACACCCTTCATGGCCTGCAAGAAGCCTTCTTAATATCTAACCATATGAGCTGGTTAAGAACGCTTTCCTAAAATTTACAAAAAACTACTAAAAATATCGTTCTTCTGTAGGGCATACTTCGTATAGATAATCCTCTTTTTTAAATGTTAAAAAAGAGTCCCTAATTACTTTAGAAATATGCTTAATTTAGTTTAAATATTACATTTTACTTAAATGAGTAAAACTTTAAACATAGAAGAAAGAAAACCTATTTGGATTGCCTTATCCAATTTTTATCTGGATACCGAACTTGAAGAATATGCCTTAAAATCCATTGCAAAAAAAATTATAGAAAGTCCATACTCTTTAAACAAAGTAAAAGAAATTAATACCTATGAGCTTTTTCCGGTTTTACATTATAACTTAATTAGTGTTGCAGGTGTCTGGACTGGTTTTGATGAAGACTGGTTAACAAATAGCATAATAGACTCCTTATCTAAAAGAAATAAATTAAAAACTATTATAATTAAAGCTTACTTTCAAATTAATAAAAGAATGTTTGCTACGTATTGGGAAAAACTAGAAAAAGTGTATAACACCATAAAACAAGACTCTAAATCTTCTCAGAATTAGTTAAAATAATAGAGGAAATTGGGAATAATTAAAAGCCAGAAGTATTGAATTTAAAAAAACTGAGCATTATAATAATGAATAAACTTATAATTGTAACGCTATTATTAATTGGATTTATATCCTGCAAAAATTCTGAAGAAAAAATAGGGAAACTTACAATTGCAAAAGAATACTACAAAGCCCTTAACAATTCTGATGACGTAGGAATAGAAGCTTTATTAAGAGACAGCCTATTAACTAAAGAGAGTAATTATAAACAAATATTTTCTATAGAAGAATATAAAGAATGGCTCCAATGGGATGCTATATTTGAACCTACTTACAAAACACTTGATATTAAAGAAGAAAACGGAGTTGTTAAAGCCACCATTTCCAAAATGGATAAGAGAATATTATTTTTACATGAAGAACCAATTGTTACTAAGCAAACTATACATTTTAAAAATGCTAAAATAAGTAGTATTGAAACAACAGATTATCTAAATTTTAAGGATACAATATTTATTAAAAACAGAACTAAAATTTTAAACTGGGTTAGTATAAAACATCCAGAATTGGACGGTTTTATTTATGACCAAACTAAAAAAGGAGGGCAAAAATATATAAAAGCAATAAACTTATATAATAAAGAAAATTAAGTCCTTTTAATCTAAAAAACAGAATTATTATAATTTTTATTTTTCTATGTACAAGGCTCTTTTATCACTACTTAGTATCTTTATTTGCTACTCCTGTTCTACCTCAAAAAAAACTATAAAAGGGTTAACTACAGATAGTTTAAAAATTAAACAGGTTAGTACTAATACTTTTGTTCATACCTCCTATTTACAAACTAATGACTTTGGAAAAGTTGCCTGTAATGGCATGGTGTATTTTAATGAAGATGAAGCTATAGTTTTTGATACTCCTACTAATAATACGGTTTCTAGACAACTTATAAATTGGATAGAAAACGTACAAAAAAAGAAACTTACAGCCGTAGTAGCTACTCATTTTCATAACGATTGTTTAGGAGGACTTGAAGAATTTCATGCAAACGGGACAAAAAGTTACGCTAGTACTAAAACAATTTCACTAGCAAAGAAAAACAAAGTTAAAGTGTTGCCCCAAGAAGGGTTTACTAAAGAATTAAAACTAATTATTGGGAAAAAACCTGTTTTTACAAACTTTTATGGAGAAGGGCATACCAAAGACAATGTAGTTAGTTACATCCCAGAGGAACAAGTTCTTTTTGGAGGTTGCCTAATTAAAACTCTAAATGCAACAAAAGGCTATTTGGGAGATGCTAATGAAAATGAATGGTCTGCAACTGTTGCTAAAATAAAAAAAGAAAAACCAGAGATAAAAGTGGTTATTCCTGGTCATGGAAAAATAGGTGGCACAGAACTTTTGGACTATACAATTAGCTTATTTTCTAATAAATTAAATAAAGCCATTCTTAAGTAAACCAATACCTTACAAAATCACTATTTAGATTTATTATAAATAATTTGGAGAACTAAACTCCAAAGAATACATTTGTCAAAAATAAATTATTTTTAATAAGTCTAAATAAGAATAAATGAGCAAACCATTACTTATCCTATTACTTTTTCTAGTAACACAATTAGGATTATCACAAAGTGCAAGCATTACGGGAGTTATTACTAACAATTCCAAAGAACCATTATTTGGTGTAAATGTTATACTTAAGAATACTATAAACGGGTCACAGACTAATGAAAATGGACAGTTTAAAATAGAAAATATTACAAATGGAGAATACATAGTTTCTATATCTTACATTGGTTATAAAACAAAAGAAGTTCCAATTAGCATTACCAATAATACTTCTTTAAATCTAGATCCTATTTTTTTATTAGAAGGGAATGAAATGCTTAATGAAGTGGTTGTAGAAGCAAGCCGAACGAATAAGTTTTCTAGAAAAAAAAGTGCTTATGTATCTAAAATGCCTTTAAAAAATATAGAAAACTCACAGGTGTATAATACTATTACCAGTCAATTACTAATATCGCAGTCTGTAAACACCTTTGAAGATGCTTTAAAAAATGCAGCAGGTATTTCTAAATTATGGTCCTCTACTGGTAGAAGTGGCGATGGTGCTGGTTATTATTCTAGCCGTGGATTTGCAGTACAACCGCAACTTGTAAATGGTGTAGCTGGTATTACCAATGGTTTTATTAACCCATCAAACGTAGAGCGTGTAGAAGTTATTAAAGGCCCATCTGGAACTTTATTTGGAAGCTCTGTTATCTCTTACGGAGGCTTAATAAATATTATTACTAAAAAACCATACAATAGTACAGGTGGAGAAATTACAATTTCTGGCGGTTCTAATGATTTTGCAAAATTAAATGTAGATGTAAATATTTCTAATAATGAAAAACTATCCTTACGCTTTAATACTGGCTTCCAAAAAGATAATAGTTTTCAAGATGCTGGCTTTAAAAAATCTGTTTTTGTTGCCCCTTCATTAACTTACAAAGTAAATAATAAATTGGCGTTCAACTTTTCATATGAAGCCTCTAGTAACGAGCAAACTAATGAACCCTTTTTATTCTTAAATAGATTTGGCCCTATAGCTTTTAATACTATTGAAGAATTAGGGTACGACAACAATTTATCATTTACCAATAATGATGTAACCATAGAAAATGTAACACAAAATTACCGCGGAGAAATTGCATGGAAAATAACAGACAATTGGTCTTCACAAACTCTTATTGCTGGTGGTATTGCAAAATCTAACGGGTATTATACCTACTTATGGAATGTTGCAGATTATACAGACCCAAGTGCACCAATAGGTACAGAAAATTTTAGTTTATCTGCACAAGATACAGACGCTAGAACAAAAACCCTAAATCTGCAACAAAACTTTACCGGAGATTTTAAAATTGGAGATTTAAAAAACAAATTACTTGTTGGGGTAGATTATTTAGATACAAAAACAATAGATAATAGTTCTAACTGGGGGTATTTACACACCATAAATATTAATGGAGATTTAATTTTTGGAGAGCCAGAAATTAATGCTCAAAATATAAACGCAGCACTAAGAGGTTTAGAAAATATAGATAGTGATGTTCATCAAAATATTTTAGGCGCTTATGTTTCTGATGTTATAAATATACTCCCTTCTTTATCTATTATGGGAAGTGTACGTTATGATAGATTTGATTATAAGGGAGACCAAAATACGGATACTGATAATGAAACAGAATATACCCAATCTACTTGGTCACCAAAATTTGGTATTGTTTTTCAGCCAATACTTAACGAAGTATCTATTTTTACTAACTACCAAAACGGATTTTCTTATGTTAACCCACAATACATAACAGATTTTGGCACTGGAGAAACTACGTTACAATCGTATGATGTAGAGGAAGCCAATCAACTAGAATTTGGTATTAAAACCAACTTATTTCATAACAAGTTAGAAACAACTTTAAGCTACTATAATATTACTGTAGATAACAAGTATTATTGGGCTACAAAAACACAAGACCTTAAAATAAATAGCCAAGGGATAGAACTAGAGCTAAATGCCAGCCCAGTTAAAGGGCTAAATTTACATAGCGGATTTAGTTATAATGATTCTGAAATTAAAGACTCTCCATCTGCGACCGGTTTAGAAGGAAATCGCTACGGAGAATCTGGGCCAGAAATTACGTATAACTTTTGGGCAGACTATAAATTCCTAAGTAGGTTTGGAGTTGGAGCAGGATTCAATGGTGCATCTGAATACGATACAATGGTAGATTACAAATCTACTACTGGTAGCTTCGATATTCCATCCTATACTATTTTTAATGCATCTGTATATTATGAAACAGATAAATTTAGATGTAGTGTTAAAGGAAACAATTTAAGCGACAAAACATATTACTCAGGATGGAGCACAGTAACTCCACAACAACAAAGAGTAATCTTAGCGGCAGTAAATTATAAATTTTAGTTTTAGACTTAATTATAGGTGTAGTTCCCCACATCTATAGTTAAGTCTTTTTTATTAAACAAAATAACAAAGTGAAAAAAGTTATATTTCAACTCCACAAAATATTAGGTTTAGCTACTGGTATAGTAGTATTTATTGTTTCTATAACTGGCTGTTGTTGGGCTTTTAGAGAAGAAATAGAAAGTTTATATGATGACTACAAAAAAGTTGAAATACAAGATAAAGCTATACTAACCCCAACACAAGCAAAAAAAATTGCCGAAAAAGTACTCCCAGAAAACACCATTCATGGTACTATTTTTAAAAAAGCAGGGGATGCTATTGAAGTAATTTTTTATAATGCAGAACCAGAATTTTATCAAAGTGTTTTTTTAAATCCGTATACTGGAAAAGTAATACAAATAGATAATCACCTTTCTGGTTTTTTTGCTTTTATATTAAAAGGGCATATGCGTTTATGGCTTCCTAAATATATTGGAGAGCAAGTAGTAGGCGCATCCATATTAATTTTTATTCTTATCATTATATCTGGCTTTATATTATGGGTTCCTAAAAAAAGGAAAAACTTAAAACAACGCCTAAAATTTGATTGGAAAGATACCACCAAATGGAAGCGCAAAAACTTTGATTTACATACCGTAGTTGGCTTTTACATTTGCTCTCTTGCATTAATTCTGGCTTTCACAGGTTCTATGATTTCTTATAACTGGCTTAAATATGTGGTTTATATTGCATCTGGTGGAGAAAAAGAAACTCGTTTTATAATCCCAAAAAACACAAGCGAACCTGTAATGGATGAAAAAACAGTCCCTATGGATTTTTTAATCACAAAACTTTTAAAAGAGTCTTCCGAAGCCGAAAGTTTTGAACTACACTACCCTAAAACCAAAGAAGAAAGTATTTATATAGAAGTCTCTAATAATAAAAGTACATTTTACGATTCGGACTTTCGTTTTTTTGACCAAAACACTTTAGAAGAATTAGAGACAACTAGTATTTATGGTAAATATAAAAATGCTAAAGTGGCCGATAAAATTTTGCGCATGCATTATGATATTCATATTGGAGCTATTGGCGGGATTTTTGGCAAAATAATTACTTTTTTAGTTAGCTTACTTACTGCAACCTTACCGGTTACTGGAATTTTACTTTGGTATGGAAGAACTTATAAAAAGAAAAAAAGCTATAACTAAATAATAAACAAATTCTATATCTTTAGGCTTGTTTATTACTACCATAGCAAATAATGCAAGACGAAAAACCTTTAGTTAATAAAGAATATCTACTTCAAAAATTCCCAGGCAAAGGTGGTTGGACCTATGCCGAAATACCTGAGATACTTCAGAACAAAAACACCCCTTTTGGATGGGTAAAAGTAAAAGGTTCCATTGATGCCTATGCTTTAAAACAATACAAATTAATGCCAATGGGGAATGGTAAATTGTTTTTACCTGTAAAGGCTGAGATTCGCAAAAAAATTAAAAAACAGTCTGGAGACTATGTTCATGTTGTTTTATATTCTGATATATCTACATTAGAAATTCCGTCTGAGATTTTAGCATGCTTTAAAAATGAACCTAAACAAATCCTACATAACTTTACCTCTTTTACCGAAGGAGAACAAAAGACGTATTTAGATTGGATATACCAAGCAAAGACCGAAGAAACTAAAGCAAATAGGATAGCACAAATGCTTGAAAAAGTGGAGAAAAAATTGCGTTTTAGAGATAAAGAAAACTCCCTATAATTAAGAAAAAAAATAGAATGATACATTTAATTGTTGGTAATACTGGTTCTGGAAAAACAACATACTCTAACTCTTTAAAAACAAAAAACAATGGTATCATTTTTTCAATAGATACATGGAACAATACTTTATTCCTTGCAGATAAAAAAGAAACCGATGGCTTAGGCTGGTTTTTAGAAAGGATTGAAAGGGTTGAAAAAATGATATGCAATTTAATAGAACAATTAGAAGCTTCTGGTGTAGATTCTATTCTAGACTTAGGTCTTTCTAAATTAGAACATCGTGAAAAATTTAGAACGTTTGCTGCATTAAAAGGTTTTAAAACAACTACGCATTTTTTAGATATTTCTAAAGAAATAAGACTGCAGAGAGTATTACAAAGAAATACAGAAAAAGGGGAAACCTTTGAATTTGAGGTGAGTCAGGAAAATTTTGATTTTATGGAAACTTGGTTCGAGAAACCTTCAGAATTAGAAATGAAAAACGGAATTATCATTACAGGGTAATTGTTCTTTTTCTACACAGGACAAAACCCCAAATCATTATTTTATTAATGACTATTATAAGATAGTATTGTAAGTACTATAAACTTATTTCTTATTCAAAATATTTTAAATAAAAAATGATAATTATCATAAAATATCATTTACTTTTAAAATGCAATTTTTTTACTTAAAAAACTGTAAATCAGGAGAATAAGTCAATTTTTATTCTTTATATTTACTGATGAAACAAACAACCAAAATTGAAAAAAATACCAAAAATATTACCTAAAAAAAACTCCAAATGGAGAACTACAGCGGTATCTCTTATTGCTGTATTTATAGGTATAGGTTTGTTTTTAGCAAAAGAAGGAGAAGTAGTTTCTTATATGTCAGACAATCCGGAGGCATGTGTTAACTGCCATGTTATGACTCCAGTGTATAATGGATGGATGCATAGCTCGCATAGAGAATGGGCAAATTGTAATGATTGTCACGTTCCTCAAGACAATGTAATAAATAAATACTTTTTTAAAGCCAAAGACGGATTATATCATGCTTCTGTTTTTACCTTAAGAGCAGAGCCAGATGTTATAACTATGAAAGAGGCATCGCAAAAAGTTGTACAAAACAATTGTATTCGTTGTCATGTTCAGCAAGTAACACAAACTAAATATGATGGTTGGATAGATAACCATGCGGAAAACAGAACAGAAAGACAGTGTTGGAGCTGTCATGTGGAGATTCCACATGGAAAAGTCCAAGGTATTTCAACATTACAATATAATATAGCACCATTACCAACCGATCAAGAAGAAGCAGTTATTCCTTCTTGGTTAGAAAAAGAAACGAACAAATAACGACCAAGAATATGAAAAATAAAGTCTTATTCATTGTAACCATCATTGCTGTATTTCTATTAGGATTACTTGCATCTAGTATTATTAATAGAAAAAGCGAAGCAAAGTACCAATATGTACCCAAAGTAGATATTAGCGAAAATGAACCTAGGAATGAGGTGTGGGGAGAAAACTATCCTAAAGAATACCAATCTTGGTTGCAAACTGCAGATACAACTTTTGCTAGTTACCAAGGTGGTTCTGCAATGCGCGATGTCTTAGAAGAAGACCCAAGACTAGTGGTTCTTTTTGCAGGGTATGGTTTCTCTAAAGATTATAACCAAGGTAGAGGACACTCTTATGCAATAGAAGATATTCATAACACTTTAAGAACAGGAGGCCCAACAGGTAAAGGCGATGGCCCAATGCCTGCTACATGTTGGACGTGTAAAAGTCCTGATGTTCCTAGATTAATGAGTGAAAACGGAGTTACAGAATTTTACTCTGGTAAATGGGCTGATAAAGGAGAAGAAATTGTTAACCCAATTGGTTGCGCAGATTGTCACGATGCAGATAATATGAAACTAAAAATCACAAGACCTGCATTGGTTGAGGCTTTTGATGCTATGGGGAAAGATATTAACCAAGCAACACACCAAGAAATGCGTTCTTTAGTTTGTGCGCAATGTCACGTAGAATATTACTTTAATAAAAATCTACCAGGTAAAGAAGGAGTGCCGTATTTAGTTTTCCCTTGGAAAGAAGGTATGGCTGTAGAAGATATGGAAAAGTATTATGACGATTTAGAATTTTCTGATTGGACACATAAAATTAGTAAAACACCAATGCTAAAAGCACAGCACCCAGGGTATGAAACTTTTAAAACTGGTGTGCATGCAGATAGAGGTGTTTCTTGTGCAGATTGTCATATGCCATATAAGAGTGAAGGAGGACAGAAATTTACGGACCACCATGTGCAATCTCCTTTAAACAATATGGCTAATGCTTGCCAAACTTGCCATAGAGAAGAGTCAGAAAAGTTAATGGAGAACGTTTACGAACGTCAGCGCAAAGCAACTGAAAATAGAATTAAGTTAGAAAACCTATTAGTTAAGGCACACGTAGAAGCTGGTAAAGCATGGGAATTAGGAGCATCTGAAGAGCAAATGAAACCTGTATTACAAGATATTCGTCATGCACAATGGCGTTGGGATTATTCAGCAGCGTCTCACGGAGCATCTTTCCACTCTCCTGTAGAAATAGGAAGAGTAATTGGTAGTGGTTTAGATGTTGCTGCAGAAGCTAGAGTTAAATTAGCACGTTTATTAGCAGATTTAGGACATAATAAACCTATAAAGATGCCAGATATTTCTACAAAAGAGAAAGCTCAAGAATATATTGGTATGGATATAGAAAAATTAGAGGCAGATAAAGAAGCATTTAAAAAGAATTTATTACCTAAGTGGATGGAAGCTGCCAAAGCTCGTGAGGCTAAAATGGAAACAAAAGCTGTTTCTATGAACTAAATTTCTAATACAATAGAAATAATTATATAACTCATCCTCATCACTGTTATAGTGCATGAGGATATTTTTTTTAAGATTGATATGACCAAAAAAATATATAAAATACTAGCTTCTCCTGTTTTAGCTTTATTGCTTCTTTTAACTTTTGGAGTCGTTATGGCAATTGCCACATTTGTAGAGAATGATTATGGTACCGCTACAGCTTGGAAATTAATTTATAACGCACTCTGGTTTGAGCTAGTTATGGTTGGGCTTGCTATTAGTTTCTTTCTTAATATTTTTAAATACAAACTTCTTAAAAAAGAAAAGTGGGCCATTCTTCTTTTTCATTTAGCATTTATACTCATAATAATTGGCGCAGCGATTACAAGGTATACTTCTTATGGTGGCGTTATGCGTATACGAGAAGGAGCTTCATCAAACACTATTATTTCTGATGCTAATTTTATTAAGGCTCAAATATCAGACGGTAAGACTACAAAAGTGGTACTTAAAGAAATTAGCTTTTCACCTTTAACCAATAATAATTTTTCTATACAAACAGATTTTGAAAATACGCCAATAGAGATTAAGTATAACAAATTTGTTGCCGATGCTTTACCAAAAATTGAGGATAATGTAGAAGGCGGAAAATCCTTATTAGAGCTCGTGGTTACTTCAGGGAATGGTAGAGGAACCGTTTTTTTAGAAAAAGGAGAAATAGAACAAATAGGGGAACACAAGCATTTGGTTGGTTTTGAGACCGAAGGAGAAGATGTAATAAATATTATAGAGAAAGATGGAGACTTTAAAATACATTCACCAAGAAATTTAGATTTCTTTATAATGGCAACGCAGAATGCTGGGGTAATAAAGAAAGATACCCTTATGAATATGACTTTAAGAACCTTGTATAGAGATGGTGATGCCTCTTTTGTTCCAACAGCCTTTTATCCCAATGCAAAAATTGCTATTGTAAGTACTTCTGATAAAATAAAAGATAATGACCCTAATAAAGATGATGCCTTATTGGTAGATGTGGTTTTAAATGACGAAATGAAAACCACTAATTTATTATATAGACAAGGTTTTTTACCAACACAGCATAAAGCAGAGTTTAAAGACCTTTCTGTGGTATTATCCTATGGTGCAGAAGCACAAGAAACTCCGTTTTCTATTAAACTAAACGATTTTCAATTAGAACGCTATCCAGGTTCTACAAGTCCGTCTGCTTATGCTAGTGAGGTTACGGTTATAGATGAAAGCGTAGAGACGCCTTATCGTATTTTTATGAATAACGTTTTGGATTATAAAGGTTATCGCTTTTTTCAGGCTAGTTATGATACCGATGAGCAAGGAACAGTTTTATCTGTAAATCATGATGCTGTAGGTACTTGGGTTACGTATATAGGCTATTTATTAATGGGAATAGGTATGTTTTTTACACTCTTTGGTAAAGCATCTAGGTTTAGAGAAGTAAATAAAAAACTAAGTAAACTAAAGAAAAAGAAAGCGGTGATACTAATGCTCTTATTTTTAGGTTTTGGTGCATTGCATGCAAATCCTATTCAGACCAAAGAGAAACAACCCAAGCAAATTATAGATGTAGACCATGCCGCTTTATTTGGTAGGCTCGTGGTGCAAGATTTAGATGGTAGAATTAAACCTATAAATACACTAGCATCAGAATTTTTACGTAAAATTTCTGGAAAACCATATTTTAAATTAAGTCAGAATGGAGCAACGGTAAAACTAGATGCCAATCAAACCTTTTTGGCCATGCATGTCTCTGCAAATTACTGGGAAAGCGTACCAATAATTAAAATTGATAAGCAAAAATTAGGGACTATTTACGAGTCTTTAGAATTAGGAGAAAACGGATTAATTTCTTTCCAAAATCTTTTAGGAGAAGGTGGGAAATATAGATTCTCTAGAGATGTAGAAATTGCCAACCAGAAAAAACCAGCAGAACGTAATGAGTTCGATAAAGAAGTTTTAAAAGTAGATGAGCGTTTTAATATTCTCTACAATGTATTTATTGGTAATTATTTAAAGATTTTTCCGAATAGTAATGATCCTAATAACACCTGGTTTACCTACACCCACCATTTTCAAGATTTTCCAGAAGAAGACGGTAATTTTGCAAAAGGAATTATGCCAGCTTATTTTAATAATGTAGCTGGGCAAAAATGGAAAGATGCCACAGAACAGTTAGGGTATATACATACTTACCAGAATGTATTAGGAAAAGATATTATTCCTAGCGAAAAGCGTATAGCTGCAGAACTTTGGTATAACGATATAAACCTTAATTTTTGGCTGTTTCAAGTGCTTTTCATGATAGGATTAGTGCTTTTAGTATTAGCCATGGTAAAAGTATTTACCGATAAAAAAAGTATAGAAATAGTATGGAATATAGGCATTGTAATAACTCTAATTAGTTTTATACTATTTGGTGGTAATATACTATTACGTTGGTATGTAGCGCAGCATGCGCCATGGAGTAATGGGTACGAGATGCTAATTTTCGTGGCATGGGTACTTATGCTATGCGGGTTTCTAACGTTTAGAAAGTCGGACTTTGCATTACCTTTAGCAACACTATTTTCTGGAGCCTTATTATTTGTGAGTTATTTAGATTGGATTAATCCCGAAATAACCAACCTAATGCCGGTACTAAAATCGTACTGGTTAAAAGTACATGTAGCAACTATAGTAAGTAGTTATGCGCCTTTAGCATTATCTGCAGTATTAGGGTTAATGGCACTTATTTTAATGATTATTAAAACGCCAAAAACAAAAGATAGGATAGACCTTAAAATTAAAGAGCTTTCGTATATCAATGAGTCTTCTATGACCATAGGTTTGTTTGTACTAGCCATAGGCACTTTTTTAGGAGGTATTTGGGCAAACGAATCTTGGGGGCGTTATTGGGCATGGGATCCCAAAGAAACATGGGCTTTAATTAGTATTATAGTCTATGCCATAGTATTGCACTTACGTTTTGTGCCAGCTTTAAAAAGTAGCTATGTGCTAAATGTAGCTAGTATGTTTGCCTTTTGGTCTATTATAATGACGTCTTTTGGGGTTAACTATTATTTATCTGGTTTGCACAGTTATGCAGCAGGAGACCCAATACCTATACCGCAGTTTGTGTATTACTTAGTTGCTTTTATGTTTGTAGTTGCTATAGTAGCTTATTTTAGAAATAAAAATAAGGTCCCCATTAATGTATAAGTTTTTAAAATCTAAAAATTTCCGTTCTAAAAATAAGCCAACTATAGTAATTAATGTTGAATTAGGAGCGTTTCCTAATACTCTCAGTATATAAAATCCTAAAACAATTTAATATTTTTTAATATTCCTATTAGAGTCTTGGAATAAAGTAGATACAATAAAAAATGACACTAATAGTTGTTTATAATAACCGACCCCGACGGTAACCCAATTTTATTTGATCAACATGTATAGCTTAACTTTAACACAAACATGCATAAACCTACTACAATATCCGAGGTTTTAGTAGAACTAGACCTCATAATTGATGATGCTATTGCAAATAATGATCGTTTAGGTCTGTTTGCTTATGTATATAGAAGAACAACTGCTGAAGTTCTTAAAGAAGTAGAACTTGGAAATTTTGAAGATAATAGCCAACTACAACGAATGGATGTTGCTTTTGCTAATCTATATTTAGAAGCTTACCATAACTATAAAAAAGGGTTTCCTGTTAGTAAATGTTGGGAGTTTTCATTTCAATGTAAAACAGAGCCTCTTACCATTCTACAACATATAATGCTTGGTATTAATGCGCATATAAATTTAGATTTAGGCATTGCTACAAGCCAAACTATGAAAGGGAAAGATATTGGAGCTATTGCAAAGGATTTTAACAAAGTAAATACGGTTCTTTTTAACATTACCAACGAACTTCAAAAAAGATTAGGAAGAGTATCTCCACTATTATTCTTATTAGATGTTATTGGTGTAAAATCTGATGAACAAATTATAGATTTTAGCATGCGAAAAGCCAGAGAACAATCTTGGATTAGTGCAATGCATTTACACACTTTAGATGGCAATGCAAATAAAAAAGCTATTGAAGATCTAGACCAATTAGTAGTCTCTTTAAGTACAATTATAAAAGCTCCAAGAGCTTTTCTTATAAGAACAGCTTTAAAGCTAATTAGCTTTTTTGAAGAAAAAAATGTTGGTAAAATTATTCAAAGATTAAAAGAAAACTAATTAGATACTAGTTAAATTATAATCTTGGGCTTTTTTAGAAAGCTCCATTAAATTTTTAACCTCCATTTTACGCATTAAATTAAACCTATGCGTTTCTACTGTACGTTTACTATTTTGTAATTTTTCTGATATTTCTTTGTTTGTTAGTCCAGATAATACTAGCTCAAGTACTTTTAACTCTTTATTTGTAAGGTTAAAAGGAGTTTCTTTTTCTGTCTCTTTACTAACTACTTCAGCAGTTTCCTTAGAAGGGTTTAATAAATTATTTACCAATACATTAGATATTGCTCCACTAAAATACTTACCTCCTTCTCTAACCGTATGTATAGCCTTTATAAATTCTGTTTTACCAGTATCTTTTAATAAATAGCCATTTGCACCAGCACTAACAGATTTTAAAATATATTCTTCTGAATCGTGCATAGAAAGTATTATGGTTTTAACCACTACATTTTGTTTATTTAAAAGAGCAACAGCATCTATGCCATTTAAAACAGGCATACGTATATCTATGATTAAAACATCTGGTTTTTTATCTTCAACCATTGCAATAGCTTCTTGCCCATTAGAAGCTTCCCCAATAACCACTAAGTCCTGTTCGCTTTCTAATAATGCTCTAATACCGTCTCTTACTAAAGAATGATCATCTGCTAAAACTATGCTTGTAGTTGTACTCATAAAATATTCAAATTTTTACAAATATAATTTAAAATACGTAGTACAAAAAAAGCTACCACAGCCACTGAAACTAAAGGACCATGGTAGCATGCTTGAAGCAAAGCTTCTTTATAACTTATTCTTTTGTTGTATTTAAAAATTTAGGTTTAAGAATTAACATAGCCCAAGCCCAATTTTGTGTTGATTTAGCTTCTGGGTTTCCAGCTGGATTTGGAAAATCATCGCTTTCAAAAAATTGCGAATACCCTGCTACTAACTTATACCCTTTAAAGCCTTTTGCAATTACAAAATCTATTTCTGACCCTAAAGAATTTTTATCGCTAGATGCTTCAGAGAACGTGTGCCCTTTTAAAGTTATATTGTATCCTTTACCTACTTTAAAACTAGCTCCAAGGTTTAAATCTACCAAGCCATTACCTATAGCGTGGTTACCTACATAAAACCTATCCATTAGACCATTAAATTTATGGTTTGTTCCATACAATGGGAAGAAAGGAGCCGAATCATCTTCCCTACCAGAAATTACCTCTACACCTCCAAGAACTGTAAATTTATCTGTTGCTTTAAGTGTCGCATCTAAACTCAATAAATAAGCGCCTTTTACATCTACAGCACCAGCTCTTTCACCAGATTGTATGTAAGCATTTGCAGCTAAACCTAATTTACCAATTTTAGTCCCTGCATGTACACCAGCAGTTAAAAGGTTTGATTTATCATCTGTTCCATTTTGAAAAGTAGTATTCATTACTAAACCACTAATATTAAACTTTTCAGATTTTTTACTAATATGGGCAAAAGCTAAGTTTCTGTATGAAAATAATAAGGCAGTATCATAAATATTATCGCCAAGAGTATTTACAGAATAACCTGCATCTAATGCAAAGCCAGATTTCTTATATTTTAATACCCCTACATCATGGGTACGTGCTTGTTGCGCCCAACCTAAGCCCCCTAAAATTCTTTGATCATCATAAGAAAGCGGTTGCCTACCTAATTTAAAACTCCAAAATTCTGAAAGCTTTAAATCTGCCCAAGCCTCTTGAATTCTAAAATTACCATTACCAGCCGCAGATATTTGTGTTCTATCTCCAAATCTAAATACTTCTTGTATACCAATGTATACCTTATAAGACTCCGTCATATAGGTGCTATTTAGCGCTACTCTTACTGAAGTACCTACAAAAGCATCTGTACCTTCACGACCAGAAAGGTTCCCTGCGGGAGCAGCAGTAGCTGGCTGGTATCTATAATTAAATCCGTTATTAAATAGTTCTGCTCTTGGACGAAATTCTCCTTCTAAAATAAATTGCGAATATCCAAATTGGATGCTTAGTAAGGCTATACCTAAAAGTAATAATTGTTTTTTCATAATAGTTTGTTTGATGTGATAAAAATATTTTTTTTAATTACTTAATTTTATGATGCTTATCATGTTTTAACCAAAGCTTAAACATCTTATTTTTTAATACTATATTTTAATGCTCCAAAAATTCAATTAAGTGTTTTCTGTATTTGTAATAATCGTCATGTTCTAAGACAGACTTTCTAGTTCTTGGCCTTTCAAAATCTATATTTAAAATATCTCCAATTTTTGCACTAGGGCCACTTGTCATCATAACCACACGATCCGCAAGAAAAATTGCTTCATCCACATCATGTGTAATCATTACTGCTGTTATTTTTTCTTTATTCCAAATTTCAATTAATATGTCTTGTAATTCTCCTCTCGTTAAAGAATCTAACATTCCAAAAGGCTCATCTAAAAGAAGTACTTTAGGTTTTATTGCAAAAGCTCTTGCTATACCTACACGCTGTTGCATACCTTGCGAAAGTGCTATTGCTTTTTTATCAAAAGAACCATCTAAACCAACTTTATGTAAGTAATACTTAGCAATATCTTTACGCTCCTTTTTAGAAGCATGAGGAAAAACTTGGTTTACTCCTAATAACACATTCTCTAATGCAGTCATCCAAGGCATAAGACTTGGCGCCTGAAAAATAACACCACGGTCTGGACCTGGCCCTTTTACAGGGTTTCCTAATACTGCTATGTTTCCACCAGAAATAGGGTTTAAACCAGCAATCATAGATAACATGGTTGTTTTTCCACAACCAGAATGCCCAATTATTGTCACAAATTCTTCCTTCATAATCTGAAGGTTTAGGTCTTCTAACACTACATAATCTCCTTTTGGAGTTGGGTATACTTTTTTTAAATTATGTAGATCTAACATTACTTTAGAAGGAAACTGAATTCCGTTTTCTGATAATGTGCTAGTGTCTGTATTTATTGTCGCTGTTTTCATCTTATATTTTTTTATGCAACAAAACTTTTTGGACTTATTTCTGGAAGTTCATAGGTTTCATTAGAAACAGATTTACGTTCATTTCCTATATCCATTAAGTATTCTATGATAGCGTTTCTATTCTTCTTGTAGGTTTCATTATCATTTAATGAAGTTTTATCTCTTGGCCTTTCAATATCTATAGTAAACTCTGGCCCCAGAGTTGCATTTGGTCCTGGCTTTAGAGGAATTATACGGTCTGCCATATAAATACCCTCATCTACGTCATTCGTAATTAACAAAGCAGTACGTTTATCTTTAGACCAAATATTTAAAATTTCATCTTGTAAATTACCTCTGGTTAACGCATCTAAAGCCCCTAAAGGTTCGTCCATAATTATCATTTCTGGGTTCATTGCCAAAGCTCTTGCAACAGCAACTCTTTGACGCATACCTCCAGAAAGTTCTTTTGGCCTTTTATTAATTGCAGGAGATAAACTAACCATAGCAACATAGTCTTTTACGATAGCCTGTAATTTTTCTTTACTTTCTTTTGGAAAAGCTTCTTTTACTGCCATATAAACATTTTGACCAACCGTAAGCCAAGGTAGTAAAGAGTAGTTTTGAAAAATAACGCCACGTTCATGACTAGTATCTGTAACAGGCTCTCCTTTAAACAAAACTTCTCCGCTAGTAGGTTTAATTAGTCCGTTTATTAAGTTTACAAGTGTTGTTTTTCCACTTCCTGTAAAACCTACTATAGCAACAAATTCTCCTTCTTCAATGGTTAAATTTATATTAGAAAGAACCTCTGTTCCTCCTGAAGCGTCTTCATATGTTTTACAAACATTTTTTAGTTCTAAATATGCCATAGTCCTAATTTTTAGTGGTTATACTCCTTCATTTTTATTAAATGAAACCATGTTTTGTATGGTTAGCATAATACGGTCTAACAAGAATCCAATAATTCCAATAATAAACATTGCTACAATTATTTTAGAATTAGAGTCTATTGCTCCATTCTGAAATTCTTCCCAAACAAAGGATCCTAATCCAGGACTTTGTGCTAAAAGTTCAATAGCAATAAGTACCATCCAAGCAACAGATAGTGTAATACGTAATCCTGTAAAAATTAACGGCAATGAGGAAGGTAATATAACTTTAAACACTTTTTGCATTGGCCCTAATTTTAAAACCTTTGCTACATTTATATAATCTTTATCCACGGATGAAACCCCCATTGCCGTATTCACTAATGTTGCCCACATAGAACACAAACCAACACTTATAAAAGAAATGATAAATGCACTATCTGAATTTGAATCTTTAGTTAATGTTTTAACAATCATGAAAACTAAAAGCAACCATACTACTGGTGATACTGGTTTAAATATTTGAATTAACCAATTAAAAGAACTTCTTAATGTTGTACTTAAACCAATTACGACTCCAATAGGAACTGCAATAACTAATGCTAATAAGAACCCCGCGAATACCGTTTTTAAACTTGTAAATATTTGATCTACAAAAGAAGGTCTTCCTGTATAAGTTATAGGCTCTTTACCTGCAGCAATTCTTTTTTCATTCATTACTGCAGTCTTTTCTTTAAAAGCAAGTTTATCTGCGCTAATAACTTTATGATCTTCTAATAAAGTTTTAAAAGAAGCCCAAACCTGAGATGGAGAAGGCAATGTATTTGGCTGGCAACTAATTTCTCCAGAAGCAATACACGCTCTCATTTCATCGGCAGCTGCTTGTCCTTGATCTGCTAAGGCTTTTTCTATCTTAAAGTTTGCTTCCTTATTAAAAAGAGCTGTAGATCCTCCTTGCCAAACTCCTAAAAATAAAAGAATAGACAATAGTGGTACAATAATCTTCTTTAAAAAGTTTACAATATCTTCTTTCTGTGGTTTTCCTGTAAATAGTGCTGTAATGGGTTTTAAAAAACCAAAACCCATTAGTTGCGTTATTTTATTTAAAGTAATACTTTGCTTCATAATTATTAGTTTAAATAGTTAGCTTTAATCCTTGTTTCCTATTGAAAAGCTGTTGATGTACCCTATTGGGTCTTTTGCATCATATTTAGTACCGTCTATAAAATCTGTTGTAGCTGGCTTATACCCGTCTGTATCTGGAATATCTGTTGCAGGAATATGCCCTTCTGCTACTAATATTTTCGCTGCTTTTTCCCAGATATCTGGTCTATAAATATCTTTGATAGTATTTGAGTACCACTCTACTGGCTTAGCATCGGGAATTTGACCCCATCTTCTCATTTGTGTTAAGAACCAAGTACCATCAGAATAGAATGGGTAAGTTGCATTATACTTGTAGAATACATTAAAGTCTGGCATCTCACGCTTGTCTCCTTTTTCGAACTCAAACGTACCTGTCATAGAGTTTGCTAAAACTGCTTCATCTGCACCTACGTATTGCGACATAGATAATATTTTTACAGCTTCAGCTCTATTAGTTGGCTCATCTAACCATTTACCAGCTCTAATAAGTGCTTTAGTAACAGCTACTGCCGTATTAGGATTTTCCTCAACAAATTTCTTTGTCATTACAAATACTTTTTCTGGGTTATTTTTCCAGATATCATAGTTTGTTGTAACTGGTACACCAATACCTTTAAATACTGCTTGTTGGTTCCATGGCTCTCCTACACAGTATCCATAAATAGTACCTGCCTCAAGAGTTGCTGGCATTTGTGGCGGAGGAGTTACTGATAATAATACCTCAGCATCAATCTGCCCTTGCACATTATCTTTTGTGTACATTCCTGGGTGAATACCAGCTGCTGCTAACCAATAACGAATTTCATAGTTATGTGTAGATACTGGAAATACCATTCCCATTTTAAAAGCTTTACCAGAATTTTTATACTCTGTAATTACTGGTTTTAAAGCATCTGCTTTAATTGGGTGTACTGGTTTACCATCTGCTCCTTTAGGAACATTTGGCTTCATTTTAGACCAAACATCATTAGATACTGTAATACCATTTCCATTTAAATCCATAGAAAAAGGGGTAACCAATTCTGCTTGTCTACCAAAACCTGCTCCTGCAGCAATTGGCTGTCCTGCTAACATATGAGAACCATCTAACTGACCATCAATAACACGATCTAAAATATTTTTCCAGTTAGATTGTGCTTCTACAGAAACAAACAATCCTTCTTCTTCAAAAAAGCCTTTTTCTTTTGCAATGGCTAAAGGCGCCATGTCCGTTAATTTTATAAAGCCAAAAGTTAATTGTGGTTTTTCAATTTCTAATGTTGTAGCCGCAGCTTCAGTTGCCGCTTCGGTAGCTGCCTTTTTTGTTTTATCACCACAGGATGCCGCTAGGACAAGAAGTAACAAAAAAGCGGTTTTTTTAAAGATAGTTTTCATATTTATAATTTTAAATGTTCTACGTATTAATACTTATTCAAGGCAAATATATACGTAACACTAAAAGTATTCTATGGCATTACCCATCTTAAATCCGTCTTTTACACCATGGTTATACCATACAACTAACAGATTAAAAACTATCAAAAAACATATTTACACAATAACAGTGTGTTTTATAATACTTTACAAAAAATAATCAATACGTATAACCTAATAAAAAAGGCTACGTAACTACTACTTAGAATAAAAAAAGCCAACTAAATACGTATTTAGTTGGCTTTTTTATAAAAACAAATGTGCTCTTAATTTATTTCTTATTTAAATTTAATTTTATCCATTCTGGCTCAGACAAACCAATATATTTTTTATCCGTTCCATAAGGATCTTTGCCTCCTTTTAGATATGCATTAATTGTTTGCATAGGAATAGTATCTTGCAATTTTGTTGGAACTTCATATCTATGGTTTCCATGAAAATCATGACATTGTATACATGTATTCCATTGTTCTTCTGCTATAAGTGTTTCATGAGCAACATCTATAGGGTCCTCTTCTACTTTTAAATCTTGATGACAGTTCATACAATAATTAACAGCTGCAATAGTAACTCTCTCTCCATTATGTTCTGAGTGGCAAGTAATACAAGTTGTAGCGTCTATTACTTTTATAATTTCTTTAAATCTTGGTTCCGAAAAACGATGATTAGGGTGTCTGTCATTTGGTCTATCATGGCACTGCAAACAATTTTCAACCGTAACATTTTGGGTTCCAAAATCTACATTATGCTCTCTCATGCCAATTGCAAATTGTATATTAGATTGTATTTGTTGGGATAAATTCCCTTTAGCATCGGCATGGCAAGTAACACAAGATAAATCATCATGCCCTTCATTCATTGGCCCTAATGAGATATATTCCTCAGAAGACTTTAAGGTTAAAAACAGAACAACGCATATTCCTATTAGTACCCCTATAATACCTCCAGTAAATTGTCTTTTTCTTAATGGACTTATTTTAAACATACCTTTTAAAAATTAATTACAACATTTTCACTAGCAGGGTAGCTTATACAGGTTAATATTTTACCTTCTTCTACTTCTTCTGGTGGCATAAAATGCCCCTCTGTCATTACTACATCTCCTTTAGAGCAAGATGCTTTACATGTAGAACACATACCAGACCTACAAGAATATGGTAAAGCAATATTGTTTACCATTGCCATTTGTAAAATAGATTTATTTTTAGGGACTTTAATTTTATAGGATTCATTATCATAATTAATTTCTACATCGCATTCTTCATTTTCCCCGACAACTGCTATTTTGGGACTTGCAAAAACTTCGACCTTAATATTAGATGGCGAAACGTTCTTAGTGTTTAAAATTTCTTTAACACATTCCATATATCCAAAAGGACCACAAATCATATATTCATTAGAATCGAATTTTAAATTATGCTTTTCCATAATTGCTATCAAAACTTCTTCTGTAAGCAATCCTGAATAATAATTTAATGGTGCATTATCACTCTTAGAAAGTATATGTTCTACTTTGAATGATGAAGGATATTTCTTAGTTAAGTTTTCAATCTCTTTATTAAAAATAATTCCTTCGTAATTTTGATTAGCATACACTAAGAGGATTTTAGAGTTTGGTTCTTTTTCTAGAACAGATTTTACAATAGAAAATATTGGGGTTATACCACTACCTCCAGCAAAAAAAACATATTGTTTTATAGTCTCTTTTCTTGGGGCTATATAAAAACTTCCTGTTGGTTTATCCACCTCATATTTATCTCCTACTTTAAAATTGTCATGAATATAATTAGATACTAAGCCCTGATCTACTCTTTTTATTGTTATTCTCAAATCTGAATCGGTGTAGGGATTACTACTAAAGGAGTATGCTCTTTTATGTACTGCATTATCTATAGGGACATTTATTGACATAAACTGCCCTGGTTTATAAGATAACTTTTTAAAAAAATTCCCATTTTTAAAACAGATTGTTACAGCGTCTTTTGTTTCCTGTATTATTTCTTTTACTAATAACTTCATTTATAGACTTATTTATAATAAAACACCATTACTATATGGAAACACATTAAAATGGAGATGATTATTGAAAATGCCACATGAAAAATCATCCAACCTTTAAATAAAATTTCTCCTTTACTTTTTATAACATCTAAATTTATATACCCTAAAAGGGCATTAGCAAAAAACAAATAAGACATAAGAGCTATATAGCCGTATCCTAATTTTACACTATGAATATAAAAAAGAAGAGGACTCATTGCTCCTAACCATTTATGGATTGTTATCATTTTTATGGCATTTTGTCTAAACCTTTTTATTACACGAGTAAAGGTCAACAGCCACTGAAAAATGATAAACAACGCCACTCCTAAGCCAGACCATCTTTTATAGTTTTCTTGTTGTTGCAGTTCTTGTAACCACACCCATTCTATATTCCCAAAATAGAATACAAAAAAGACGGATAACAATACCAATCCTAAAATAGTAGAGTTGTTATTACTTTTCACTAATATAAAATCTAATAGAGGTTAAAAATTTGCTATTTAGTTTACTCCCTTACAGCTACTAATTTTTTCATTGTTTTGTAAGAAGTTAATTTCTTAACACTATCTAAAAACACTTCAGACGTTGGCAAGTAATTCCCTTCTACTGGCCATTTATCTCCAATTGTTGGTTTCTCACTTTCTTTAAATGCAGCTATTTCATTTAAGTATTCTACGTATATATCTACAGTCCCCATTGCATAAGAGTTTAACACATCAATTGTTTCTTTATAGGTTAAAGAATCTTTAGGATATTGCCATGTTGTTGCACCCATTACATCTCCTAGTTTCCAATCATCCTTTGTAGTTTGTGGGTGTTTATTATGACAAGTAACACATGCGGCTGCACTAGCCAAATCTGCGAACATAGCGGTATGTAATTTTGTATCCTCTTCATAAAAAAATTGTGGTTTTTGATCCTCTTTTATTTTTTCAAAAAGCTCTGCTTGTTTCCCCTCAAACTTATTTGCCGCATTTACAGGAAAATCGGAACCCAAATATAGTCCTAATGGCACTGGGCTTTTTCTTATACTTGTTGCCACACCTCTTAAAAAAAGAGCTGGTAAAGGTCCAGCTTCTACATCATCTTTTCTCCAATCCTCATCAAACTTCATTCCTTGTAATTTTCCTTTTCCAACAATAGCTTTGGTGTATAGAGTTCTCGTAACATCATTCTCTTCTGCAACCATTTCCAGAACCTCTTCTACAGAAAAAGCATTATTAGCCATCTCCCCATTTTTTACTTTTTCTTCAGGAACCCCTCCACATGAATTAAGAAGAATAAGGCTAGTTAATAAAATAGCGATTACTAATACTGGGTTTTTTTCAATTTTTTTCATATGAGTATATTTTAGACTTATTAGTAAGATGCTTTTATCATTACGTCAGACATAGTTCCGTAAACTGATGCCCATGCTTCTTTAACTTCTGGAGTAAAATCATCCCCTAACCCCACAGAAAGTGTGTCTAATAAAGCTGCACCTACGGTATTATAATGAGAGGGTTCTACTTTGTATTCCACGTGTTTTTTTCCAAGGTTTTCTAAAACAGGAACTAACATTTCCAGATTACTTAATCCTGCAACAGCACTACCTAACATGGTCATTAACTTATTACCTTGCGTTGCCATTTTTTCTTGATCCGATGGAAATAAAGGCTTTAATGCTGGATCCAGCTCAAATAACTTAGCGTAAAATATCTCTGCTGCCGTAGAGGCAATTGGTTTTACCTTTTCGAATGATTCCTGAACAAGAGAAATTGTTTTTTCTTCCATAATAGATTGTTTTAGTTTAATGGTTATTCTAAAAATAAAGATTACGTATTTTACGTATTCTTACTTAGACAAATGTAAAGACCGAAACTTAAATCTTGTATGATTAAAGGCAGAAGAAAATATTTATTATTTCATAAACAATAATGTTTTTTTCTCTTATTAAATGTGATTTTAATACATAAAAAAGGCTGCATAAATGCAGCCTTTTCAGAAAGGTTTGAAAAAAATAAACAACTAACTATTACAAACACTTACTATGTATCTAAATAGAAATTGTGCTCCGATATTTCTCTTTTGAGAAGTTTTACATCTGGAATACCTATACGCTTTCCTTTTGCTATTACTAAGTTTTCCTTCTTTAAGACTGATAAAATACGTATTACTTGCTCTTCTGTTGTGCCAGCATAATCTGCATATTCTTTTCTACTTAATTGAAGGTTTATATAACCATTAAGTTGCCCAAATTTTCTGTTAACATAGAGAAGTGTATCTATTACTCTTTCCCTAACTGTCATTTGAGATATTGATTTTACTTTTGCCTCACTCTTATTAAGTTCATTTGCGTAAAAAAGCATTAAATCATAGGTAAAACTTGCATCTTCCTTTAAAGCATATTGCAACAAATTTTTAGAAAAATAGCATAGTGTAGTATTTTCTAATGCTACTGCAGAAATGGAATAATACTCCTCGGTTCCAAAACCTCTATGACCAATTATTTCTCCTTCTTTAGCAAAACGTACTATTTGCTCTCTACCATTAATACCTGTTCTAAAAACTTTTACTTTTCCTTTTAAAATAAAAAACAATCCATTTACAGGTGCTCCTTCCATAATAAACTGCTGTCCTTTTTTACAGTTTATATCTGTTTTCTCATAAGAGAAGTCTAAAACTATTTTAGATGCAATGTTTTTTTTCATCAAACACTTTGCATTCTCACACGTATTACAAGAAATACCAGACATGGATTTCTTTCTCATTTTTTGTATGTTTTCTGTGTTTGATTGCATATTTACTGCTTTAAATTACCAATGCTCATCTACTAAACCATTATTTATCTGCCTTTAAAACCAATTCTGGTGTTTCTTCTGTTACAGGAGCAAACTTAATAGTCAATGCTAATATTCCTGCAAGAACAACAAAACCTCCAATTATAAAATAACCGCTAGAAACCGCTGATGCTGATGCTGCCATTTGTGCAGATTTAACTGCCTGTTCTCCAAGCTGAGAATTGGAAGCTATTGCAGCACTTTCTGCTACTGCCGACTTAGATTTTAAAAGCATAGCTGCAACAAAAGCACCTACATTACCTCCTGCTCCTACAATTCCTGAAATAGAACCTATTGCTTTTTTATTTATAAAAGGAACTACAGAAAATGTTGCACCTTCTGCCATTTGTACACTTAAACTAAAGGCAATTAAAAATCCCATACCCACTACTATACTAGTTGCTGTAGAAAAAGTGGTAAGAACAATACCCTCTATAGCAAGGATTACAGCCAAGAAAATTACACGACCCCTTAATCCTTTGAGCCTTCCAAACATGTCTCCAAAATACCCTCCTAAGGTTCTTGCAAAAATGTTCATTAAAGCAAAAGACAGAACTAAATTTCCTGCAAAACTTCTACTTAATCCAAATCTATTTTGCAAATAATCGTCCATAGTACCGTAAACTGTAAGTTCCATTCCAAAACAAGCAGCGTATATTAAAAAAAGTATCCAAACTCTATAATCTTTTAAAACTTCTAAAAAACCTATTTCGTCTTTTTTACTTGTAGGTAACTCCCCTCTTTCTTTTAATTCTTTATAGTTTCCTTCTGGCGTATCCTGCGTAAAAAAGAAATATACAATACCCATTATAAAACAAGTAATACCTGCAATAATCATAGAATACCTCCAAGCATTTTCCGCTTCAGCAATTCCTAAACTCACTACCGCAGCTGCAATAATTGGCATTCCTAATCTATTAGCTCCACCTCCAAGGTTACCCCATCCTGCAGAAGTTGCATTTGCTGTACCAACAATATTTGATGCAAACATTATAGAGGTATGTACTTGGGTAATTACAAAAGAAGCCCCAATAAAACCTATAAATAACCTACATATTAAAAATTGTTCTGGCGTTTGTACAAACCCTATTAATATAACGGGCAAAGCTCCAATCATTAACATCCAGGTATAACACAAGCGCGGTCCATATTTATCACATAATTTACCAATTGCCAATCTTGCAAATACAGTCCCTGAAACGGCAAGAATAATAGAGTTCCATTTTTGTTCTGGTGTTAACCCTAAATCCTTAACAACATCTGGCATAAAAGGCACTATACCAAACCATGAAAAGAAGCACAAGAAAAATGCTATAGAGGTTATCCAAAATGTTCTTGTAGAAATACTTTTAAAATTAAGTAACTGTAGCTTTGTTGCTTTTTTAGAATCCATATTTTCTATAACTATACGTTTGTACTTAGTAATGAATTTCAAAACTACGTATTTATACTTAATTATAAATCATTTTACTATGAAATATGAAAAAATTACGAAAATGAGAAAAAGTAGGTGTATAAAAACAGAAAATCATAAATAAAACTATTAAAAGACATAGAAATTACATGTAATCATGCAGAACTCGCTGTAATTCTTCTTCAAAAAATGCAGGATGTTCTGATACAACATTACCAATTATAACAATCCCTGGCTGTGTAACATCTATTTTACTATACAAACTCATAGCCTCTCCTAAAGTTCCTAAAACACAAGACTCATTTACTAAGGTCCCGTTTTGTATTAATGCAAAAGGAGTATTATTACCCCTATAAATAGCTACGGTTTTAACAATAGCATTAAACTTACGTACTCCCATTAAAACAACCATAGTTGCAGAGGATTGCGCAGCTAACTTTAAATCTTCAGAAAAGTTATTGTCTTTTTTTGTTGCAGTCATTACCCAAAAACTACTACTAACCCCTCTTTTAGTAACCGGAATACCTTGGCTTTGCGGAACAGCAATTGCACTAGTTACCCCAGGAACTATACTAACTGGAATACCAAAATTTTCTACATATTCTATTTCTTCACTAGCTCTGCCAAAAACAAAAGGATCCCCACCTTTTAAACGTACTACATGACCACATTCAAATGCTTTTTCTACTAATAACTTATTTATAGAATCTTGTGTATAAGAATGCTTATTACATCTTTTACCTACGTATATTTTTGGAATATTTTCATCAATCTCACATAAGAGTTCTTTACTAATTAAAGCATCATATAAAATTACATCTGCAGACTGTAAAAGCTTAAAACCTCTACGTGTTATTAGGTCACTACTACCAGGGCCAGCTCCTACTAAAGATATTCTTGGTTTTTTGCTTTTAATCATAATTTCTAATTTTTTAGGACTAACAATTGTGAATTCTGCAACAAAACTACGCGTTTATTTTGATAAAATTATATAAAAAATACGTAATTATACGTATTTTTGTAATGTAATATCTAAACAAGTACGTATGAAAACTATAATAGTAGTTGGAAATGGGATGGTTGGTTATAAGTTTTGTGAAAAATTTGTCACCAAAGAAGGAAGTGAAAAATTTAAGGTTATAGTTTTTGGTGAAGAACCAAGGCCTGCTTATGACCGTGTACATTTAAGTGAGTTTTTTGAAAATCAAGATGCAAAAGCATTAGAAATGGCTCCTGCTAAATGGTATGCGGAAAATAACATAGATTTAATTGTTGACGAACGTGTTACAGATATTCACAAGGCCTCAAAAAAAATTACCACAGCAAAAGACCGTGAGTTATCCTACGACTATTTGGTTTTAGCAACCGGTTCTTCTGCTTTTGTACCTCCTATTAAAGGTGTGGAGAAAGAAGGGGTTTTTGTTTACAGAACTATTGAAGATTTAGAAGGTATGCTTGCTTATGCCGCTAAACTAAAACAAACTAACCCAAATGCAAAAGCGGCTGTACTTGGCGGTGGATTATTAGGTTTAGAGGCAGGAAAAGCTGTAATGGATATGGGACTAGAACCACATATTGTTGAATTTGCACCTAAATTAATGCCAAGGCAACTAGATTCTAGAAGTAGTCAGGTATTACAACTCAAGTTAGAATCTATAGGACTAAACATACATTTAAGTAAAGCTACCAACCAAATTTTAGGAGATAAAGCTATTACAGGAATGGAATTTGGAGAAGACGATGTATTAGATGTAGAAATGCTAATTATATCTGCAGGTATTCGTCCAAGAGATGAACTTGCTAAAACAAGCGGCTTAGAAATGGGCGTACGTGGCGGTATTGTTGTAGATAATAAAATGCAAACCTCGGATCCTAATATTTATGCTATAGGAGAAATTGCTCTTTATAACCAAATGATATATGGTTTAGTTGCTCCAGGTTATGATATGGCAGGGGTTGCTGTAGACCAAATATTAGGAGAAAACAAGAGTGTAATGGCAGAAGAAATAGACATGTCTACCAAACTTAAACTTATTGGAGTAGATGTTGCTAGTTTTGGAGAACCTTTTATGCCCGCAGCAAAAGGACATTCTATAATATTTGAAAATAAAACCCAACATTTATATAAAAGAATAAACGTAAGTCTTGATGGCAAAAAATTATTAGGTGGTATTCTAGTTGGTGATGCTACAGATTATAGCATGTTACACCAAATTTATTTAAACGGAATGGCCATTCCTGAAGACCCTGCACAATTAATTTTACCTGCTACTGAAGGTGGCGGTTCTTTTGGCGATGTTATGGACTTACCAGATGAAGCGCAAATATGTTCTTGCGAAAATGTTACAAAAGGACAAATTTGCGGGACTATTGAAAGTGGAGAATCTAAAGATTTAGCAGATGTAGTTAGTTGCACCAAAGCAGGTACTGGCTGCGGCGGTTGTAAACCAATGGTTAAAGACCTTACGGAAGCTACTTTAAAATCTTTAGGTATAGAAGTTAAAGATACCGTTTGTGAACACTTTGATTTAAACAGACAGGATTTATATAAAATAATACAAGTAAAAGGATATAAAACTTTTGATGAAGTTCTAGACAATCACGGAAACGGTGGTCATGGTTGTGAGTTATGCAAACCAGTTGTAGCATCTTTAATGGCTAGTATAAATGCAGATACTGCCAATAAAGAATATGCCATACAAGATTCTAATGATAGGTTCTTAGCCAATATTCAACGTAATGGAACGTATTCTGTTGTTCCTCGTGTTCCTGGTGGAGAAATTACACCGGATAAGTTAATTGCACTAGGAGAAATTGCTAAGAAATATGATTTATATACAAAAGTAACTGGTGGCGTTCGTATTGATTTATTTGGTGCAACTCTAAACCAATTACCATTAATCTGGAAAGATTTAATAGGCCATGGTTTTGAAAGTGGACATGCTTACGGAAAATCTTTACGAACTGTAAAAACTTGTGTGGGTTCTACTTGGTGTCGCTACGGTATGGATGAAAGTGTAAGTTTTGGTATTGAACTAGAAAATAGATACCGAGGAATACGCGCACCTCACAAAATTAAAGGTGGTGTTTCTGGTTGTATTCGTGAATGTGCCGAAGCTCGTGGAAAAGATTTTGGTTTAATTGCTGTAGAAGGTGGTTGGAACTTATACCTTGGTGGCAATGGTGGTGCTACACCAAGACATGCCGAGTTATTTGCAGAGCAAATAGATAACAAAACGGTAATTAAATATATAGACCGTTACTTAATGTTATACATGCGTACTGCTAAACCACTACAAAGAACAGCAGCATGGCAAGAACGTTTAGAAGGTGGTCTTGATTATTTAAAAGAAGTAATTATTGAAGATAAATTAGGAATTGCAGAAGATTTAGAAAATGAAATGCAAACGCTAGTTAATAAGTTTGAATGCGAATGGACACAAGCTATTAATGACCCAGAAATGATGAAACGTTTTAACCACTTCGTAAATAGTGAAGAGGAAGATGACAACTTAGTTTTTGTGCCATTAAGAGAGCAGAAAATGCCAGAAAAATGGGTCTAATTAAGTTTTAAAACAACCAATTTCTAAATTTTAAATAATGAACATACTTTCAGATAAATATACCACAGTAAAACCAGAAGATGTAACTATCTGGTTTAAAGCAGCACCAGTTACTGCCTTTCCAAAAGATGGAGGCGCATGTGTAAAATATAAAGATTTGCAAATTGCCGTATTTAATTTTAAAAGACTAAATACATGGTATGCTTGCCAAAACCTATCTCCAGAAAAACAAGAAATGGTTTTAAGTAGAGGAATGATTGGGGACCACAAGGGTATTCCTATGGTTGCTTGCCCTTTACACAAAAAGATATTTTCATTAGAAAATGGCGAGAATCTAAATGGCGATTTAGAAGCAATTGCAACATATCCTGTAAAAATTGAAAATGACTTTGTGTATGTAGGTTTTTCTGAATAGCTTTGGATTTACTAATCCTAGTTATATATGGCAACTACAGAAAAATTACAAAAAGCATATTCTTTATTTGATGCTGCAAATGAAAAAGACCCAAATAAAGAAGAATACCAAGGAAAAACATACGCAAAAGAAGTATTATATGCTATAAGGATGACAAACAAATTAAATACGTTTGCACCAAATGCATCAGAAGCATTGCAACTTACTGCACGTTGCCAACATATTTGCAGATGGGAAATTGCAAGAGGTAGCTATGAAATGAATAGAGTTGGTTATCTTAAATGGAGACAAGATTTAAAAAAATATCATGCTAAAAAATCTTCTGAAATATTAAAAGAAGTAGGCTATGATCAAGAAACCATAGATAAAGTTGCTTTCCTTCTAGAAAAGAAACAACTTAAAAAAAATGAAGAAACGCAAATATTAGAAGATGTAATTTGTTTGGTTTTTCTAGAGTTTTATTTTGAACCTTTTGCTAAAAAATATGAAGAGGACAAACTAATAGATATTTTACAGAAAACATGGCGTAAAATGTCTGACAAAGGACACCAAGCAGCTTTAAAACTACCTTTATCAGATGCTTCTTTAGCATTAGTAACAAAAGCAATAGCCTAAAAAATTACCCTTATCGGGAATAATTTTATTCTAATATGAGCGAAGATAAATTGCAACAACCATTAGATACCGAAACCTTTAATAGGATTCGCAAATGGTATTTGCTTGCCTTATCTGCAATAGCACTTACGGTTATTATAGCGCAAATATTAATACAAACAAATATTAATACCCAACTAGACGATTCTAGAATAATAAATATTGCAGGTAGGCAGCGGGCTTTTAGTCAAAAACTAGTAAAGGAAATATTGCTTTTAAAAGAGGTGAAAAATGAAAGTGAAAAAGACCAAATTATTGGAGAAATAAAAACTACTTTATCTAAATGGACTGCTTCTCATAAAGCATTACAATTTGGCGACAAAGAAATGGATATTGTTGTTGAAAACTACAGCCCAATTAAAGAACTATTTAAAGATTTAAACCCGCACCATAATGCAATGGTAAGTGCCATTACTAAAATTCTTAAAGCAGCAAATACTCCCAACTACCACACCACAAAAGAATACCAAGAAAACACCTCTATCTTACTAAAAAAAGAAAGAATTTTTCTTAACATAATGGACACTATTGTTAATACGTATGATAAACAAAGTAGAAAGGAACTTCAAAAATTAAAAAACAAAGAATATCTACTTTTAGCTTTTTCTTTATTAATTCTATTTCTAGAAATGGTTTTTATTTTTAGACCTCTTTCTATCCAAATTAGAAATAGTATTTCTAAGTTAATGAAACACAAATTAATATCAGATAAAAATGCTTCTCAAATACAAAAACTGTATGATGAGAAAGAAAAGTCTTTACAAGAGCTTCAAGAATTAAATTTTGTAATTGATAATGCTGCCTTATTTGCAAGTGCTAGAGAAGACGGTAGTATTGTTTTTATTAGTAAAAAATTTATTACCCTACTTGGGTGTTCTCATGAAGATTTAAAAAAACCACTTCAAGAACTTTTAACTACAGATCAAGGGCAACAAAAGTATTTAAAAGAGATTTTAAAAAGCAATAAAAAGAATAGCATAAGAAATGAAGAAATAAAAATTACTACTACAGGTAAAACCATTTGGTTAGACATTTCTATAATTCCTATGTACCAATCTAGCAGGCAACAAAGTGTTTTAATTTTATGTTCTGATATTACTGAAAGAAAAAAACACTTAATGCAAGTTGAAAAACTTACAAAAGAAAATTATGAAGAAAGAATACTTCAAAAAAAGAGACAAGCAAGCCAAATAGTAGAAGGACAGGAAGAAGAACGCAAACGTATTGCCAAAGATATTCATGACGGTATAGGGCAAATGTTAACAGCTTTACGATTTAATATAGAATCTATTGACCTAGAAAATCAAGAAAAAGCGAAAGAAAAAATCATCTATTTAAAAGAATTAACTTCTGACTTAATAAAAGGGGTGCGTACTGCCACTTTTAATTTAACACCGCCAGAATTAAGTGATCATGGTATATTACCTGCACTACAAAAAATGACCACAGAACTTTCTAGATTAACTGGAAAAAACATTCTTTTTGATAACAAAACTGAAAGTAATTTTCGGTTTGATTCTCTAGCAGAAACCAATATTTATAGAGTTACACAAGAGGCCATAAATAATGCCATAAAATACGCAGAATCTAACTATATTTTACTAACCATAAATTATACTGACCATATTTTAAGTGTAGTAATAGACGATGATGGTAAAGGTTTTGACCCTGTTATTTTAAAGGAAGCCCCTAAAAATAATAGTGATGGTGGCATGGGGTTATTTTTTATGAAAGAAAGAATAAGTTATATTAATGGCAGATTGTTTATAAACTCTATTCCAGAAGAAGGCACTAGAATAACTATAAACTACAAAACAGATAAAGAAGATTAAAAATGGAGCGTAACGAGTTATATCCCATATTTTTAAAAGTATCGGAACTTAGTATTTTGGTTGTTGGCGGGGGTAATGTTGGTTTAGAAAAACTTACTTTTTTATTAAAGTCAAGTCCTAATGCAAAAGTAGAAATGGTTTCTATAGATTTTTTAGATAAAACACTTGCCTTAGCAAAAAAACATCATGTAAAGATTATTAAAGATGCTTATCATGAGAAATATTTAAAAGGGAAGCATATAGCTATAGCTACTACAGACAAGGTTACTGTTAATGAGCAAGTATACCATGATTGTAGAGAAAGAAGCATTCTTGTTAATGTTGCCGATAATCCACCATTTTGCGACTTTTATATGGGAGGCATTGTTACAAAAGGGAATGTAAAAGTTGCAATTTCTACAAACGGAAAATCGCCTACCACAGCAAAAAGATTACGACAATTCTTTGAAGATGTTATTCCTGATAATATAGATGACTTAGTAAAAAATCTTAATGAATTTAGGAAAACTATTAAAGGAGATTTTGAAGAAAAAGTAGAAACATTAAATGAATTTACTAAAGGTTTAGTAAGTAAAAAAGATACTAATGAAAATTAGAATAAGAGGAAATTCTGTACGTCTTAGACTTACAAAAACAGAAGTAGACAGTTTAGCAAAAACAGGTTCATTTTCAGAAAAAATTGTATTTCCAGACAATACACTAATCTACACAATTACTGCTAAAGAAGTTATAAATACGATGGAGGCTTCTTATCTAGAGAACACAATTACCATCTATATACCAAAAAAAGATTGTTTAGAATGGCCTACCAATACTATAATTGGCCATAAACACACTCTAAAAATTGATGCTGCAAATTCATTATCTATACTTGTAGAAAAAGATTTTGTTTGTATGGATGAAACCGTAGAGGATCAATCCGATAACTATCCTAACCCCAAAGCATTAATTTAATTTTTTACAAACTCTTCTTACAATAACAAATTTCATACAATAAGCGTTAGTTTTTTTATTTTTAAAATATTCTTGCGTCAATATCTTATTCATAAATATTTATACTCCTTTGGTAACAACAATAGAGCATAAACACATCATAACGTGATGGTTTTTCCTTCTATTTTACTAAAAAACAGTGTTTTTAGGCAATAAGTGAGAACTTACTTACGTAAAGTAAAATCATCTTATAAAGTAATTTTTATATTGCGCAATTATTAACACTAACCATTAATTACATAAAAAAGTACTATGGTGCTTCTGTAATAATTTTACAATTGTTACAGAAACTTATGTATAAAAAAATATATCTGGTTTAAACTAGATTTTTGAAATTTTGAAACTTATAATAAAAATTTTAATGGTCGATGACCATCCAATAATCCTAAAAGGTTATGAACTGTCATTAAATGAATTTAGTGATAATTATGTATTTGAATTTTACAAAGCACAAAATAGTGTAGAAGCTATAAATTTAATTGAACAAAATGAACCAGATTTTTTTCATATAGTTTTCTTAGATATACGCTTACCAGTTAATAATGATTATGCTTTAATAAATGGTGAAGATTTAGGAATTAAAATTAGAAAAACAATAAACTCTAAAATTATTGTTTTAAGCTCTATAGGAGATACCCAAAGAATATACAGCATTCTTAATAATTTAGAGCCAGATGGATATATTATTAAAACAGAAACAACTCCAGAAATATTACTAGATGCTATTGATGCTGTTCTAAATGATAGAAACTACTTTTCTAGCAAAATTAAAAAACTAAAGAATGTTCAAAACTCGGAGAACCCTACTCTAGATGTTTATGACATTAAAATTTTATACTTTTTATCGGTTGGTGAAAAAATGAAGAATTTACCAGATTTTGTACACCTATCTATTGCTAGTATAGAAAGGCGTAAAAAGAAAATAAAGGCTTATTTTGGAAACAAAGAAGCCTCAGATAGGGAGCTTATTGAAACTGCTAAAGAAAAAGGGTTTATATAGTTTATAAAATTATTTCTCCTTACAATTTTCCTCCATAAGACAAATCTCCAGAGTCTCCTAAACCAGGAATAATATAACCTTTGGAATTAAGCTCAGAATCTATATCAGCAATCCAAAGATGCGTATTTTCAGGAAATACATTTTCAATAAAATTTACACCTTCTTCTGATCCTATTACCGCAACAATATGTATTTGTTCTGGTGTACCATGAGTTTCTAATGCCTTTAAAACATTCTCTAATGTTTTACCTGTTGCCAACATTGGGTCTGCTAAAATCAAAGTCTTTTTTTCTATAGAAGGAGCTGCTAAATATTTTACAATTACATCAAAATTATCTTTCCCATCTGGATGATGTCTATATGCTGATATAAATGCATTTTCCGCATCATCAAAATAATTTAATATTCCTTGGTGTAAAGGTAATCCTGCACGCATAATGGAACAAAGAACAATATTATCTATACATTTTGATGTGTTTTTTATACCTAAAGGAGTTTGCACTTCTGTAGCTTCAAAATGTAAAGTTTTGCTTAACTCATAACTTAAAACCTCTCCAATACGCTCTATATTTTTTCGAAAACGCATGGTATCTTTCTGAATAGTGCTATCTCTTATTTCTGTTATAAATTTGCTTAAAATCGAATTTTCTAAAGCAAGGTGATGTATGATCATAAGGCATTTAAATTTCGCTTACTAAATTACAGATTTATACTGGTAAAGTATGTTGCTATAACTTACTTTTGAATACATACTATGGATTCACTCACACAAATTGTATTAGGAGCAGCAGTTGGCGAAGTTGTTTTAGGAAAAAAAATTGGAAATAAGGCAATGCTTTATGGTGCCATTGCTGGTACTATTCCAGATTTAGATGTATTTGCTTCCTACTTTACAGATACTGTTTCAGCGTTAGAAATTCATCGCGGATTTACGCATTCTATTTTATTTTCTATTGTTTTTGCGCCAATATTTGGTTGGCTAGTTTCTAGATATGAAAAACATAAAGACATTAATGCATGGTCTTGGTTATTCTTTTGGGCTTTTATAACGCATCCAATGTTAGATGCGCATACCACCTGGGGAACGCAACTATTTTGGCCCTTAGATCTACGATTAGCCTTTAAAAACATATTTGTTATTGACCCTTTGTATACATTACCGTTTTTAATATTTTTATTACTAGCAATGCGACAAAAGCGTACTACAAAAAAACGCGGTTATTATAATAGAATGGGGTTACTGGTAAGTTCTGGTTATTTGCTACTAACACTTTTACTAAAATGGATTGCTTTTAATAAATTTAAAGATGCCTTAGAAAAACAAAATATAGCGTATCTACAATTAGACACAAGACCATCTGCTTTAAATACTATTTTGTGGAGCGCAAATGTAAAAACTAAGGATAATTATTTATTAGGAAACTATTCTTTTTTTGATTCCCAACCAATCCGGTTTGAAACTTACCCCAAAAACCATCATCTTTTAAAAAACTTAGTTGAAGATACGAGTGTACAACGAATGATTGCTATTTCTGAGGGCTGGTATATTATCCAAAAAAATGATAACAATTTATATTTTAATGATTTACGATTTGGTCTTTTAAGCTTAGAGCCAAACTCGCAAAATTTTGTTTTTAAGTATAAGATTACTGTAAAGGATTCTAACAAAGTTATGTTTACTGAAGTTCCAAAAAATTCTAAGAATGGGAAAAAATTACTTAGCGATTTATGGGGCCGATTAAAAGGAAACTAATTAATCTTATTGTAAAGCAATTTTGCTAAAATTAGACCTACAACTCCGCCTAATGCAGAAACTACTATATTTATAACTAGTCGTAAACCTACAAAATCTTCGTTATTCATTATAGACCAAGGGTCAAAGCCTAATCTTCCAAAAGATTTAATTAAAAATACACTTCCAAAAACGCCGGCTATGGTATTACCCATGATACCAAAGGAATATTTTTTAACTGTATACCCAAAACTATTAGCAGCTATTATTCCTACTAGAATACTAATTAATGCTATTAGCGTACCTGTCATACCAGAATATTAATGCCCATAATCCATAGTATCAATTTTACCTCCCATTAATCTTTTTTGAATAATCATGTAAACAAAAAGAAGTATAAAACCTATTATTCCCCAATTTAGAGCAACAGACAAACCATATTCTGTAGCAGCAGTATTATATATAGTTAAAGGCTCATTTACCGTATTTACAGAAGGTAACAACACTGGAAATAAAGATGCTAAGGATGATGTAATTCCTCCTAATATCAGCAAAGTAGATAGTGTAAAAGCATACACATCTTTCTTTAATTTTTTAATAAAAAACAGTCCTATTAAACCAGTAAGGTAAATAATAGGAAATACCATTAAATAGGGTTTCTGTATAAAATTATCAAAGGAATTTGGGTTAATAATTTTCCAAACAATTAAAGAGAAAATGGTAAGTGCAGCAAGTACAATATTTAGTCTTAAAATTACACCTTTAAGTTTATTATTTATAGTTGAGTTTGTTTTTAAAATAATCCAATTGGCCCCATGAATTGTTAAAGCAACTACAGATATTATTCCTATAATAATGGTGAACCAATCTATAACTCCAGGAGTTTTGCTTAACGGACTAAAACTACTATCCCATAATGGTAGGAAAAAATAATGTGCTTCATATTCTGAAATTCCTTTCTCAACCCCACCTAAATTTACACCTCTAACAATATTACCCAGAGCAATACCAAAAAATAAAGCTAGTAATAGACTAGAAACTCCAAAAGAAGCATCCCAAATATCTTTCCACATTTGAAACTTAAATTGACCTCTAAGTTCTAATCCTATTGCTCTAAAAATAATTAACCACAAAACTAAAATTAAAGGCAAATAAAAGCCGCTAAATACAGATGCATAAAAGGTTGGAAAAGCCATAAAAAGCATTCCTCCTGCGGCTACTAACCAAACCTCATTAGAATCCCAAAATAAACCTGCAGCTTTTGTAATTACTTCTTTGTCTTTCTCTTCTTTTGCAAAGAATAAATGAATTATTCCTGTTCCAAAATCATATCCATCTAAAATAAAAAACATTGTTAAAACAACTGCTATTGCTATGTACCAAAATAGTTCCATAATTTAATGTGTTTGGTGTTTTGGACCTTCGTTAATAGTTTTTCCTACCAAGACTAAAAATAATAATCCTAGAAGCATATACAGGGCTACAAAACCTAGTAAAGTAAATAATGTATTCCCAGAAGAAACTGTGGGAGAAATACCTTCGGTTGTTCTTAACAAACCGTAAACCAAATATGGTTGCCTTCCTAACTCTGCAGTGTACCAACCTGTAAGATTAGCTATATAAGGAAAAGGAACTAAAAACATAATAGTCCATAATAGTGGCTTTAATGTATATAATTTTTTTCGCCACAAAAAGAAAGCCGACAAAAACATAACCCCAATAAAAATAGTTCCTAAACCAACCATTATATGATAAGAATAATAGAGAGCCGGAATGTTATCTGGCAATTCTTCCTTTTTAAAATGGTCCATTCCTGGAATTTGCCTATCCCATTCTTGGTAGGTTAAAAAGCTCAATATATTAGGTACTGCTATTTTATTATCCAACTTTTTTTCTACCATATTGGGCTGCCCAATAAGTACAATCTCTGCTCCTGCTTCTTCTGTTTCAAAAATTCCTTCCATAGCAGCAAAAGACGCTGGTTGGTATTTTGCAACGTTTTTTGCATTCCAATCTCCTGTTGGGAAAGCTACTAAAAGGCTAGATATTAATCCAAAAATTACTCCTGTTTTTAAAAACAGTTTTCCGTATTCTGTTTGTTTATTTCTTAACACATAAAAAGCACCTATACTTGCTACAACAAAAGAAGAGGTTACAACGGATGCCAATTGGTTATGCAAAAAAGCAGGTATGAGCCATGGATTACTGAATAATGCCGAAAAATTCTCTAAAACAAATTTACCATTATCTAAAATTTCGTACCCTACTGGGTGTTGCATCCAAGCATTGGTTGCCAAAATAAACCAACCACTAGCCCAGGAGCCTAAAAAAACTAAAAAACCTGTTAGAAAATGTAGCTTTTGCCCCATTAACTTTTCTCCAAAAATAAAAAGTGCTAAAAATGAAGATTCTAAAAAGAAAGAAAACATTCCTTCCATTGCTAAAGTCTGCCCTATTACACTACCTGTTAATTCTGAAAACTTTGCCCAATTGGTACCAAATTGAAATTCCATAGGAATTCCCGTTACCACTCCCATAGTAAAATTTATGGCAAAAATTTTCATGAAAAACTTAGCAGCATCATTATACTTCTCAATATTATTCCTTAGGTATTTCCCTTTAAAAAAGACTATCAACAAAGACAATCCCATGGTTAATTGCGGAAATATGTAGTGAAATGTGATAGTAAAAGCAAATTGCAACCTATCATAAAAAAGCATGTCTTCCATACTAAAGAAATTTATTGAAGCTTATTTCATTTAAACAATTGCAAGGTACTCCATAGAACTAAAAAAGGAAATTATTATAGCATAAAAAAGGCGAAACATTTGTTTCACCTTTAACAAAATTTAGTTTTAAAAAATTACTCATTTATTGCTTTTTATTTTACAAGTACTTATTCCAAAAATTCTATACAACGGGCAAAAACTTACAAAACCTGTAACAATAAAAATTATAGATAAAGTAATAAGTAGATATGCTAAAGTTCCGCCTATTACATTTGTATAATATAATGCTAAAACTACTCCTGCAATAATAAAACGAATAATACGGTCTGTGGTATTCATATTTTTTTTCATACTATTAAATTTTAGTTTAAACTTTTATAACTTCCAATTAGAATATCCTCCTTGTAAATCGTAAATTTTCTCAAAACCCATATCGGCTAATTTGTGAGATGCTTTTTTACTGCGCGCTCCAGAGCGGCAATAAATATATAATGGCTCTTTTTTATCTATCTTCTTAAAATAACTAGTAAAACTATATTGATTAAAAAAATCTACATTCATTGCGTTTTCTATGTGTCCCTGTCCAAATTCATTGGGAGTCCTAACATCAATAATCTGGACTTTTTTATCAGAAATAGCAGATTTAAAAGATGTTTTATGTAACACCTCAACAATCCCTGAATAATCTTTCTTTGCGCCAAACAAACTACGTAATAATGACATATTATATTTTTAAAATAAATAAGTTAACAAAAGGAAACGATTATTTTTCCATAACCGCTTCCTTAAACAACCAACCAAGATGCATCCAAATTGTACTATTTAAACACTATGTAAATTTAGGTTATGAAATTGTATACTACGGTAACATATGTTACATTGGAAAAGAAAAAATTATAATTCTACTAAACGAATATGATTTCTATTTAGCTCTATTTTACCCATGTTTTCTAGCTTTTTAAGAAGTCTAGAAACTACCACCCTAGAAGTGTGTAGTTCATAAGCTATTTCTTGGTGGGTATTATGTATACTATTATTATGTGTAACTCTTGCTTTATCTTTAAGGTACTTTAGCAAACGCTCATCCATTTTTAGAAAAGCAATACTATCTACCGTCTCCATAACTTCATTTAAACGGTTATGATAACTATTTAAAACAAAAGCGCGCCAGCTAGTATATTTAGCCATCCATTCTTCCATTTTTTGAACAGGAATCATAAGTAACTTAACCTGTGTTTCTGTAACTGCCCTAATCTCACTTTTAGATTGTCCTATGCAACAGCTTAAGGTCATGGCACAAGTATCTCCATTCTCTAAAAAATAAAGTAACAATTCATCCCCATTAGTATCCTCTCTAAATATTTTTATTACTCCAGATAATAGTAAAGGCATAGATTTAATATAATCTCCTATCTCTATTATCTTAAAATTTTCTGGAATTTCTTTAAAGGTAGCCACTTGGTTAATTTCATTAATTAAACCTTCTTCAAAAACGTCTTTGTAGTTATCCTTTAATTCTTGAATCATTTTGCCTTTCCCTTTTTACTTTAGACGCAATATCTTTATCATAATTAAAAAAAATATTGGCCCAAATTGACTTTGAAACTGCACCTATATATGGCATAGTTACTAGTAACCCTATAATAATACTAATAAAGGTAAAAAAAAGGTTAAACTCTAAGTTAAAAATTTGAATTAATACATAAACTGCTACAGCAACAGCAATAC
This sequence comes from uncultured Maribacter sp., assembly GCF_947500405.1. Lineage (GTDB taxonomy): Bacteria > Bacteroidota > Bacteroidia > Flavobacteriales > Flavobacteriaceae > Maribacter_B. The sequence continues at coordinate 445,325 of NZ_CANMRY010000003.1, forward strand.
CAACACCGTAGGAAACATACATAGAGCCATAGTAAAAGCTAGGTTCTATACTATATTTTAAATTACAACAAGGGCAGTTTTTTTTAACCTTATTAAAGTTATTTATTTTATAAGGGTTAGCCTCCAAAAAAATACCTTCATGGCACCTTGGACATTTTAGAAATAAAATACTGTAAAGTTTTGTTCCCTTAAAAGACATCGTATTCTTTTACCTACGAAAATAGCCTTTTACGCTAACTATAAAAGTAACAAATGTTACACTATTCTTTTTGTGTTTGCGTACTAAACGTGCTCTCAAAAATTTTATCTGCATTTGCAGATTCAAAACCTTCTCTTCTTTGCTCTCTTGTTAATTTAGAAGGATCTATACTTGCAAATTCTGGTAAAGGCAAGCGTTCTGCAAACTCTACGTAACTACCAGATATTTTGGCTTTTTTATGGTTAGAGAACTCTGCGTCTATCATTTTAGCAACAGTACTACTTTGCTTTAAAAGTCCGTCTGCACTAGTTTTAATTTTTCCGCCAGCAGTATTTAAACGTACCCCTATAGATTCTATAAAATCATTAAACTTGGCTACGGTATTATAGGCTTCTGGCAACTCATGTACGCTAATTGTATAATGGTTTAAATAATACCTGTTATAGATTACCCAAGAAGCATATTCGCTCTCTGCAAGTAGTGTTTTATAATCTTCTAAAGAAGGTAATTGCCAAAGCGATTTATAAAAGAAGTCTCCTACTTCCTCTGCAATATTTAAATCTAATTTATCTACCGGATCTATAGTAATATTTTTAGTATATTTTAAGATAACGCCTTGTACATTCTTTGACAAATCTTTTACACGTAACTCACTAATAAATATTCGTGGATATTCTGGAGAAGGTGGTGCATACCAGTAAGCATCTAGTTTTTTTTCTTCAAAAAAAAAGTAATCTTCTTTAGTATACCCGTAATGCAAAAATATTTTTTCAAAAGAGTTTACCCCTAAATTAGGAACACCTAAAGTTCTAAAAGCTATATGGTCATTTACAATATCTTCTTGACTTGTTATAAGACCATTACTAACCATTGCAGCTGTTATTTTACTAACATCTGGCACACGCTCTAAATATGGCTTAAACAAGCCTTCTAAAACGTTACCTAACCCACTTTTTTTATCAAAATTCATAATAGCATATTTTTTGCATCTATATCTCTTAAAATTAATAGTACTTTTAATTAATAACAATTCTTATTAATTATTAAATGATAAGTATTACTAATCAAATAGAGTTAAGACAACTTCGCTATTTTATTATTTTAGCAGAAATTTTACATTTTAGAAAAGCTGCCGAGGTTTTATCTATTTCACAATCGGCCTTAAGTCAGCAAATACTTCTTTTAGAATCTATTGTTGGAACAAAACTTTTTGAACGTAATAATAGAAATGTATCTTTAAATACCTCTGGGGAATTATTTTTAATTGAAGCTAAGAAAATAATAAAACAAGTAGATTCTTCTGTTCAAAATTGGATATTACAAAATGAAGGAAAAAAAGGAGCTTTAAAAATAGGTTTTGTAGCATCGGCAATGCAACAATATTTGCCTCCTATTTTAAAATCTTTTGATGATGAACATCCTAAAATAAAACTACAGCTAGAAGAGCTAACTAATATTGACCAATTAAAACATCTAGAAGATAACACTATAGATATTGGTTTTATGCGTTCTAATAAAGTAAACGCTAACATACTATTAAAACCAATTTTTAAAGAACATTTTACCTTAGTTTTACCACAGGATTACGCTATAAATACATCTAACTTTAAAACTATAAAACAACTTTCTGAGGCTTCATTTATACTTTTCCCAAACGAAAATAGCCCGTTATACTACCAGCAAATACTAAACTTATGTGCAGAACATGGTTTTAGTCCAAAAGTCTCGCACAAATCTATACATGCCCCTACAATTTTTAGATTGGTAGAAAACGGCATGGGTATTTCTATCATCCCAAATTCTTTACGAGATAACTTTAATTATAAAGTACAGTATATAGAACTTAAAAATATTCCGCAGAAAACAGAGCTTTATGCTGCTTGGCATAAAAATAATGACAACCCAGGATTAAAGCACCTTTTAACTTTAATTTAAGTAATAAAAGCTTCAGCATAGCCTTTTATACTTGCGTTTTATATTGTAAAATAGTTATGATTAGACTAGGTATATAGTTGTGAGAATTAATGAATTTGAAACAGGAAAGTATAACCAAAATGTAGCAACTTAAAGCTCGTAATTAATAAACCTCTTTTTTGTTGCAAGTACAGAGGAATACTCAATTTATACCGACTGTCGGTCTTCCGTATAAGATTAGATTTCATTCCCTTGATGATAAGAAATAATAAAAAAGAGACCGTCTTTAGACAGCCTCTTTTAAAAAATTATTTTCTTACCGTTTTTACTAGTGCAAGTGCCGTTTTTACGTCTTGCTCTAATTTAGCATAATCTTTATTTGCTATAATTTCTTTTGAAATTAATTTAGACCCCATACCAACACATGTAACACCGGCATCAAACCAACCTCTTAAATTTTCTTCCGTCGGAGAAACTCCTCCTGTAGGCATAACACTTGTCCATGGTTGCGGGCCTTTAATTCCTTTTACAAACTGTGGTCCGTAAATATCGCCAGGAAATAATTTAACGATTTCACAACCTAATTCCTCTGCTCTAGTAATTTCTGTTAAAGTACCACAACCTGGAGACCATAATACTTTTTTACGGTTACAAGCAATTGCAATATCTTCTCTTAAAACTGGAGTTACAATAAAGTTAGCTCCTAAAGCCATATATAATGAAGCAGCTGCTCCATCAGTTACAGAACCAACTCCCATAATCATACCAGGTAATTCTGCAATTGCATATTTTGTTAACTCACCAAAAACTTCGTGAGCAAAATCTCCACGAGCAGTAAACTCCATTAAACGAGCTCCACCATCGTAACAAGCTTTTAAAACTTTTTTGCTTAACTCTATATCATTATGAAAAAATAAAGGAATCATCCCAGTTTCTTTCATAACACTAGCTACTTCTATTCTTGAATATTGTGCCATATCTTTTTTTATGTATAAATCCTCCCCAATTAAGAAGAGGATTTGTTATTTTAAATTTAAAAACTTATCTAGCAACACGGCCAGAAGCATCACCACCCATAAGTTTTTCAACTTCTGAAACAGTAGCTAAGTTGGCATCACCTTTAATTGTGTGTTTTAAGCAAGATGCCGCAACAGCAAAATCAAGTGCGTTTTGGTCATCCTCTGGGTATTTTAATAATCCGTAGATTAATCCTCCCATGAAAGAATCGCCACCACCTACTCTATCTACTATATCCGTAATTTGGTATTGACGCGTTTGGAATAATGTTTTACCATCATATAATACTCCTGCCCATGTATTATGAGAAGCCGAAATAGAACCACGTAATGTAGTAATTACTTTTTTAGCTTTCGGGAATTTTTTCATCATTTGCTCACAAACAGATAAGAAAGCTTCTGCTTTTACATTATGCCCTTCTGTTTGTACACTAATCCCTTCTGGCTTAATACCAAAATGCATTTCTGCATCTTCTTCATTTCCTAAAACTATATCACAGTAAGAAGTTATCTCGGTCATAATAGCCTCTCTATGCGCATCATCACAGAAATTCCAAAGCTTAGCTCTATAGTTTAAATCTGTAGAAATTGTTATTCCTTTTGCACTAGCAGCTTTTACTGCTTCTAAACATACATCCGCAGCTCCTTGCGAAATTGCAGGAGTAATGCCCGTCCAATGAAACCATTCTACATCTTCAAAAACAGCATCCCAATCAATCATTCCTGATTCTATTTCAGAAATAGCAGAATGCGCTCTATCATAAACTACTTTACTACCTCTACTTACTGCTCCTGTTTCTAAGAAATAAATCCCTAAACGGTCTCCACCATATATAATTTTATCTACACCAACACCACGCTTACGCATTTCCATTAATGCACATTCACCAATATCATTCTTTGGCAAACGAGTTACAAAATCTACAGGAACACCATAATTAGCTAATGATACTGCAACATTAGATTCTCCTCCACCATAAACAACATCAAAGTTATTTGCTTGTGAAAATCTTAAAAATCCTTGAGGTGCTAATCTTAGCATTATCTCTCCGAAGGTTACTACTTTTTTCATCTGATTTTAAATTGATTAAAGTTTTTAAAAAATATTTAAGTTTTAACAACTATCATAATTTTATATTTTTTCTAAAGAATCAACACTATGCGAGGTAAAGGTTCCATTGAAAATTGATTTAATTTACTTACTATATCTTAAAATCTTCTAATGTTGCATTTCAAATAAAGACAGAAGTAAGTTTCTTTTAGCAAAAAAGTTTCAGAGTCTCAAAAGCTATGCATTTCACATTCATTAGACTCTTTTATTTAAAATTTGATAATTTATGCAAATGTATATTACCAAATAAAGAATTCCTACCACAAAAACGACCAATAGTAATACTATTTTTGCCATAAACAACAGATAACCGTTAATTTTGTTTTATATTGTTAAGATTAGCGGGCAGTATCTAAGTAAATACTATGAAATTACACCTTATAAGTAGAGACAACCTTGAGAATACCTCTTTTACAGTTACTAGACATAACGAACCTTCTTTTTTAAAAGTTTGGCATTACCATCCGGAGTTAGAATTGGTTTTAACCTTAAAAAGTACTGGAACAAGATTTGTTGGCGATAGTATTAAAAAATTTGAAGAAGGTGACCTTGTTTTAATTGGAAAGAACCTTCCACACATGTGGGTTAATGATGATTATTATTTTGAAGCAAATTCTGGCCTAATGGCCGAAGACATTGTTATCCATTTTAAAGAAGAATTTTTAGGAAAAGATTTTTTTGAAGCCAAAGAAATGAAACCTATTGGAAAACTTTTAGAAAAAGCAAAATTTGGAATTAAATTTATAGATGTAGACTCTTCTATACCCGAAAAAATTGAAAACATTTCTTCATTAAATAGTTTTGAAAGAACTATAGAATTATTAAAAATTTTAAACAATCTTGCATCACATAATAATTATGAAGTACTATCTAGTGAAGGGTACATTAAGGCCTTTAACAAAACAAAAAATGTAACATTAGACAATACGTACGTATATATATTTGAAAATTTTAATAAACCTATTTCCTTAGAAGATGTTGCCAATGTTGCAAATATGAACCCCTCTGCATTTAGCAGGTATTTTAAACGTATTAATAGAAAAACCTTTTCCAGGTATTTAAATGAAGTACGTATAGGCTATGCATGTAACCAACTTATAGAACAAAGAGGAAATATTGCAAGTATTTGTTATGAATCTGGCTTTAATAACATCTCCAATTTTAACCGACAATTTAAAAATATTACAAACAAAACACCTTCAGAATATTTAAAGCATTTTACATATACTAATTAACACATTCCTATAAATTAAACAACCCTGGCAACCATAAACTTAATTGAGGAAAATAGGTTACCAAAAATAATGCAATTATCATTGCTACAAAGAGCGGTAATAATGGCTTTACCACCTTTTCTATGGTTGTCTGCGCCACACCAACGCCAACAAATAAGACCGAGCCAACTGGTGGTGTACATAAACCAATACATAAATTAAGAATCATTATTATTCCAAAATGCACCGGATCTAAGCCCAATTTAGTAACCACTGGTAAAAATATTGGTGTAAAAATTAGTACTGCTGGCGTCATATCCATAAATATTCCAACTACTAATAATAGTAAGTTTATGATAAGAAGTATCATAATTTTATTATCACTTAGTCCTAATAATCCTGTACTAATATCTTGCGGAATATTCTCATAGGAAAGCGCCCAAGACATACTCATGGAAGCTCCAATTAACAACATAACAATTGCAGTGGTAGCAGAAGAGTCTAATAAAATTTGAGGTAGACTTTTAAATGAAATTTCTTTATAGACAAAACCAAGAATTAAACTATATAAAACTGCTATGGCAGAAGCTTCTGTTGCTGTAAAAATACCGGTTACAATACCTCCAATAACAACAACTAACATAAATAAGCTAGGTAAAGCAGTAATAAAAGTTTTAAAAATCTCTCTAAGGCTACTCCTCTTTCCCACATTATATCCTTTCTTCTTAGCCCAAAAAGAGGCTACTATCATTAAAAACAATCCTGTTAGTATTCCAGGGATATATCCTGCTAAAAATAAAGCAGCTATAGATGCACCTCCACTTGCTAGTGAGTAAACAATTAAAACATTACTAGGAGGAATAATTAACCCGGTAGTAGCCGAAGTTATATTTACTGCCGCTCCAAATTCTTTAGAGTATCCTTCTTTTTCCATTTCTGGTCCTAAAATACTTCCCATTGCAGAAGCCGATGCCATTGCAGAGCCTGCAATAGCTCCCATTAGCATTGCCGAAATAACATTTATTAAAGCTAACCCTCCTGGAAGAGCTCCAACTATTGTTTTTGCAAATGCAATTAACCTATGTGCTATACCTCCTTTATTCATTAACTCTCCAGAGAGAACAAAAAACGGTATGGCAAGCAACGAAAAACTATCCAAACCAGTACCTATACGTTGCGCTACTGTAGTAAAAGCAGGCATTGCAGGTATACTCACAAGCATTGTTAACAGTGAAGAAATGGTTATACTCCATGCTACTGGTGTCCCAATAGCTAATAAACCAACAAAACTAATTACTAAAACAAGAATTGGAAAATACTCCATGCTATTTATTTTTTAAGATGTCTGAAATTTTATAATAGATAATTAATATGCCACTAATTGGCAATACCATGTATACTAAAGCTAATGGCACTTGTAATGCGGGAGAATATTGTTGCAAAACATAAGTAATATATACAAGTCTAGCTCCACCTATTACAAATGCAAAAAGACAAAAAAGTATAATTAATATTTTTACAATTAGGTTTAATTTACCTTGCTTTTTCTTTGATAGTTTAGATGGTAAAACATCTATAGCAACATGTTTATTCTTACCAGATACATAAGCTGCTCCTAAAACGCCAACCCATATCATAAGGTATCTTGCTAATTCATCTGTAAAAGAACTTGGCGCGCCAAGAAAATATCTACTAAACACTTGCCACAAAACATTTATAACCATAATACTCATTATCAGTATTAAGATTTTTCCTAATATTTTATCTATTTTATCTCTTAGTTCCATACTATTTTATTGCTTGTATATCTTTAATTAATGAGTACATAGTTTCATCTTCTTTATATTGATTAAAGATGTCTTTTGTCTTTTCTAAAAACAATGTTTTGTCTGGTCTTATAATTTTTACTCCAGCTTCTTGCACTGCATCTAGAGCTTCTTTTTCTGCTTTCATCCATAGTTTTCTTTGGTAAATAACAGAATTCTTAACCGCTTCTTTTAACCAAACTCTTTCTTGCTCATTTAACTTTTCCCATAAATGTGTTCCAGCTATAAGAACATCTGGTAAAACTGTATGCTCATCTAAACTATAAAACTTACAAACCTCATAATGTCTAGATAAATAAAAACTAGGTGGATTATTTTCGGCTCCATCAACAACTCCTTGCTGCAATGAGGTATAAAGTTCTCCCCAAGAAATAGGCGTTGGCGCACCGCCTAATTTATTTACCATATCCATTGCAGTAACGCTCTCCATTACTCTAATCTTTAATCCTGCAAGGTCTTCTGGTGTATTAACTGGGTTGCTTTTAGTGTAAAAACTACGGCTACCAGCATCATAATAACCTAATCCTTTTAACCAATATTTCTCCCCATCGCTTAATAATTTTTGCCCAATAGGACCATCTAAAACCTTAAAAGAATGCTCTCTATCTCGGAACAAAAAAGGAAGTCCTAACACTTTCATTTTTGGAGCAAAATTTTCTAAAACCCCAACAGAAACCTTGGTCATATCTAGGCTCCCTATTTGTAGTAACTCTAAACATTGTCTTTCCGTTCCTAATTGCTGACTAGGATAAATTTCTAAAGTCATTTTTCCTCCAGATAATTTTTCTAAATCCTCTCCCATTTTAACCATGGCAATATGTACAGAATGGCTAACATCTAATCCGTGCCCTAGTTTTAATGTTCGCTTCTCTAATATTTCTCCGCAACCGTTTATTAATATAGCTACCATTAGTAGAATACCAAAAGTTACACCTCTATTTCTCTTATAAACCATACTTTTATACATTGTAACTTATAATCAATTATTATCTTTTTCTTAGTGAAGATTCGCGTATTAGCAAAGAAGGCTTAATTATCACTTTTTCTGGTTTTGCTAATTTTGATTTATTTTTAATTTGCTCTATTAACAACTCAGTTCCTATTTTACCCATTTTACTTCCCGACTGATCTATAGTACTTAGCGCAGGTTCTATAACGGATGAAATTGGCTCGTTACTAAAGCCAACCATAGCAATGTCTTCAGGTATACGAATACCTGCTTTCTTAAAACGCTGCATGGCGCTAATAGCAGCAACATCATTTGCCGAAAAAATACCGTCTACCTTTTCTGAAAATTTTAATACTTTTTCTGCTAATAAGATTCCATCATTATTCATTAAATGAGAATTAAGAACATATTTCTCCTCGAAATTCATATTGCTCTTTTCTAGTGCAGCTTTATACCCCTGTAGTCTGTTTTGATATACTTTTAAATTACTTGGGCCTGAAAAATGAACAATATTCTTACACCCCTGGTTAATTAAGTGCGTCGTAGCTTCAAAAGCACCTTGAAAATCATCTAGTAAAACAGTACTATGAACCGAAAAATTACAATGTCTATCAAAAATTAAAACTGGGGTTCCATTTTTTTTTAATTTTTCAAGATGATTATAATTAAACGTTTCCATGGATATAGACATTATAACGCCATCTACTCTATTTGCAGCTAAAGTATCTATTAAATTTTGTTCCCTTTCTAACTGCTCTAAAGATTGGCAAATAATTACGTTATATCCTTTATTAAAAGCAGTTTTTTCTATACCAGAAATGGCAGAAGAAAAAAAATGTCTAGATATTCTTGGAACAACAACACCTATTGTATTTGTTTTATTTTTCCTAAGATTAGATGCCAATAAATTTCTTTGATACCCTAATTCATTTGCTTTATCTAATATTTTTTTTTTCGTTTTTAAAGAAACCCTATCACTATTATTTAAAGCTCTAGAAACAGTAGAGCTATCTATCTCTAAAGTTTTAGCTATATCATGTATAGTTATTGTATTATTTTCCATTGTTCAAAAAAAACTCTCTCCAAATATAACTTAAAATATATTAAAAAAAACAATCGATTGTATTAATTCATTATTTTTACTACGTTTGTAGTATAATTAATTAACGCAACATCATTTATTATGAATACTATTTACGAAACTAGATATGCTTCTAATCCAGAAGCAGTAAAAGAATACGACACCAAAAAGTTAAGAGAAGAATTTTTAATAGATAATCTAATGCAAATTGGTAAAATAAGCCTTACCTATTCTCATTATGATCGTTACATTGCTGGTTCTGCTGTTCCTCTTACTCCTATAAAATTAGAAGCAATAGATCCTTTAAAAGCTGGTTTCTTTTTAGACAGAAGAGAATTAGGAATCATAAATGTTGGAGGAAATGGTTCTGTTGAAGTAGATGGTGAAGTATACACTCTAGGACTTAAAGATGCTCTATATATTGGAATGGGAATAAAAGATGTTGTTTTTAAAAGTGATGACCCTAAAAATCCTGCTAAATTTTATTTAAATTCTGCTCCCGCACACACCAATTATCCAACAAAAAAAGTAAGTTTAGAAGAAGCTAATAAATTAGAATTAGGTTCTTTAGAAACCGCCAATCATAGAACCGTTAACCAAATGATAATAGGTGGTGTTGTAACTACTTGCCAATTACAAATGGGAATGACAGAACTTAAAACAGGAAGTGTTTGGAACACTATGCCTGCACATGTTCATGACCGTAGAATGGAGGTTTATTTTTATATAGACATTCCTGAAGAACAAGCTGTTTGTCATTTTATGGGGGAGCCACAAGAAACAAGACATATTTGGATGCAAAACCACCAAGCAGTAATTTCTCCACCTTGGTCTATTCACTGTGGTTCTGGAACTTCTAATTATACCTTTATTTGGGGTATGGCTGGTGAAAATTTAGATTATTCAGATATGGATGTTGCTAAAATAACTGAATTAAGATAATTATGAGTATTTCACTATTTAATTTAGAAGGAAAAGTAGCTTTAGTTACTGGTAGTACGCATGGACTTGGAATGGCAATGGCCAAAGGACTTGGAAAAGCTGGCGCTACTATAATTGTTAACGGAAATTCATCGCAGCAAAAAATTGATGAAGCTGTAGCATATTATAAAACTGAGGGCATTAATGCCATTGGATATAAATTTAATGTTACGGATGAAAATGCGGTAATAAAAGCTATACAAACTATAGAGAAAGAAGTTGGCTCAATAGATATTTTAGTAAATAATGCTGGAATAATTAAACGTATTCCACTAGAAAACATGGAGGTTGCAGATTTTAAGCAGGTTATAGATGTTGATTTAGTAAGTCCTTTTATTGTTTCTAAGCATGTTGTAAAAGGAATGATTGCTAGGAAAGAAGGCAAAATCATAAATATATGTTCAATGATGAGCGAACTTGGCAGAAATACTGTAGGTGCGTATGCTGCAGCTAAAGGCGGTCTAAAAATGTTAACTCAGAATATGGCGACAGAATGGGCAAAACATAACATACAAATTAATGGTATTGGACCAGGCTATTTTGCTACCTCACAAACAGAACCTATACGTGTAGACGGACACCCGTTTAATGATTTTATAGTTAACAGAACACCTGCAGCAAAATGGGGAAACCCAGATGATTTAGCTGGCGCTGCAATCTTTTTAAGCTCCAAAGCAAGTGATTTTGTAAATGGTCATGTAGTATACGTAGATGGCGGCATACTTGCAACTATAGGTAAACCTAGTAACGAATAAAAAAAAGAAAATTATAACATGAACACTCAAAAGACTTTTATATTTATAGCTACAATAGTATTATTATTTTCTTGCAACTCTAAAAAAGAGAATTCTATTTTCATTGTTAAAAATTCGCTTAATTTACAAAGGTCTTTTGAAACTGTTTCTTTATCTAAAGAGTTTTTAAAAAAAGAAACTCTTGATAGTATTGGGATTAAAGATGTTGCCACTGGCAAAATCATCACTACACAATTAATAGATAATGAAGGGGATGGCATTATGGACGAGATTTTATTTCAACCAGAAATTGCACCAAACTCAGAAAAAGAATATAAAGTAATACAACTTAAAAAAATTCCAAAGACGGAAGAAAGTTGCTACTCTCGTTTTGTACCTGAACGTACAGATGACTACGCTTGGGAAAATAATAAAGTTGCTTTTAGAATATTTGGCCCTACTGCCCAAAAAATGAAAGAAGATGGTACACCAGGAGGAACTCTTTCTAGTGGTGTAGACGCTTGGTTAAAAAAAGTAGATTACCCAATTATAAATAAATGGTACCATAAAGAATTAAAAACAGACGGAAGCTACCACGAAGATAACGGAGAGGGTCTAGATAACTTTCATGTTGGTGTTAGCCGCGGTGTGGGAGGTATTGCTGTTAAAAAGGACTCTGCTTATTACTTTTCTAAAAATTATACAAAATGGAGAACAATAACTACTGGTCCTATTAGAACTAGCTTTTATGTAGAATATGCAGATTGGAGTGCTAATGGAAGTATTATAAAAGAGTCAAAAATTATAAGTTTAGATTATGGTAGTTACTTTTCTAAATTTAGTTGTACTATTAAAGGAACTAATGAAATTTCTGCGGGCTTAACACTTCACGAAAAAGACGGTATAGTTAATACAAATAACGAAGAAGGATGGACAAGCTATTGGCAACCACATGGAGATTCTGAATTAGGAACGGCGATTATAGTACCCAAAAATTATATTTCTTCCTTCGAAAAATACGACACTCCTACTAAAGATTTAAGTAATGCATTTGCAAATATTAAAGTAATAAACAACCACGTAACTTATTATTCAGGTTTTGGTTGGAAAAAAAGAGTAGAATTAAATTCCCAACATGAATGGGAAAATCATATTCGTAATTTTTCAAAAAAAATAAATTCCCCTATAACTCTAAAGTGGCGTTAAACAACACTATAATCATAGTTTAAAACAAGCACTTTATAACTAAAAAAATCTACTTTTTTAAAACTCATAATTTATTAAATTTAAATTATGAGTTTTATTTTTACCCCTATTTTACTAGATGGTAACTTGTGCGCCTATACTATTAGACTCATAAATTTTATCTTGAACTTTTATGTTTTGTAAATACGCAAAAACGTCCGTTTCAAATGCTGCACCAGAGCGTAAACAATCTATAAAATGCTCTTGCGTAAAATACACACAGTCGCCAGCAAAATTAATTTTTTCATATACATAATCATGCTTCACTTCTTTTTCTCCTAGCAATTGTATTGTAATAACACCATCATGATATAAACGTATACTTCCTTTATCTCCTTCAATTAAAATCTCCCCAAATGTTAATCTTGGGTCTTCTGATGTATTTTCATTAAAACGATTAGCATCTATAAACCCAAGCGTTCCATTAGAAAATTCTACCTGTACCCAAGCAAAATCTTCTCCTTTTATATTAGAATTTAAAGTTCTTAATTTAGCATACACTTGAGATATGTCTCCTACTAAATAACGAAACACATCTATAAAATGTATTCCCGTTTCGTATATAAGCAGCTTTTCCATTTCTCTAAAATAAGGTTGACGGTTCATATATGCATCTTCTTGCCAACCATCACCCATACGCATGCGCAAATTAATTGTATGTAACTTATCTCCTACGGTTTTTTTATTCAAGAGTTTTTTTATTTCTCTATGCCATGGCTGAAAACGAAAATTTTCATGTACCATCATTCGTACATTCGATTTTTTAATCTCATTAGTAATTTCTAAAGACTCTTCATAGGTTGGCGCTAATGGTTTTTGACAAATAATATGGACACCATGACGTATAGCAATTCTACAAAAATTAGCATGTGTTTCTGGTGGCGTAATAATGTCTACAAAATCAGGCTTTTCCTGCTTTAACATCTGTTCAAAGTCCCCGTATGCTTTTTTAATACCATATGTATCACATATTTTTTGAGCTTTTTCTATTCTTCTGCTAGAAACCGCTACAATTTCTACGTTATCTATACGCTCCCATGCTTCATACTGAAACTGACTAAAATATCCTGTACCAACGGCTACTCCTCTTAATTTATTCATCTTAATATTCTGAAAAGTGTTTACGCGGCTTCATATTAAACCATAATAGAATAGCTATAACATTTAATATTGCCCCCAAAATGAAAAATAAAATTGTACTTCCTGTCCAAGATAATAAATATGGAAATAATAAAGCTGTTATAAACGCTCCTATATTACCAGCCATATTCATTGTGCCAGAAACAGTCCCTGCATGTTTTTTACCAATATCTATACAAAATGCCCATGATGGTGGCAGGGTCATATCTGCACCAAAAATGGCAATACTTAAAAAAATAATTGCACCTAAAGCAGAACTCATATAAACACTCCCTAATAAACCTACTGCTGCCAGAGCAAAGCCTAATGATGCCGGAAATATTCTAGATTTATCCCATTTTCCTTTTTTATATATCTTATCTATTAACCAACCAGAAAACCAATTCCCAAAAGCTCCAAAAATTAAAGGTATTGCAGTGTACATCCCTGCCTCTACAGTATCTAGTTGATATTCACTCTTAATATATGGAAACAACCAAGTAAGTGCAAAGAAAAAAGTGAAATTGCTACAAAAGTATTGCCCCATCGCAAGCCACATATTTTTAGATTTCATTAATGTTCCAAAATGTATTTTTTTGGTAGTAGCATTCGTGTTTTTTTCTTGTCTTTGCGATATTATGAAGTCTTTTTCTTCATCGCTAATATTTTTTAACTCTTCTGGTGTATCTCTAAAAAACATATACCAACAAGCTGCCCAAACGCCACCTAAAACTCCTAATATTACAAAAGTGTTACGCCAACCAAAATCTGTTATTGCCCAAGCAACAATGGGTACAGCAAAAGCTGCTCCCAAACGAGAGCCAGAAAAATTAATTCCTGTAACTATTCCTCTTTCTTTTAAAGGAATCCAACTATAAATTGCTCTAGACATACCAGGGAAAGCACCAGCTTCTCCAGCGCCAAATAAAAATCTAATTATTAATAATGAAATAAAATTCCATGCAGCTCCTGTAATTGCCGTAAAAGAAGACCATAAAACAACTATAATAGTCAATATTTTTCTTGGACCAAAACGATCTACCATTATCCCAGAAGGCGTTTGAAAAAAAGCATACCCAAGAGAAAAAGCAGCCAAAACCCATCCCATTTGTTTATCACTTAAACTAAGAGCCTCTGCAATAGGCTCTTTAGCTACAGAAATACAAATACGATCTACATATAATAATAAGGCTAAAAGAAAAGTGCCTACTACCATAAAATAACGTTTGGGAAAAAAGCTGTTTTTTTTCATTTTAAAAGTTTTAATAGTTCATATAATGCTGTTTCATCTCCTACATTTCCTGGAAAAATAATATATGGCATTTTAGGAAATTTACTCTCCTCTCCTAGTTGCCAAATAGGAACGCCTTTTATTGCTTGCCCCATTACAAGAGCTCTTTTAACTTTCAATGCTTTTGTAGCAACATCACTAGAGGTGATTCCTCCTTTTGCAATTATATATTTAGGAGTACATGACAAATTTTTAACTATACATATAAGCCCATTAGATACTAAGTTTACAATCTCTAGACTTTTAGACTCTGAAGCCCCCTTAATAATAGTTCTGCTAGTAAAAAGAACTACGTCTTCTCCTTTTTCTAAATTACTATTTACTCTAAAAATTAACTCTTCTATTTCCTTACTAAAAACAGCAGTATTTAATACGTTAGTAACATCTAACTCTAAAAAAATAGCATTTGTATTTTCTTTTAAATAATTTAATTGTAATGTCGTTTTCGGAACATAAGACCCTACTACTAATAAAGAACCTGATTTAGAATTTTCTTCAAATATTTCTTTTTTAGTTAAACAATCTTTTGGAAGTATCCCTGTAATAGCATTCACAAAAGATGCAGCTGTTCTATATATTATAGTTTCTTTACTTTGCAAACATGCCAAGGCTAGTTTCTCTAAATCTGCATAAGATGTTGCATTAGCAACTATATATGATATATTTGGATTTATAAGAACACTTTGTAAATCTTCCTCTGAATTTTCTCTTAATTCTTTAATAGATAAACTCCCAATATTTTTAGGGTCTGCTTTAGTATTTGTTTTTTCTATTATCCAATTTATAAGATTAGAAGATAAGTAGCCAAAAGTATTATCCTTTGCAAATGGTGTTTTTGCTGCTGGAATAAACTCCTTACCTTCTTTTACGTAATGAGTATTTTTATAGGTATACCTACCTCCTTCAAAAAAAGCAGGTGCTAATACATGTTTAGCTTTTGGTATTTGTAATCCCTCTGCAAGAGCATATACTTCATTAGGATAATGTCCTCTTAAAGTAGAATCTCCTCTACTAATTAAAACTAACTCTTTTTTATGTTTTTTAGATAACTTATTAAGTCTAGAACCAATTAATGCTGCTAATATATTCGCATCTTGTATTTGCAAACTTCTAGAATTAGTTAAAATAAAAAAAACAGGGCTACTAAGTATTTCTTTTTCAAGAACCTTGTTTGTCCATTCCGTAATTACTGGTACATTATAAACTGTCTGTGTTCCAGTAGGATCATCATCTAAAACAACAATAGTTTTAGGTTTTTTTTTTAGCTCTTTACGTATCGCATCTACAAAACCTTGTAACTGTTCTCCCCCTTCAATAGATTTTAAAATTTCTTCTTTTAGCATTATTTATTCCTCTATTGCTATTACTCTTGCCGGAGCACCATCTCCACCTTCTACCTTTATAGGAAGTGCAACCAATGTAAACTTTGACGAAGAAAGGGCTTCTAAATTGGTAAGCCCTTCAATTATTATAATATCATTCTTCATTAAAATATTATGTATTTCCGTTACTTCTTCAATGTTATTAACATCTGCAACAGATGGTGGCTCTACACCTATAATATTTACTTTTTTTTCTCCAAGCCATAAAGCCAATTCTTTACTTATTCTAGGCAATGCATTACGATACTCTTCTGATTCTATTTTTTTACTCCAACCTGTTTGTAATAAAACACTATCTCCAGGGCTAATTTTATCTGTAATAGCCTCTAGATGTTTTATAGTAATTAATTCTTTGGGCTTTATTGCTGTTACATTTACCTTCCAAGCACTAGAAATGAGCCTGTTAACAGGTATAGCATCTATGGTCTGCGTATTTACACCAAAATGAATGGGCGCATCCATATGAGTGCCACTATGAGAGTATAAATTTAGAGTTGTTGCGTTCCAACCGTCTTTAGAAATTGTACGAGAAGGTTCTATAGAAACCCCATTCATAGTATTATTTATGGACAGGGTTAAATCTATAATTTTCTTGTCGTTCATTCTCTTATGCAACTATTAATTCTGTAGATTCTATATAATTTACAACACTATTTGCTACATCAGAGGTAGATGCATTTCCTTTAAGATCTTTGGTTAAATTACCTTTAGAAGTAGTGTGCTCAATCCCTTTCATAATATCTTTAGCTGCTTCTATTTCTCCTAAATGCTCTAACATTATTGCAGCAGACCAAATTTGACCTATTGGATTTGCTATATTTTGCCCTGCAATATCTGGAGCAGAACCATGAATAGGTTCAAACATAGAAGGAAAATCCTTTTCAGGATTAATGTTTCCACTTCCTCCAAGACCAAGACTACCCATAATAGCACCTCCTAAATCTGATAATATGTCTCCAAAAAGATTTGTAGTTAAAATTACATCAAAAACTTCTGGACGAAGCACAAAACTTGCAGATGCATTATCTATATACATTGTATTGTATTCTACATCTGGATACTGTTCTGCAACCTCTGCAATAACCCTATCCCAATAAGCAAGACTATGTATTAAGGTATTAGATTTAGTTACGTTAGTTACTTTACTTCTCCTTTTTCTTGCTAATTTAAAAGAGTAGTGCGCAATACGTTCTATTCCAAATCTAGTAAACACACTAGTATCTGTAGCAACTCCACCAGCTTCTTCTGCATGCATTATTTGTCCATTTTGAACAAATTCTCCTTCATTGTTTTCACGAACCACAACAAAATCTATATCCTCTTGTGTTTTATCTCTTAACGGACTGTCTATTCCAGAAAACAATTTTACAGGCCTGTAATTTACATACTGCTTAAGCTTTCCCCTTACTTTAAATGTATAATCTCTAGCTGGTAAAGTATCATCTACTTCGGGTAAACCAACAGCTCCAAAATAAATTGCATCAAATTTTTTCATTTGCTCTATACCATCTTCTGGCATAAATTCTCCATATTTTAAATAATGACCTGCTCCCCAAGACAATTCATTTAAATCTAAATCAAAACCATGCTTTTTTGCAACAGCTTTTAATACAGAAACACCTGCTGGTACAATTTCTGCTCCAATTCCGTCTCCGTTTACAACGGCTATTTTATACGCTTTTCCCATTTATAAGTGAATTATTTTTGCGCAATTTTGCGCAACTACAAAATGTTTATTTAATAATTTTAGTATTAATTGAATTCAAAATTATGTAATTTTAACTACATTTGATTGAATATACACTATTTTTTGTGCAAAAAATTGCGCAAAAATACAATTATGACAAAAGAAGCAAGAGATAAAAAAGCTCCTACTTTAAAGGATATTGCAGACACGCTAAACATTTCTATATCTACCGTCTCTAGAGCTTTAAAAAACAATCCTAGGATTAGTAGAAAAACACAAGAAATGGTAAAAAATACCGCAAAAAGAATGGGGTATTTATCTATAGATATACTTAGTGAAGAAAAAAAGAAAGCATCTAACCTTATAGGAGTAATAGTTCCTAAAATTAGTTATCACTTGTATGCCATGGCAATAAGCGGTATAGAGCATGTTGCAGAACAAAAAGGGATGCATATTATAGTGTGCCAATCTAATGAATCTTATGAAAGAGAAAAAAGCTTAGTAAAAGAGCTTATACAAGCTGGGGTAAATGGCATAATAGCTTCTTTGGCTAGTGAAACCAAAGAATTTTCACATTTTTTTGAGTTAAAAAAATTAGGTATTCCTTTAGTTTTTTTTAATAGAGAGTGTAATGATGTAATTACGCATAAAGTAACCATAGACAATAAAAGAGCTGCTTATGAAGCTGTTATGCATTTAATTTCTGTTGGATGTAAAAAAATAGCGTATATAGGAGGTCCAGAGGTACTACAAATAAATAAAGAAAGAGCTCAGGGTTTTAAAGACGCTTTAGCGGATAATAATATAGTATTAGATAACAATCATATAATTTATAGCAGGTTTGATAGAGAAAGTACATTAACTGCTGCAAGATCTATACTATACTCTCCTGATTACCCAGATGGGATTTTAACTTTTAGTGATCAAATAGCAATTAGTGTAATGTTAGCTGCAAAGGAAAGAGGAATTGCTATACCTGAAAATTTGTCTTTAATTGGTTTTAATAATGAACCTATAGATGAACTTTTAGAACCTTCTTTAACTAGTATAGATCAGCCTGGTTATAGAATGGGAAAAGAATCTGCACAGCTTCTTTTAAAACAACTCACCAATTTTAAAAAAGTATATGAAAAGAGAATATTAAAATCATTTTTAGTGGTACGTAACTCTACAAATAAAAATAGAAAAACGTAAACTTAAATCTAAAACACCAAAAAAGAATTAACGCTTACAATTAAACTTCATTAATGAAACATTTAAGTAAAAAACTAAGAATAAATTTAGCAGCTACACTTACTATTATTTTATTTACAATTAATGCCAACGCTCAAAATCAGAAAATTTCTGAAGAAAAAAATGATGTTGGTTTAATGGATAAAATTCAAGAAAAATACCCAGATTATACATCCATTAAAGCGACTGATTTTAATATAGAAAACAATAGTTTTTATGTAGATAAGAATTGGTTAGCAATTAACCCTAATAAAAATGAAACTGCCAAAGCAACTTATAAATATACAGGCGCTTCTGGGTTATTTGATATAGTAGTGCATGGTGTTGGAGAAAATGACGGTAGATCTTCTTTTACACTTACCGTAAATAACTTTTTACAAGGAACATTTAGACCAGAATTAAGCACAGAGGCTTTTGAAGAAGGGGCAGACTACGGTAAAACATTTTTAGATGTACAATTAAACACAAATGACATTATTACCATTGATGGGAAAATTGGAAGTAAAGATCAAAAAGAATTTAGTAGAGGCCGATGGAGTGGTATAAATATTACCCCAATAGGGAAAGGTGATAAACTACTTAAAAGTCTAAATGATAGAAACGAAAATACTAGCATTAAAATAGAAGGTGAATTAAAAAAATGGCATAAAGTAACTCTTACTTTTGATGGACCTCTTACATCTGAGACTAAGAAAAATAATCCATTTATGAACTTCCGTTTTAATACTACCTTTACACATA
The DNA here is from genome assembly GCF_947500405.1 of uncultured Maribacter sp. Lineage (GTDB taxonomy): Bacteria > Bacteroidota > Bacteroidia > Flavobacteriales > Flavobacteriaceae > Maribacter_B. The sequence continues at coordinate 465,048 of NZ_CANMRY010000003.1, forward strand.
CTAAAACGGGTAAAAAATATGTAATCCCAGGCTATTTTGCTGCAGATGGTTATGCTGGAGAATCTTCTGCAACAGAAGGTAATAAATGGCGTGTACATTTTGCCCCAGATGAAATAGGAGAATGGACTTACAAAGTAGATTTCAGAAAAGGGAATTGGGTTGCTATTAGCGATAAAATTAATTCAGGACTAAGTGGCGGTTATATGGATGGTACTACAGGTAAATTTACCATTAAAAATACCGATAAAAAAGGAAAAGATTTTAGAGCAAAAGGTAGGCTCCAATATGTTGGTGAACGCTATTTAAAATTTGCTGAAACAGGAGAATACTTTTTAAAACAAGGGCCAGATGCTCCAGAAAATTTTCTATCATATATAGATTTTGATGGTACTTTCCATAATGATGGTCATAAAGACAATTTAGTAAAGACCTGGGAAGCACATGAAAAAGATTGGAAAAATGGAGATTTAACATGGAAAAATGGTAAAGGGAAAGCAATAGTTGGCGCTTTAAATTATTTAGCATCCAAAAATTTAAATTCAGTTTCCTTTTTAACTAATAATATTGCTGGCGATGATCAAAATGTATTTCCCTATATAAATTATGATACCTATGACCGTATTGATGTTTCTAAAATGGACCAATGGGAATCTCTTTTTGCATATGCGCAAAAATTAGGTTTATTTCTTCATTTTAAAACTTTAGAAGTAGAAAACCAAGGCTTACTAGATAATGGTGGTGTAGGCGCTAACAGTAAACTATATTATAGAGAATTAATGGCTAGGTTTGGACATCACTTAGCTTTAAACTGGAATTTATGTGAAGAAAATGGAGAATGGATAAAAGACCACCCAACACCTCCGCAAAGTACAGAAGAAAGATTAGCAATGACACATTATTTTAAAAAACACGATCCTTACCATCATCATCTGGTAATACATAATGGCGTAAAGTATGATGATTTATTAGGCCCTGATAGTGGATTAACTGGCCCATCTATACAAACCCACAAATCTGATTTTAGCGCCGTTCATAAAGAGGTATTACACTTATTAAAAATATCAAAAGAAGCTGGTTTTCAATGGGCGGCTGCAGTAGATGAACCTGGCGATGCACAACATTCTTTATTACCAGATGATGAAAACCCAGGGCATGATGTTGCTAGAAGAAATGCTCTTTGGGGTACTTTCATGGCCGGTGGTTGGGGTAACGAATGGTACTTTGGTTACAAGCACGCTAATTCTGATATTACTTGCCAAGATTACCGTTCTAGAGATTTGTTTTGGAACCAAGCAGTACATGCCATTAATTTCTTTAAAGACAACAACGTTCCTTTCTGGGAAATGGAAAACAACAATAACTTAGTAGACAATTCTGAGAACAAGAATACAGTCTATTGTCTTGCAAAAGAAAATGACACTTATGTTGTTTATTTAAACTCTAAGTTAACCTCAACTTTAGATTTAACAAATGCTACAGGAGAATATAAAGTTCTTTGGTATAACCCAAAACAAGGTGGTACTTTAAAGAAATCTAAAGTAAAAAAAGTCAAAGGGGGCAGTGTTGTAGCTTTAGGAAAGTCCCCTGACAAGAAACAATTAGACTGGGTTATTCTTGTTGTTAAAGAATAGTATAGTATTATTCCTAAAAGTTGTGTTTAAGCAAAAATTGCGCTTGATCCGTAATAAAAAAGAAAAATGAATACTGCACCTATTTAAAAAGAAAAAGCCTCTCAATTGCTTGAAAGGCTTTTCTTAAAAGCGGTCTGGACGGGACTCGAACCCGCGACCCCCTGCGTGACAGGCAGGTATTCTAACCAGCTGAACTACCAGACCGTGGCTTTTAGCGGTTGCAAATATACGCCGCTTATTGAATTACACAAACAATTTTCATTAAAAATTTATATAATTTTAAAATTTATGTTTCTCTACTAAAAAAGTATTTAAGACTTTAGAGAAATCTGACGCTACATCTACATCCACATATCTAATTTTATACTGGGCACATTTTAACTTAAGTTCCTCTATTGCAGCATGTAACTTATTTTCATAATTCTTTTTAATTGTATCTGAATACAAATCTATATGTTCACCTGTTTCTACATCTACAAAACGTTTTGGTGTATTTTCAAAATCAAAATTTAATTCTGTTTGCTTATCTAAAACATGAAAAAGCACTACTTGGTGCTTATTATGCTTTAAATGACGTAATGCATCAAACAAAGCTTTGTTATCTAATGTAGACTGAAACATATCAGTAAACAAAAACACTAAACTCCTTCTTTTTATATTTTCTGCTATTTCATGTAAATAGGTATAGGTTTTAGTTTCTTTACTAGGGCTGGCATCTTGACTTATTTCACTAAGTTTTGTCAATAACATTTGATGGTGACGCTCACTACCCTTTTCTGGATAGTAATTTTGATAAGAAGAAGCGTACACACTTAAACCAACTGCATCTCTTTGCTTTTTTAAAACGTTCATTAAAGCTGCAATAGCAAGTACAGAAAATCCTATTTTATTTAAATTATCTATCCCTATTTTTTCTACTTTAGGATAATACATAGATGCCGAATTATCTAAAATCATATGACACCTTAGATTAGTCTCTTCTTCGTATTTTTTAGTATACAACTTATCTGTCTTTGCAAATAACTTCCAATCAATATGCTTTGTACTTTCTCCACTATTATAGATTTTATGCTCTGCAAATTCAGCAGAAAACCCATGAAAAGGACTTTTATGTATTCCGCTTATAAAACCCTCTACAACCTGACTAGCAAGTAATTCTAAATTTTGAAAAATGGAGGCTTTTTGTAATTGAGATTGCAACTTCATACTACTAATATAACAATATTTGGCTTTTGGCTTTTGGCTTTTGGCTTTTGGCTTTTGGCTTTTGGCTTTTGGCTTTTGGCTTTTGGCTTTTGGCTTTTGGCT
>NZ_CANMRY010000004.1 GCF_947500405.1 uncultured Maribacter sp.
AATTCAGACACACAAGATTCTCATTTAGGATATTAAATTTAGTCAGAATTTTTCAGGTCAGCCATTAAGGGTAACGGCTTCGGCTATGGTTAGTACGGGAATTAAAAGTAGTGAACTTTCGATTAAGCACTTAGCCAAAACTTTTTATTTTGTTTTAATTTTTCATTTTTAAAGCCAAATCAAAAGATTTGGCGGACTTCATAAAAATACACTAAGCTTTTGATTAAAAACCCAACCCCGTATTAATTATAGCCAATGTTAGCAGTAGTATTTATTCATCAAATAATTTTTTCAAATCTAATTCCGAAAAGTCAATATAGGATAAACCCCAAAAAGAAGGAAGCTCAATTTTGAAGTCTTCTTTTAATAGTTTTACCACTATATCAAAAATTAGATTCATTGATTCATTTAAACTCATAGGATTAGTTGGAGGTTTATGATTAGTCCTGCCATGACGAGCATAGAAACCTAAGACCTCATAGTTATTAGCTGTATGTGTAAAGCTATTCAAAGGTTTTGAAAACTCATTCAAAAAATCATTATTTCCTGTGGATTTTAAATAATATCTTATGTCATCATAAATGATATATAACATCCGATAGTCTACTTTGTTTGATAGTAAAAAAAATAGATTAATTAAAAATTCGTTTTTTATTATTTTTTCGAATAATATGTATATAGGATTTATAGGAGTGTCCTCATCTGTTTCTATAATTTTACTAAAGTCAATGTCAATTTTATAAATTTCTGATTCTATTGCACGTGAAACAAAACTATTGTTGTCTAAGTTGAATAGGTCTCTTAAAGTAAAGTATCTGTTATATTGTCTGCCCCTGTCCAATAATTTATAAATACCTTCATAAATAGATAATATTTGAGTAGCAGTGTCATAGATATCCTGAGTATTATCGAGCTCATTTAATAGTTTAGAAGAGAAGAAAAATGAATTCCCCATATCATAATTATCAGTCCAAAAAAATGAGTCATTAGTTCTGTTATTATGACTCAAAAAGTTTTGAATATGAAAATTAGTATGTATCCCAATACTATATTTTATCTCTTTTTTCATTTAGTAAGTTGTTATTACTGCTAACGTTTGCGTATAAGAATAGTTGCGGGTTTGCTTGCGAGGAATTTCCGAAGGAAATTCAGACGTAGCAAACATGCAACGACCTTTGATTAAGCACTAAACCGCAATTAATTTTATACGGTGTTGTGGTGCGTTTTTCTGCGTTCAGATTGGTTTTTCCGTCTGTTCAATTCGTATTCCGTTCTAAAATTCAAAATCCTTAATCGGTGAAGAAATATCCACTAAAGTTCCGTTTGGGTCTTTTAATAATAATCTCCTTTGTCCATAAAATGTGTCTGTTGGTTCACTTATAATTTCAAATTTTTCCGATTCCGCAATCTTAAATATTTCGTCCGTATTATCAACTACGAAAGTCACATAAAATCCTTGCGGATTATTTTGAAAATCTTTCGGGACAATTTCATTCGTTGGTCAATTATTCCCAATTCAAGTTTTTTGTCCTTTGAGATTAAGTGAACGAACCAATCACTATCATAATCCACGTTAAAGTCAAATAGTTTCGTATAAAAATCTCGACTTTCTGCTAAATTGTCCGAACAGATATTCGTCATTATTCGGTTTATTATTTTCTCTTTTTAGTTCAAATTACGAATGATTGGTCAAAATGCACCACAACTTGTTATATCGAGAACAATATTCCAATATATCCCCTATAAATTTCGGGATAACAGGACATTTTGTTCTCGTTTATTGGTTTTTGTTAATTGGGTTACTATTATATCTAAAGGACTCCTAATATCTAATAAATCCTTTTTTGCAACATGAGTATAAATCATTGTTGTTTCGGGTTTAGAATGCCCAAGTAATTCTTGTATGTGTCGTAAACCTATTCCGTTTTCTAATAAATGTGTGGCGTATGAATGTCGTAATGTATGCGGAGTTACATGTTTATTAATTCCTGCAGCTTTACAGGAACGTTGTAAAAATTTACGAATACTGCTTTCAGAATAGGGTTTTCCTATATTGCCTTCCACAAAATAGGTGGTAGGTTTATAGGTGGTAAAATAATTTTTTAGAAGAGGCATAAAACTATCCGCAAGTACAACATAACGGTCTTTTCTTCCTTTTCCGTTTTCTATAAATATTTGCTTACGATCTACATGTATATTTCTTAGTTTAAGACTTGTAAGCTCTCCTATACGCATTCCAGCAGAATAGAGCAGTCCTAATATAGCTCTATGTTTTAGGTTTTTAGTACAACGTATTAAATCTATAACTTCTTCCTGTGAAAGTACCGATGGTAGTTTTTTACTTTTCTTAGGCCTTTTTAATTCCAAATCTGTTAGTGCAGTTTCTGGATAAAACAACGTAAATTGTTTTAATGCGCTTATTAATTGCCTATGCGTACTTATAGAATATGCTTTGGCTACAATAACCTCTTCTACAAATAGCTCTACATGTTTGTTTGTTAGCTCTTTAAGATTTACGTTTTTTAAAAATGCTAAAAAATCATAAACAAAACCAGAATATACACCAATAGTACTTTCGCTATATCTTTTTCCTATTAAAAACTTTTTAAAATCATTAAAAAAGGCGAGTCTTTCCCGTGTTAAAGTAGGTTTTACAATTACAGTGTTTTTCTTAAAAGCACTATAATCTACTTTCCATGGAGTATTTTTTAAATGATTATGTACTAATACTTTATTATTAGGTGTATTTTTAATGTAAAATGTTTTATTGGTACTGCTCCAACTAAGATTGTTTAATTGCTTTATATATTCTTTTATCTTATAATTATATTTAAAACGAAAAGCTATTTGAGCTTCTTTTTTATGATAAAAGGGTTCTATATAAATAACGGACATGCGTATGTGTTAATGGTTAATTAAAAATAAGTAATTAAGAGGAATAACCAAAAAGAAATAGTTTTTTCTTACAGCAATAAAACAATATAAGTTTTGTTGTTAATTTTTTTCATTTTTTTTTGTAGTAATATAAAAATTGGGATCTATTTTTATGTCGGTAATCATTTGATTTACTTTAGTAGTTCCCCAGTTTTTAGATACATGCAACCATTTTTCCTCTCCATTAATAAATACTTTTATAGGCATTCTAAATTCAGGCACTACATTTGTATACTTATAGGTTAAAGCATTCTTTTTTATAGCATACTCTAGCTCTGGTATTTTTGCAGTGCGTAAATATTGGTCAAAGAAGTACGTTAAATCTTTTTGGGTGTGTTTGCACAAGTAATCTTCTATTTGTTGTGTGGTTACTGTGGCATGATAAAATTCTTTATTTAGCCCTCTTAATATTTTTCGCCATAAAACATCATCATTTACAAGATGTCTTAGTGTATGTAGCATATTTGCACCTTTGTAATACATGTCTTTAGAACCTTCTTTATTAACATTATAAGTGCCAATAATGGGTTTGTCATTTGCAATGTTTTTACGTAGGCCAATAACATATTCTTCGGCAGCTTTAGTGCCGTGATAGTAGTCTAGAAACAAGTTCTCAGAATAACAGGTAAACCCTTCGTGGATCCACATGTCTGCAATATCTTTATTCGTAATATTATTAGCAAACCATTCATGACCTGCTTCATGGATTATTAAAAAATCGAACTTTAAACCCCAGCCACTCCCAGATAAATCTCTACCCAAATAGCCTTTTTTGTATTTGTTACCGTAGGTTACAGAGCTTTGGTGTTCCATTCCTAAATAAGGTACTTCTACTAGTTTAAAACTATCTTCATAAAAAGGGTAGGGGCCAAACCAATGTTCAAATGCTTTCATCATTTTTGGAGCATCGGTAAAATGTACTTTTGCTTTTTCTAAATTATCACGCAGTACGTAATAATCCATATCTAATTTTCCTTTTTCTCCGTCATAAACTTCACTAAAATTAACGTAATCGGCAATATTTACATTAACCCCATAGTTGTTAATTGGGTTACTTACAAACCAATGATAGGTGTTAGTGTTTTTGTTGTGTTCATCTATTTTTTTTAATCTGCCATTAGAAACGTTTACAAGTCCTTTAGGAACGGTAACACTTATGGCCATACTATCCACTTCATCATACATATGGTCTTTATTTGGCCACCATACACTAGCTCCTAAACCTTGGCAGCTGGTAGCAACAAAGTGTTTTCCGTTTGTATCTTTTTTCCATGAAAATCCACCATCCCAAGGAGCTCTTACGGCTTCTTTTGGGTGCCCGGAATAATAAACTATAATTTCGTTGTAATCTCCTATTTCTTGTTTTTTCTGAAGAGATATAAAATGGGCATTCCCATTAGATACTATTTTTAATTTTTTACCATCTTGGGTAACTTTTTCAATTTTTAGTGGCGGTTGTAAATCTACCTGAAGAATTTGTTTTTGGTCTAGAACTTTATATCTAATTAAATTGCTGCCGCTAATATATTTTTTATCTGGTTGTACTTCTAATTTTAGATGGTAATAGTTTAAATCCCACCAAACTCTTTCAGGAGTTATGCTACCTCGTAATGTATCTTGTTCTGTAAAATTGTTTTTAGGGGTTAATAATCCTTGCGCTTGTATATTAGCACATGTAATTAAAGCTAGTAACAAGAATATATTTTTCATTTTGCAAAGATTAATTCGTATTTATTTTTAGATTAAAAATACCAATAATTGGGCCTATAGCAAGTAACAAAAATAAATAATTAGCATTTATTACATTAGATAATGTAGAAAGTAGTTCAATACTAAAAATAGTTATAGTAAAACCAATACAGTTTACAATAGTAAGTGCCGTTCCTTTTAAATTATTGGGTACTGCTTGTGCAACTAAGTTAGAGAATTGAGGAGAATCTGCTGTTACCGCCATGCCCCAAATGCACCAACCAATACTAAAGATAATAGTTGAGGATTTAAAAAATAGAGGAGATAATAAACAAAAAATAGAAGAGGCTACAAGAGCATTTAATGCTACCTTATAACTGCCAATGCGTTGCGAGATTATACCACCTACAATACAGGAAAGCCCACCTAAAGCTATTATTATTCCGGTAAGTAACGAAATAGATAAATTGCTGTTTTGTAGTGTATTATAATTTTTTATAGCAAGGGGAGTAAAAGCCCAGAAGGCATATAGTTCCCACATATGACCAAAATACCCTACAGCGGCTTGTTTAAATTTACTATTTTTAAATAGTTGGTAACTAGCCATTAATTGTAAGGTGCTACTTGGTTTACGATACGGGCCATTTGGAACTAAGAAATAAATTAATATTCCTCCAAGAACAGCCATAAATGTAGTGGTTAGTATAACAATACTATATTCTTTTTGGGGTATAAAATTATTTAGAAAAAAAGGAAACGAAGTGCCAAAAACTAAAGCGCCAACTAAATACCCTAAAGCTTTTCCTAGTCCTTTCTTATAATAGTCTGATGCTATTTTCATGCCAACAGGATATATACCAGCTAAAAAAAATCCCGTACCAAACCTTGCTGCTAATAAATGCCATTTTGTTAAATTTCCTAGTAATAAACTATAATTGCATAAGGCAGCTAAAAGTGCACAGATAAAAAACACTTTAGAAGGCGAAAACCTATCTACAATCATAAAAGTAGCAAACACTAAAGTGCCAATAATAAAACCCAATTGTACCGAAGATAATACATACCCCATAATTTCTATACCCAAACCTGTTTGCATCATTAAAGATTCTAAAATAGAATTACCTGCAAACCATAAAGATGTACAAGCAAATTGAGAAAAGATTAGGATAACTAGTATGTATGTATTTTTATTCTGCAAATTTCCCTATTAAATCTCTTACCTTTTTGGTGTTTTCTATAAAGTATTTTGCTTGCGTTTTTTGCCTTCCTACTTTTACAGATACCGTGCTTTCTGGAAGTTCTTCAAACATATACTCATCAGTCCAATCATCTCCCATTGCAAAAATAAAATCGAAGGTATCTTCACTTAGCATTCGCACAGCAGCTCTTCCTTTATTAACATTACTACTTTTAATCTCCATTACTTTGTTACCGTTTAAAACACTAAGACTGTCATTACTGGTAAGACTTGTAAGAACTGTATTTAACTCGGTAGCACGTTTTTCTCCAAAGTCGGGGTCTGTATTACGGTAATGCCATGCTAAAGAATAGTTTTTTTCTTCTATAAAAGAACCTGGAGTACGGTCTACAAAAGACTCTAAAACGGGTTTGATTTTATGCATCCAGTCAGATTTTACATTTTCTAGTAAAGAAAACTCTTCCCCATTTCTAGAAATCCAAACCCCATGCTCTACAATCATATTGTACTTTTTATGTAAAAACCATTTGGTAAACGTTTGTTTATCTCTTCCGCTAATTAAAAATAAAGTTGTTTCTTCTTGGTTATGTATTTTATCTAATACTTCATAAAGAGCTTTGTCTGGAGAGGCTTTTTGTGGGTCTACATGAAAATCTGCTAAAGTTCCGTCATAATCTAAAAATACAAGACGTTTTTTTGCTTTAGTATACGCTGTAGTAATATTATTGAGGATAGTATCATTTATTTTTTTAGAAACAAACGCTTCGTTGTTTTCTATTTGGTTTTTTAGTGCTGTCATAAATTCTTGCGCCCAAACTTCAACATTATAACGTTCTAATCTTTTTTGTAAAAACATATTACGAGCCATTTGCTCTTTTTTAGGCATTGTAATAGCTTTTTTTAAAGTTGTAGCTTGGTGTTCAAAGTTATTTGGGTTAATTAATAATGCTTCATTCATTTCATAGGCAGAACCCGCCATTTCACTTAAAATAAGAACTCCAGTTTTATCTGTTCTTGTAGCAATATATTCTTTAGCTACAAGGTTCATCCCATCTCTTAAAGGGGTTAACCAAGCAATATCACTTGAGGTATATAAATCTATTAAATTTTTAAAAGGCATAGAACGGTAAAAGTACCAAATTGGCGTCCAGTTAACGGTAGATAGTTCTCCATTTAAGCGACCAACAAGCTCATCTATCTCTCTTTTTAATAATTGATACTGAGGTACATTAGATCTAGATGGAACTGCTAAAATTACCAAACGTACTTTTTCTTTATATTCTGGATATTTATTTAAAAAATATTCAAAAGCACTAATACGTTTGGCTATACCTTTACTATAATCTAACCTATCTATAGATAAAATTAACTTAGTGTCTGGTGCAGATATTTTATGATCGTCTAATCTTTTTTGCAGTACAGAACGGTTTTCTGGAGCTAATGCATTGTGGGCAATTGCTGCATCTCTAAATTTTTTGTAATCTATTCCCATAGGGAAAGAATCTACTTTAACTACTCTATTACCTACATTTACATCATTAAAACTAACCTCAAGACCTAATAATCTGCGTACAGAGCTTAAAAAGTGTCTTTCATAATCATAAGTATGAAAACCTATTAAATCGGAGCCTAGTAAGCCAGACAATAATTCTTCACGCCAAGGTAGTGTTCTAAATATTTCATAAGAGGGGAAAGGTATATGTAAAAAGAACCCTATTACAGCGTTTGGCCTCTTTTCTTTTATCATTTGTGGTACTAGCATTAACTGGTAATCATGCACCCAAATAATATCATCTTCATCAGAATTTTCTAGTATAGTGTCTGCAAATTTTTGATTTACAGATTTGTAGGATTCCCAAAAACTAAGTTCAAACTCTGTGTATTCCATAAAATAATGAAATAAAGGCCATATAGTTCTATTACTAAAACCAAAATAATAGCCCTCCATTTCTTCTTGAGAAAGATTTACTTTAGAGCAATTATGTTTTTCTAAAGCATTATTTATAGCACCATTCAATTCTTCCGGAGTTTCTTCATCTGTAAGTCCAGACCACCCTATCCATAGGCTTTCACCGCTATTATGTATAGATTTCATTCCAGTGGCAAGACCCCCAACACTTGGGGTTGCTACAATTCCTCCTTCAGAAATTTGCAATTGTACTGGCAGTCTATTAGAAATTATTATAGTTTTACCCATGGATTGTTTTTTAAATTAAATTATACTATTTTTCTTACGATTTCAATATAATACTATCAAACTTACTTTAATATCAATATATGGACAACTTAAATTACGGAATAATTGGAAATTGTAGAAGCGCGGCTATCATTTCTAACACAGGATCTCTAGATTGGTGCTGTTTACCAGAGTTTGATTCTTCTTCTGTTTTTGCTAAAATATTAGATGAGAAAAAAGGCGGGAGTTTTGAAATATTAGTAGATGAAACCTATTCTATTTCGCAAAATTATGAACCACAAACGTGTATTTTAATTACAACGTATAGTAATGGAGATGATGCTTTTGAAGTGCATGATTTTATGCCAAGGTATTATAAAAATAAAGAAGAGTACCATGCTCCTCCTGAGGTAATTAGATATATAAAACATAAATTTGGGAGACCATATTTTTCTGTAAAATATGACCCTAAATTAGAATACGCAAAGGGGATTACTAATTCTTATGTTAAGGACGATTTTATTGTAAGTCTTACCAACCAAGAGCAGTTTGATACTATGTTTATGTACACTTCATTTGATAAGAATGCAGTGCTAAATGGTGAAGAAATTTTACTGCAAAGAGATGGTTATTTTTTAATTTCTTACAACGAAAAACTTTTTGTTCCAGACTTGCATAAAATTTATCTAGAATTAGAGCGTACAAAAATATATTGGTTAAACTGGGTAGATCGCACACCAACGTATAGTAAGTTTAATGCGCAAATAATACGTAGCGCAATGACATTAAAAATGTTAACCTATGATAAAACAGGAGCAGTTTTAGCAGCTGTAACTACTTCTTTACCAGAAACAATAGGGGAGGTACGTAACTGGGATTATCGTTTTTGTTGGATTAGAGATGCGTCTATGGTAATAAAAGTAGTATCAGAACTTGGGCATAAAAATTCAGCAAAAAGATACCTACAGTTTATTATAGATTTAATGCCAGATAAAGATGAAAACCTTCAAATTATGTATGGTATTAATAAGCAAAAGAAGCTTACAGAAGAAACTTTAGATCACTTAGATGGGTATAAAGGTTCTAAACCAGTACGCATTGGTAACGCAGCTTATAAACAAACGCAGAATGATATTTATGGAATTTTGATGGATGTTATTCATGCCCAATTAGTAAAATTTGGTACCGATATTGATAATGGAGAAGAACTTTGGGGAATTACAAAAGGAATAGTTTGGATAGTTAATAAACACTGGAAAGAAGCAGATAAAGGTATTTGGGAATTTAGAGCAGAAGATAGACACTTTACCTTCTCAAAAGTTCTTTGTTGGGTGGCTATAGATAGAGCAATAAAGACTGCAGATATTTTAGGTAAAACACACAAAATTGAAACTTGGAAATTATTAGAGAAAGAAATAAGAGAAGACATTCATGCAAACGCATGGAATTCTGAGGTAGAATCTTTTGTGCAATCTTATGGTTCTAAAGATTTAGATGCTAGTGTTTTACTAATGGAGTCTTATGGTTTTATAGAAGCAAAAGACCCTAAGTTTGTAAGTACAGTAAAAGCTATAGAAAAAGAACTTAGTAATGACGGTTTGTTATATAGATATAAAAACGAAGACGATTTTGGGCTGCCATCATCTTCTTTTACTATATGTACTTTTTGGTTTATAAATAGCCTGTTTAAAATAGGTGAAGAGGAAAAGGCTCTAGCACTATTTAATAAATTGTTAGGGTATAGTAACCACCTTGGGTTGTTTAGTGAAGATATAGACTTTAAAACGAAAAGATTGTTAGGGAATTTCCCGCAAGCGTATTCACATTTGGCAATGATAGAATGTGCTATACTTTTTTCTAAAAAGAATGATGAGCAGAAGATTTTAGAAAAATTACAATAAGAACTATTTTTTATACTAAAAAACGCTCCAATTTGGAGCGTTTTTCTTCTATTCGAAAACCACAGTTTTCTATTTAAATTAGCTAAAGGTATAACCATTATCTGCAGCTACTTTATCTGCAATTTTTGTGCGTAAAGCTACTACGTTAGGTTGGTTTGTATATTTTGTAAAACGTTTAAGCCCCATAAGCATCATGCGTTGTTCATCCCCTTCTGCAAAGGAAACAATTGCTTCTTTTCCTTTTAGAATAATTGTATCTACAGCAGTGTATAAATATAATTTAGACATTGCTATTTGGGTAGCTTGCGCATCTTCACCAAAACGTTTTGTATTTTTTTCTGTTCTTAATATGGTAGATTCAGCCATATAAATTTCAATTAAAATATCAGAAGCAGATAGCATTAATTGTTGGTGATTCTCTAATTCTGGTCCAAATTTTTGAACAGCAGAGCCAGCAACCATTAAAAACACCTTTTTTAGTCTTTTTATTAAATCTTTTTCTTCTGAAAAAAGTTCAGAAAAATCTGGAGCATCAAAAGAAGGTATACCCATTAATTCTTCGCCAACCGCTGTTGCAGGCCCTAATAAATCTACATGACCTTTCATGGCTTTTTTAACAAGCATTCCAACAACTAACATTCTGTTAATCTCGTTTGTACCTTCATAAATACGGGCAATTCTAGCGTCTCTCCAAGCAGATTCCATAGGAGTATCTGCAGAGAATCCCATTCCACCAAATATTTGGATGCCCTCATCTGTACAGTTTTGTGCATCTTCAGAAACTGCTACTTTAAGAATAGAACATTCTATAGCATATTCCTCAACACCTTTAAGTTCTGCTTCTTGGTGCGAGTTACCTGCAGCTTCTCTTAAAGCTATTCTATCTTCAATATTTTTAGCAGCTCTATAACTAGCAGATTCATCTGCGTAGCAATTTGTCGCCATAGTAGCAATTTTAGCTTTTATGGCACCAAAGTTTATGATTGGAGTTTTAAACTGCTTACGTTCGTTGGCATATTTTGTAGCTTCGTCAATAACTCTACGTTGCGCATCTAAACAAGCTGCCGCTAATTTAATACGCCCTACATTAAGGGCATTCATTGCTATTTTAAACCCGTTTCCTCTAGTAGAAAGCATATTTTCTACAGGAACTTTAGTTTCATTAAAGAATACCTGACGAGTAGAGGAGGAGTGTATTCCTAATTTTTTCTCTTCGTCTCCTAACGTAATTCCATTACTAGGATCATTTTCTACAATAAAACCAGTAATATTTTTATCATCCTCTATTCTAGCAAAAACAATAAATACGCTACAAAAACCTGCATTAGATATCCACATTTTTTGTCCAGAAATACTATAATGTTTGCCATCCTCAGATAAAACCGCTTTTGTTTTTCCTGAGTTAGCATCAGAACCAGCACCAGGTTCTGTTAAACAATACGCTCCAAACCACTCACCAGAAGCTAATTTTGGAACATACTTTTGTTTTTGTTCTTCAGTACCGTAAAGGGTAATAGGCATAGTGCCAATTCCTGTATGTGCTCCAAAAGCAGTACTAAAAGAACCTGTAGCACCAGAAATATAATCACATACTAACATGGTAGAAACAAAACCCATTCCCATTCCGCCATAGGCTTGTGGTACAGCAATACTTAATAGACCAAGTTCTCCAGCTTTACGCATAGTTTCTTCGGTATAAGCATAGTCTTTTTTCTCAAAACGTTCCCAATGTGCCCAAAGTTCTCTATCAACAAATTCTTTGGTACTATCACGCATCATTTTGTGCTCTTCGGTTAAATCTTCAAGCGTAAAAATATCATCGCAATTTGTTTCTTTTACAAGAAACTGTCCTCCTCTTAGTATGTCTTTTTCTTCTGTTGCCATTTTTTTTAGATTAAAGAAAAGAGAAAATAGAACATAGACTTAATTAAGGCTATTTTGAAATCCATCGCCATTCTTTGGAATTCTTCTATTTTTTCTTCTAATATTTTAAGTCTTTTTCGTTTATGTATTTTCTATGTTTTGCTACTAATAATTGAGTTCTTAATTTAAATGAAGAACCTAATGATATGTTTAAAATGCGACTAAAAGATTTATTGGTTCTTGAATTTGCAATAGTACTCAGCATAGAAAAAGAAAACCTACGCCTCTGTTTTGCACACATGATAACCTTTGTTTTATTTTCTGGTCTCTATTTTTTTTAAGAAAGAAACTCAAAAATTCCTGCAGCGCCTTGCCCAGTTCCAACGCACATGGTAACCATTCCGTATTTTCCATGCATGTTACGTTTACGCATCTCATCAAATAACTGCACTGATAATTTAGCACCTGTACAACCAAGTGGATGCCCTAAGGCAATTGCACCACCATTAACATTTACAATATCTTGGTTTAGGTTTAACTCTCGCATTACAGCTAAGGATTGTGAAGCAAAGGCTTCGTTAAGCTCAATTAGCTCAATATCTTCTTGTTTTAAACTTGCTTGTTTTAATGCCTTTGGAATAGCTTTTACAGGGCCAATTCCCATAATGCGTGGCTCTACACCAGCAGCTGCATAGTTTACTAAACGGGCAATAGGCTCTAGGTTTAGTTCTTTCACCATATCTTCACTCATTACCATTACAAATGCAGCACCATCACTCATTTGGGAAGAATTACCAGCTGTTACGCTACCACCAGCAGCAAAAACAGCTCTTAGCTTTGCTAAAACTTCTTTAGAAGTTCCTTTTCTAGGCCCTTCATCTTTTGTTACTGTGTATTTTTTTGATGCTTTTTTTCCGTTTGCATCAATATAAATTTGTTCTACATCAATAGGAACAATTTGGTCTTGGAAACGGTCTTCTGCTTGCGCCTTTAATGCTTTCATGTGCGAATTATAGGCAAACTCATCTTGGTCTTCACGAGAAACTTTAAACTGATTTGCTACAGCCTCAGCAGTGTTTCCCATTCCCCAATAATAATCTTCATGACCAGCTTTTACTAAATCGTAGTTTAGTTCTGGTTTGTTACCTGTCATAGGAACAGAACTCATGCTTTCTGCTCCACCAGCAATAATGCAATCTGCCATACCAGCTTGTATTTTTGCAGTTGCTATACCAATAGTTTCTATTCCAGAAGAACAAAAACGGTTTACCGTTACTCCGGGAACATCTACAATATCTAGACCCATTAAAGAAATAAGTCTAGCCATATTTAGCCCCTGAGAACCTTCTGGCATTGCATTTCCAACAATAACATCATCAATACGTTTTTTATCAAAATTTGGCAACTCCTTCATCATGTACTCAATGGTTTCTGCTGCTAACTCATCTGTTCTTTTAAAACGGAACACACCTTTAGGAGCTTTACCTACTGCGGTTCTATATGCTTTAACTATATATGCTTGTTTCATTTTTTATGCTTTTGGCTACTAGTTTTTGGCTATTAGCAATATGTTGTTTTTTAAAATGTGCCAACAGCTAATAGCTAATGGCAAATAGCTTCGTAATTTTAATTACGTAGAGGTTTTCCTGTTTTTAACATGTGTTGTATACGCTCTAAAGTTTTACGTTCGGTACATAGAGATAAGAAAGCTTCTCTTTCTAAGTCTAATAAATACTGTTCGTTTACTCTAGTAGGTTCCGATAAATCGCCACCAGCCATTACGTAAGCTAATTTATTTGCAATTTTCTTGTCATGTTCACTTATATAGTGACTAGCTTCCATAGAGTCTGTTCCTACTAAGAACATCCCAAGAGCTTGTTTTCCTAGAACTTTAATGTCTTTACGTTTTACAGGTCTTGTGTAACCAGATTCTGCCATTAATTTAGCATGCGCTTTTGCTGTTGCTATTTGGCGGTCTTTGTTTACTACAACAATATCTTTTCCTTCTTGAAGAATACCTAAATCATATGCTTCATACGCTGAGGTAGATACTTTAGCCATACCAATAGTTAGGAAGTATTCTTGAAGAACGTTAAGCTCTACATCTCCTTTATTAAATAAGTCGGAAGCTCTAACTGCAAATTCTTTAGAACCACCACCACCAGGAATAACGCCAACACCAAATTCTACTAATCCAATGTAAGTTTCTGCTGCTGCAACAACTTTGTCTGCATGAAGTGAAAGTTCGCAGCCTCCACCAAGTGTCATACCATGCGGAGCAGATATAGTTGGGATAGAGGAGTAGCGCATGCGCATCATGGTATCTTGGAACATTTTAATGGCCATATTTAGCTCATCATATTCTTGCTCTACAGCCATCATAAAAATCATTCCAATGTTAGCTCCTACAGAGAAATTTGCTGCTTGGTTACCAACTACTAAACCCTGAAAATCTTTTTCGGCTAAATCTATACCTTTATTAAGTCCGGCTAAAACATCACCACCAATAGTATTCATTTTAGATTGGAATTCTACATTTAGAATACCATCTCCTAAATCTTCAACTACTACACCACTGTTTTTAAATACTTCTTTAGTTTTTCTAATATTGTCTAATAGGATAAAAGCATCTTGTCCAGGTACTTTTTTCATAGTTTTAGTAGGAATATCATAAAAATAAGTAGCACCATCTTTTACAGTGTAAAAACTAGTTATACCAGCAGCTTGCATATCTGTAACCCATGAGGCAACTTCTAAACCTTCTGCTTTAGCAAATTCTATTCCTTTTTCTAAATGTACAGCATCCCAAATTTGAAAAGGGCCATGTTCCCATCCAAAACCAGCTTTCATAGCATCATCAACCTTGTAAAGCTCATCGGTAATTTCTGGAATTCTATGCGATACATAAGCAAATAAAGCACCAAAACTTTTACGGTAAAACTCACCGGCTTTATCTTTTCCTGCGGTAAGAACTGAAAATCTGTCTACTACTTTATCTATAGTTTTAGTGAGCTCTAAAGTTGCGAAACTTGCTCTTTTTTTAGCACGATAATCCATCGTGTCTAAATCCAAAGTTAGTATTTCACTTTTTCCTTTATCCCCTTTTACTTTTTTGTAAAACCCTTGACCAGATTTACTTCCTAACCATTTGTTTTCCATCATGGTATCAATAAAATCTGGAAGTTTAAATAAATCTAAGCGTTCATCTTCTTTACAATTTTCGTGTATACCATTAGCAACATGAACAAGTGTATCTAAACCAACAACATCTACAGTTCTAAAAGTGGCAGATTTTGGTCTTCCTATTACAGGACCAGTTAATTTATCTACCTCTTCAACCGTCATTCCTAGTTCTTTAACCGAATGGAATAAACTTTGTATGCTAAAAATACCAATACGGTTACCAATAAATGCTGGAGTGTCTTTTGCTATTACGGATGTTTTTCCTAAAAATTGCTCTCCATAACCATTTAAAAAGTCTAATACTTCAGGGGAAGTTTTAGGACCTGGAATTATTTCAAATAATTTTAAGTAACGTGCAGGATTAAAGAAGTGAGTTCCGCAGAAATGCTTTTGAAAATC
This sequence comes from uncultured Maribacter sp., assembly GCF_947500405.1. Classification (GTDB taxonomy): domain Bacteria; phylum Bacteroidota; class Bacteroidia; order Flavobacteriales; family Flavobacteriaceae; genus Maribacter_B. The sequence goes on from NZ_CANMRY010000004.1 coordinate 15,344, forward strand.
ATCACTACGGTCTTCACTCATAAATTTGATTGGAATACCTGAAGTATTTGAAGATATTAAGGTTCCGGGGGTTCTATGCTTTTCGATATTCTCGAAAACCATTTTTTTAATATCTAAGCGTTCTACTACAACTTCTATAATCCAATCTACCTTAGCAATTTTAGCAATATCATCTTCTAAGTTACCAGTAGTAATTCTACTAGCAAATTTCTGATTATATATAGGTGAAGGTTTCGATTTTAATGATGCAGTAAGCGAGTTGTTTACCAAACGGTTTCTTACTACTTCGTCTTCTAAAGTAAGTCCTTTTGCTTTTTCTTTTTCACTTAGTTCTCTAGGAACAATATCTAATAACAAAACTTCTACTCCAATATTGGCAAAATGGCATGCTATTCCGCTTCCCATTATACCAGAACCAATGACGGCAACTTTATTAATATGCTTGTTCATTAAATTACTATTATTTATTAATGTTATTATCTTTTGTATAGATTTTTTTATCTGCTATAAGCTTATTAATAGTTTCTGTAACTTCAAAAAAGTTTTTTAACTGTTCTGGAGTAACATTTTTTTTAACAGCTTCGTTAAAAATTAATACTACATTTTTAGAATCTGTTCTTTTTTCTAGGCCAAATTCTGTAAGATGTATTAATACACCTCTACCATCATTTGGGTTTGGCTTGCGTTCTATAAGTCCTTTTTCTTGCATACTTTTAAGTATTCTAGAAAGACTTGTTGCTTCCATCCCCATTTTAGGCCCTAAGGCAGTAGAAGGAGTTCCTGTTTTGGGATCTATACTTAATAAAGTAAAACCGATAGCCATAGTGGTTTCAAACTCTTTAGCTTCTTCATTATACATTCTTGCTACAGCTTGCCAAGTGGCTCTTAGAGCATAATCTATAGTAAGTTCCTTCATACATGGTATATTTGTGGTGGCAAACAAATATAGGAAAAATTACTATGCATGCATAGTAAGTCGCAAAAAAAATAGTATTTTATTATTTATTTCATAGGCTTATAATTCTTAATGCCCATATATATCATTATATAAAGAGATGTATTTTTCTTTAATAATTTTTCGCTTAAGTTTAAGAGTAGGGGTTACATGACCGCCATCTATACTCCATACTTCTGGTGTTAGTCTAAATTGTTTAACTTTTTCCCATTTAGCAAAATCTTCATTTGCTAAATCTACTTCTTCTTGTATACGATCAATAACTTTTTGATTGTTAGAAATCTCATCATTACTGTTTAACGGTAATTGGTGTAAATTTCCCCATTCCTTTATAAATTCGAAATTGGGCTGAATTAATGCTGCTGGCATTTTTTCGCCTTCGCCAACTACCATAATCTGTTCTATAAAGCGAGATTGTTTAAACCTGTTTTCTAATAATTGTGGCGCAACATACTTACCACCAGAAGTTTTAAACATTTCTTTTTTACGGTCTGTAATTTTTAAAAACCCTTTTGTATCTACTTCTCCAATATCTCCAGTATGAAAATAGCCATCTTTAATTACAGCATCTGTTTTTTCTTGGTCTTTATAGTAACCCATCATTACTTGCGGACCTTTTACGCAAATTTCTCCGTCTTCCGCGATTTTAACTTCTGTATTTCCTAGTAATTTACCTACGGTTCCTATTTTAAACCCTTCTTTTCGCATATCGTTTACAGATACAACAGGAGAGGTTTCTGTTAAACCGTAGCCTTCCATGACACCAAATTCTGCAGCATTAAATATTCTAGATAACCTAGGTTGTAGTGCAGCACTACCAGATGCGATAAGAGATAAGTTACCTCCTAAGGCTTCTTTCCACTTACTAAAAATTAATTTTCGGGCTATTTTTAATTTTGTTTCATACCACCATCCGTTTTTTCCATAGGGCTCGTATTTAAGCCCTAGTTCTACTGCCCAAAAGAATAGTTTCTTTTTAATACCTGTTAGTTGTGTTCCTTTGGCTATAATACTATCATATACTTTTTCTAATAATCTAGGAACAGCTGTCATTACATGCGGTTTAGCTTCTTTTAAGTTGTCACTAATCTTATCCATAGCTTCTGCATAATATATAGTTACACCTCTATATTGGTATAAGTAAATAAGCATACGCTCGTATACATGGCATAAGGGTAAGAAACTAAGAGATACGGTATTACCATCTTCTATAGGAAACCTTTCGGAGCTTTCAATAGCATTGCTTACTAGGTTATTGTGAGAAAGCATTACTCCTTTAGGTTGGCCTGTTGTACCAGAAGTGTAAATTAATGTTGCTAAATCTTCTGGTTTTACTGTATTTTTCGAGTTTTCTACTTCATTTTGGTTACTAGTGTCTTCTCCAAGAGTTAAAACGTCATTCCAGCTTTTGCAATCCGATAAATCATCAAAAGAATATACTTCTTTTAAATGTGGTGTATCTTTTCTAACTGCTTTTACTTTACTATGTACTTCGTCACAAGAAACAAAACAGTATTTTGCTTCGGAATGATTAAGAACATAAGCATAATCTTCTTCAGAAATTGTTGGATATATTGGTACATTTTGAGCACCTAACTGTAATACGCCTACATCTATAATATTCCATTCGGTTCTATTAGTTAAGGATATTACAGCAATTTTGTCATTAGGTTTTACACCTAAACGTAAAAGGCCTCTACTAATGGCATTTGCTTTATCTATATATTCTCTAGTAGAAGTAAAAATCCAATTTCCGTCTTGTTTTGAAACTAAGGATTTTTTTAAATCAAATTTTTCTAATTGATAATAAGGGAAATCAAAGAGTCGGGTAACTTTATGCATATAAAAATATTGAGATAAGAAATTGTAAAATAGGAAAAGGATATCACATTTTAAAATCGAATTAATAAAATTAGTGCTATTTTTTTAATAATTGTTAAATTTTAACATAGGTGTTAGAAAAATAAATATAGATTTTAACGAGTATTTTCATTCATCCACAATAAAGTGGTTTTAATCTAGTTATATACATCATTCATCTAAATGTAAGAAAAACCTTATATATAAATTTATACATTTATTTAAAATTGATTAACCCAAATCTTTTAAAAATGGAAAAAAACTACTTCTCTAAATCTTTTGCAAAGTATATAGCATTAATGCTATTTACCGTAATGTTAAGTTTTAATGCTCGTTCACAATCAGAACCTTTTCAGTGTGATTATAACGCATATTTATTTCAACGTAATGATATTTATGCTTTAGATTTGGCTTCTGGAAGTTCTTATTTAGTTGCAGAAGACATCACTGAAGGTAATATTAATGGTGCAGCGTATAATTCTGCTGACGGTTATTTATGGGGTTATTTATCTACACCTTCTATTTCTATTGTACGTATAGGTAAAGACTTTTCTACAGATATTTATACTATAGCAGATTTACCAAATACTGGTAATAGATATGTTGGCGATATAAGCATAGATGGTATTTATTATATACGTTCTGGTTCTTCAACTTATCATTCTATAGATTTAAATCAAGAATCAAATTCTTATTTAGAATATATAGGAGAACATACCTTAAATAAAAGTATAAGTATACATGACTGGGCTTTTAATGCTGCAGATGGGAAACTATATACTGTAGAGAGAAGTACTAATCATCTTTATAGAATAACAGCAGAAACAGGCAATGTAGAAGATTTAGGAGAAGTGCCTATTCTAGCAGGGCTTAATTATACTTTTGGAGCTGTTTATTTTGATGTGGATGGTAATTTATATGCATCTGCTAACCAAACAGGTTCTGTGTACATAATTAATAATGTTCAAAATATAGTTGCCAATGGTTCTATCTCCTCTAATATTTTTGCTTTTGGCCCTTCAAGTTCTTTAAATGATGGTGCTCGTTGTCCTACTGCACCAGTGCCGCAAGAAGATTGTATTAATGGATTAGATGATGATGGAGATGGCTTAGTAGATTGTGACGATCCTTCCTGTTCCGGAGTTAGCGCTTGTCCAGTAATTACGACCACTTCCGGAGGAAACTCTGGCGGATTAGAAAGTAATGATAGATTAGCAAATTTAATTAGTAAGCGTAATTATAATAGAGCAAAAACCAATTATAAATTTGATAAGTTATTGGCAAAGAAGGTTAAGAAAACTATTAATTATAAGAAAAGCAGTAAAACTTCCCCTTCAGAAATACCATTAAATAGCTTGGTGCCACTAGGAATAGTTGGTGAGACTAGTACTATAGAGTCTTCTCCTGCAGATTTGCTAGAACTTACAAATGCATCAGATATTTACGCTGTAGATTATTTAAAAGGTACGGAGACAGTTAGTGCATTAATGGTGATAAAAACGGATAATAAAGTTTATGAACACAGTAAATTTATTTGCGACCGTTTCTTAGGTGCAGAATTATTATCGGTATCTACCATACAAATTAGAGAAAAGGATTTTATAAAATCTAGGATTAAACAAGCAGACGGAAATATAGAATTTGCGTTAACTTTTTCTGCAAGATTAGATGAAAATCAGAAATTTGTGATTGAATCACATTGGAATATAGATAGATATGAAGATAACACCATGTATTATAACTTCCAGGTTTGGTCTAATTCTATAGACGATTTGGTTTCTTTAGGAGAAGAAATATTAGATTTATTAGAAGCTAATGCAGAAATTACAGATTATACTGGCTCTACACCACCTCCTGTATTTGTAAAGTCTGCTAGTTATAAAAACGGAAAAATTAATATGCATGTTGTAAACAACAACAATACCAAAGAAATTTTCATGGATGGTGGCTTAAAAAGAACGGAAACGGGAGAAAGCACATCAGTAAGTTTACAAGCATCTATAGATGGTTATATAGATTCTGTAGCCGTAAATACAGGTTCCTTATTCGATTTTGGATTTAGAATAGAAAATAGTAAAGGAGATACTCCAGATGATTTATTTGTAGCTGATGCCCCTTGGGGGTTAGATAATTCTGCTAACGGAACCATGATAAATACCTATAAGGTATTACAAAACGAAACACCTTATACTGGTGATGGTTTTAGAGTAGAAAGAAACATTCAACTTTCTGGTACTACTACTAATTATATTGGTGTGTACAGAGCATTTAGTCCAAGGTTTCTTGCGGTAGATTTATCAGAATATAAAAACCTATCTTTTGAAGCTTCTGGAACAGGAACTTTAGAGGTAAAATTACTAAAGGGTAATGGAGAAGAATATATTTCAGAAGTACAATTAGGGGAAGAAACCCAAACCTATACAATGCCAGATGAGGTATTTAAAAATAGCTCTGGAGGTGTAGCCGATTTCTCTAGTTTAAAAGTTTTAACTTTTATATTAAAAACTGACAGTGGTAATACAGAAGAGAAATCTTTAAACCTTACTAATTTAGATTTTAATAATACAGAGTCTAAGTATGAATATGTATTGGCCGATACTAAAAAGGCAGTTTTAATGCCTAACCCAATAGAAAGTGAGGCTACACTGTATTTTTTCGAAGAAAAAGACGCAAAATATACTTTTGAAATTTATACTGTAGGGGGGCATTTATTGTCATCTCATACCATGAAAGGAGATACACAACAAGGACAAAATGAAATAGTAGTATATAAAAAGAACCTACCTAGTGGAATTTATTTGTACAAAATAACAAGTACAAATGATAAAACCTGGAGTGGTAAAATGGTTATTAGATAATGGTTTTAAATTAGTGAATGTTGTAAATGGGTTCTAATTCTTGCAAGGAAATTAGAACCCTTTTTATTTTATTTAAGGATTATTACTAATAGAAAAAGATGTAAGCTAAATATATTAAAAGTAAAATAGTAAAAAATATAGCTTTATAAATAGTGGTATAATCACGATGCTTATTTTTTTTGTCACTCAATATTTTTATAATAGCTACTACTAAGAAAAGAAACAGAGGTATACCGAAAAGTAATTTCTGTTCTTTAGTTTCAAAAATGAATAAACCAGTTAAAATTAATAAAATACCTATTGACGTAGTAGTGTTTATTATAACCTGAGGAATTATGCAATTAGTTTTATAATGAATAACATGAGCATGAATATGGCTCCTAATTTCTTTACTCAAGATTTCAAAACCTTCTAATTCATTTGGGATTTCTAATTTTTTATTTTTTGTTTTTAAAAGAACCCCAGATGTTACTTTATGAAAACTTAATATCTCTCTAAATTCAATACGTATGTTTTTTCCATTTGGAATTTGTTTTTCAATAGAACTACCAAAGAGCTCAAATTTTGTATCCGCAAGTATTTTTATTAAACTTTTTTTTCCTGAAAAAAAACCAGCTATAAGAAAAAATATTCCAATCAAAACAAACATATATAACAAATCTTTATTTTTTAAAAATTCATTATTTTCAATGTGATTTGCAATAATGAAAGCTGCAATTAGTGTACAAATTATTATCGGATATACCGATAACATTCTTATAGAAGCTATTTTGTTAATACTTTTTTCTTTGTAATGAAATACCACTTTAATATTATTTATTTTCAACCCACTTTCTAGCATTCTCAAAAGCCTCTAACCAAGGAGAAACTTCATCTTGTCTATTACTAGGGTAGTGCGCCCAGTTCCATGGGAAAGTAGAGCGCTCAAAGTGTGGCATAGTAACCAAATGGCGTCCAGTAGAGTCGCACATCATAGCCGTATTAAAATCACTACCATTAGGATTAGAAGGGTAACCTTCATGACCATATTTTGCTACAATTTGGTATTTGTCTTCACCGTATGGTAAGTTAAATTTACCTTCTCCATGCGATATCCAAACGCCTAGAGTATTACCCGCTAAAGAGGATAACATTACAGAATTGTTTTCCTGAATTTTAACCGATGTAAAGTTACTCTCGTGTTTGTTAGAATCATTATGTACCATTCTACCATGCGTTTCATGGTCTGGGTTAATTAAATCTAACTCCATAAATAACTGACAACCGTTACAAATACCAACAGAAAGTGTATCTGGCCTTGCAAAGAAGTTCTTAATTACAGCATTTGCTTTTTCATTATATTTTATGGCTCCTGCCCATCCTTTGGCGCTTCCTAAAACGTCCGAATTAGAGAACCCTCCAACAGCACCTAAAAATTGTATATCTTCTAGAGTTTCACGACCAGAAATTAAATCGGTCATATGTACATCCTTAACATCAAAACCAGCTAAATACATTGCATTTGCCATTTCGCGCTCAGAATTACTTCCTTTTTCTCTTAAAATAGCAGCTTTTGGGCGCTTTGTAGGTCTTGGGTTTAGTTTCCCATTAAAATTCTTAGGGAATGTATATTGTAATGCTTGGTTTTTATAATTGTCATAACGGTCTTTTGCTAAGTTGTTTGCCGTTTGTTTGTCATCTAATAAATAGGATGTTTTAAACCAAGTATCTCGTAATGAACTTACATTTAAGCCCATTTCCATACCACCGTTTTTAATCGTAAGCGTAGCTTCAGAAGAAACCGTTCCTATTTTTTTGAAATCGATATTAGCATTACTTAAAACAGTCTCAATGGAAGCATCCTTGACTTGTAATACAATACCAGAGTTTTCAGCAAAAAGGAGTTTAATAGTGTCTTGTTCGTTTAAAGAACTAAGGTCTAAATTGGCTCCTAGGTTAACATCTGCAAAACATAATTCTAATAAAGTGGTAATTAAACCACCAGAGGCAACATCATGACCTGCAAGTACTTGTCCTTCTTTAATTAAAGCTTGAATGGTGTTAAATACTGTTTTTACATACGCAGCATCTTTTACATTTGGTGCTTCATTACCAATGGTATTTAATACTTGTGCAAAGGAAGAACCACCTAGTTTAAAGGTATCTTGTGATAGGTTTATGTAGTATATATCTCCACCATCTTTTTGTAAAACAGGCTCTACGACCTTTGTAATATCATTACAGTTACCAGCAGCAGAAATAATAACCGTACCTGGAGAAATAACATCGCCATCGGTATATTTTTGCTTCATAGAAAGTGAATCTTTCCCTGTTGGCACGTTGATGCCTAATGCGATAGAAAAGTCAGATACCGCTTCAACAGCTTTGTATAAACGTGCATCTTCACCTTCATTTTTACAAGGCCACATCCAGTTGGCAGATAAAGAAACAGATTGTAATCCGTCTTTTAAAGGAGCCCAAATTATATTCGTTAACGCTTCTGTAATACTATTTTTACTTCCAGCAGCAGGGTCTATTAAAGCAGAAATAGGTGAGTGCCCTATAGAAGTGGCAATACCTTCTTTTCCTTTAAAATCTAGTGCCATAACGCCACAATTGTTTAAAGGTAGTTGTAATGGACCTGCACATTGTTGTTTGGCTACACGACCACCAACACAACGGTCTACTTTATTTGTTAACCAATCTTTAGAAGCAACAGCCTCTAACTGTAATACTTGCTCTAAATAATCATGAAAATTTTCTAATTTATATTTTGGTGCATCGTAAGTACGAGTTACTGTGTTATCTGTTAAAACTGTTTTAGGAGAGCTTCCAAAAATATCAGATAAAGCTACATCCATAGGTTTTTCCCCTGTGGTACTAGACTCAAACGTAAAACGGTCATCTGTAGTAACATCACCAACTTCGTACATTGGAGAACGCTCGCGTTCTGCAATTTCTTTAAGTAAGCTAGTATCTTCTTTACCAATAACTAATCCCATACGTTCTTGAGACTCATTACCTATAATTTCTTTAGCAGATAGGGTAGGGTCACCTACAGGAAGTTTATCTAAATCTATTTTTCCACCAGTTTCTTCTACTAATTCAGACAAACAATTTAAATGCCCGCCAGCTCCATGATCATGAATAGATACAATAGGATTTGCATTACTCTCTACCATTCCACGAATTGCATTGGCTGCACGTTTTTGCATTTCTGGATTAGAACGCTGTACGGCATTAAGTTCTATTGCAGAGCTAAATTCACCAGTATCTGCACTAGAAACAGCTGCGCCACCCATACCAATACGGTAATTGTCACCGCCAAGGATAACAATTTTATCTCCTTCTTCTGGTTTGGCTTTTATGGCTTGCGATGCTTTTCCATAACCAATACCACCAGCTTGCATAATAACTTTATCAAACCCTAAACGGCGAGGGCTGTCACTAGAGTTTTCTTCTTCTTTATGTTCAAAAGTAAGTACAGAACCATTAATTAAAGGCTGTCCAAATTTATTACCAAAGTCAGATGCTCCGTTAGATGCTTTTATTAAAATATCCATTGGAGTTTGGTATAGCCATTTGCGTTCCGCTAATCCATTTTCCCATTTTCTATCTTTTTCTAATCTAGAATAAGCTGTCATATAAACCGCTGTACCTGCTAATGGTAATGAACCTTGGCCACCAGCTAAACGGTCTCTAATTTCACCACCTGAACCCGTAGCAGCCCCGTTAAAAGGTTCTACCGTAGTTGGGAAGTTGTGTGTTTCTGCTTTTAATGAAATAACAGAATCGAATTTTTCTTCTTGGTAAAAATCGGGCTTATTTGCTGTTTTTGGTGCAAATTGTATTACTTCTGGCCCTTTTACAAAGGCAACATTATCTTTATATGCAGAAACAATATTGTTATGATTTTCTTGCGATGTCTTTTTAATTAATTTAAAAAGAGAAGTTGGCATTTGCACACCATCAATCACAAAATCACCATTAAATATTTTGTGGCGACAGTGTTCTGAGTTTACTTGGCTAAAACCAAATACCTCAGAATCGGTTAATTTTCTTCCTATTTTCTTAGAAACACTTTCTAAATAGGTTACTTCCTCATCACTCAAAGCTAGACCTTCTTGTTCATTATATGCAGCAATATCATCAATCTCTAATATAGGTTCTGGTTTAATATTTATAGTAAACATTTCTTGATGCAAGCTCTCAAACTTATGAGAAAGCATTGGGTCAAAATCTGTAAAATCTTCGGCTACATTATAAAATTCCTCAATACGAATTACTCCAGTAATTCCCATATTCTGGGTTATTTCAGTAGCATTAGTACTCCAAGGTGTAATCATAGCAGCTCTTGGACCAATAAAAAAGGCGTCTAGAGACGCCGCGTTTATTTTTGGTTGGTTACCAAATAACCATATTAATTTATTTGTAGTTTCTTCCGAAAGTTCAGCGGTAGTTTGTACTGCAAAAACTTTGTTTGTCGCATTCCCGAAAAAATGAATCATTGCGCTTCTTGTTGTTTAGTTTTAAGAAAGCACAAATTTACATTTTTTTAATCTAAGAAATCAATCCTATTAATCAACAATTTTGTGATAATTGTTGATTACTTTTTGAAATATAAAAGGCTTAACTGTTTTCTTTTTTTAACAATGCCATATAGAAACCATCATACCCGCTAGTAGAAGCAAAAATCTTTTTGTCTTTTACTAATTGAAAGCTTTTACCTTCATCAGAGGTCAAAAAGGATTTTACTTGTTCAATATTTTCTTGTGGTAAAATAGAACAAGTAGCGTATACCATTTGCCCGCCTGGTTTTACTATTTTACTATAACTACGAATAATTTCTTTTTGCGTTGCTATAATTTTATCTACAAATTCTGGCTGTAATTTCCACTTGGCATCTGGATTTCTTCGTAAAATTCCTAAACCAGTACACGGAGCATCAATTAAAACCCTATCTGCTTTACCGTAAAGCTTTTTAATTACTTTGGTAGAGTCAATATGTCTGGGTTCAATATTATGCGCTCCTGCACGTTTTGCTCTACGCTTTAATTCTTTTAATTTATTGGCATAAATGTCTAGGGCAATTAATTGTCCTTTGTTTTCCATAAGAGCAGCTAAATGCAATGTTTTTCCTCCTGCACCAGCACATGTATCTACAACACGCATTCCAGGTTTTACCTCTAAAAACTCAGATACCAGTTGCGAAGAAGCATCTTGCACCTCAAACCAGCCATTTTTAAAGGCATCACTAGTAAATACATTTCCACGTTCTGCTAACTTTAAAGCACTTGTATATCCTTTTATAGCATCTGAGTCAATACCATTTTCTAAAAGGTTTTTGCGTAATTTTTCTTTAGTAGTTTTTAATGTATTTGCTCTTAAAATAACATCTGCTTGTTGGTTTAAAGCAGTGGCTTCTTTATCCCATAGTTTTTCTCCTAAAGATTTTTCGCAAAGTTCATCCATCCAATCTGGAATAGACTCTTTATATTTTCTTGTTTTAGAAAGTTCATCAAACCTTCCTTTAATTTTTCTTTCTGGTGTTGGCTCTAATTGTTTCCAATCGGGTAATTTTATACCTCTAAGAATGGCCCAAACAGCAAATAAACGGAATAAGTTAGGTCTAGAATATGGTGCTTTTACTTCTGCAATTTCAGAGTACAAGCGTTTCCAACGAACAATATCATAGGTAGTTTCTGCAATAAAGCCACGGTCACGAGAACCCCAACGTTTATCAAACTTTAAAACTTTTTGTACTACTTTATCTGCATACTCACCTTCATTAAAAATTAAATTTAACGCGTCTACAACTGCAAAAACAAGATTTCTGTGTAATTTCATCACTTAAAAAATAAGGGTGCAAAGGTATTGTATTAGAAGTGAATAGACTTATTTTTGATAAAATTAATCTTCATGAAATTTTCTTTTCCAATTTTATTATTTGTGTTGCTTTTATTTAGTTGTCATCAAGAAAAGAAAAAAACGACTTTTTCTTCTGTGCAAGTAGAGGTTATATATGAGGATTCTGTTAGTATAAGAGCTATTGAGATTATGGAAAATAGTTTAGCTTTTGCTGCGGACAAAGGTGTTTTTGGTTCTGTAGATTTAGCAACAAATAATAATGTACGACTAAATGCTATAGATTTTGAAGGTAAGAAGCCTCATTTTAGGTCTGTTTCGCATACAAATTCCGATTTTTTTATGCTTTCTATAGGAAGTCCGGCTCTGTTATATAAAACCGGTGATGCAGGAAAAATGGAATTAGTGTATAAAGAAGAAGGAGAAAATGTTTTTTATGATGCAATGACTTTTTGGAATTCTAAGGAGGGAATAGCCGTTGGCGATAGCAATAATGGTTGCCTCTCTATATTAATTACAAGAGATGGTGGTAAAAGTTGGTCTAGAATTCCTTGTGAAAATTTGCCAGAAGAAGTAGGAGAGGAAGGGGCTTTTGCTGCGAGTAATACTAACATTAAAGTGCAAGGAGATAAAGCTTGGATAGCTACCACAAATAGCAGGATTTATTATTCTGAAAATAAAGGAGTTAGTTGGCACGTTTTAGCAACTCCTATTCTAGGAGAAAAGCCCACACAAGGCATTTATTCTTTAGATTTTTATGATGCTAAAATAGGAGTTGCTATTGGAGGAGATTACACCAACCCAGAGTCTAATACTAGGAATAAAGCAATAACAACAGATGGTGGTAACACGTGGAAATTAATAGCGAAAAATAAAGACCCTGGCTATAAAAGTTGTGTGCAATTTGTTCCTAATTCTAATGGGAATGAAATTGTTGCTATAGGTTTTACAGGGATTTCTTATTCTAAAAATAGAGGAGAAAGTTGGCAACAACTTTCCGAAGAGTCTTTTTATACAATTCGTTTTGCAAATGATACTATTGCTTATGCTGCAGGGAAAAATAGAATTGCAAAACTAAGTTTTAAATAAAAAAAAGAAGCTTATTAGCTCCTTTTAAATACTTTATCTATTTTCTGATTTGTGTTTTTTTCTATATTGATGTAGTAGTTTTCTTTTAAACCCAGATTCTGATTGTAACATAATAAATGTTTTTTTGGCAGAAACTACTTTTCTAATATCTTGAATTAATTTTTCTTCTAATACATGTTTTTGTTTGTTTAAAGAAATTTCCAATTCTAAAAGTTTACTTAGCTCTTTTTCAGATAATTTATCTATTTCTCTTAACTTTTTATAAATTTCAGACCTTTGTTGCATTCTTATTTTCTCTACTTTCTCTTCATGAGCATTATATACAGGCCAAAATTTTTGCGCTTCATTACTAGTTAAGTCTAACTTCTCTGTTAAATAAGCAATTTTTAATGCTTTTATCTTTTCGTGGTCGGGTTTGCGTTGTGCAAAAATGCTAGTAGCAATTAATAACACAGCAACAAATATTGTTTTTTTAATAATCATAACTGTCTAAATTAAATTCGTTAAAACTATCTAGTTCATCTTCTAAATAGTCAATAATATTTTCTTCATTTATTCCAGCGTCTAATATATCGGTAATATCTAAATTATCTATAGGAACTACTTCGGCAATTTCATAACTAGAAAAGTTTAAATCGGTATATTCAATATAAGAATCTATATCAGCATTAGCTATATCTTCTATACTGTAATCTACTGTTTTATTTAAGTTTATACCAACAAAGAGTAAAACAATAGCTGCTGCAATGGCAGAGTAATAGTATTTTTTATACGATTGTATAGCAATTACCTTGGTAGGTTTTTCTTCTAATTTATCTGAAATATTTTTATGTAAAGTGTCAAAATAATCCTTGGGTACTGTAAAGCCTTCTTTGTTAGGTATTTTGCTTTCTTCTGAAGTAGCAATTTTATTTAACAGAGAATCGTTAAAGTTTTCCAGATAATCTTCTGGAAGCCTGAATCCGCTATTTTTATTAGGTGCTTTCATGGTATTTATTAGACTTCTTTTTTTGTAAAGGTTTAATTTTCTTTTATATACGATTCAATTTTTTTTGATGCAAGATGGTAAGAAGCTTTTAAAGCTCCTACAGAAGTTTCTAATACTTCAGATATTTCTTCGTACTTCATTTCATCAAAATACTTCATATTAAAAACTAACTTTTGCTTTTCTGGTAATGTTGCAATCGCCTTTTGCAATTTTAATTGAATTTCATCGCCCTCAAAATAAACATCAGATTCTAAATTATTTAACAGTGTTTCTTGTAACGCAACGCTACTAACCCCCATTTTTTTAGATTTCGATTTTAAAAAGGAAAGCGATTCATTGGTCGCAATTCTATACATCCAGGAATAAAGTTTGCTATCTCCTTTAAAGTTAGTAATGTTTCTATAAACTTTAATAAATGTATTTTGTAAGACATCATCGGCGTCATCATGATTTAATACAATACGCCTTATATGCCAATACAATCTTTCTTTATAGGTGTTCACAAGCTTTTCAAAAGCCCTTGCCTGGGTTTCAGTTTGCTTTAATTCCTCTAATAAAGTTTGCTCAGCAATCAATAGTTTTAATTTGCGTTCTATGCTTAGACTACAAAGGTAGTAAAAGGTTTAACTGCTTACCCTAAAATGTTTATTTCCATGTAGTTATTGATTAAAGAAAAATAACTAAAGTTTTTCCTTTATTTTTTAAAAAGATTATTAATCAGTAAAAATAAGAGGGTGACATTTGTCTGTGAAATCTTTCACATCTTTTGCTGTAAGAATATAGGGGTAGGACATTAATAGTAATTGTAAAGGTTTTTGACCCTTTTTTGAAGCTGGAACTTCGTAATAATGCTGATTGAGTTTAAAGCCAATTCTTTCGTAAAATTTTATTCTACGTTTATTGATAGAGGAATTAGGAAGTTCAACCTCTAACAGGATAGGTTTATTGCTAGCCTCAATAAAATTTTCAAGAATTAATTTACCAAAACCCTTATTTCTTTGTTGTGTAGATGTTGCAAAATGGTCTACGTACTTTAGTGTTTTAAAACCCACCATAAAAGAAAACCTATGAATTCATTTTTATCCATCAAGACATCAAAATGATAATTTGATTTTTTCATTATATGAGTTTGCGTGCTTAGTAATCGCCGTTCTTCTGGAGGGAAGGCATGCTCATATAGCTCCCAAGCTTTGTTGAAATAATTATCTGATATATTATTAAGTCTTACTTGAATCATTAAAAGATTTGTTTCTTATGTGTAAATAGGAAGTAATGCTTAGCCCAAAGACTGCATTGCTACCAATTTTTTGTATACGCCATTAGCAGCTAAAAGCTCTTGGTGTGTTCCTTGTTCTACAATTTCTCCTTTTTGTAAAACCACTATTGTATTTGCCTTTTGTATCGTAGAAAGACGGTGCGCAATAACTATAGAAGTGCGGTTTTGCATCATTTTGTCTAATGCATCTTGCACTAAACGTTCACTTTCGGTATCTAATGCAGATGTAGCTTCATCTAGAACCATTATTGGTGGGTTTTTTAAAACCGCTCTTGCAATTGATAAACGTTGTTTTTGTCCGCCACTTAATTTATTTCCGCTGTCTCCAATATTAGTATCATATCCATTAGGGAGTTCTGAGATAAAATCATGTGCATTAGCAATTTTAGCGGCTGCTATAATTTCTTCTTCGGTAGCATTTTCTTTTCCTAGACCAATATTATTTTTAACGGTATCATTAAATAGGATAGAATCTTGAGTAACTAATCCCATAAGTCCACGCAAAGACTTTTTAGTAAGGTCTTTAATATTATCACCATCAATAGTAATGGCACCTTGGTTAACGTCATAAAAACGAGTAACTAGGTTTGCAATGGTACTTTTTCCACTACCGGATTGTCCAACTAAGGCAACTGTTTCTCCTTTATTTACGGTAAGATTAAAATCTTTAAGAACATATTCCTCTTCATATTTAAAAGAAATGTTTTCTAATTTTACTCCAGTAGTAAAGTCTTGTTTGTTTATAGCATTAGTAATTTCTGAAATAGGATTTTCTGTTTCTAATATTTCTAATACTCTTTCTGCTGCGGCATTTCCTTTTTTAACGCCATAAGAGGCTTTGCTAATTGCCTTTGCAGGAGTAAGAATATTATAAGCTAATCCCATATAAGCAATAAATAATTCAGGTTTTAGGGTTTTTTCTACCAAAACCATTTGACCACCAAACCAGAGGATAACACCAATTGCTGCTATTCCAAAAAACTCGCTTGTTGGGGAAGCTAAATTTTGTCGGTTTAATAATGTATTTGAAAAGTTGAAAAAACGTTTTGTAGAACGTTGAAATATACTAGAGAATTTTTCTTCAGCATTAAAAGCTTTAATAACACGTAAACCACCTAAAGTTTCTTCTAGAATGGATAAAAAAGCTCCTTGTTCTTGTTGTACTTTATCCGATTTTCTTTTTAAAGATTTTCCTAATAATGAAATTAAAAAACCAGAAATTGGTAAAAAGATAAAGACAAAAATGGTTAGCTTTACACTAATGGAAACCATTGCTATAATAGTAAACAATATAGTTAACGGTTCTCTAATGATTAATTCTAATATGGAAAGAAACGAGTGCTGAATCTCTAAAACATCTGTAGTTATTCTAGCAATTGTATCTCCTTTTCTTTTTTCAGAATAATAGGATAATGGTAATTCTACCGTTTTTTTGTACAACTCATTTCGGATGTCTTTTAATACACCATTTCTTAGGAAGGTAATAAAATACATAGCTAAGTAATTAAATAAGTTTTTAAGAAAAAACATAGAAATTACTAAGGCAACCATAAAAATTAAAGCGTCATTTTCTCCTTGACCAGCTTTTTGGGTAACAAAATAACTTAGGTAATCAAAAAGATACTCCTTTGCATTAAATAGACCTTTCCAATGTGGTTTTGTATGTATAGCTTCTGTTTGTTTAAAAATAACAGATAACATTGGAAATAAAGAAACCATTGCCAAAGTGGCAAACAGCGCATAAAAAATATTAGATATAATATTTAATATTGCATAACTCCTATAGGGTTTAGCAAAGCGGAGTATCTTTTTAAAATACTCCATTAACCTAATTTAAGTTCACTTACAATGCGGTTAATTTTTGCATCTAATTCTGCATCTACAGTCTTAAAATCTTCTGCTTTGTTAAGAGAAGTATTAATACTAAAATAGAATTTTATTTTAGGTTCTGTTCCACTAGGTCTTGCTGCCATTTTGGTACCATCTTTTGTAATGTAAATTAATACATTGGAAGTAGGAATATCTATAGGTGTAACTTTTCCAGTTTCAAGATTAGTAGAAGTAGCGGTATTATAATCTTCTACAGTTACAACTTTAGAGCCATCTATTGTAGCTACAGGATTTTCTTTAAAGTCTACCATCATTTGTTTAATTTCCTCGGCACCAGAAATTCCTTTTTTAGTTAAAGAAATTAATTTTTCTTTATAGAATCCAAAATCTACATAACAATCAATTAAGTCTTTAAAGAAAGAGCTCCCATTTGCTTTTGCATTAGAAGCAATTTCACAAGCAAGTAGGGTAGAGGTAACGGCATCTTTATCACGAACAAAATCACCTACCATAAAACCAAAGCTTTCTTCGCCACCACCAACAAAGTCTTGATTAGGGAAATCTTTTATCATTTTTGCTATCCATTTAAAGCCAGTTAAACCAACTTTATATTCAACGTCATAAGCTTCTGCAAGTTTTCCCATCATTGGTGTAGAAACAATAGTAGAGCCAATAAACTCATTCCCATTCATTCCTTTAGCTTTACGTTGGTCTAAAAGAAATTTGGTCATTAATATCATGGTTTGGTTTCCATTTAAGATTTCCATATTGCCATCTAAATTACGAACGGCAATACCTAAACGATCACTATCTGGGTCTGTACCAACAACCATGTCTGCCCCAATTTCTTCTGCTTTTGCAATAGCCATAGATAAAGCCTCTGGCTCTTCTGGATTAGGAGAAATTACTGTTGGGAAATTACCATCTGGTTTTGCTTGCTCTTCAATAATAGTTACGTTATTGTAACCAGCTCTTTTTAAAACTTCTGGAATTGCAGTAATTGAAGTACCGTGTAACGAAGTAAAAACAATTTTAAAATCATCTTTTCCTTTCGCATTAAAGTTTCCGTTTGCTACAGAGGCAGAAATGAAAGACTCATCTGCTTCTTTGTCAATTAATTCAATTAAACTTGGATTAGCATCAAACTTAATATCCTCAAAATTTAAATTATTTATTTCAGAAATTATAGCGCCATCTTGCGGTGGTACAATTTGTCCGCCATCTGTCCAATATACTTTATAACCATTATATTCTGGAGGGTTGTGAGAGGCTGTTAAAACAATACCTACATGGCAATCTAAATCACGAACTGCAAAAGAAAGAGCAGGAGTAGTTCTTAATTCAGAAAAAAGAAAAACTTTAATACCATTGGCAGAAAATACCTCCGCAACTGTTTTTGCAAGAGTATCACTATTGTGTCTGCAATCGTAAGCTATAACTACTTTTAATTCTTCACCAGCATATACTTTTTTTAAGTAGTTAGATAAACCTTGGGTGTTTTTTCCTAAGGTGTATTTATTAATTCTATTTGTTCCTACGCCCATTACGCCGCGCATACCACCAGTACCAAACTCTAAGTTTTTATAAAACCTATCTTTAAGTTCTTCGGTATTATTGTTTTGTAATTCCTCTATTTCTTTTTTTGTATCGGCATCAAAAAAGTCTGACTGCCAGGTTTTTACCGTATTTAAATATGCTTCCATAATTTGTAAGAATTTTACCTCAAAAACTTGATTTTCGGTTATTTATTAAATTTTTTTAAATTTACTTCTTCAGAAATATTGTATCTAGTTTCATTTGTTTTGGAGCGAACAATTATTTCTCCTATAAACCCAGCTAAAAATAATTGAGTTCCTATTACCATAGCAATTAAGGAGATAAAAAATTGCGGTCTGTCTGTAATTAATCTACCAGTTTTGTTAATAAACAATTTATCTATTCCTAAATAAATAGCAAAGCTAAAACCTATTATAAACATTAGCACCCCTAAAGCGCCAAAAAAATGCATTGGTCTTTTTCCAAATTTAGACACAAACCAAATAGTAATTAAGTCTAGAAAGCCATTAATAAAGCGTTCCATCCCAAATTTGGTTTTACCGTATTTACGAGCTTGGTGGGTTACAATTTTTTCTCCAATTTTTGCAAAACCAGCATTTTTTGCCAGAACAGGAATGTAGCGATGCATTTCGCCAGATACTTTTATGTTTTTTATAACTTCTTTTTTATAGGCTTTTAAACCGCAATTAAAGTCGTGCAGTTTTACTCCGGAAGTTCTTCTTGCCGCCCAATTAAATAATTTGGAAGGCATGTTTTTTGCAATTATAGAATCGTATCTTTTTTTCTTCCAACCAGATATTAGATCAAACCCTTTATTTTGTATTAGCTGGTAAAGTTCTGGTATTTCTTCTGGGCTGTCTTGTAAATCGGCATCCATGGTAATAATAACCTCTCCATTAGCAGCATTAAATCCTGCGTGTAAAGCCTGCGATTTACCATAATTTTTAAAGAAACGTATGCCTTTTACATTGGGGTTTGTGTTAGCTAATTTGGAAATAATATTCCAGGATTCATCAGAGCTACCATCATCAATAAAAAGAATTTCATATAAAAAATGATTGGATTGCATAACTGTAACAATCCAATCATGAAGTTCTTTTAGCGATTCTTCTTCGTTAAGTAATGGTATAATAATAGATAATTGCATTCGCTATTTTAAAAATCTATCCCAAAAATACGAACTTAGTTCAGAATTTCTTCTTTTTTCAGAGCTAATGCAGGAATTAATGAAAAAATAAAGCCAATAAAAACGCTAAAAACTAAGCCAATTAGTACTTGCATCATAGGAGTACCCATTTTTTTTCCCATTTCCATTTGGGCATCTATTTGTTCTTCCGTCATTTTAGTAGTAGCTAAGAGTTGTTCTTTTTGAAAAGCCATGGCTTTTTCCATCATATCTGGGTCAATTATATTAGCCATTAGTTGGTTAAAGACAATACCAATAATTCCCCCTATAAGGCAAATTCCAACTCCAACTTTTAGTCCTTGCCCAAAAGTCATATACCCTCTATTGGCTTTTTTAAATTGATACATACCTAATATTATTGCAATTAAAGTTAATGCAAGACTAACTATCATTACAGGTAAACCTCCTTGGTAATGCATATCCATAGAGTATAACATTAAGGCAAAAATTACACTAACAGCCCCTAAAATAAGGCCATAGGTTAAGGCAAATGAACCTGTTTTAATTTTTTTTTCTTCCATTTTCTAAATATTTTTGGTTGTTATTAGTGTGTTAGTTGTATACATTGATAATTTGTTACAGGTAAAAGTAAAATAATTTATTTTTATTTTTTGATGATTTAGATTGTCAATTTCCAAAAAATAATTAAATTTGCAGCTCTTTAAGAGAAAAGTATTTAAAGTTATAAGTGATGAGAAAAGGTATACACCCTGAAAATTATAGATTAGTAGCGTTCAAAGACATGTCTAACGACGAAGTGTTTTTAACAAAATCTACTGCGGATACAAAAGAAACTTTAGAAGTGGATGGCGTTGAATATCCTTTAGTAAAATTGGAAATTTCAAGAACATCTCACCCATTTTATACTGGTAAAGCTAAATTCTTAGATACAGCTGGTCGTATTGACAAGTTTAAGAATAAGTACAAGAAGTTTTCAAAAGTTGAAAAGAAAGAAGAGGAATAGCATATTTCACTTTTATAATATACTAGCGCCCTCGGTAATTTTTATCGAGGGCGTTTATTTTTTAATTTTATTAAAATTAAACGCATGAATTATATTCTTTTTGATGGAACCGTTAGAGAAGCTTTATTTCCATTTACATTAACCAGGCCAGTTGCAGATATTCGTGTAGGGATTCTTACTATTAGAGAAAAATGGGAAAAGTACTTGAATACAACAACCACTACAATTACGGAGGATTATTTAGAAGAAAAATATCCTATGGTAGAAATGGATGAAAATATTTTATTAAATAGTTCATTTATACCAAACAAAGAAATTGTAGCCTTGGTAAAAGGGTTAAAAGAAAACGAAGCCATTTTTTATAACGAAGATGTTGTTGCTTTTTTCACTAAAGATTCTCAAGAAGATGTAGATTTTTCAAACTACAAGCATATAGAGTATAATGGAGGTGTTTTACGTATAGAAAACACATGGGATATTTTTTCTAAAAACGCAGAAGCTCTGCAGGCCGATTTTGATTTTATTACAGAAGGAAGAGAAAGTGAACCAATATCGGATACAAACAGAGTAATAAATCCAGAAAATATTTTTTTAGAAGAAGGAGCAAAAGTAGAGTTTGCAATATTAAATGCTACAGATGGTCCTATTTATGTGGGTAAAGATGCTGAAATATGGGAAGGTAGTATAATTCGTGGTGCTTTAGCTTTATGTGAGCATGCTACTGTAAAATTAGGAGCAAAAATTTATGGAGCAACAACTGTAGGGCCGTATAGTAAAATAGGAGGAGAGGTAAATAATTCTGTAATTTTTGGGTATTCTAGTAAAGGTCATGATGGTTTTTTAGGGAACTCAGTGTTAGGAGAGTGGTGTAATTTAGGAGCAGATACTAATAACTCTAACCTTAAAAATAATTATGCTAAAGTAAAATTGTGGAATTATGCGTCAGAGAGTTTTGAACAAACTGGACTGCAATTTTGTGGTTTAATGATGGGAGACCATAGCAAAACAGCTATAAATACAATGTTTAATACAGGTACTGTAATTGGTGTAAATACAAATGTTTATGTGCCAGGATTTCCTAGAAATTTTGTACCAAGTTTTAGTTGGGGAGGAGCTAATGGTTTTACTAGTTATGCCACTAAAAAAGCATTTGATGTTGCTAAAGTTGTAATGGCTAGAAGAGGTATAGAATTCACTGAAATAGATGCTAATATACTTAGTAGGGTTTTTGAACTTACTGCAAAATGGCGTAAATATTAGTAATGAAAAAGAAAGTAGCTTTCTATACATTAGGTTGTAAACTAAATTTTTCTGAGACCTCTACTATCGCTAGAGATTTTACGAAAGAAGGTTTTGAGCGTGTAGAATTTTCAGAGCCTGCAGATATGTATGTAATAAATACATGTTCTGTTACGGAAAATGCAGATAAAAAGTTTAAAACTATAGTAAAGCAAGCACAAAAAGTTAATCCAGAAGCATTTGTTGCAGCTGTTGGTTGTTATGCGCAATTAAAGCCAGAAGAATTAGCATCTGTTCATGGGGTGGATTTAGTTTTAGGAGCAACGGAAAAATTTAAGATAACAGATTATATAAATGACCTTACTAAAAATGATTTAGGAGAGGTGCATTCTTGTGAAATTCAGGAGGCAGATTTTTATGTTGGTAGTTATGCTATAGGGGATAGGACTAGAGCTTTTTTAAAAGTGCAAGATGGTTGTGATTATAAATGTACTTATTGTACAATACCTTTAGCAAGAGGTATCTCAAGAAGTGATTCTGTGGCTAATGTGTTAAAAAATGCTGCAGAAATATCGGCTAAAGGGATTAAAGAAATTGTACTTACGGGGGTTAATATAGGAGATTACGGAAAAGGAGAGTTTGGGAACAAAAAACATGAACATACTTTTTATGATTTAGTACAGGCATTAGACACTGTAAAAGGGATACACAGACTAAGGATATCTTCTATTGAGCCAAATTTACTTAAAAATGAAACGATAGATTTTGTTGCAAAAAGTAATTCTTTTGTGCCTCATTTTCATATTCCATTGCAAAGCGGTAGTGATGCATTGTTAAAACTTATGAAACGTAGGTATTTAACTAATTTGTATGTAGATAGAATAACTAAAATTAAAGCAACAATGCCAAATGCATGTATTGGGGTGGATGTAATTGTTGGTTTCCCTGGAGAAACAGAGGAGTTGTTTTTAGAAACCTATAATTTCTTGGTTACTTTAGATATATCTTATTTACACGTTTTTACGTACTCAGAAAGAGAAAATACCGAAGCAGCCTTAATGCCTAACGTGGTTCCTAAAAATGTAAGGCATAAGAGGAGTAAAATGCTTAGAGGTTTGTCAGTTAAGAAGCGTAGGGCATTTTATGAGAGTCAAATAGGGCAGGAGTTAACTGTGCTGTTTGAAGGGGAGAATAAAGAGGGATATATTCATGGTTTTACAGAGAATTATGTAAAAGTAAAAGCGCCATGGAATCCAGATTTAGTAAATACATTGCGTGCCGTTACTTTAACCAAGATTGATGAAGATGGTTTAGTAAGGTTTAATTTTAAAGAAAATAAAATTACAGCATAAAAAATGTCCCGATACTAACTATAATTGGGACTTTTTAATTTCTTAATCTAAAATTTAGATTCTAATACCTATAGGAAGCATTCCTTTGTATTGTCTGTTTTTTCTAAGAAAACCAGCAATTTCTGGACTTGTAGGAACAACTCTTAAATTCTTTTCTTGAATGGTATTTAAAACAGCTTTAATGAAATCTTCTTTAAAACCTTCTTTAGAAACACCTTCAGGAATAACAAGCTTAGTTAAAAAAACTTTTCTTTCTTGGGAAGAATATTCAATTTTTGCTAAATGCCCCTGAATAGTAGTTTCAAATTGGCGCAAGAAACTGTTGTCGTTAATTTCTACTTCATTCATATAGTTATGATTTTAATTTCTGGTCTTTGTTAAAAATTACAATGTTCTTAAGTTGTAATTTTACATACATTTACAAGAAATAACACTTTGTATAGTGTATGTAAATGTGCAAGATTCAAAGTTACTAAAAAAAAAGCTAAAATCCTAGTTTATAGCTATTCAGGTTCATATGGAAGATTCTTTAATTCATGTTTATTTAATGCCAGGTATGGCCGCAAATCCATCCATATTTAAAAGTATAAAATTACCAGAGAATAAGTTTAAAATACACTGGTTAGAGTGGTTTGTACCAGATAAGGGAATGTCTTTAAAAGCTTATGCAATTAAGATGTGTGCTATGATAAAGCACCCTAAACCTGTCTTGTTAGGTGTTTCTTTTGGTGGTATGTTAGTGCAAGAAATGGCACAGTATATAGATTTTAGAAAAGTAATAGTAGTATCTAGTGTTAAAAGTAAAGCGGAGTTACCAAAAAGAATGTTATTTGCAAAATATACTAGAGTACATAAGTTGCTGCCAACGGGTTTGGTTACTAATGTAGAGTTGTTAGCTAAATATGCTTTTGGTGAAACTGCTACAAAACGTTTGGCTCTCTATGAAGAATATCTTTCAGTAAGAGATAAACGTTATATAGATTGGGCAATTGACCAAATAATAAATTTTAATCCTAAAAAAGAGGTTAAAGGTATAGTTCATATACAAGGAGAAAAAGATCCAGTTTTTCCAATAAAAAACATTAAAAAATGTATTTCTGTAAAAAATGGGACGCATACCATGATAATTCACAGAGCTAAATGGTTTAATGAACAACTACCTACAATTATTTTGGAATAAGAAAGTTGTATTAATACCTTTGGGTAACAAACTATAGATAATAATTATGAAGATTTTAAAAAATATACTAATGCTTTTGGGTGTTGTATTTGTTGTTAGCACTTTAATATTTGCTGTACAAGATGAGAATAAAACACAGGAACTTAAAAAAACTATTGAAGCAGAAGAGACTGTAGATAGATCTTCTTATAGAATTACGGCTATAGATATACCTGCGGATTTAAATTTTGCAAAAGAAGTAGTGCCACAAAAGGATCCAGAAATTATGGAGCGTGTAGATCGCGAATTTTTGGTAAATACCTACTGGCAGTCTAACGCTTTGCTTTTAATGAAAAGAGCAAACAAGTATTTTCCAGTTATAGAGCCTATTTTGGCTAAAAATGGTATTCCAGACGATTTTAAATACTTAGCAGTAGCAGAAAGTGCGCTTACCAATGTGGTTTCTCATGCAGGGGCAACAGGTTTTTGGCAAATAATGAAAGGAACAGGAAAAGAATATGGTTTAGAAATAAATTCTAATGTAGATGAAAGGTATCATTTAGAGAAATCTACACAAGTAGCTTGTGATTATTTAAATAGATGGTATAAAAAGTATGGAAGTTGGACACTTACTGCAGCTGCTTATAACGCAGGTCCTGGAGCAATAAATAAGTACTTAGGAATACAAAAGGTAGACGATTATTATGATTTGTTATTAGGGCAAGAAACAGGAAGGTATGTTTTTAGAATTATGGCAATAAAAGAAATATTATCTAACCCAAATAAATATGGTTTTGATATTGAGAAAGATGATATGTATTCTGCAATACCAACTTTTAAAGTAGAGTTGAATGAGCCAGTAGCTAACTTTGCAGATTTTGCATCTAAATATGAGATTAATTATAAGATTTTAAAGCGGCATAACCCATGGTTAAGAGAGGCGCACTTAAATAATGCCTCTAGAAAAAAGTATGTATTAGAAATTCCTAATAAAGGATATTATAAAGCAATGTAAAGTTGTAGTTTGATAAAACAAAAAGAGCCTTCATTTTGAAGGCTCTTTTTGTTTCTAAGTAAATGTAAAAGAGTTAAATCTTTTTCATTTGCTGTTGCATCATTTTTATCTGATCGGTAAGCATTTTGTTTTTATCTAGTTTTTTTGCTTCACTCAATAAGGTAGTAGCTTCTCTTTTTCTTCTTTTTTGCATTGCTATGCCAGCAAGACTTAATTTAGCCATTGCCAAATCATAATCCATAGTTAAGCCTAACTTAAGAGCTTTTTTGAAGAATTTCTCAGCTTTAGTTAAATTGGTTTGCGAGTTTATAATTCCGTGTAAGTAATTAAAATAACCTTGTTGCTTAACAGTTAAAGCTGCTTCTGGGTTTTTAATTTTAGATAACCATTTTTCGGTACCCGCTAAATCCTGTTTACGCATTCTTAAAAAAGAAAGTAAAATAATCTCATTTCTAAAATAAAGAAAAATGAAAATAGAGGAAAGTAGGAGTAGAGAAATACCATTGCCAATGTTTCCTTCTATAAATTGATAAACAGCATAAGCTATGATAAGAGCGGCAATTACAAGTTTTAAATTTTTGTTGAACATTATAGTTATATATTATTTACTTAAATTAGAGCTTTAAATGCTAAATCTTTGATAAAAAACAGCATTCTAAAAATATTCTGGCAAAAGTAATAAAAACAATCCTAAATATTTTTTTATTTAGATTTGTCAATGCAAAAACTCTTTGTATATTTGCGCCCAGATTTTACGGTTAGGATCGTAATTTTGAAAATAACAAAAAGGATTAAAAAATGCCAGGACAAAAAAGAACATATCAGCCATCTAAGCGTAAGAGAAAGAATAAACATGGTTTCAGAGAGCGTATGGCTTCTGTAAATGGAAGAAAAGTTCTTGCTAGAAGAAGAGCTAAAGGAAGAAAGAAATTGACTGTTTCATCTGAAACAAGACATAAGAAGTAATGATTTCATTATTTTAAAAATATTAAGGTGTTACTTTTTTAAGAGTAGCACCTTTTTTTTGACCAAATTTTTTAGAAACACAAATTATAGAATACACCCATGCCAAAAAGAAAAGATTTAAAATGCGTTTTATTAATAGGATCCGGACCAATAGTTATTGGACAAGCTTGTGAGTTTGATTATGCTGGTTCTCAGTCTCTTAGAAGTTTACGTGAAGAAGGAATTGAAACAATATTAATTAATAGCAATCCAGCTACAATTATGACAGATCCGTCTATGGCGGATCACGTATACCTTAAGCCTTTAACAACAAAATCTATTATAGAGATTCTTAAAAAACATCCTAATATTGATGCCGTTTTACCTACAATGGGAGGACAAACCGCATTAAATTTATGTATTGAGGCAGACGAAAAAGGAATTTGGGAAGATTTTAATGTAGAGCTTATTGGAGTAGATATTGATGCTATTAATATTACAGAAGATAGAGAACAATTTCGTGAATTAATGCTTAAAATTGGGGTTGGTATGGCTCCACAAGCTACTGCTACATCTTTCTTAAAAGGTAAGGAAATAGCACAAGAATTTGGTTTTCCTTTAGTTATTAGAGCATCTTACACATTGGGTGGTGCAGGAGCATCTATAGTATATAAACCAGAAGATTTTGATGAATTGCTTAGTGTTGGTTTAGAAGTGTCACCAATTCATGAAGTAATGATAGATAAAGCCTTAATGGGCT
Source organism: uncultured Maribacter sp. (assembly GCF_947500405.1). Classification (GTDB taxonomy): domain Bacteria; phylum Bacteroidota; class Bacteroidia; order Flavobacteriales; family Flavobacteriaceae; genus Maribacter_B. Next base: position 42,221 of record NZ_CANMRY010000004.1, read on the forward strand.
GGAAAGAATACGAATTAGAATTACTACGTGATAAGAATGATAATGTAGTAATTATTTGTGCTATTGAAAATATGGATCCAATGGGAATCCATACTGGAGATTCTATCACCGTTGCACCAGCAATGACACTTTCAGATAGAACGTATCAGAAAATGCGTGATATGGCTATACATATGATGCGTAGTATTGGAGATTTTGCAGGAGGTTGTAACGTGCAATTTGCGGTAAGTCCAGATGAAAATGAAGATATTATTGCAATTGAAATTAATCCTAGAGTATCTCGTTCTTCGGCATTAGCATCAAAAGCAACGGGGTATCCTATTGCAAAAATAGCCACTAAATTAGCTATTGGCTATCACTTAGATGAGCTAGATAATCAAATTACAAAATCTACTTCGGCATTATTTGAGCCTACTTTAGATTATGTTATTGTAAAAATACCACGTTGGAACTTTGATAAGTTCGAAGGTTCTGATCGTACTTTAGGTCTGCAAATGAAATCTGTAGGAGAGGTTATGGGTATAGGCCGTTCTTTCCAAGAAGCATTGCATAAAGCAACGCAGTCTTTAGAAATAAAGCGTAATGGCTTAGGAGCCGATGGTAAGGGGTATAGAGATTATGAAAAAATAATTAGCAAATTAAAAATTCCAAGTTGGGATAGAGTTTTTGTTATTTATGACGCTATACAAATTGGAATTCCGCTGAGTAGAATCCATGAGATTACAAAAATAGATATGTGGTTCTTAAAACAATATGAAGAACTACACTTTTTAGAAAAAGAAATTTCTACTTATACTATAGCATCTTTGAACAAAGATTTAATGTTAGAGGCTAAGCAAAAAGGTTTTGCAGACCGCCAAATAGCACATATGTTAGATTGTTATGAAAGCGAAGTTTATAACAAGAGAGTAGAAATGAATATAAACAGGGTGTACAAGCTTGTAGATACCTGTGCGGCAGAATTTAAAGCAATGACGCCATATTACTATTCTACTTTTGAAGCAGAAATAGAAACTCCAGAAGGTGAACTTTATGTTGCAAATGACAGTGAAGTTACCGATAAGAAAAAAATAGTAGTATTAGGTTCAGGACCAAACCGAATAGGTCAGGGGATAGAGTTTGATTACTGTTGTGTACATGGCGTTTTAGCAGCGGCAGAATGTGGTTATGAAACTGTTATGATTAACTGTAATCCAGAAACGGTTTCTACCGATTTTGATACGGCAGATAAATTATATTTTGAACCCGTTTTTTGGGAACATATTTATGATATAATTCGTCATGAAAAACCAGAAGGAGTTATTGTACAGTTAGGAGGGCAAACGGCCTTAAAATTAGCAGAAAAATTAGAGAAATACGGTATAAAGATTATAGGAACTAGCTTTGATGCTTTAGATTTAGCAGAAGATAGAGGACGTTTCTCTGATTTATTAACCGATTTAAAAATACCTTTTCCAAAATTTGGAATAGCAGAAACTGCAGACGAAGCTTCTGCGTTGGCGGATGAATTAGATTTTCCTTTATTAATTAGACCTTCTTATGTTCTAGGTGGGCAAGGAATGAAAATTGTAATTAATAAGGAGGAGTTAGAAGAACACGTTGTTAATTTACTAAAATCTATTCCAGGAAATAAGCTTCTTTTAGATCATTATTTAGATGGTGCAATAGAAGCAGAAGCAGATGCTATCTGTGATGGGGAAGATGTTTATATTATAGGTATAATGGAGCATATAGAGCCTTGTGGCGTACACTCTGGCGATAGTAACTCTACATTACCACCTTTTAACTTAGGGGAGTTTGTAATGCAACAAATAAAAGATCATACAAAGAAAATAGCATTAGCTTTAAATACAGTAGGTCTTATTAATATTCAGTTCGCAATTAAAGATGATACAGTTTATATTATAGAAGCAAATCCAAGAGCTTCAAGAACGGTTCCTTTTATTGCTAAGGCTTATAAAGAACCTTATGTAAATTATGCAACTAAGGTAATGATAGGCGATAAGAAGTTAAAAGATTTTAACTTTAATCCAAAATTAGATGGGTATGCTATAAAACAACCAGTATTCTCTTTTAATAAATTTCCTAACGTAAATAAAAACTTAGGACCAGAAATGAAGAGTACTGGCGAAAGTATTTTATTCATTGATAGTTTAAAAGATGATGAATTTTATAACCTGTATTCAAGACGTAAAATGTATTTGAGTAAGTAATACGCTTTTTTATAAAAGAAGTTATTTAAATTTTAAAAACCTCAAAGAGATTATCTCTTTGAGGTTTTTTTGTTAAATGAAAAGATAGTGTTTGGTAACTAAATCTCATTAAAAATTTGAATGGAATTTTAGTTATACCAGACGGCATAACGTTTTCTTCGTAATTCTAATGCTAAAGTTTCTTCCATTTTTAGAGCTGCTTCTCTAGTTTTTAGAGGGGCTATATGCTGGTATAAACTACCTCTTAAATACATGCCATATTTTTCTACAATAGTAGCCGATATTTTGTACCCTTTTTTATTTTTGTAACCAGTTTTATGTTGTTCAAAACGCTCTTTAGGAGTCTTACTTGTCATGCCAACATACAAGCACTCTAAAACGCCATTAAATTGCGGATTAGCTTCTCTAAATTTTCTGTTTTCCGTAAACACTTTTTTAGAAAGTTCAATTACATAAATATGATATGTTTCTTTTGGCATTGTGTATAAAAATACCTTTAATTACCACTCCGTATGAAAAATACCTTCTTTATCAGTTCGTTCATAGGTATGAGAGCCAAAATGGTCTCTTTGCGCTTGTATTAAATTCAAAGGCAAACGGTTAGATGTATACGCATCAAAATAAGTTAAAGAATTAGATAGCCCCGGTAAAGGAATACCATTTACAGCAGCATAAGAAACTAACTCTCTAGCAGAATCTACAGTATTTTGTATTTTTTCTATAAAAGAAGGAGAAAGCAGTAAGTTAGGTAATTCTTTATCTATGTTAAAAGCTTCTGTAATGTCGGCTAATAAACCAGCTCTGATAATACAACCTGCACGCCATATTTTGGCTATAATAGCTATATCTAATTCATAACCATACTCTTTAGAAGCATCGGCTAATTGGTGTAAACCTTGTGCATATGTTATAATAAAAGAAAAGTATAAAGCCTCTTCAGTAATTTTTTCCAGTTTTTCTTTGTCCATTAGAGTAACCGTAGGCTTATCATATAAAGCATCAGCCTTAACACGTTCTTCTTTTAAGGCAGAGATTTCTCGCATACTTACCGCAACGTCTATAGATGGTACTGGTATACCTAAATCCATTGCATTTTGGCTAGTCCATTTTCCAGTACCTTTTTGCTTGGCTTTATCTAATATTTTATCTATCAAATCACCATCTCCTAAATCATCTTTCTTATTTAAAATTTCGGAAGTAATTTCTACTAAGAAAGATTGAAGTCTTCCGGCATTCCATTTAGAATAGGTTTGGTGTAATTCCGCATTGGTATAATTTCCACCCTTTTTAAGGATATTGTATATTTCGGAAGTCAGTTGCATTAAGCCGTATTCTATACCATTATGTACCATTTTTACATAATTCCCTGCAGATTTTGGTCCTAAATAGGCAACACAAGGTTCACCTTTATATTTTGCAGAAACTGCTTCAAAAATAGGTTTAACGTGTTGGTAAGCTTCTTTGTTACCGCCAGGCATAATACTAGGTCCTAAACGAGCACCTTTAGCACCTCCAGAAACTCCAGAGCCAAAAAAGTGTATTCCTTTTTCTGCTAAATAAGCATCCCTACGATCTGTATCTGTAAAGAAAGAGTTTCCGCCATCTATAATAATGTCCCCTTTATCTAAAAACGGTAATAGACCATCAATAACGCTATCTACAATTTTACCAGCAGGTACTAATAACATTATTTTTCTTGGAGAGGAAAGAGCATTTACAAAAGTTACAGCATCTGTAGAAGCGTTAACTTTACTAGTATCGCCACCTTCTTTTTGTAATGCAGTTACTTTTTCGGTATCTAAATCGTGTCCAAAAGCAGAAAAACCATTGTCTGCAACATTTAATATAAAGTTACGACCCATAACTCCTAATCCTACTAATCCAAAATCGTATGATTTTCCCATTTGTTTTATTTTAATCTATACTCCTAAATAAAATATTTTGTTTGTTGTGTTACTACTTATCGTCTAAAAAAAATAGTAGAATCAAAAGTAATAGAAAAAAATTAGTTTTAATATTATTTACACTTTTGAAACTATTAAATTAATGTTGTTTTAAATAAGAAATAATAGAATCTATTTTGGCATTACGTATTTTATATTGCATAATTATGATTAATTTTCGCAATGAAAAATAGGAGTAGACCCTAATTGTAATTAGATATTAATGCTTAGAGGTTTTGAAAAGGAATAATTAGAATAAATTATATGAACAAGACAGAAAACCAAATGCTTATTATTTTTGGAGCTTCGGGAGATTTAACTGCAAGGAAATTAGTGCCAGCACTTTTTAATCTTTTTAGAGATAAACATATTCCAGATAATTTTGTTGTATTAGGGGTAAGTAGAAGTGATTTATCGGATACTGATTTTAGAAAAAAGGTGGCAATAGAGAGTTTACATCTTAAGGATAAAGTAAAAGTTAGAGATCTTAGTTTGATTACTAGTTTTTCTAAAAAACTTTTTTATGAAGATTTAGGAGAAAATTACGACACTAATTATGATAAATTAGCTAAAAGGATAGGGGATTTAAATACGAAGTTTAGTATAGGTAATAATTATATGTTTTACTTATCTACACCACCCAGTTTGTTTGAAGCAATATCTAAAAACTTAGCAGAGCAAGGACTTAATGATGAAACAGAAGGTTTTAAACGTTTAATTGTAGAAAAACCTTTTGGCTATGATTTAGAAACTGCTAAGAATTTAAATAAAGGAATTCAAAAATATTTTAAAGAATCTCAGATATATAGAATAGATCACTATTTAGGAAAAGAAACAGTACAAAACCTTTTAGTTACACGTTTTGCCAACAGTATTTTTGAACCTCTTTGGAATAGAAACTACATACACCATGTAGAAATTACAAATGCAGAGAGTAATGGGGTAGGTACTCGTGGAGGATATTATGATAATTCTGGTGCTTTAAGAGATATGTTCCAGAACCATTTATTACAAATAGTTTCTTTAATTGTAATGGAACCACCAATAGCGGCTAATGCGCAGGAGATTAGAAATGAAAAAGTAAAAGCGTTACGATCTTTAAGAATAATGAAAGATGAAAAAACGCTTAATGAAAATACGATTAGAGCCCAGTATGTAAGTTCTAAAGTTAACGGAGAAGTTGTAAAAGGGTATAGAGAAGAAGAAGGAGTAAATCCAGAATCTACAACTGAAACTTATGCTGCAATTAAGTTTTTTGTAGACAATTGGCGTTGGAAAGATGTTCCTTTTTATGTGCGTACTGCTAAGTGTATGCCAACAAAGGTAACCGAGGTGGTAATTCATTTTAAAACACCGCACCATCAAATTTTTCAAGATTCAAGCGCACTTAATAAAGACAATAAGCTTATTATAAGAATACAGCCAGATGAAGGTATTTTAGTAAAATTTGGCGTAAAAGTTCCAGGTCAAGGATTTAAAGTAGAGCGAGCAAATTTAGATTTTTATTATTCTGATTTAGAAGAAACAACTGTAATGGAGGCCTATGAACGTTTGCTGTTAGATGCCATGCAAGGAGACGCTACACTTTATGCTAGAGCAGACGAAGTAGAGGCAGCTTGGAAATTTGTAGATCCAATTTTGGAATATTGGAAAAATGCTAAAGATGTTAGAATGTATGGTTATTCTGCCGGAGTTTGGGGTCCAAAAAATGCAGACAACCTTATAGAAGGAATAGGAACCTGGCGTAATCCTGAAGAAAGTTTAGCAGAAGATCCTGGTTTTTGTGTTATTTGTTAAATAACCTTTTTATTATTATAGAATATATTTAGAATGAAAATACATATATACAATACAAAGCAAGAAGTAGCAATAAACTTTTCTAATTATCTTGCTACACTAATAAAAGAAAAAAATACTGTACATATAGCTTTATCTGGAGGAAGTACTCCTAAAATTGTTTTTGAGGAACTAGCTTCTAATTTTTTAGAAAAAATAAATTGGAGCGGAGTACATTTATATTGGGGAGATGAGCGTTGCGTTGCCTCTACAGATTCTGAGAGTAATTATAAAATGACGGTAGATTACCTTATTTCCAAAATAAACATACCACAGGAGAATATACATAGAATAAAAGGGGAGCAAGCTCCTTCTATAGAGGCGATTAGGTATAGCGAAGTTTTAATAAAAGAATTGCCACAAGAAAATACCTTACCAAAATTTGATTTAGTTATTCTTGGTATGGGAGATGATGGGCATACAGCATCTATTTTTCCTCATGAAATTAATTTATGGGATTCAAAGAATATTTGTGAGGTAGCGATACATCCAGATTCTGGTCAAAAAAGAATTTCTTTAACAGGAGCTGTTATTAATAACGCAGACACCGTTGCTTTTTTAGTTACAGGAGAAAGTAAAAAAGAAAAGGTAGATATAATTGTAAACAAAAAAGGAGATTATAAGCAATACCCTGCAAGTCTTGTTGCTCCAAAATCTAATAATTTAATTTGGTTTTTAGATACAGCAGCAGCGCAAGAAATTAAGAAAAAGTAGCCTATAAGTCTATTTTTACATTTTCATTATTTAGCTCTTCTATATGTTCTTCTATTTTAAATTTAGAAGCTTTAAAATTAGAAGTTCTTTTTATAGATTGCTCTTTACGTTTAATACTCCTAGAAAAACGACGTATACCTTGTTCCGAATCAATCACTAAACCAGGAATTGGAGCATTTTCGCCATTAGGGCCTTTTGCAACCATTGTAAAATAAGAAGAATTACAATGCTTTTTTACTCCAGTAGTAATATTTTCGGACTCTACACGAACACCAACAACCATAGAGGTTCTTCCGGTATAATTTACCGAAGCTTTTAAAGTAACAAGCTCTCCAACTTCAATAGGGTTTAAAAAATCTACTTTGTTTACAGATGCTGTTACACAATAATGTTGGGAATGTTTAGAGGCACATGCAAAAGCAATTTGATCCATTAAATTTAAAATATGCCCTCCATGTACTTTTCCACTAAAATTAGAGTGCGCAGGTAGCATTAATTCTGTAATAGATACTCTGGATTCTTTAGAGTTTTTATAATTTTTCATTTGGTTGTTATACTAAAGTTGGTAATTTTTTCTATTTTAATTTCCAAAATGAGGAGATTTTTCTGATGCTACTTCAGTAACAAAATATTTAGTGTCTCCTAACCAAAAGAAAGTAGCATAACGTTCCACATACTGGAGCTTTACATACTTTCCTTGGTATTCTTTTAATTTTGAAATTACTTCTTTGTCTTTATCTAAAACCGAAAAAGAAAATATTTGCGCTCCAGATATTCCTTGGCTAATTTCTCCTTCCCATGTTTTAGCTATAACCCCTTTACGGCTAATTTTAATAAGTTCTCCAGAGCGTACTCCTTCGCTAAAAGGAACGTAATAAATAAAAGCATAGTAGGCAGCTAATACAGCTACCACAGTTATAATAATTAGACTTATAATTTTTTTCATTTTTAGTGTGTTTTTTAAAATGTTTTTTATTTTATTTTAGGCGCTTCAAAATCGTCTTCTTGAGCACGTTTTAATAATGGCTCAGGAATAGACTTTTTAGCTTTAGCACCCATTTTTTTAAGCTTTTCAATACTCGTAATTATATTTCCACGACCTTCTACAAGTTTGTTCATGGCTCCTTTGTATTCGCCTTTAGCCTCATCAATTTTTTTACCAACTTTTAATAAATCATTAGTAAAACCTTCAAATTTATCATACAAAGCACCAGCCTGCCTTGCAATCTCAATTGCATTACGTTGTTGTTTTTCATTATTCCACATGCTATCTATAGTGCGCAATGTAGCTAATAGGGTAGAGGGAGTAACAATAACTATATTTTGTTCAAAGGCTTTATTATAAAGTGCATTGTCAGCATTTACAGCAATAGCAAAAGCTGGTTCTATAGGGACAAACATGAGAACAAAATCAGGGCTTTCCATAGCATAAAGGTCTTCATACTTTTTAGCCGAAAGTTGGTCTACATGCCTTTTTAAAGAATTTAAATGGTCTTTCAAGAATCGTTCTTTATCCTCTTCTTCTGCATTAATAAACCTTTCATAATCGGTTAAAGATACTTTGGAATCTACCACCATTTTTTTACCATCGGGTAAATTTATAATAACATCTGGTAAAACTCTAGAACCGTCTTCTCTAGTAAAGCTTTGTTGTACACTATACTCACGATCTTTTTCTAATCCAGATTTTTCTAAAACACGCTCTAAAACTAGCTCCCCCCAATTACCTTGCATTTTACTATCGCCTTTAAGAGCTTTAGTTAAGTTTTCTGCTTCTTGCGAAATTTTTAAATTCTGGCTTTGTAGATTAACAAGCTGTTCTTTTAGAGCAGAGTGTATACTAATGTTTTCTTTTTGACTATCCTCTACCTTTTTTTCAAATAATTGAATTTTTTCTTGTAATGGAGAAAGAATGTTTTTTATGTTTTTTTGATTTTGCTCTGTAAACTTTAGACTTTTTTCCTCTAAAATTTTATTCGCTAGGTTTTCAAACTCTTTAGTAAATTTTTCTTGGAGCTTCTCTACTTCCACTTTTTGTTCGGAGTTTTTTTCTTGTAAATTTTCTATGTCAGACTGGTAACGAACAATTTGATTACTCATTTGTTCTTTTTCTTGCTGTAAATGTCTTTTATGTTCTATTTCATCAGCCAAATTAGCCTCTATAGAAGAGATGTTATTTTGCAGCTGTTTTTCTCTTTCTTCTAAAGCGCTTTGGCTAGATTTTGTTTTAAGCAACTGTATGTAATTGCCTAAAAAATAACCAATAGCAAGGCATATAATGCCAATTAAAATGTAAATAAGATATGTGTTCATTTATAATCTATAATATGCAAGTAAAGATAGTGGTTCTGCATTTATTTTTAGCAAACTAATAAAGTTACTTTTTAACTCTAAAAGTACCTGTAGTGGCATTAAACGTAACAGTATCTTCTGGAAATAGGCTATTAAAATGTTTTTGTTCTATTAACTCGTTTGGCGTACCATAAGGATTGTTTGCGTTGTTAAGGAGTAACATTTTATCGCATAACTGAATGCCCAATTCAATCTCATGAGTTGTAAAAATGATTGTTTTGTTAGTGTTGTAAGTGATTGATTTTAATAGTTTTAATATGTTCGATTTATGGTATAGGTCTAGATGTGTTGTAGGCTCATCTAAAAGTATTATAGAGGTGTCTTGTGCTAAAGCACGGGCTATCATAACACGTTGCATTTGCCCATCGCTAAGCTCATAGCATTTTTTATGTTTTAACTCTAATATATCTACCTTAGAAATTACATCGTTTATAATTAATATATCTTTCTGTGTAAGATTACCAATCCAATTGGTATATGGTTGTCTTCCTAAAGCAATAAGTTCTAGTACTGTTAAGTTTTTTGAAGCTATTTTTTCTGTTAATACAACACTTATTTCTAAGGCTAATTGCTGTGGCGTATATGTATTTATATTTTTGGCTTTTATAAGAAGCTCTCCAGATAATTTTTTTTGTATTGCTCCTAGAGTTCGTAATAAAGTAGATTTTCCAGCACCGTTAACTCCTATAACAGCAACAAGTTCCCCAGAATTAGTAGAGAAACTAATAGGAGTACCTATTTGTGTTTGTTCCTTTTTGGTTTGGTACCCAATACTAAGGTTTTGAGCAGATAGGACGGTATTTTTTTTAGGAGTTATAATAGTTTTTATAATTAGATTAAAATATCATTTTTCGTTTACGAACTAATAACCAAATAACTACTGGAGCTCCAATAATAGAGGTTATAGCATTAATTGGCAAAATGTTTGCCGAACTTGGTAATTGTGCAACAGTATCACAAATTAACATTAAAATAGCACCATAAATTAAAACAGCAGGAACCAGTATTTTATGATTTGTGGTATTAAAAATTTGTCTTGTTAGATGCGGAACAGCTAAGCCTATAAATGCAATAGGACCAGCAAAAGCAGTTATACTACCAGCTAATATTCCTGCAGCTAGGATTATTAAATACCTCATTTTTTTTATGTTAATACCTAAAGTACGAGCATAGTTTTCTCCTAAAAGCATAGCATTTAGAGTTTTTATAGAAATTATGCTTAAAATAACTCCTAACACACATAATACGCATAGGATAGTAACTTGCTCCCAAGTTAAATTACCAATACTACCAAAAGACCAGTATACATATTGCTGTAGTTTTTCGGCATTTGTAAAATAAGATAACGTGCTTACTATAGCAGAAGTAATACTACCAAACATAAGTCCTATAATTAATAATGCCATAGTATCTTTTACTCTAGATGCTACAATAATTACGCAGAATAACACAGCAAAACTTCCAATGCTAGATATAATAGCTAAAGATACATTACTCACTAAATTAATAGCCGCTATACTACTAAAAATAGAAGAACCCATAATTAGTAATGCTACTCCTAAGCTAGCACCAGAACTAATACCCAAAACAAAAGGACCCGCTAATGGGTTTCTAAATAAGGTTTGCATTAATAAACCGCTTAGTGCTAGTCCGCTACCAACTAAAATTGCTGTAAAAGCCTTAGGTAATCTATAGCTCCAAATAATGTAGTCCCAAGAAGTATTTGTAACTTTTCCTCCAAAAACGGAACTCATGGTGTCTAAAAAAGGGATAGAAACAGAGCCTAAGCTAATATTTATTCCAAAGAATAAAATTAAAAGCAAAGACAATGCTAAAAAGGGTTTTATATATGTTTTGGTAGATTCCAAATTATTCTAAGGGTTTGTAAAAATATGGTTGGTAGTTTGGTAAAATTTCTGGATGAAATATAGAAATTAAATCCTTTAGAACAATATCTGGTCTGCTTGGAGCTAGTTCGTAAAATAATAAACCACCGGTAGGTCCTGTGGTGCTTGCAAAAGTGTAAATTTTCTTATTTTTAAAAGCTTTAAATTGCAAATAGTGCGGACTACTTACTTCCATTTGTTTATAAGTTGTAAACTGTGAGGGAGAAACCCAATAATCTGCATTTTGTGCGATACTTAAAACATTTTCCCAGCTTAAAGAAAGGCTTCCTGTTTTTTTATCATCTTTCCATAAGTAGTTTGTATTAGCATCTTTTAAGTATTGCGCAGCCCAGCTTTTACCACCTGGTAAATACCAAACATCTTTAAACATGGCGCCAGATAAAACAGTATGCTTAGTTTTTGCTTTAGCAGCAAGCTCTTTAACTTTATGGTATTCTTTTTCTATGGAATTAAAAATACTGTCAGCCTTTGTTTCTTTATGAAAGAAAGGAGCAAAAAACTTAATCCATTCTGCTTTTCCAAGTGGGGTTTGTTCTACCCAATCACCATTATAAACAACAGGAATATTTGCATCTTCTAGAGTTTTATAGGCTTTATTTTGGTTGTCAATACCAAAACCAATAACAACATCTGGTTGTAGTTCCAGAGCAATTTCGGTGTTTAAAGATTCGTTATTTCCTAATTCTTTAATCTGTTTGTTGGCTATTCTTTTTCTTGTTGCCATAGAAGAAATATAGTCGGTGTTAGGAAAACCTACTAAGGAATTTTCTACACCTAAAGCTTCTAAAACTGGTACGTGTGTAGTAGATGTTACTATTATTTTTTTAACAGGAGTTGTTATAATAGCATCATAAGAATCTTTATTAAGAGTAAGATTCGTTATTTTTTCTTCAGGTATTAATGCATATGTAAAACCTTCAGTAGCATTTGGCCAAGGTGCTGTAATTTTTATAATTGTAATACCAGAACTTTCTTTTTTTATTGTAAAACCTCTAGCATGCTTAAGAGTAGAGCTAACTGCTTTATCTAAATTTGAGACTTCTTCTTTTTTGTTTTTACAGGATAAAAAAAGAAATATTGTTAGGGATAGTAAGATACGATTCATTCTATAAAAAACTGATTCTAATTTATTAGATATTTTTTGCAAGGTAAGGAATGTCATTTTTTTAAATATAAAACTTAAAAGAGAAAATAGTAGAAATTACTTAATATGGTTTACTTTTGTAGTGAATTTGGTTTTTATTGCTTTTTTAAAGGGATAAAATTAAAAGGGAATCTGGTTAAATTCCAGAGCTGTTCCCGCAACTGTAAACTTAGTCTTTATATTATTTAAAGATGGTTGTTATTTCTTCTAAGCCACTGCTTTATTTGAGCGGGAAGGTAAATAACAATACGTAAGTCAGGAGACCTGCCAGGTTTAAAATATAATGTTAAACTTTCGGGATAAAAGTTTACGTATGGCTAATTATTGGCATACTATTCTCCCGTTTATTGAACTAAACGAAAATGAACAAAAGATTTTTTGAATTTTGTACTGCTGCATTAGTATGTACAAGTATTGTTGCACAAGAGCAACAGAAAGACACTATTGTGTCTTTACAATTAGAAGAAGTAGTAGTAAGCGATTCTCGATTTATGTTAAAAAGAGAAAACTCTGGTAAAACTGTAATAAGAATTACAGCTGAAGAAATGGAACAGCAACAAGGAAAAAATGTTGCCGAGTTTATTAATACCAAAAGCGGTATTGAAATTGTTGGTAGTAGAGGTAGAGAAGGTTCTATTTATGGTGTTTTTGCAAGAGGGGGTCGAGGAAGACAAGTCTTAATTAATATAGACGGTGTTCGTGTTTCTAACCCATCTTCTTTTTCTCCAGAATACGATTTAAGATTGTTGTCTACTGCTAATGTAGAATCTATAGAGATAATCAAAGGAGCAGCTAGTACTTTATATGGAACTGGAGCTGCGGTAGCAGTTATTAATATTACAACAAAAAAAGCATCGGAGAAGAAAATAGCGGCTAATTTTCAATCTAGTATAGGTACAAATCAAACATCGGAGGATCAAAATTACAATATTTCAAATATTTCCAATAGCGCCCAAGTTAGTGGAACTTTAGGTAAGTTTATTTACTTTGCTGGTTTTTCTAACACGTATTCAGATGGACTTTCTGCAATTGTTACTCCAGAAAATAAGGAAGATGTCTTTTCTAGATATAGTACCGATGTAAAATTAGGGTATAAATTTTCAGATGCTTTTTATGTAAATGTATATGGAAACCAAACAAAGGTGAATACCGATTACGATGAATCTTTTGGATTACTTGATGCTGATTATGAGTTTATTGGTAAACAAGAGCGTGTAGGATTGTCTTCTGCTTATAAATATAATAACGGATCAATACATGTAAATACTGCATATAGTGCGTATGATTCCGAAAATATATCTGCTTTTCCTTCAGTATCTAAAGGGGAAAACCTTGTTGTGGACCTGTATAATAAATACAATTTTAACGATACCTTTTATGCTATTTTAGGGGTTAATTATTTAGAAGATAAGATTGTGTCTGGGATAACAAAAGATTTTAAAATTACGGATCCATATGTAAATGTAGTATATGTATCAGATTACGGGTTTAATTTAAACACTGGAGTGCGTTTTAATAATCATTCAGAATATGGGAATCATTTTGTGTATAATATAAATCCATCTTTTTCTATTAAAACACAAAATGGTTATTTTAAGATCCTAGGATCTTATGCAACGTCCTATATAACTCCTAATTTAACGCAGTTGTTTGGTGATTTTGGTGCTAATCCAGAATTGGAGCCAGAAGAAGATAGAACTATGGAAGGTGGAGTAGAGTATGCTGTTGATAAAAAATTCCGAGCTAGTGTTTTGTATTTTAATAGAAAAGAAGAGAACTTTATCACTTTTGGTCCTGATTTTAGTAATATAAATGCTACTAATACTATAGATGCGCAAGGTGTAGAGTTTGAGTTAGATTGGATACCTACAGATGCTTTACGCATTAATGCTAATTATACTTTCACAGAGCGTAAAGGAGATGCAGCTATACGTATTCCAAAACATAAAGTAAATACATCAATTAATTATGTGGTATGTAAAAACACCAGCTTATCAATTAATTATGCGTTAACAGGAAAGCGTAATGATAGTGACTTTAGTACATTTCCTTCTACAGTTGTTGGGTTAGATTCTTTTTCATTGTTAGATTTTTATGTGAGCCATCAATTAATACCTAATAAGTTAAATGTCTTTTTAAATGCAGCGAACATTTTAAATGAAGAGTATGTTGAAGTATTAGGTTTTACTACAAAAGGAAGAAATATAAGAGTAGGTTTAAATCTTAATTTGTAGATATTTTTTATTTTTTTTTGAAGAATTTTTAAATTATTAGTTATGTATAGAAACTATGTTATTATACTTAACTAATAATTTAAATTATTATGAGATACAATTTTGTTAAGTTATTCATTTTTAATGATTTAAATAAAAATAAGTGTAGTAAAATACTGTAATAAATTAAAGTTAATTCGTACTTTTAATAAAAATATTATTAATTAATAATTAAACTTTTATTATGTGTAAAAAAATTACTTTTTTCTTTCTTTTTCTTTCTTTTTCTTTCTTTTGTTTTGCTCAAGTTACCATTGAGAATGTTAATTTTACAAAATCACCACTTAACGTTCAAAATGTAGGTAAACCTTATGAATTTGATTTAACATTTGATTTTAAGGGTTTATCGACTCCACCAAACCAATTAGGGATTGCTCAATTCTATTATTTTATTACTGAAATTGGGGATAATTCTTATTTCGCAAATTGGCCAGTTAGTGGTTTTAAATACGCTGGTTCTTATCAAAATATTACTAATGGTTTCAGATTTTCTTTTGAACAAATTCAATTAAAAAATAAATTTCCTAATTACCCTTCAGGTAGTTATAAAGTTTTGATTATGGCTTATCGAGGAGGTAATCAATGGGCCTTTATTGGAGGGTACCAAAATCATATTAATAATAATACTTACACATTTAATTTTAACGATTTTTGCTCGGATTGTGGAGATGGTATTTATTATGATAAGCACCCAAGATTTTATTTAACAAAAGGAACCATAAAGCAAGATGGTAAAACCTGGGATTTTTTCAAAAATGAAGTACCTGTGATAGAGTCTTCTTTGTATCCATCAGATGTTTCTGAAACTAAATTTACTTTTACTATTAATAATGATGGAGGTACAGCTTTTAATGCATATTGGTCTTTTTTTATATCAGACAAAAACAAATTAGGTACAGGTAGTTCAATTTTTGCCCATAAAATATTTTATAAAAGACCATTGACAATTGGTTCAGGAAATGAAAAAACAATGATTTTGAACGAAAAAATATTAGGGAGACTTTGGGAAGGTAATATTTCTCTTAATCTTTTGCCAAATAAGACCTATTATTTTCATGTTTTTTTTGACGGAAATGAAATGAGTGCATTTAATAGTTGGAAGTATGTGTTCCCGTTCAAAGTTAAAAGAGTAGATTTCTCTTCTAGAAGATTTAAATCTACTTTTTTTAAGCAGTCACTTTTACAATCAAAAAATAATCAAAAAGAAGAACCTTATAATATTAATTTTTATAATCTAAGTGGCATAAAAATTATGACAAAAGAAGTGCATAATATTGAAGAGGAAAATGAAGCTTCTTTGTTGCAGCCGAAAGGAGTATATATAATAAAAAGTAAAAAAGGAGATAGAAAAGTATATGTTGATTAAATTTATTTTACTACGATACTTTTTTAAACCGTTTAGATTTATATCTAATATTTATCGTTGAGTTACCTTAAAGTAGATTGGTAGTTTATGATTTAAAAAAGCGCTACAATTGTAGCGCCTTTTTTTGTATATAATATGTTTTATATTTTTATTTATTAATTTCTAAAGGTTTATCTAAAAACATATTATCTTTTAATATTGTAAACATTTTAGAGCTTGTCATAATTTTAGCAGGAACTTTAACTGTAAAATCTCTTTTGCTAGATGCTCCTGTAATATCTTGGATAGCTCTTGCTAATAAAGGCTCATTCTCGTCACCTAAAACGCCAAGGTTTGCTAAGTCTTCTTCTAAATTGATATCAGGAACTAAGCCAGAAGTGTAGTCGTAAAAACCATCTGCATTTTCATTTCTTCCAATTAATGGCTGTATAGCCCATTTATTCTTCCTATTAATATTGTTTATTCTTGTTGGATCGTAGATATAATCATTCTCTTTATCATCAACCATAGTAACCGAGAATTCATTTTTTCCTCTTGTATTTTCTCCAATGTGTACAACATCTATATAAGGGGCAAGACCATTCATTACTAACTCACTAGAAGAAGCGGTACTATTGGTTGCCAGGATATATACTTTAGATAAGTTTAAAGTATTAATAGCAGAACCTTCTGTTGTTTTATCCCCGAAGTAGTCATTTAAGTCAACATTTCTTCCTTCTAAAAAAGATTGGTATTTCCCATTATATCTGGCTTTTAAGAATACTTCTTCTGTATCCGTACTATATATCATACTAGATAATAAACGAGCAGTATTTACAGAACCTCCTGGGTTGTATCTTAAATCTAACACTAAATGTTGAACGTTAGCTTCATTAAAATTTTTAAAGACATTATTTAAGTCTTCATCATATTCATTTGTAAAAGCGTTATAGACTAAATAGCCAATTTTTTCCCCATTTATATCAAAAGTTTTAGATAAAAAAACAGGATTTTCTGCTAAACCTTCCTCTTTAGTTAATGATACTTCTTTTTCGTTATCAGTCACTTGATTATTTTCTATGGAAGCCATACCTAAAGTATAACTATCATTATCGCCAAAAAGTAAGTCTATAAAGTTACTAGTTGTAAGCGTGTTGCCATTTACTTTTGTAAACAGTTCCCCACGACTAATATCTTTTGTGGAAGCATTAGAATTAGGAATTATGTACCTAACATATCCAAAAATGTTATCGCTATCATTAAATTGAACCAAACCAAATTCTAATCCGTTACTTTTAGAAACACCGGAAAGTGCTTGCGTAAGCTCTGTGTAATCCTCAGAATAAAAACTAAAACGATCTTCAGAAAAGGATAGTTTATTATCAAAAAAATCTGCAGGGTTAGATTCACTTGCTAGGAAATCTATATATTCTTGAATGCCTTCTTCTGTGTCTAGGAATTTATCATCTGCCAAATTAGGCACATCTTCTTGCCAAAAGTACCAAGAATTCATTGCTTTCCACATAAAATCTTGTACAAGAACTTCGTCAGAATCTACAGTTAAGCCTTTGGTATCAATAAACCTATCTTCATCACTCTTAGAACAGGAGGCAATTAATACTCCTATAGAGAGTAATGCTAGAACATATTTTTTCATAGTTACTGTATTTTTTTAATTAAAACGTCTTCAAATATTGTTCCAGTATATATGGTGGGGGAAAATAAAGAAGAATATATTACTTACTTACTTACTTACTTACGTAAATTTGTATGTAAATAGTTGTCCAAAGTAAGGAGATATATAGAAATAAAAAATATTTTGTAACAAAACTCGATGAACATCGTCTTCCTTTTGTAAACCAATAATAAGGTTTGCAAACAACCAACAAAAATGAAACAAACCGAATTTTTAAATCTGGTGTTACCATTTAAAGATAAGTTATTTAGACTTTCTAAAAGACTGCTGGTTTCTACAGAAGAAGCTGAAGATGCAACGCAAGAAGTACTATTAAAGTTATGGTCTAAGAATAGCAAAATGAAAGAGTATAAAAACGTGGAGGCTTTTGCAATGACTATGACCAAGAATTTTTGTTTAGATAGGTTAAAATCTAAGCAAGCATCTAACTTAAAATTGGTGCATAGTAATTATGGAGATGATAATAACTCGCTTCAAAAAAATATAGAAGCTAAAGACAGTGTTAATTGGGTAGAGAAAATAATGGATGAATTACCCGAGCAACAAAAAATGGTATTACAATTACGTGATATTGAACAGTATACATTTGAAGAAATAGAAGAATTGTTAGATATGAAACCTACTGCAATACGAGTAGCTTTATCTAGAGCAAGAAAAACAGTAAGAGAAAAATTAAAGCAAAAACATAATTATGGAATTGCATAACATAGAAAAATTATTAGAAAAGTATTTTGAAGCCACCGCAACAGTTGCCGAAGAAGAAACATTACGTACTTATTTTTCTCAAGATAATGTGGCAAAGCATTTAGAGAAGTACAAACCTATGTTTCAATACTTTTCTACAGCAAAGGAAGAACAGTTTACAAAGCAGTTGCCATTAAAGGTAAACAAAAATTATAGTAAGTGGCTTAGTGTGGCTGCAGTAGGAGCAATAGTTTTTAGTCTTTATTTTGGGAATTTATACCAAGAAAAACAAGCAGAACAAGAGGAAGCTCAATATGCGTATAACGAAACAAAAAAAGCATTAGACCTTTTAGCACAAAATTTTAGTAAGGGAACACGAAAAGTTGCTTACTTAAATCAATTTGAACAAACAAAACAAAAATTATACAAAAAAAAAATAAATTAATATCATGAAAAAGTTCTTAATTATAACAGTAATAGCACTAATGCCTTTAGTGGGTATGTCTCAATCTTTATTTGATAAATATGAAGATTTAGATAATGTAAGTGCTGTAGTCGTAAACAAAAGTATGTTTAATCTTCTAAGTAAGATAGATGTTGAGGTGGATGATCCAGAAGCGCAAGACTTTATGGATATAGCTAAAAGTTTAAAAAATTTAAAAGTTTTTATAACAGAAGATAAAGCAATATCTGCAGATATGCTTAAGTCTATGAATTCTTATTTAAAAACCGCAAAGCTAGAAGAGCTTATGCGTGTAAAAGATAAGGATGCTAATGTGAAGTTTTATATTAAAGAAGGTAAAGATGCCGATCATGTAAGCGAACTTTTAATGTTTGTTACAGGGATACATAATACCGATATAGAAATGAATGGAAGAAAGTTTGAAACGGTATTATTGTCTTTAACTGGCGATATAGATTTAAACAAGATAGGTTCTTTAACTAATAAAATGAATTTACCGCAAGAACTAAATAAAGCAGGTAAAAAGAACAATTAGAAAATACCTGATTTTTCAGGAACAATTAATATCATCAATCAATTTTTAATAATCAATCCTATAAATTTCCCTTTTAATCAAGTAGGGGGTAGGATAAAAACAAAGCAGTCATGAGAAAATTTAGTTTAGTAGTAGCAATCGTTTTAGTACCGTTTTTTGGTTTAGCACAATCTATGTTCGATAAATATGAGAATATGGATAAAGTAGGAACTGTAGTTGTAAATAAGGGAATGATAAATTTGGTTAGCAAAATAGGAAGTATGACCGATGACCCTGAAGCGCAAGATTTTGCAGAGGTGGCCAAAGGTATAAAAGGTATAAAAGTCTTTATTACGGAAGACAAATCTGTCTCAGCAGATATGACATCTACAGTAAAAAAGTATTTAAGAAAATCTTCAATGGAAGAATTAATGCGTGTAAAAGACAAGGACGTTAACGTAAAGTTCTATATTAAAGAGGGTAAAGATGAAGATCATGTAAGAGAGCTTTTAATGTTTGTGTCCGGTATGAAGAATATGGATATAGATGTGCATGGAAGAAAATTTGAAACAGTACTGGTTTCCATGACCGGAAATATAGATTTAAATAAAATAGGAGCAATAACTAATAAAATGAATCTCCCGAAAGAATTAAACAACGCAGGAAAAAAATAGGAATTAACGTGCTACTGAGAATATATATTCTCAGTAGCATTTTTTAATTATAAAAAAATGACAACAATAATAAAAAGTATTTTAACTTTTGTAGTACTTCTTTTAGTAGGCGCATGCTCATCAACACAAAGCTTACAAGAATATTATGTAGATAATTCTGAGAATCCTAATTTTATTTCTTTTGATGTTCCTTCAAGTATATTACGTTTAGAGGAAGCAAATTTAACTGCTAGTCAAAAAGAGGCTGTAGGTTCTTTAAAGAAACTTAATATTTTGGCTTTTAAAAAATCGGGAGAAAATGAAGCAGATTTTGTAGCTGAAAAAACACAGGTTAAAGCTATTTTAAAAAATAAGAAATTTACTGAGTTAATGAAAATGAATACTAGTTTTGGTAAAGCAACAATTAAATATTTAGGAGATGAAGATGCTATAGATGAGGTTGTTATTTATGGGGATAATGATGAAAAAGGTTTTGCTTTAATAAGAGTTTTAGGAGATAATATGAATCCAGCGCATTTAGTAGAATTAATAAAGGCTATGGAAAAATCTAATTACAACGGAGAAGGTTTTAGTAAACTTAAAGAATTCTTAGAGTAAGAGATTAAATTAAATGTTAGAAAGTCCTGTAGTGAGTTTTGTTACAACAGGATTTTTTGCATTAAAATAATATTAAATTTTAAAAAATAGGTATGAATTAGTGACCTTCTATATATATTCGTGTCTCAATTACTAAACACTAAAAACTTTTAAATTATTATGGAGAACACAGATGTAAGCTCTTTGATGGGCAAGGGAATGGATTTTTTAACGGAGTATGGCCCTAAAGTTATAGGAGCAATTATTATTTATATAATTGGTTCATGGGTCATAAGTAAAATTGTAAAGCTTGCTCGTAAAGGTATGTCTAAAAGTAATTATGACGAATCTTTACAGAAATTTTTATTAAACCTTATTGGTTGGGCATTAAAGATATTCCTAATTATTATAGTAATATCTAAACTTGGTGTAGAAACAACAAGTTTTGCGGCAATTATTGCAGCAGCTGGTTTAGCAATAGGTTTAGCGTTACAGGGTTCATTATCTAATTTTGCGGGAGGTGTTTTACTTATGATTTTTAAGCCTTATAAAATTGGGGATTTAGTAGAAGCACAAGGCGTTTTGGGTTCTGTAAAAGAAATTGAGATATTTACTACTAAATTAATTACACCACAAAATAAGTTAGCAATTGTACCAAACGGAGCAATGGCAAACGGTAATATTATTAACTATACTGCTGAAGGTAAAATGAGAGTAGATACTAGTGTAGGTATTGGTTACGGAGAAGATATGAAAAAAGCAAAAGAAGTGCTTTTGGCAATGTTAGTAGCTAACCCTAAAGTATTAAAAGACCCAGCACCATCTGTAAATGTAGAAGAGTTAGCAGATAGTTCTGTAAACTTAGCAGTACGTCCCTTCTGTAAACCAGAAGATTACTGGGATGTGTATTTTGCAACCATTGAGGGTTCTAAAATAGCATTAGACAACGCTAAAATTGAAATTCCTTACCCGCACGAAGTGCAAATTAATAAGTAATATTAATTTATTTCTAAAAATTTAAAAGACCGCAACTTGCGGTCTTTTTTAGTTTTTCTTTTTAGCTTCAAGAAGTAAAATAATTATAGCTATAAAAAATATAATATAGGCTATATTCATTAAAAGACTTCCTATTATAAAACTTAGGAATACCCAATGTAAAATTTTTACAGTACGTCCTATAAGATAAAATACTAAAGCAATTATTACTAAATAATGCCCAGATTTCATGTTATATCCCAGTGTAATTACTAGGAGTAATTGCTTTTAATTCTTTTTTAATAGCATCGGAAACTTCTAGAGAATCTATAAAGTTTGCCATAGAGTCTTTAGTAATTTTCTCATTGGTTCTAGTTAAACCTTTTAAAGCTTCATAAGGATTAGGATATGCTTCTCTTCTTAATATAGTCTGAATAGCTTCTGCGACAACAGCCCAATTATTTTCTAAGTCCTGCTCAAATTTTTCTTTGTTTAAAAGTAATTTGTTTAATCCTTTTAAGGTAGATTGAAAAGCAATTAAGGTGTGCGCAAAAGGTACACCAACGTTTCTAAGAACTGTACTATCTGTTAAATCTCTTTGTAATCTAGAAACAGGAAGTTTTGCAGAAAGATGCTCAAAAATAGCATTTGCAATTCCTAAATTTCCTTCTGAGTTTTCAAAATCTATTGGGTTTACTTTATGTGGCATAGCAGAAGAACCAACTTCTCCTTTTTTAATTTTTTGTTTAAAATAATCCATAGACACATAGGTCCAGAAATCTCTATCTAAATCTAATAGAATGGTATTTATTCTTTTTAAAGTATCAAATAAAGCAGCCATATGGTCATAGTGCTCAATTTGTGTAGTAGGGAAGGAGTGGTGTAATCCTAATTTATCATGTACAAAGTTTTCTCCAAAAGCCTTCCAATCTGTATTTGGATACGCAACTAAATGTGCATTGTAGTTTCCTGTGGCGCCACCAAATTTTGCGGCACTAGGAATATCATTTAATAAATTAAATTGTTCTTTTAAACGGGTAACAAAAACATTAATTTCTTTTCCTAATCTAGTAGGAGAAGCTGGTTGCCCATGTGTTCTTGCTAATAAAGGAATAGCATCCCATTCTTTTACCAGTTCTTCTAGTTTTGTAACCACCTCTAGATATTGCGGAACATAAACCTCATTCATTGCTTCTTTTATAGAAAGAGGTATTGCTGTGTTGTTTATATCTTGAGAAGTTAATCCAAAATGGATAAATTCTTTATGTTCACTTAATCCTAATGCATCAAAAGCTTTTTTTATAAAATACTCAACAGCTTTTACATCATGATTAGTAACTTTTTCAATATCTTTTATTTCTTGCGCATCTTTAGCGTCAAAATTTTTATAAATATCTCTTAAAGCGTCAAATTTAGAAGCGTTAAACCCTACTAATTGTGGTAATGGAATTTCACACAAAGCAATAAAATATTCAATTTCTACTCGTACTCTGTATTTAATTAGTGCTTCTTCAGAAAAGAATGGAGATAAAGAATTGGTTTTACTACTATACCTTCCGTCTATAGGAGAAATTGCATTTAGTTGCGTAAGTGACATTTGCTTATGAATTTATTAGTAATTAACAAGCGGCAAATATACTTATAAGTTAAGGAGTTTAAAAGTCTATAAAACTTTAATCTGATGTTGCTTTTTGACTATCTGTCATAAGAAAAACTTATTTTATTTTTTCTAATGTCATTCTTGCTCTTGCTTTATAGGCAGCACTGCCATTTGAATAGTTTTGTTCTAGAACCATACGCAATTCTGGGTAAATCCAATCATACTTACGTCCTAGTAATAGTAAAGATGTCATGGAATATGCTTGCGCAGCCACTTTGTGTTCTCCAATTAGCCAATCAAAACAATTACTTGCGATAATTTCTAAATGCTTATCGGTCAGATTTTTAATACACTTTGGATCCTTCTTTTGAAAGTAATTCTTTGTTAAGTATTCGCAAATTTTGGCCATAGGTCGTACAGAAGGGTCTAAATGTACTTTATGTAAATTGGCAGTGAAAGTATCTAAATAAGGAAAAATATATTCTAATTTTTCTTTTGCAGTAAATTCTAACACCCAACAGGCTTTAGAAGATATGGGGTTATCTACAGTAAATGCTATAGAGAGCAAGGGTTTAATTAATTCTGGATTGTTTAAAATTAAGGTGGACATCTCTTGCCGTTTATCTCTAGAATGATTTACATAATCTAAAGCTTTAAAAAGGTCTTCTTTATTCATGAAAAAAATGTAATTTTAGAAAAATTTGTTTCCCCAAATGAAATTACTAAAAAAAAATGCAATTATCCTACTGGTTGCTTTTGTTGCTATCCAGTTTTTTAGACCTTCTCAGAATACCTCTCACGGTAATCACGCTAAGTTATTTATTTCTGAAACAAACCCTTCACAGGATGTAAAAGTTCTGTTAGAACAAACCTGTTATGACTGTCATAGTAACAATACCAACTATCCATGGTATAATAACGTAGCACCAGTTTCTTTTTGGATGGCAAACCATGTAAAGGATGGAAAAAAACATTTAAATTTTTCGGAGTGGGAATCTTATTCTACCAAGAAAAAAGACCATAAGTTAGAGGAGGTTATAGAAACCTTAGAAGAAGGAAAAATGCCTTTAAAAGAATATACTTGGACGCATGAAAAGGCTAAGCTTACAGAAAAAGAAAAGAAACTTGTTATTGCTTGGGCAAAGCGTTCTAGAGCATTATATCAATTAAAGAATTTACAGCTATAGGAACTCCTTTTGTAGCAGATTCAGCTATAATGGTTAAATTATTATAATCGTTTTTAGTTATTTTAGGGTACGGATCTATAAAATAAATGGGAATATTTGTAGGCGCATAATCTATTAAACCTGCAGCAGGATACACTTGCATAGAAGTTCCTATAATTAGTAAAGCATTGGCCTTTTTGGTGATTTCTATAGCTTTATCCATCATAGGAACATCTTCTCCAAACCATACAATATGTGGTCTTAATTGTGATCCTTTACTACATAAATTTCCTATTTCAATATTTTTGTTCCAAGGTAATATTAAGTTTTTATCTATAGAACTTCTAGCTTTTAGTAATTCGCCGTGTAAATGTATAACTTGTTTACTTCCAGAACTTTCATGAAGGTTATCTACATTTTGTGTTATAATGTTTACATTAAAATGATCTTGTAAAGATGTTAAGGCGTAATGAGCTGCATTAGGTTTTACAGATGATAATTGCTTTCTTCTTTGGTTATAAAAGTCTAGCACCAATGTTGGGTTGTTTTTAAACCCTTGTGGAGAGGCTACTTCCATAATATCATACCCTTCCCATAAGCCATCTGCATCTCTAAAAGTTTTTATACCACTTTCGGCACTTATGCCGGCTCCGGTAAGAACAACAATATTTTTTTTCATGAATATAAAAGTAGACTTTTTATTATATTGTAGCATGATAGATGAAAAGCTTTTAGCTTATTTAGAAGAAATTATAACTCCAGAACGTACAAAACGTTTTAAAGTAATATTAGAGGAACGAACAAAATATATAACTGTTGCTATTGAAGATGTTTTTCAAAGACACAATATGAGTGCTGTAATACGTAGTTGCGAAGTTTTTGGAATACAAGATGCCCATGTTATAGAAAAAAGAAATGCTAAATGTTTAGATGAAGAAATTTCTATGGGAGCGCAAAATTGGGTAGATGTATATGAATACAAGGATACTATAAACTGTATAGAGAGTTTGCGTAAAAAAGGGTATAAAATAATAGCAACTACACCGCATAATGATTCTTGTTATTTAGATGATTTTGAATTAAAGGATAAAGTAGCTCTTTTTTTTGGAACGGAAAGAGATGGATTAAGTGATGAGGTTATAGAAAATGCCGATGGCTATTTAAAAGTACCAATGGTAGGTTTTACAGAAAGTTTAAACATTTCAGTTTCTGCGGCAATAATTTTACAAAGTTTAACTAATAAACTTAAGAGGAGTAATTTAAATTGGCAGTTAACGGATAAAGAGAAACAAGAAAAACAATTAGATTGGACAAAGAAATCTATAAAAAGCATTGATGCTATATTAGACAGATATTCTAAAAAAAGCTAAGTTTTTATTAAATTTAAGAGAAATAACTAAACTTAAAGTATTATGACAACTATTTTTTACATTCTAGGAGGTATTATACTACTATTACTAGTTTTAGGACTTATTGCGCCAAAAAACTATAATGTTTTTAGAACAATAGAAATAAATAAACCAAAGGCAAAGGTTTTTGAACACCTTAAATATTTAAAGAAACAACAAGAGTGGTCTCCGTGGGCAAAAAAAGACCCCAATATGGAGAAAAAAATTACTGGAACTGATGGGGAAGTTGGAGCTGTAAGTTATTGGAATGGTAATAAAGAAGTAGGGGAAGGGGAGCAAGAAATAACTAAAATAATAGAAGGAGAAAGAATAGAAGGAGAGCTTCGTTTTTTAAAGCCATGGAAGTCTATTTCAAATTGCTATTTTGTTGTTGCTGAAGCTGGTGAAGAAAACACAAAAGTTACTTGGGGATTTTCTGGTAAAAATAAATTTCCTGTGAGTATAATGATGCTTTTTATGAATATGGATAAAGCTGTGGGAAAAGATTTTGAAGAAGGTCTGGCAGCTTTAAAAGAGCAATTAGAAGCGTAATAGGTTCTAAATTGTTCTTATTTAGGAATGCTCAGGGCATTTGTCACAGGTGCATTTTCCTTTTTCGCATTTACATTTTTCTTCATGAGATGCACACGTACAACTCTCAGAATGTCCTAGTGTTTTTAAATCCATTTTACATACAGGGCAGCTACCTTTTTCTGTATATGTTTTGTCATTTTCACAATCCATAGGGCATTGGTACAACACGGTAGCGGTATCTTGTTTGGTTTTTTCTTTACAGGAAAAAACTAATGTACAAAGTAGTATAAGTGAAAAAAGTCTGCCCATATTATAAAGGAATAGTGCTTATATACAATGCAATTTAAGATTTTATTTTAAATATAAAGACCTTTTAGTACGTAAAGGTTTTTATCTTTTTTTACCTCTGTTTAGAACTTTAAAATCTTCATAACAGCCACTAATAGCATCTAATATTTGTAAATCATTGGCTGTTGTGATAAAGGATTTAGAGTAGTTACAGTTATTTAGAATATCTTCAATATCCATTTTTTCTATTTGTAGAAGTTCTATCAAAGTTTCTCTATCAAATTTGGAGGCAAGGAGATTTCTTATTTGGTCATCTTCTTTAATTTTTCTTAGTTTTCGCATTTGGTTGGGTTTTTTACCAAATAAATTACGAAGTAAATCTGCGGGGTTTAATATGGCACCTAATACTTTGGTTACCGCACTTGGGTTTTTATTGCCAGCTTCGTAACCAACAGAAAGGCCAGATATGCTATATTGGTATGCATTGTTTATAGGAAGGTTTTTAACATCTATCTCTAGGTAACCTGTAAGCTGGTAGGGTCTTACAATTACTTCTTCTAAGGCATACGCAAGTTCTGTTAAAGATATTTTGGTATCCTTAAACTTAAACATATCATTAGTAATTCTAATTTTTTGCGATTTAAATCCTAGAAAGGAAAAATATAAAGTATCGTTTACTGCAGCAGTTAATGTAAATTCCCCTTTCTCATTAGTAATGGTTCCTTTTACTTGATTAAGGTTTACAATATGCACGCTTTCCATAGGAGTGTCTGTTTGTGCATTAATAACTATTGCACTTATTTTTGTCTCTTCTTTGGTTTCTATATTTTCTTGACTAAAAACAACACTGCTTATAAGGCAAAGTATAACGAGTAATTTTTTTCCCATAATTCTAATATACACCAATAAAAATGCAAACAAAACAAAAAAATACGCCGAAGCGTATTTTTTAATATAGGTTTAACTAAAAGAAGTCTGTATTTCTTTTTTTACTTCTACGTTTGCCAGAGAAAGTTCCTCCGCCACCTTGCGAAGAATTTCCGTCTCTTCTTCTGCTTCTTCCGCCATCTCTTCCGCGGTCTCTATCTCTTCCACGACCTCCACTGCTTCCGTTTCTTCTTCCGCCGCCTCTTCTTCCGCCACCACCAGGGTTTTTAGAAACTTCAACATTTACAAAACGACCATCTACTTTAAATTCAGTAAATGTAGATAGTATTTGTTCTGTAACAGCAGCATCGGTATTAAAGAAAGAAAAACTTTCTTTACAATCTACTTTAAATACATCTTCTTTTCCTAGTTGTACTGTGTCACGAATAAAATCTTTTAAAGACATCCAATCGTAACCATCTTTTTCTCCAACATTAATAAAGTAACGTACTGAGCCACTTGTAGGAGCTTCTTCGCCTTTTTCTCTTCTGTCGTTTCGGTCTCTTCTATCTCCACCAGAATTTAAATCTTTGGCTTTGTTGTAGTAGTTAAAGAATCGTGTAAATTCTGCAGAAACAATTTTCTTAATAAGTTCTTCGCGATCTACATCTGCTAAAATTTCATTAATAGCAGGTAAATGGCTTTCTATTTCTTCATTAATTTCTGTGTCTTTTATCTTATTTGCTAAGTGCTGTAATTGTATTTCACAAATATCTTTTCCTGTTGGAACCGTTTTAAGTAAAAACTTCTGATTTATTTTATTTTCAATTGCTCTTATCTTGCGAGTTTCGCTTCTGGTTACTAAAACCATAGAAATTCCAGATTTACCAGCTCTACCAGTACGACCACTACGGTGCGTATAGGTTTCTATTTCATCTGGTAATTGAAAGTTAATTACATGTGTAATATCATCTACATCAATACCACGAGCAGCAACATCTGTAGCAACTAGCATTTGAATTTGCTTTTTACGAAAAGAGTTCATAACCAAATCTCTCTGGTTTTGACTTAAATCTCCGTGTAGTGCCCCAGCATTGTAACCATCTTCAATTAGCATTTCTGCAACACGTTGGGTATCTCTTTTTGTTCTACAAAAAACAACAGAAAATATTCCAGGATTTGTATCTGCTAGTCTTTTTAATGCAGGGTAGCGGTCTCTACCGCTTACTTGGTAGTACTCATGTTGTACTGTAGATGCTCCAGAGTTTTTAGCACCAACCGTAATCTCTTTTGGAGAATGCATAAATTTCTTAGCAATTGTAGATACTTCTCTAGGCATAGTAGCAGAAAATAACCATGTAGATTTTTCCTCTGGTGTATCCGAAAGAATATCTTTTATATCTTCAAAGAATCCCATGTTAAGCATTTCGTCTGCTTCATCTAAAACACAGTAATCTATTTTTGTAATATTTACTAAACCACGGCTTATCATATCTTTCATACGACCAGGAGTTGCTACAATAATCTGCGCACCTCTTTTAATTTGTCTGGCTTGGTCTGTAATACTTGCACCACCGTAAATGGCAACAACGTTTACATTTTTCTCGTATTTAGAATATAATTTTAATTCGTTTGTAATTTGCAAACAAAGCTCTCTGGTAGGAGAAAGGATTAATCCTTGTGTAGTTCTACTATCACTATCAATTTTTTGGATTAGTGGAAAACCAAAAGCAGCAGTTTTGCCAGTACCTGTTTGTGCAAGAGCAACCAAATCAGTTTCGCTTTCTAATAAAATTGGAATTGCTTTTTCTTGTACTTCGGAAGGTTTCTCAAAACCTAAATCTGTAACAGCGTCTATTAAGGACTGATCCAGTCCTAAATCTGTAAATTTTGTCATAATGTTTAAAAATGTTAATCGCAAATATGAATGTTGCATAGAGCGATTAACTTGTAACCCATTTAGACTCAGCGCAACACATGCTATACCAGCGGCGTTTAATAAAGCTGCAAAGGTACTCTATTTAATTAGAATAGGAAAATGTGTTTTATTTATTTGTTTTATGGTGTTATTGAATATCCATAAATTGAAAGAATAGTACCTATAATGCCAAACAATACCATTAGGATAATAAATGTTTTTTGCAACTTAGGGTTGTCGTAAATAATAATACAAACGGCTCCCAAAACAATACTTATTTGAAAAAAAAGCATTCCTAAGTCAAATTTTTTGGTAGCTAGATCATAATCATCGGTTAATTTTTCCCATTCTTTTATTCCAACAATTGCCCCCATTTTTCCATCTAAATCTTGAGCCCATTCTTCTTTGGTTATGTTAGTAGATCCAATTAATATTTCTTTTTTTTCTGCGCGGTATTTTTCTATTTTACTTTTAGTGTCTTCAATTTTAATTAAAAGATATTCTTGTTTATTTTCTTGTACAATACCAGTATTTAGTAAAGCTTGTAAATAGTCTAGTTCACTTTCTTTTAGGCTTTGTTTTATGCTTTTAGATTGGTACCAACTAGAGTAATTAACCACTTTGTTATGAGCAATCATCATTTCTTCTTCAAGCTCGCCATTTACCATTTGAGAAATTGCCATTAAAGCAGCAAAAAATGCAATAAGAACACCACCAATTGCTTCGGCACGTTCTGATGCTACAGATACCGATACCATTTCGTTTTTTTGTTTATTGTTAGTCATTACGCAATAGTGTTTAAGTGGTTTATTAACAGTTGTATTGCTTTGCCTCTGTGGCTTATTTTATTTTTAGTGTCTAATGGTAGTTGCGCAAAAGTTTTATTATACCCGTTTGGTTTAAAAATAGGATCATAGCCAAAACCTTTTTCTCCGTGTTTTTCTTTTGTAATTTCTCCTTCTGCAATACCACTAAAAAAAGTCTGCGTATTGTTTAAATTTAATGCAATTATGGTCTTAAAATGGGCTGTTCTATCTGTTTTATTACTTAGTTTTTGTAATAATAGGTTCATATTATCTTCGGATGATTTTTGCGCTCCTGCATATCTTGCAGAGTATACACCAGGTTCCCCATTTAATGCAGTAACTAATAGCCCAGTATCGTCTGCAAAACAAGGTAAGTTGTATGTGTTTGAAATATAATCTGCTTTAATTTTAGCATTACCTTCTAAGGTGTTTGCTGTTTCCTCAATATCTTCGGTGCAATTAATATCCTTTAGGGAAAGTAGTGTAATAGTCTTTGGAACTAGTAATTGTACTTCTTTTAACTTATTAAGGTTGTTTGTTGCAAATACAATTTTCATTTATGATTTTTTAATATAGGTTGCTTTCTTCTATGCAAATCAAAAATAGTAATTTTATAAGATGAAATTAAAATTACCTCCTGCAGTTGTATTAGTACTATTTGCTTTACTAATGTTCTTTTGTGCAAAAGTTTTACCTTTTGGATATTTTAATTTTTTAAGACAAACGTATTTAATTTATTTTTTGCTGGGGTTATCTTTATGTATTGGTTTTTTGGCTGTAATTCAATTTTATAAAGAAAAAACAACTGTAGATCCCATGAAGCCAGATAAAGTTTCTAATTTGGTAACTAATGGATTATATAAATACTCTAGAAACCCTATGTACTTAGCAATGCTTTTCTTGCTGGTTGGTTTTGGATTATGGCTTGGTAATGCATTTAATTCTTTATTAATTGCTGGTTTTGTACATTATATGAATAAATTTCAAATTTTTCCAGAAGAAGAAATTCTACAAAATCATTTTGGTAAAGCGTATAAAATGTACTGTTCTAAAGTTAGAAGGTGGTTTTAAAAAAGCTTATAATGACAAATATTAGTTATTTTGCTTATATTTTTATATATTAGCGTTTTAACTTATATATTATGATTGCAGTTATTACAGGAGATATTGTTAATTCAGAGAATTATAACTCTTCGGATTGGATGCCTATTTTAAAAAACTATTTAGAATCTCTAGGAACTTCTCCTTTAGATTGGGAAGTGTATAGGGGTGATGAATTTCAAGTTAAACTTCCTGTAGATAAGGCTTTAAAAGTTGCGATACATTTAAAAGCGCAAATTAAAAAAGTAAAGAATTTAGATGTTAGAATGGCAATAGGTATAGGCTTAGAAACTTATGCTGGAAGTAGTGTGAGTGAATCTAATGGAACGGCATATAAGCGTTCTGGCAGAATGTTTAATACATTAAAAGCTTCTAAATTAAATTTAGAAATTGCAACTGGACACAAACATCATGATAAGATATTAAATTTGATATTAAAATTAGGTTTAGATTTTATGAACGATTGGAGTGTTGTCTCTGCAGAAATTGTAACAATAGTACTTAATAATCCGAATGTGTCGCAAAAAGAAATTGCGAAACAATTAGGAATAAAACAGTCTGCAGTAAGTCAGCGATATAAAAGAGCAAGATTAGATTTAGTTTTAAATATGTTAGATTTTTATCAAGAATTAAGTAAAGAAATAAAAGAATGATATTTTTTATAAAACTGTTTTTAGCACATTTAATTGGAGATTTTATTATACAGCCTACAAAATGGGTAATACATAAAGAAGCAAATAAAGCTGGTTCTAAGTACTTGTACCTGCATGTTTTTTTACATTTTTTGATTACCATGGTAGTTCTATGGGATTTTTCTATGTGGAAAATAGCCCTAATAATTATGGGATCTCATTTAGTTATAGATGTAGTAAAACTTTACATTACACCGTTTTTTAAAAATAAAAGCATACCATTTTTTATAGACCAATTATTACATATTTTAGTATTGTATTGCTGTGCATTTTATGGAAATTTATACGAGAATACCATAACTGTTTTTGAAAATTTAAATTGGGCTTTAGTAACAGCAGTAGTTTTTGTTACTTTTCCATCAGCAATACTAATGGGAAAACTTTTAGAAGCAATGTCTAATCAAATACCAACAGACCATAAATCACTCCCAAATGCGGGTAAATATATAGGGATTTTAGAGCGCCTATTTGTTTTAATATTTATAGTTTTAGGTAGGTGGGAAGGAATAGGATTGTTAATTGCAGCAAAATCTGTTTTTCGTTTTAATGATTTAAAAGAAAGCAATAATAGAAAACTAACAGAGTATATTTTAATAGGAACATTGGTGAGTTTTGGTCTTGCAATTTTAACAGGTATAGCTTACACTAGTATTAGTTTGTAAAATGATTTTGTGGATAGAATTTTAATCTTCTATGTAGGTTTTCTTTTTATTACTATTTGTCTGTTTTCATGTGTAAATAACATCAAATTGTAATCATTTTGTTTTATTTGCCTTTTCGGCTATTATCAGATAGAAATAAGTTTTATTTTTACGGCTTAATTTTTTTTAAAAAAAAATCAATTACTGTGGGAAGGAAATACGTTTTCGATTTTGATAGTACCTTAACAAGAGTAGAAGCATTAGACGTTCTGGCAGAAATGACATTAGAGGGGCGCTCTAATCGCGAAGAAATTATTGAGGAAATACAGAAAATAACTAATTTAGGGATAGACGGTGATATATCTTTCACCGAGTCTTTAGAGCGTAGAATTAAGCTTTTAAATGCGCATAAAGATGATTTAGAGCCTTTGGTAACAGAGTTAAGGCAAAAAATTTCCAAATCCATAGAGTCCAATAAAGAGTTTTTTGAAAAATTCTCGGATGATATTTATGTAATATCCTGTGGTTTTAAAGAATTTATAGTTCCTATTGTAGAAGAATATAATATTCCTAAAGATAGAGTATATGCTAATACTTTTGAATTTAATGAAAAAGGAGAAATAATTGGTTTTGATAATGATAATGTATTATCACAACACAATGGGAAAATAGAATGCCTAAAGAATATGAACTTGGACGGAGAAGTTCAAGTTATTGGAGATGGCTATAGTGATTATGTAATGCGCGAAGCTGGTATAGCAGATAAGTTTTTTGCTTATACAGAAAATGTGCATAGAGAAAAAGCAGCAAACAAAGCTGATTATATTACACCTAACCTAGATGAATTTTTATTTGTGAACGATTTGCCAAGAAATATATCATATCCAAAGAATAGAATTAAAATTTTATTATTAGAAAATGTGCATCCAGATGCATTTGAAAATCTTTCTGAAGAAGGTTTTTCTGTAGAGCTGGTGAAGCATAGTATTCCAGAAGAAGAGCTAATAGAAAAAATAAAAGGTGTTCATGTTTTAGGAATACGATCTAAAACACAGGTAACTAAGAAAGTTTTAGATGCAGCAGATAAATTATTAGTAGTTGGAGCTTTCTGTATAGGAACCACACAAATAGATTTATCTTATTGTAAAAATAAAGGTGTTGTAGTATTTAATGCTCCTTATAGTAATACGCGTTCTGTAGTAGAATTAGCAATAGGTCAAATAATTATGTTAATGCGTTCTGTTTTTCAACGTAGTTCAGAAATACATTCTGGGCAATGGAATAAAACAGCAGCAAATTCTAGAGAAGTTAGAGGTAAAAACTTAGGAATTGTTGGTTATGGTAATATAGGAAAACAACTCTCTGTATTAGCAGAAGCTATTGGTATGCGTGTGTATTATTATGATGTTGATGATAAATTAGCATTAGGTAATGCTGTAAAATGTAATACTCTTGAAGATTTACTATCTGTTTCAGATGTTGTTACATTGCATATAGATGATAATAAAGCGAACAAGAATTTCATTGGGGAAAGAGAAATTAACCGAATGAAAAAAGGAGCAATGTTAATAAACCTTTCCAGAGGTTTTGTAGTAGATATTGAAGCTTTAGTTGCAGCTTTAAAAAGTGGTAAACTAGGTGGTGCTGCCGTAGATGTTTATCCTGAAGAGCCTAGAGCTAATGGAGAATTTATGTCTCAACTACAAGGATTGCCAAATGTAATTTTAACACCGCACGTTGGAGGAAGCACTGAAGAAGCGCAAAGAGATATTGCTGATTTTGTACCTAATAAAATAATGGATTATATAAATTCAGGAAATACAGTAGATGCTGTTAACTTTCCTAATATAAGACTTCCAAAGCAAAATAAAGCACATAGATTTTTGCACATACATAAAAATGTACCAGGCATAATGGCAAAAATAAATGAAGTTTTAGCTAAGTATGAAATGAATATATCGGCTCAATACCTATCTACAGATAGTGAAGTAGGTTATGTAATATCAGACTTAGATAAAGATTATGATAAAGAGGTGTTAAAAGCCCTTAAAAAGGTTGAAAATACTATAAAATTTAGAGTACTGTATTAGTAGGCTATAAAATCTTGTAAATAAATTAAAAATCTAGGTTATGTAAATAGCCTAGATTTTTTTTGTTTTTTAATCACTAAAATGCATCTACACTCTGTAAAAAGTTATTTACACAACATTTAATTGCGTGTGGTCTTTCATCATTATAAATTGTGAGAAAAATCTTATGTATTATAATGAAGATGATTCCAGAAATAGTAAAAAGTTTTTTTAAAAAGAACTTTAGAAAAGGTTTTAATGCATATTACCTTTTAGTACTTACTATTATATTACTTACTATAGGTACGCAAACTATTGTGCAATATTCATTGGCAAAACAAAGTTCCGATGCTGTGGTAATAAACATTGCAGGTAGGCAGCGTATGCTTTCTCAAAAAGTGGTAAAAGAATTTTACAATTGCAGGTATGGAGAAAAATGCGAGTACGGGGAATTAAAATCTGCACTTGCCTCTTTGAGAAGGGTAGATAGAGATTTGCAAGAAGGAAATGAGAAAATTGGAATATTTCCTTTAAAAAATGAAGATATTAGAATGAATTTTGCAATGCTGCGTCCTTATTTTAATGGGATTTTAAACGCCTTAGACAATGTGCAAAATTTAGAAGATGTTTCTCTTAGTGATTTAAAATATAACGAAAAACAGTTTGTGACTTTAATGGATAAAATTGTTTGGCAATTCCAGAAAGAATCAGAGAAAGATATAAGTAATATGATGATTTTAGAAAAGTACTTGGCAATACTTTCTGTTCTAATTGTTTTAATAGAAATTATATTTATTGTAAATCCTATAATTAATAGAATAGTAAAACAGAACAAAAAGCTAGAAGAAATTGCTTGGCATCAATCTCATGCATTCTCTAACCATGTAAAAAATATTAAAGACCATCAATATGTACTTAAAGTAGAGAAAAACCCAGAAAGACAAAAAGAGATTATAAAATTTGTGGTAGAAGAATTAGATGGGGTAGAGCAAGTATCAGAGTTTATGGTAAAAGCTCTAAAAAAAGCTTAAAATTTATCTGTGATGATATGGTTCATTTTTTAAAATAGTGAATCCTCTGTAAATTTGTTCTACCATAAATAAGCGAACCATTTGGTGAGAGAATGTCATTTTTGATAAACTAATTTTTCCTTTTGCTGCTTTATAAATATTATCGCTAAAACCATAAGGACCACCAATTACAAATACTAATTGTTTATTACCTGCATTCATCTTTTTTTGTAGATAATTAGAGAAATCTACAGAAGAAAATTGCTTTCCATTTTCATCTAACAATACTAAAACATCGGTAGGGATTATTTTTTTTAAAATAAGTTCTCCTTCTTTTTCTTTTTGCTGCTTTTCGGATAAATTCTTCACATTTTTTATATCGGGGATAATGTCTAAAGAGAACTTTATATAGTGTTGTAAGCGTTTGGTGTAAATATTTATTAATTCTTGTAGTTGTTTGCTATCCGTTTTCCCTATAGCTATTAATTTTATAGTCATGCCTCAAAGTTAAATTATTTTGGCAATATCTTTGCGTTAAGGAACTGGCTATAGAAAAATAATATGCTCTTATTATTTCTGAGTATACATCCAATAATTAAATACAAAGCGGGGATTAAATAGAGTATGTTTTTAGTATTTTAGCATAAAGCAATATAAAATTAATGATTTCAGAAATACAATTTAAGATAGAGATAGACGGAATAATAAAAAATGCTATTAGAGAAGATATAGGAGATGGGGATCATAGTTCTCTAGCGTGTATTCCAGAAACAGCAACTGGAAAAGCAAAGCTTTTAGTAAAAGATGATGGTATAATTGCTGGCGTAGCGTTTGCAAAGCAAGTTTTTAATTATGTAGATTCTAGCTTAAAAATAGAAACGCTTCTTGAAGATGGCGCTGCTGTAAAGTACGGAGATATTGTTTTTTATGTAGAAGGTAGTTCGCAAAGTATATTAAAGGCAGAAAGATTGGTTTTAAATGCAATGCAACGTATGAGCGCTATTGCAACTAAAACAAATTTCTTTGTAAAATTATTAGAAGGTACAGGTACTAAGATATTAGACACAAGAAAAACTACCCCAGGAATAAGAGCATTAGAAAAATGGGCAGTTAAAATAGGAGGTGGAGAAAACCATAGATTTGCTTTGTATGATATGATTATGCTAAAAGATAATCATATAGATTTTTGTGGAGGCCTTACACAAGCTATTGAAAAAACAAAACAATATTTAAAGGAGAATAATAAAGATTTAAAAATAATTGTAGAAGCAAGAGATTTAAATGAGATTAAAGAAATATTAAAAACAGAAGGAGTATATCGTATTCTTATAGATAATTTTAATTATGAAGATACGCGCACTGCTGTAAAATTAATTGGAGATACTTGTTTAACAGAATCCTCTGGAGGTATAAATGAGAAAACTATAAGACAGTATGCAGAATGCGGTGTAAATTATATTTCTTCGGGAGCATTAACACATTCAGTTTATAATATGGATTTGAGTCTTAAAGCAGTATAAATGTCAAAAGAAATAGAGGAAAAACTTAATAAAATACCTGTTGTAAATACAGTGGTTTCTCTATTAAAAAAAATAAAATTACCTGGATTTAGAGGGCTTTCTAGTTATGATTTAATAGAAATGTATGTAGTAGGTGTGGGGCAAGGAGCATTGTCTACAAGAGCTAGTTCTATTGCTTTTAGCTTATTTATGGCTCTATTTCCTTTATTAATTTTTCTGTTAACCCTTGTGCCTTGGATTATACCATATGCAAGCGTGGGTAATGAAAATTTTGATGCGCAATTTTTAATTTTTTTAGAATCCTTTTTACCATCAGCTACGAGTGATTATTTTGGAGATATTTACCAACAAATAAAAGACCAGAAACAAGGAGGTATTCGTTCTTCTGCATTTTTAATATCTATATTTTTAATGGCAAATGGTGTAAATGCTATTTTTGGAGGTTTTGAAAATTCATATCATATAAACTTAACGCGTAATTTTTTTAGGCAGTATGCTTATGCACTACTGGTGGGCTTACTTTTGTCATTATTGCTTATAATAGGGGCTGTTGCATATGTATATTTTGAGTTTTATATAATTGATTATTTAAGTGAGTGGGCAGCAAAAACGCGAGGATATGATTTAACAAATAATGATATAGTTGGAGCGCAAATAGGAAAAGTATTGTTCTTTATTATATTATCTTATTTTACCACCGCAATTTTATATTATTTTGGAACAGCAGAAGGTAAGAAAGCAAGATTTTTTTCCTTAGGAGCTTTAATGACTACGTTGCTTTTTATGGTAACATCTTATTTATTTGGAGTTTATGTAGAAAAATTTGCAAGATATAACGAGTTGTATGGAGCATTAGGAGGATTGTTAATTTTAATGGTGTATATCTGGTTAAATTCTAATATATTGCTACTTGGGTTTGAGCTAAACGCTTCTTTAAATTCCCTGAGAAAAATATCTAATAAGAATGATTAAGTTTAGTAAAGAGATAATAATTGTATTATTTTTATTAGTAGTTAATTTAAGTCAGTCTCAGAGCGTTTTTGGAAAATGGAAAACAATAGATGACAGAACAGGCTTGCCAAAAGGAGTTATAGATATTTATAAGAAAGATGGCCTTATGTATGGTCGTTTGATAAAAGTTTTAGAACCTGGAAAAGAAAATATGCTTTGCGGTAAGTGCGAAGGAGATTTAAAAGATAAGCCAGTTTTAGGAATGACTATTATTGATGCTGCCGAAGAAAATGAAGATGGGGAGTGGAAAGGAAAAACACTTTTTGACCCAGAGCAAGCAATGACGTTTCGCTGCAAAATATGGTTAAACCCAGATAATGAAAATGAATTAAAAGTAAGAGGTTATTTAGCTTTTATATATAGAACCCAAACTTGGGTACGTGTAGAGGAATAATAAATGAGTTATTTTATTGATGTAATATTACCTATACCTTTAGAAAGGCTATTTACTTATAGTATCTCCGCAGAAGAAGCTCAGATATTACAAGCGGGTATGCGTGTGGCAGTACCATTTGGAAAATCTAAAATATACACCGCTTTAGTACATAATATACATGCTACAGCACCTACAGTTTATGAGGCTAAAGAAATACATCAAATTTTAGAAGATGAACCTTTAGTTAATGCTTTTCAGATTAAACATTGGGAGTGGTTGGCAGATTATTACATGTGTACTATTGGTGAGGTTTTTAGGAGTGCTGTTCCAAGTGCTTTTTTATTAGAAAGTGAAACCCTTATTTTAAAAAATGAAAATACAGATGTTAAGGATGCAGATTTAAAGGATGATGAATTTTTAGTATTTGAAGCGTTAGAGCACCAACCCATTTTAAAAGTACATGAGGTAGCTGCAATTGTAGAACGTAAAAATATACTTCCAATATTAAATAGATTGCTAGCAAAAGAAGTTATTCTTTTAAAAGAAGAAATATATGCGCAATACAAACCAAAACTAGTTTCTTATGTAGCTTTAGGAGAAGCATAT
This sequence comes from uncultured Maribacter sp., assembly GCF_947500405.1. Lineage (GTDB taxonomy): Bacteria > Bacteroidota > Bacteroidia > Flavobacteriales > Flavobacteriaceae > Maribacter_B. Next base: position 81,123 of record NZ_CANMRY010000004.1, read on the forward strand.
ACTACAGAAGAAGCATTAATAAAATTATTAGAATCCTTAACAAGGGCACCAAAACAAAGCCAGGTAGTATTATCTTTATTTCAATTACAAGCATCTACAAGAAAACCCATAAAAGTTTCTGATTTAGTAGAGCGTAGCGGAAGTTCTAATGCTATAATAAAATCTTTAGTCAAAAAGGGAATACTAAAAGAGTATAAAATTCAGACTGATAGAGTTTCCTTTAATTCAGATACAGAACAATCTACTTTAAAAAAATTAAATGAATTTCAGAATACTGCAATAGAAAGTATAACTGTATCTTTTGCTCAAGAGAAAGTTACTTTGTTAAAAGGAGTTACTTCTTCTGGTAAGACGGAGGTTTATGTAAAACTGATTCAAAAATGTGTAGAAGAGGGGAAACAAGCCTTATATCTTCTTCCAGAAATAGCACTTACTACGCAGTTAATTGGCAGACTTCAAAATTACTTTGGAGGGCAGGTTTCGGTTTATCATTCTAAATACAGTATTCATGAACGAGTAGAGGTTTGGAATAATGTATTAACGCAAAAATCTAAAGCACAAGTAGTAATAGGGGCAAGGTCTTCTTTGTTTTTGCCATTTAGTAATTTAGGTTTAGTAATTATAGATGAAGAACATGAAAGTTCTTTTAAACAATTTGACCCGGCACCAAGATACCATGCAAGAGATACGGCAATAGTATTAGGGAAACTGCATAAAGCAGATATTCTCCTTGGTTCTGCCACTCCAAGTATAGAAAGTTATTTTAATGCTCTAAATGGTAAATATGGATATGCAGAAATAAATAAGCGTTTTGGAAATGTATTAATGCCAGAAATTGAACTGGTAGATATAAAAGAAGAAAGCCGAAAACGAAAAATGAAAGGTCACTTTTCGGAACGTTTATTAGAAAAGATTACGGAGACATTAGATTTAGGAGAGCAAGTTATTCTTTTTCAAAATAGAAGAGGATATGCTCCTATATTAGAATGTGCTACTTGTGGTCATAGTCCGCAGTGTCCTAATTGCGATGTTAGTTTAACCTATCATCAACATAAAAAACAATTACGTTGTCATTACTGTAGTTATTATATTCCACTGCAAAAAAGTTGCCAAGCCTGTGGTAGTGCTAAGTTAGATACTAAAGGTTTTGGAACAGAGCAAGTAGAAAAAGAATTGCGAGAACTTTTTCCAGAGACTAAGGTTGGTAGAATGGATTTGGATACCACCAGAGGTAAATATGGTTATGAAAAAATAATTACTGCTTTTGAGCAACAAGAGATAGATATTTTAGTAGGTACCCAAATGCTAACAAAAGGATTAGATTTTAGAAATGTAAGCCTAGTTGGGATTATGAGTGCAGATTCGTTGCTAAATTTCCCAGATTATAGAGCGCACGAAAGAACTTTTCAATTATTAACACAAGTTGCAGGTAGGGCGGGGAGAACTAAAAAAAGAGGAGAGGTGCTAATACAAACCTATAATCCGTACCATCAAATACTAAAACAAGTTTCTGTACATGATTATGAAGGAATGTACAAAGAACAATTATATGAGCGTAGGCAATTTAAATATCCGCCTTTAAATAGGATTCTAAAAATAACATTTAAGCACAAAGATTATAATAAGTTAAATGAAGCTGCAGAATGGTTTGGTAAAGGGGTAAGAAATATATTTGGAGAGAATGTATTAGGACCAGAATATCCGCCTGTGGCAAGAATCCGTAATCAGTATATAAAACATATAACGATAAAGATTAATAAAGAAGCACATTTGGGTAAAACAAAAAATAGCATTAAAAGAGTTGAAAAATCTTTTAATGCTATTGCACACTTTAGAAGTGTAAGAGTAATCTACAATGTAGATCACATATAAGTTAAACGTTACTAAGCGCTTCTGCTAGTTCTGTTTTCTTGTTTCTACTTAATGGTATAGATCTACCGCTAACTTCAACATTTTTGCTATTGAACTTTTCAACTTTTTCTAAATTCACAATGTAGGATTTGTGAATTCTAAGAAATTTTTCTTCTGGCAATTGCTTTTCAAAAGATTTCATTGTTGATAAGATTACGATATTTGCTTCATCTGTAACTAATTTTATGTAGTCACCAAGAGCTTCAATCCACTTAATGTCATTAAGTATAACTTTTCTCTTTTTAAGATTACTTTTAACAAAAATATGCTCTTCATCTTCATGAACTTTGTTAGCTTGTTCAAACTTTGCTACGGCTCTTTTAACAGAAGCATCAAAACGAGCCATAGTAATTGGCTTGTGTAAATAATCTGTTACATCGTAGTCAAATGCTTTTAAGGCATAATCTGGTTTTCCGGTAATTAATATTACCTGAGGACTGTTATCTAGGGACTCGAGTAGGTCGAACCCAGTAATGATAGGCATCTCAACATCAAGAAAAATTAAATCTATCTCGTTGTTTTTAATACCATTCTTAGCCTCAATTGCGTTGCTGTATTCGGCTACTAATGCTAGGTTGGGATGGTTGTTTACCAATTTGGCAACTGCCATCCTCTGCATAGAGGAGTCGTCTACAATAATACTTCTTAATTTCATAAAACGGCTGATTTGTGGGGTTAAATCATCGACAAAGAACAGAAAAAACAAGATGAATTGCAACAAAAGATGTAAACAATGCATTGTTTATTGTGTAATTAGCAATGATCATATATTAAAGATTTGGTTAATTTAAATTTTAAAGCTTCCTAGTTATAACGATGAATTTTCCGTTTTCGTGTAATAAAACGTAAATAATATTATTTTATGTGATATATAAAATAATATTCCTACTTTTGCAGACCTTAAAAAATAAAGTATTATGAATCATTACGAAACTGTTTTCATTTTGAATCCCGTTCTATCTGATACGCAGATAGAGGAAACAGTTAAGAAATTTGAAGATTTCTTAATTAAGAATGGTGCCAAAATGGTAGCCAAAGAAAATTGGGGGCTAAAGAAATTAGCTTACCCTATTCAACACAAAAAGAGTGGTTTTTATCACTTGTTTGAATTTTCAGGAGAAGGAGATATAGTTACTCCTTACGAGCAAGAATTTAGACGTGACGAGCGTGTTATGCGTTTCTTAACGGTTAAGTTAGACAAACATGCAATTGCGTGGGCAGAAAAAAGAAGAACAAGAAATAAAACTACTAAAGCGTAAGGACTATGGCATCTATAGAACAACAGGCAAAAGGAAAAAAAGATGGAGAAATTAGATATTTAACTCCACTTAATATTGAAACCAATACACGTAAAAAGTATTGTCGTTTTAAGAAATCAGGTATCAAATATATAGATTATAAAGATGCAGATTTCTTAATGAAATTAGTAAACGAGCAAGGTAAATTACTTCCAAGAAGACTTACAGGTACTTCTTTAAAGTATCAAAGAAAAGTGGCGCAGGCTGTTAAAAGAGCACGTCATATTGCATTAATGCCTTACGTTGGTGATTTATTAAAATAATAAAGAAAAAGAACCATGGAACTAATATTAAAGGAAGACGTACAAAACTTAGGTTTTAAAGACGACGTAGTTAACGTAAAGAACGGATATGGAAGAAATTTTCTTATCCCTCAAGGTTTAGCTGCTCTAGCTACAACTTCAGCTAAAAAAGTTTTAGCAGAAAATTTAAAGCAAAGAGCACATAAAGAAAAGAAAATTGTAGAAGCAGCAAATAAAACTGCAGAAACTCTTAAAGGACTAGAATTAAAAATTGCTGCTAAAACTGGTGCAGGAGACAAATTATTTGGATCTGTTACTACTATAGATTTAGCTGCAGCTTTAGAAAAAGAAGGTCAAACAATAGAGAAAAAGTACATTAGTATTAATGGAGGTTCTGTAAAAAGAACTGGACCATACAATGCTCAGATTAGATTACATAGAGAGGTAATTGTAGAATTTCCTTTTGAAGTTGTTGCTGAGAATAAATAAAGTTAACAAAGCGTTAATAATTTTAAGAGCTATGCGCGCATAGCTCTTTTTTTTGGGTTAAATTTGCGTGACTCAAAAATATATTTTATGAAAAAACTGATGCTTTCAGCTTTATTGCTGGTATTTGCATTTACTTCTGTAATTGCGCAAGTTACTACTTCAAATATTAGAGGTAGTGTATTAGATAATGAAGGAGTACCTTTACTTGGTGCTAATATAGTTGCTGTTCATACACCCACAGGAACTAAATATGGTTCAATTAGTAATGAAGACGGTCGTTATAACTTACTTAACCTTAGAGTAGGAGGACCTTATAGCTTAACAATATCATATATTGGTTTTCAAGATTTTGAGCAAGAAAATATTTATTTAAGTTTAGGAAAAACTTTTAATGTAGATGCTAAATTATCTAATGCAGCAGAATCTTTAGATGAAGTTGTAGTAATATCTGATCGCGGCGGCACATTTGGTAGTGATCGTACAGGGGCAGAAACGAGTGTGGGTCGTAGAGAATTAACACGTTTGCCTACTATTTCACGTTCTGCACAAGATTTTACTAGATTAGAGCCTACAGCAAGTGGAAACTCTTTTGGAGGACGTAATGATCAATACAATAATTTTTCTTTAGACGGGGCTATTTTTAATAACCCATTTGGGTTAGATTCACCAACGCCTGGAGGTCAGTCGGGAGCTCAGCCAATCTCTCTAGATGCTATTGAACAAATTCAAGTATCTACTGCGCCTTATGATGTCACGCAATCAGGATTTACAGGTGCTACAGTAAATGCAGTAACTAAAAGTGGAACAAACGAATTTCATGGAACTGTTTATGGTTTTACAAGAAGTGAGGCTTTAACTGGTGGTAAAATTAAAGGAGAAGACGTAACTAAACCAGACTTAAATCAGAGTCAATATGGAGTTAGTATTGGAGGACCTATTGTAAAAGATAAGCTTTTCTTTTTTGCAAATTTTGAAAAAGATGAAAGAGATGATTTGGGTTCTAATGGTTGGGTGCCTAATACTGGATCAGGAGCTATTAATGAATCTAGAGTTTTAGAAAGCGATTTGTTAGCGGTTCAGTCAGGTTTAGCAGGAATTGGTTATGATACTGGGGCATATGAAGGATTTACATACGCATCAGAATCTACTAAAGGTATTTTTAAATTAGATTGGAATATTAATGATAAAAATAGATTGGCTCTTATTTATAATTTTTTAAATGCTTCAAAGGAACAACCAGCACATCCAACAGCAATAACAGCAAGAGAGCCTAGTTTTACTACTTTACAATTTCAGAATACTGGATATCAAATAAACAATAAACTAAACTCTGTGCAATTAGAGCTTAATTCAACATTGAGCGATGAAGTAACAAATAAATTACAGGTTGGATACACTCATTTTGATGATTTTAGAAATCCTTTATCTGCTCCAGCTCCTTCAATTAATATTACAAAAGATGGTGTTAATTATATTATTGCAGGACATGAGCCTTTTTCAATTCATAATAGGTTAGACCAGAAAGTTTTTCAGTTAACTAATAATATGAATATCTTTAAAGGTAATCATACCTATACTATAGGTTTTTCTTTTGAAAAATTTCAATTTGACAATTCTTTCAACTTAACTGCTTATGGTTTTGATTTGTTTGGAAGTGTTGATATTGCAGATTTTGATGCAAATAATTATGCTGGTGCATTAGCAAGTGCGCAAGCAACATTTAATGACAATAATAATTTTGAAGATGGTGAGCCAGGAAAATGGTCTTTAGCAGAAACTAATGTCGGTCAATTATCTTTTTATGTACAAGACGAATGGAGTGCTACAGATGATTTTAAATTAACCTATGGTGTGCGTTTTGATAAACCATTATACTTTGATACTAAAGATAAGATTACAGAGAATATAGATAGAAAAGGAACCTATCAACCAGATAATGTTTATTTTAATCCAAATACAGGAGAACCAACAACTATAGACTCTGAGCAATTGCCAAGTAATGATTGGTTAATTTCACCAAGAGTTGGTTTTAATTGGGATGTAAAAGGAGATAATACGACACAATTGCGTGGTGGTACAGGAGTTTTTACAGGGAAATTGCCTTTTGTATGGATGGGTAACCAAGTACAAGGAGTAGACTTTTTCTTCTACCAAGCTGTAGATCCAGATTTTAAATGGCCTCAAGTTTGGAGAACTAACATAGGAATGGATCAAGCTTTTGAAAATGGTTTGGTAGTTACGGCAGATGTAGCTTATACTAAAGATTTAAACGCTGCGCATGTACAAAACTGGGCTTATGCTGATCCTTCAGGAACTTTAAATGCACCAGGAGATAATCGTCCAATATACCAAGCAAGTGATGTTTCTACTAATGCATTTGGAGGGCCAACAAGTGCGTATGTTTTTACAAATTCTGATAAAGGTAGAATCTGGAATGTATCTTTAAAAGCGCAAAAGAATTTTGATAATGGTTTGTATGCTAGTTTAGCATATAGCTATTTAAATGCGAAAGATATAAACTCTATAGAAGCTGAAATTACGGGAGATGCTTTTGATTTTAACCCCAATTTAGGAGATGCTAATGCAGATGTTTTAGCTTTTTCTAAGTACGGAGATACGCATCGTTTTATAGGTGTAGGTTCTAAGCAATTTGTATATGGTACTAATGATAAATGGGCAACTACCATTTCTACTTTCTTTGAGTATGCACAAGGAGGAAGGTTTAATTATACCTATGCGGGGAACATAAATAATGATAGTTCTTTTCAGAATAACGATTTATTATATATCCCAACAGCATCAGAAGTGCAACAAATGCAATTTTCTGGAGCAGGACAAGCAGAGGCTTTTGAGGCTTACATTCAGCAAGACAATTACTTAAGTGATAATAGAGGTTCGTATTCTGAGCGTTACGGTGCTTTAGCTCCATGGAGAGGTAAGTGGGATATTAAAATTTTACAGGATTACAATTTTAATGTAGCTGGAAAAACACACACCATTCAATTAAGTTTTGATGTGTTGAATTTTGGAAACTTATTAAATTCAAATTGGGGACTTATTCAGCAGGCAAACAACTTAAATCCTTTATCGGTATCTGTTGATGTTAATACAAATGTACCAACCTATACTTTTAACCCAGAGTTAACAGAAACTTTTGGTTACGATGCTAGTTTAGACTCTAGATGGCAAGGACAATTTGGTGTTAGATACATTTTCTAAGCGCAAATAATTTAATTATATTTTATACTATAAAGGCCGTACTTATCGTACGGTCTTTTTATTTTTGCAGTATCAAAAAAGGAATTACTTTGAAATATACAAGATTAACAAAAGAACAATTAGAAGAGTTACAGCCTGAGTTTGTAAATTTTTTAGCTACCCAATCTATAACAGGAGAGGAATGGAAGAAAATAAAAGAGGATACACCAGAGGTTGCAGAAGATGAAGTAGATGTTTTTAGCGATTTAATTTGGGAGGGTGTTTTGTCTAAAGTTACCCACTTAGAAAATATTTCTTCTAACCAAATGCATTTATTTTCTCTAGAAGAGAAAGAAATGAAATTAATATCTGTAAAAGTTAGGAACCCTAATATAGATTTAACAACCCAGGAAGGATTTTCTTGGTTTAAAAAGAATTGGCAATCCGATTTTGTAGACTATTTAACGGCATCTAAAGCATATACAGAAGATAAAAATTTAGATAAGTTTGAAATCATAAAACAAGGAGCCGTAATAACAAAAGGCGATTTGTATAATTGGTTTGATAATGTTATTGGTAGTTAATATTTAGAAGTAGAAATATTCTGGAGGCGAAGCGAAATATAAGTCTCAGGATTTTTTATATTTATGAATTCTACCTAATCTCCAACAAAAATAAAATTTAAACCTTATTATATTTTAAATAAAAATGGCACAAAAACCATCCATACCAAAAGGAACAAGAGATTTTTCTCCTTCTGAAGTTGCAAAACGTAATTTTATTTTTGATACCGTAAAGAAGCATTTTAAAACTTTTGGTTTTCAGCCAATAGAAACCCCTTCTTTCGAAAACTCTAGTACTTTAATGGGTAAATATGGTGATGAGGGGGATCGTCTTATTTTTAAGATATTAAATTCGGGAGATTTTATTAGTAAGGTAGATGATGTAACGTACAGCTCTAAAGAATTCAAGTCGCTTACTCCAAAAATATCAGAAAAAGCGTTGCGTTATGATTTAACAGTGCCTTTTGCCCGCTATGTGGTAATGCATCAAAATGAAATAGACTTTCCTTTTAAGCGCTATCAAATTCAACCGGTATGGAGGGCAGACCGTCCTCAAAAAGGTAGGTTTAGAGAATTTTTTCAGTGCGATGCCGATGTGGTAGGAGCAAATTCTCTTTTACAAGAAGTAGAATTTATTCAATTGTATGATGCTGTTTTTACGGATTTAGGCCTAAATGGCGTAAATATTAAACTAAATAATAGAAAAATATTAGCTGGTATTGCAGAAGTAATAGGGGCTAAGCATTTATTAATAGATTTTACTGTAGCATTAGATAAGCTAGATAAAATAGGAGAAGAGGGTGTAAAGAAAGAAATGTTATCTAAAGGAATATCGGAAACTTCTATAGAAAAAGCAGCACCTTTATTTACGCTTTCTGGAACTAATTTGGAGCAACTACAGAGTTTAAAAATGTTATTATCAGATTCTGAAGAAGGCACAAAAGGAGTAGAGGAGCTAACATTTATAATAGAATCTATTACTGCTTTAGGATTGCAATCTGCTTCACTTTCTATAGACGTTACTTTAGCTCGCGGACTTAACTACTATACGGGAGCTATTTTTGAAGTAAGTGCTCCAGAAGGTGTTAAAATGGGTTCTATTGGTGGCGGTGGTCGTTATGATGATCTTACAGGTGTTTTTGGTTTAAAAGATGTTAGTGGTGTTGGCATATCTTTTGGTTTAGATCGTATTTATTTGGTGTTAGAAGAATTAAATCTTTTTCCTGAGGCAATTAAACAGTCTTTAGATGTTCTTTGTTTAAATTTTGGAGAAAAAGAAGCTCTTGCAGCACTAAAATTAATTACGCAACTCAGGAAGTCGGGTGTTAAGGCAGATATTTATCCGTCTAGCGCAAAAATGCAAAAGCAATTTAAATATGCTAATAATAGAAAAGTGCCTTTTGTAATTTTATTGGGAGATTCTGAATTAGCTAATAATTCTTTTGTGGTTAAAAACATGGAAGAAGGCTCACAAAAAGAATACAGCTTACATAAGATTGAAGATTTTATTAATCACTTAAACTAACTTCTTTAAAATTGCATTTTATCGATAGTGGCGCTAATGTTGCTATTCATTATTTTTCAATTGCAGATACTGCAAATGAATTAGTAAAATATGAAACGGATAAGGGATTGAAAGCAATCAAAATATTTGAGATTTAACAGAAGAAGAAGCTATGGTTAAAAAACCTGCAGAAGCGAATGAGAAAAATACATGATGTTTATAAAGAATTGTTTGGAGATGTTACTTGGGGTGAAATGGAGAGATAGGTTTTTTACGACCAAATTGGAAATCAAAATACAACTTTAATCATACAAACAGGAGAGCAGCGTCGTTTTGCTAATTTAATTTTGACTGTTGGTGTGGTAAAAATGGTAGAAGAAAGCGGTTTTTAGTGTGTTTTATTTATGGATTAGGTTGTGCATTTATTTTTTCAAGTATTTTTTTTAAAATGACTTCATAATAGGGCGCTTTATGCGGCACATAGCTATTGTTTTCTTTATCTGTTAGTTCGCTTTTTAGTAGATTAATTGCAATAAGTTTTAAGTTCTCCACTTCACTTTCCTGTTTTTTTAAACGATGTAAAGGGACTTTTAGTTCCGTTATAAAAGTATGATGAAACTCACAGTCTATAAGCGTGTTACTGTGTTTTTGAATGGATTTAAAAACACCAATTTTATGCAATTCTTGTTGGGAAATTTGTAGACCAATTTCTTCTTCAATTTCTCTAAGGGCAGAAATTTCTATGGGTTCTCCAGCTCCAATATGGCCGGCAACAGAAACATCCCAAAGTAGAGGAAAGGTTTTTTTGTTTTTTCCGCGTTGTTGTAATAAAATTTCTCCTTTTTTAGTATAAAACCAAATATGTACAGTTTGATGAAAAAGTCCTTTTTCATGTGCAGTTGACTTCATTACTGTTTCACCAGTTAAGTTTGCATTAGCATCTAGAATATCAATTAACTCATCCATATTAAAAAAATCCCTCTGGTTAAAGAGGGATCTAAAGTTTTACTCAAAATAACTAAAAGTTTCTCCTTCTTTTATAGTTAGTAGTGTTTCGTAAATAAGTTTAATAACATTTTCTACATCATCCTGGTGTACTGTTTCAACGGTAGTATGCATGTAACGTAATGGTAAAGAAATTAGTGCGGAAGCCACACCGCCATTACTATATGCAAAAGCATCTGTATCTGTTCCTGTAGATCTAGAAGCTGCCATTCTTTGAAAAGGAATTTTCTTTTCTTCTGCAGTTTCAATAATACGTTCTCTTAATTTATTTTGTACTGCTGGGGCATAAGAAATAACAGGTCCGGCGCCAATTTCGGTATGTCCTTGTATAGCTTTGTTAATCATAGGAGTGGTGGTATCATGACATACATCTGTAATTATAGCTACATCTGGCTTAATTGTATGCGTAATCATTTCTGCGCCACGTAATCCTATTTCTTCTTGTACAGAATTAGTGATGTATAATCCAAAAGGTAATTTTTCTTTGTTCTCATGTAATAAACGAGCAACCTCTGCAATCATAAAGCCACCAGCTCTATTATCTATTGCTCTACAAACAAATTTGTTTTTATTCAAAATTTGAAACTCATCTGGATATGTAATAACGCAGCCAACATGAACACCTAACTTCTCTACTTCTTCTTTTGTTGTAGCACCAACATCAACCGTAATATTTTCGATTTTAGGAGTATCTTCTTTAGGTCCTTTTCTAGTGTGTATTGCAGGCCAACCAAATATACCTTTAACAATTCCTTTTTTGGTATGGATATTTACCCATTTAGAAGGAGCAATCATGTGATCACTACCGCCATTACGAATTACATGAATAAGTCCGTTATCTGTAATGTAATTAACATACCAAGAAATTTCATCAGAATGCCCTTCTATAACTACTTTATATTTAGCATCTGGGTTAATAACACCAACAGCAGTACCGTAAGTGTCTGTTATAAATGTGTCTACATATGGTTTTAGATAGTCCATCCATATTTTTTGCCCTTCCCATTCGTATCCTGTAGGAGCAGCGTTATTTAGATATTTTTCAAAGAAATCAAGAGATTTCTTAGTAAGTATTTTCTTTGAAGCCATAAACTTATATTTTATATACAAACTTACTAATATTCACTAATTTTAAGTAATAACACACGCTTTTTATCGTTAATTTTGGCAAGACTTTTGCTTTATTTAAAAAGATGAAAAAGATATTCTTATTTTTTATTGTAGTAAATATTGCTAGTGTTGTTTCTGGTCAAGTCCAAGAACAACAAAATGATTCTATTCCAGAGAAGTTTATAAAAGTAGAGGGAGACTCTATTTTTCAAAGTTCTATTCCTTTACATGAGGCTTACGTTTTTGGGAGGTTAAAATTTGATAATTACGATGCAAAACTTAAATATTATATTCTTAGACGTAAGACTATAAAAGTATATCCTTATGCAAAATTAGCTGCAGAGCGTTTAGTAGAATTAAATGATACGCTTCTTCAAATTAAGAAAAAAGGGAAGAGAAAAAAATATACGAAAGAGGTTCAAAAATCTATAGAAGATGAATTTTCTGAAAAGTTAAAAAAGCTAACAAGAACCGAAGGGCAGATTTTAGTAAAACTAGTGCATAGGCAAACAGGAAACACGAGTTTTGACTTGGTGAAGGACCTTAGAAGTGGATGGCGTGCCTTTTGGTATAATACAACTGCAGGTTTTTTTAATATTACAATTAAAGCAGAGTATGACCCTGTAAATGTTCATGAGGATTATCTTATAGAAGATATTTTGCAACGAGCTTTTGCTGCAGGAAAGTTAGAAAGGCAAGAATCTGTTCTTGATTATGAATATGGTTCATTAATTAATAAATGGAAGGGTACAGCCACTAAAAAATAACTAACGTTTTGGTTTTTTATTAAAAATACCATCCATTATTACTTTTATACTATAAAACCCCATAACAATTGCCCCAAGAGCAAGTATTGCGCCAATAATAAGTACTGGCCAAAAAAAAGGATGACCTTCATTTTTAAATGCTTGGTATAAAGTTACAGGAGCAGTAAACATAAGAAGTACGGTGTATGCCATATACTTTACACCTTTCATCATTACCTCTTTATTTGTTCTCATATTTTTTATTCTATAATTATTGATTTAGAAAAAGATTGGCAAACAGCAAAGTAGCCAAATGCAAAGTTTTCGGTATCTACTTTTATATCATTAATATCTGTTGTCCCAGTAATGTTTGTAATATTTCCTTTTACAGTAGTTACAGGAGTCTGAAAAGGACCTTGAGAGCCGCCACTTTGAACAATTACTAAATCCATATAATTATAGAAAGCTTCATCTACGCCCAATAAATTAATATTAATTTCCATTCCGGAAGTAATATCATCATTATAAAAATAAGAAAATTCAAAAGATTTTCCTTCATAAAAATCATCTTCGGTTACTAAATACTCATTAAAATCAAGGTCAAATAAATAGTAGTTGTCTTCATTAGGAATATCTGTAAAAGCTATAATGATTTCTGTTTCGTTGCCTTCAAATAAAGTGCCATTTCCTTGCTCTAATTTTGTTATCTCTGAGGCTTCCATATAGGTAGCTCTTGCTGCATATGTTTGGTCTTCGTGTTCTATATATAAAGCTAATTCGCCATTGGTAAAGAATGTAGTGTTTTGTACACCAACATATATTCCAGGTTCTGATTCTTGTAAAAATAAAGAGGTTTCACTTCTTAGGTTCGTAATAACTATTTGGTTTAGTTTAGCTGGTTTTAAGTCATCAAAAAAAGAACTTGTAAGTTCAGCTATAACTTTAACAGTAGTTCTTGTTTTACTAGTGTCAACTCTAATTAAAGCGTCAATATTAAGCTTAGGAGCTTCACTGGGAGCATCTACTTCTATAACATCTTCGCAAGAGAAAAAAAGAAAACCTAGAATTAAAAAGGGTAGAAGGTTCTTCATGATTCTAAAATTTAAAATTATAAGTTACTGCGGGTACTATACCAAAAATTGAAGTGCGTATGGCTTCGTTATTTCCTGTTTCTGTATTTCTATTAAAATTAATAGAGGCAGCATTTTTTCTATTATATAAATTGTAAATGCTAAATACCCATTCGCTTTTTATTTTTTTTAAAGTATTTTTTTTTGGAGTTAGAGTTGCAGAAAGATCTATTCTATGGTAGTTTGGTAAGCGTTCATTATTTCTAAGGCCATAGTAAGGAACAGTTAATCCTTGAAATTGAAATTGACCAACAGGGTAATTGGTAGGTTGCCCAGTTTGGTATATAAGGTTAGAGTTTATGCTCCACTTTGTATTTAATTTATAACTGGCATATAAAGAAAAATCATGCGTTTTGTCATAGGCAGTGCTATACCATTCTCCAAAATTTATACCAGTTTCTATAGGAGTTCTTCCTGGTGTTTGCTGTTCAGATTTAGAAAGGGTATATGCAAACCATCCTTTTAACTTTCCTTCATTCTTCTTAAATAAAAACTCTACGCCATAAGCTCTAGCTCTTCCGTTTAAAATTATTTGTTCAATAGCATCATTAGCTATTAAGTTAGCTCCATTTATATAATCTATTCTATTTTTAATTTTTTTATAAAACACTTCGGTTTCTACACTGTAATTATTTTCATCAATAGTTTTAAAATATCCTAATGCAAACTGGTCTAAAAGTTGTGGTTTAATAAATGGGCCACTTGGAGTCCAAACATCTAAGGGAGTAGGGGAGCTTGTGTTAGATAGTAGATGAAGGTATTGTGATAATCTAGTATAGCTACCTTTTATAGCATTATTTTTAAAAGAATAGGAAAATCCTAATCGAGGTTCTAAATTAGTAAAAGTCTCTAGACTTCCTTTTTTTGCATTGCTGGTTTCTGTTGGAGTTGCAGAATAATATAATTGAAATTCTTCATTGAAAAGTATGGCTTCATTATTTTCGTATACATTAATTTCATCTTGACCCAATCTAGTAAAATGGCTAAACCTTACCCCATATTGTAGACTTAGGTTTTTGGTTATATTTTGCTCTATATCTATATACGCAGCAAATTCATTTGCAAATTTTTGTGTTAATTGTTCTTCTATGATTCCAGAGTTAGAATTACTAGGTTCTATTTCTCCAGGATTAAATTTGTAGTAAATATTATTGATACCATAATTTACTTGTAAATCATTATTTAAGTAGTGTTTTAAATCGTATTTAATATTAAAATTTTGTATGCCTGAGTTCCAATTAAAGCCTACAAAATCTAATTTTAAACCATAGTAATAATCAGAATATATTAGGGATAAATTTGAAAATAGCTTATCTGAGAATAAATGATTCCATCTAAAATTTCCAACAGAATTACCATAAGTATTTACAAAACTATCACTAATGCCAAAAACATCTCTTCCAAAATAGCCAGATAAATATAGATTGTTATTTTGGTTTATTTTGTAATTAAGTTTAGCGTTAAGATCAAAAAAATATGCTGTATTATCTAAATCAAATAAAGGAAAAAAAAGATGCGCATAAGAACCACGACCGCCTATTAAAAAAGCAGATTTATCTTTAATTATTGGGCCTTCTACCAAAAGTCTGCTGGCAACTAAACCTAATCCTCCGTTTACTTTAATTTCTTTGCTGTTTCCTTCTTTTTGAAAAATATCTAATACGGAGGATACTCTGCCACCATATCTTGCAGGGATGCCACCCTTATATAATTTTATGTTTTTAATTGCATCGGGATTAAAAACGGAAAAGAATCCAAATAAATGGGAAGAGTTAAAGATCGTAGCCTCATCTAGTAAAATTAAATTTTGGTCTGCCGAGCCGCCACGTACATTAAAGCCAGAAGCACCTTCACCAGCATTTGTTACTCCTGGTAAAAGTAAAATAGATTTAATAATATCTGCCTCTCCTAATATTACTGGAATGTTTTTAATAGTTTCGGCCTTTAGAGTGTTAACACTCATTTGCGGTTTTCTAATATCTATGCGCTCTTTATTTTCAGTGACAATAACTTCTTCTAACTGTTCTGCTTCTTCTTTAAGTTGAAAGTTTATTTTTTTATTATCTGTCAGTGTAATGTCTTTTTTTATTTCTTGAAAACCTAAATAACTAGTTACTAAGGAGTAGTTACCTTCTGGTAACGTAATAGAATAAAAACCATATTCATTTGTTATTACTCCTGTTTGTAATTCTGGAATTGCAATAGTTACACCAATAAGGGTTTCATTACTATTTTTTTGAGATACAATACCGCTAAGTGTAAATTTTTGTTGTCCAAAGGATAAATAGGAAGAGCTTAAGAAAATGATGAGGCAAACTCTTATAAGAAACTTCATTGTAGTTTTTTTATAAAAATAGTCAGTAAAAACAAGGTAATCTTACACTTAACAATTATTTAATAAATGAAAAAACCCTTGTTGTAAAAAAACAAGGGTTTTTATTTACTTAAATAACATAGTTTAAATTTTGTCTAATATGCTATTAAGAGTTTTACTAGGTCTCATTGCTTTAGTAACAAGCTCTGCATCTGGCATATAGTAGCCGCCAATATTATTTTCTTTTCCTTGAGAATCTATTAATTCTTGTGCAATAGTATTTTCATTCTCAGAAAGTTCTTTATAAACGCCACTAAATAATTTTTTTAGTTCAGCATCTTTATCTTGCTTAGCTAAAGCTTCTGCCCAATATAAAGAAAGATAAAAATGACTTCCTCTGGTATCTATTTCATTTACTTTTCTAGAAGGAGATTTGTCATTTATTAAAAACTTTTCTGTAGCGGTATCTAAAGTTTCTCCAAGTACTTTTGCTTTTGTATTGTTTTCTTTTTCTCCGAAAAACTCTAAAGATACTCCTAGTGCTAAAAATTCTCCTAAAGAATCCCAACGTAAATGTCCTTCTTCTATAAATTGTTGTACATGTTTAGGAGCAGAACCTCCTGCGCCTGTTTCAAATAAACCACCGCCATTCATTAAAGGAACTATAGAAAGCATTTTTGCACTTGTGCCAACTTCTAAAATTGGAAATAAATCGGTTAAATAGTCTCTTAATACATTCCCAGAAACAGATATTGTATCTTCTCCTTTAATAATTCTCTCCAATGTAAATTGGGTAGCCTTAATAGGAGATAATATTTGAATGTCTAAGCCATTTGTATCGTGGTCTTCTAAATAGGTATTTACCTTTTTTATAAGTTCTGCATCATGAGCTCTATTTTCATCTAACCAAAAAATTGCAGGGACTTTTGTGGCTTGCGCTCTAGAAACCGCAAGTTTTACCCAATCTTGAATAGGAGCATCTTTTACTTGACACATTCTCCATATATCGCCTTCTTCAACAGTATGTTCTATTAGTGTATTTCCGTTAGCATCAATAACCTTTACAACACCTGCGGCGTCTATTTTAAAAGTTTTGTCATGAGAACCGTATTCTTCTGCTTTTTGAGCCATAAGTCCAACATTAGGAACAGTTCCCATTGTAGTAGGATCAAAAGCACCATGCTTTTTACAAAAATCTATAGTAGCGGTGTATATTCCAGCATAACTACTATCTGGAATAACAGCTTTTGTATCTTGAGCTACACCTTGCGCGTTCCACATTTGTCCAGAGTTACGAATCATTGCTGGCATAGAGGCATCAATAATTATATCACTAGGAACATGCAAGTTTGTAATTCCTTTATCAGAATTAACCATTGCTAAATCAGGACCATTTTCAATTGTAGTAGCAATGTCCTTTTCAATTTCTGCTTTTTTATTAGCAGGTAAGTTATTTAATTTAGCGTATAAACTTTCTAGACCATCACTAGCTTTAATACCTAATTCGTTAAAGGTAGCTTGGTGTTTTGAAAAAACATTTTCAAAATAAGCTTCTACAGCATGACCAAATATAATAGGATCCGATACCTTCATCATAGTGGCTTTCATGTGTAATGAAAAAAGGATGCCTTTTGCTTTGGCATCAGCAACTTGTTCTTTAAGAAAAGAAACAAGTGCTTTTTTATTCATAACAGTAGCGTCTATAATTTCGCCATCTAATAAATTTACTTTATCTTTTAAGATAGTTGTAGATCCATCATTTGCAGTCAACTCTATTTTAACATTAGTTGCTTTTGGGATAGTAATAGATTTTTCATTAGCTTGAAAGTCACCTTCCCCCATAGTAGCAACATGGGTTTTAGAGTCAGCACTCCAAGATCCCATTGAATGTGGATTTTGTTTTGCGTAATTTTTTACAGCCTTAGGAGCTCTACGGTCAGAGTTTCCTTCTCTTAAAACAGGATTTACTGCGCTACCTTTAATTTTGTCATATCTAGCTTTAACGTCCTTTTCTACATCTGTAGTTGCATTATCTGGGTAACTAGGAACGTTATATCCTTTACTTTGCAATTCTTCTATTGCTTCTTTAAGTTGGGGTATAGATGCACTAATATTTGGAAGCTTAATAATATTGGCTTCTGGCTGTTTTGCCATGGCGCCCAATTCTACTAAATCATTAGTAATTTGTTGGTTTTTTTCTAAGAAATCTGGGAATGTGGCTCTTATTCTGCCTGCTAAAGAAATGTCCTTAGTTTCAATTGTAATTCCAGAAGTTTTTGTAAAAACACTTACTATAGGTAAGAAAGATTGTGTAGCTAAAGCTGGTGCTTCATCTGTTTGGGTATAAAAAATTTTTGGCATGTATGTATTTCATTAAGTTTAAGCAAAACAAAGATACGATATAAAAGAGTTTTTGTTAGCACGTTATGTGTGCTAAACTTTAAAATTTTAAAGAATTTTGTGAATATTAAAAGCCATATCCTATACATGTATGGGATATGGCTTTCTAGAAATAGATTGTAAACCTGTTGTTTTATTTTATTAATAAAACGGCAACCATTGATTGCATTTAGACCACTATTTCAACGTTTATAGAAATTAAGCTTTAGTGTTTTATAGCTAAATCATTAATTACTATTTTTTTATTATGCAATATATAAAAGAATAGTAGCTATGAGGCTTTTTTTTCATTTTTATGTATAAGTAAAAAAATAACATCAATTATAATCTCACTTTCTCTTAATTAAAGGCTAAAAAAACTGCAATAGCTTTTTTACTGTTTTAAAGAAGAGTGCATAATAATATAAAGAACGTAAACTTTATAATAGATTCCTGTAATCTATAATCTAAAGTTAAGAAATTTTAAACAAAACAGCAGTGTGTTTACATGGTTAGTAATCAACAGTTTATGAACCATTGCTGTTAACAATTGTTTATAACGTAAAAAAGCACTGTTACTAACAGTGCTTTTTTATTATATGTAATAAAGTTGGTTGTAAATTATTTACGAACTTCTTTAATTCTAGCTTTTTTACCAGTTAAACCTCTAAAGTAGAATATTCTAGATCTACGAACTTTTCCTCTCTTATTAAGCTCTATTTTTTGTAAAGCAGGTAAGTTTATTGGAAAAATACGCTCAACACCAATAGTACCAGACATTTTTCTAATAGTAAAAGTTTCTGTTGCACCACTTCCTCTTCTTTGTATTACTACACCTTTAAAGAACTGTGTACGTGTTTTTTCACCTTCTTTAATTTCGTAGTATACTGTTATTGTATCACCAGCAGAAAAATTAGGGAAATCTTTTTTAGGAACGAATTCGTTTTCTACAAATTTTATTAATGATTCCATTTTAATATTTTATTTTAAAATAATATACAAATAACATTCACGATTTTCGTCAGAGGTTATTTTAATAGTTTGCAAAAATACATATAATATTAATACTGGCAAGAATATTTTATTCTATTTTTTGTAAAAAGAGTAGGAGCTATTCTAATAAATCTGGTCTTAATTCTTCTGTTCTTTTAATTGCTTGATTTTCTCTCCACTCTTCAATTTTAGGAAAATTTCCTGATAAAAGTATTTCTGGTACTTTATGGCCTTTGTATTCTGCAGGTCTTGTATATATTGGAGGAGCTAAAAGATTATCTTGAAAAGTATCTGTTAAAGCAGATGTTTCGTTGCTAAGAACTCCAGGAATTAACCTAATAACAGCGTCACATAAAATTGCAGCTCCTAACTCTCCACCAGATAAAACATAATCACCAACAGATATTTCTTTAGTTATAAATAAATCTCTAACACGTTGGTCTACACCTTTATAATGCCCGCATAATATTATTATATTTCCTTTTAGTGAAAGTCTGTTTGCTAGTTTTTGATTTAAAGTGTCGCCATCAGGAGTCATATAAATAACTTCGTCATAACTTCTTTGGCTCTTTAGGCTACTTATGCATTTGTCTATTGGCTCAACCATTAATACCATTCCAGCACCGCCTCCAAATTGGTAATCATCTACTTGATTGTAACTTTTATCTGTGTAATCTCTTAAATTATGAAAATGAACTTCTACTAATCCTTTTTCTATAGCTCTTTTTAGAATAGATGCCTCAAAAGGGCTTTTTAGTAATTCGGGTAGTACCGTTATTATATCAATACGCATCTAACAATAGCTTTTTGGAATAAAAAGTCAAAAGTAGTAAAACTATATGATTATTACTGTTTAGAAGAAAGGCTAACTCTTACGTTCTATAATTTGTTGTAAATAAAAAAGCTCCATTAGGAGCTTTTTTATTATTTGTTTTTCTTGTATTTGTTTATCTCGTCTTGTAGCTGCCTACTTATTTTTTGTTCTCTTTCTAATGCTCTTCTTCTGTGGTCCTCATATTCAGTTTCTACTTCAGATAAAGCTAATTTTGCTTCTTGTGTAAGCACATTACTTTTTCTAAACTTGTATATGAATCCTAATAAAAGCAGGAGTAAACAAGCTATAACTGTCCATAAGATAGCATTATAGGTTCCTTTTGAAACTAATATACCTAGAAAAGACATACTGTCTTTTTCTTCTGTAACAGAAGAAAGATTATTTGTTGTTTCATTTAATTTTTTTTCTAAGGAAGATATTGTTGTTTCGTGCCCTGTAATAGTAGCTCTTAAGCCTTCTTCTTTTTTGCTATAAACATTTAAAGAATCAAGCACATTTTGTTTTAACTTGTCTAGAGAAATTACTCTAACAACTTCATATCTTTTTCCATCGGCTCTATAATTACCAGATTTTTTATAAACATATTCAAACTGGCTATTAATATTTCCTTTGTCTAAAGATAATTCTTCTTGGTTGCTTTCTTCTTGTCCGTATTGTAGGTTAATTGCGAACAAGGCGATTACTGCAAATAGTATTCTTAAACCTTTCATTTGTTAGTGCTTCTATATTAATAATAGTGATTTAGAGGGGGATAAAAGTAATTCAATAAAATCAATTAAGGAAAAAATATTAAAAAAAGGTTTTATTTTAATAGGCATGTTACTAAAATAAAACCTATGAATTTGTTAGTTTATACTAGTAATAGGTGAACCTTCTTACTTTAGATATATACTTAGCTAAGCGTATTACTTGATGGGAGTATCCGTATTCATTATCGTACCATATATATAGTATAATATTTTTTCCAGTACTATTTACTATAGTTGCTTTACTATCGTAAATAGACGGGGCAGAGGTACCTATTATATCAGAAGAAACCATTTCTTTGCTTAGAGAATATTTTATTTGCTCTACTAAGTTCCCTTCTAAGGCATATTTTTTTAATATTGTATTTAAAGCGCTCAAGGAAGTTTTGTTTTTAGTTTCTAAATTTAAAATGGCAAGAGAGCCATTAGGAACAGGGACACGAATTGCATTAGAGGTTAATTTTCCTGCTAGTTCTGGTAAGGCTTTGGCAACAGCTTTTCCGGCTCCAGTCTCTGTAATTACCATGTTTAAACCAGCAGCTCTTCCTCTACGGTATTTACTATGCATGTTGTCTACTAAATTCTGGTCATTAGTATAAGCATGTATTGTTTCTAAATGCCCTTTTTTAATTCCTAGAGAATCTTCTATAACTTTTAAAACAGGGGTTATTGCATTTGTAGTGCATGAAGCTGCAGAAAATATATTTGTTGTATCTGGGTCATATTCTGTATGGTTAACGCCATGTACAATATTAGGAACCTCTTTTCCAGGGGCGGTTAGTAATACTTTAGATGCTCCTTTAGATTCTAAGTGTCTACTTAATTCTGTTTTATCTCTAAAAGCTCCCGTATTATCTATTACTAAAGCATCTTTTATACCGTATTTAGTGTAGTCTATGTCTTCTGGTTTAGAAGCGCTAATAATGTGTACCGTTGTGCCGTTAATTAGTAGCGCTTTGCTTTTAGAATCTATATATACGGTTCCATTAAATTTGCCATGAACAGAATCTATTCTAAGTAAATTGGCTCTTTTTTCAAGAATTTCTTCTGTTATTTCTCCTCGAGTTACGATTGCTCTTAAACGCATTTGGGTACCTTTGCCAGTTTTAGCCATAAGCTCTCTGGCTAAAAGTCTACCTATTCTTCCAAAACCATATAAAACAACATCTTTTGGTTGTATTTTTTCAGTTTCGTTTGCGTTTTTTAATTTGTCTATTACAAATGATTTTACATTACTATAGTCATTACTATCCGAATGGTATTCGTAGGTTAGTTTACCAATATCTAATTTAGAGGGGGGTAGTTTAATATCATTAATTGCTCTTAAAATTTCAACAGAATCAAAAATAGAAACAGGCTTTTGAACAAATTCTCCGGCATATTCATGAAGGTTAATTATATCGCTTACATTTTTATCTATGATTTGATTTTTAAAAAGTACGGTTTCTATAGACTTATCGTACCAAAGGTCACTAGCGAGTTTAATAAACTCTGTAGTTGCTTTTCTTCTGTCGGCTTGGAATGCAAGCTCTTTTTCGTAAGATTTAATTTTTGCCATTATGACTTTTTCAAATGTTAATTTACTTGCAAAAGTACTTATTTCAAACGTTTTCGTAAAGAAAATTGAAATAAAAAAGCACCTTTAGAAAAGGTGCTTTTGTTTTTTGTGTAGTGTGTTTACTGAAAGATTAGACGTTCTCTTTCGCCTTTACTGTTTAGCATTGTAATACTAGTTTTTCCATACCTGGAGATGCGTCCAAAAAGTGTTTTTGCTTCTTGAATATTGTTTATTTTTTCATCGCCAACAGATAATAATATTTTACCATATAAACCATACCCTCTATATGTTTCTGGAACTCCAATTATTTTAACACCAGTTTTTGTGTTAAATTTTTTCATATCCTCTTCCGTTAAATTTTTAATTTCAATGCCCATAACAGGAACAATAAGGGTTTGTCTTTCTTTTAATGTTACTGGTATTTCTAAGACTTCATTGTCTCTGTCTAAGGTTAAAACAACTTCATCTCCAGGTCTTTTTGCAGAAATATACCCTGTAAGGTCTGCAAATTTCTTAACCTTTATATTGTCTATTTTTTTAATAATATCGCCAGACTGTATTTCGGCATCTTCCGCTCCAGAACCAGAAGTAACTCCATCTACATATACTCCTTCAATTTCATTTATTCCATTTTCTATAGCGTAGGGAGAATTCATATGCGGAGTGGTAATGCCAATAATTCCTTTAAGAACGTTACCGTACTCCATAATATCCTCTACTACTTTTTTTGCGATATTACTTGGAACAGCAAAAGAGTATCCAACATAAGAACCAGTTTGTGAGGTAATAGCAGTGTTAATACCAACCAAATCTCCATTAGTGTTAACTAACGCTCCGCCGCTGTTACCTGGATTTACAGCAGCATCAGTCTGTATAAAAGATTGGTCTATTTGTCCAAGAGCCCTAGCTTTAGCACTTACAATTCCTGCAGTTACAGTAGAAGTAAGGTTAAAAGGATTTCCTACAGCAAGAACCCATTCTCCAATTTTTACATTATCAGAATCTCCAAATGCTAAATATGGTAAATGCTTTTTAGCATCAATTTTAAGTAATGCTATATCTGTATTTGGGTCTGTTCCAATTAATTCCGCATCATAGGTTTTGTTATTGTTTAAGGTAACTTGTAGTTTGTTTGCTTTGTCTATAACATGGTTATTTGTCACAATATATCCATCCGAAGAAATTATAACTCCTGATCCAGTTCCTACTTGCGGAGTTTGGCTAGATTTTGAGCCATAGAAAAACTCCATAATATTGGTTGGTCCAGAACTTAAGGTTACATTTTTTACGTGTACTACAGCGTTAACAGTTGTTTCTGCTGCGGTTGTAAAATCTAACTCATTTATACCAGCTCCTTTTGGAGAGGTTGGGGTGTAGTTTGTTTTAAAAGTAGTGTTTTCACCTTCTTGGGTAATTACTTCGTATTTTGTGTTTTCAAAAAAAAGCTTGTAAGCTCCAAGCGTAAAAGCACCAGCAAAAACTGCTACGAACAATAGGCTGCTAATTTTTTTCATTTTTTATAATTTAATTCTAATATTATTCTACTGTAAAATTAATAGATTTTATACTTTATTTAGTTTCTTTAACGAGTTTTTAACTGCTAAAAAAATCTTAATAATGTTTTATCTTTGTTTTAATTATGGATAAAATGGATATTACTTTTTATAAATACCAAGGTACAGGAAATGATTTTGTAATGATTGATAATAGGGATTTAAAATTCCCTAAAGACAATACAAAGTTGGTTGCATTTTTGTGTGATAGAAGATTTGGTATTGGTGCAGACGGACTTATATTATTAGAAAATGATACTACTGTAGATTTTAAAATGGTTTATTATAATTCTGATGGAAATGAAAGCACTATGTGTGGTAATGGAGGTAGGTGCATCGTAGCTTTTGCAGAATTTTTAAATGTTTTTAAAAAAGAAACCACATTTAATGCTGTGGATGGTTTGCATAATGCAACTGTAGAGGGTAATTTGGTTAGTTTACAAATGGTAGATGTAGATGAAATAAAAACAAAGCCTAATGCCATGTTTTTAAATACAGGCTCTCCACACCATGTACAACAGGTAACTAATCTTTCTGAGTTTCATGTAAAAGAAGAAGGTAAAAAGTTGCGATATGGATTATATGGAAAGGTAGGGAGTAACATAAATTTTGTAGAACCTGTAAAAGAAAATGTATTTGCAGTTAGAACCTATGAAAGAGGAGTAGAGGATGAAACACTTTCTTGTGGAACAGGAGTTACCGCAGCAGCAATAGCTATGCATAAATCTGGTATGGTAAAATCTAATCATGTTTTTATAAATGTTTTAGGAGGTAATTTAGAAGTGAAATTTTCTGTAAATGATGCTTCGTATTCTGATGTTTTTTTAATTGGAGATGCCAAACAAGTTTTTAAAGGGGAAATAGTATGCAACATTTAAAAGGGAGCAACATTTATTTAAGAGCTCTTGAAATGAGTGATTTGGATTTTTTGTACACTTTGGAAAATAATACAGATTTATGGGAAATAAGTGGTACTATTACTCCATATTCAAAACAAGTTTTACGACTGTATTTAGAAAATGCATATAAAGATATTTATGAGGTAAAGCAGCTTAGGTTGTGTGTTTGTTCTGCTAATGATGCCGTTATTGGTTTAATAGATTTATTTGATTTTGACCCTAAAAATAAACGAGCAGGCTTAGGTATTGTAATATTAAATGAAGAGGAGCGTAATAAAGGAGTAGGTTTTGATGCGGTAAATGTTTTGTGTAACTATGCTTTTTCTACTTTGGGCTTGCATCAAATATATGCTAACGTTTTAGAAGATAATTTAGCAAGCATACATTTATTTAAAAAAATAGGTTTTAAAGAAATAGGAGTAAAAAAAGATTGGGTTTTGTCTGGAGGTAGCTTTAAAAATGAAATTTTATTTCAAAAAATTAATACATGTATATAAAGAAAATTTTATTAGCAATTGTTTTTATAGGTTTAATAGCTGGTGGAGCGTTTGCTTATATGGTGTATGGTGCGTTTTTTACCCCTAATACAAATTTTAATAACGATAAAGCATATGTTTATATCCCAACAAATTCTAATGTTGGAGATTTAGAAAAGATTTTAGAGCCTTTGGTAAAGGACTTTTCTTCATTCAAATCTGCTGCGGATCGTAAAAAATACACTCCTAATATTAAAGCGGGGAAATACGTTTTAAAAAAAGGAATGAATAATAATGAAATTATCGGTGTTCTTAGAAGTGGTAATACTCCTGTTAAGGTTGCTTTTAATAACCAAGAAACTATAGAAAATTTAGCAGGTAGAATATCAGTACAAATAGAGCCAGATAGTATTAGTTTGTTAAAAGCTTTTACAGATATAAATTTTTTAAAAGAAAATGGTTTTAATAAAAATACAGAGCTTGCAATGTATATTCCTAATAGTTATGAATTTTTTTGGAACATTTCTGCAGAAGGTTTTCGTAATAGAATGTTAAAAGAATACAAACTTTTTTGGAATGAGGGTAGGTTAGCGAAAGCAAAAACTATAGGTTTAACAGATAAAGAGGTGGTAACATTAGCTTCTGTTGTTCATAAAGAAACAGCTAAAGTAGAGGAGCGCCCTAGGGTGGCAGGAGTTTATTTAAATAGGTTAAGAAAAGGTATTTTATTGCAGGCGGATCCAACAGTAATTTATGCAATAAAAAAACATACAGGAGATTTTAATAAGGTAATTAAGAGGGTTTTGTATAAGGATTTAGAGTTAGATTCTCCTTATAATACCTATAAATATGGCGGTTTACCTCCAGGGCCAATTGCGATGCCAGATATTTCTGCGATTGATGCAGTTTTAAATTCTGAAAAACATAGTTATTTATATTTTGTAGCAAACGTGGAGAATTTTGGTTATCATAAATTTGCAAAAACACTTGCGCAACATAACCGAAATAAAGAGCAATACATCCGTTGGATAAATTCCAAAAAGATAAATAGATAGTAAATTGTCTTATTTTTTTGACCTGTTAACTGAAATTGTATAGTTTTAACATAACTTTCTAAAATTAGAGAACAATTTAGTTCTAACTTTGCCCCCTCAGAAATTTAAGCACACTTTTTAGGAAGAGGTAAGTCTTAAGAAAACAATTATATGAGAAGATGGATATACGTGAGTAGTCCTCTTATCGTGATGTTTATTTTTATAAGTTTTGGCTTTAAAAACCAGGAAGTTACAGTTCCAGAAACTTTAAAAGTAAAAGAACCTACTAAGGTTTTGTTTCCCAAAAACAAAACTTACTTTACAGGCCTAGTTGTAGTGCCTCCTTTTTTAGGAAGCTCTTATATTGGTTTTAAAGAAGCCTTGGCATTTAAAGAATCTCAAGGTAATTATTTTGTAACAAATACTCTAGGGTATTTGGGTAAATACCAATTTGGTGTAGAGACTTTGGAGTTAATGGGGGTTTATAATCCAACAATTTTTTTAAACGACCCTGTTTTACAAGAAAGAGTTTTTTATACTAATGTATCTAGAAACAAATGGATTCTTAGGAGAGATATTCAGCGTTTTGTAGGTAAAAAAATTGGAGGTATTGTTGTAACGGAGTCAGGAATGTTGGCAGCTGCTCATTTAGCAGGTGCTGGTAATGTTCAAAAGTATTTGCGTTCTTACGGGAGCTATAATGTTGCAGATGCTTATGGGTCTACTGTTTCCAAGTATTTAAAAAAGTTTTCGGGTTATGATATTTCTTATGTATCTCCTAAGAGAAACCCAAAAATATAGAAGAGTAAGTTTATTATGAAAATGGTTAGCCTTGGCAGGTAGAATGGTCAAGGCTTTTTTTATGCTTGAATAATAAAAATTGCTGGTCTTTTGTGTAGGTCTACTTTAGTTTTGTGCCAATCGGCTATTCTTTTTGTAGCAATATATTCTGTTGGTAGTGTAATATCACAAGCAATACATAAATGTGTGCCATCTGCAAGTGTTTTAATTAATTCTTGCAACATTTTATCATTTCTGTAAGGAGTTTCTATAAATATTTGAGATTGTTTTGCTTCTCTAGATTTTTTTTCTAAACCTTTTATTGTTTTTTTTCTTTCTGCATTATCAATAGGTAAGTAGCCATTAAAAGCAAAATTTTGACCATTAAAGCCACTGGCCATTAGAGCAAGTAAAATAGAAGAGGGGCCAACAAGAGGTACTACTTGAATATTTTTTTGATGCGCAATTTTTACAACATCTGCTCCTGGGTCTGCAATTCCTGGGCAACCCGCTTCAGATAGTATGCCAACATTAATTCCGTCTAAACACGGTTCAAGAAAAGTTGGTATTTCTTGAGCTTCAGTAAATTTGTTTAAAAGGTTTAATTGTAAATTAGGTTGGGACTTTCTTGGGCTAATTTTTTTTATAAATCGCCTTGCTGTTTTTTCATTTTCAACAATATAATAATCTATACTTTCTATGGTTTGTTTTATAGATATTGGCAAAACTTCTAAAGGTTCATTGTCTCCTAAAGTTGTTGGTATTAAATATAATTTTCCTTTTTTGTTTTCCATGATTATAATTTTTTGGCAATTGCTTCGCAAGCCTTGTCTATTAATTGAAAAACTATTTCAAAGCCTTCATCTTCATCATAGTATGGGTCTGGAACTTCCTTTGTCTCTATATTTATTTCAGAAAGTAAACGTTTTACTTTAGAAATATCTTCTTTGTTTTTTGCTAAAGATATAATGTTAGAATAGTTGCTATTATCCATAGCGTATATTATGTCAAAAGCAATAAAATCTTTAGAGGTAAACTTTCTGCTTTTTTGTTGGTGTATGTCTATACCGTATTTTTGAGCTACAGCAATAGAACGAATATCGGGCATATTACCAACATGATAGCCAGCGGTACCAGCAGAATCTACAAATATTTTGTTAGAATCTACTTTGCTTTTTAAAATACCTTCTGCTAATGGCGACCTACAAATATTTCCTAGGCAAACCATTAGTATCCTGGTTTTCATAGCAATTTTATTTTATTAAGATAATTTTTTAGTTAAATCGTCTATGTATTTGCGAAACTGTTTATCGGTTTCTGCAAGATTATCTACTGTTTTACAAGCATGTAATACGGTAGCGTGGTCTCTTTTTCCTATCTGAGAACCAATACTTGCAAGAGAGGCTTTAGTGAATTTTTTTGCAAAAAACATAGCTAATTGCCTTGCTTGTACAATGTGTCTTTTTCTTGTTTTGGATTGTAGTGTTGCTACATCCATTTCAAAATAATCCGATACAACTTTTTGGATGTAATCTATTGAAACTTCTCGTTTTGTATTTTTAACAAATTTTTCTACAACTTGTTGTGCAAGTTCTACAGTTACTTCTTTTTTATTAAAAGAAGATTGTGCAATAAGGGATATAATAGCGCCTTCTAATTCTCTAATATTAGATTTTATATGTTTTGCAACATACTCTACTATATCATTTGGCATTTCTACACCATCTCTGTATAGTTTATTTTTTAATATAGAAATTCTTGTTTCGTAATCTGGATTTTGTAATTCTGCAGATAATCCCCATTTAAAACGAGAAAGTAAACGTTGCTCAATATCCTGCATGTCTACAGGAGCCTTGTCAGAGGTTAGTATAACTTGTTTTCCGTTTTGGTGTAAGTGGTTAAAAATATGAAAAAATACATCTTGTGTTCCAGATTTACCAGATAAGAATTGAACATCGTCTATAATTAGAACATCAATTAATTGGTAAAAATGAATAAAATCATTTCTAGTGTTCTTTTTCACAGATTCTATATACTGTTGTGTAAATTTCTCTGCGGAAATGTATAAAACAGTCCTTTCAGGGTATTTGTCTTTTATTTCTACACCAATAGCATGTGCTAAATGTGTTTTTCCTAAACCTACCCCTCCAAATACTAAAAGCGGGTTAAAAGAAGTTCCTCCTGGTTTGTTAGCAACTGCCATACCAGCAGAACGTGCTAAACGGTTAGAGTCTCCTTCTAAAAAATTATCAAAATTATAATTAGGGTTTAGTTGCGATTCTATTTTTATATTTCTAATACCAGGAATTACAAATGGATTTCTTAATTCTGGGTTTTTAGATTTAATTGGTACGTCTAATTCTTGTGATGCTAAATTACCTCTGTTAGAACTCGGAATTTTCTCAGTAAAAGGCTCTTTATTACCGTAAGTATTTTCCATACGAATAATGTAAACCAATTTGGCAGTCTCTCCTAGCTCTTTTGTTAGAGCAACTTTAAGTAGTTTAACATAATGTTCTTCTAGCCACTCGTAAAAAAATTTACTTGGAACTTGAACACTTAAAGCGTTTTCGGATAGTTTGATTGGTTTAATAGGATCAAACCAAGTTTTAAATGCCTGCGGTTGGATATTATCTTTGATAAAAGCCAAACAATTGTTCCAAACGGAATTAGCAGTAACATTCATTCTTAAAGTTCTCTTTGTTTTGGTTTTTGCAAAAATTTTAATGAATTAGTGCAAAAGTTGGTTAATAGTATTCTGTTTATAGTAGAGCAAATATGTGAACAAATTATCTAATAAAAAAATGAAATTTTATTGAATTTTAGATAATTTTTTCTCATGTTCGTGAAACATACAAACAAAGCTTTTAAATATATAATATTTACTTGATATAATATGGATTTTAACGAAATTTCTTTTAGGGTTAGGTACGCGGAGACCGACCAAATGGGCGTTGTGTATCATGGTAATTATGCACAGTACCTAGAGATGGGTAGGGTGGAATGGTTAAGAAACAAGGGTATTTCTTACAGTAGTATGGAGAAAAATGGAGTAATACTTCCAGTAATATCTTTGCAAACCTTTTTTAAGAAGTCTGCACTGTATGATGATTTAATTACAGTACGTACAATTTTGAAGGAAAAACCCTCGGTTAGAATTGAATTTGACTTTGAAATTTATAACGAAAAGAAAGAAATTTTGGCTGAAGCGAATGTAGTTTTGGTTTTTATGGATAAAGAAAAAATGAAGCCTATGCGATGTCCAAAATACATTCTTGATAAAATTGGTTTTTAGTAAAAAAAAATATTAGTAGCTTATTTTTTTAATTTTTATTTCGTGGTTTGTTTTAAAAATAGTTTCAATTTTGTTAGAATCTTTTTTGCGAACAGAAAAATGTATGGAACAATTCATTTCCATTTTTTGAGATTCTATTTGTAATTGGTTTTGCTTTATTATTCGCATTACTTTGTCCATTTTTTTATAATCAAAAGTAACTTCAAAAGTATTTTTTAGTATTTGCTCTACAATTTTAGCTTCATTTAAAGCTAATACTGCAGAGTTTCTGTAAGCGCTTATTAAGCCACCAACACCCAATTTGGTACCTCCAAAGATTCTAACTACAGCTATAAGGACATTTGTTACACCAAAAGATTTTATTTGCCCGTAGATTGGCATTCCTGCAGAATTGTTAGGTTCGCCATCATCATTTGCTCTATAGTTTATTTTTTCTACTCCTATCTGCCATGCGTAACATACATGATTAGCAGTGTGGTGCTCTTTACGAAGCTCTTCTATAATTGGTTTTACATCTTCTTCTTTGTGAATAGGGAATACATACCCATAAAATTTGCTTTTCTTTTCTTTAGAGAAAACTACATTAGAAGGTTTTAAAATGGTTCTATAGGTATCTTTTTCTATTTGCATTACGCTAAAGCTACTAAAAGTATACTAATAACAGCTAAAGCAATACCACCCCAATTTTTCGTGCTAATCTTTTCTTTAAAAAGTAATATGCCTAGTAGCGTAGAAAACATAACTACAGCAACATTGTTAAGAGTAAATATAGATGCGCTATTGTACTCTGGATTATTAAGTGCTTTTAGAAGGAAAAAAACAGAGAAATAATTAGGGATACCTAAAACAATACCTCCAATAATATTTTTAAGATTTATTTTTAGTGGTTTCTTCGGGGATTGTATTAAAATAAAAAATACCCCAATTACAGCAGCAGAGCCAAAAATCATTGCAGAGAAAAGGGGAAACTCGGAAGGGGTAACATGTTCTTTTTGGAAAAAGTTAATGGTAGTATCAATAATACCAGAACCAAAAAAAACAAGAGCGGGTAATAATAAGATAGAGAAATTAACTTTTGTATTGCTCTCTTTTATAGAGGCAAAATAAACAGCTCCCATTGCCAAAAATATACCTATTACTTTAAAGCCCCCTAAGTGTTCCTTATAAACAATTACGCCGATTATTGCGGGTATAACAAAAGACATTTTTGTAGCTACAGATGCTACAGAAACACCTACTTTTTGAGCAGTAGCGGCCATTAGATTAAAAACTACAATAAATAAAATACCTAGAATAAGAGTTCCTATAAACCAAGGTTTTTCTATCACAGAAGAAATGGTAACTGATTCTTGGTGTAGAAAAAAGCCAACACTGCAGGCAACAACATAATTAGTTATAATAGCATATAGTGTTTGGACTTTATAAATGCTAAAAAGTTTAAATATGACAAATATTAAACTAGAGAATAAAATGCTTAGGCATAGGTTTAACATTAAGGTAATTTGGTTTTTAAATTAATAATATCATCAAAACCAACAAGTAAATTCCAACATGTAATCCCTAATTTTTCTGCAGCATCGGTATTTTCTTTGGTGTCATCAATGAAAAAAGTTTCTTCTGCTTTTAGATTATTTTGTTCTAAAACAAACTCGTAAATAGTTGCATTTGGCTTACGTAATTGTATTTCATGAGAAAGATAAAATTTCTCGAAACAATTTTTAAATCTATTGTAATTCGTTTCTCCCATTGTTTTTATAACATGAGATATGTGAAGCGCATTGGTATTACTTAATAAGAAAAGACGATAATTTTTCTCTTGCGCTAGTTGCTCTAAAAAATCTAATCTATATAAAGGGAAATCTAATAAAATAGAATTCCATGCTTCTTTTATTTTAGACTCGTTTGCTTCTGGAAAAATGGTAATTAAAGTTGCTGTAAAGTCCTTAGAAGATAATAGTCCTTGTTCGTATTCTTTTGCTAAAGAGTCTAATTCTGGTGTCAAAGAAGTAAAGCCATATTTTGTAAGTTCTTTAAAAACAGCTTCTTTATCTAGATTAATGAAAATATCACCAAAATCAAAAATAATATTTTTAATCATTTTTTAGTAAAATTAATTGGTCCGTATCTATTTGGGTAGTTTGTAGTTTTGTTCCTTTAATAATAGGGGCTTTAGTTCCTGAGTTAAAGTTGTTTTTTCCTTTAAAAATACGAGCTTCATCCCAGAGTTTAGAATCAATAAAAGTTTGTAGTGTTTTAGAACCGCCTTCAATTATTACACTGTTTATATTTAGTTGGTATAGGGTATTACAAATATGCTTTGCTAAATTTTCATCAAAAATAATATTATGATAATTAATGTTAAGCCCTGTATTTACACTAGTTTTTTCTGTAAAGATTATTGTTTTAATAGAACTGTCTAGTAAAAAAGAATCTTTATTTATTTTCAAGTCTTTGTCTAATACAATGCGTATAGGATTTTTTCCTTTCCAGTTCCTGGTATCTAACTTTGGATTGTCTTGTATAGCAGTATTAGTTCCTACTAAAATAGCTTGTTCTTCCGAACGCCATTTATGCACTAGCTGTCTAGAATATGGGTTGGTAATCCAAAAAGGTTCTGGATTTTCTTTTCTTAAAGAGTTGTCAGGTGCAATAAAACCATCGATAGTTTCTGCCCATTTTAAAATAATGTACGGACGTTTTTTTACATGAAAAGTTAAAAAACGTTTATGATGTTCTTTGCATTTTTCCTCTAAAACGGAAGTAATAACAGTGCAACCAGCATCTTTTAATCTTTTTATGCCTTTTCCAGCAACTTTTTCATGAGGGTCTAAGGTACCAACAACAACTGTTTTAATTTGTTTTTGTAGTATTAAATCTGCGCAAGGTGGCGTTTTTCCGTAATGGGAGCAAGGCTCTAAAGTAACATATATTGTTGCTTCTTTTAGTAGGGAGGTATCTGTAACCGAGTTAATTGCATTTACCTCTGCATGAGAACCACCATAAGGGCTTGTGTGACCTTCACCAATTATTTTGTTGTTATGGACAATAATACTACCAACCATGGGATTGGGAGCAGTATTTCCTAGACCATTTTTGCCTAATTGAATACAACGTAACATGTATTTTTCATGTATCTTCACTTCACAAAAATAGAACATATACCTTTCTAATGATACATAAAATATAGAAATGTATAGAGAGTGTATAGTTCTTAAAATTTAAAAGTGTGAATAACATTTGTATTAGAGAAATTGAGGAGAAAGACAATGTAGGGGTGGCAAAAGTAATACGTAAGGTATTAATAGAAATGGGAGTTCCTAAAGTAGGCTCTGCCTATGAGGATAAAGCTTTAGATTCTATGTATGAAAACTACAAGATGCCTAATGCAATTTATTTTGTTGTGGAAGAGAATGGAGTTTTATTAGGTTGCGCAGGGATTGCTAAATTAGAAAATTATGATGGTAATGTGTGTGAGCTTCAAAAAATGTATTTTTTAGAAGAAGCAAGAGGAAAAGGTATTGGTGCTAAGATGATAGATGCTTGTTTGGAAAATGCAAAAGAATTTGGTTTTGAGAAATGTTATTTAGAAACGATGCCATTTATGAAAGCGGCTCAAAAATTATATATTAAAAAAGGATTTACCTATTTAGAAAACAAAATGGGAGATACAGGACACTATTCTTGTCCTGTTTGGATGATAAAAGAGTTATAGTAGATGTTATTAAGAGAGATTAAAAATATTTATGAGATAGAGTTAAAGGAGGTATATCCTATAACCGAAATTCAAAGCTTTTTTTATTTAGCAATAGATTTTTATTTACAATTACCACGATTTGTATTAGCTACGGAGCCTAATTTAACCCTTACAAAAGAAGAAGAGCAGCCATTGTTTAATACGCTAAGCAGGCTTAAATTACAAGAGCCAATACAATATATTTTAGGGACTACAAATTTTATGAATTTAGATTTTACAGTAGATTCTAATGTCTTAATTCCTAGGCCAGAGACAGAAGAATTGGTGTGTTGGATATTAGAGGATTTAAAATCTAAAAAAGAGCAGAAATTAAAAATTCTAGATATTGGTACAGGTACAGGTTGTATTGCAATTTCTATAGCTAAAAATTTTCCAGAAGCAGAGGTTTATGCTTTAGATGTTTCTATGGGAGCGCTACAAATTGCTAAAAAGAATGCTGCGTGTAATAATGTAGCTATTAACTTTATAGAGGAAGATATATTACAATTACAATCTATTAATGTAGATTTTGATATAATTGTATCTAACCCGCCTTATGTTAGAGAGTTAGAAAAGGAACAGATGGCAGAAAATGTAAAGAACCATGAGCCAGATTTAGCATTATATGTTCCAGATAATAAGGCGCTTATGTTTTATGAAGCCATAAGTGTTTTTGCAAAAGAGAATTTAAAGTTAGGCGGTTTTTTGTATTTTGAAATAAACCAATACTTAGGAAAAGAAATGAAGGTTCTTTTGGAAGACAATAATTTTTTAGAAATTGAACTTCGAAAAGATATGTTTGGTAATGACCGAATGATAAAAGGGATAAAAGAATAAAGTAAATGAGCGTAAAAGAACAAATAGAAGCTTTACGAAAAGAATTAAGAATGCATAATTATAATTATTATGTGTTAGATAATGCTACTATATCGGATTACGATTTTGATATTAAACTTAAAGAATTACAAGCTTTAGAAGAAAAGCATCCAGAGTTTTATGATGCTTCTTCGCCAACACTAAGAGTAGGTGGGGAGGTTACCAAAAATTTTGAAACCATTGTGCATGAAAATCGGATGTATTCTCTAGATAATTCCTATTCTAAAGAGGATATAGAAGATTGGGAAAAAAGAATACAGCGTGTTTTAGGAGATGTAGAAGTGCAATTTACTTGTGAGCTAAAGTATGATGGGGCTTCTATTAGTTTAACTTATGAGGAAGGTAAATTAAAACAAGCGGTTACTCGCGGAGATGGTTTTCAGGGAGATGAAGCAACTACGAATGTAAAAACTATAAAATCGGTTCCATTACAATTAAAAGGCGATTACCCTCCAAAATTTGAAATTCGAGGAGAAATTGTTTTGCCTTTTGAGGGTTTTAAAAAAATGAATGAAGAGCGTATAGCAGCAGGAGAAGAACCCTATATGAATCCTAGAAATACGGCTTCTGGGAGTTTAAAGTTACAAGATAGTGCAGTAGTAGCACAACGCCCACTAGACTGTTTGTTGTACGGTATTGTTGGTGAGAATACAGGAGTTACTTCTCAGTTTCAAATGTTAGAAAAAGCTAGAGACTGGGGGTTTAAAGTGCCAACAATAGCAAAACTATGTAAAACCACTTCAGAGGTTATGGAGTTTGTAGAGTATTGGGATGTGCATAGACATGAACTTCCTTATGAAACCGATGGTGTGGTTATTAAAGTAAACAGTTTAAGATACCAAGAAGAGTTAGGGTATACTTCTAAATCACCTCGTTGGGCAATGGCTTATAAATTTAAAGCAGAACAAGTCTCTACCGTTTTAAATGAGATAACTTATCAAGTTGGGCGTACAGGGGCAATAACACCGGTGGCAAATTTAGAACCTGTGTTACTAGCAGGTACTACAGTAAAAAGAGCTTCATTACATAACGCAGACCAAATAGAGAAACTAGATATAAGAGAAAAAGATACGGTTTTTGTAGAAAAAGGAGGAGAGATTATTCCTAAAATAATAAAGGTAGATTTAGAAAAAAGACCAGGGGATTCTACAGTAACAAAATACATAACCTACTGTCCAGAATGCCATGAAGAATTGGTAAGAACAGAAGGGGATGCAAAACATTATTGTATAAATTATTATGGTTGTCCGCCACAAATTACAGGCCGTATACAACACTACATTTCTAGAAAGGCAATGGATATTGAAGGTCTAGGAGGTGAAACCGTAGAGCTTCTTTTTAAAGAGGGGTTAATTACTAATTATGCAGATTTGTATACTCTTACCAAGGAAGATGTATTGCCACTAGAACGTATGGCAGAAAAGTCTGCTGAAAATCTAGTTGCAGGTGTAGCGGCTTCAATAAAAATACCTTTTGAGAGGGTAATGTTTGCTTTAGGTATTCGTTTTGTAGGAGAAACTGTAGCAAAAAAGTTAGCTAAAGCCTATAAAAATATAGATGCGCTTATGGTAGCAACGGTAGAAGAATTAATTTTGGTAGATGAAATTGGACAGCGTATAGCCGAGAGTGTAGTAGAGTTTTTTAAGAACGAAAAGAATGTAGAAATAGTAAATAGGCTAAAAGAATATGGCGTACAGTTTGAAATTTCAGCAGACAAACTATTAAATCAAACAGAAAAGCTAAAAGGGCAAACTTTTGTGGTTTCTGGAGTTTTTGAAACTGTTAGTAGAAACGATTTAAAGAAAATGATAGAAGATAATGGAGGGAAAGTAGGTTCTTCTATTTCTTCTAAAACTTCTTTTTTAGTTGCTGGAGATAAAATGGGACCAAGTAAATTAGCTAAGGCAGAAAAACTAGGTGTTTCTATAATTTCTGAACATGAATTTATTGAAAAAGTGTCTTAATGCGTCAATAGAGTATTACAATTAGTAGTTTTCTGTGTAGTTTTAATATTATTTCTAGTTTAATTTTGTAACGAATTAAAACATATTGGTATGAGTCAAATAGTAACATTTGGAGAAGTTTTAATGCGTTTGTCTCCTCCAGGAAATAGAAAATTTATTCAATCTAACAGATTAGAATTTTATTTTGGAGGAACAGAATTAAATGTGGGGATTTCTATTGCTAATTTTGGAGGTAGAGTAAAACACATAAGTTGTATTTCGGATGATTTTATTGGCAACACGGCTATTTCTTATTTAAATAAATTTGATGTAGATACCTCTTCTATTGTTAGGTCAAGTAGGCCTTTGGGAGTTTACTTTTTAGAGGTGGGAGCGGTAATGCGCCCAAGTGCTATTTCATACAATAGGTCACATTCTTCTTTTTCAGAAATTGAAGCTTCTATGGTGGATTGGAACTCCTCATTAAAAGATGCTACCTGGTTTCACTGGACAGGTATTACACCTGCCTTGTGTCAAGGAGCTTATGAAACACTTAAAGAAGGTTTAATCTTAGCCCGTAAAAAAGGCATAACGGTAACTGCAGACCCCACCTATAGGAGTGGTTTATGGAAATATGGTAAAGATGCAAAATCTACCTTATCAGAATTATTAGAATATTCAACCATTTTTATAGGAGGTGTCAATGAAATTAATGAAGTTCTTGGTACAGCGTACGGATATTCTAATGAGGATTTTATTGAGGCAAGTAAATTGTTAATAGAAAAATATCCATCTATAGAAAAAGTGTTTGATAAAATTAGAACCTCACTAAATTCTTCTTGGCATAAAATTAGGGCTAGAATGTGGAATGGAAAAGAGTTTAGAGAATCAGAAGATTTAGATATTACCCATGTTGTGGATAGGGTAGGAACTGGTGATGCGTTTGCTGCAGGTTTAATTTTTGGGTTACAACATTATGATGACTATAAAGCTATGGAATTTGGTAGCGCAGCTTGTGCTTTAAAACATACTTATGAAGGAGATGTAAATTTTGCTACTGTTAAAGAAGTGGAAGCAATTTTGGAAGGGAATACAACAGGTAGGTTAAAAAGGTAACCTAGACTTCTTTTTTAAAACACAAACTGTTCTTAACGCCTATATACTGTCCGTAGTTAGGAATAATGTTGTAATTACATTTTTTATATAAAGCAACCGCTTCGGTTTGTCTTATGCCAGTTTCTAAAATACAAGAAGTGTAATTTAGTTCTTTTGTCCAAGACTCTAGTTCTTTAAGAATTCTAGTAGCTATACCTTTTCCTCTTGTTTTAGGGGAAACATACATTCTTTTTATTTCCATAGAAGAGGTATTTAATGGTTTTATAGCGCCGCACCCTACAGGAATATCATTTACATAAACAACTAGAACATATTTTAAGCTTTGTATAGAGTTAAATTGATTATAGAAAGCATGTTCATCGCCATCTGTAATAGCTAAATAAGCGTCTAGTTCTTTTACTAAAACAGTAAAATCTTTGTTTTTGGATGTTGTTCTTACTAATTTCATGTCTAAACCTTTATAGAAACACCGTTATATTCTGTATTTGTAGTGCCTCTAAAGTAAAAATCTACTCGTCCTAAATTTATACCAAAACAGCCAACTTGGTTTACTAAAATTTCTTTGTTTTCGGCGTTTTTAACTATGGTTGGTTTTTCAAGAAAAGTATGGGTGTGTCCGCCAATAATTAAATCGGTGTGTTTGGTTTTTGAAGCCAGAGTAAGGTCGTCAGGATTTTGTTCTGTAGTGTACTCGTAGCCTAAATGGGAAAGACAAATTACTAAATCACATTTCTCTTGTTCTTTTAGTTTGGTTTCTATGTCCGTAGCAACCTCAAAAGGGTTATGGTAAACCGTTTCTTTATATAAACTTTTAGATACAAGGCCTTTTAGTTTAATGCCTAGACCGTAAACACCAATTTTAAGATTGTTTATTACGTAGGTTTTATAGGGTTTTGTAAAACCACCCAGGACAGTATTTTTAAAGTCGTAGTTAGCTGTAATTAAATCAAATTTTGCGTGTGGTAATTGAGAAAGTAAACCATTAATTCCATTGTCAAAATCATGATTCCCTATCGTGGCAGCATCATATTTTAGCATACTCATAAGTTTAAACTCTAATTCTCCACCATAAAAATTAAAATAAGGGGTACCTTGAAAAATATCTCCAGCATCAAATAAAAGAGTATTTGGATTTTCTTTTCTAATAGAATGTACTAGAGTAGCTCTTCTGGCTAAGCCGCCAAGATTAGCAAACTCTGAATGGCTTTTGGGGAAAGGGTCTATGTGGCTGTGTACATCGTTTGTGTGTAAAATAGTGATTTTAGTAACCTCTTCCTTAATGCAAGAATCTAATGTTAAGCCTCCTAAGCCAATAAAAGCAGAAGAAGCGCTAGTATTTGTAATGAATTTTCTTCTGTTCATGATTATGTTTTTTTATAAAATCTATTATCTACTGTAGCGTGAAGAGTATCTACTTTCTTAAAGTAATCTATGATAGCATTTCTAAATTTATAATCTAGAGGTGTAATAGTAATAGCATCTTTAAAAAACACCATATTATCGCCTCCACTTGCTAAATAATTATGTGTCGCTACATAATACGTCTTTTTAGGGTCAAAATTTTTATTTTGAATTTTAAAAGAAGCTAAACTATTGTCTTTGTTTAGTATAATTTGCGCGCCAGAAATAGGGTGAGCGGTGTTGGAGTTTAGTATAAAATGTACTAGTTCTTGAATAGATTTTCCAGAAAGTTCTGCAACAACAATAGTATTTTCAAAAGGCATAATTTGATATGCATTTCTTGTGGTCACATTTCCTTTAGATATTATAGAGCGTATACCGCCATGATTTATAAGAACAAAATCTATTTCTTTTTTAGTGATAGATTTAAATATGGGGTTAGCTTGGTTGTACAAAAGGTCTGCTAATAAATTTCCTTCGGATGTGTTGTATTCCCCATCATCTGCAGTTATTTTCTTTGGGGTATAGGCAAGAGTACTATCCATTATTTGATTAATACGCTGTCTATAAGGATTAATATAAGATTCTACAGCATCGTTTTTTTCTAGGTCATTAGAAATTGATAGCTGTTTAACCTCTATTTTTGACAATTTTTTAGGAGGGGTAGAGCAAGCTATTACAAAACTAAATGTTGTAAATATAACAAAATGTGTTATTTTTAAATTCATGATTGTTTTAATTTTGACCTGTCCAAACAAATGAAGATTCTTTACATTTGTATAAATGTAAAAATACATGTTTAACGCAATAAAAGATAAATTAAAACGTAAATCTGGAGCTAAATTTTTAAAGACAGAATTAAGTAAGTCTAAAGTAGAAGTTAAGCGTAAAAAAGGGATTACATCTATTGGCTGTATTGTAGATTTAGATAAGTTTGAAAACTCAAATTTATTTTATGAATTTATAGAAGAATTTTCATTACGACCAAATGCTGTTAAAATAATAGGATATAAGAGTTTTTATGATAAAAATTCGCCATATTCTATTCCTGTTTTCTCTGGAAAAGACTTAGGTTGGAATGGAAATATAGAAAATA
Source organism: uncultured Maribacter sp. (assembly GCF_947500405.1). Taxonomy (GTDB): domain Bacteria; phylum Bacteroidota; class Bacteroidia; order Flavobacteriales; family Flavobacteriaceae; genus Maribacter_B. The sequence continues at coordinate 121,346 of NZ_CANMRY010000004.1, forward strand.
GTTACGCTTTAGAATTTCTTAGTCGCGACTATGATATGTTAATAAACTATTATAATGAGGAAAACTTATTATTAGAGTTAATGACAGTAAAAACAAGAGCAAGAGTAAATGTTGGGTTTGTTGAGGTAGATAAAGTTTATAATGATTTAATATTAGATACTCCAATGAATAATTTTAAAGTTTTTAAAACAGAACTTAAAAAATATTTAAGAGTATTAAACGAAATAGAATAATGAAAGAATTGTTGGGTACAGGCGTTGCTTTGGTAACTCCTTTTAATGAAGATGGGAATGTTGATGTTGCTGCTCTAACTGCAATAGTAGAGTATAATATTAATAATGGGGTAGATTATTTGGTAGTATTAGGTACTACAGGGGAATCTGTAACATTGTCTAAAGCAGAAAAGCAGTTAGTTATAGACACAATTACTAATGCAAATGCAGGGCGTTTACCAATGGTTTTAGGGGTAGGAGGTAACAATACAGCTTTAATAGTAGAAGAGTTATCTATAGCAAACTTAAAAGGTTTTGTTGCTATTCTTTCTGTTTCTCCTTACTACAATAAACCTACACAGGAAGGAATATATCAGCATTTTAAAGCTATTTCTTTAGCGTCTCCAATTCCGGTAATCTTATATAATGTACCAGGTAGAACAGGAAGTAATGTTTTGCCAGAAACCGTAGTTCGTTTAGCGCAAGATTTTGATAATATTGTGGCGGTTAAAGAAGCTTGCGGAGATATAGTACAAGTAATGGAATTAATTAAAAATACCCCAGATGATTTTCATGTAATTTCTGGAGATGACATTACGGCATTGCCTAGTGTTTTGGCTGGCGGTTCAGGTGTAATTTCTGTAATAGGTCAAGGTTTACCTAATGAGTTTTCTTCAATGATACGGTTAGGATTAGAAAAGAAAGTAGAAGAAGCTTATGCATTGCATTATAATATGCAAGAAGGAATGCAATTAATTTTTGAAGAAGGAAACCCTGCTGGAATTAAAACAATTTTAGAATTGGCAGGCTTGTGTAAAGTTACTGTACGCTTGCCTTTAGTTCAGGCAACATCAGAGTTAAAACAAAAAATTGAAGCATTTGTAAAGCCGTTTATTAAGGTTACAGCATAAATATTTTTACAAGAAAGTTAAAACTAGCATAAAAGCATTGTGGTATCCCACGAATGCTTTTATTTTAGCATTGTAAAAATGTTTTTTATATCCATTGATAATCCCTAATTTTGCAGAATGTTTTTAAAGAAGAGTAACTTTTTTTCAATTGTTATTGTCGCATTAGTATTACAATCATGTAGTGAGTACCAAAAAGTACTTAAGAATGATGATGTAAAGGCTAAGTACGACATGGCTGAAAAGTTTTATAAAGAAGAAGATTATAAACGTTCTAATCGTTTATTTGAGCAAATAGCTCCAAAATATATTGGTAAGCCGCAAGGGGAGAGAGTAATGTTTTTCTTTGCAAATACTTATTTTCAAAGAAAAGATTTTAATATGGCAGGCTATCAATTTGAACGCTTTATTAAATCTTACCCCAAAAGTGATAAGTTACAAGAGGCTGCATTTTTAGGGGCAAAAAGTTATTATATGCTTTCTCCTAATTATTCATTAGATCAAACGGATACGGATAAAGCACTATTGAAATTACAGAATTTTATTAATACATATCCAGATTCTGAGTATTTTAAAGAAGCAAATAAAATAGCAAAAGAACTTACGACTAAAAAAGAAAAAAAGTCTTTTGAAATAGCAAAGCAGTATAATAAACTTGGAGAGTTTAATTATGAGCTTTTAAAATCTTCAGTAGCAGCTTGTGATAATTTTGTTTCAGATTATCCTGGGTCTATTTTTAAAGAAGATATTTTATATATAAAGTTGCAAGCTACAACACGCATAGCAATGAATAGTTATGAAGTGTTAAAAAAGGATCGTTTAAGCAATGCAAAAGATGCTTATAACGTTTTAAAGAAAAAATATCCTGAAACTAAATTTGGAAAAGAGGCGGATGACCTTCTTAAAAAAATTGAAAAAGAATTAAAAAGTTTTCCTACGGAAGCAAAATAAATACCTAGTATTATGAACATGAACGATTTAAAAAATTCAAAAGCTTCTGTTTCTACAAAAACCATTAATAAAAATGAGTTTGATAAAGAAACAGAAAATATTTACGAGGCTATTTCTATAGCATCTAAAAGAGCTATTCAAATAAATTCTGATATTAAAAAAGAACTTTTAGAAAAATTAGAGGAGTTTGCTACGTATAGCGATAGTTTAGAAGAAGTTTTTGAAAATAAAGAACAAATAGAAGTTTCTAAATTTTACGAAAAACTACCAAAGCCACATGCATTAGCAGTAGAAGAGTGGTTAAATGATAAAATATACTACAGAAATACAGAGAAAGACGCATAATATATGTTAGCTAATAAGAACATCCTTTTAGGAATTACTGGAGGGATTGCAGCTTATAAGACTACATTTCTTGTTCGTAAACTTATTAAAACTGGCGCCAATGTTAAAGTTGTTTTAACAGAGAGCGCCAGCTCTTTTGTCTCTCCACTTACCTTAGCCACGTTATCTAAAAACCCTGTTGTAACCTCTTTTGTTTCTAAAGAGGAAAACCAAGTAGATTGGAATAATCATGTGGAATTAGGTCTTTGGGCAGATTATATGATTATTGCTCCTGCAACTGCAAATACTATGTCTAAAATGGCTAATGGTACTTGCGATAATTTATTGCTAGCAGTATATTTATCTGCTAAATGCCCTGTTTTTATTGCTCCAGCAATGGATTTGGATATGTATAAACACGGTTCTACAAAAGCATCTTTAACTACTTTGGAGTCTTACGGTAATATAATTATACCTGCTGCTTCTGGTGAATTAGCAAGTGGTTTAGTTGGTGAAGGCAGAATGGCAGAACCAGAAGATATTGTTTCGTTTGTAGAAAATGAAATAGCCAAGAACCTTTCTTTGCAAGGAAAAAAGGTTTTAATTACGGCTGGACCAACGTATGAGGCTATAGACCCTGTTCGTTTTATAGGGAATCATTCCTCTGGTTTAATGGGGTATGAACTTGCAAAAAGTGCTGCGAATTTAGGGGCAGAAGTAATATTAGTTTCAGGGCCATCTAAATACACTGTGGATCACAATTTTATTCATTTGGTAAAAGTAGTTTCTGCAGATGAAATGTATGACGAAGTACATAAATATTATAAAGAAATAGATATTGCAATTTGTGCGGCAGCAGTAGCAGATTATAAACCTAAAATAAAAGCAACTCAAAAAATAAAAAAGAAACAAGAGGAGTTTTCTATTGAGCTTGTTAAAAATAAAGACATTTTATTTTCTTTAGGTGAACAAAAAACGAATCAATTTTTAGTTGGTTTTGCTTTAGAAACAGAAAATGAAGTAGAAAATGCAACTGGAAAGTTAAAAAGAAAAAATTTAGATGCTATTGTTCTTAATTCTTTAAACGATAGTGGTGCTGGTTTTGGAAAAGCAACTAATAAAATCACCTTCATAGATACCAATTTACAGATAAAAACGTTTGAATTAAAAACTAAGGCAGCTGTTGCTCTAGATATATTAAACGAAATAATTCAAAGACTAGATGCGTAATCTAATTATCGCTATATTTTTTTTAGGTTTTTCTTTGTTTGTAAAAGCACAAGAATTAAACTGTAAAATTACTGTAAACTCTGATCAGGTTTCACAAACTAATCAGCAAATTTTTAAAACTTTAGAACGTTCTTTAAACGATTTTGTAAATAAAACAAAGTGGACAAATAAGGTGTATAAGGAGAATGAACGTATTAATTCTCAGTTGTTTATTACTATTACGGAGTATGAGTCTAACAGGTTTAAGGGTAATATACAAATACAATCTTCTAGGCCGGTTTTTAATACATCTTATGAAACTCCAGTCTTTAATTATAAAGACAATCAGTTAAACTTTGAATACATAGAATTTCAGCCATTAGTTTTTAATGAAAACGTGTATGAATCTAACTTAGTAAGTGTTGTAGCTTATTATGTGTATATAATGATAGGGTTAGATGCAGATACATTTGCATTAGAAGGCGGTAGTGAGTTTTTTAGAAAAGCGCAAAGTATAGTTACACAAGCACAAGGAGGTAATTCAGCAGGGTGGAGCCAGTCATCAGACCGAAGTCGTTTTGAACTTGTAGATAATTTACTTTCTAATACCTATAAAGAGTACAGAGTTGCAATGTATAATTATCATAGAAAGGGGTTAGATATTCTTGGAGATAACAATAGTACAGGTAAGCAAATTATTGCAGGTACCATGAACTTGTTTGATACTATGATAAAGAGAAGACCTAATGCTTTTTTAATGCAAACTTTTTTTGATGCTAAGTCTGAAGAAATTCAAAATATCTTTTCTGGAGGCCCAAAAGTGGATGTGGTGAAGTTAAAAGAAACCTTAAATAGGGTTGCGCCATTATATTCTAGTACCTGGAATGATATTAAATATTAACTCTATTTTTTTACGATAGAATATAGATTACATTTGTAGCAATAAAATTATCTACATTGCTTACAAATTTATCCATAAAAAATTACGCCCTAATAGATCACTTAAATGTATCCTTTACAAAAGGATTTACGGTAATTACGGGAGAAACAGGAGCTGGTAAATCTATACTTCTTGGAGGTTTGTCTTTAGTCTTAGGGAAACGCGCAGATTTGTCTTCTTTAAGAGATAAAACAGTTAAATGTGTTATAGAGGCAGAGTTTAATATAGAAAAGTATAATCTAAAATCTTTCTTTACCAAACAAGATTTAGATTATGAGAGTACCACAATTATACGTAGAGAAATACAGCCAAGCGGAAAATCTAGAGCATTTGTAAATGATACACCGATAACCCTAGATATACTATCAAGATTAGGAGAAAAACTAATCGATGTGCATTCCCAACATCAAACTTTACAATTAGGAGATAATAATTTTCAGTTAAAAGTAATAGATGCTTTAGCAGACAACTCTAAAATTTTAGAGAAATATGCTGCTGCTTTAAAATTATATCAATCTTTAGTAAAAGAATTAGAAGAGCTTATTTTATTTCGTGATAACGCCTCTAAAGAGCAGGATTATAATAGCTTTTTATTAAAAGAATTAGAGTCTGCGCCTTTAAAAGAAGGAATTTTGGAAGAATTAGAGCAAGAATATGAGCAGCTTAATAATGTAGAGCTCATCATGGAGCAGTTGGCAACAGGTAATCAATTACTTAATGAGGAGCAAATAGGTGTAATAGGGGCTCTTTCTCAATTAAAACAAGTAACTACTAAGTTGTCTAATTTTAGTACTAAATACAATTCTTTAAATGAAAGAGTACAATCTGTTTTTATAGAGTTAGATGATGTTGCTACAGAATTACAAGATTATATAGAGAATACCGAAGCAAATCCTAAAGTTTTAGAAGAGGTTAACGCAAAACTTCAGTTGTTGTATGATCTTCAAAAAAAGCATAGTGTTTTAACTATAGAAGAATTAGTTGCTGTAAGAGAAGATTTAAGTAAAAAAGTTTCTACTACAGAGAATATAGAATCTACAATTAAAGAAAAAGAAGAAGCACTTTCTAAGCAAAAAAATGTTTTAGAAGACATTGCTATAAGCTTACGAAAAAGAAGACAAAAAGTAATACCTAGTTTAAAAAAACAATTAGAAAATTCATTAAGTACTTTAGGAATGCCAAGTGCTTCCTTTACTATAGAGGTTAATAAAGCAGAGGCTTATAAAGCATTAGGTAAAGATGATTTGGTGTTTTTATTTTCTGCCAATAAAGGAGGTAATTATGGAGAACTAAAAAAAGTAGCTTCAGGTGGTGAACTTTCTAGAATTATGTTGGTAATAAAAGCAATATTAGCTAAATATGAAGATTTGCCAACCATAATGTTTGATGAAATTGATACAGGTGTTTCAGGTGAAATATCTGGACAAATGGGGGTTATTATGAAGAATATGAGTGCAGATATGCAAGTTTTTTCTATAACGCATTTACCACAAGTAGCATCTAAAGGAAACCAACATTATAAAGTACGCAAAACAGAAGATAAACAAGGAACAACTACTAATTTATACATACTATCTGAAGAAGAAAGAGTAGTAGAGTTAGCAGAAATGTTGGGAGGAAAAGAACATTCGAATTCTGCAATTGCACATGCAAAGGAATTATTAAGTGGAGCATAGATATTTATAGATGCTTAACTACTATTTTTTTAACATATTTTAAATATCTTTGATTTTTATAAAAACCCTAAGAACAGGAAAATGGCATATAATTTATTAAAAGGCAAAAGAGGAATTATTTTTGGAGCATTAGATGAAAATTCTATTGCATGGAAAACAGCATTAAGTGTCCATGCAGAAGGAGGTACTTTTGTTTTAACCAATGCGCCAATTGCTTTACGTATGGGGCAATTAAAAGAGCTTGGAGAGCAAACAGGTTCAGAAATTATACCTGCAGATGCAACAAGTGAAGAAGATTTAAAAAATCTTGTAACAAAATCTATGGAGATTTTAGGAGGTAAAATAGATTTTGTTTTACATTCTATAGGAATGTCTGTAAATGTTCGTAAAGGAAGGTCTTATATGGATGAAAACTATGACTTTACAGCTAAAGGTTGGGATATATCTGCTTTGTCTTTTCATAAGGTAATGCAAACATTATATAAGAATGATGCTATGAGCGAGTGGGGAAGTATTGTTGCTCTAACGTATATGGCAGCGCAAAGAAGTTTTCCTGATTATAATGATATGGCAGATAATAAAGCATATTTAGAATCTGTAGCACGTAGTTTTGGTTATTTCTTTGGAAAAGATAAAAAAGTAAGAGTTAATACTATTTCACAATCTCCTACTGCAACAACTGCTGGTCAGGGAATTAAAGGGTTTAATGGCTTTATTAATTTTGCAGACCAAATGGCACCATTAGGTAACGCAACAGCGCAGGATTGTGCAGATTATACCATAACACTATTCTCGGACCTTACACGTAAAGTTACCATGCAGAATTTATTTCATGATGGTGGTTTTTCTAATACAGGAGTTAGTAGAGAAGTAATGGATAAGTTTGAATAAAGTTATTTTATATAAATAATTTTTTAGGTTGACTTTTGGGAATACTATTCCTGGAAGTCAATTTGTTTTTTTACGTAAATTTACCAACAAATTAGGTTTCTATGGATTTGTCTTTTTCTTTTATTGTTCCAGTTTATAATAGACCTAATGAGGTTTTGGAGCTCTTAGAAAGTCTTTCTAAGCAAACGTATGCCAAACCTTTTGAGATAGTACTTATAGAGGACGGTTCTACAGTTTCTTCAGAAAATGTGGTGCAAAGTTTTGCATCAAAATTAAACATATCTTACTATAAGAAATTTAATTCTGGCCCAGGAGATTCTAGAAATTATGGAATGCGAAGAGCAAAAGGAAATTATTTTATAGTGCTAGATTCCGATTGTATAATTCCGCCTCAATATTTAGAAGTAGCAGAAAAATCTTTGCAAGAAAATTTTGTTCACTGTTATGGAGGTCCAGATGCGGCACATGAATCTTTCTCTACAGTGCAAAAAGCAATTAATTATGCAATGACCTCTTTTTTTACTACAGGTGGAATAAGAGGTGGAAAAAAGGCAGTAGACAAGTTTCAGCCTCGTAGTTTTAATATGGGGATCTCTAAAGAAGCATTTGAGAATGTAGGCGGTTACGGTAATATTCACCCAGGAGAGGATCCAGACTTAACCATACGTATTTGGAATAAAGGATATGATACAAAGCTAATACCAGAAGCATATGTGTATCATAAAAGAAGAATAGATTGGAATAAGTTTTATATACAAGTAAATAAATTTGGAATGGTAAGGCCAATTTTAAATAAATGGCATCCAGAAACGCAAAAATTAACCTACTGGTTTCCTACGCTATTTTGTATTGGTTTTATAGTATCTATTTTATTACTGTTATTTGGTATTTGGATTCCTTTAGCATTTTATAAAGTCTACTTTGTAATATTGTTTTTTCATTCTTTATTACAGAATAAAAACTTTAGTGTAGCAGCACTCTCTTTGGTTGCTGTGGTTATTCAGTTTGTAGGTTATGGATACGGTTTTTTAAAATCTACTTTTTGGATTAACTTTAGTAAAAAGAAACCAAGAGAAATATTTCCAAATTTGTTTTTTAAAATTAACAGCATACTTTGATAAAGAAAATAGGTAAACATTTAAAGAAGAGAAAAGTAAAAATATTTTCTATTTTTTTACTAGTTTCTAGTTTAGCTTGGTTTATAAACAAACTATCAGAATCTTACACGAGTAACACAACGTTTAAATTAAATTATTATAATATCCCTGAAGGGTATCTTTTAAAGTCTGTTACAAAAGAAAAGTTAGATGTAAAGTTACAGGCTATAGGGTTTCAGTTTTTAAGTTTTGGGTTAAGTGCTAAAGAAATAGCTATAGATTTATCGGAAGAAGAAGTAAAGAACTCTAAGTTTAGTTTATCTGTAAAGCAAATACAAAAACAAGTGGAAAAAGCTTTGCCAAACTCTATGGTTTTAAAAGATTTGGATAAGGAAAATATAGATTTTGAGTTGGTTAAAATAATAACGAAATCTATTCCAGTAAATGCCAATATAAAGCTAACTCTTCAAAAGAATTGTATGTTAGATGGTGCTATTGTTTTAGAACCTAATAGTATTGAAGTTACGGGGCCAGAAAATGAAATAGATACCTTGCAGAATTTAAAAACAGCCTTAGTAGAGTTGTCTAATATTGGGGAAGACTTTTCTAAAAGAACCAAAATAATAACTCCTAAAGTATTAAAAAATACAACTTATAGTACAGAGAATATTATTGTAAAAGGCGATGTTTCTCGTTTTTCAGAAAAAATAATTAATAATATTCCTATTAAGGTTATTAACTTGCCTCAAGGTACTATAGTAAAGATTTTCCCAGACAGAGTTAAAATTTTGTGTAAAGCAAAATTAGAAGTATTAAAAAAAATATCGAAAAAAGATTTTGTTGTAACAGCAAATTACAATAATATGCTACAAGGTAAAGAAAAAGTAGCACTGAAAATTACTAGTGCGCCAAATAAAGTTTATAGTGCAACTCTTTTAGAAAACAAAGTAACCTATATTATTAGCGAGCAATGAAAATAATTGGTTTAACAGGAGGTATTGGTAGCGGAAAAACTACTGTTGCAAACTTATTTTTAGCATTAGGTGTTCCTGTTTATAATTCAGATAAAGAAGCTAAAAACTTAATGAGTACCTCTAAATTTTTAATTAGAGAAATAAAAAAACTATTAGGAGAAGAATCCTACAAAAAGTCAAAATTAAATAGAAACTATATTGCGGGGAAAGTTTTTAAGGACAAAAAATTGTTACAAAAACTTAATGCTATAGTGCACCCAGCTGTACGGGAAAACTTTTTACAGTGGGTAAGTGAACAAAGTACTTCATACGTAATTCAGGAAACAGCACTTTTGTATGAAAATAATACAGCTTCATTATATGATGCTGTAATTTTAGTTACAGCTCCAGAAGAACTTAGAGTAGAGCGAGTTTTGCATAGAGACGCTACAAGTAAAGAAGCCATTTTAGCTCGTATTAATAATCAATTAAGTGATAAAGAGAAAATAGCAAAGGCAAATTTTATCATTGAGAATATTGATATTAAAGAAACAGAACAAAAAGTAGAAGCATTACATAAGTCTTTGCTTGCATATAGCTAGCATAGAGAGATTTTTACATTTTTGTTAAGGTTAGGTTAAAGGTGCAATTTTCTATAGGTTAAATCTTAATTTTACAAAGAATGAATAAGAGGTTGTTTGTTATTTTAGTTGTTTTAATGAGCCTCTCACTTGTTGGAATTATTTTTGTTCAAATCTTTTGGATCAAACAATCTGTTGAGGATAAGGAAGAACAATTTTCCAATACAGTGTCGGAAGCTCTTAATAATGTTACAAATAAAATAGCTAGTAGAGAAACAAGAAACTATTTTGATAGGTATTTTAATCTTAGAGATAGCATAGGGAAACCTAAAAGTTCTCACTTAAGGAATTTCTTTTTTATAGATAGAGATATAAACTCTAATGAGATACGTATGTATTCGCATGGTATCTTAGAAGAAGATTATAATATAGCATCTACGTTCTTTGACAATGGAAGTATAGACACCGTAACAACAATTAAAAACTATACAAGTAAGCGTACCACTGCAATTTATAAAGAAAATGTTGGTCTAGATGGCAAGCAATATGAATTAAATGCAGTTCAGAAATTTGAAAAAATTGGCGGCTTATCTGAAATAGAAAGAGCGCAAATGGAGGATGTTTTTAGTGAATATGCTAAGAAAGTACCTATTCATAGAAGAGTTTCTACACAGGAAATAGAGTTGTTGTTAGATCGTGAATTAAAAAATAGAGGATTAAATGTAGATTTTGAATATGGAGTATACAGTAAAGGTTTGCCAACAAAAGTAAAATCTAAAAAGTTTAAGTATACCAAAACAAATATTTACCAATCGCCTATTTTTAAAGATTTAGAAGGGAATTCTAATTTTTCTTTGCTTATTAATTTTCCGAAGAAAAAAAGATTTTTAATACAATCTATTTTAGGAATGGCAGGTTTGTCCTTGCTATTTACCTTAATTATTGTTCTTGCTTATGCAGGAGCTATATACCAGTTAATACAGCAGAAACAAATATCTGAGATTAAGACAGATTTTATAAATAATATGACGCATGAGTTTAAAACACCCATTGCAACTATTAATTTGGCTGTAGAAGCTATTAAGAATCCTAAAATAATAGAAGATAAAGAAAAAGTAATGCGGTATTTGCAAATGATACGTGATGAAAATAAACGTATGCACGCGCAAGTAGAAAATGTATTACGAATATCTAAATTAGAAAAAAACCAACTAGATATTAGTAAGGATAGGATAGATGTACATGACATAATAGAAGATGCAATAGCGCATGTAGAATTAATTGTTGAAGATAGAGGAGGTTATATAAATACACATTTAGAAGCGCAAAGAACAGATGTGTTAGCTAATGAAATGCATTTTACCAATGTAGTGGTAAATGTTTTAGATAATGCAATTAAATACTCTGTACAAGCACCAAAGATTGATGTATATACAGAAATTGCAAAGAGTAACATAATTATAAAAATAAAAGACCAAGGCTCAGGAATGAGTAAGGCGGTATTAAAAAAAGTGTTCGAAAAATTTTATAGAGAACACACAGGAGACATTCATAATGTAAAAGGGCACGGATTAGGGCTTTCTTATGTTAAAAAAATAATAGATGATCACCAAGGTGAAGTTTATGCAGAAAGTGAAAAAGGAAAAGGAAGTACTTTCTATATAAAGTTACCGTTAATTTAAAATAATATGGAGACAACAGAAAAAAAAATACTATTAGTAGAAGATGATCCAAATTTTGGTATTGTTTTAAAAGATTACTTAGCAATGAATAACTTTGATGTTACTCTTGCTAAAAACGGTATGGAAGGTTTTGAGAAATTTAAAAAGGACAATTATGACGTATGTATTTTAGATGTAATGATGCCTTATAAAGATGGATATACTTTAGCAAAAGAAATTAGAGAAAAGAACGAGAATGTTCCAATTATTTTCTTAACAGCTAAAACAATGAAGGAAGATGTTTTAAAAGGATACAAAGCTGGTGCGGATGATTATTTAAATAAGCCTTTTGATTCTGAAGTGCTTTTAATGAAACTTAAAGCAATACTTCAAAGAAAGACATCTAATACACTAGCTGATAGTAGAAAATTTGAATTTGTAATAGGTGGATTCCATTTAAATTCTAAACTTAGATTTTTAAAATTTGGAGAAGAAGAGGCTGTAAAACTTTCTCCTAAAGAAAATGAGTTATTGCGTTTATTAGCCTTACATGAAAATGATTTAATGCCAAGAGAATTAGCGCTTACAAAAATTTGGAGAGACGATAATTACTTTACCTCTAGAAGTATGGATGTTTATATTGCTAAACTTAGAAAGTACTTAAAAAAGGACGATTCTGTAGAGATTCTAAACATTCACGGAGAAGGCTTTAGATTAGTAATAAAAACAGAAGAATAGTCTCTGTATTTTAAAAAGATTTAAAAACCATCTAAAATTTTTTAGATGGTTTTTTCTTTTACCTGTTTTTCTAATGTATTTAAAAATACTTTCCAATCATAATTAAAATCAAGCCAAAGAGTGTCTTCATTCTTTTTAAACCAAGTTTGTTGTCTTTTGGCAAATCTGCGGGTATTTTTTTTAATTTCAGAAATAGCAAACTCTAAAGTCCACTCTCCATTTAAATAATTAAAAAGCTCTTTGTAGCCAACAGTATTTAAAGCATTTAAATGTTTTTTGCTTTCTAAGGATTTTACTTCTTCTAAAAGCCCTTCTTGTAGCATAATATCTACTCTTTTGTTTATACGGTCGTAAATTATTTCTCTATCTGCAGTAAGTCCTACTGTAATTACATTAAAAGGTCTGTTTTCTTTCTTATCTGTAATAAAAGAAGAATAAGGTTTACTAGAACCAATACAAACTTCTAAAGCTCTTATGACTCTATGTGGGTTTTCTGTATCTACTACAGCATAGTATTTTGGGTCTAATAGTTTTAGTTGCTCTTGGAGAGGACTAATGCCATCATTTATTAGAGTGTTATTTAGTTTTTCTCTAATTTCAGGAGCTACTTTAGGAAATGTGTCAAAGCCTTTAATTATTGCATCTACATACAATCCGCTGCCACCAACTAGTACTACAATTGAATGTTTTTTATGAAGTTTAGCAATGCAAGCAAGTCCTTCTTTTTCAAAATCTCCAACGGAATAGGGGGTTATAATACTTTTGTTTTGTATAAAATGGTGCTTGGCTGCTTGTAATTCCTCTTTTGTAGGAACAGCCGTTCCAATACGCATTTCTTTAAAAAATTGTCTAGAATCTGCAGAAATAATTTCAGTATTAAAATGCTGTGCTATTTTAATTGCAAGTTTTGTTTTTCCTATAGCTGTAGGGCCTACAACAGAAATAATGGTGTTTTTCATTATAAGGTTCCTCCGCAATTGTAGCAATGTTTGGCATTGTCTCTATGACCTTCCGCAGAGCAATTTGGACAACTTTGTGTGTTTGTATGAACAAAGTTACTTCCGTTATCTACGGCATTACCTTTCTGCTTATTGTTTTTAGCAAACTCAGTAGTTACAATACCTGTAGGAACCGCAATAATGCCATAACCTAATATCATAATTAATGTTGCAATAAACTGCCCCCAATGTGTCTGTGGAGCAATATCTCCATATCCTACAGTAGTTAAAGTAACTATAGTCCAATAAATACTTCTAGGTATGCTTGTAAATCCAGTTTCATCGCTCTCTATATAATACATTAAAGTACCCATTATTATAGATAAAATGATTACTACATATATGAAAACTGCAATTTTAGCTCTGCTAGATTTTAAAGCTCTAGTTAATTCTGATGCTTCGCCAATAAATTTAACAAGTTTTAATATTCTAAAAACACGTAACAGTCGTAAAGCTCTAACTGCCAAAAATATTTGGGAGCCCGCAAAAAAGTAAGAAATGTATAGTGGGATTGTAGATATAAAATCTATAATACCATAAAAGCTAAAAACATATTTTAAAGGTTTTTTAATACTTACTATTCTTAGAATATATTCTATACTAAAAAAAATAGTAACTACCCATTCAAAAGCATATAGAGCATCATGATACTTAGCATCAATCTCTTTTACACTTTCGAGCATTACTAGTATTACGCTTATTATTATTAGAATAAAAAGAATAATATCAAACCATTTACCCATAGGAGTATCTGCCTCATAAATAATTTCATGAATTCTATTCTTCCAAGTAGTGTTAGTTTTTTTTTTGTTCAAAATTTAGGTGTTCAATTCTATAATTTTTACGACTCTCTTTTTTCTAAGATAAGTTTCAATTAAATGTATGGCATTTTTACCACCATTCATAGGTGTTATAATAGATTCTAATATGTTTAAATTATTTATTTGAAAATTTAAATCGTAAAATCCTAACCCTATAAAAATACCATCTTTTATTAAAATGGCGCTATATTCTCCAATTTCTCTTCCTTTGTCAACAATAATTATGCTTTTGTTTGCAAGACTATATTTATTAATTGCCATTAATGCTCTCTGGTTATACTCCGTAACAAGTTCTTTTTCTATACAAGCACCATTACACTTATTTTCATCGTATTTAGAACAGTTTTTTTTAGCTTCCGAGACCCCATTTATTTTATCACATAAATTAAATTCTTCATTTATTTTATAAATAAAATTTTTAGCGCCATGAATGCTGTTAAATGTCGTAAGATTTGGTCTATTACCAGTAATATGACTTGCATTAAAACTAATGTAGCCTTCTTTAGTTTCTCCTTGATATACAGCGTGAGAATATATTTTTTGTTTATTCTTATTGTTGTATCTAGGTTTAGTTTTATTTTGCTCTTCTAGCTCTTTTAATAGAGCTATTAACTCATTTCCTGTTTTTTCGTAAGTTACTTTCTTTGTTTCTTTTTGAAGTTTACGAGCTCTATCTCCTCTTTTTGTAAAATGTATATTAACTCTTTTTTTAATGTTTTTACTGTGCCCCAAAAAGAGAATTTCCCCGTCTTTATTAAGCATGTAATAAACCCCAACAACAGATGGTAAGTCTTCTATGATATGAAGTTGTTTTTCAGAAAGTTCCCCATGGGTTTCTTTTCTTATTACAGTTTTAAGAATTTCTTTATCGGTATCTTTTGCAAGTAGTAACTTAAATAGTTTTACTGTTGCTAAGGCATCTCCATTAGCTCTATGTCTATCACTAACTGGTATTCCTAAGGATCTAACCAATTTTCCTAAACTATAAGATTCTGCATCTGGTAGTAGCCTTTTAGAAAGTTCCACAGTACACAAGGTTTTTCTTTCAAAATTATATCCTAGTCTTTTAAATTCAGTTCTTAAAATTCTATAATCAAACTGAGCGTTGTGTGCTACCAAAACAACATCTTCGGTAATTTCTATAATACGTTTAGCAACCTCGTAAAATTTAGGTGCTGTGCGTAGCATTTTGTTGTTTATTCCTGTAAGCTTAACTACAAAGGGTTGTATTTCTTTTTCAGGATTAACTAAGCTAATGAATGTATCTATTACTTTGTGTCCATCAAATTTATGGATAGCAATTTCTGTAATACCTTCTTCATTGTATTTTCCTCCTGTGGTTTCTATATCTAGTATTACGTACATTAAGTTGCTTTTTTAAGCGAGTTTGATGTTACTTATAATTTCTAACTCCAAAAATACTACTACCTATTCTTACCATGGTGCTTCCTTCTTTTATAGCTATTTGGTAATCTCCACTCATGCCCATAGATAAGATTGTAATGGTTGGAAGAATATTTTTTGTGTTGTTGTAAATTGATTTTAAAGAACTAAATTCTTTTTTTATTTGATTTTCGTCACTTGTAAAAGTAGCCATTCCCATGAGTCCCTTTATCTCTATATTTTTTAAATTTTCATAACTTTTAGAATTAAGAAGTGCTATTAATTCTTCTTCATTTAACCCAAATTTGGTTTCTTCTGTTGCAATATGAATTTGTAATAGGCAAGGAATTATTCTGTTGTGTTTTGCAGCCTGTTTATTAATTTCGGTAAGTAGTTTTAAGCTATCTACACCATGAATTAAAGAGACAAACTCGGCCATGTACTTTACTTTATTGCGTTGTACATGCCCAATCATGTGCCATTCTATGTCTTTAGGAAGTGTTTCCCATTTTTGAACCATTTCTTGAATCTTATTTTCGCCAAAAATGCGTTGACCAGCATTGTAAGCTTCTTGTAGATCCAGAATAGGCTTTGTTTTAGAAACAGCAACTAATGTAACCTCATTAGGAAGCGTGTTTTTTATGTTTTGTAAATTTTGCTTTATAGACATAAAGATATACTACTATTTTAAGCAAATTGCTTTGCTATTTTTTCTGCTTTTTTGGACTCGGAATAATCATAAAAACCTTCTCTTGATTTTACACCTAGCTTGCCTGCCATTACCATGTTTACTAAAAGAGGACAAGGAGCATACTTTGGGTTTTTAAAACCATCATAAAGTACGTTTAGAATAGATAAACATACATCTAAGCCTATAAAATCGGCTAACTGTAAAGGTCCCATTGGGTGCGCCATACCTAATTTCATAACGGTGTCAATTTCAGATACTCCTGCAACTCCATTATATAATGCTTCTATGGCTTCATTTAACATAGGCATTAAAATACGATTTGCAACAAAACCAGGATAGTCATTAACTTCGGTTGGAGTTTTTCCTAATTGGAGCGAAATGTCCATTATGGTTTTTGTAGTATTGTCTGATGTGTTGTAACCTCTAATAATTTCTACTAATTTCATGATTGGCACAGGGTTCATAAAATGCATTCCTATAACCTTATCTGGTCTATTCGTAACTGCAGCAATTTTAGTAATAGAAATAGAGGAAGTATTTGTTGCTAGAATAGTATTTTCTTGGCAAGCTTCGTCCAACTCTTTAAATATTTTTAGTTTTAAATCGGTTTTTTCTGTAGCTGCTTCTACTACTAAATCTGTGTTTTTAACACCATTAGGGATAGAAGTATATGTTGTAATATTTGCTAAAGTGTTAATTTTAACATCTTTCGTTATTTTATCTTTGGTAATAAGACGGTCTAAATTTTTAGTAATCGTAGCAATACTTTTTTCCAAAGATGCTTCAGATATATCTACTAGATTTACTTTAAAATTATTTTGAGCAAATACATGAGCAATACCATTACCCATTGTTCCTGCTCCAATAACAGCAATGTTTTTCATGCTAAATATGATTAAAAGATTCTATAATTTCTAATGCAACTTTTAATGCGGCAGTACCGTCTTGTAGGGTTACAATGGGAGTAGAGTTAGAGTTTATTGCATCTGCAAAGGTTTCTAATTCGTCTAAAATTGCGTTGTTTGTTTCTATTTCAGGGTTTTCAAAATAAATTTGCTTTTTTTCTCCTTCTGCATTTTGTAAAATCATATCAAAATCACCAGTTTTTTCGGGAGCATCTTTCATTTTTACAACCTCTACTTTTTTCTCTAAAAAATCTACAGAGATATAAGCATCTTTCTGAAAAAATCTAGATTTTCTCATGTTTTTTAAAGAAATTCTACTCGCTGTTAAATTCGCAACACAACCATTTTCAAATTCCAAACGAGCATTAGCAATGTCTGGAGATTTACTTATAACCGAAACACCACTAGCATTTACTTTTATGACCTTAGATTTTACAACGCTTAGAATAGCATCTATATCATGAATCATTAAATCTAAAACCACTGGCACATCTGTTCCTCTTGGATTAAATTCTGCCAAACGGTGCGTTTCAATAAACATGGGAGCATCTATACTATTTTTAACCGCAGAAAAAGCAGGGTTAAATCTTTCTACATGCCCCACTTGTCCTTTTACATTATTCTTAGTGGCTAAAGAAATAAGCTCTTCGGCTTCTTCTAATGTATTTGTTATAGGTTTTTCTATGAAAATGTGCTTACCTTTTTCTATTGCTTTTTTAGCGCAGTCGTAGTGAGAAAGAGTAGGAGTTACTATGTCAACAACATCTACGGCATCTATAAGTGCATTTATATTATCAAAATAGGTGTACCCAAATTGGTCGGCTACTTTTTTACCATTTATAGCATCAGGGTCATAAAAACCAATTAAAGTATATTTATTAGATTCATTTAATAGGCGAAGATGAATTTTTCCTAAGTGACCAGCGCCAAGAACACCAACTTTAAGCATATATTTCGTTTTTTCAAAAATACGGATACTTTAGAAGTTTATTGTCTTGATATTTTAAAACTTTATGGTTATAATAATAGAAATATTTGATACTAAAAATATACTAAGAAATAGCGTTTCGTTTTTATTCTTCTAATTAACTTTCCTAACTTTGAGAACTAAACCAACCCCGATTGAAAGATACTCTTAAACATAGCGGAATGCGTAATAAATTAGCAGAAGTGCTAATTGAAAAAGGTATAGAGGATAAGAATGTTTTAAATGCTATTAGGAAAATTCCCAGACATTTGTTTATGGATAGTAGCTTTGAGGGGCATGCGTACCAGGACAAGGCTTTTCCAATTGCAGCAAACCAAACTATTTCGCAACCGTATACTGTGGCTTTTCAGACAGAGCTTCTGCAAGTTTCTGCAAATAAAAAAATATTAGAAATTGGTACAGGGAGTGGGTACCAAACAGCGGTTTTATTGGCCTTGCATGCTAAAGTGTATTCTATAGAAAGGCAATTAGAGCTTTTTAAAAAAACATCTATTTTTTTTAAGAAAATGGGATATAGACCAAAAAAAATGATTTTTGGCGATGGTTACAAAGGTATGCCAGAGGAAGCTCCTTTTGATGGTATTATTGTTACTGCGGGTGCTCCAGAAGTACCAAAAACCTTGCTGGCACAATTAAAAATAGGAGGTAGGTTAGTTATTCCTGTTGGTGTAAATGATCAAATAATGACATTATTTGTTAGAAAATCTGAGAAAGAGTTTCAAAAAACCGAGTATGGTTCTTTTCGTTTTGTGCCTCTATTAGAAAACAAAAATTAAGAGTTGAAACTTTTCTTAACTCTTGCTAAATCTCTTTTGTTATCGCGATCTTTTATGGTTTCTCTTTTGTCGTAAAGCTTTTTACCTTTTGCTAAAGCAATATTCATTTTAGCAAAACCTTTTTCGTTTATAAAAAGGTTAAGAGGCACTATAGTTAGTCCTGAGGTTTTTACTTCTCGATCTAGTTTTTTTAACTCTCTTTTGTTTAATAATAGCTTGCGTGCAGCCTTTGGTAAGTGATTATAATGAGAGCCATGAGAGTATTCATCAACCTGCATATTAATTACAAAGAGCTCTCCTTTGTCATTAAACTCACAAAAACTTTCTGTTATAGATGCTCTTCCGTATCTAATAGATTTAATTTCTGTACCAGATAAAACAATACCAGCAGTATATTTATCTAGAATCTCGTATTCAAAACGAGCTTTCTTGTTTTTAATGTTTATGTTAGTTTGCATAATAAAACAAAAATAAGCACAATATTGGGATAAGCATTTTTATTGCCTTAAAAAAGAAAAACTTTATTTAAGTAAATTATAAACATAAGTGCGATATGTTAATCAGGGCAATTACAGTTTATATGTAAGCGTTGTGAAGTTGCAACCCCGTTAGTTATTTGAACAATAAAAAGGCTGCCATTGTCGTAGTCTTCCATAATACTGTATTTATCTTCTTCTAATAACTGATTAACAAATTCTGGAGTAGTATCACCATGACCAACAATTAAAATAGTTTGATTTACATGGTCTTTTTTAAACTGGTTTACTATAATATCATCAAAATTATAATACTTTACATCTATATTTTTTTTAACAGATGTAGGTGCAGCAGTCATAGAACTTCTTAAAAAATCTGTAGAATAAATAGCATCTAGTTCTACATCATCAAAAATTTCAGCCCAATGCATAGCTCTTCCTAGTCCTTTTTGAATAAGTTCTGGATCTATATTATCCGTGTTACTCCTGTCTTTTTCTGCATGTCTTATAAAATAGTAAGTAGATACTTCTTTTACAGGATTAACTTTCTCTGAATTAGTTTTGTCTTTACAAGAAGAAAAATTAACAAATAATAATATAACTAGTAGGCTTTTAATTGCTTTCATAATTGGATAGTCTGTAACTTAGATAATAACTAAAAATAGGGGAAAATAGTATTTAGAAGCAGTTTTTTTTGTTTTTTTGCATATGCAAAAAAATAATATACTTTATATAGTTTTTTTAATGTTCTTGGTGTCTAATGCGCAAAATGTTATTTTGCCTGGAGACATTAGGCAACATAATATTACAAATATTAGTAGCAGTTTATTAAATCCTGCAAGTTCATTATTA
Source organism: uncultured Maribacter sp. (assembly GCF_947500405.1). GTDB lineage: Bacteria > Bacteroidota > Bacteroidia > Flavobacteriales > Flavobacteriaceae > Maribacter_B. The sequence goes on from NZ_CANMRY010000004.1 coordinate 141,377, forward strand.
GGGAGAACAACTCAATCAATAGATTTTTGGACACGTTGGCAATGGCAAAATATAGATGCGGATCCAACATCTATATTTTTAAATTATAATAGAAAACTATCAGATGTTTCATCTATAGGGGTGGGGTATTTGCAAAATAATACAGGAGTTTTTATTGATACTGGTGGAGTAATAAATTATGCGCATAATATAAATCTAGGCTCTGGAATAGACTTAGGAATTGGGCTTAATGTTATTGGTTACCAGCAAGAATTAGCAGATACTCGTTTACAAACGAATCAACAAGCTCAATTGCCACATTTTATTACTAATAGTAGTGCAAGTGCATTTATATTGCAAGTGGCACCTGGAATAAACTTACAAATAGATCGTTTTAGTCTTGGTTTTGTTGCAGAGAATTTATTTGATTATAATTTTAAAACTAAAGAGAGACATTCATTTTCATCTGAACGCATTTATTATGTTTCTGGAGCTTATGAGTTTCCTTTATCCTTATTTAATGAAGATGCTTATTTACAGCCCAACATTTACTATAAATCTGTGCCCAACCAAGATTCTCAGTTTGGCATTACTACAATTTTAGATACGTCTAAGTTTTGGTCGCAAGTAGGTTATAATAATTTTTATGGTATATCTGCAGGAGCAGGAGGACATTTTTTTAAAAGTTTTTCAGTTGGTGCATTAGTAGAATTTGCAACTAGTAATGATTTAAATGATGTGAATCCAACTTTTGAGATTGTTACCGCGTATAATTTTGGTAAAGAATTAGAAAAACAAACTCCAGAGGATATTGAAAAAGAAAAGCAAGAAAAAGAACTTGAAGAAAAGGAGAAGTTAAAAGAAAAATTAACTAAAACGGAATCTCTTGCATTAAAGGAAGAAACTAAGAAAAAAGAAAAAGAAGCTAAAGAAAAAGCTAAAATTAAAAAAGATTCTTTATCTAAAGTTAAAAATACTAGGGTTGCTATTTCAACAAAAGATAATCGTAAACGCAAAAAAGATTCTATTAGGAACCATAAACGTAAATTGAAACTTGAGAAAGAAGCTAAGAAAGAAGAAACAAGATTAGCTATGATTAGAGCTCAAGAAAAAAAGACTGCAGATTCTCTTGAAAATATACGTTTGCAAGAAGCTTTAGCATATTCTAGAAAGTTAAGAGAAGAAAAGGCTAAGGATTCCCTTAATGCTATTAAACTAGCTCTTGAAGAAAAAGAGAGAATAAAAAATATAATAAAGACAGAAGTTGTTACTTTGCAAAAAGGGGAGAAGTATGAAGAGGTAATTAAAGAAGGAAATTTAGAGCCTGGATATTATTTAATAGCAAATGTATTTAGAACTAAAAAATATCATGAACTTTTTAAAGAAGACATGAGGAAGAAAGGATTTAATGTGGGGTCTTTTTATAGAAGTAAGAATAAGTTTAATTACGTATATTTAATTCGTTACAATACTATTAAAGAAGCTAGGCAAGGTAGAGATAGTGGTATAAGTGGAAGATATACTCAAAAACTATGGATATTTAGAGTAAAAGGAGAGTAGAATAAAATTAAATAGAGAGATTGAAATTTATTTTTTAATCTCTTTTTTTATAAGAACCTCTAAATAGGCAACTGTATTTAATAAGTATTTACGGTCTTTTGTAATAGTAGACATTGCAACAGCTCCTTGTATCATGGTGTACATTTGTTTAGCAAATTGTAAAGGAGTTACTGGTAAATGAATTTCATTATTGTTTACACCATTTTCTAGAATTAGAGCTATTTTACCTTCAATATCTTTAATTGTTTCTCTGGAAGCTGCAGCCAATAATTTATTATTGTGTTGCGCATCTACACCTGTATTAAGAATAGGACAACCACCTAAAGGAAGCGTAAAGATGTCATATTTACGGTAAAACTTTATAAGATTAAATAATTTATCTAAAGATTTCCCATCTATAGCAAGCTGTTTATCAATAGCATTTAATAGTATATTACGACTATATTCAAAAGCAGATAAAGCAAGGGCTTCTTTGTTTTCAAAATTCCCATATAAAGCACCTTTGGTTAAACCAGTAGCGTCCGTTAAATCGCTCATGCTGGTACCTATATAACCATGTTTATTAAAAACAGGAGCTACAGTTTCTATAATAAAAGCGGTTGTTTTTTTTGCTTTTCCAGACATTAATGGGGTGTTATTTTATACGAATATAAAAAAACTATATACTGTATGGTATAAATTTTAATAAAAAAAATCGATATAGCTATAATTATGAATAGCTATATCGATAAAATAAATAAAATTTATGAAGCTAGTTCGTTTTGATTTCTAAAAACTAAAGTATCGTTAAAAGAATCTATTAATACAATACTTTCAGCTTTAATGTTTCCTTTTAGAAGTTCTTTAGATAAATTATTAAGAACTTCTTTTTGTATTACTCTTTTTATTGGCCTAGCACCATACTGTGGTTCATAACCTTTATTTGCTAAGTATGTAATAGCTTCTTGTGTGGCATCTATAGCAATATTTTGCTTATTGAGCATTTTTTTAAGTTGTTCTATCTGTAGTTCTACTATTTGTTTAATATCTTCTTTGTTTAAAGGGGTAAACATGATAATATCATCTATTCTATTTAAAAATTCGGGCCTAATAGTTTTTCGTAATAAACCTAAAACTTCTACTCTGGCAGATTCTGTTGCGCTAAAAGTGTCTTTACTATTTTCAAATTTTTCTTGAATAATATGGCTTCCCATATTACTTGTCATAATTATAATAGCGTTTTTAAAATCTGCAACCCTACCTTTATTATCTGTTAATCTACCTTCATCCAAGACTTGTAATAGAATATTGAATGTATCTGGATGCGCTTTTTCTATTTCATCTAATAGTATTACAGAGTAGGGGCGTCTTCGCACAGCTTCTGTTAATTGTCCGCCTTCATCATAACCAACATAACCTGGAGGTGCACCTACTAATCTACTTACAGAATGACGTTCTTGATATTCACTCATATCAATTCTTGTCATAGCGTTTTCGTCATCAAATAAATAAGAAGCTAATGTCTTTGCAAGTTCTGTTTTACCAACTCCTGTAGTTCCTAAAAATAAGAAAGAACCTATTGGCTTTTTTGTGTCTTGTAAACCTGCTCTACTTCTTCTAATAGCATCAGAAACAGCAACTATTGCTTCTTCTTGCCCTACAATGCGTTTGTGTAAAACATCTTCTAATTGCAATAGTTTTTCTCTTTCGCTTTGCAGCATTTTTGTAACAGGTATACCAGTCCATTTTGCAACTACATCTGCAATGTCTTCATTAGTAACCTCTTCTTTTATAAGCGTTCCTGCATTTTGCTGTTGTTCAAGTTCTACCTGTAGTTTTTCTAGATTTTCTTGCGCATCTTTTATTTTGCCATACCGTAGTTCAGCAACTTTACCATAATCTCCATTTCTTTCTGCCCTTTCCGCTTCTAGTTTATAGTTTTCAATATCCTGTTTCGTTTTTTGGATATTGTCTACTACTGTTTTTTCACTTTCCCATTTTGCAAAAATTTCAATTCGCTCTTCTTTAAGGTTCGCTAATTCTATATTCAAAGACTTTACTTTAGCAGTATCGTTTTCACGTTTTATTGCTTCAACTTCTATCTCTAACTGCATTATCTTTCTATCCAAAACATCTAACTCTTCTGGTTTAGAATTAATTTCCATTCTTAATTTAGAAGCAGCTTCATCCATTAAATCTATAGCCTTATCTGGTAAAAAACGATTTGTAATATAACGTTGCGATAGTTCTACAGCAGCTATTACGGCTTCATCTTTTATTCTTACTTTATGATGCGCTTCATATTTTTCTTTAATGCCTCTAAGAATAGAAACTGCACTTTCAGTATCTGGTTCATCTACTATTACTTTTTGAAAGCGACGTTCTAGAGCCTTATCTTTTTCAAAGTATTTTTGATATTCGTCTAAAGTTGTTGCTCCAATTGCTCTTAACTCTCCTCTTGCTAATGCTGGTTTAAGAATGTTTGCTGCGTCCATAGCACCCTGACCTCCGCCAGCACCAACTAAGGTGTGTATTTCATCAATAAATAATACAATATCTCCGTCAGATTCTGTTACTTCTTTTATTACAGATTTTAATCTTTCTTCAAATTCCCCTTTATATTTTGCACCAGCTATTAGCGCACCCATATCTAAAGAATAAATAATTTTTTCTTTTAAATTTTCAGGAACATCACCAAGTACAATTCTATGGGCAAGGCCTTCTGCAATGGCCGTTTTACCAACACCAGGTTCCCCAACTAACATTGGGTTATTTTTGGTTCTTCTAGATAATATTTGAAGGATTCTACGAATTTCTTCATCACGACCTATAACAGGGTCTAAATTACCATTGTCTGCTAATTTGTTTAGATTTTTGGCATATTTATCTAGAGAATTATACGTTTCTTCTGCACTTTGAGAAGTTACATTTCCTCCTTTTCTTAACTCATCTATAGCAGCTTCTAAATCTTTTTGGGTAACGCCTTGGTCTTTTAATATTTGCGCTATCTTACTTTTAGATTTAAAAATGGCAAGTAATAAATGTTCCAAAGAAACATACTCGTCTTTCATTTTCTTAGCAAGAACACTTGCTTCAGTTAATGTTTTACTAGCCTCTCTGGATGCCATAATATCTCCTCCAGACACTTTTGGGAAACTCTCTAACTCTTTGTCTAATATTTGTTTTAATAAATTATTATTTACATTTAACTTTTTTAAAAGAAACGGAAGTACATTTTCATCTACTTCAGATATTCCTTTATATAAATGTTCATTTTCTATTTGTTGATGCCCTAAAGATTGTGCAAGTATTTGTGCTTGCTGTACAGCTTCTTGGGATTTTATAGTAAAATTATTAAAGTTCATAGCTCTTATAATTTAATGTTATTTCTTAGTTTTGGTGTATAGAGGTCAACAATCTTACCAAGAAGGGAGTGTAGACAAAATGTCTGAAATTGCTTGTTAACATAAGACATAACGGCAGTTTGTAAGGAAATAATAGTTGTGCGACTTATTAAATAAAGTAATTATGGGAATATTAAATAGCCTATTTGGAGGTAGTAGTAATGAAGAGAAAAAAGAAAAAAAAGTAATTCCATGGATACCTTTAACTAATGTTGCGCAATTAAATGATATAGAAGAAAAATCTAAAAGTAAACTACAGGTTATTTTTAAGCATTCTACTACTTGTGGTATTAGTAGAATGGTTATGAATATGTTTCAAGAAACTTATGATTTAAATGAGCAACAGGCAGATTTGTATTATTTAGATTTACATAGTTATAGACCTGTTTCTAACGAGGTGGCTATAAAATTTCAGTTAATACACCAATCTCCTCAATTACTATTAGTTAAAAATGGAGTAGTAGAGGCTAGTTCTTCTCACGGAGGAATTAACGATTTGGTATTAAAAGAATATTTGTAATTATTTAATCCATAATATTTGTTAATGTTTTTTTAATAAAATCTATTCCAAAAATGATTTTATAGTATTAAAAAATGATTCCCAATTTGTATTTTTGCATTTCATTTAATGCAAACATATAATATGCAACGCGACAACCTGATTTTTGATTTAATTGAAGAAGAAAGAGAGCGCCAGATTAATGGTGTAGAATTAATTGCCTCTGAGAATTTTACTAGCCCACAAGTAATGGAAGCCGCAGGCTCTGTATTAACAAATAAATATGCAGAAGGCTACCCAGGAAAAAGATATTATGGTGGTTGTGAAGTTGTTGATAAAGTAGAGCAATTAGCAATAGATAGAGCAAAAGAATTATTTGGAGCTGCTTACGCTAATGTGCAACCACATTCGGGGTCACAAGCAAATGCTTCTGTATACCATGCATGTTTAAAACCAGGAGATACAATACTAGGTTTTGATTTATCACATGGAGGGCACTTAACGCATGGTTCTCCAGTAAATTTTTCTGGTCGTTTATATAACCCTGTATTTTATGGTGTAGATAAAGAAACAGGAAGGTTAGATTATGATGTAATTCAAGAAATTGCAACAAAAGAAAAACCAAAAATGATAATTGCAGGAGCATCTGCATATTCTAGAGATATAGACTTTAAAAAATTTAGAGAAATTGCAGATAGTGTTGAGGCATTGTTGTTAGCAGATATTTCTCATCCTGCAGGTTTAATAGCAAAAGGAATTTTAAATGATCCAATTCCTCATTGTCATATAGTTACAACAACAACTCATAAAACTTTACGAGGACCAAGAGGTGGACTTATATTAATGGGCGAAGATTTTGATAACCCATTTGGAATAACTCTAAAAAATGGAAAATTAAGAAAAATGTCTGCATTACTAGATTTAGCTGTATTTCCAGGGAATCAAGGTGGACCATTAGAACATATTATAGCAGCAAAAGCAATTGCTTTTGGAGAAGCTTTATCTGACGAGTATTTGCACTATATGGTACAAGTAAAGAAAAATGCAGAGGCAATGGCTAAAGCATTTGTAACTAAGGGGTACGATATTATTTCTGGTGGAACAGACAATCATATGATGCTAATAGATTTAAGAAATAAGAATATTTCTGGAAAAGATGCTGAAAAAGCTCTTGTATTAGCAGATATTACAGCAAACAAAAATATGGTTCCTTTTGATGATAAATCTCCATTTGTTACTTCTGGTGTGCGTTTTGGTACCGCAGCAATAACAACAAGAGGATTAAAAGAAGCAGATATGAATGTAATTGTAGATTTTATTGATGAAGTAATTTCTAGTCCAGAAGATACAGAAGTACTTGCTGCAGTAAAAGCAAAAGTAAATGCTTTAATGAAAGGAAGAGATTTATTTAATGCTTAGATAAATATTTTTTTTAATTAAAAAATCCCATTATTACACATAATGGGATTTTTTGTTGAACTAAATTTAAAACTAATATTCTACCAAACAAAGATGTAGCTCTTCTGGTAAATATGAATTTTCTTTAACGTCATATATTACAGCCTCTTCTTCTGACTCAAAATAAATACCCCAGTATTCATTGTAGCTTTTTTGGCCACATTCTTCAGGGATATACATTTCCATATCAAAATCATTTTCTTCTAAAACTGGAATATATATTTCGAATGGCTTTTTTGTAAAACCATTTGAAATGTAAATATATTGACTAGCTATTTCTCTAAGGATAGCGTTTAATTCTTTAGATATATTTAGATTGTTTGTTTTATTAATTATGATTGATGTATCTTTTAAAAAAAGGGAGAACTCACTTATAGCTATATTACAGTTATTTTCATTCTGTAAGATTTCAATAGCTTTAGACAAAGGATTTAAATCTGTATTACTTTTAAAACCACCCCAAGTACCTAAGTTTGCATGATTTAATATTTCAATTAAAGATAGGTTGCAATCTAATTGTATTGAAATAGAAATGCTATCCTCTATATATCCAAAATTTTGTACAGTTACTTCTGCAAAAAAATCTTTTTCTATTTTTTTTATAAAAGAAAATATAGAAATAGTTTGAAGGGTATGGGGGAACCTCCAAGCATCACTTTTTTTAGAGTTGTCTTTGTATGTTGACATATGATTGCTTGTAATTTATTTATGATACAAACAAATATATATGTAAGTCTTAGTTTTAGAGCATAGGAAAACCTCATATAAAATGAGGTTTTTGCTTTATTTGATTATTTAAATGTTAAATTTTGAAAATTTGTAGTCCAGATTTAAATAAATCCTCTTTTTCTAGCCTCTTCTATTAAAGCTAAATCATTTCCGCTATCTATCCCAAAAAGTGTTTTTAATTGTCTTTTTCTGGACTCCACTGTGGTTATTGCAGCAGAAATTAAAGGCGCAATATCTTTGGTTCTAACGCCAATAGATAGGTTAAATAGTATTTTTTTATCTACTTCATCAATAACTATATCATTTGCCATTTTTCTTCTTACGGCAGCTAATGCTCCAGCGGTATAATAAGGAGGGTTTACAACTACAGTTTCTACCATTGCTATTAATGACTTTTCATCAATTTCAGATTTCACCATGTACCCGTCTGGATCCACTGTTTTAAATACACTGTTAATTTTATAGCTATCGCTAAAAGAAGACATAAAAACTACTTTAGAATCTGGAGAAACTTGACGTGCAAGTTTCCCTAAATCTTCTCCACTGCGCTCATCATGTAAATGCGTTGGAAAAAGTTGTATATCTAGTAAAATAATGTCATAATGAATAGATGATCTCCCAGAAGTTTCAATTTTAGATTTACCAAGTTCAAACCCTCTGGCAACATCTACTTTTACTTCAAAATTTTCAAATTCTGTGCCTTCTAAAATATATTTATATCCAAGAGGTGTCATTTCATGATCATCAATAGCTAAAATTCTAATTGTTTCCATTATATGCGTAGTTGTTGTTTGTATTGAAGGACCTAGCTATGCAGGTATTTTATGTTTATGTATGTTAGATATAGGTATGTTAAAAACAAGAGTAGTTCCTTTTTCTATAGAAGAATCAATCGTAAAATATCCATTAAGTTTTTCTATTCTAGATTTTATATTTCGCAAACCAAATCCTTTTTTCTCTTTATTAAACTCGTATCCTTTTCCATTATCACCTACAGTAACTACAAAATTAAATTTATGTATATTAAAATTTACATAAACTTTTTGGCATTCTGCATGCTTAATAGAGTTATGTATACATTCTTGAATCATTCTATACACATTAATCTTTATGTCTCCTGATAACGTATCCCAATCAAATGTATTGTTGAAATTAAATTCTTGCTCAATTTTTGCATTTTTGGCAAGAGTACTTAATAATTTCTTAATTGAATTAATAAAGTTAGGAATTTTTTGGTAAGCAGCATGGTTAAGTTCGTGAGAAATTGTACGAACTTCTCTTTCTACATTTTTTAAAATAGTTATGCCTTTTATTTTTTCTTCTATAGCCACAGGATCTATTTTTTTATTTAGACCAGTTAGTACCATTCTTGCTCCAAGAATTTTATCTAAAATACTATAATGCAATTCCTCGGAAATCCTTTTTTGTTCGTTTCTTTTAGCTTCCTCTATTTCTTCTTTTTGAGCAAGCATTAAATTAAATATTTCTTGGTCGTTAGCTTGTTCCTGTTGCGTAAATTTTAGTTTCTGGTTTTTATTACGTTGCCAAACTATTATGTATATAGCAATTAATAATAAAACTAAGCCAGCAGTAATACCAGTCCATAGTTTTTTTTCTTGATACAATAGTTTATTCTCCGCAATAACTTCATCAGTTTCAAAACGAATCCTAGTAAATTTATTTCGTATTTGCTGCTCTGCAATATGCATACTGTCTGTAATTTTTATATGTTCTAGGTGGTAATCTGCAGCATTTATTGGATTAATCTGAGCCAGTAATAGTAAAGATTTTAATAAGCGTAGTGTATTAGAGGCTTCTTTGGCATGACTTCTTGCAGACGTAGCATGCAAAAGTGCATTTGTGGTATCTTTTATGGAAAGATAATAATCTGCTAGGAAATAATGACTTGTACTTATTTTAAAAAGCTCTTTTTCTCTTTCTCTAATTTTTAGAACTTTTTCATAATTTTCTTTAATACTATCTGTTGCGCCAAGCATAAACCTAGAATAGGTTAAATTATTTAGGGCAAGTGCATACAATGAAGGACTGCTATTTTTTAAATTTTTAATTTCCACGACTTCTTTAAAGTAGGGGATTGCTTTTGCATACTCTTTTTTTTTTTGATAGGCATTTCCTAAGTTATTAATAATACCAAGATCAGTTTTTCTGTTATTTGCTTTAACATCATAAGCTGAAGCCTCTTTGTAATAGGCAATAGATTTTTTGGATTCTTCTAAATTAGAAGCAATTATACCTAAAGTATTATAACATTTAGAGAGGTGTTTATATTCCTTTAAAGGTTTTAGCAGCTCAATAGCTTTTATACAGTTAATTTCAGCACCCGTATTATCATGTATTTCTTCTTGAATACTAGCCATTGCTCTAAACATTCTTGCAGCATTTGTATTGTTTTTTATATCTAAAAAAAGTTTTGCTGCTTTTTGATAATAGAAGAAGGAGCTATCCATTACAAATTCTTTGTCATAAAAATAACCTAAATCCCAATAGGAATTGGCAAGGGTAGTGGTATCCTTAGTGGCTTTATAAAGTTCTATGGTTTCTGTATTGGTTTTTCTAAAGTGTAAAGAGTCTTTAAGACTAAGATAACGGTAAGAGATTGAAGATAGGTTTTTAATTTTAACAGAATCTGGTTTTACATCTTTATTTTTTAGATAGGCTTTGTTTACGAATACTAAACGCTGTTTTTTTGTAAGCTTTTTATCTTTTCCTTTCGCAATCCAAGAAGATATGCTGTCTGTTACAGGCGTAGTACTTGTGTTTTTATCCTTTACCAGCTTGGTACACCCAATACATAAACATAAAAGTAGTAGTGGTAATAATCTGGGAAATAGATTATTTTTTAATAGGTGTATTGTAGTAATCTTCATTAAAATAAAGGTATAAAAAAAGCCTTAAACTAAAAATTTAAGGTTCTACAATAGTTTAAAATTATAGTTTCTTTTATAATGTATTTTTTAGTTTAAGAAATCTTGATTTATGCAGAAATTTCTTTTTCTTCGTATTTTTTAATATTAGAAATTGGAATATTAAAAAAGAAAGAAGTTCCTTTTCCTAGTTTTGAATCAACTGTAAAATGTCCATTAAGTTTTTCTATTCTAGATTTAATATTTCGTAGACCAATTCCTTTTTTCTCTTTATTAAACTCGTATCCTTTTCCATTATCACCTACAGTTACTTCAAAGTTATATTTATGTATATCAAAATTTACATATACTTTTTGGCATTCAGCATGCTTAATAGAGTTATGTATACATTCTTGAATCATTCTATACACGTTAATTTTTATATCTCCTGATAACGTATCCCAGTCAACTGTATTGTTGAAATTAAATTCTTGTTCAATTTTTGCATTTTTAGCAAGAGTAGTTAATAATTCCTCAATTGAATTAATAAAGTTAGGAATTTTTTGGTAAGCTGCATGGTTAAGTTCATGAGAAATTGCACGGACTTCTCCCTCTACATTTTTTAGAGCAGCTATTGCTTTTGCTTTTTCTTCTATAGCTTCAGGGTCTGCTTTTTTGTTTAATCCTGTAAGAACCATTCTTGCTCCAAGCATTTTACCTAAAACCCCATCATGCAATTCTTCTGAGATTCTTTTTTGTTCGTTTCTCTTTGCCTCATCCACTTTTTCTTTTTGGGCAAGCATTAAATTAAAAACCTCTTGGTTGTTAGCTTGTTGCTGTTGCGTAAATTTTAATTTCTGGTTTTTATTACGTTGCGAAACTATTATGTATATAGCAATTAATAGTAATACTAAGCCAGCAGTAATACCAGTCCATAATTGTTTTTGTTTTTGTAGTAATTCGTTCTCTGCTATAAACTCATCTGTTTCAAAACGGATTCGGGCAAATTTATTTCGTATTTTCCGTTCTGCAATATGCATACTGTCTGTAATTTTTATATGTTCTAGGTGGTAATCCGTAGCATTTATTGGATTAATCTGAGCCAGTAATTGTAAAGATTTTAATAAGCGTAGTGTATTAGAGGCTTCTTTGGCATAATCTCTTGCAAATCTAGCGTGTATAAGTGCATTTGTGGTATCTTTTGTAGAAAGATAATATTCTGCTAGATAGTAATGACTTGCACTTATTTTATATATATCTTTTTCTGTTTCTCTAATTTGTAGAACCTTTTCATAATTTTCTTTAATACTATCTGTTGCGCCAAGTTTAAACCTAGAGTAAGTTAAATTGTTTAGTGCCAGTGCATACGATGTAGGATAGTTACTTTCTAAGTTTTTAATATCTATTACCTCTTTAAAATAGGGGATAGCTTTTGTATGCTCTTTTTTTCTTTGATAAATATTGCCTAGGTTGTTATTAATTTTGAAGTTAGTTTTTCTTTTATTCGCTTTAATATCATAAGCAGAAGCCTCTTTATAATAGGCAATAGATTTTTCTAATTCATCTAGATTACTTGCAATTAATCCTAAAGTATTATAACAGTTAGAGAGGTGTTTATATTCTTTTAAAGGTTTTAGCAGCTCAATAGCTTTTATACAGTTAATTTCAGCACCTGTATTGTCATTTATGTCTTCTTGAATACTAGCCATTGCTCTATACATTCTAGCAGCATTTGTATTGTTTTTTATATCTAAAAAAAGTTTTGCTGCTTTTTGATAATAAAAATAGGAGCTATCCATTATAGATTCTTTGTCAAAGAAAACACTTAAATCCCAATAAGAATTGGCAAGGGTAGTGGTATCCTTAGTGGCTTTAGAAAGTTCTATGGTTTCTGTATTGGTTTTTCTAAAGTATAAAGAGTCTTTAAGACTAAGATAACGGTAAGAGATTGAAGAAAGGTTTTTAATTTTAACAGAATCTGGTTTTACATCTTTGTTTTTTAGGTAGGCTTTGTTTACGAATTCTAAACGCTGTTTTTTTGTAAGCTTTTTATCTTTTCCTTTAGCAATCCAGGAAGATATGCTGTCTGTTATAGGCGTAGTACTTGTGTTTTTATTGGTTACTTGCGGAGTACATCCTAAAAGTAAAAGGAATAGTACTACAACTAGTAATCTAGGGGAGAGATTTTTTTTGGTTAAGCGTATTATATATACCTTCATTAAAATAAAGGTATAAAAAAAGCCTTAAACTAAAAATTTAAGGCTTTTTTTATTCTATAAGTTATTTTTTTTATCCATCTCTTCCTTCTCTTTGATCATCTCCAACATCATTTGCCAAGGCGTTTGTAATATTAGTAAAATCCTCTTCTTGTGTACTTACGAATGCTGTTGCAAACATACCTAATGTAAATAATGCTACTGCTAAAATACTTGCTACTTTTTTCATTTTCTAAATTATTTTCGGGTTATACTTAAATTCTATAGTAAAACTAGAAAATAGTAGAGGTGAAAAAATTAGAATAAATAGAATACTAGTAAACGTCTAAGTTCTGTGAGTATTTGGACTAGTTTTAAGAGTATTTAAATAATTAAGTTAGAAGAGTAAATTTAAAATAAAAAAGAATAAGAGGAGGTTGCTTCAAAAAAGCATGCAAGTATATAAAGTAAAAACAATTTATTGCATATAATATTGCAATTTTTTTACTTTTAGGCTGTTTTTTGTAAAATTTTTTTAATTAAGGGAAGAGGATATTGTATTTCTAGAAAGAATTTTTTTAAGCTCATCTACATTTAATTTGTATGATTTAGAGAAGGGTAGTGGAGCTTTAGTGAGCTTTAATGCGCAAATAGATTTTCCGTAATTTATTCTAGATACATAATTTGTGTTTACTATATAACTTTGATGTATGCGTACAAAATTTGGAGGTAGTTGGTTTTCAAATGTTTTTAATGTTTTGTAGGCATTATTTATAGAGCCATCGTTCATATGAAAATCGGTAGCGTTATTGTCTGCTTTTAAATACAATATATTGTCTGTATCTATATACTGAAAATCACGATAAGATTTTAAACATATAGTTTGTGGAGTATTCTTTTTTGGTAGTCTTTTTTTTAATTTAAGAAGAGATTTTAAAATTTCATACTCACTATATGGTTGTAGCCAGTAATCATAAAAATTATTTTTTATTGCGTCGTAAGCGTGTTCTTTAGTTTTTGAGATTCCTATAAAAATTGGAAGTTTGTCTAAATATTGATGTAATTCCGTAATCATATTAAAATAAGATTCCGCTAGTTCATTTAAATTAATAATGACTACATCTGGTGAGAATTTTAGAATACTTTTTAAACCTTCTTCTTTATTTTTTGAAATTGTTGTGCAAGAGAAATCACCATAGTCTTCCATGTAATGCTGTAATTGCAAATTGGAAGTTGCATTAGAATCTAATATGGCATATTTATATTGCAAAATCTTTTAGGTTTGTATGCAAATTAAGGATTGATACTAACAAACTAGCTTAGTAAAACCTTATAAAAAAAAAGGTTCTTTGTCTAAATTAAGAAAATTCTTCATAAATGAAAGAAAAAACTTACAATTTTTAAATATGAATTATTCGTTTAATTCAAAATATTCGAAAGCACCAAGGTCAGGAGAAGAAGTACGGTCTGTATTTTGAATATCTACAGGAGCATTTAAAGCACTTTCTAAATCACCTATATTAATAGCAAAAGAAGATTTATTTATATTAAAAATATTATTAAAAGCATCTTCAAAAGAGCTATCTTTATTTAGGAATACAGTATTGTAATAATTTGTGTTAGTAAAGTTATATATAGAGTTTGTAATATTGTCATTTATATCTGAGGTTATCATACAGTGGTTAAATAAAAAATTAAAACTACTATCATTATTTTTTTCTAATACTAATTCATTTCTTTTATTACCATCTATAATGCAGTTATTAAAAACAGCACTTAATTCTTTAGTATTATCTATTTTAAGAGCAGAGCCTTCTCTAAAACCATTTATCCAATAATTTGCTATTGTTGCATGTGTAAAGAAATAATTGCCTCCTAAATTACAATATAAGCCTATGTTTCCGGCGCTGCCTATGACCAAGTTTTTAGAGGTTACTTTAGCTTCTTTTAGCCATAAATTAATGTTAGCACTATTAAATATCTGGGAGTTGTTAATTTGTAAGTTACTATTAGGGTTAGTTATTTCTCCATTAAAGAGCACTCCTGTGGTTGCATTTTTAATGGTTGTGTAGTTTATTGTATTGTTAATACTACCTTGGTTTAGTATTATAGCCCCCCATTGTCCGGCTATATTTGCTAGCTCAGGTTCTAATCTATCTCCTTCAAAAATAACTTCTCCTTCTTTAACTTCTTCACCTTTGCTAAGGGTGCCATTTATTTGTATTGAGGCATTTTTTTGAACAACCAACCCAGAATTTTTATGAAAATGTATTCTACTACCGGCATCTATAATTAGTTGTTTCCCTTCTGGAACTGATGCGTAACCATATATTACATAAGGAATAGTGTTTGTAAAATGTAATTGCTCATCTGTAAGAGTTAGTCCGTCAGCAAAAATATTTTTCTCGTTAGCATCCTTTCCTATATACACTTGTTCTTTTAAGTTATTTTCTAAAATGGTCGGGGATAAAAATACAGCGTCTTTAATTAAGGTAACTAGCGGTATTTCTTGAATGTTTTTACCGGAATCAAATTGTAAAACATCTGTATATAGCCAATTACTCTGCTGTGTTTTAGAAATATCTTGGGTAATTTCTATAAAAACGTAAAGACTGTCTTGGGCAAATAAGGGTACGTTTTTAAAAGCTTTTCCTTCTTGTCCGTCTACATTTAATCTATAAGCACTATTGTTTCCTTCTTTTAACTGTATGGAAGGTATGTTTACATCATCTCTTGTGGGGTTGTATACTTTTAAAGAGTACGTACTGCTGCTTATGTTTGTAAATACAGTATCTAGATAAACAGTGTCTTTAGAAAACGTTAGGTTACCAGAACTTGGTCCATAATCAAAATCTTTTCGGCATGATGAGCCAAAAATAATTACTAGGATTAGTATTATAAGAGAAGTATATACTCGCATATTAAATACTATTATGCCTCTATATTTTTAGATTTTGTAAAAACGTTTTTTAGTTCTTTAGATATTCTCATTGGCTTATGAGTTTTTGCATTTAATAAACACCACTCTGTACTGGAACGTAATAATAAGATATTTGTTTTAGCATTGTACATTTCTACTATTCTAATAGATATAGCGCCTTTACTTTCAGAAATATGTGTTTTTACTATTATTTTATCTCCTAATTGTGCTGGTTTTTTATAAGCAATGTTGTGAGTTAGTACTACCCAAATAAACAACTCCTGTAAATGGTTTGGAGCTTTTGCTTTCCAATGTTCTTTAGAAATGTCTTGTATCCACTGTACGTATCTAACATTGTTAACGTGATCTAAGTCATCTAAATCATGGGCAGCAACTGTTATTGTTTTTTTAAATGACATTACTTTTTAAGTATTTTAACTTCAAAAAGTTTATCCCAATTTTTACCAGTAACAAAAAATGTTTTTCTTGTTGGGTGGTATGCAATGCCATTTAAGACATCAATATTATCATGTTTAGTAACTTTATTCTTTAAGCCACTAAAATTAATTACACCTTCTATAGCACCACTTGTTGCATCAATAATCATAATACTTGGTTTTTGGTACACGTTAGCATATAATTTACCGTTAACATACTCCAGTTCATTAGCTTTATTAAAGATAGATTTATTGGTTACCGTTTCAATATGCTCTTCTTCAATTAATGTGGTAGCGTTTAAAAACCATATTTTTTCAGTACCATCACTTTTAAATATTTTAGAGCCATCATTACATAAACCCCAGCCTTCTTTACTTTCTCCATATTGAAAGCTTCCTATTTTTTTTAGAGAGTTTACATCATATATAAACCCAGTTTTATTTTGCCAAGTAAGTTGATATATTTTGTCGTTTAAGATTGTAATACCTTCTCCAAAATAAGTTTTATCTAAATCTATTTTTTTAAGTACATTTCCTGTTTTATAATCTACTTTTCTTAAAGAAGAAAAACCTCTTCTTCCTGTACTCTCGTATAAAGTATCTTTATAAAATTCTAATCCTTGCGTATAGGCTTCTATGTCATGAGGATATTCATTAATAATTTCATAGGTGTAAATTTTAGGGGCTTTAGGGGAAAGAACTTTTATTTTTTTATGTATTTCTACTGTTGTATCCTCGTAAGTTATTTTTGCTGTTAATGTTTTATTTCCAAGAGTAATAGTTTTTATCTCAAGCTTATTATCTATAATCTTTAAAGGGGTGTTGTCTAAAAAATAGACTACTTTATTAATATCCTTTTCTTTTTTATTAATAATGCTTACCGCTACTTTTTGGTTGGGGCTAAATTCTTTTTTATTTTCTTCTAGACCAATTTCAAATAAAGAACTTGCTGTAGGGTTACTTCCTCCACAGTTTATAAATAACAAAATAGAAAGAGAAAAAATAAATAACTTAATGATATTCATGAGGTTACATTGTTTTGTAAATAAATATGATTAATGCATATTAAGTTTAATGCATTATTTTTTAATGTAGGAGCAAGTTAATTCATAAAAATTAGAAACTAAAAGGATTGTGAAAGTTTTAAAAGGTTGTATATTTGCAGCCGGCAAGTCCTACACGACCAGCTCCCTTTGAATCCCCCAGGGTGGGAACGCAGCAAGGGTATTAGGTTGTAGCGGTGCGATGTAGGTAGCTTGCCTTTTTTTGTACACTAAAGTTTCTTCCTTTTTTATGTGCAATTTCCTTTAATTTATTTGTTATTTTGTATTCTATGAATAGGAAAGTAGTTTTAATTACAGGCGGTTCTTCTGGTATAGGAAACTCTATTGGTTGTTATTTAGTCCAAAAAGGGTATGTTGTATATGGAACTACAAGAAATGTTCATAAATATCCTGATTTTAAAGATTTTAATTTATTGCAAATGGATGTTAGAGATACAGAGAGTATAACTAGCGCTTTTAAAAAGGTAATAGAAAAAGAAGGTAGTGTAGATGTTGTTATAAATAACGCAGGTGTTGGGATTACTGGAGCGATAGAAGAAACACCAACCAAAGAAATTCTAAATGCTTTTAACACGAATTTTAATGGCCCTATTAATGTTATAAAAGGTGTTTTACCTTATATGAGAGAACAGAGTAGTGGTTTAATAATAAACATTACATCTATAGCAGGTTATATGGGTTTGCCATATAGAGGCATTTACTCTGCAACTAAAGGAGCTTTAAGCATTATTACAGAAACATTACGTATGGAAACTAAAGATTTTGGTATCCAGATTACAAGTTTGGCTCCAGGAGATTTTGCTACAAATATTGCTGCGGGTCGTTACCATTCTCCAATTTTGGAAAACTCTCCCTACAAAAAACCATATAGTAAAACTTTAAAGGCGATTAATGCTGATGTGGGTAGCGGTGAAAACCCTATTTTGGTTGCAAAAGCTGTTTTAAAAATTATAAATACCCCAAAGCCTAAAGTGCATTATAAAGTGGGGTCTTTCTTGCAAAAATTCTCTATAAAACTTAAAAAAATTCTCCCAAGTAAAGTTTACGAGAAAATACTTTTAAGACATTCTAAGCTTTAAATTTTTCCGTAAATACTAGCAAAAGCATTAACTATAGTCGCATCTTTAGTTATTATGCATTTGTTAAGGGGGTATACTATTAATGATTTGGTTAGTTCTTCAAAATTATTAGTAGTATATTGGTTTTCTGTTTCTAATTGATTTGTATTTAGTATAGTTTTCCAACTATCAAAATTAGTTTTAAAGTTTATTCCTATATAAGTATAATTAGGTTTTGAAGTTTTTAAACTTTCTACTCTTTTAAAAATATTGCTGTAGTGTCTTTTATTTGTTTCTGACCAGAAATAAAAAACAACTTTTTTATTTTTTGCTATTTCTTGTAATGATATTTTTTCTCCAGAAATATTATTTACAATTATATTAGGTATTTTATTATTGGGTTGTATGTTTTTTATTCCAAGATATAAATCGTCTATTTCTTTTATATGTCTATTACTTCCAGAAAGTCTATGAAACTCTTCTATAAAAGCTTCATTGTTTTTTTCTATATCATTTGATTTAAGTAAATAATCAAAAGCAACATTTCTAAAGAGATTGTCTTTAAGTTCTTTTTCTATTACTAAACTGTCAATAAGATTCAGTTTATGTTTATTAAAATGAAGTTTGTTTTTTACCTGCTCATTTTTAATTAAGCATTTATGAGAACAAGTCATATAAGACAAATTACCAAAATGAGAGCGCATAAAATCATAATACGGTCTTAGGTAGTTTAATTGTTTATTGTTAAAAGAAATATTTTTTCTATAATCATAAAAGTCATCAGAAAGTTTCGCTATTTTTTTGTCTTCGGTGTGCTTTCTATGCTCAAAAGGGTATCTTTCTTTATAATTATAGTAGGTGTAATTTATGCTTGCTTCTGCAATATTATATGCATTATTAGATAAACCACCCTCTTCTTTTAATATATTTAAGGCATTTATTTTTTTTCCTCTTAAAGCATTTATTTTTTGTTTAAAATCTTCAGATTCTAATGCGTTATAATTTTTACTAACAAGTTGCTCTTCTTTCTCATTTCCTAAAAAAACATCTAATAGAAAATTATTAACCTCTTCTCCTTTTCCAGAAAACACAAGAGACTCATCAAAATCCACTGTGTTTAAACGTACCATTAAACTATCGCCTGGTTCTAAATAAACATATTGGTATTCTGGAGCGTGTTTAAAATGATAAAGACCCATTGGTATGGAGTCAAAAGAGAAAGAAAATCTGTTGTTTGTATCTAATAGGGCAGAGTCTATTACTTCTTCACCTTTGTGTAAGACTACATATTTACTAGTAGGGTTAACAATTTCACCTGCAAAAAAAACACTTGGGGAACCTTTTTCTACTGTATTACAACTTGCTATTAATAAAATAAAACAATAAAGTAAATTTCTATTCATATGAAATAGTTACAATATAACACTCAAAAATAAGAAACACATAGGCTTTACCTTGTTAATAGCGAGTTAAAAAAAAATAAAGTAACGTTAATGTATTATTTAATATGTGGAGCAAGAATATTGGTTTTAGGGGATAAATTTCTCTATTTTTGCACGAAATTTAAAAGAAAGAATTATGTTATCGGTATCTAATTTATCTGTGCAGTTTGGAAAAAGAGTGTTGTTTGATGAAGTAAATGTAGCTTTTACTCAAGGAAATTGTTATGGTGTAATTGGAGCAAATGGAGCGGGAAAGTCTACATTTCTTAAGATACTATCTGGGCAAATAGATCCAACCTCTGGACATGTACACTTAGAGCCTGGAAAACGTATGTCAATCTTAGAACAAAACCATAATGCTTCGGATGATTTTACGGTTCTAGAAGCTGTAGTTATGGGTAACAAACCTCTTTTTAAAATAAAAAAAGAAATTGATGCTCTTTACGCAGATTATACAGATGAAAATGCAGATAGAATAGGGGAGTTGCAAGTACAATTTGAAGAAATGAATGGTTGGAATGCAGACAGTAGTGCTGCGGCATTATTATCTAATCTAGGTATTCAGGCTGATTTGCATTTTACTTTAATGGCAGAGATGGATCCTAAATTAAAAGTGAGAGTGTTATTAGCGCAAGCTTTATTTGGTTCTCCAGATGTATTAATAATGGATGAGCCTACCAATGATTTAGATTTTGAAACTATAAATTGGCTAGAGAATTTCCTTGCAGATTATGAAAATACTGTAATTGTTGTTTCTCATGATAGACACTTTTTAGATACGGTTTGTACACATATAGGTGATATAGATTTTGGTAAAATGAATTTATATTCAGGTAATTATACTTTCTGGTATGAGAGTAGTCAGTTAGCAGCAAGGCAAAGAGCACAGCAAAATAAGAAATCTGAAGAAAAAGCGAAAGAGTTACAAGAGTTTATTATGCGTTTTAGCGCAAACGTTGCAAAAAGTAAGCAAGCTACCTCTAGAAAGAAAATGCTTTCTAAGCTAAAGGTTGAAGATATAAAGCCTTCTAGTAGAAGATATCCTGCCATAATTTTTGAAAGAGAACGTGAAGCAGGAGACCAGATTTTAAATATAGAAGGTTTGTCGGCAACATCTGAAGACGGAGATTTATTATTTAAAGATGTAAACATAAATTTAGCTAAAGGAGATAAGGTAGCAATATTCTCTAAAGATTCTAGAGCTACCACTGCATTTTATGAAATCATAAATAATAACAAGAAAGCAGATAGTGGTGAGTTTCAATGGGGAGTTACAACAAACCAGTCTTATCTTCCTGCAGATAATTCTTCTTTCTTTAATCAAAACGTAAGTTTGGTAGATTGGTTACGCCAATGGGCAAAAACAGAAGAAGAAAGAGAAGAGGTTTTTATTAGAGGTTTTTTAGGGAAAATGTTATTTAGTGGAGAAGAGGCCTTAAAAAAATGTACAGTACTTTCTGGAGGAGAAAAAGTACGTTGTATGTTAAGTAGAATGATGATGTTGCGCGCAAATGTAGTTATGTTAGATGAGCCTACAAACCACTTAGATTTAGAGAGTATTACGGCATTTAATAATTCTTTAAAGAATTTTAAAGGAACAGTTTTGTTTACAACACACGATCATGAATTTGCGCAAACGGTTGCAGACAGGGTAATAGAATTAACTCCAAAAGGCAACATTGACCGTTATTTAACGTTTGATGAATATATGTCTGATAAGACTATAAAAGAGCAACGAGCTAAAATGTACGCAGAATAATTTACTAGTTGTTTAAAATTTAAATCCTGCGAGTTTTAACTCGAAATTTAAAAGTTGCTTTCTTGTGAACACCTCATGGGTATACCTTGAGGTTATTAAATCTTATTAGACCTCAAATTTATTGTTATGAAAACCTATACCTACTTATGGGGACTTCTTGCATTTATTATATTAGGGTGCAGTAAGTCTTCCTCTAACGAACAAGAATCTAAAAAAGAACCCAATATAGCTACTTCGTATACAGTGTTATTGGATACGAATAATTCATTGTCTGCAACATTGCTAAATGCAGACGCAACTCTTGTATCCCAAAGTTCAAAAGAAAGTAGTTTTAATACAATCTCTACATCTGTTATTAAATATGATGGTAATAAGGAATATTCCTTTTATAAAAAAACTTCAGATTGTGATGGCGAAATTGTGCATTATGATTTTATAAATGAAGAAGAGCAAAAACTAAATGTTTTTCCTGATATGTTAGATTGTGAATTAGAGGTTTTGTCTATTATTACTACAAATTCTTCTTTTTTTATTGCTTATGAAGTTACTAATGCAAATTCTCCAAAAAAGTATGTAGTTAGAAAAATAGATAGAAACGCAACAGAATTTACTTTTATAGAATTAGAGCTGTCAAAAAAACCAATGCAGATGTCCTTTTCTAATAATAGGTTATTTATTTTATTATTTGATGAAGGAGTTACTAATGAAAATGAAGTTGTAATTGTTGATGGTACAAGTCTTAATGCTATTAATTCCCAAACTTTAGGGTATAACGTAAAAAAAATATTTAAAGATGCTAATGGTGATATTATTATAAGTTATGATGAATTACATACTGTTTTAGATAAAGTAACTTTAAGTGTAGATTATATCAGGTATGGTGAAGGTGCAGAACCCAAATTTGCGAATAGCTCTTTACACAATTTAGACTCAGAAGGGAAATTATATTATAGTATGCCATTAGAAGATGGAGCAACTTCTAGCATACCAGCTGTTTATAATTTGAAAGAAAATATAGCTACATTATATATTTATGAGAATTTTTTAACTGCAGCACAATTAGAAGTAGAGTATGAAATAGAAGAGACTACAGCGGTAAGTTATGATGCGCAGAATAATATAATACTAATTGGATATAAAAAGTCTGGAAGTCAAGACTTAGGAGGCATACTTCGTATTAAACCTGTGCCAGACTTGGAGCTTTTAGATAATATAGATTTACCAGGGATTCCGTATGATATTATAGTGCACTAACTGTTAATACTATAATATGAAAAATGCCATAATTTTTACATGTAAAAATTATAGCATTTTTTTTGGATATGCGCACTAAGTTTGTATCTTGTCGATGAAAATGAGCTATTTATCGATTAGACGTCGGTATTATCAACCCCACACTGAGAATACTTATGAGTAACAAAGTTTCCCTATTAATAGCAGTATTGCTATTTATTCCTACATTATGTATTGCACAAAACGTGTCTACTCCAGCAAAAAAAAATAAAGTATTACATATGAACCCAGAGTATTCTATAAGTAAGAATACTGGGTCGTCAAAAAAGCATTCCACGTTAATGGCTGTTATAAAGGCTGCAGACTTGGAAGAAATTCTTAATTACGATGGTCCATTTACTGTTTTTGCACCTTCTAATAACGCGTTTAGTTCCACAACAGATATAGATTTTTTATTAGACCCCACTCATAAAAAAGAAGTGTATTCTCTCTTAACACACCATATAGTGGCAGGTAATTTAACTGCGTCTAAAATACTAAAGGCCATGTGTAGAGGTAACGGCATAGCTTCTTTTACTACAGTATTGGGTAATAAGTTAATAGCAACAATGAATGGTATAGACATTGTTTTAACAGATGAGTTTGGTAATACTGCAAAAATAACGAATGCAGATGCTAATCAATGTAATGGTGTTATTCATGAAATTGATAGTGTTTTTTTACCAAATAAAATATAAGTTTACCTAAGTTCAGCTCCTAAATCATTTTCAAACTTATACTTTAGTTTGTTCATGATTTTATCAATTTGTTTATCTGTTAATGTGTTTTTATTGTCTTGAAGTGTAAAACTTACTGCATAAGATTTTTTATTTTCGGCTAATTTTTTCCCAACATAAACATCAAACAGAGTTACTTTTTTAAGTAGTTTCTTTTCTGTTTGTAAAGCTATGTCACGTATTTCCTTAAAAGTGATTTTGTTATCTAATAGCAAAGCAAAATCTCTTTTTACTTCCGGAAACTTTGGTATTTCTTTATAAGATATACTAGTGTTAGCTGCTAGTTTTAAAATTGCATCCCAATTAAAGTTTGCAAATAAAATATCTTGTTTTATATCAAACTTTTTAGCTATTACTTTTTGTATAACTCCAAACTCTACTATTGAGTTACGTTTGTATTCTATAGATAATCCTTCAGAAAAATCTGTATTATCAATAGGATTTTCGTTTGCGTTTTCAATACCTAAACGTTCTAAAATATTTTTAACAATAGACTTTATAAAAAAGAAGTTGGTTTGTTTGGTTTCTTCTAGCCAATTTTGATCCTTTTTATTGCCGCTTATTAAAAGGCTTAAATATTTGTTTTCAATTCTCTTTTCGTTATCATAAGCGTAAGTTTTTCCAAATTCAAATAACTGTAAATTAGATTTTTTACGATTAATATTATAAGAGGCAACTTCTAAAGAAGAAAACAAAGAAGATTGTCTCATTATAGATAAATCTGTACTTAAGGGATTAATTATTTTTATAGAATTATTCTCAGATAACTCTTTAGAAATAGAAACATATTCAGGAGAAATAAGACTATTGGTCATTATTTCATAAAAGCCTTTAGAGGCTAATAGGTTACCTATTTTGTTTTGTATTTTATGGTCATCAAACTTACTAGTAGCAGCAATAGACGCATTAAGTTTTTGAGTAAAGTTAATATTGTTGTACCCGTAAACTCTTAAAATTTCTTCGATTACATCAACAGGTCTTTGTACATCTACTCTATAAGACGGGACTACTAACCCTAAACCTGCTTCTGTAACACTCATTACCTTAATGTCTAATGATGTTAGGATAGATTTTATAGTGTCTATAGGTATTTCTTGTCCTATTAGTTGGTGCACTTTGTTGAATGGTAAGAAAACTTCAAAATCTTTTGCCTTGTTAGGGTAAAAATCTATAATATCAGATGTTATTTCTCCTCCAGCAATTTCTTTTATTAAAAGAGCTGCTCTTTTTAAACTATACTCTACATTTTCAATATCAATACCTCTTTCAAATCTAAAAGAAGCATCTGTGTTTAAGCCATGTCTTTTTGCTGTTTTTCTAACAGAAACTGGATTAAAGTATGCACTTTCTAGAAATATAGAAGTTGTATTCTCAGATACTCCAGAATGTACTCCGCCAAAAACCCCGGCAATACACATTGGTTTTTCGGCATCACAAATCATTAAATCTTCTTCGTGTAATTCTCTTTCTACACCATCTAAAGTGGTAAATTTGGTTCCTTTTGGAAGTGTTTTAACCACTATTTTATTTCCTTTTATTTTAGCGGCGTCAAAAGCGTGTAATGGTTGTCCAAGTTCATGTAAAACATAGTTAGTTGCATCTACTAAATTATTTTTTGGAGTTATTCCAATTGCATTTAGTCTGTTCTTTAACCAATCTGGAGATGGTTGTACCAATAAATTGCTCATGGTTACACCTGTGTATCTTGGAGCTAGTTCATTGTTATCAACAGTTATATCAAATTTTAATGAACGGTTGTCTACATTGAAATTACTTACAGGTGGTGTAATTAATTCTATTGCAATTTCTTTTTGCTTAAGTCCAGCTTTTAGGTCTCTTGCAACTCCAAAGTGACTCATAGCATCTGCTCTGTTTGGAGTTAGTCCTATTTCAAAAACCTCATCGTTTTCAATATCAAAAATTTCAGAACAAGGAGTTCCTGGAATTAATTTTTCAGATAAAACCATAATTCCGTCATGGCTTTCTCCAAGACCTAGTTCATCTTCGGCACATATCATTCCATGACTTTCTTCGCCTCTTATTTTTCCTTTTTTAATTGTCCAACTTTCATCCTCTTTAGTGTAAAGAGTGGTTCCTATTGTTGCTACAGGAACTTTTTGCCCTACAGCAACATTAGGTGCTCCACAAACTATTTGAACAGGGGATTCTGCTCCAATATCTACTGTAGTAACTTTAAGTTTATCTGCATTACTATGTTTTTCACATGTAAGTACATGGCCTACTACAACTCCAGATAAGCCGCCTTTTAGAGATTCAAAAGAAGAAACTCCTTCTACTTCTAAGCCTAGGTCTGTTAGTAATTCTGCAGTTTTTTGGGAATCCCAATCTATTTTAATAAACTGTTTTAACCAGTTGTAAGAAATATTCATTAGTTGTGTTTAAAGCTGGTAAAGATAAAACAATGGAATAAGACATTCAATAGGGAATCCTATTCAATTTTAATTTTTATGTAACGTAATTACTTTGTTTTGGACTTAGATTATTGTAGATTTTCCTAAACCTATATTTTCATCATTAATATTATGATCATCGTCGTTATCATCATTAATATTGTTTGCAATAAAATCTCCAACATAGTCTGTTCCATATTTACTACTCCCTAATACATCTGGGGTAACAATTTTCTTTGCAAAGGATTTTAAAACAGCAGATATTACCGCATTTGCTTCTTCTATTAAATCAAAGTGTTGTAGTAGCATTGCAACACTTAATATAGATGCTACAGGGTTAGCTATATTTTTTCCTTTTGCTTGTGGGTAAGAACCATGTATGGGCTCAAACATCGCATGTCCTAAGCCTACAGAGGAAGATGGCAATAAGCCAATAGATCCAGAAATAGCACTACCTTGGTCAGATAAGATGTCTCCAAACATATTGTCTGTTAAGATTACATCAAATTTATTTGGATGTAAAATCATTTCTACAGCTGCATGATCCATAAACATGCAGTTAAGGGTTACTTCTGGATAGCTACTAGCAATATTAGTAACTACTCTTCTCCAAAGTCTAGAGGTTTCTAATACATTTGCTTTATCTACTAGAGTTAATTTTTTTTGTCTACTTTTTGCTGCTTTAAAGGCAAGGTGCGTAATTCTGCTAATTTCTTTTTCAGAGTACTCACAGGTGTCTAGTGCTTTTGCTCCGTCTTTACTAACTTCTTTTTTGCCAAAATAAATTCCACTTGTAAGTTCTCTGTAGATAACTAAATCGGTATCTAATATATTTCCTCTATTTAGCGGAGATAATTTTGCTAATGTAGGAAAAACTTTAACTGGTCTAATGTTTGCAAACAAGTCTAACTCTTTTCTTAATTTGAATAAACCTTGTTCTGGCCATATTTTAGAAGTTGGATTTTGGTCATATTCTGGAGTTCCTATTGCTCCAAATAAAATGGCATCAGAATTTTTGCAAATTTTTAATGTTTTTTCTGGTAAGGGCTCTCCAGTTTTTTTCATTGCAACAGCTCCAATGTCTGCTTTTGTAAAAGAAAAAGTATGCCCAAAACTATGCTCTACTGCTTGTAGGCATTTTACAGATTGCGCCAGAACTTCTGGACCAATACCGTCTCCGCCTAATAGGGCAATGTTTAAATACATTAATTAAGAGCTTTTAAGTTAATACCGCTAGTTTCTATAATTTCATGAATGTCATTATCAACGACTTCTTTTCTGGTATCTGCGTATTTTAAAAATTCTTGATAAACAGTATCCAATTGAACTTTAGTAAGTTCGTAACCTACAATTTTAGCTCTGTAAGCTAAAGCAGCACGTCCACTTCTTGCGGTTAAAATTATAGAAGACTCATTGACGCCAACATCTGCTGGATCTATAATTTCATAGGTTTCTCTATTCTTAATTACGCCATCTTGGTGTATTCCAGAACTATGCGCAAATGCATTAGCACCTACAATGGCTTTGTTTGGTTGCACTATCATCCCCATTTTTTGAGAAACCATTAAGCTAGTGCTATTTAATAATTTGCTATTAATATTTGTGTCTAAGCCAAGAGTTGGGTGTTGTCTTAAAATCATAACGACCTCTTCTAATGCGGTATTACCTGCACGTTCTCCAATACCGTTTATAGTACATTCTATTTGTCTTGCACCGTTTACAACACCAGCAATAGAGTTTGCTGTAGCAAGCCCTAAATCGTTATGGCAGTGACAAGAAAGCGTAGCTTTATGTATTCCTGTGACGTTTTCTGTTAAGTATTTTATTTTAGCGCCATATTCTTCTGGTAAGCAATAACCTGTTGTATCTGGAATATTTAAAACAGTTACACCAACTTTTATTAACTCTTCACAAATTCTAGCTAAGAACTCATTATCCGTTCTTCCTGCATCTTCTGCATAAAATTCAACATCTTCAACAAAAGTTTTAGCATATTTTACAGCAGCAACAGCTTTTTCTATAATAGCATCTTTATTAGAGTTGAATTTATATTTAATATGTGACGCAGACGTTCCAATACCAGTGTGTATTCTTGGTCTTTTAGCGTATTTAAGAGCATCAGCCGCTACTTCAATATCTTTTTTAACTGCTCTTGTTAATCCGCATACAGTGACGTTTTTAACTAACTTAGATATTTCTGTTACAGATTTAAAGTCACCAGGGCTAGATACAGGGAACCCAGCTTCAATAATATCAACACCTAAAAGCTCTAGTCTTTCGGCAATTACTAACTTTTGTTCCGTATCCAATTTGCATCCTGGAACTTGTTCTCCATCTCTTAGAGTGGTATCAAAAATTTGTACTTTATCTTTGCTCATTATATTTACGTAGTTTTAACTAGTCATTACGAATATATGACCATTACCTTTAAATAACTAAATTAAGCACTAGCATTTACAATGTTAATGCACTTTTTAGTGATGTTAAAATACTGATAAACAAATATATAAACTATTTTTTTTACGATGACAAATGTGCATAAAGATGCTTTGTTCGTTTTGGTTAAGTCCCTTTCTAAGTCAGAGAAACGTCAGTTTAAACTTTACGTTGGGAGGCTAGGGGTTAATTCTGATGCTAAATTTTTAGCATTGTTCAATTTATTAGACAAAAGTAAGCTCTATAATGAGAAAAATATTTTAGAAAGTGGTATAGTTAAGAAGGAGCAACTATCTAACTTAAAAGCGCACCTATATAAACAAATATTGGTGAGTTTGCGTTTAAATCCTGTAAACCAGAATATAAGGGTTCAGATAAGAGAACAGTTAGATTTTGCAACTATTTTATATCAAAAGGGATTGTATAAACAAAGTCTAAAAATTTTAGATAAAGTAAAAACTACAGCAATAGAGAATGAAGAGAAAAACATTGCTTACGAAATAGTTGAGTTAGAAAAACTTATTGAGACTCAATACATAACAAGGAGTATACCTGATAGAGCCAATGAATTGGCGGTACAGGCAAAAAAATTATCTGGACAAAATGTAATGACAAGTAAGCTTTCTAATTTATCATTACAATTGTATGGAATGATGCTTAAAGTTGGCTATGTAAAGAGCGATGATAGCTATAAAATGGTACAGGACTATTTTGAAAAACATTTACCAAAATATAAGATAGAAGACCTAGGTTTTAGAGAAAAACTATGGCTTTATAAGGCTCATTTATGGTATAGTTTTTTAATACAAGATTTTCTTTCTTGTTATAAATATGCTAACAAATGGGTAGATTTATTTTATGAAAATAAAGATATGATTTATCTAAATCCTGTCTTTTTTTTAAAAGGGAATAATTATTTATTAGAGTCTTTATTTTATGTAAAATATAGTTCTCAATTTAAACAAACATTACAGAAATTAGAAGCAATATTAGAGTCTAGAAGCTTCCCTAAAAATGATAATATAAATTCATTATCATTTTTATATCTAAACTCTAATAAACTAAATAAGCATTTTTTAGAAGGTACTTTTGAAAAAGGGTTGTATTTAGTAAAGATTGTGGAGTATGGCATTAATAAGCATAAAGACCGTATAGATGCCCACCATGTTATGGTCTTGTATTATAAAATTGCTTGTTTATATTTTGGTAATGGAGACAATAAATCTTGTATTCAATATTTAAAAAAGATAATAGATAATAAGAATTTAAAAATGCGTGAGGATTTAATGTGTTTTTCTCGAGTTTTAAGTTTGGTTGCTCATTATGAGGCAGGTATGGATTATCATTTAGAGGTGCAATTAAAGAGTACCTATAAGTTTTTGTTAAAAATGAATGACATGCATGAAGTGCAAAAAGAAATGATAAAGTTCTTGCGTAATCTTGGTAATATTTATCCACATGAATTAAGAGATGAGTTTTTAAAACTTTATACAGAATTAAAGAAGTATGAAGAACATCCTTATGAGAAAAGAGCATTTTTATATTTAGATATTATTTCTTGGTTAGAAAGTCACTTAGAAGACAAACCTGTTTCTCAAATTATTAGAGAAAAAGCTATGGCCTTAAAGCGTTAATTTGTGAGTAGTTTTAAAAATAAGTCGCAAATAGGGCATTTATTAGAGATTAATTTAGCAATGTTATTAATAAGTACTTCTGGAGCTTTAGGAAGATATATAACATTAAATCCTATGGTAACTATAGGAGTAAGGGCATTATTAGCATGTTTGTTATTGTATCTATACTGTAGCTATAAAAAAATATCTTTTCATATACATAGAAAAGATAGATTGTTAATATTTACTAGTGGTGTTTTCCTTTGCATACATTGGGGTACTTATTTTTATGCTTTACAGCTTTCTAATGTAGCTATAGGTATGCTTTCTTTATTTACATACCCTGTTATAACTGCGTTTTTAGAACCATTTGTCTTTAAAAAAAAGTTCGAAAAAACTCACTTGTTGCTGGCTTTGTTGGTGCTATTTGGAGTATATTACTTGGCTCCAAATATTAATGTAGAAAGTAGTTATACTAAAGCAATAGGTTTAGGAATACTTTCTGCCTTTTTTTATGCATTACGTAATCTTATTTTAAAGAAAAAAGGAGGTAAATATAATGGTTCCAGTCTAATGTTTTATCAAGTAGCTATTACTGGGATAGTTTTATCTCCAACTTTGTTTTTTGTTGATATTTCACTTGTATTTGGACAATGGAAACCATTGCTAACTTTAGCATTGTTAACAACAGCTATAGGGCATACATTGTTTCTAAAAAGTTTTAAAAATTTTAGTATTACTAGTGCTAGTATTTTAGGAAGTATACAGCCCGTTTATGGAATTATCTTAGGAGTATTATTTTTAGATGAAATTCCGTCTTTTCGAACAGTAATAGGTGGTTTGCTAATATTAAGCTCTGTAGTTATAGAAAGTATTAGATCTTTTAAGAAAAAAACTTCCTAATTTTCTATAGTAGTTTTGTTGTTAGAAGAAGGGGAGTAATTAAGTTGGTTAATAAGGTTACTTCCAATATTTTCAAATTGATTGTTTTTGGCCATTTCGCGTACTTTAACAGGGTCAAAATTTCCATTGAAATATAAAAAAGAACCTGTTTGATTGTTGTTATTGTAAATTAAAATTTCTTTTACACTATTTTTCTTTTCACGAATAGAAACTACATTACGTTTTTGGTTATCATTTTTTCGATATACTTCAATAAAAGAATTACCTGTAATTCCGTTCATTTGTGTGTTTAAAAGACTTGTTTTTTCTGATGTCTCACTAGGAAATTGCATATATCTTAAATCTCTAGTATTACCAATTAAAGATTGCATTTCTGGAGATATATTACTTAATAAAGAAAGCATAAAATGAGGAACTCGAACTGCAGTAACATGGTTGTCATTTTTATGAGCATTATAAAAAGAGTCTATAGAGTTGTAGCTACTACAAGAGGAAATTATCAAAAAAATAAAAATTAATAGAACGTTCTTTAACATGGTATAGTGTTTTAATTAGAGTACTAAATGTACTAAAATTAACAAGAAGCGTTCCAAACTGGATCATTAGGAGGAGGTGCTAGTATAGTAATGGCTTCTTTTTTTACAGGATGAATAAAAGAGAGTTTTCTTGCGTGAAGGTGAATACTACCATCTTTATTACTACGGTTAAAACCGTATTTTAAATCTCCCTTAATAGGACAGCCAATAAAAGTTAATTGTGAGCGTATTTGGTGGTGTCTTCCTGTTTTTAAATCTATCTCTAGTAAATAAAAGTTGTCTAACTTTTTTAGTATCCTATAATCAAGAATGGCTTTTTTACTATCTGTAACTTCTTTTTTATTTGCATAAGATTTATTCTGCTTGGTATTTCTTTTTAGCCAGTGAGTTAAGGAGCCTTCTTCTTTCTCAGGTTTGTTTTTTACAATTGCCCAATATGTTTTTTTTGCTTCTTTCTCCGCAAATAATTTATTTAGCCTTGTTAGCGCTTTTGATGTTCTGGCAAATACTACAATGCCAGAGGTAGGCCTGTCTAGTCTATGTGCTACACCCAAATATACATTTCCAGGCTTGTTGTATTTTATTTTAATGTATTCTTTAACAACTTCACTTAAAGGTATGTCTCCTGTTTTGTCTCCTTGTACAATATCTCCTGGTCTTTTATTAATGGCAATAATATGATTGTCCTCGTATAGAACTTGTAAATTATTAGCGTTAGAAAGTATTTTTGTAGCCACTAAATTTCTATGTTTTTGTATCGAATGGAAATGAATATAATTAATAGAGCGCCTATGGTAACAGAAACATCGGCCATGTTAAAAATTCCTGTTTTAATGAAACTAAATTTTATTAGGAAAAAATCGGTAACAGAATTGTATAAAATACGATCTATAAGGTTTCCAATGCCTCCGCCAATAACAAAAGCAAATGCTATAGCTAAAACCGTATTTAAATGTGTTTTTAGTAAGGTTCTGTAAAGTAAAACTAATAAAACAAGAACAGGTATTCCTTGTAAAATAATGAGTTTAAAAATAGGGGGTAAGTTTTCTCCAAAACCCAACATAGCCCCTGTGTTCTCTACATTGGTAAGGATAAAATTATCTCCAAAAACTTGGATGTAGTCTTCAGGAATAACATTCTTACGAACTATGTTTTTTGAAATTTGGTCGCACCCAATGTTAAGTATAACTACAAGTATTATTAAAATTCTCTTTATTAATTTAGTGAATTGCATAAATTAATATTGTTCCTCATCATTAGGAAAATCTCTACTCTTTACATCATCTACATAGTTAGATATGGCTGTACTCATTTCTTCGTAAAGATTCATGTATCTACGTAAAAAGCGAGGGTTAAATTCGTGTGTCATCCCTAATAAATCATGAATAACTAATACTTGTCCGTCTGCATGTTTTCCGCCACCAATACCAATAGTAGGTATAGAGATACTTTCGGATACAACTTTCGTTAATTTTGCAGGTATTTTTTCTAGAACAATACCAAAACAACCTATTTTTTCTAGCATTTTAGCATCTTTCATTAACTGTACCGCCTCTTCTTCTTCTTTAGCTCGTACAGTATAGGTTCCAAACTTATATATAGATTGTGGTGTAAGTCCTAAGTGTCCCATGACAGGAATACCAGCATTTAGTATTTTTTTGATAGATTCTTTAATTTCTTCCCCTCCTTCTAATTTTACAGCGTGAGCACCGCTTTCTTTCATTATTCGTATAGCAGAATGCAACGCCTTTTTTGGATCACTCTGGTAGGTTCCAAAAGGTAAGTCTACAACCACAAGAGCCCTATCTATAGCTCTTATTACAGAAGATGCATGGTATATCATCTGGTCTAGAGTTATAGGTAAAGTTGTTTCATGACCAGCCATAACATTACTAGCAGAATCCCCTACTAATATTACATCTACATTTGCAGCATCTACAATTTTAGCCATAGAATAATCATAGGCGGTAAGCATTGATATTTTTTCGCCATTTTTTTTCATGTCCACTAAGGACTTTACGGTAACTCTTTTATATTCTTTTTTTGCTGTAGACATTCGTATTTTTTTAAGTGTGTTAAAAATAAGGAGATTTGTTCAATTCTATAGAATATAATGTTATTGAAATATTTCACTTAATTTTAATGATAACTATTTAACATAAAAGTTATGAAAAAAATAAGCTTTCTTCTGCTCTTTTTGTTCTTTCTTAATATGAATGCTCAAGATTTGGAAAAAGAAAAGGCAAAACAAACTGTTTTGGATTTTTTTGAAGCGTTCCATGCACAAGATTCTATTAAAATGAAAGGTTTAGTTACATTAGATGTTATTTTGCAAACAATTGGAAAAAATAGGGAAGGGAAAATAAGGATAAAAACAGAGAATTTTAAGGATTTAATTACTTCTATAATTAGTATTCCTGATAGTATACCTTTTAAAGAAAAACTACTTTCTTTTGAAATAAAAATAGATGGACCTATGGCACATGTTTGGGTGCCTTATGAATTTTGGTTCCAAAATAAGTTTCATCATTGCGGCGTAAATTCTTTTCAACTTTATAAAGAAGAGGAACACTGGAAAATTAATTATCTTATTGACACACGTAGAATTGAAGGTTGTAAAGACTAGAAAAATTAAATCTAAAATTAAAATAGGAATTAATTAAAAGGAGCTAAAATGGGGTATTTATTTGCTTAACAATCACTTAAGTATATCCCTACAGCTAAACCTCCCTCAGAAGTTTCTTTGTATTTAGAGCTCATATCTTTAGCAGTTTCCCACATAGTGTTAACTACTTTGTCTAAAGGTACTTTTGCGTTTTCTGGTTTAGAGCTAAGAGCAAGCTCTGCGGCATTAATAGCTTTTATTGCCCCCATGGAATTACGTTCTATACATGGTATTTGAACTAACCCACCAATTGGGTCGCAGGTTAATCCTAAATGGTGTTCCATGGCAATTTCTGCAGCCATAAGAACTTGCTCAGGAGTGCCTCCTAGTAGTTCTGTTAGCGCACCTGCTGCCATTGCAGAAGAAACACCAATTTCTGCTTGACAACCACCCATGGCTGCAGAAATAGTAGCACCTTTCTTAAAAATACTGCCTATTTCCCCGGCAACAAGTAAAAATTGCTTTATGTGCTTAAAATTTGCTTTGTGATTTTCAATTACCATATAATACATTAAAACAGCAGGAATAACGCCAGCACTACCATTAGTGGGAGCAGTAACTACCCTACCAAGAGAAGCGTTAACTTCGTTCACTGCTAAGGCAAAACAGCTAACCCATTTTAGAATTTGCCTAAATTTTACTTCCGTATTTCGTATTGTCTTTAACCATTCTTGTGGTGTTGTATATAGTAATTTTCCTTTTAGAGTATTATGTACATCATAGGCTCTGCGGGTTACATTAAGTCCGCCAGGTAGTTTTCCTTCGGTGTGGCATCCGGTATACATGCATTCTAACATAGTATTCCAAATACGATGTAGTTCTTTGTCTATATGTTCCTTTGTATGAAGAGATTTTTCATTTTCTAAGACAATTTCAGAAATACTTTTATTTTCATTTTTACAAAAGTTTAGTAATTCTACACCTGTAGTTATAGGGAAGGGAAATTGTTTAAATATTTCAATATTCTTTTTTGCTTTTTTTAGTTCCTCTTTAACAACAAAGCCTCCGCCAATAGAATAATAGGTTGCTTTAGTTTTTTTTCCAGAAGCTAAGTGTGCTTCAAAGGTCATACCGTTGGCATGAAAAGGTAAAAATTCTCTTTTAAAAATAATATTTGTTTCAGGAATAAAAGGGAGTGTTATTTCTCCATTAAACTCAATCTGTTTTTCTTCTTTTATTTTAGATACAATAGTTGTAATATTAGGAATGGGTATAAATTCTGGATCCTGTCCAGATAATCCAAGCATTAAAGCGTAATCTGTGGCATGCCCTTTTCCTGTTAAGGATAAAGAACCATAGATATACACTTTTATGGTAGATACTTGAGAAAAAACATTCGCTTCTTTTAATTCTTTAATCCATTTTTCGGCAGCACGCCAAGGACCAAGGGTATGGGAGCTAGATGGTCCAATTCCTATTTTAAGCATATCAAAAGTACTTATTGCCTCCATAGTTTATTTTGTTATAAATACAACTTAACTGGTAAATATACAGATTAATCTCACATTTTTTAGAAAAAAATTTATGGATTTTTTACTTATTTTTGGAATATATCCATATTTTTGTATCATGGAAATATTCTCTCATGGTAAAGTTAAAAAGTTAGAAAGGCAGCACATGCCCGAAGTATCTAAACAGACAGGCTTTCCTAGTCCAGCTACGCACTATATGGAGCCTAAGATAAGTTTAGAACAAGAATTAGTTACGAATAATGATGCTACTTTCTATGTACGTGTAGACAGTAATGCGTTAGAAGAGTTTAATATTTTAAAAAATGATGTTTTAATTATAGATCGTTCCTTATACCCCAAAAAAAATAGTTTAGTAATGGTAGTTATAGATGGAGAGTTTAAAGTTATTAGAATTGAATTAGAAGCTAAAGAAAAAGAAGTTACGCTTTGGGGTGTTATTACGTATGTAATACACGCTTGTAAATGATAGCATTGGTAGATTGTAATAGTTTTTATGCTTCGTGCGAGTTGGTTTTTAGACCAGACTTAATAGGCAGGCCAGTGGTTGTGTTAAGTAATAATGATGGTTGCGTTATTGCAGCAAATAAAGAAGCAAAGGCTTTAGCAGATATTCCAATGTTTCAGCCTGTTTTTAAAATAAAAAAAGAACTTATAGCAAATAAAGTAGTTTTCTTTTCATCAAATTATACGCTATATGGAGAAATGTCGCAACGAGTAGTTAATATATTAAAAACGTTTTCTTCTAAAGTAGAAGTTTATAGTATAGATGAATCTTTTATAGATTTAAGTACCGTTCCTCATGAAGAATTAGAAACTTTTGGCCATCAAATAAAAAATACCATATATAGGTTAACAGGTTTACCAGTAGGTGTAGGTATAGCAAAAACAAAAGTGTTGTCTAAGTTGGCTAATAAAATGTCAAAAAAAATACCAAATAAAAATCATGTTTGTGTTATAAATTCTGATGATGATAGGGTAGAAGCCTTAAAATGGAGCCCTGTTACAAGTATCTGGGGTATTGGTAAAAAACATAGTGAGCGTGTTATAGCTATAGGTGTTGCTACAGCTTATGATTTTACACAGTTACCTTTGGCGTGGGTGCGTAAAGAAATGACAGTTGTAGGAGAGTGTATTTGGAGAGAGTTAAGAGGGGAGTCTGTAATGGAGTTTATTACGGAGCCTAAAAAGAAAAAAGCAATAGGTACCGCAAAATCTTTTGGTAAAAAATTAGAGAGTTTAGATATAATAGAAGAAGCATGCTCTTATTATGTAGGGGAAGTTGCAGAAGTTTTACGAACCCAAAATTCTTGTGCGAGCGCTATACACGTTTTTTTAGTAACTAATTTTTTTAGCATGAGAGATAAGCAGTATTCCAACAGTATTACCGTGAAATTAGCAATGCCAACTAATGACACTTTTGTATTAGTAACCGAAGCCAAAAAAGCATTACATCTTATATACAAAGAAGGGTATAAGTATAAGAAAGTAGGGGTAAACCTTCTTGGTATTACTCCAGAAGAATATGTGCAAGGAAATCTATTTAAAATTCCAACAGAATCTAAAAAGGCATTAACAAAGGTGGTAGATGAGCTCAATGTTAAGTTTGGGAAACTAAAAGTGTCTTCGGCATTGGTAGGTACACGAGTAAAAGAGTGGGAACTTATAAAAGAAGAACGGAGTCCGCGTTACACAACACAATGGAAAGAAATACTTACATTAAAAGATAAATAACGAGTAAATTTAAAATAGTAGTAATACGTATAAAGCTGTCATGATTAATTTTTGGGAGTTAGGTAAATATAGTTGTAATGACAGTACTAATAGGTTCTTGCTGCTCATTGCTCATGCTTACTAGTGTAAAAATGACAACCTGTCAGTTTTTTTTGCTTGGCATATTGTTTGTCATTTACAAATCGATATAAAAAATTGCACTAATAATTTAAAACATATATAATGAGCAAAATTATAGGTATAGATTTAGGAACAACCAACTCTTGTGTTTCTGTAATGGAAGGTAATGAGCCTGTTGTAATCCCAAATGCCGAAGGAAAAAGAACAACACCATCTGTAATAGCTTTTGTAGAAGGTGGCGAAATTAAAGTAGGTGATCCTGCAAAAAGACAAGCAGTAACTAATCCGCACAACACTATATACTCTATAAAACGTTTTATGGGGAATAAGTTCTCGGAGTCTAGTAAAGAAGCTGGTAGAGTTCCTTATAAAGTGGTAAAAGGGGATAATGATACTCCAAGAGTAGATATTAACGGACGTTTGTATTCTCCTCAAGAACTTTCTGCTATGATTCTTCAGAAAATGAAGAAAACTGCAGAAGACTATTTAGGACAAGATGTGTCTAGAGCTGTAATTACAGTTCCAGCATATTTTAATGATGCGCAAAGACAAGCTACAAAAGAAGCTGGTGAAATTGCAGGCTTAACTGTAGAGCGTATTATTAACGAGCCAACCTCTGCTTCTTTAGCGTATGGTATGGATAAGAAAGATACAGACCAGAAAATAGTAGTTTTTGATTTTGGTGGTGGTACGCATGATGTTTCTATCCTAGAATTAGGAGACGGTGTTTTTGAAGTATTAGCTACAGATGGAGACACACACTTGGGTGGGGATGATGTTGATCAAAAAATTATTGACTGGTTAGCTGAGGAGTTTAAGGCTGATGAAAATATGGATTTACGTGAAGATGCTATGGCATTACAACGTTTACGTGAAGCTGCAGAGAAAGCGAAGATAGAATTATCTTCTTCTGCGCAAACAGAAATTAATTTACCATATGTTACAGCAACAGCTTCAGGTCCTAAGCACTTAGTACGTACGCTTACATTAGCTAAATTTAATCAGTTAATAGATGATTTAGTAAAAAGAACAATAGAACCTTGTGCGACAGCATTAAAAAATGCAGGATTATCTAAGAGCGATATTGATGAGATTATCTTAGTTGGTGGTTCTACAAGAATACCAGCAGTACAAGAAGCAGTAGAAAAGTTCTTTGGTAAAAAGCCTTCTAAAGGCGTTAACCCAGATGAGGTTGTTGCAGTAGGTGCAGCTATCCAAGGGGGTGTATTAACAGGAGATGTAAAAGATGTATTATTATTAGATGTTACACCGCTATCTCTTGGTATTGAGACTATGGGGAGCGTAATGACTAAATTAATAGAAGCTAACACTACTATTCCTACTAAAAAATCGCAAGTATTCTCAACTGCTGCAGATAATCAGCCTTCTGTAGAAATTCATGTTTTACAAGGAGAGCGCCCAATGGCAGGAGATAACAAGACAATAGGTCGTTTCCATTTAGATGGTATTCCACCGGCACAAAGAGGGACGCCACAAATTGAAGTTACTTTTGATATTGATGCAAATGGTATAATTAAAGTATCTGCAACAGATAAAGCAACGAATAAAACGCAGGATATTCGTATAGAAGCTTCTTCTGGATTAACAGAAGAGGAAATTGAGAAAATGAAAGCGGAAGCTGAGGCAAATGCTGAAGCGGATAAAGCTGCTAAGGAAACTGCCGATAAGCTAAATGAAGCAGACGGAATGATTTTCCAAACAGAAAAGCAATTATCTGAATTTGGAGACAAAATTTCTGATGCTAACAAGAAGCCAGTAGAAGAAGCTTTAGAAGAGCTTAAGAAAGCGTATGAATCTAAAGATTTAGCGGTTATTACACCAGCTTTAGAGAAAATAAATGAAGCTTGGAAAGGTGCCTCTGAAGAAATGTACAAAGCACAAGCAGAAGCACAGCAAGGAGGAGGGGCTGCTCCTGAAGGAGACGCCGCTGGAGCTGCAGGCGGAGAAGAAGGAGATAATGTAGAAGACGTAGACTTCGAAGAAGTTAAGTAGCCTGTGCTGAGCAAAGTCGAAGTATAGACTTCGAAGAAGTTAAGTAATTTAAAATTACTCTATAATTAAAAGAGGCTGTCTAAAAAGGCAGTCTCTTTTTTTATGATTATTTATTATCCTTCAAAATCAAAATCATCATCTCCACCTTCTCGATTTCCTCGCTCTCTTTGTTGTTGGTTTTGCTTTTGGTTAAACCTATATCTAAAAGAAAGCGTTATTTGTCTTTCACGTCTTTGAAACTCGCTATAAGTTTCTACATTTAATGTGGTAGCTTCTTTTCTTCTTTTACGAGTATTAAATAAATCACTAACATTTAAGGATAATGATGCTTTGTCTTTTATAACATCTTTACTAAAACCTAAGTTAGTGCTAAGCACGCCTTTGTATCTATTTTGTGTATTAGAATGTGGGCCTCTATAAAATAAATTGGTCTGAAAATCTATTTTTGCAGGTAAAGGAATTTTTGCACTTAAGCGTGTAAACCAAGCAAAATTATTAGAGTCAAAATTTTGAGTTATAGATTCGTTTAGAAAATTAATGTATGTATAATCTCCTTTACCAATTTGTTTAAACAAATTTACGTTCCAAGTTAGTCTCCAATTTCTTTTAGGGGTATAGGTAGTAGTTAGCTCCATTCCATACCTTGTGTCTGTAGCCAAATTTATTGGAGTGCTTACTTGTACTGGGACTAAAATAGGATTTGCGGTATCGTCTGGGTTTTCAATTTCTACAAAATCGCCTCTTTCTTGAGTAATAAACTGAAATACACCAGTGGAGCGGTTGTAATATGCTGAGGTACTGAAACTAATATTATCCCATCTTTTTAAATATCCTAAATCAAAAGCATTTGTATAAGTTGGGTCTAAATCTGGATTTCCTTGAAATAAATTTGTATTACTGGATCTAGAAGGAAAAGGATTTATATATCTAGAACGAGGCCTTCTTAGTCTTCTACTGTAGCTTAATGTAAATTGTTCTTTTTCAGAAAATTCGTACCCTAAAAATAAAGAAGGAAACCAGTCTACATATTTTTTGTTTGATATGTTGTTAGTGTTAACTAGTTCTATACCAATGTCTGAAGCTTCCATTCTTAGTCCGCCAAGGATATTAAACTTATTAATTTTTGTACCTAGTTGTATATATGCTGCATTTAAATACTCTTTGTAATTTAGTTCATTGCTAAAGTCGGGGTCATTATAAAATATGTTTTGTTCTAAAATTCCAAAATCAAAATCAGTATTAAAATTATTGAAGATACCGCGATATCCTAATTCTAATTGCGAACTATTATTTTTTCCAAAAGGTAAAACGTAATCTAATTGTACTAATTGATTTTTTTGAGATTCGTCATTAATAGTCTGTTCTGTATCTAATTGACTATTATCATTTAAAACCACTTCATTTATTATAGAATTTTCTATGTCAATACCACTAGAATACTGGTAGTCTATTTTTAATTCGTGGCCATCATTGTTAAATTTCTTTAGATAATTAACAGAGTACTGTACGTCTTCTTGTTTTTCTGCTTCATTTGTGTGCCTGTTTCTTTGTATAGTAGGGTTTCTATTGGCATCAAAATTAAAAAAATCAATAGCTACAGTATTATCTCCATTAGATTTTCTGTAGACTAAAGAATTTGTAATACTACTGGTAGAGTCTATAAATAATTCAAAACCAATATTTGTATTAAAACCATCTCTTTGCCTGTTGTAATCTCTTATTTCATCTTGAAAGGTAGCGGTATTGCCATCGGGGTCAAAGTTTTCTTGTTCAAAAAGAGCGTTACCAGGAGAATCTCTATAACGATAAGATGTATTGGTGAAAATGTTGAAATTTTTTCGTCTTAAGTTAAGGTTTACCGATGCGCCGTTATTTTTTGGATAGCCTGTATAAACACTAACAGAACCATTTAATCCTGTAGTTTTACTTTGTTTAAGAATTATATTTAAAATACCAGCTGTACCTTCGGCATCATATCTGGCAGAAGGGTTTGTAATAACTTCTACTTTTTCTATAGATTCTGCTGGGAGTTGTTGTAGAGCGTCAGAACTTAAACCAGATAGGGCAGAGGGTTTACCATTTATTAATATTCTTACACTTTCGTTTCCTCTTAGGCTAATTGCACCTTCTTCATCTACAGTTACAGATGGTACATTGTCTAAAACATCGGTAACAGAACCTCCTTTCACCGTTAAATCTGACCCTACATTATATACTTTTTTGTCTAATCTTAATTCTACGGTAGTTTTTTCTCCTACAACCTCTACGCCATCAAGTTGTTCTAAATCTGGAATAAGTTTTATTATTCCTAAATCTTTAGATGCTCTTAAAATTTGTGCTTTTTGTTCGTAAGATTTATAGGATAAGTATTCTATTTTTATATTGTAATTTCCTGGAAAGGTTTCTATGGAAAATTGTCCTTTTTCATTTGTTATGCCACCTGTAACGCGATCAGGTTTTCTAACATTTTGAAGAATTAAAGTTGCGTATTCTAATGGTAAATTATCGTCTTTGTCTAAAACGGTTCCTGTTATTGTAATTGGGGTACGTTTTTTGCCATTTGGTCTTTGAGCGTTAGAAGTGAAGATTGTAAAAATGGCAAGCAATAACAGGAGTGTTTTTTTCATATCAATCTTTTTTTCGTTTCTTTTTCTTTTTGTTTATTTTTTTTGTCTTGGCAATACCCTTTTTTTGCATTTCTACAAAAGCATCATATTTGTCTTGCGGTAAACCAGCTTTTAACTCTTCATCTTGGTTTTTTGTAATCTTTTCTAACCCCTCACGCATTTGTTCTGGACTTAATTCTAGTATTTGCATTTCTATACGTTGTTGCAAATATTTTTTTAGTACAGAACTTAAAACAGCAGTTTCAAATTCATTTAAATTTAATGCCTCCGTAATATTTGGCATTTCGTTATCTACAATTTGTGCAGCAGTTTTTGGTTCTTCCTTTTTGGGAGCAGATTCTGCTTGCGGAACGTTGTTTCGTTGTCTCCCATATCCGCCTCTATTTCCATATCCATATCCATAACCACCACCGCCATAGCCGTATTGAGCGTGTAATTCACTTCCTAGTAAAAAAAGAACTGTTAGTGCTAAAAAGCATTTTAAATTAATTTTCATGCTGTATGTTTTGTTAGATTAAAAAAGACTTAAGAGGTTTAATTGTGTTTAGTTAAAACTTTCTTGAAGTGTTTAATGGTTTCGTTAAAGTTGAATTCTCAATAAATGTACCATAATTTATTTTGGATGAAAAGAAAAGCTAATTATCTAGCAGTTTTGTAATGTTTTCTATAGGACGGCCAATAACTGCAGTATTGTTTTTTATTACAATTGGACGCTCTATTAACTTTGGATGTATAGCCATAGCTTTAATAATATCGTCATCAGATAAAGATTTTCCTTTATATAGTTTTTTCCAAACAGCTTCGTTTTTTCGTACTAATTCTAGAGGAGAAATTTCTAATTTTTCAATTATATATTTAAGCTCTTTTTCAGAAGGAACATCTTCTAAATATTTTTTAATTGTAAATTCTTTTCCAGAATTTTCTAAAACCTGTAGTCCTTGTCTAGATTTACTGCATCTAGGATTATGATATATTGTAATCATTTTTTTAATTTTCTTCTTCTTTTTGTCCCATCATCATTAAATAGGCTTTTAAAAACATATTTATGTCCCCATCCATTACAGCATCTACATTACCTGTCTCTTTTGTAGTGCGTACATCTTTTACTAACTTGTACGGGTGCATTACATAGTTTCTAATTTGCGAACCCCATTCTATTTTCATTTTAGAGGATTCTATCTCTTGTCTAGCTTCCATTTTTTTGCGCAATTCTATTTCATACAATTGCGATTTAAGCATTTTTAAAGCAGTAGCTCTATTGTCATGCTGGCTTCTAGAATCGGAACATGAAATTTGTATTCCGCTTGGTTTGTGTGTAAGTTGCACTTTGGTTTCTACCTTGTTTACATTTTGACCACCAGCACCACTAGAGCGTGCTGTAGTAATTTCTACATCCGCAGGATTTATGGCAATTTCAATACTATCATCAACTAATGGGTAAACATACACAGAAGCAAAAGAGGTGTGTCTTTTTGCATTACTATCAAAAGGGGAAATACGTACTAATCTATGTACACCGTTTTCTCCTTTTAGCCAACCAAAAGCAAATTCGCCACCAATCTCTAAAGTAACTGTTTTAATACCAGCAACATCCCCTTCTTGATAGTTTAGTTCTTTTACTTTATAGCCATTTTTTTCGCTCCACATCATATACATACGCATGAGCATAGCTGCCCAGTCACAACTTTCTGTACCGCCAGCACCAGCTGTAATTTGAAGTACAGCAGTAAGTTCATCGCCTTCTTCTGAAAGCATGTTTTTAAATTCTAAATTTTCAAGAGAATCTATAGTTTTTAGGTAATGTGTATGCACTTCCTCTTCTGTAACTTCTCCTTCTTTTAAAAATTCTACAAGAACTTCTAAATCGTTAACTAAAGTTTCTGAAGACAAATAATCATCTACCCATTTCTTTTTAGATTGAATGAACCTCATTTGTTCTTGAGCTTCCTGAGCATTATCCCAAAAATCTGGAGCTAAAGTTTTTTCCTGTTCATTTTCTATTTCAATAAGTTTCGCATCAACGTCAAAGATACCTCCTTAACGCACCAAGGCGATCTAAAAGACCTTTGTAGTGGTCTGTAGTAATTGTCATATTAAATAATTTTAAGCAAAAATAGCGCTCTTTTTGTTTTAATAGAAAAATTGTAGTGTTTTACTAATGGTTTAAATTCAATATTTGCTATTTTTTGTAGCATATTAGTAAATAAAGTAGATGTTATATATGAATATTAACCTAATAAGTGATATAGTTACCAAACCATCTCCAGAAATGTTGCAAGTAATGTTTTCTGCTAGTCTTGGTGATGATGTTTTTAAAGAGGGAGCTAACGTAAATCTACTAGAAGAAAAAACAGCT
Organism: uncultured Maribacter sp.; assembly: GCF_947500405.1. Classification (GTDB taxonomy): domain Bacteria; phylum Bacteroidota; class Bacteroidia; order Flavobacteriales; family Flavobacteriaceae; genus Maribacter_B. Next base: position 185,616 of record NZ_CANMRY010000004.1, read on the forward strand.
AAACTTTTTAATAAAGAAGCAGCATTATTTTTCCTAGCGAAACTATGGCAAACCAAACTGTTATAAAACTACATACGCAATCTGGTGAGCAACTAATTTGCCACGAATATTCTCATATATATAATTATGAAGGAGGAGGTGTAGGCTTTAATAGTGGAGTGTCTTGTAAAGAATACTACCAATAAAGGAGAAGGAGCTTGTTGGGATATAGAAGGATTAAAAAACATAAAAAAGGTGTGTACAGCTAATAAATTAGCTTACCATTTAGAAAGAGCAAGATTATGGAACGCTATAGTGGCAAAGAATGAAAAACCGGAAGAATACGGAGAAATTTTTGATACTATTAGCGTATGCTTAAGTAAAAGCATAGGGTGTTCTGTTGGTTCTGTATTAGTAGGGTAGTAAAGAGCAAAAGAAATAGGGGTGGTTTTACGTACATTACCTTTTATTAAAACGGTAGAACCTATAGAAACTAATATCGTAATTTTTGAAGTTAATGATGCTTATAAAACAAAAAAATAATTTTTAGAACAACTCTTAGTGCATGGCGTTTCTTTAATTGGAATGGGAGAAGGTAAATTAAAAATAATAACACATTTAGTATATACTTTAAAACAGCATGATTTATTTTTAAAAATATTAAAAACGTTATAACATTTTAAGGAATAGAAAGGATGCTTTCTTTAGTGTTGTTAATGCCATTTTCTAATCCGGCTTCAGAATCGTATAGTTTACTTGAACCTATAAGTTGTCCTTTTTTATTTTTAAGATTAAAAAGAAACTTACCGTCAAAATTAGTTTTTCTTTCAAAAACGAGTTCTTTCTCGTTTTTAGACTTTAAGTTGTTAACTGTCTTTGTAGCTTCTACCTTATCATTAAAGGTAATACTGTTAAGTAATATGCTGCCACTTTTTGCTTTTAAGTTAAAAGTGTATTTGTTGTTAACATCTTTTTTTATAGTAATCACCATTGTTAAATTTAGCCATTTAAAGTTATACTATTTTCTTCACTTTCAAAAAGGTATTGTGAGATTAAATGTTAACTTTTTCTAAATAAAAAATGTAGTTCATCGATGATTTTTATGATTTAATCGATTAAAATACTATTTTAGCCTATAGTTGTCGGTATTTTTTCTGTTAAAAGGTAACTTAGCGATAACTATAAGTTTTAACATTAATTAACACTATTACCATTATGAAAAAAATTTTATTTCTTTTTGCAGTTATGACTGCATCTGTGTCTATGGCACAAGATTTACCTGCAAATCCAGAACCTGGAAAGTGCTATGTTCGTTGTACAACACCAGACGTTTATGTAAATGAGACTGTTACATTAACAGTTAAACCAGCTTATAAAGTTTTAAAAACAGTACCTGCAACTTTTAAAACAGTTACTGAAAGAGTAGAAGTTAAAGCTGCTGGAAAAAAATTAACAGTAGTTCCTGAAAAATGGGGTACAGAAACAGTTTCTTATGTGTCTAAAGAAGGAGGTAATACTTTAAGAATTACACCAGCTACTTTTAGACCATCTTCAGAAACTATAGAAATTAAGCCGGCATACGCGCAATGGGAATTAGGGGCTTCTGCACCTGATTGTGCTTCTGGTAACCCAGATGATTGTAGATACTGGTGCTATAAAGGATATCCTGCAGAGTTTACAACTATAGATACGCAAGTTTTAGGAGCAGATGCTTCTGTATCTAAAACTCCTATTGGATCTAAAAATGCAAGTTATACTAAAAGAGTTCTTATTTCTCCTGCAAAAGTAGTAGAAGAAGTAATCCCTGCAGAATACAAGACAATTACCAAAACAGTTTTAGATAAAGATGCATATACAACAGAAGAAACAGTACCTGCTGTTACAAAAACTGTATCTAAAGAGGTTTTAAAACAGAAAGGTGGTTTAACTACATGGAAAGAAGTGGAATGTTCTTTAGTAGAATACCAAGCTTTACCAATAAGCTGGAACTTAGGAAGTGCAACTTTAACTCCTGCAGCAAAAAGTATTATAGATAACCGTTTAATGCCAGTTTTAGCACAAAACCCAGGTGTTAAAGTTGAGTTAGCTTCACATACAGATGTTAGAGGTTCTGCTGCTAATAACAAAGCCCTTTCTGAAAGAAGAGCTAAAGCAGTTGCAGATTACTTAATTACAAAAGGAGTTAACTCTAGTTTATTAGTAGCTAACGGTTACGGTGAAACTAAAACTAAGAACAGATGTAAAGAGGGTGTTTCTTGTACAGAAAGAGAGCACGCTGTTAATAGAAGAACTGAATTTAGATTGATTAACAACTAAATTCTAGTAACCAACCAAAAAAAAGAGCTTCCGAAAGGAAAGCTCTTTTTTTATTTTACATCTATTGTTAAAGATTATTTTTTAATAAATCTAAATGGTATTTTACTTCTCCATTCATGGCATAACCAGAGTACTCATCTAAAACAGCTCCTTTAGAATTTATGATTTTAAGTAAAGGAAAAACGCCTTTTTTATTAAGCTTAGGTAATAACTCTTTATTATGGCTATATTGTTCTTTAGAGAGTAAATCCTGATTTCTAGGCATATCTATATACAATAATATATAATTGTCTGCTAAACTTTTAAATTCAGAAGTTTCAAATAAATCACTTTTTAGCATTTTACATGGAGGGCACCAATCACTGCCAGTAAAATATATTAATACATTTTTGTCTTCCTTTTTAGATTTTTTTATAGCCTTATCATAATTAGTTAGCCATTTTGCATCTGCAGAATCCTCTATGGTAGATTGTGCGCATAGTAAGACAGGAAATAATAATAAAAATAAAAAACGCTTCATATTCTATCTTTTTTTTAAAGTTTAATACAAAAAACTTGCCATTTTATTTAAATAACGAATCCATTCCCGGAATATTGGGCATACCATCTTTCGCAACAGCAGCAAGTTCCGTTTCATTTACTTGAGTTGCTTTTGCTATTGCTGCATTTATAGTAAGTATAAGGTAGTCTTCTAATTGTTCTTTATCATGTAATAAATTATCGTCTATAGTTATCTCTTTAAGAACTCTGTTAGCAGTAATAGTAACATTTAAAAGATTGTCCGATGAACTTTCTTGAAGTGTAACTGTATCTAGCCTTTTTTTTGTGGCTTCTACTTTAGCTTGGGTTTCTTTTAATTTACCCATCATTCCCATCATATCTCCAAACATGTAATTTGTTTTTATTGTTAGTAACTCCAAAATTACTAAAATGATTGGATTTATAATTTTATTTAAGAAATGTATAAGAAATTAGATTTTTAAATAGTATTACTTTTGCATCTTTCTTTTTAAAATGAAATAGATACGTATGGCTAAAGTTAATATTCCAACAGTAAAAAAAATACCTAAAGAATTAATTAAACACAATGATGTTAGGATAGATAATTACTATTGGTTGAATGATAAAGAAGATAAAGAGGTTTTAAAATATTTAAAGGATGAAAATTCTTATTATGACTCTTTAACAGCACATACAAAAGATTTTCAAGAAGAACTCTTTTTGGAAATGAAAGGAAGAATAAAAGAAGATGATTCTTCTGTACCATACAAGAAAAACGGTTACTGGTACGTAACTAGGTATGAAAAAGGAAAAGAGTATCCTATATTTTCTAGACATAAAGAGACTTTAGATGCTGCAGAAGAAATTATGTTTAATGGCAATGAGATGGCTAAAGGACATGAGTATTTTAAAATTGGAGGAATATCTATAAGCCCAGATAATAGTTTAGCTGTTTTTGGAGTAGATACTGTTTCTAGAAGGCAGTATACGTTACAAGTTAAAAATCTTGTGACGGGAGAAATTTACGCAGACAAAATAGAAGATACCACAGGAGGAGCTGTATGGGCAAATGATAATAAAACCTTTTTCTATACTAAAAAGGACAGTGTTACATTACGCTCTGATAAGGTATACAAGCATATTTTTAATACAAATACAAAAGAAGATGTTTTAGTTTTTCATGAAAAGGACGATACTTTTGGGGCTGGTGTGTACAAGACAAAATCTAAAAAGTATATAGTAATAATCTCTTACAGTACATTAACTACCGAGATGCGGATCTTAAATGCAGATACTCCAGAAGGAGAGTTTGTAATTTTTTCACCTAGAGTTAGAGGTTTAGAATATTCAATTTCTCATTTTGAGAATTGTTTTTATGTGTTAACTAATAAAGATCAGGCAACCAATTTTAAACTTATGAAAGTTAGTGAAGAAAAAACTTCTCATGAGTATTGGCAAGAATTTATACCACATAGAAAAGAAGTGCTTTTAGAAGATGTAGATATATTTAAAGATTATTATGTTTTATCTGAAAGAGAAAACGGATTAAATGCTATTAAAATTATTAGATGGGATAACACAAATAGTTATTATTTACCTTTTAATGACGAAACGTATACCGCATACGTAGGTACAAATCCAGATTATGATACTTCTATTTTAAGATATGGGTATAATTCTATGACAACACCAAGTTCGGTTATAGATTTTAATATGGATACTAAGGAAGAAGTGGTGCAAAAGGAACAAGAGGTTTTAGGAGGTAAATTTTCTAAAGAAAATTATATTTCTAAAAGAATTTGGGCAACTGCAAGAGATGGGGTAAAAGTACCTATGTCTATTGTATATCATAAGGATACCATGATAAATAAAAACACTCCTGTTTTACAATATGCTTATGGTTCTTATGGGTCTACTATTGATCCTTATTTTTCAAGTATACGTTTAAGTTTATTGGATCGTGGATTTATATTCGCAATTGCGCATATAAGAGGTGGAGAATATTTGGGAAGACAATGGTATGAAGATGGTAAGCTCCTTAAAAAGAAAAATACATTCACAGATTTTATAGATTGTTCTAGATATTTAATAGAGAATAAATATACAAGTAAGAATCATTTATATGCAATGGGAGGTTCAGCAGGAGGTTTGTTAATGGGAGTTGTAATGAATATGGCTCCAGAATTATATAATGGTATAATTGCATCAGTACCATTTGTAGATGTAGTTACAACCATGTTAGACGATTCTATACCTTTAACAACTGGTGAGTATGATGAATGGGGTAACCCTAATGTTAAAGAGTATTACGATTATATGAAAGACTATTCTCCTTATGATAATATTGTAAAGCAAAAATATCCTAATATTTTAGTTACAACAGGTTTGCATGACTCGCAAGTACAATATTTTGAACCTGCTAAATGGGTGGCAAAGCTTAGAGAGTTAAAAACAGATGCTAATATTCTAATTTTTCAAATTAATATGGATGCTGGTCACGGAGGAGCTTCAGGAAGGTTTGAATCTTTAAAGGAAGTAGCCCAAGAATATGCATTTATCTTAGATTTAGAAGGTAAAACGCCAAAAAGTCAAAAAAAATAGTAATTTTGTACCTGAATTTTTGTCAATTAAATACTTTGACTAGTTCATGAACTTAGAAACCATTTTATGGAAAATAAGATAAATGCTTATAATAATATCCTAGAGTTAGTAGGAAATACCCCCCTTGTTAAGCTTAATAAAGTAGCTAAAGACTTTACAGGTAATTTTTACGCTAAAGTAGAAGCTTTTAATCCAGGACATTCTTCTAAAGACCGTATAGCTAATCATATAATTGAAGAAGCAGAACGTAAGGGTATATTAAAAAAAGGAAGTACAATAGTAGAAACAACCTCTGGTAATACAGGATTTAGTATTGCTATGGTTAGTATCATAAAAGGATACAAATGTATATTAGCAGTTAGTTCTAAATCTTCTCCAGATAAGATAGATATGCTAAGAGCAATGGGAGCAACAGTTTATGTTTGTCCTGCTCATGTAAGCGCAGACGACCCACGTTCTTATTACGAAGTTGCAAAAAAGATACATAAAGACACAAAGGATTCTATATATATAAATCAGTATTTTAATCAGTTAAATGCAGATGCGCACTACAAATCTACTGGTCCAGAAATTTGGAGTCAAACAAATGGAAATATTACCCATTTAGTAGTTTGTAGTGGAACTGGAGGTACAATTTCTGGAACGGGAAAATATATAAAAGAGCAAAACCCTAATGTAAAAGTTATTGGAGTAGATGCTTATGGTTCTGTTTTAAAAAGTTACCATGAAACAGGAAAGGTAGACCAAGAAGAAATTTACCCTTATAGAATAGAAGGATTAGGAAAAAACTTAATTCCTACTGCTACAGATTTTTCGGTAATAGATAAATTTATAAAAGTCACTGATGAAGAAAGTGCACATATGGCTAGAACTATAGCTAAAACAGATGGTTTATTTGTTGGCTATACTAGTGGAGCTGTTATGCAAGCTGTAAAACAGTTAAGTAAAGAAGGAGAGTTTACAAAAGATAGTAATGTTGTTGTAATTTTTCCTGATCATGGATCGCGTTATATGAGTAAGGTATATTGCGACCAGTGGATGGAAGCACAAGGCTTTTTAAACAAGCAAGAAGAAGAACAACCACAAGAAATACAATTTATTAAATAACAAGAAATTTTAAATTATAATAAAAGCAGCAACTTTTAGGTTGCTGTTTTTTGTTTTCTAATATTTTATGAAACCTTAGTAAAAATCTTTATTTTTGCAGATAGAACCAACTTAGTGCGATGAGAGACTTATTTGAGAGAATTATTGAGAATAAAGGGCCTTTAGGAAAATGGGCTTCACAGGCGGAAGGATATTTTGTTTTTCCAAAATTAGATGGCCCAATATCTAATAGAATGAAATTCCAAGGAAAAGACGTAATTACTTGGAGTATAAATGATTATTTAGGACTAGCAAATCTTCCTGAAATAAAAAAAGTAGATGGAGAAGCAGCTCTAGAGCATGGCGCAGCTTACCCTATGGGGGCAAGAATGATGAGTGGGCATACAGAGTTTCATGAACAGTTAGAAAATGAATTAGCAGCTTTTTCTCAAAAAGAAGCTTCCTATCTTTTAAATTTTGGTTACCAAGGTTTTATGTCTGTAATAGACGCTTTGGTTACTAAAGATGATATTATTGTTTATGATGTAGATTGCCATGCATGCATTATAGATGGGGTGCGTTTACACATGGGTAAGCGTTTTACTTTTGTGCACAATGACCCTGAGAGTTTAGAAAAAAACTTAGAGAGAGCAACAAAAATGGCGGAGCAAACTGGAGGAGGAATTCTAGTTATTTCTGAAGGTGTTTTTGGAATGCGCGGTGAGCAAGGAATATTAAAAGAAATTGTAGCTTTAAAGAAAAAGTTTAATTTCAGATTGTTAGTAGATGATGCTCATGGTTTTGGAACCTTAGGAAAAACAGGCGCAGGCGCAGGAGAAGAGCAAGGAGTACAGGGCCAAATAGATGTATACTTAGCAACTTTTGCAAAATCTATGGCTAGTATTGGAGCTTTTGTAGCTGCAGACCAGGAAATTATAAATTACTTGAAATATAATTTACGTTCGCAAATGTTTGCTAAATCATTGCCAATGGTATATGTAAAGGGAGCATTAAAACGTTTAGATATGTTGCGTACACAGCCAGAACTTAAAGCTAAGCTTTGGGAAAATGTTAATGCATTGCAATCTGGTTTAAAAGAAAAAGGTTTTGATATAGGAACTACTACAAGTTGTGTAACTCCAGTATATTTAAACGGTAGTATACCAGAAGCTATGGCTTTGGTGAAAGACTTAAGAGAAAATCATGGAATTTTCTGTTCTATAGTTGTCTATCCAGTAATTCCTAAAGGATTAATATTGTTACGTTTAATACCTACAGCTACACATACTTTACAAGATGTAGAAGAGACTTTAGTAGCTTTTTCTGCTATTAGAGAGCGCTTAGAGAATGGAACTTATAAAAGGCTTTCTGCGGCTGTTTCTGCAGCTATGGGAGAATAGTAATTTTTTTAAAGAATAAAAAAAACCTAAAGTATAGCTACTTTAGGTTTTTTGTGTTATAAGTCTTTCTTGTAAGTTCTTCTTCGTTTGTAAATTTCTGGTTTAAAATGTTTCCATATTTGTTTTATGGCAACATTGTCTTCTAATTCAGGGGTTCGTATACAATTAACAATTCCTTTTTCGCTAAAAGTTTTGTGGTATTGATTAAACATAACCGCAGTAACACCTTTGTTTTGATATTCGGGTAATACTCCAATTAAATAAAAAATAACATCTTTGCTATGCTTTTTTGCTTTTAATAAGTGATAAAAACCAAAAGGGAATAATTTGCCTTTTGCTTTTTGTAGCGCTTCGGAAAAAGAAGGCATAACTATGCCAAAAGCTATTAGTTTATCATCTTTATCTAAAATGAATTTAATATATTCAGGATTTATAAAACTTATATATTTTTTTTTGAAATATGCTTTTTGAATTTCAGTAATAGGAACAAATGATGATAATTGCGAATAGGTTTCGTTAAATAAATCAAACATTTTATCTGCCATAGGCATAACCTCTTCTGTTTTTGTAAAACTTAGAGGTTTAACCCCGTATCTAGCCTGTACTAACGAATCTACTTTTGTGAAAAACTTTGGGTCTGCATTAGAAAAAGGAAAACGATTTTCCATGTATTCTTTTTCTTTTACAAATCCTAAACGTTCATAATGCTCTTGGTAGTAGGCGTGGTTATACCAAGTTATCATGGTTCCCATTTCAGAAAACCCCTCAATTAAAACACCAACTTTGTCTAAATTAGAAAAGCCTACAGGCCCTTCCATATATTCTAGTTTATGCTCTTGGCCTATTTCTTTTACTTTATTTAAAAGTACTTCGGAGACTTCTGTATCATCCACAAAATCGAACCAACCAAAACGCATTTTTTTTATGCGTTGTTGTTTTATTTCTATCCAATTTACAATGGCGGCAATACGACCTACTATTGTATTGCCTCTATAAGCAAGGAAAAAACGAGCTTCTGCATCTTTAAAAGCTGGGTTTTTGTCTTTGTTAAAGCTGTCTAATTCGTCATTAATAATAGGAGGAACCCATTGTTTGCAATCTTTGTAAATGCTAAAAGGAAATTTTACAAATTTCTTTAAATCTCCTTTAGTTGTAGCTTCTTTTAAGATTATCATGACATTTTGTTAATATAGCATAAACGGTAAAAGTACAAATAACCAACAGTAATTACAGGTTTATTATACTAAGTTTTTTTAGATTTTTAAGACTGTAGAATTAGTCATAAAATAATCTTTTAACCGATCTAACTTTGGATTTAATTTTTCTGCTAGTATAATATACTGGCATTTTTTTATGCTTTCTGATGTTGTTGTTAAAGAAGTAATTTCTTTACGCTGTATTAAAAAATCTGCATCATCAACAAAAAATATTTTTAATTGTGATATACTAACACCATTTGTTAAAAATAATTTTTGAAGGTTTTTTGGTGTGCTAATGAGAATATCAATTCCCATATAAATTTCAGATTTTTGAATATCTATATGTAGTTCTTCATACCCCATATAAACTCTAAGGTCTGTATATTTTGTAAATTCTAAAAATTTAGAATGTAGTTCTTGAGCTTGTTTTTTATTTTCAATTATTACTATAGCTCTTGGAGCATCACCTTCAGCTTTACATTGTAATTTTTGTAAAGTGTTAATAATCATAGCTGTAGTTTTACCACTTTCTTTAGGAGCAATACCAAATATATTTGCGCCACTCTTTATTTTAGGAATTGCATTTTTTTGAAAAGCAGTTGCAGATTCTATTTCTAATCTTTCTAAAGCCTCTTTTAGAGAGGCATGGAGTTTTTTAAATGGCATTTACTTTGAGTTTAAAATAATTACCTATCTGTATAAAATGATAGAAGAACAAAGATAGTTGAAATGTACAACTACCTGCGTTCTTCTTATTAAATGAATTTAAAAAAAGATTGGTTTTATTCTTCTACATTAAAACTCAATAACACCATCATCTTTTTCTTTTTTCTTGTTTTTAGCTTTTTTCTTTTCTTCTTTTTTTAATTTTTTTAATTGCTTTTTTGAAGGACCTAAGTCAATATCTTCTGCTCCTGAGCCTTTGTTTTTTTCTTTTTTCTTCTTTTTCATGGAGTTCTTTTTAATAGGACCTCCATTTTGCCCAGCCTTTTGCTCATCTATAGAAACCTCAGGGTCTTTATGAAAATCAAATCTATAAGAAGCTCCTAAAGAAATAAAAACTCTAGAAGGTGTATTTTTAAAACTTGCGCCTAAATTAATATCTGCTTGCAATCTTTCGCTAAGAAGGTGTGCAACACCTCCTCTAAGAAGGTTATCTGCATAACGGTCACTTTTAATCCCTTGATTTTCTATAAAAACACTCCATTTAGGGTTTCTAAATGCATGTGATAAGGATACTAAATAACTCATTTCAGGGAAATCTGTGCTTATACGATCATATGCAAAATTAGTAATTAAGACAAACCTAGGAGTTAGTCTACTTTGTGTAGCAACCATAGCTCTATAGGATAAGTTTGGGTCTCCAACATAGAAAGGGTTGTCTCCAAATAAATAGTTTACACCAGCGTATACAGAAATAGCAGGCACTAGATTATCTAAGATAAATTTGTTATTAGCTTTCCAGCTATATAAATTAGGGTTGGCTCTTTTAGGATTTATAAAAGGATCAAAAACTAAAAATTTTAAACCTATACGGTTTCTAGAAAAGTTTGTATACGAATCTTCTGTACCATTATTAGCAAAAGTTATATCTTGATTTTGGAATATACCTTCCCAGTTTATTTCTAAACGTTCAAAAAGTAAGCCATAGCGTAATGAAAATTCTGTAGCCCAAATATTAGATTGTGTATTTAAAAGGCTGTGGTCTTGTTGTTCATAGAGTAAACCAGCTTCTAGCTGAACAACGTTTTTACCAACAGCAAAAGCACTTACAGATTGCCCTGGTCTATTGGAGTTTATAACATTAGTATACTGAGAAATACCGAAAAAAGGAATTACAAAAAGGAATGTTAATAACGTTATTTTTAGATTTTTTTGTTCAAAAGAACTTGCCATAGTTATGGTTTTAGTATTTTTTTAAGACTTTTGCTCAGTAAGTACAACGCTAGAATTGTATTTTTGATATAAATTTTTACAAATTAAATGGCATTTTTAAAGACAATTTTATTTATTCTTTTATTCTATTATTTATTTAAAATAGTAGCAAAATGGTTTGCGCCTAATATTTTAAGGTATGCGGCAAAAAAGACTGAAGCTCATTTTAAAGAGAAAATGAACGATTTTTCGCAACAAAACACTGTTAAAGAAGACCCTATAGGAGATGTTATAATTAATAAAAAAGCAACTAAAAAGAGGAGTAACGGTAAAAAAGTTGGAGAATATATAGATTTTGAAGAAGTAGAGTAACTATCTTTACAGTACTAACGACTATCTTATTTTAATGAAATTAGGTTTTAAAGCACTTTTTGTGCATTTTTTTGTTCTTGTTTTTTTTGTAGTAGCAGCTTTGCTTTACTTTAATCCTGTTTTGCAAGGGAAAGTTATACAACAATCGGACATTGTACAGTATACAGGTATGGCAAAAGAACAGAATAACTTTAGAAAAGTTACTGGAGAAGAACCGTACTGGACTAATAGCGCTTTTGGTGGTATGCCTACTTTTCAATTAGGGGCATATTATCCTCATAATTACGTAAAGAAGCTTGATAATTTAATTCGTTTTTTACCACGTCCTGCAGATTATTTATTTGTTTATTTCTTAGGCTTTTATATTCTTTTATGTTGCCTTAAGGTTGATTATAGATTGGCTGCTTTGGGAGCATTAGCATTTGGTTTTTCTACCTATTTAATTATAATCCTTGGCGTAGGGCACAATGCCAAGGCACACGCTATTGGCTATTTGCCTATGTTGTTAGGAGGTATTGTTTTAGTTTTTAGAAAAAAATACATTGGAGGCTTTATACTTACTGCAATTGCAATGGCTTTAGAAGTAGGGGCAAACCATTACCAAATGACCTATTATTGTATGCTCTTAATATTAATTATGGGAGCTGTTTATTTTGTAAACGCTATTCTTAAAAAGAAGTTTAAACACTTTGCAATTTCAATAGGAATATTATTACTAGCAGTAGCACTTGGTATTGCTACAAATGCTACTGGTTTAATGGCTACTAAGGAATATGCAGATTGGAGCACCAGAGGAAAATCTGAACTTACGGTAAACCCTGATGGCTCTCCAAAAGAAAACAGGGGCGGACTTAGTAAAGAATATATTACCCAATACAGTTATGGTATTGTAGAGTCTTTAAATATTTTTGTTCCTAGGTTATTTGGAGGTTCTAATGGGGAAAATTTAGGAGAAAGCTCTAAAACATTTAATTTTTTAACAGATCAAGGAATAACAAGAACGCAAGCAATTTCTTTTTCTAGTAGGTTACCTTTATACTGGGGAGACCAGCCAGGTGTAGCTGCACCAGCATATATTGGAGCAGTAATCTTTTTCTTATTTATAGTAGGATTATTTATAGTACAGCGCAAAGCTAAATGGTGGTTATTTGGTGGTACAATTATGTCTTTAATTTTATCTTGGGGAAAGAATTTTAGCCTATTGACTGATTTTATGATAGACTATTTTCCGTTATATGATAAATTTAGAGCAGTTTCCTCCATACAAGTTATTCTAGAGTTATGTGCACCAGTTTTAGCTGTTTTAGCTGTTAATGAGCTGTTTAAAAATAAGGTTACATCAACAAAAAAAATAAATGCTTTAAAAATTTCCGCAATTACGGTAGTTTCTATTTTAATTAGTTTATTACTTTTTAAAGGAATGTTTAATTTCTCTGGTAGTGATGATGCTTTTATAAAGCAAAATTACGGTAATGAATTAATGGCGTTGATTAAGCTAGATAGAGAAGCTGTGTATACGAATGATACTCTACGCTCTCTTTTGTTTATAGCTTTAGCATCAATAACATTATGGTTGTATATAAAAGGAAAGGTAAAAGAAAATCTTCTTGTTTTAGGATTAGGGGTTTTAATTCTGGTAGATTTAGTAGGGGTAGATAAGCGCTACGTAAATAAAGAGGACTTTGTTAGTAAAAGACAAATGAATGAACCTTTTAGGCAAACTGCTGTAGATAAGCAAATTGCAGAGGATGAAGGCAATTATAGAGTATATGATCCTCAAGAGGGATTAAATGGTGCTCGTACTTCATATTTTCATAAATCTATAGGAGGGTATCATGCAGCTAAACCTGCTGGAATTCAAGATCTGTTCGATTTTCATATTTATAAAGGTAAAGTAAGCGTGTTAAATATGCTTAATGTAAAATATGTAGTGCAGCAAGATGAAGAGGGTAGAAGTTACCCAGCAGTTAACCCAGATGCAAACGGTAATGCATGGTTTATTAAAAAGCTTGTGCCTGTTACTACAGCAAATGAAGAAATACAGGGATTAGGAACTTTGGATAATAAGAATGAAGCTATTTTTAATACTTCAAATTTCCCAAATATAAATAGATTCGCTTTTCAAACAGATTCTACAACAACAATTCAACTTAAAGATTATAAACTAAATCATTTAATCTATATTTCTAAAAATGAAAATGCAGGTGTAGCTGTATTTTCTGAAATGTATTATGGTAATGGTTGGAATGCTTATATAGATGGCGTATTAACAGATCATTTTAAAGTGGATTATGTTTTGCGAGCATTAAAAATACCAGAAGGGGAACATAAAATAGAATTTAAATTTGAACCTAAAGTTGTAAAAGACGGTAGTACAATTGCCTTAGCAAGTTCTTCATTACTAGGGTTCTTAATAATGCTAGGAATAGGTTTTACTTTTTGGCGTTCTAGAAAAAAGGAAAAAGTGTAATGAAAAAAGTGCTGATAATAGCATATTATTGGCCGCCAGCTGGTGGGCCAGGAGTGCAGCGTTGGCTAAAATTCATTACATATCTAAGAGATTTTAATATAGAACCTGTTCTTTATATTCCAGAAAATCCGCATTACCCTATACAAGATGCTAGCCTTTTAAATGAAATTCCTGAAGGAATTACTATTTATAAAAATTCAATTTTTGAACCTTATAAATTGGCAAGTATCTTTTCATCAAAAAAAACAAAAAGAATTAGTTCTGGATTAATTCAGACTAAAAGGCAATCCTTTTTAGAAAAAATATTTCTTTGGGTTAGGGGTAATTTGTTTATTCCAGATGCTCGTAAATTTTGGGTAAAACCTTCTATTTATTTTTTAGAAGATGTCATTAAAAACGAAAAAATAGAAACAATAATTACTACAGGGCCGCCACATAGTGTACATTTAATTGGTTTGGGTTTAAAGAAAAAATTAAATATTACATGGATTTCAGATTTTAGAGACCCCTGGACAACCATAGGCTATCATAAAAAATTAAAACTTACAAATGCTTCTAAAAAAAAGCATAAGTACTTAGAGAGTAAAGTTTTAAATACAGCAGATAAAATTATAGTTACAAGTGCTACAACAAAAAAAGAATTTAAGACAATAACGGCGCAACCAATAGAAGTTATTACGAATGGTTATGATTTAAAAATTTCAAAGGACGTAATATTAGACTCTAAATTTACAATAGCGCACATAGGTTCTTTATTAACCGGTAGAGACCCTGATAATTTATGGAAAGCATTATCAGAACTACTTTCTGAAAATGAAAATTTTAAAAACTTATTTTCTTTACAATTAGTAGGTGTTGTTAGTGATGATGTTCTAGAGAATATAAAAAAATACAAACTTGTTAATAATACTGAAATTATTGGGTATTTGTCTCATAAAGATGCAATTGCCTTTCAAAGAAAATCTCAGGTATTACTTTTAGTAGAAATAAATTCAGAAGAAACTAAAGGAATAATACCGGGAAAAGTTTTTGAATATTTAGCGGCTAAAAGACCTATCCTAGGAATAGGTCCTAAAGACTGGGAAGTTGGACAATTAATAAAAGATACTAATTCTGGTGAAGCTTTTATTTATGATAGTAAGGAGAAATTAAAAGAGATTATTCTAAAATGGTTTAACTTGTATCTTACTAATAAATTAGAAAGTACTTCTAGTAGTATAGAAAAGTATAGTCGTAAAGCATTAACAGAACAATTAGCGAAGCATCTTTAATGGGAATAGTATTAAAACAGTCATTAAAAAATACAATAGTTACCTATTTAGGTTTTGCTATTGGAGCTATAAATACATTGTTTTTATATACAAGTTTCATGAAAGAGGAGTATTACGGTCTTATTCAAGTAATATTATCTATATCTGCTGTTTTAATGCCACTTATGGCTTTTGGAGTACCAAATACTTTGGTGAAGTTTTATAGTGTTTTTAAAGAAGGTAAAAGTAAAGAGTCTTTTTTAACCTTAATGTTATTACTTCCTTTATTGTTTATAATACCTATAGCTCTTATTAGTTTTTTTGCTACAGATGTGATAGGAAATATACTTTCTACTAAAAACCCAATAGTAAAAGATTATGTCTGGTACATTTTCTTAACAGGAATGGCAATGGCTTATTTTGAGATTTTTTTTGCTTGGGCAAAAATTCAAATGAAATCTGTCTTTGGAAATTTTATGAAAGAGATTTTTTGTAGAGTAGGGCAAACCATTCTATTACTCTTGCTATGGAAAAAAGTAATAACAATAGACATATTTATAAAAGCTTTAGTTGGGTTTTATATTCTTAGAACGGTTATTATGAAGATCTATGCTTATAAATTACGTATGCCTAAATTAATGTTTAGCTTACCAAAAAACACAAAAGATATTTTAAAGTATAGCACTTTAATTATTTTGGGAGGGTCTACGGCAATTGTATTATTAGAGGTAGATAAAGTGATGTTAAATAATTTTCTAGAAATAGAGAACGTTGCTTATTATGCTGTTGCAGGCTTTATAGCCACAACTATAGCAGTGCCATCTAGAGCAATGCATCAAATTACATACCCAATAACGGCAACATATATTAATGCTAAAAATTATATTTCTTTAAAAGAGTTGTATCAAAAAAGTTCACTTACACTTTTTATTATTTCAGGGTTATTATTTTTATTAATTATAATAAATATTAAAGATATATATTCTTTTTTACCAGAGGCATATAGTAATGGTTATCTTATTGTTTTTTGGATAGGTTTAGCAAAAGTTTACGATGCTCTTTTGGGGAATAACAATTCTATTTTATTTAATTCAGATTATTATCGTTCCGTTTTATTTTTAGGGGTGTTATTAGCTGTTTTAGCTGTAGGATTCAATTTTTGGTTAATTCCTAAATTTGGAATAAAAGGAGCTGCAATAGCTAGTTTTTCTGCTTTTTTTGTATATAATTCTTTAAAATTACTATATGTAAAAGCTAAATTTAAAATACAACCTTTTACTATAGAAACCTTAAAGATTTTAGGATTATTAATTAGTGTAGGATTTGTATTTTATTATATGCCGCTTACTTTTCCCCCAATTTTAGCGATACTAGTTAAAAGTAGTTTAGCACTTATTTTATATATTGGAATATTATATAAACTTAGCATTTCTAGAGATGTAAATGTTTTAATTGATTCTGTTATTAATAAAATAATTAAGTAATTTGTTTATTGCAAATAAGTAATATACTCTTTTATTGTATAAGTTTTATTTGTAATAGTAAAAGCAAAAATTTCAGAAAATGAAAACTAGAAGAGAATTTACTAAGCTCGCTGCATTAGGAGTTATAGGAACAATACCTTTTAATGGTTTAGCTAACCCTTTATTTAACTCTGTAGTAGATTTAAATACAGATTTAGACATTTCTATATTTTCTAAACATCTTCAGTTTTTAGATTATGAGACTACGGGGGCTATGGCTACAGAAATGGGGTTTTCTGGTGTAGATTTAACAGTGAGGCCAAAAGGTCATGTATTACCTTCTAATGTAGAAAAAGATCTTCCAAAAGCTATAGCGGCAATAAAAAAAGGAGGTTCTTCATGTAAAATGATAACAACGGCTATAGAAAATGCATCTAAGCAATTAGATATTGCAGTTATTAAAACAGCAGCCAAAGAAGGGATAGAGTATTATAGGTCTAACTGGTTTGCATATAAAGAAGAAATTTCTATGGAAGATTCTTTAGCTTTTTATGTAAAAGAAATACAAAAGTTAGGAGTTTTGAATAAAGAGTGGGGGATTGTTGGTTGTTACCAAAACCATGCAGGTTTAAAAATTGGAGGTTCATTCTGGGAAGTTAAAAAAATATTGGAAACAGTAAATCCTAATTATTTTGGTGTACAGTATGATATTAGGCATGCAACAGTAGAAGGAGGTGTGTCTTGGAAAAATGGTTTGGCATTATTACAAACTTACATAAAAACTATAGTCCTTAAAGATTTTAAATGGGTACAAGTAAAAGGAGAATGGAAACTTGTTAATGTACCAATAGGGAAAGGTATGGTAGATTTTGATGCTTATTTTAAGTTGTTAAAAAAGTATGGTATAAAACCACCAGTTTCTTTACATTTAGAATATGATTTAGGAGGAGCAGAGAAAGGTAAACGTAGTATAACTGTAGATAAGAAATTAGTTTTTGATGCTATGAAAAAAGATTTAAAAGCAATTAATGTTTTGTGGAAAAATGCATAAAAAGAAACCCCATAGCATATAAATTTGCTACGGGGTTTACAACCAACCTAAAAACTTTCTTTATTATCTTCTGCTACTTCTTGTAGTTACAGATTTTTTATTACTTCTTGAACTTCTAGAAGGAGCTTTTGTTACTCTTTTAGAACTACTACTTCTTGAAATTGTATTTCTACTTCTAGTAGGTGTTCTGCTAATTGTTCTTTTACTATTAGAACTTCTTGTAGATACACCAGTACTTCTAGAGTTTCTTTGTGTATTATTGCTTCTTTTTACAACGGTTCTATTTGTTGTTCTAGATACAGGTTTTCTATATGTCTTAGTAGTACGTGTTACTGTAGTACTTCTAGGTGTTTTTGTTACTTGTCTTTTTGTAACTATACTTCTTCCAGAATTGCTTCTATAAGTTTTAGTATTACCTCTTTGAGCAGTACTTCTTTTTATAGAAGTATTGTTATTTCTGTTTGATCTAGGAGTAATGTTTCTATTTGTATTTCTACTTCTATAAGTGTTAGAACGTACAGCAACTCTTTTGTCATTTCTATAAATTTTAGACCTAGTATTTCGCATTTTATTGTACCTGTGTTCACGTCCAATTTTAGCGTACACTCTTCTTGTATTATATCTATACGGTCTATGATACGTATAACGAGTAGGAGTGTAATACCTTCTGTAAGGTCTATTATATACTAAACATAAATTAATAGAAGGTCTTAAAAACAGCCTGTGAAAAGGTCTAAAAACATAGGTCCTATTAAATCTGTTAATATAACCAGTATGGTAGTTAAAAATTCCTCTTTGGTTATAGTATACATGCATACCACCAACTCTAAATACTCGTCCATTTCTATACGCAATATCTACATTTCCTATGTTAGAAACACGTCCGTAATAGTCATAATAAATAGGAACGTTTTCTACTTGTATTACAGCACCGTAATCATCATATTGTGCGTAAGGGCTATAATCGTAACCAGAATTAAATGTTATATTACTATTTGTTCTTCCTAAACGGTTATCTATATAAAAATCGAATTCGCCATCTGGGAATACAGAAAACGTAATGCCATTTTCTACAAAAATAAAAGAGTTGTTGTATTGATAAGCATTGCGTGTTGCAACCTTATCATCAGTTGTACTAGCGTAGCTACTTAATGTACCTAAAACAATCGCTGTAAAAAGGAGTACTAATTTTCTCATGATATAAGGTTTTAAATTCTGAATGTAACTATTTACATTCCCTTAGTACATACCAAACAGCGTGCCAAAAAAATAGTATTTTATTTAAACAACTTATAATCAATGGTTTAAAATATTTTTTTATCAAAATTTAATTATCCAATTTCTCTTTTAAATAAGGAGCAGTGAAAGATTTTTTACTTTTTACAACCACTTCTGGAGTACCTTGCGCAATTAATTGTCCGCCATTATCACCACCTTCTAACCCCAAGTCTATAATATAATCTGCACATTTAATTAGCTCTATATTATGCTCAATTACCACAATAGAATGTCCTTTTTCTATTAAAGCTGTAAAAGATTTTAGTAGTTTTTTAATATCATGAAAATGTAAACCAGTGGTTGGTTCATCAAAAATAAATAGGGCTTTGTCTTTTGTTTTACCTTTAACTAAGAAAGATGCGAGTTTAATACGTTGTGCTTCTCCACCAGAAAGTGTAGAAGAGGATTGCCCTAAAGTTACATAGCCTAAGCCTACATCTTGTAAAGGTTGTAATTTATTTACTATTTTATTTTGCTCGTGGATTTTAAAGAATGCAATTGCATCATCTATT
The DNA here is from genome assembly GCF_947500405.1 of uncultured Maribacter sp. Classification (GTDB taxonomy): domain Bacteria; phylum Bacteroidota; class Bacteroidia; order Flavobacteriales; family Flavobacteriaceae; genus Maribacter_B. The sequence continues at coordinate 204,969 of NZ_CANMRY010000004.1, forward strand.
GTCATGGTTAGGACATCGTCTATACTAGCGTTTTCAAATTTTACTTCTAATACTTCTTTCTTAAAACGTTTCCCATTACATACATCGCATTCTAAATGCACATCGGCCATAAACTGCATTTCTACAGTAATTTCACCATCGCCTTTACATTTTTCACATCGGCCGCCATCTACATTAAAAGAAAAATGTTTGGCTTGGTATCCTCTAATTTTACTTAATTTTTGTCCAGCAAACAAGCTACGAATATCATCATAAGCTTTTATGTAAGTAACAGGGTTGGATCTAGAGGATCTACCAATAGGGTTTTGGTCTACAAATTCTACGTGTTTTATATCTTTATATTTTCCTTCTACACTAGTAAATTGTCCAGCTTTTTCACCATAACCGCCAACTTCTTTTAAAAGTATTGGATACAGCAACTTCTTAACTAAAGTACTTTTTCCGCTACCAGAGACACCAGTGACAACAGTAAGTACATTTAAAGGGAAGAGGACATCTATATTTTTAAGATTATTTTCTCTTGCTCCTTTAATTTCTATATAATTAGCGTATGGTCTTCTTTTTTTAGGAACTTCTATAGACATAGAACCATTAAGGTAGCTAGCTGTTAAAGAATCTGTTTTTAACACCTCTTTTAATGTACCATTGGCTACTACTTTACCACCATGGGTTCCAGCTTTTGGACCAATATCTATTACCTGGTCTGCAGCTTTCATAATATCTTCATCATGTTCTACAACAATAACCGTATTACCCAAGTCTCTTAAAGATTGTAGCACAGTAATTAGGTTTTCGGTATCTTTTGGGTGTAAACCTATACTAGGTTCATCTAATATATACATGGAACCTACTAAGCTACTTCCTAAAGAGGTTGCTAAATTTATACGCTGACTTTCGCCACCAGATAAGGTGTTAGATTTTCTGTTTAAGGTTAAATAACTAAGTCCTACATTATCTAAAAAGCCTAATCTAGAATTTATTTCTTGTAATAGCCTAGATGCAATTTTTGTATCGTGTTCATTTAGTTTTAATGCAGAGAAAAAAGCAATTAACTTTTCTATGGATAGGTTTACAAGTTGGTTAATAGATGTGTCGTTTATCTTTACAAAATTGGTTTCTTCCCTTAGTCTACGTCCTTTACAAACGGGACATTTTGTTTTTCCTCTATATCGAGAAAGCATTACTCTGTTTTGAATTTTATAACTCTTTTCTTCTAACATAGAGAAAAACCCATGGAGTCCAGTAAAATACGAGTTGCCATCCCAAACCAGTTGCTTTTGTTCTTCAGATAGTTGAAACCAAGGTTTGTGAATAGGAAAATTAAACTTATAGGCAGCATTCACCAAATCATCTCTGTAGGCACTCATGCTTTCTCCTCGCCAAGCAAATATGGCGTTTTCATAAACGGAAAGAGCTGTATTAGGAATTACCAAATCTTCATCTATACCTATAATATCTCCATAGCCTTCACATTTTGGGCAAGCTCCATAAGGATTATTAAAACTAAAAAGATGTACGTTTGGTTCTAGAAATTGTAAACCATCTAATTCAAACTTATTACTAAAATAATTTTGTTTCTGTGTTTCTAACTCTTCTATAATACAACTTCCTTTACCTTCAAAAAAAGTAGTATCTATAGCATTAGCTAAGCGATTATAAAAATCCTCATCATTTTTAGTAATAATACGATCTATTACTAAATAAAACTCTTTTCCAATATTTTTTGGAGCTTGGTCTATTCGTAAAACTTTGTCATTGAACTTTATTCTTGCATATCCTTGTTTAGAAAATAGTTCTAAAGATTTAATAGCGTCTCTGTCTTCTGCAATAGTTATAGGAGCTAATAAAAGTAATTTTGTATTATCGGTATAAGTCTTAACATGGTTAACCACATCTGTAACTGTATGTTTTTTTACTTGTTTACCAGAAACGGGAGAATAGGTTTTTCCAATACGAGCAAATAACAATTTTAAATAATCATAAATTTCTGTAGTAGTACCTACAGTAGATCTAGGATTTGTAGAATTTACTTTTTGTTCTATAGCTATTGCTGGTGCAATACCTTTTATATAATCTACTTTTGGTTTATTAAGTTTTCCTAAAAACTGTCTTGCATAAGAAGATAAGCTTTCTACATAACGTCTTTGGCCTTCCGCATAAAGTGTATCAAAGGCTAAACTAGATTTTCCTGAACCAGATAATCCAGTAATAACTACCAATTTATTTCGTGGAATTACAACATCTATATTTTTTAAATTGTGCAGTTTAGCACCTTTAATTATGATGTTTTCTTTTGGATTAACTTCTAGTAGTACAGACATGATTTAATTTAGAAAAACAAAGATACAATATGCCTTTAATTTATACGCAAAGTAATTAAACTCGGGGGCTAAAAGTTATATATTATATAGAGTCATTTGTTTTTAACATTTAATTTTTAGTATATTTGACAAACATTAAACGTTAATACGCCTATAGAAACAAGATTACTTTTTAAAGTTAGAATAGTACCCACAAGACCTTTTCATATGAAAAGGCCCCCAATTTTAACCCTAAAAAGTAAATCTCTATGGAACTACAGATTAACGATTCTATATTAGTAAAGCAATTTATAGATGGCGATGAAAGAGCTTTGGAAGCTCTTATTAATAAGCATAACAAACGTATTAATGGCTTTATTTATTCCAAGGTCGGTGACCGTGAAGTAACCGAAGATATTTTTCAAGATACTTTTATGAAAGTTATAAGAACCCTTAAAAGAGGAACTTATAATGAAGAAGGTAAATTTTTACCATGGGTCATGCGTATTGCGCATAATTTAATAATAGATCATTTTAGAAAAACGAATAGAATGCCAAAGTTTGATGGTTCTGATAGTTTTAGTATTTTTTCTATGATTGGTGATGATAAGCTAAACATTGAAAAGCAACTTATAAAAGACCAAATTAATTCTGAACTTTCTCAATTAATTAAGGAGTTACCTAAAGATCAACAAGAAGTTTTAGAAATGCGTATATATAAGGATATGAGTTTTAAAGAAATATCTGATAATACGGGCGTAAGTATTAATACAGCTTTAGGAAGAATGCGCTATGCATTAATTAACCTTAGAAAGATAATTGAAGAACATAATATTGTTTTAACGAATTAATAGGTAAAAGGTCGACTAGTTTTATTACTTTGTGCAATGAAGGCGTTCTACTATTGAAACAAAATCAAAAGTACTATGGAAAAAATTTACACTAAAGCACAAAAAGAATGTGAACTTATAAAGGCACAACCTGAAACGATTCAGTTTTTATTAAACTATTCAAAGTCTTTAAAAGTTACAGAAGCTAAAGGAATAAAATTTGAGAGTAACCTAAACTAGGTACCATTACAATATATATTAAAAGCCATTAAGATTATTTCTTAATGGCTTTTTTGTGTTTACTACTTTCCTATATTATTTAAAGAGTATAATGTTGCCCTGCATAGTTAGTAGCAATTCTTTTTTGGCAACTATATATATGTTAAAATATTGTGTAAAAAATAGAAAACAGCACTTTCACATCAAAAAGTAGGGGTTTTACAACATACTTTTTATGAAGGCCTATGTTTTATATAGTTTTAGACTGTAATTAAGAAATCATGTTGATTTTTTATTAAACAAATAAAATAACCATATAACTAAGAAAAGCCCCCTGATCTTAAAAATTAAAAAAAATCATATGTCAGTACAAATTGAAGATTCAGAATTAGTAAGAGATTATATTAGCGGTGATGAAAAAGCGTTAGAAATATTAATCAACAGACACAACCAACGTATTACTAGTTTTATCTATTCTAAAGTATTAGATAGAGATGTAACTGAAGATATTTTTCAAGACACATTTATTAAAGTTATAAAGACTTTAAAAAAAGGTAGATATAGTGAAGAAGGTAAATTTTTACCATGGGTTATGCGTATTTCTCATAACTTAATTATAGATCACTTTAGAAAGAACAAAAGAATGCCAATGTTTGAGGGGAGTGATGATTTTAATATCTTTTCTGTTATTGGTGATGATAAATTAAATGCAGAAAAGCAATTAATTAAAGATCAAGTAAACTCTGACTTAAGAGTATTAGTAGAAGAATTACCAGATGATCAGAAAGAAGTTTTATTAATGCGCATTTATAAGGATATGAGCTTTAAAGAAATTTCAGAAAACACAGGAGTAAGCATAAACACTGCTTTAGGAAGAATGCGTTATGCATTAATTAACCTTAGAAAAATTATAGAAAAGAACAATATAGTACTTACAAGTTAAAATTACTTTAGACTAGGTAAACAATATTTCTAATTTAGTGCCGTTATCTCTGTATAACAACATTAGAAATATGGAAAAAATTTACTTCGAGTACCAAAAAAAATTCAGTCCGGTAAAGGCAAGTACAGAAACTATAGAATTTCTAATAAGTTATTCTAGAGCACTTTATACGGTAAAATGTAATGATATGAAATTCAATATCTTATTAAACTAACATATAAAGCCCGTTATTTACGGGCTTTTTTACTTTTATAATAATAGTTTAAGACTGTTTTTCTTCCAATAGTTTTTGTAATTACATCTTTTTCCAAGTCCCATCCTCTAGCAGGACTATAATCACGACCATACCAAATTATTTGCAAATGCAGATCATTCCATAATTCTTTTGGAAATAATCTTTTAGCATCTTTCTCTGTCTGCACTACATTTTTACCATTAGTAAATCCCCACCTATACATTAATCTGTGTATATGAGTATCTACAGGAAATGCAGGAATTCCAAATGCTTGAGAAACTACTACACTTGCAGTTTTATGACCAACAGCAGGAAAAGTTTCTAAAATTTCTATTTCTTTAGGAACAATGCCATTATGGTTTTCTACTAGCATTTTAGAAAGACCGTAAATACCTTTAGCTTTCATAGGGGAGAGGCCTACGGGTTTAATAATTTCTCTTATTTCCTCAACAGATAATTTTATCATATCATAAGGATTGTCGGCTTTTGCAAAAAGTAAAGGCGTTATTTTGTTTACCCTAATATCTGTACTTTGGGCAGACATGAGTACTGCAATTAGTAGGGTATAAGGGTCTTTATGATCTAGCGGTATAGGAATAGTAGGGTATAATTCTTTAAGTGTTCTAATTACAAACGAAACCTTTTCCTTTATTGTCATATTTGGTTTATTTTTATACAGAAATAGAACTATAAAACTAAATAAAATTATATATGAAAACATTAAAAGTAGGAGATAAAGTTCCAGATTTTTCTGTTAAAGACCAAGATGGTAATACGGTTAGCCTATCGGACTATAAAGGAAAAAAAATTATTGTATTTTTTTACCCTAAAGCTAGTACCCCTGGTTGTACTGCAGAAGCATGTAATTTAAGAGATAATTATGCAGAATTACAAGCGAAAGGCTATAGTTTACTTGGTGTTAGTGCAGACTCTGAAAAAAGGCAAGCCAAATTTAAAGAGAAATATAATTTTCCTTTTCCGTTACTTGCAGATGAAGATCATACTGTAATTAATGCATTTGGTGTTTGGGGGTTAAAAAAGTTTATGGGTAGAGAGTATGACGGTATTCATAGAAAAACCTTTAAGGTAGATGAAGACGGTATTGTAACTTTAGTTATAGATAAAGTAAAAACTAAGGACCATGCAGCACAACTTCTAGAATAACAAAAAAAGGCATCAGATTTTACTCCTGATGCCTTTTTCATAAGTTTTTTTACAAAAAAATTATTTTTTCTTAGCTACTATTTCATCTATTTTTCTTACGAAAAGTTGCTTTTCTTTAATCATTTCGGCAAGACCTTTTGGTATCATTTCTTCCCATCCTTCTTCATTGTTTGTGATTTTTTTAAGAACATCTCTAGAAAAAATATGCATAATTTCTGGGTCGTAATCAAAAATGTCCATAACCTTTCCGTTATATTTAAAGAACTTATAAAGTTCTTTCATTCTTGGGTGTACTTTAACGTTGTTACTAGTCATTATCTGCCCAGTTTCTGTGTTTTTCATTGGGTATAAGTAAACTTGTAAATCTTTAAAGAATAATTTACCAAAAGCTTCTAAAATACCACCGCTTAAATGTCTATAATATTTTTCATCAAAGATGTCTACTAAATTATTAACCCCCATAGTAAGGCCAATTCTAGCTTTAGTATAATTATTAAAATATTCTACAAGTTTGTAGTATTCTTGGAACTTAGAAATCATAACTGTGTGCCCTAAAGAACAAAGTAATTGAGCTCTATCCATAAAATCTTGTTCATCAATTTCTCCAGAAGCTTTTAAGTTAGATAGGGTTATTTCAAAAATAACAATGGTTTTTTCTTCTTCCACCATTTTATCTCGTATAAAAATATCATACGATTTTTTAAACATATCTTCATTAACCTTCGTTACTGGCCTAAAACTACCCCTAAGTGCTAGAATGTTCTTTTTATATAAAACAGCTGCAGGTAATAAATTATTACCATCAGGGCCAAACATAACAGCATCTGTCATATCATTCTTAATAAGTCTTAAACTCATTAAGCGATTATCTACTTTTTTAAAATTTGGGCCAGAGAAATTAATCATATCAATTTCAACAGTATCCTTATCTATATGATCGTATAGATATTGTAATAATTTTTTTGGGTTGTGGTATTTATAAAAGGCACCATATATTAAGTTAACACCAAGAATACCTAAAGTTTCTTGTTGTAAGCGAGCTTCATTTTGTTTAAAACGAACATGTAAAATAATTTCGTCTAATTCTTTTTGTTTTGGGTCTAGTTGAAAACGAATACCAATCCAACCATGACCTTTATAACGCTTAGAAAAATCAATAGTTGCAACAGTATTTGCATAAGAGAAAAACAGACGATCGGGATGGTTTTCCCTACTAATACGCTCTTCCATTAATTGCATTTCATAATCTAGCATTGTTTTTAAGCGCGCTTGAGATACGTAGCGTCCATCATTTTCTACACCATAAATAGCATCACTAAAATCTTTGTCATAGGCACTCATTGCTTTTGCAATTGTACCAGATGCGCCGCCTGATCTAAAAAAATGCCTTGCAGTCTCCTGACCCGCACCAATTTCAGCAAAAGTTCCGTAAATATCTGGATTAAGGTTTATACGCAAGGTTTTTGCTTTTATGGAAGGAATGTTTTCAAATACATTATTATCCTTTTTAAGAACTGAAGCCATTTTTTGAAATTTAATTTTCACAAAGTTAGAAAGTTTGCGCAATCAATTAAATATTTATGTTATAAATTTGAAAGAAAATAATTATAGTTTGAAAATTACTTTTTTGGGAACAGGAACATCGCAAGGAATCCCAGTTATTGGGAGTACGCATCCTGTATGTTTAAGCAGTAATCCAAAAGATAAAAGACTTAGAGTATCTGTTTTAATTAGCTGGGAAAATTATAATTATGTAATAGATTGTGGCCCAGATTTTAGACAACAAATGCTTGCAAATCCTATATCTAAATTAGACGGAGTTTTATTTACGCATGAGCATGCCGATCATACTGCGGGTATAGATGATATTAGACCTTTTTTCTTTAGACAAGGAGATATTTCTATTTATGGGCATAGAAGGGTTTTAAAATCTTTAAAAAAAAGGTTTGATTATATTTTTGCACAAGAAAATAGATATCCTGGCGCTCCAGCTGTTACTGCTACTGAAGTTATAAATAATAAAAATATACTGCTAGGAAATATAAAAGTAATACCAATAGAAGGGGACCATAATAATTTACAAGTTTTTGGTTATAGATTTCTAGGCTTTACTTATTTAACTGATGTTAAGTATGTTGCAGAAGAAGAAATAGAAAAAATAAAAGGTTCAACAGTATTAGTGATTAATGCACTTAGAGAAGAACCGCACCATTCTCATTTTAATTTAGAAGAGGCTTTGGCTTTTGTAGAAAAAGTACAACCACAGAAAACTTATTTTACGCATATTAGTCATCTTTTAGGTTTTCATGACGATGTGGAGAAAAAATTGCCAGAAAACGTACATTTGGCATACGATAACCTTACTATAACAATACAATAAAAAAAATTCATGAAAAATAAACTTTTTCTTTACCTATTTATTTTTGCATCTTTAATAGCATTATATCTTTTTGTTAGCGGGGGATCTATGGTAGATGCCAAAGAAAAACGAATTTTAGGATTAGAGAATAAAGTAATTCAATTACAAGATTCTGTACAGAGTACTGAGCTTAAGGCGTTAGAAATGCAATATTTTTCTTTAGAAAATAATGATGATGCTTTAGCGTATTATGATCACTTAAAGCTTAAAGATGCCACGCGTTACATTTCGGATAAATTATTAGAAACAAATGAAACAAAAGGAAATAACCCTTTAATACCTTATGAAGGTATGGAGAACGATTTTAAGATAAATAAGATTAAAATCTTAAATCACAAATGGATTATTGCCGATTTCTCTGATGGCAAATATTGGGGAGAAGTTCTAATTAAATATGAGCTTAAGGACGATTTAGGAGTAGATTTTTCTCTTGTAGACCATCTTTTATATACCCGTAGTAATTAAATTTTATCTTCTAACCATTTTTTAAAGGAGTAAAAATTCTGTGGCGCAACACCATGCCCAACAGGAAATTCTTCATATAAATGTTCTATTCCTAAATTGGAAAGAAAAGGAGCCGATCTTTGTGCCCAGTCCACAGGAATTACTTGATCTACAGAGCCATGAGAAGCATATATACTTAAAGAAGCATGTGATTTTTTTGTATAATCTTCTTTTAAAATGGCTTCGTTAATGTAGCCACTTAAAGCTATTACATTTTTAATTTTTTCTGGGTAAGATAAGGCAACGGCATAACTAAGAATAGTACCTTGACTAAAACCTAATAAGGTTACATTATCTTTATCTAAGTTGTATGCGGTACATGCTTCCTCTATAAAAACAATTATTTTATCTCTAGATACTAAGGCTTGTTCATCATCACTCCATTTTCCTTTTTCCGCATCAAAATTAATAGCATACCAAGCATTACCTTGTGGTTGCATAGGGTAAGGAGCTCTTACCGATATTATGCAAAGTTCTTCTGGTAATTCAGGAGCAAAAGAAAATAAATCCTCCTCATTACTACCATAACCATGAAACATAAAAAGTACTGGGATTTTTTCTGTTGTTTTTGTAGATGGTTTTATAAGATGTTCTAAAGAAAGTGGTGCAGTTGTCATATTATTGAATAAAAGTAAACCATTTTTGAAATAAAGGACCTAACACAGGAACCGACTGTTTTTTATCTGTAATGGCACCTATAAATCCATAACCCCATAAAACAACATAAAAAATGTATAAGCCATACCATGCATACGCATTAAACCATTGGCTTAAAAATAAAGCAAAGCCTAAAAAAGTAATATGTAAACCAAAAGCTTGTCTAGTATGAAACCTAGCATAATCATGCTTTGGCTCTAAATTCATAGTAATTGCTATTAAAGCACCTACAATAGTAAAGTATGCTGTTATTGCTGTAGTTTTTCCTTCAGGCATTCTAAAATTTTTTGCAAGTTATACATTTTGAAACTAAAAAAGAGGTGCAAATTGCGCCTCCTTTTGTTATTCCTTAAAATAAAATACGTTATTATCCAATATTACCAATAATAGGCAATTTTTCATCTTTTAAGCTATTAGCATTCATTACGCCTAATACCATAAAAACTAATGGCGCATAGGATAAAAATTTTAGTATAGAAAGCCCTGTAACAGATATTATAATACCCATTGAAACAGAAATTATTATCCCTAGGATAAACACTCTTAAAGATTGCCCTATATGAAAAGAAACAAATTCATTTTCTTTATCGCCCCTGGTACTAAAATATGCAATTAATAATCCAATAACAGTAATATAGCTTATTATAGCCATTGTTTTTCCTTGTTCTTTTATGCTCTGATCCATTTTATTTAGTTTTTAGTAGTAGTTATAATAATATCCTAAAGATAGTTAAAAAAGAATTTCATTATTAGTTATAATACCATATACTTTTCCTCTAAGTTCTTTTTCTATAAAGGCAGAATTTTTACTAGTAGAAACAATGTTCTCTTTTTTAAAACTAAAAGTTTCTTCAGGATTAAAAAGAGTTATAGATGCTTTTTCTCCTTCTTTAATTTTAGGAGTCTCTAAACCATATCGTTCTCTTCCTTTTGTTAAAATTTCAATAGTTTTTTCTAATCCAAAAAGAGGAGTAAGAGAACCAAAAGCACTTTCTAAGCCAATAGTGCCATAGTCTGCATTATCAAACTCTACTTTCTTATTTTCAATGTTTATAGGCGTATGATCCGATGTCACAAAATCGATGACTCCGTCTTTAACTCCTTTTATTAAAGCTTTACAGTCTTTACTGGTTCGTAAAGGTGGCATTACTTTGTAATTACTATCAAAATCATGTAAAACAGTATCGTCAAAAATTAGATTATGTATAGCAACACTACAGCTTACATTAAGTCCTTTCTTTTTTGCATTGGCTATTAGTTTTACTCCATTTGCTGTAGATATTGTTGGTACGTGTAGTTTGCCTCCAGCATATTCTAATATAAATAAATCTCTTACTATTTGTAGTTCTTCTGCCAGAGCAGGAATACCTTTTAATCCTAACCTTGTACTTACGGCTCCTTCGTTTACAATGCCTTTTCCTGCTATTTTTTTGTCTAAAGGATAAGAGTATACTAGCCCTTTAAAACTTTCGGTATACTGTAAAGCAATTTTTAAAAGATTAGGGTTATCTATTGATTGTTTTGTATCATAAAAACCAACTGCACCCGCATTTTTCATGTCAAACAATTCTGCTAAAGATTCTCCCTTTGCATCATTTGTTAAGCATCCTAAAGGGTATAAGTTTACTCCTTTATTTTGTTCTGCATTTTTTAAGAAAACAATATCAGAACTAGTATCTGGAACAGGAGTAGAGCTAGGGTTTAAAATAATGTCTGTAAAACCACTTTTGGCAGCAGTTGCTATTCCATTTGCAATAGTTTCTCTTTCTTCATAACCTGGCTCTCCAAAGCTTACACTACTATCAAACCAACCAATAGATACATGTAAGTTTTTTAATTTTATTTCTTTTGTATTTGCCAGAGTATCTATTTTAGAAGCTATAGAGCTTATGTTTCCATTTTTTATTAGAATATCTCTTTTTTTAAGATGAAGTCCTTTGTTAGAACTATCGACTATTGTGGCAGATTTTAAAAGTATATTCATAATAAGGTACTTTTCTTTTTATAGGTATTCTTTAGTGTATAAAGTATAATGCTTACTTTAAAATTTTTTGAAATAGTATTTCAAGAAATATAAAAAGTAACGCTAAAATAATAAACCATTTCCAAAGGGCATTTATAGAGTTGTCTTTTTGCATTTCTGTAAAAAGATTTTCTATACTTGTTCCAACACTTTTTGCATTCAAATTTTCTATTGGTACATAGTTTAAATTACTTTCGGAACGAGTATAATTAAAACTTATATTTTGTATTGTATTTTCTTTATTATTTACTTGATAAATACCATCTTTCGTAGGGTTGTCAAAAAAGGATAAACTTACTTTATTAACAAAAGATTCTTGTCTTGGTATAAATTGATATTCTCCTTTTTTAACCGTTAAAATTTGGTCTCTTCCTAAGGAAACATTTAAATCTATAGTTGTATTAGCTCCTAGTTGTGTATACAATTGCGGCAATTTTAAGCTTTGTGCAGCCATGGAATAAAAGGTAGGAACAATTAAGGGCGAATTTTTAAAGTTAGAATTCTCTGTAGAAAGAGAAGCAGAAAAAAGATAAAACCCTTTAGTACCTATTAAAAATGCTGCATTGTTTTGATAGGATAACACCGCAGGAGCATTGGTGTTTAAAGTATAATTAGTTTTAGTAATTGGGTTTTGGAAATTAGTAACTTTTTTCTCAAATACATTACTATATATTGGATGACTAAAAGTAATGTTTGTTATTTTTTGCTCTTTGTTTATGTTTTTTTGTAAACTACTATTATTATAATATGTTGTTAACGTTTTATATGAATTTGCATCAATAGTAATGTCTGGAATAATAATTAGTGTACCTCCTTCTTTTGTAAACGAATGTAAAGCAGTAGTTAACGAATTAGGAATAGTAGGCAACTCATTAAGAATTATAGTATTTTGTTTTTGCAATAAACTATAATTAAGATTTTTTAAACTGTAGGTTTTAAAACTAAATTTGTCTTTGGTATATATTCTATTAAGGAAAGAATTTTTTTTCCCTATTGCTAGCACTTTTATTTTAGGCTCAATATCTAGGTTAAAATATAAGGTGTTATCGTATTTAAACCCATTATCTATAATATGTAGCTTCCCATGTATAGTTTCGTTTTTTGGGATGGTAAAAGTTACGTTTGCTTTTTTGTTATTATTAAAAACGGCTGCGGTTTTAGCTATAAGTTTATCCTTGTTATAAAGAGAAACTGGTGTACTTTTAATAGCTGTACTGCTAGTTAAATTTGCTACAATATTTATGTTTTCATCTTTTACTTCTTTTAGGAAAAGAGAATCTATACTAATATTAGTTATGCTACTTGGTCTTTTAACAATAAAATTGGTGTTGTTTTTTTGTAAACTATCTAGTACTATAGAGCTCTTACTTTCTTGAAAATCAGAAATTAGTATAGTGTTTTTAATAGAGGAGGGGTTATCAGAAAAAAGTGTCTTAGCTTTTAATAAAATAGCATCTAAAGGTAATTGAGTGGTACTATGCTCCAGAGAAAGCAATTCGTTCTGAATTTCTTTAATAGCTACATTTTTAAATACTTTGTTGTTTGTAAAAAGACTTGTTTTTTCATTTTTTGGAGAGGTTTTCAATAATTCTTGAATACTAGAAGTTAATAAAGTTCCATTTTCTGTAGGCGCTTGCATACTAAAAGAATTATCTATGTAAATTACAGTTTCTTTAGTTACTAAAGCCGATTTGTTAGCAAAAAATGGTTGCGCAAAAGCAAGTATTAATGCTGCAATAATTCCTAATCTACTTAACAATAGTAGCCACTTTTTTATAGAACTACTTTTTCTGGATTCAGAAATAACTTCTTGTAAAAGTTTTACATTAGTAAAAGGTGTTTTCTTAAATTTTCTAAGCTGAAAAAGATGAATAATAATAGGGATAACTAGTAGAAAAAGCCCCCAAAGAAGTTCTGGATATTTAAACTGCATACCTCTTATTAATTTCCCAAAGATACTTAAAAAAATAAGCATAAGTTTCTTTTTTTATTTAAGAAATATTCTAACAAAAGATAAAATAATCTTTTCCCTGTCGTTTGTTTTTTTCTTTAAAGAAACTTTTAATTTTCAGTTGCTCTTTTTCGTTTGCAACGGTGATTATGCATTGCGGATTTTGTAAATCAGAAATAGAATTAAAATGTTCTAATATCTTGTTATAAATTTCTTTTCCTATTTTTTTTGGATTATCACAGTGCCAAGTAAAGGCAACTCCTTTTTTATATAGGATTTTTGCAATTTCTTTTCCTTTATTGCCTGCTCCCCATAACGCTAATGGTCTGTTTGGATTAAAATCTAACTCCAGAAAATAATGCATTTTTAAGTCTATAAAATAATTAGCCGCATAGTGTTCACTAGTTCTAGAGGTACGTGTAGTATAATCTCTCCAATAATGAAGCATTTCTGAACAAGGAATAACCTTTAACCCTTTTTCATAAAATCTGAATGTTAGGTCATAATCTTCTGGATATCTATTAGAAAAAAAAGCACCGCAATCCTCAAAATCTTCTTTATAAACCATCCAACAAGGAGATGGAATAACACATTCTTTGTAAATTTCTTTAAAATTAGTTCCATTTTCGGTTAGCCCGTTTAGCCATTTCTCATAACGCGCATAACCGTTGCTAATGCCTTCCTTTGCAAAGTAGTTTACTTTTCCTGTTGCTACATGCCCCTTGCCATTTTCTATTAAATTATTTACTAGAATAGATAATTTATTAATGGGCATTATGTCATCAGAATCCATTCTTGTTATAAATTTCCCATTACTTTTTGCGTAAGCCAAACGTAAAGCATCTATGATTCCTGTGCCAGAATTAGAGTATACCTTTATTCTAGTATATTTCTCTGAAAAGCTCTTTAAAATAGCTAAACTAGAATCGGTTGATGTATCGTCAACAGCTAAAACTTCCCAGTTTTTATATTCTTGTTCTACTATAGAGTCTATACATTCTTTTAAAAATGTCTCGGTGTTTTTTACAGGTATAAGAATACTTACTAAAGCGTTTTGCATGGGTGCAAGGTAATTAAAAGGAAAAATAAAATTATAGAATTTTGTAATCTTGTTTTGGATAATTTGCTACATTTACAGAGTAAACTTTAGGGGTGTTCCTATTTTTAGGAACTGAGACATACCCTTTGAACCTGATGCGGTTAGTACCGCCGAAGGGAAAAGTTGAAAAGTGTATTGCAATATACATTTACAACCTTTTCATAAAGCACATTTGTTCTTTTTGTGTTTTTTTCAAAGAAATCTTAAGCCTTTATAATTTACAGCATATTTAAATATACTGTATATGATTACTATTTATGTAAATGATTCTCCGTTAAAAATGCGAGAGAATAGCAATGTTTTAGACCTTTTAAAGGAATTAAAATCTCCAACACAAGGTGTTGCCGTAGCAATAGATGATACTGTTGTTCCTAATTCTTCCTGGGAAACCCATCTTTTAAATCCTAACAATAAAATTTTAATAATTCAGGCCGCTCAAGGCGGATAAGATAGTTATTAGCTTTTGGCTGTTAGCCATTAGCAATACTATAAAACCAAATATCTAATTACTAACGGCCAAAAGCCAATTGCTAATAGCTTAAACAAAATGAAAAGTAAAGACACAGCACCAAAAGAAGGTCAAATTACGAGAAATCCTTTTCCAAATTCTAAAAAAATTTACGTACAAGGAAAAATACATCCTCAAATTAAGGTAGCAATGCGCGAAATTGAATTGAGTGATACAGTTGATTCGATGACGAAAAAGAAAACACCAAACGAGCCAGTTACTGTATATGATACTTCCGGGCCTTATACAGATCCTAATAAAGAGATTAATGTACACAATGGAATTGAAAGAATTAGAGAGCAGTGGATTTTAGACCGTGGTGACGTAGAGGAATTGGATGCTTTTTCATCAAAATATTGTAATGAGCGTTTAAAAGATAAAAGTTTGGACCACATGCGTTTTGACTTAAAACACAAACCTAAACGAGCTAAAAAAGGGCAAAATGTAACACAATTACATTACGCAAAAAAAGGCATTATTACTCCAGAAATGGAATATATTGCTATTCGTGAAAACCAGCGTATTGATGAAATGACGGAGATTAGAAAGCAACATCCAGGAGAACATTTTGGAGCATCAATTCCTGCAAAAATAACACCTGAATTTGTTCGTGAAGAAGTAGCTAGAGGGCGTGCAGTAATACCATCTAATATAAATCACCCAGAAACAGAACCTATGATTTTAGGTCGTAACTTCTTAGTAAAAATTAATGCCAATATTGGAAACTCTGCCACTACGTCTTCTATAGAAGAAGAAGTAGAAAAAGCAGTTTGGGCTTGCCGTTGGGGAGCAGATAATATCATGGACTTATCTACAGGACAAAACATTCACGAAACTCGTGAGTGGATTGTTCGTAACTCTCCAGTACCAGTTGGTACCGTACCAATTTATCAGGCCTTAGAAAAAGTAAATGGAGTTGCAGAAGATTTAACATGGGAAATTTTTCGTGATACGTTAATTGAACAAGCAGAACAAGGAGTAGATTACTTTACCATTCACGCTGGGGTTTTATTACGTTATGTACCAATGACAGCTAAACGTGTAACAGGTATAGTATCTCGTGGTGGATCTATTATGGCAAAATGGTGTTTAGCACATCACAAAGAAAGTTTTTTATACACGCATTTTGAAGAGATTTGTGAAATCTTAAAATCGTACGATGTTGCCTTTTCTTTAGGAGACGGTTTACGTCCAGGTTCGGTTGCAGATGCTAATGACGAAGCGCAGTTTGCAGAATTAGAAACTTTAGGAGAATTAACGCAAATTGCTCGTAAACACGAAGTACAATGTTTTATAGAAGGACCAGGTCACGTGCCAATGCATATGATTAAAGAAAATATGGAAAAGCAAATCGAGGTTTGCGATGAAGCACCTTTTTACACATTAGGACCTTTAACAACCGATATTGCTCCAGGTTATGATCATATTACTTCTGGTATTGGAGCTGCCATGATTGGTTGGTATGGTTGTGCAATGTTATGTTACGTAACACCAAAAGAACACTTAGGTTTACCCAATAAAGAAGATGTACGTGTAGGAGTAGTTACTTATAAATTAGCTGCACATGCTGCTGATTTAGCAAAAGGACACCCAGGTTCTCAGCACAGAGATAATGCCTTAAGTATGGCACGTTTTGAGTTCCGTTGGGAAGATCAGTTCAATTTAGGGTTAGACCCAGAACGCGCTCGTGAGTATCATGATGAAACCTTGCCAGCTGCAGGTGCTAAAATTGCACATTTCTGCTCTATGTGTGGACCAAAATTCTGTTCTATGAAAATATCGCAAGAAGTTCGTGACTTTGCTGCAGAAAATAAAATTTCGGATGATAACGAAGTCTTACAAAAAGGAATGGAAGAAAAATCGAAAGAATTTAAAGAGAAAGGTTCAGAGGTATATTTATAGTTGTTAGCCTTTAGCTATTTGCTTTTGAATAAAAAAGAGAGCGAATAGCAAGGGGCTAAAAGCCAAGAGCTAAGATTATGATAGTTTTAATAGCACCAGAAAACGACGTTTACAACGAAATTGAAATACTACATCAATTATTTCAAGAAGGTTTGCAGTATTATCATTTAAGGAAACCAAATAAGAATTACGAAGAACACTGCGCTTATTTAAATCAGATAAATAAAAAATATCACAATAGAATTGTAGTGCATTATTTTCATGAATTGGTAAATGAGTTCAATTTAAAAGGCATTCACTTTCAGGAGCAAAAAAGAAAAGATAACATTGATAATCCTGGGCAGTACTTTAAAGGTTTAAACATGTTTGGTAAAACCATAAGCTCGTCCTTTCACGAACCTGAAGATTTAGAAACCTGTTATTTTGAATTCGATTATCATCTGTTAAGTCCGGTGTTTTCGTCTATCTCAAAACAAGGTTATGAAGGTCGCGGTTTTAATGTAAATCACATCGATAAAAGGATTGTTGGTATGGGCGGAGTTACCACTGAAAACCTTGTAGAATTTGATAAACTAGGGTTTAAAGGTGTTGGTGTTTTAGGAGGAATTTGGAATAGTAGCGACCCGATAAATGTTTTTAAACAAATGAAAAATCACTTTATCAATTAACAATGTACAATTGACAAAGAACAATTAATAATTAGCAATTAGCAATTAACAATTAACAATTAACAATTAGCAATTAACAATTAGCAATTAGCAATTAGCAATTAGCAATTAGCAATGTACAATTAACTATGAGTAAAAATGTTATTTTATATAAGACTTATGACTTTGCAGTTGCAATAGTTAAACTTTCTCAGAAATTAGTTTCAGAAAAGAAAGAATACGTTTTATCTAAACAAATACTACGCTCAGGAACTTCAATAGGAGCTAATACAGAAGAAGCTATTGGAGGAATTTCTAAAAAGGATTTTATTCATAAATTATCCATTGCCTATAAAGAAGCTCGTGAAACCAAATATTGGCTACGAATATTAAAAGATACAGAATACATCAGTAAAGAAGAGTTTACATATTTGTTTGATAAAGTTGAAGAAATTCTAAGAATATTATACAAAATAATCAATTCATCTAAAAACAATATCTAACATGAAAAAAGAGAATTGTTCATTGCTTATTGATAGTTGTATATTGACTATAGCAGGTCACGATCCTTCGGGAGGAGCTGGTTTAACTTCAGATATTAAAACTTTCGAAGCACATGGTTTGTATGGCTTGTCCGTTTGTAGCGCAATAACCGTTCAGAATGATATTGATTTTAAAGCATGTATTTGGACTGATGTAGAAGTGATTCTAGCTCAAATTGAAACCCTGTTTGACCGTTTTGAAATTTCAGTAGTTAAAATTGGCATCATTCAATCTTGGGATGTATTATCAATCGTAATCAATAAATTACACGCTTTAAATTCCGAAGTAAAAATTGTTCTAGACCCTATAATTAATGCAACAGCTGGTTTTGATTTTCATTCAACCGAAAGCCAAGAGTTATTAGATAATATTTGGGAACGATGTTTTTTAATCACACCCAATTATGATGAAATTCAACAGCTATATCCAGAAAAAGATATTGAAACAACTATTGAACATATTTCAGAAAAAACAAACATCTATTTAAAAGGCGGACATAGAACCGATAAAAAAGGATGGGATGTACTGTACTACAATAAAATTGTAATGATAAATATACCGCCAATAGCCGAAAAAATTTCGAAAAAACACGGTAGCGGTTGCGTTTTATCTTCTGCTTTAGCAAGTAATATTTTATTAGAGCAAAGCTTAGAGGATGCTTCAAAAAACTCTAAATACTATACCGAAACGTTTTTAAATAGTAATAAGTCTTTGTTAGGAGTTCATAATTACAAAAACAGTTTTAACTATTCAAATTCTTAACTCCCATAATTCTCATATTCAAATAACCATGATTATACCAAAACTCCATTATATATCACAAGGCGCTACAGTTAAAGAGCATCTAGAAAACATACAAAAAGCCTGTCAATCTGGAGCAGAGTTAGTACAATTACGCCTAAAAAATGTTTCAGAAAAAAAAATATTAAAAGCGGCAGAACAGGCAAGAGAAATAACGTCGCATTTTCAAACACGTTTAATAATAAACGACCATTATAAAATTGCTAAAAAAGTAAAAGCAGATGGGGTGCATTTAGGTAAAGAAGATACTTGTCCTAAAGAAGCAAGAAAACATTTATATTCTTGGCAGATTATTGGAGGTACAGCAAACACTTTACAAGATTGCGAAGCTTTGATAGAAAAAGAAGTAGATTATATAGGTTTAGGACCGTATAGATTTACAACAACAAAGAAAAATTTGAGTCCTGTACTAGGAATTTTGGGATATCAAGGAATTTTAGATGTGCTAAAAACAAATACACCAATTATTGCAATTGGAGGTATTTTAGTTGATGATGTAAAAGAAATTTTGGAAACAGGAATTTCTGGTATTGCAATATCAGGAGAGATTACACAAGATTTTAATAAAATAGGGGAGTTTCATAAATTATTAAATACAGGAAGTGCTTTAGAGCAGCGCCACAGTTTTGAAAAATAACAGAAAGGAAAATGAGTGATATATTAAAAATAGCAGATAAAACATTTAACTCTAGATTATTTACTGGAACTGGTAAATTTAGTAGTTCGTTAAAAATGCGAGAAGCTATATTGGCTTCTGAAAGTGAGTTGGTTACAGTGGCTTTAAAACGGGTAGATGTAAAAAATGAAAGTGATGATATACTTGTGCATTTAAAAGAAAATCATATTAATTTACTGCCAAATACATCAGGTGTACGTACCGCTAAAGAGGCTATTTTTGCAGCACAATTAGCAAGAGAAGCTTTAGAAACTAATTGGGTTAAATTAGAAATTCATCCAGATCCTAAATATTTACTACCGGATCCTATAGAAACTTTAAAAGCAGCAGAAGAATTAGTAAAGTTAGGTTTTGTAGTAATGCCATATATTCATGCAGACCCTGTTTTGTGTAAACGCTTAGAAGAAGTAGGAACACAATGTGTAATGCCTTTAGGAGCTCCTATTGGTAGTAATAAAGGGTTAAAAACACAAGATTTTTTAGAAATTATTATAGAACAAAGTAATGTTCCAGTAATTGTAGATGCGGGTATTGGAGCACCGTCGCATGCAGCTTATGCTATGGAATTAGGTGCAGATGCAGTATTAGTAAATACTGCAATTGCAGTTTCTGAAAATCCTACTGCTATGGGAAAAGCATTTAAAATGGCAGTAGAAGCAGGGCGTATTGCATATATGGCAAAATTAGCTCCTGTAAAAAAATATGCGGAGGCTAGTAGTCCACTAACATCGTTTCTTAATTAGAGAAGTTTAGCGGTTCAGGAATTAAGGAAGCATAGATACTCTTAATAACTGAATTCTTTAAATTCTTAACTCCTAAATTATGGATAGCACATTTAAAAATATATTTGATACATACAACTGGAATACTTTAGAAAAAGAGATTTATTCTTTTTCTAGAGAAGATGTTAGTAGAGTTTTACAGAAAGAAAAAATAGATTTAGAAGATTTTAAGGTATTAATTTCACCAGCGGCCAAACCATTTATTGAGGAGATGGCGCAGCGTAGTAGTGCAATTACTAAAAAAAGATTTGGGAATACAATGCAAATGTATGTACCTATGTATTTATCTAACGAATGCCAAAATATTTGCACATACTGCGGATTTAGCATGACTAATAAAATTCCCAGAAAAACACTTACTGATGCAGAGATACTAAAAGAGGTTGCTCATATTAAAAAATTAGGGTATGACCATATTTTATTAGTAACGGGAGAAGCTAATAGAACGGTTGGAGTTTCTTATTTAAAACATGCTATTAGTTTAATTAAAGAGCATTTTTCTAATATTAGTATAGAAGTACAGCCATTACATCAAGCAGAATACGAAGAATTAGTTGCGGAAGGTTTGTATGCAGTTTTGGTTTATCAAGAAACGTATCATAAAGAAACTTATAAACAGCATCACCCAAAAGGGAAAAAATCTAATTTTGATTATCGTTTAGATACTCCAGATAGGTTAGGTAAAGCGGGTGTTCATAAAATAGGAATAGGGGCATTATTTGGATTAGAAGATTGGCGTGTAGATAGTTTTTATACCGCTTTGCACCTAAAATATTTACAAAAAACGTATTGGAAAACAAAGTATTCTATTTCTTTTCCAAGATTACGTCCGCACCAAGGAGAAGTGCAACCAAAAGTGGAAATGACCGATTCTGATTTGGTGCAACTAATCTGTGCGTATAGGTTGTTAGATGAAGACGTGGAATTGTCTATGTCTACTCGAGAAAGCGAAGTGTTTAGAAATAATATTATAAAATTAGGAATTACTTCTATAAGCGCAGAATCTAAAACAAATCCTGGTGGGTATAGCGTAGAACCACAATCTTTAGAGCAGTTTGAAATATCTGATGAGCGTTCTACGGAAGAAATTGCTACCATGATAAAATCACAAGGATATGAAGTGGTTTGGAAAGATTGGGATAAGAATTTTGTATAGTATATAAAATATATAACCCCTATGATTTTTATGGCATAGAGGTTATAATTGGGCACAATACAGTTTTGTTTACATCTGTTGTAATTTATAAAGGGCTTCAGATTTACTATTTACATTTAGCTTTTCATATATGTTTTGTATATGGTAGTTAACAGCACTATGGGTTACAAATAGCTTTTCTGCTATATCTTTATAAGTAGCGCCTTTACATAAATAGTCTATAATTTGATTTTCTCTACTAGAGAAAAAAGCGTAGGTTTTTTTTCGGAAATTATGAATTATTTGTTTTATAATATCATTACTCATTATTGCTCCTTCTGCTGTTATTGTATGCAATGCTCTGCGAAGTCTTTTAGAGCCTAATGGTTTTGTTAAATACCCATTTGCGCCATTTTTAAAAGCCTTTTTTATAAGTTCAAAAGAAGGGTTTTTACTAATCATTATAATTTTTACGTTTGGGTCTTTTCTTTTTAGCAGTGCAATACCATTTATTCCATTAGTTTTTAATAAGTCTATCTCGGAAACTATAATATTTGGTTTTAAAGTATCATATTTATTAAGTACTTCTTGTACCGATGTGTAAATGCCAATAAGAGAATACTCCTCATAATTTTTAAAATATTCTTTATAGATAGCATTATAATTTGGGTCTTTTTCTAGTACTATTATTTTGTGCAAATTAGATTTCATAGTGTATTGTTTTAATACTTGCATTTTTATCTGGGGGATTAAAAATGCAAGTAGTATTATAAATAAATAGTGTGTTATGCTTTTCAAAAAAAACATAAGAATCCCTTTCTAAAAGAAAAATATTTTTTTTAGATAGTGTTAAAACTATTGTAGGTATTAGCTTTAAAGCTCTTTATTGCTTTTTATTACGAAATAATAAAAGAATTATAATGCTGTCGTAGATTAAGAAAATTTAGATGCATTACTTGGTGTAAAAGTTGTTGTATTCTAGGGGCTATTTTTAAGGATTTTAGAATACTAGATTTTTTAGAGTAAAGTTTTACTTCCATATTTGGGGGATTTTAAAGGTTAAACTTAAACTATTATTTCACTTACTTAAATATATTAATTTATTGTATTTAATCGTCATAATCGTATGAAAATTCGTTCAAATGCATTCTTTTTGACAGTTTTTGTATTTTTTACTAGATGAAGTGCACTAATAATAAAAAGGAGGGAAGTGTTACTCCCCCCAGAGTCCCTCCTTTTATCTGCACAAAAACATTTAGTTTTTTAGTGACTCTATTAATCTTCGTAAATATTAGCAGCAGTTGCTGTATTATTATTTACTTGCATAATCCATTTTTCATGATTGTATTTTCCATTTAAGTTTGATGTATATGCAATTTCTGCATCTTGCTTGTAATTATAATCTGCTAAATACACATAGTAGAGTCCGTTTTCTTTATTAAAAAACTTTCTGGCATCTAAACCTTGTTCTTTTAAAGTATATATAAATGCATCTAAATACTTTTTAGTCTTATATACGTTTGCTATAACATAGTAGCCAGATTTTACTCCTACAATATCTTCTTGGTCCAATACTTTTATAGGAAGCTTTACGTAATGTCTTGTTTCTTTATTGGGTAATGATTTTGTAATTTTTGTTTTAGGGGTGCTTTTCTTTTTGTGTACTGCTAGGCTATTATATGTTTTTTTAACAGGTATGGTAGTAGGTTTTTCTATAGTATTTCTTCTAATTTCTGATTTTACTAAACGAGCTAAAGTTTTAAATCGTTGTTCTAAATCTGCATTACGAGCGGCTTCAATAGAGTCTTGTCTTAATATTAATGCATCTAATATTAATCTATTCTCATAGGCCAAATCATCTGTTTTTAGAGGTTTTTTAATTATTTTTTCAACTACTATTTCTTTCTTTTGCTCATTTTTTTCTTCATCCTTTATTGTATTTGTTATTTTAATTGCTTGGTTTTCTGCAAGTATTTCATTTTTATCAGCTATAAGTTGTAATATTTGCTCTTCATAGTTGCGTATAATACCATCTATTTTTTTGTCTTGTGAGTTTTCTGTAAATGCACCACCATAAGCATTTGTGTCTTTAAAAGTGTATGCAAGAGACAGTTCATGATTCCACCCAAGATTTGCTTCCTCTTTGGCAACGTTTTTTTCCATTAAATATCCTAAAGACATTTTTTTACTTAAGTTAAATCCAACTCCTGCCGAAATTCCATTTTCTATATCATAGGTACCTTGTAACCATCCATATTTAGGCATGTCTAACACCAATGAACCCATATAAGAAATAGAATTATCTATGTTTTGACCTATTTGTAGTAGCGGAAGCAGCCTAGCCTCTTTAAAAATACCTCGTGTGTTATTAAAATCATAGGTATACTGTAAAGATGCTTTTATAGTTTTAGAATTAATATTTGTGCTAAACTCATTTGTACTTTGATTGTACTTTAATAAATCGGTAGCATAAATACCAACATCAAATTTACCAATTGAAAGAGCCATGCCGGGTTGTATTGCTAGTTTACTTTCTTTTTTAGCATTACTAATTTGCACATCATTTGTATTGGCAACAATCCTATTCTTGTCTACACCTTCATTATAATAAGTAACATTAGTGCCAAAAGTAAGTTTGCTATTAGAACCTAACTGTACGCCTGTAGCATAATTAGCATTAAAGCCAAATTGTTGCACCACGCCAGACCATTGGCTATATACGCCAATACCTAAAGCGGTATTCTCATTTATTAAATTACTAAACCCCAAATAATAATTCTGACTATTATCTTCAAAGGTGGTATACTGGTTGCGATGTAAAATTGTTAGATATGATTTATTCTCACGAACTAAAGAGAACGTGGGGTTTACTAAATACCTGTTAAAGAATAATTGATTGTGGTAACCATTATTACTGTTACTATTGGTAACTGTTTCCTGTGCATTTATTGTTTGCATTTGTAATAGGTAGTAAACAATAATTAGCACACAATTTTTTAAAATTTGGGGGGTGGAGTTTTGCATGACACTAAAATTTGGGTTCTTTTTACTATGGGGCTTCTACCAAATTTAGATACGTTACTTGTGCATATATCTAAATAGGTAGTCTAGAATGTAAAATGGTTAGCGTTTAGTATTCTTATGGCGCTATTCATCTTCAAATACAGAGTTAGTATAGTTTGTATGTGTAGCATGTGTTGTTAAGGCTTCTAAGGAGTTGTATATATTCTTTTCTGTTGCTTTTGGTTTTATAGAAAAAGCAACTTGTTGTAAACCATTTTCTGTGGTACCTCTGTTACTAACCACATAACCTTGTCCATTATCTTTAAAAGCAATTGCAAAATCATCTTTACTACTATTTATAGATGCTCCTAAATTAGTAGAAGGACTAACTTTTCTTTTATAAACATTAGAAACATAAACATCTAAGCCGCCATATCCTTTATGACCTTCCGATGCATAAAATAAGGACGTTCTGTTTATAATTTTTGGATATAAATCGTTCTTTTTTGTGTTTACTTTTTGACCAAGGTTTTTAGCTATACCAAGAGAACCATCAGTATTTATTTCGGAAACATAAATGTCATATTTTCCAAAAGTTCCTGGCATATTCGATGCAAAGAATAGTCTTTTACCATCGTCGGAGACTGTTGGGTGTATGCTAGAATAGTGTTTAGGGCAAAGTGCAATTTCTTTTATATTTGTCCATTTTCCATTTACTTTTTTTGCAGAATAGGTTTTGTAAACCATTTGTTTTTTTGATAGTACACCTACCTTAGGTTTTATATAAAAAGGTTTACTAAAATAAGCAGTTTTACCGTCTTTAGTAACAGAGATAGGGGATTTATACACATTTTTATAGAGTAAATCTTTATCTGTAGTATACTCTTTTGGAGCGGTTTCCTGTTCTATTAAGGTTTCTAAACTTGCTGTAGTATTCGTGTTTAAGAAATCTAATTTTCTAAAATTAGTATGTTTACTAGTTTTATTTACTTCGTAATCTTTTTCTATTTCTGCTACCCAGTCTTTATTACTGGTTATTCCACTTGGTGTTTTAATTTTTTCAAGGGCATAACTATAACGTTCTGTGTAGTTTCCTTCTAAATCTCCCATTTCTTTTAATTTAGAATACCAAAAAACAGCAGTATCATAATTTTCCATTAAAAAATGTGCATTTCCTAAATCTTGAAAAATTGCATTATCAGAATAACCAAGCTTTTGGAGTTCTAAGTATTCTTTTACTCTATTGTTTATTTTTTTAGATGAAGTAGGGGTTTGGGCGGAAAGGGTAAGGAAGCTTATGCTAAATACACAGCAAAGCAACATGTTGTAGGTTAAATTGTGTTTCATAACGTAAGATTTAAATGTTTGTTTGTCAAAGTTGCGGAAACATTCTAAATCTATCATTAGCAAAAATTCATAGTTTTTTGTTAGTAAGTATTAAGAGAAGGTTTTTTAAAATTGCTGTTTAAATTCTTTGGGAGTACTTTTTGTTTTTAGTTTAAACACTCTAGAAAAATAAGCGTAGTCTTCATAACCTAATGTTTCTGATACCAGAGAGAGGGTGTTTTTGGAATGTATTAATAGTCTCTTAGCTTCAAGTATAATTCTTTCAGAGATTAATTCGCTAGTAGTTTTATTTAAAGATGATTTTGTTATTCTATTAAGATGTTTTGTTGTTATACTAAGCTTGTTAGCATAAAATAGAGCATATTTTTCTTTTCTGTAAAATTCTTCAATAAGATTTTCTAATGCTTCTAAAGTTTCTAGATAAGTTGATGAAATTGCTTTTTTGGGCTTTATTTCTGTAGAATAAATTCGGCTTAAATCTATATAAGTTACATTAAGAAGACTAGCTATTCTTTGTTTTTTATAGGCATAATTATGATTGCTTTCGTTATTTATTTCTTTAAACCTACTTTCTAAAGCTACTAATTCTGTGGTTTTTAAGTGTAAGTTTGGCGGGTTTTTATAAGAGTAATAAAAGGGAAATTGTGAAAGACTTTTTGAAGGAAAATAAAAATTATAAAATTCCTGTGTATGAAAAAAGATAAACCCTTCTGGAGGACTTTTAAATAACCAACTATGCACTTGTCCTGGCTTTAAGAAAAAAACACTTCCAGGGTTTATGGAATAGGTGTTAAAATCAATTTCATGAATACCAGTTCCTTTTGTAAAAAGTACGCATAAGTAAAAGTCATGCTTATGGGCTTTATGTATAATTTTTTCATTTTTCTTTAAATGTATAGAAAGTACATTGCTATAGAAATTTAGTTGGGTTTCTTTTTGGTCAAACTGTTTAATGTTTAGTATTGGTACCGTATTCATATACTTGTATATGTCTTAAAAGTACAAAAAATAGAGAAAATTAACCTAGAATTTATATGCTATAGTGTTATAATTTTGTAATTGTCTTATAATTATGTATTTAGTTATTTTTAATTCTTGTTTTAATAAGAAGTAATGAAGGTGTTAAAAGGAACAAAAGTGTATAGTATTCTAACAGGAAATTGTCCTGTTTGTCAAAAAGAAAGTATGTATGTAGAACCTAACCCATACAAGTTAGGGAGTACTTTAAAAATGGAAGAACGTTGTTCTCATTGTCATACAAAATATAAAATAGAACCTTCTTTTTTTTATGGAGCAATGTATGTTAGCTACCCTGTAGGTATTGCTTTTGCAACTGCCGCTTTAGTAATAGCATATTACGTTTTTAATTTAACTATAGTAAATTCTTACCTTGTTATAGTAGGTGTTATGATAGTTTCTTTACCTATTATATTAAGAATTTCTAGAAACATTTGGATTAATTTTTTTATGAATTATAAGAAATCAGAATATAGAAAGTAGAATTGTAATCTAAAAAAACAACTTAATTAACGCCTTTCATTGTTAATATAGTAGTAGCCCAAACAATTACAGAAGAAATAAAAATACCAATTGTATTTGCAATAAATGCTCTTTTCTTTTCCATTTTAAATAAATAGCTAGCAATACTTCCTGCATAAACACCTGTACCAGGTATAGGTAACATTACAAAGAAGATTAATCCCCAGAATCCGTATTTTTTTATTTTATCTCCAGAACCTGTTTTAGCTTTACGTGCAACATATAGCGCAGATTTTTTATAAAAATGCATGCGTAATAAGTATTTATTTATTTTTTCTAAAAAGAAAAACATAAGCGGAAATACCAATACGTTAGCAGCAAAACAAATAATAAATACAAAGTATTTATCTGCTCCTTTTAATAAACCATAAGGTATACCAACTTTGGCTTCTCCAAAAGGGGAGATGCTCCATAAGAATGCTATGATAAAGTCTTGTATCAAAAAAAATGTAGTTTAAAAAACTAGCAAATTTATCACTACAAAACCAATAATTAACTTTTTTTATCATAAAAAAAAACTAAATCTTTAAATTATAGATTAATTGAGACATAAAATCTTCTAAAACCATTTTCTTTATAGTATCTGTTACGATAATATTAGGGTATGTGAGGTTCGCAAATGTGATAATCTAAAATTTTTTCACGTCTATTGCTTATGAAAGAATAAAAAACGAATTGTTTTTCATTGTTGTAATCACCTTAAAAACAAATATTTACGATTTAATTTAGCTGTTCTAATCTATAGTCTTTAATTTTTTTATAAAAAAAGTTGTTTTTTCATTTTTTTTGTTTTCATTTGTTATGTGCAATTGAATATTGGTTTCATTGTATATTTAGCATTTAGCTGAGCATTATGAAAAGTGTTTCTGTGTTCGGACTTTGGGAGTTTAGGAAGTCAAAACCCAAAGTAGCTTATCAGATAGGTAGCCGAATTTTAAAGCTAACTTCCGAAAGTAATACCGCAATTGTGCAAAGTCAGCACAACTACTTTTTTATTCCCACAACTAGGGAACAAATTCTTATTTGATACACTATATCATTTTACTTTTTATTCTGTAATAGGCATACCTATTACCCTATCTCATATTATTTATTTTTTAATTTTTTATTAAATGAACACTAAGTATAGTGACCTAATTAATCAAACCTACGAGTTTCCTCAGGAGGAATTTAGCGTAGAAGGTGAAAGCTTAAAATTTCACAACATTCCCTTAAATGAACTAGTTGCTAAGTATGGCAGTCCATTAAAGTTCACGTATTTACCTAAAATATCGGAGAATATTAATAGAGCAAAAACATGGTTTGCAAATGCTATAGAAAAAAACAATTATAAAGGAAATTATAATTATTGCTATTGTACTAAAAGCTCTCATTTTCAGCATATTTTGCAGGAGGCATTAAAGAATAATATTCATATAGAAACCTCTTCTGCTTTTGATATTAATATTGTAGAACAATTAAAACAAGACGGTAAGTTAAGTAACAATGCTTACGTAATTTGTAATGGTTTTAAACGCGAGCAGTATATAGAAAATATTGCACGATTAATTAATAATGGACACCAAAACTGTATTCCAATTATAGATAATTATGAGGAAATAAATTTATTGTCAGAAGAGATTAATGATACCTTTAAAATTGGTATTCGTATTGCTTCTGAAGAGGAGCCAAAATTCGAGTTTTATACCTCTCGTTTAGGGATAGGGTATAAAAATATTGTTCCGTTTTATGAAAACCAGATAAAAGATAACGAAAAGTTAGAGCTTAAAATGCTTCACTTTTTTATTAATACAGGTATTCGTGATAACGCTTATTATTGGAATGAGCTTGTAAAGTGTTTAAAAGTATACACAAGGCTTAAAAAAATATGCCCATCATTAGACAGCTTAAATATTGGAGGAGGGTTTCCAATAAAAAATTCTTTAGCTTTTGAGTATGATTATCAATATATGATTGATGAGATTATTAATCAAATTAACATAACATGTGCAGAAGCAGATGTTCCTGTACCACATATTTTTACAGAGTTTGGAAGCTTTACAGTAGGAGAAAGTGGCGGGGCTATTTACGAGATATTATATCAAAAGCAACAAAACGATAGAGAAAAATGGAATATGATAGATTCCTCTTTTATTACCACTTTACCAGATACATGGGCTATAAATAAGCGCTTTATAATGCTACCAATTAACCGTTGGAATGATGAGTATGAGCGTGTTTTATTAGGAGGTTTAACTTGTGATAGTGATGATTATTACAATAGCGAGCAAAACCGTAATGCTATTTATTTGCCTAAGTATAAAAGAGATAAGCCACTTTATATAGGATTTTTTAATACAGGAGCATACCAAGAAAGTATTGGAGGGTATGGTGGTTTACAACATTGCCTAATACCGCAACCAAAACATATTTTAATAGATAAAGATGCAGAAGGTAATTTAGTAACTACATTATTTAATCCTCAGCAAAAATCAGAAGACTTCTTAAAAATATTGGGATATAAAAAAGAAGAAACACCAGTAGAAAAGGTTGAAGAACTTGTTACCGTTTAACAATAGTATAGTACATAAAAAATGAACACAATAAAAAATTACGCAGGTATTGAAGATAAATTTGCTCAATTAGAAACTGCAAAAATAGTTTTAATACCAGTGCCTTATGATGGCACAAGTACATGGGGGAAAGGGGCGGACAAAGGTCCAAAAGCTTTTTTAGAAGCATCAGAAAATATGGAGCTTTATGATATAGAAACGGCTTCAGAAGTGTATAAACAAGGAGTGTATTTAGCCAATGCAATTACAGAAGATAGTTCACCAGAAGCTATGGTAAATGCGGTACATAAAACCACAAAAGAGTATATAAAAAGAAACAAATTTGTAACTCTTTTTGGTGGGGAACATTCTATATCTATAGGTACAATTAGAGCATTTAATGAGTGTTTTAATAACCTTACAGTATTACATATAGATGCGCATGCAGATTTACGAAAAACTTATGATGGTACACCGTATAACCACGCTTGTGCAGTACATGAAGCTAGTCAAAATACAAATTTAGTACAAGTAGGTATACGCTCTATGGATGCTATAGAAAATACCTATATGGATCAAGAAAAAACATTTTTTGCTCATGATATGGTGAATGATGAGTTTTGGATGGATAAAGTGGTAGAATCTTTAACAAATAATGTATTTATTACGTTTGATTTAGATGCGTTTGATCCATCTATAATGCCATCTACAGGAACACCAGAACCAGGCGGTCTTTTATGGTATGAAACTTTAGAGTTTTTAAAACAAGTTTTTGAAGAAAAAAATGTAGTTGGGTTTGATATAGTAGAACTATGTCCAAATACAGTAGATAAATCTTCTGATTTTCTTGCAGCTAAGCTATACTATAAAATGCTAAGCTATAAATTTAATGGGCAAGATACGGATGAGGATTATGACAATACATACAATACAAACAAAAAAGAGGGAAACAATATTTTAAAATTTGCAGATAATGAAGACTAAAGGGGCTATTTCTAATTTTATAGAAAATTACTATTTACATTTTAATGCGGCTGCCTTGGTAGATGCGGCAAAAGGGTATGAAGAGCAATTAGCAAAAGGGTCTAAAATGTTAGTTTCCTTAGCAGGTGCCATGTCTACTGCAGAATTGGGTAAAATATTTGCAGAAGTTATTCGCCAAGATAAGGTGCATATTATTTCTTGTACTGGAGCAAATTTAGAAGAAGATATAATGAATTTAGTGGCGCACTCACATTATAAACGTGTTCCTAATTATAGAGACTTAACTCCACAAGATGAGTGGGATTTATTAGAAAAAGGATTAAACCGTGTTACAGATACTTGTATACCAGAAGAAGAAGCCTTTAGAAGAATACAAGAACATATTGTAAAAATTTGGAAAGATGCCGAAGCCAATGGGGAAAGCTATTTACCACATGAATATATGTATAAGTTGTTACTTTCAGGGGTTTTAGAAGAATATTATGAAATAGATATTAAAAACTCATGGATGTATGCAGCAGCAGAAAAAAATCTTCCAATAGTTTGCCCAGGATGGGAAGATAGTACTATGGGAAACATTTTTGCATCTTATGTTTTAAAAGGAGAATTAAAAGCCTCTACCATGAAAACGGGTATAGAGTATATGACTTTCTTGGCAGATTGGTATACTAATAATTCAGAAAACGGAATAGGTTTTTTTCAAATAGGAGGGGGCATAGCCGGTGATTTTCCTATTTGTGTAGTGCCAATGTTGTACCAAGATATGGAGCGTACAGATACGCCATTCTGGAGCTATTTTTGTCAAATTAGCGATAGCACCACTAGTTATGGTTCTTATTCTGGAGCAGTACCTAATGAAAAAATTACTTGGGGAAAACTAGATATTAACACCCCTAAATTTATAATAGAAAGTGATGCAACTATAGTTGCACCTCTTGTTTTTGCTTACCTTTTAAATATGTAATTATGGATAAAAACGCACATTTAAACCGAGTTATAGTAGATTTTAAAAAATTAACACCAGAAGTATTAAAGCTCTTGGTAGATCGTTACCCAGATGGGTATGATGATAGCGATATTATTTCTTTTAGAAACTCCCATGGGGAACGTATAGACGCGGTAGAAGTTTTAACTGTAGATACTAAGTATTTGGTAAAAATTAGTGAAAAACTAGAGTATACTATGGAAAATTATGATGAGGATGACTATGAGGATTTTGATAATGATGATCCTGCAGCGGTTCCAGAACCAGACCTATCATGAAAATAGAAGATATAACCAATATAGAACTTAAGTTCTTGAATTTAGATGATTATCAAGAGCTTAAAAGTGCTATGATATCTGTATATTCTAATATGCCTGGGGCATATTGGAAAGAAAAACACATACAATCTTTAATAAACAAATTTCCAGAAGGGCAAGTTGTTATAAAAATTAATGGAGAATTAGCTGGTGTAGCATTATCTATAATAGTTGACTATGATAAGTTTAATGAGGAGCATACGTATGAGCAAATTACAGGAAACTATTCGTTTAACACACATGATAATGATGGCGATGTTTTATACGGAATAGAAGTTTTTATAAAACCGCAGTTTAGAGGATTGCGCTTAGGACGTAGATTATATGATTATCGTAAGGAATTATGTGAAAAGCTTAATCTAAAAAGTATCGTTTTTGGAGGTAGAATGCCTAATTTTCATAACTATTCTGCAGAACTAACAGCTAAAGAATATATAGCAAAAGTTAAAAGAAAAGAAATAGCAGATCCTGTTTTAAACTTTCAGATAAGTAATGA
This sequence comes from uncultured Maribacter sp., assembly GCF_947500405.1. Lineage (GTDB taxonomy): Bacteria > Bacteroidota > Bacteroidia > Flavobacteriales > Flavobacteriaceae > Maribacter_B. The sequence goes on from NZ_CANMRY010000004.1 coordinate 237,509, forward strand.
TTTTCATCCGGCAAAAGTAATGCGTGGTTATTTAGAAGGCGATAAAGCATCTAAAGATTTTGCAATACTTATGGAGTGGGATAATATTTATTATCAAAAGCCATCAAAAAAAGCAGCTACAAAAAAGAAAGTTATACGTCTTGGTTTAATACAATGGCAAATGCGTCCTTATAAAGATTTAGAAGCTTTATTAGAGCAGGCAGAATATTTTATAGATGCTGTATCTGGTTATAGGTCAGATTTTGCACTTTTTCCAGAGTTTTTTAATGCACCTTTAATGGCAAAAGATAACCATTTATCTACACCAGATGCTATTAGAGAATTGGCAAAACATACTAATGCAATAGTGCAAAAATTTTCAGAATTTTCTATTTCTTATAACATAAATATTATAACGGGTAGTATGCCACAAGTTATAGGTGGTAGGTTATATAATGTTGGTTATTTATGTAGAAGAGATGGTAGTACAGAAAGGTATGAGAAATTGCACGTAACCCCAGATGAAGCTAAAGTCTGGGGTATGCAAGGAGGCACACAATTAAAAGCTTTTGATACCGATTGTGGTAAAATAGGAATACTAATTTGTTATGATTCTGAATTTCCAGAATTAAGTAGGTTACTTGCAGATGAAGGTATGGATATTTTGTTTGTACCTTTTTTAACAGACACCCAAAATGGGTATTCTAGAGTTCGTAACTGTGCGCGTGCCAGAGCTATAGAAAATGAATGTTATGTTGCTATTGCCGGTAGTGTTGGTAACTTGCCTAATGTGCAAAATATGGATATACAATTTGCGCAATCTATGGTGTTTACACCTTGCGATTTTTCTTTTCCTACCAATGGTATTAAAGCAGAGGCAACCCCAAATACCGAAATGATTTTAATTGCCGATGTAGATATAGATTTACTTAGAGAATTAAACCAATTTGGCGCAGTTCGTAACTTAAAAGACCGTAGAAAAGATATTTTTGAATTACGTAAAAAATAGCATTTAAATTTACCCTTTAATTACATTAACGGGTTTGTTATCCAGGTAGGCTTCTAAATTATGTATAGCAGTTTGTAATAAACGAGCTCTAGATTCTTTAGGAGCCCATGCTATATGTGGTGTAATTATACAATTTTTAGCCCCTAAAAGAGGGTTTGTTTTTTCTATAGGCTCTACAGAAACAACATCTAAAGCAGCACCAGAAACTTTACCATTTTCTAAAGCTAATTTTAAATCTTCCTCTATCACTAATTGTCCTCTAGAAGTATTAATAATTTTAACACCATCTTTCATTTTAGAAATGTTTTTGGTATTTATAATGCCTTGGGTTTCTGGGAATAAAGGACAGTGAAGACTAATAAAGTCAGACTCTTTTAATAGAACATCCAATGAGACAAATTTACATGTACTAGTTTCTAATTCTGGTTTTTTGGTTCTACTATAGGTAATAACTTGCATTCCAAAGGCTTGCGCTAACTTTGCTGTAGCTTGTCCAATAGTGCCAAAACCAATAATCCCAAAAGTTTTTCCGGCAAGTTCTATCAAAGGAGTTTTCCAAAAGCTAAAGTTTCCATTTTTTGTCCATTCACCATCATGTACAGCGTTAGAATGTAAACCAGTATTATGGCACATTTCTAGTAATAGTGCCATAGTCATTTGTGCTACAGAGGTAGTGCTATATGCAGGTACATTAGTTACGATAATACCTTTGTTTATTGCAGCAGTAATATCTACTACATTATAACCTGTAGCTAAAACACCTATATATTTTATGCAGGGAGCATTATTAATAACCTCTTTTGGTAAAGGGGTTTTGTTAGTGAAAATTATAGAAGCATTACCAATAGTTTTTAAAACACTTTTAGGATCTACAGGAGTGCGCTCATGAACAGTTACATTCCCTAACTTTTTTATATTATCCCAACTTAAATCGCCAGGGTTAAGTGTATATCCATCTAAAACTACAATTTCCATATATTTTATTTACATATAAAGATAATGTAAAGCTAGCGTAGCTTAAAATAAGCTGTTATTTTTATTTTTGAAAGCAATAGAAACAAAAGAATAATAGTTAGATTGTTATTTAAGAAAAAGCTAAAATCAGAAGAATAGTGGTATATGGGTTTGGGATTTATAAATATTAGCACTTATGAAACTAACTAAATTACTAGAAATAGGAGCAGAGGGAGGTGCAATTAGTTTATGTAAAGTAAATGATAAAGAGAAAATCGCATACTTTTACACGGTAGATGAAATGGATTACAATTTAGAAGATTTTTCTGCAATACAAACAGGGAGTACTGCTTTCAGTACATTTATGGCTGCTTACAATGCACTTTTAAAAAAATATCCATTTATATATAGATTATACCCGTTATACATACACTCAGAAATTAAAACATTTATTTTATCAGAATTTAAAGTAGCAAATAATGATGGTACTAAAAATTATTCTTATAGCTATTGGTTAGAAAAATTAATGTAAATATTTAAAGATCCGTTTTATATGTTTTTTTTAAATAAGCTACCCACAAAGTTTATAAAATATAAATCACTTGTTTATAATTTATTATTGAAAAATGGTGTTAATTACTGCTCTCTAATTTTATTTGTTGCTCTAGTTCATAGAGTTTGCTAATTAATACTTTATCCTCTATAAATGCGTGTATTTCTAAATCTTGCGCAAAGTTTTTTAATTGTTCTAACAAAATTCTATACGAGGTTTCGTTTGTTTTTGGAGGAGAATATTGCCCTAAAATATTGGTGATATTTGCTAAATCTTCCGTAGTACTAGCATGGGTATCCACAAAATCTTTAATCGAATTTTGTTGTAAAAAATCGATAAAAAAAGAACTATTTTTCTTAAAAAATACAGCTTTGTAAAGATTGCTTCCATAAGAAAATATACCACTTTCTTCTTCTTTAAAATGTGCTTCTAAATCTACCTTATACTTAAAATAAAATTTATATAGAATTTCTAAAAGCGGGTGTTCCTTATCGTAATTAAGTAGTAGTTGGGTAATACTTTGTCCTATTTCTGGCACTATTTTTTCGGAATAATAGGTATGCGAACGTGTTAAGTAATCTAGAATAATAGGAACAGAGTAGGAGTTAAACTGCTCTACCGTTGGTTCTTTATAAGAACAAAAAACGTTTAGAACTTCAACTAAAAAATTAGGATTTATTTCTTTAAGAGCCGTGTTCATAGTAATTTTTTCTACACTATGGGCATTTATATTAAATCTATTAAAAATATGTTCTGTTATTCGGCTTTGTTTTAAAACATCAGAAGGTGATGTATAGGTTGTTATCATGCTTTGTTATTTTGTGTACTATTTTTTGCTATTCTTATTTGGAATAAATAAAAATAAGAAATACTTTCGGTAAAGTTATTAAGAATCATTCTAATTAATAGAATTTTTAGAAATAAATAATTTAAATAGTACGTATGGAATTAATATATAAGAATAAGTATGGGAGTAGTTTTAGCATGGATAATGTGTCTAATGCTAAATGTATGGTGCAATTAGTAATTGGGTCTATAGGTATATTTATGTCGGAGTATGAGCTTAATAATCTCTTAGAGATTGTAAAAAACTCTCATGAACCCTGTACGTGTGAAATTTGTGATGGAGATAAGTGTAATAAAATATGGACAACCAATAGTTTAATAGATATTTGCATTAAAGTTGATGATATTATTTTAGAATTACTAGAGGATTTAATTCAAGGAACCCTTTTTATTTTAAATATGAAAACAACCCTAGAGGAGAATAAAATAATGGATTATAAATAAGAGTACATATTATATGTTATAAATCTTCTTGTTGTTTAGCTTTTTCTTAAAAAAATGTGAAGCAACAATATTTTAATATAAAATACATTATAGATAGCATAATAATTAAAAAATGCTATTTACAGATGAATAAAATAGAGATAAATAACAATGTAGAAGAGTTAGAGCGTATTTCTACATTTCTTAAAAACAACCACATAAAACACGATGTTGTTGAAAATAGAAATAACCATCTTAGCTTAGAAGAATTAGTAGGGAGCATTAATTTTCCTATTTAAAGTGTAGCGTTATTTCTAAAATTTTAATTTTATAGGATCCCAAAAACTACTTGTGTTTTTGGGGTTTTCTTTTTTAGTTAGGGTTTTATGATACAATAAGCTATAGCCTTAAAGGCAAAACAAAAAAGCTAAACTTGCTAGGTGAGCGAGAGGGTTTTGAGGTACGAAAAAACTGGGTTTTGGGTTGTGGGGACTTGCTATTACTTATCGTTCATTTCCTGAACTTTAATACTTATTTCTGTTAGACCAGATTTATCTTCTTCTTTTGTTATTAACGAAATATAATGAGCGTCATTACTATTTGCATCACCAATTATTATTTCATCTTTCACAAAATTAGTAACATCTACAAAATCCAAAATACTACTAAATAAATTGCTTCTATATGCTTGTGGTGACATTCCTTGATGTCTTTCTGATATAAAAATATCATCACTACTATGGTCGCAATAATAATATAAGACAACCTTATTGTTATTTAAGAAATCTCTAACTATACGTGAAATAGCAATTAAATCTCTCAACCCAATAGCTTCATCTTTAGCTTCAACTAAAATAAGAGAAACGTCTATTACAGGAATAGAAAAATCTTCTTGTGATTCAAACTCTTTAAAATTTATAAGGAATTGACTGCCTACAGAACTTGTGTAAGGAACAACAATATCGTCAGCCATTAAACTATACTATTTAAAGTATTGCTCTTTTTTAGAAAGTAATTCTTTTTTTGTTTTCTCTTTATTTTCTTTAAGAGTTTTAACAAAAGAAAGTAGCCTTTCAGAAGGTTTGTTTATATGTAATGTTTTAGTATTCATAACTATATTACGATGATACAAAGGTATAATTTTATTTAATATATACAAAACTCATACCATTTATAACTATATCAGCTATTTATATAACGTACTATTTATTAATTTATTAGACGTATTAATAAGTCTAAAGTTACAATTTATTATAAGTATTGAAGTAAAACCTCGTATATCTTAACCATTGCCAACGTATCTAATTCGCAATAGTCTAAAAGGTTTTTTCTTGTTGCTTCTATATCTTCATTAAAGTTTGGGTCTAAAACCATTCTGCCCCAAGTATCTAATGCCATAGTACCATTATTAACATCTAAATCTGAATAGCTTATATCTGGACATAATACTGGCAATACTTTTTTAATAGAACTTGAACCGTGAAAACGATAGTCTATGTAGTCTTTTTTGAAAATCGTCTCTAAATCAAACGTATGCTCATTAATGTAAGTTAGATAATTGGTAAACTGTGGCAACCATTCTATTAAGTCTTTATTTCTTCCTATTTCAAAACTTGCGTGCCACGATACAAATGTTCCTGTGCTTCCTGTAAAGTCTTGCATTGCTTGTAACATACCTATTGGCATCTGCATTGTATCTAATAAATATTCAAAATGCGTTAGCGTATTGTCTTCTGTTAGTGTGTGAATAGATACTTGAAAGGTTAAATGTTTATGTGGACTTAAACCATCTAATCTTGGGATAGCACTTGCATAGGTTTCATAATCTATAAAATGTAATGGAAACTTTAATTTATCTAACTCTCTTTTGATATTAGACTGATTGATTATAGGTTGCTCTTGTTTTACAGATGCTACTTGGGTTTGCTGATTTACATTTAACGCAAAATCTAAAGGAATATCAATGATTGCTAATTGCTCATTATCTGCTAATAAACCTATTTTTTTTGCTGAAATACGACCTATTTCATAAATACTATAATCTGGAATTGTGGTATTAAAATACTTGAATGCATCACAATGATTAGACCTTGTTTTGTGTTTACAAGAACATACGGTTTCATTAATTAGTTCTTTATTTATAAAATTAGAACCTGCATTTATTTGATTGACTACACTTGAATATATCCCATCTACTGCTTCTGTTACATCAGTAATTTCTAACAACTCATTAGCTACAATATCACCTTGCTTAATATAATCTTTGTTTAAATGGATAATAGACACTTTAGAAACTATGTAACCACATTCTGTAAGTACATACTTCTGAAAACACGCATCTTCTATTTGTCTATGCTTTCTATCTTTTTTTATTGAGGTAGATGATTTTACTTCATAAATATGCCACGTAGCATCTTCTAAACGCTCTAATATATCTATACGTGCAAATACGTCCTTATTGGTGCTAAATGATGGCTGAAAATAAACGTTATGCGTATCTGTTAATGCGTTTTGAGTTCCTGTAGGACTGCCATATTCTGGTAAGTCTAAACCATTTGTAAATAATTGTTTTGCATAGGCTTCTACTTCATAACCCTCATTAATTAATTTCTCTGCAAATAAAGAAAACTCACCTTTAGGGTATACCTGTGGTTTATTTTTTAATAACCATATAGATTCTGGACAATCTAAATAATACTTAAAATCTGTTTTGGTGAGTTGATGCATAACTAAAACATCTTATTAAAATCTTTAGTAAAGTAGCTTGCAACAGATGCAGGAACACCAGTTGGTTCATTGTAAAAATGAAGCTCTACATCTACATCTATATCATTATATTTAATTTCATCCAAATCAAAAGTATTTACAAAACCTTTAGTTTTATCTTCAGCGTTACCAATACCTTGTTTATTACCTTTTGGGTCTATAAATTTTACAATATACTTTTCTTCATCTTTTACTTTTAACCAAAAAATAAAGTCAGGAAAGAAGTTACGATATTCTTGTTCATCAGTATCGTAATATGGTATAGAAACATCATCGGTATTTTGGTCTATTTTAGAGAAGTACCACCAATCATATTTAGATAATATATTTTTATTATTATTTAATTCTGTTAGAAATTCTATTTCAGAAGGAACCCAAATAATATGCTTAAATAAATGTTTGTAAGCATCGGTAGTTAAAAGTATAGGATTGTAATAGTGTTCAGCAAGAAAGTCTGTATTTATATCTAAATGATATTCGTTAAAGGTATAAGTATCATTACTTGGCTTATTAAATAATGCCAATTGTTCTTGTACTGCGCTAAAGTCAATATCACCGCTTTTATAAGCTAACTCTATTTCTTGAACGGAATTATATTCACTACCAGAACCATTTAATGCTTCTATTATTTTTTCTTCTAAATTTAATAATTCATCGTCAGGAAGATTTGCAACTTCAAATTTATCGTAATGATTTATTTCTGTGAGTAGAGGCTGAAACTCTTTAAACTTTTTAGGTTTTTGATGAAAATGTTTATTTAACAATAAAAGATTATCCATTACAGACCTTCCAGAGATGCTTTTTTCTAATTTAAAATTATCTTTGTCTCTAATTATTGAAAGTGTAGAAACCATCGTTTTAGAAACATTATCTGGTGTTTGCATTAAAAGAATCTTATCTAATGGACTTTCATCTTTACCGATAAAACAAAGCAACTCATTATATTCATTTTTAGATATTGCATAAGCTGGAATATCAGCATCTGACAATACGTATTTAGGTATAAGTAATTCCTTACTAATATCTGTCTTTGTTATATGTTTAATAACTTTCCAATCGTCAGCATCCTTTTCTCTATTAAGATTGTCCGTTATGTTTTTAATTACCTCTTTTTTAGTAGCAAAAATAAAAAGACTCTCTAAAGGTAAATTGCGTTTTAGGATTGACGCTTTAGTTTTTATGTCTATAAATCTTTTTAATATTTCTGTTTCTGCAGGGCTATTTATATGGTCTAACCTTTTCCTAATGCCTTTTACTGGTTGAATACGAACACCTCTACCAATAGCTTGTAATACAAACTTTTGAGCATCATCACTAACACCAATATTAATAAAGTTTACCACGTTTGGTCTATTACTATCCCAACCTTCAGAGAAAATACGTGAGCCTAAAAGTATATTAATACCACTATCAACACTATTAATAGTTTTAAAATATGAACGTGTTAATGGTGTTTCTGTATATTCATAATTATCTAATACATTATCACTCCATTTTGTTGCGTCAGAAGCTACAAGTAAACAGAAATGCTTCCCTGTCTCTGCTGTTTTCATTCTAAATGCTACTTCACGACTATTATTTGAAATCCTCGTGTATTCAATTTTACCGTGTGATGAAGCATTAAAAACGTGCTTTAAAATATCTTCTTTGGTAATGTCATTTATAACCTGAATAAACCAGGATGGTATTTCAGTTGTATTAAATTGATATTCTTTATTACTTAATAAATCACTTTTTAATTCGTTAATAGAGTATTCTAAATCATAAACACCTGAAGAAATAATACCTAATTGTTTAAAAAATAATTTCAATTCAGCATCTATAGTATTAACCTCATTAGCAATAGTAATAAGCAAAGGATTGTGATATAAATCTGGATGATGTTTTCTTATTGTTTCTGCTTCTTTCTTAATAGCGGTTAGTACTAATAATGATTTTACAACCATTGCTGTTTTTTCACTATCACTAAACTCACCTTTACTCTTTTTCCAATCTTTAAATTCCTCTCCACTAATAGTAATATGTTTACCATAACCACTCTCTATAAACTTTTTAAGGTTAAAGTTATAAGCAGTTGTTACAATATCTATTGTATCCGTAAATGTTGCAGAAAAATTGAATATAAAGCCTTTGTGCGCTAAAACAGAGTAGTATGCTTGTCTAACACTGTCTTGTTTATCACCTTTATGTGCTTCATCTAATAAGATATACCACTTACCATCATTCAGAACAGTTTCATAATTTAATAATTCTGTTTTGTCGGTATCAGTGATATTATCACTTCTATAATAGAAAACTGTAACTTCATTAGTATCATATAAAGAGGGTTGTAAGTGTTTTGACTTTTCAAACTCTCTTAAATCTTTTAAATTGATTTTAACAGTACCATTTTTATTGTAAATGTCAATATGTTCCTTAATTTGTTTAAGTATCTCTGGTTTTGGTGCTAAAATTAATATATCATTTTTAGGTATATCACCATTTGTACCCAACTGGTATAAAAACTCAATAAGTTTTATAAGAACTAATGTTTTACCTGAACCTGTAGCCATCCATAAAGATGCTCTATTAATAAACTGCTCAAAATTTATTGCACCATCTACAGCTTTATAATATTGATTTAATAAGTTGAAATGAGTGTTTTCAGTTGTGTATGCTATCTCTGTTGCCCATTGCTCATTTATGTGTGACTGATAATGTTCTTTTAATTTGTCCTTTTCATTGAAATAATAAAAAAGCATATTTAAAACATTTTTTAATGCTCCTTGTTGGTAGTCGTGCAACTGCCAATCTATACCAAATGACTCCTTATCTAAATTCTTATAAAATTCTGGTAAGTTAGCAGGTGTATTTTTTACTAATTTGTCTAAAATTATTTTTGCCATACTGCTATTTCTTACTATTCCACCAGATTAATGGTTTAATCCAAGGATGTTTTTCAAAAGTCATTTCATTATAAATAACCTCTGTACCATCCTTAAACACTACCTTATCTTCAAAAACTTGTTTTATATGTTTACCTGATAAATTTGATAAGGTTTCTGCAATATCTACATCTGGATATAATTTTTCAAAAACAATTTTAGCATTCTCACTTTTATAATCTATATCTATAGCATCTAATAATTTTTCATCTTGCATAAAGCTATATTGCTCTACTTGACTTTCTCCTTCTACACCTCGCCATTGAAACTTTGCTTTGGCTAAAACATCTTCATATTGTTCTAATTCATAGTAACATAGTATTCCACCGCCTTCATAATTATTATCAATAGAAACTACGGTTTTATGACCTAATAATGTTCTTTTAATTCTCGGTACAATAACACCAGAAAAATACTCATTTTGTTCTGCTGAAATAGCTTTTCTTCCAAGTTTTAAAGATGTAGCAATAGTTGAACCGCTACCGCCGAAGTAATCTAAAACAATATCCTTTTTGTCAGTACCAGATTTAATAATTCTTTCAAGTAATTTTTCTGGTTTTTGAGTATCAAATAAAATTCTTTCTGCTGATGTTGGTTGTTGCTGAAAAGACATAACATCAGACCATACATTATTAAATGGTAAGTTTTCATCAACTGCTGGAACTAATTCTTTCCACACATCAAGAAAAGGTCTCTCAACATCAATCAAATCCTTTATGTTTTGCCATACATCTCCATAAGGTTTCCCTTTTTCTTCAACTTCATCTCTGTAAATATTCCTACCGTGAGCAACTTGATAAAGTCTGCCGTCGTCATCTGTTTTATTAAAACTTTCTAAATATTTTAATGATTGTGGTTGGGTAAGTTTGTTAAATTTATATTTGTTGTTTTTAGAATAAAAATAAATTGATTGATGACCTAAAATCCAGTTAGTTTCAGCACCTTTCACTTTATAGCCAGATAAAACTTGAATATCCCATATTATTTCTCTTCTAAAATTACTTTTTCCAAATACTATATCAGATAGTGTTCTTCCTAAAAAATTTGCATTTTCATCAAGATGAAGATAAAATGTTGCATCTGGTTTCATTAACTCTTTAGAAAGGACTAAACGGTCAAACATTAAAGTTAACCAAGAGGCATCTTGATATGCATCTTTATATGCAAAATCACTACCCGTGTTAAAAGGTGGGTCGATATAGACTTGCTGAATTTGTTCTTTATATAATTTCCTTAAATTTTGTAGTAATTGAAAATTATCAGTTTTTGCAAGAATCAAATCTATTTGATTTTCATAATCATCTAACTCTCCTAATATTTCAAACTTATATTCTTTAAAATGTATAGTATCTATAGGTAAATATTGATATTCTAAATTTAGTTTGTCGTCGTTAATTATGTTAGATTTAAAACCTTCTTTATAGGCAAAATCAAATTCTTTCCATTCCTTCTTTTCTAATTCACCTTTATCATTAAACCATTCTTCTTTTAAGTTTTTCCATTCATCCACTTGTTTATCCCAACCAGCACTATCTATAATTTTATTTATTAAAGGAATATTACCTGCTAATTTATCTAAAGTAATGACATAATTACAGTTACGAATAAATTTAGGTTTTTCCCAAATTGCTTTTAATTCATCTTCAAAACGAGCAATATATTCAATAACCTTATGTGCAATCTTTTTGATGTCTTGCATACGCTTTACAGTTGCAGAATCAAAATCGGTTTCTAAATCATTAAACAACCAATTGTATACATAAATATCAAATTGTTCTTTTAAAAAACCTTCAGCATCTTTATGAATAAAATAATCTATCTCATTTTGTCTTTTGTAAATGGTAAATATTTTTTTTACATCATCTTCATATAATATTATCCCTTTTTTGTTTAGATATTTTAGTGTTAAATCAAAATTAGAAATAGTATAAGATACTTTAGCTGTATTTGTTACATCATCAATATTTTCAATATTAATACACTTTCTTATATCGCCTTTAGTAGTAAAAACATCTTTGTCTAATTCGCATTTATCAAATGCTACTTGACCGTGAAGTGATTCCCCATATTTTTCAAAACAAGTATCTAAAATATCGTTATTTTTGTCAATGCCTAAATACTCTTTAATGCGGTCATAACTATTACTTTCTTGATACTTTATTTTAAAAACTACCTCGCTATTTTCCGCCTTTACTAAATGAAATTGAAGAGATTTCTTTTCGTTTCCTTTAGTGTTTTTTATTTCTGATGCATCAAAAACTATTTTAACACCGTTAACTTCTGTTTGAAGGTCATCATAGTTCGCTTCTGATTTAACGTAATATAATTTTTGAGTTTTCCAAAATAGTGAAACATCATCACGGTCTGAATACACTTTTTCATAAAGGTTTCTATGTAGTTGTGATTTAGCAAAGAAAACCGTTCCTGTTTCATTTAAATAACAATCAAAAAAAGTATAAAGTTTCTCAAATAGCTCTTCTCGAAAATCTGGTTTTATAATCTTATCAATACTTTCTTGAATGTAAGGCTCTATTTCAGAAAAATATTGTGCCTTTAAATCCATTAAGTTAACGTACCCAGATTTACCTTTAATTGGTTGACCTATAAATGTATCCTTTAATGCAGAAAAGAATCTTTGTTCGTATGTATGCGCCATATATTATTTTGACCTTCTTAAAAGGTGATATTTAATTTAAAAACCCTAAAAATATAAATCTTTTTTGTGGTAATTAGGAATATTTCCAAGTAAATTTTTAAAGTCAATAACCCATTGGGTTTCTTGGGTTGTGTTGGGTTATTTATGCTACAACTTTTGCTTTCTCCTTTAAAGTTTCAAGATGCTTTATCATATTGCTTTTACACCATTCTTCACGAGCTAATTTAGGTGCGTGACCAATAGCTTTGGATAATTCTTCTTTCATTATAGTTTCTACCACATCAACATATTCTGCTGTTGTTGAAATACTATCGTGTATTGTAAATATTGGTGCATCTGGATATTCAACTGATATACGCTTTGCTATAACATTTATCATTAAGTAACTCTCAATACTCTGCAACAATCTTGGAAGTAATGTTTTGTCTTTACTCTTAATCTGTCTAAACACCTCATAGACGTATGGAAACATCTCCTTAAACATTTTCTTTGGTTTGGCATCCTCTTGCCCCAAGAATCTATTATCTGTAAATAGCACTTGAAATACTGCTGTTTTAACCTCTTTACGGTTAGCAAATGTTTCTCCCAATTCCACACCAAAACGGTGCTCTAAAAACTCATAAAGAGTACCACTCACCACAAGATTTATATACTGACTAAACTCACTACTCATAAGTGCTTTATCAATATCTCCTAACATAATGTAAGAATCAGTATCGTGGATTTTAATATGTGATATATTCAATCTATCATCAATCCTACCATCAACTTTATAAATATTATCATTTATATTATTAAAAGAAGAAAATAGCGACTTTTTGGGCTTATCGAATGTGATTGATAACTCTTTTGGTGCATTTGGCTCATTTTTTTGCTCAATCCAAAACGAGCGACTCAACAATATAGTGCTTAAATAAGGTTGACTATTTTTTATATCAATTGAAATTAATTTTTGGCCATCATACGTTACTGCATTTCTGATAACGCTTCGCATATTGGTAAGGTTGGAATGAAAACGATACACATTATCATCGTGCAACAAATAGTATTCTTCACGACTAATTTTTTCTGCGCTAATTTTTGCGTGGTTTAATTGTGATATAGGTTCTTTGAATTTTTTTCGACTTCTGTCATAGTCTTTTAACTGCTCGTTATTATCTTTTAATTCAAATTCTTGTGCTAAAAATTCATTGACGTAATTAATATCAATTTCTAACTTGTCATTAAACCACTTTGTTAAATAGTCAAGATGCTTAACAGATACTTCTCTATTATTTCGTTCTACTTTTAGTTTTCTGTAAAACGTAAAATCTGTTACTACTGTGGAAGTAATTGCTGTATTGTATTCATCTACTAATCGATACCCTTTGGATTTAAAACCTGGTATATATTGCCCATCAGTCTCAATTATTTTTAAATCGTGCAATAGATAATCTATGTACTCCTTATAATTGGATATTTTATCTTGTAAGAGTTTAGAGTTTAATGGAACAAAGCCATCAAACATCAAATCTTTGTTATAAAGAGGTAGCGCATTTATTAAGTGAATAATATAAAGTAGTTTATCTCTTTTGCATCCGTATTTTTTAAAATTCGGTGGATTATCATACATCAATTGGTCGACATCCAAATTCTCTGGTATGTATAATCTCATTATGCACTTTTGTTTTGGATTAAAATTCCGATTACATCATCATACTCATAGTACATTGTTTTACCCATTTTGGTATAGGGTAATGTTCCGTTGATTCGTAAGTTCTGCAACGTGCCTGCTGAAATATTTAATAGTTCACGTACGTCTGCTGATTTTAACCACTTTTTTTGCTCGTTTTGGCTTCCTAAAATTGTCTTAAGTTCTGTAATGATTTCTTGTTTTAGAGTCTTTAAATCATCCTTTGTAATTACTTCAAATGTCATTCTATATTAAAATGTATTAAAAGGTGTAAACACCTGATTTATATTGTGTTAATTTACGACAATTTGATGTTTTTATAAAATGAAGTTATAAACAGTTGTAAACAAAAAGGGCTCTTTTTTCAACAGAAAAACCCCTGTAAAAACAAGGGTATAAGCATATACTTATATATTCTGTATTTATGTTCTAATTAGCTATTCTTTTGGAATCGTCAACAATACTCTTATCTGCAAACTTTTGTTTTAAAATTGCCATATCATCACTCACTTTTCTATCCAATATTTTAGCATAGTGTTGTGTTGTTTTTAGTGATTTATGACCTAACATTTTACTTACGGATTCCATTGGCACACCATTAGACAATGTTACAGTAGTTGCAAACGTATGACGAGCTAAATGGGTGGTTAAGTTTTTGTTGATACCACACAAGTCTGCTATCTCTTTTAAATAGGCATTAGACTTTTGATTGCTTAATACAGGAAGTAATACGCCTTTTGTAACTGCCTCTGGATGGTTCTCATATTTCTTTATTATCTCTAAAGCGGTTGGAAGTAGTGGAATATTACTGCGTGTATCGGTTTTAGTTCGCTTTGTCTTTATCCATTTATCGCCATCAATACCAAATACCAAATTATCTTTTGATAGCTTCTTAACGTCGCTATATGCTAAACCTGTAAAGCAACAGAATATAAAAATATCTCTTACTTGCTCTAAACGATTGGTATGTAATTCTTTTTCGAGCATAGTTTGTATTTCTTCTTCTGAAAGGAATTGACGTTCTACTTCTTTTAAACGGACTTTATAATTGAGGAATGGGTCTTTTTTAATCCAATCGTTTGCTATTGCTATACGTACTATTTTTTTAAAATTCTTGATATACTTAATTGTACTATTGTGTCCGCAGTTTCTAACGGTTTTTAAATAGAACTCAAAATCTGTAATATACTTGTGGTCTATTCTGTTTACTGGTATATCACTTACATTGTATTGATGTTGCATAAAATCTTGCAGATGCTTACATACGGTTTTATAACGCTCTAAAGTTCCTGCCGAAAACTCTCTACCAACTAATTTTTCAACTTGCTTGTTGTGATTTTTAAAGATGGTTATAAGTGTTCTTTGTTTTTCCTCAACGCCTAAAAACTTGTTTTTGAGGGTTTCTGTAGTAACCTCTTTGTTATCTTGAACTAAGTCTCTTTGGCTTTGATATACTTTGGTAGTAAGTGAATCTAAATAGGCATTTAGTTCTCGTATATCTTCTGTTCTACCAATAGCTTTATTGGCTTCAATGCTCCATTTCTCAATCTCAATGGTACGTTTTGTACTAATCTCTGTACGCTTACCATCTATGGTAATACGTAGGTAAATAGGGCATTTGCCCTGTGCATCTACTTTACTTTTTTTTAAGTAGAATAATAATCCAAATGTTTTGTTCATTCTGGTGACCTTTAATTATACATTAATTTACAAAATTTCGAGGTCTTTTAATTGATATATTATGCTGATTTATAAATAGTTACAAACAATTAGGTGACCTAATTAAGGTTTAAAAAAGGTCACCTAATAGGTCACCAACAGAATGGTATTTAATACATATTTTGATGTTTTGGGTAAAATAAAAAGTCCCATAAACATTGAGTTTACAGGACTTTCGTCGATTTTGAATAAATCTTGGCGGAGAAAGAGGGATTCGAACCCCCGGAGGTGTGACCCTCAACAGTTTTCAAGACTGCCGCATTCGACCACTCTGCCATTTCTCCTGAGTGCCTCATCAGCTATTTGCTGAATGCGGGTGCAAATATAGAAAGCTTTTTTATTTTTATAAAGACTTTTTCTCTTTTTTATAAATATTTTTTTACAAAATCTAAGGTTTTTCCTTTTGTGTGCTTATTAATCAAAGGTTTAACGGTAGTTTACGTACTTAAAAAATTACTTCCGTACCTTTGTTTTATGAAATTAAATCTAAAAAACACCTTTTCTAAAGAGCTTCCTGCAGATCCTATTAAAGAAAATACTAGGAGGCAAGTTCCTGAGGCTTGTTTTTCTTATGTTACGCCTAAAAAAACAGCAAAACCAGAGCTTTTGCATGTTGTACCTTCTATGGCGCAAGCGTTAGGTATTTCTGAGGAAGAAACGTATAAAAAAGACTTTCTAGAGGTTTTTAGTGGTAATGCTATACTTCCTAATTCTAGCCCCTATGCTATGTGCTATGGCGGACACCAGTTTGGTAATTGGGCAGGACAATTAGGAGACGGTAGAGCCATTAATTTAGGAGAAATAGATCAAGCAAATAAACGTTGGGTGGTGCAGTTAAAAGGTGCGGGGGAAACCCCGTATTCTAGAAATGCAGATGGTTTGGCAGTTTTACGCTCTTCTATTAGAGAATATTTGTGTAGTGAGGCCATGTATTATTTAGGAGTACCAACCACAAGAGCATTGTCTTTAATGCTAACAGGTGATAAAGTGCTTAGAGATGTTTTATATAATGGCAATACGGCTTATGAAAAAGGAGCCGTAGTTACAAGGCTAGCGCCAAGTTTTATACGTTTTGGAAATTTTGAAATTTTTTCTTCTAGGAATGATATTGCTACCCTTAAGAAATTAACAGATTATACTATAAAGTATTTTTATTCGCATTTAGGAGAGCCTTCTAAAGAGGCTTATGTTGCTTTTTTTAAAGAAGTAGCAGACAAAAGTTTAGAAATGGTGTTGCATTGGCAAAGAGTTGGTTTTGTGCATGGCGTTATGAATACCGATAATATGAGTATTTTAGGACTTACTATAGATTATGGACCTTATGGTTGGTTAGAGGGCTATGATTTAGGATGGACACCCAATACCACAGACCGCCAGAATAAACGGTACCGCTATGGAAATCAGCCACAAGTGGTGCAATGGAACCTGTACCAATTAGCAAATGCCATATATCCTTTAATTGGCGAAGCAGAAGGCTTGGAAGAAATACTGCATAATTTTAGTACTACCTATGATGCTAAAGAACAAGAGATGTTAGCTTCTAAAATTGGGGTATTTACGAGCCAAAGCGGAGATGTAAAATTGCTACACAGCTTACAAGAACTTTTACAAGCAACAGAGACTGATATGACCATCTTTTATAGAGAGTTGGCAGCCTTTAAATTAGACGCTCCGTTAGAAGGATTGGACATCGTTAAAGAAGCTTTTTACACCCTAGAAGAACTTACAGAAGAGTTAAAAGAAAAATGGAATTTGTGGTTTACAGTCTATGCGGAAAGATTAGAGAAAGAAGCTCTGTCTGCAGATGAACGCATAGAAAAAATGCAGAAAATAAACCCAAAATACGTGCTGCGTAACTATATGGCACAGCTTGCAATTGATGCTTCAGATAAAGGAAATTATAGTGTTCTTAATGAATTGTTTACTATGTTATTGAAACCTTATGAGGAACAGCCAGAATATACTAAGTGGTATGCAAAGCGCCCAGAGTGGGCAAGAAATAAAGTGGGATGTTCAATGCTCTCTTGTAGTTCGTAAAAAGCAGAAAAATATTAGTCTATAAATGTATTTACCGAAGTAACAAGATTACACTTTTCTCGTAAATACTTCTGAAAATTAAAGGCAGTTTCATTATCCTCAAAAACCATGGCTTGGTGTATGCTTGGGCTAAGTTCTAGGTGTCCTAATAAGTATTCTACAAAATACGTATTGTCATCCGTTAGTAAAACATAATGGCCAGGTTCTTTGGTAGGCATACAGTATTTAAATTTCTAGTGTTTTATTTTGTACCTATAAAGTACAAAAAACAGCGTAATATACTGCTTTAATCTACTTTTTTATAGGTAATTATATTTTTTTTGATGTATTGGAGGTTAAAAAGGGTATTCTGTAGTTGCTGTTATTTCTTTTAAAACAAAATAGCTTTCTAAAACCCCAATATTTGAAATTTTAGAGAGTTTGGTGCGTACAAATTCATGATAGGCAGCAAGGCTTTCAATATTTATTTTTAAGAAAAAATCGACCTTACCAGCCATATGGTAGCACTCCTGTACCTCTTTTAGGTTTTTAATTTGTTCTTCAAATTTCTCTATAAATCCTTCATTATGATACCGTTGTGATACTAGGCAAATAGCAGTAACTGGTATATTTAGTTTGCTTTGGTCTAGTAAAGCCACATATTTTTTTATAATACCTCTTTTTTCAAGTTTTCTAATACGTTCATAAATGGGCGAAGCTGTAAGATTTAGCTCTTGTGCAATTTCTTTAGTTGTTTTCTTAGCGTCTTTTTGTAGAATTTGTAAAATCCTAAGGTCGGTTTCGTCTATTTGCTCCATCACAGTTATTTTTAGTTGTAAAAGATTAAAAAACAGATTTTAAAAGTAATAAATATGTTTTAAAATCAAACTTAAAGATAAATTTACTTAATTTTTAATTGAATGCAGTATATTTATTTGCATAAATAACTAAAAATGTAATTTTGTGCTTTAAATAGTACCTATTGAAAAAGGATAAAATATTAGTTACTGGAGCAGGCGGACAGTTAGGTACGGTTTTAGTAAAGGCATTGCAAGAACTTAAGGGCGTAGCTAATGTAATTGCTACAGATTTGTATGTTAAACCAGAAAAAGAAAATGTATTACTTTCTTTAGATGCTACAAATAAAGTAGCAGTAGAGCAAATAATAGAAGAATATTCTATTACGCAAATTTACCATTTAGCAGCAATTTTATCTGCAAAGGGAGAAGAGCAACCCTTACAAACTTGGAATATTAATCTAAAATCGCTTTTTACTATATTCGAAGCAGCACGTAAATACAGGGTAAGTAAGGTGTTTTTTCCAAGTTCTATTGCTGTTTTTGGCACTTCTGCTCCAAAATTTAATACACCGCAAGATTCTTGCTTAAATCCAACAACTGTTTATGGTATTAGTAAAGTTGCAGGAGAACAATGGGCAAATTACTATTTTACAAAATATGGTTTAGATGTTAGGTCTTTACGCTATCCTGGTATTATAGGGCATCAATCTTTACCAAGTGGAGGTACAACAGATTATGCAGTAGATATTTATCATAAAGCAGTACAAAGAAAACCTTTTGAGTGCTATTTAAAAAAGAATACCGCGTTGCCAATGATTTTTATGGCAGATGCCGTTAGGGCGACCTTAGAATTAATGGAAACACCTAAAAATCAAATAAAAACAAGGACTTCTTACAATTTAAATGCATTGAGTTTTACACCAGAGCAGGTTGCGAAGTCTATTCAAAAATGGTATCCAAATTTTAAAATAACCTATAAAGAGGATTATAGAGAGGCTATTGCGCAAAGTTGGTCATGTTCTATTCTAGACACCCAAGCACAAGAAGACTGGCATTGGGAGCCACATTATAGGCTAGATGATATTAGTAATGAGATGCTAACGGAATTAAAGAAAAAATATGATTTACATTCACAATTATAGAATACTATGTACGGAAAAGTTAAAAACCAGCTTCAGACAGAATTACAGGAAATTGAAGATTCTGGTTTATATAAAAAAGAAAGGATAATTACGACCAAGCAAGGGGCAGAAATTAAAACTACTCTAGGAGAGCCTGTTTTAAATTTTTGTGCTAATAATTACTTGGGGTTATCCTCACATCCAGAAGTTATAGAGGCTGGTATAGATGCTATGCGCTCTCATGGTTTTGGATTGTCATCGGTACGTTTTATTTGTGGTACGCAAGATATTCATAAGGAGTTAGAGAAAAAGACGGCAGAATTTTTAGGGATGGAAGATTGTATACTCTATGCTGCTGCTTTTGATGCTAACGGCGGTGTTTTTGAGCCTTTATTAACGGCAGAAGATGCGGTAATTTCAGATGAACTAAACCATGCTAGTATTATAGATGGTATACGATTGTGTAAAGCAGCTCGCCATAGATATAAAAATAACGATATGGCTTCTTTAGAGGAGCAATTAAAAGCGGTATCTGGAGCAAGAAGAAGGTTAATTGTTACCGATGGTGTTTTTTCTATGGATGGTATAATTGCTAAGCTCGATGAAATTTGTGACCTAGCAGATAAGTATAATGCTATGGTGATGGTAGATGAATGTCACGCCACAGGATTCATTGGGGAAACTGGAAGAGGAACCCATGAATATAAAAAAGTAATGGGCAGAATAGATATTATTACAGGAACCTACGGCAAAGCGC
Source organism: uncultured Maribacter sp. (assembly GCF_947500405.1). GTDB lineage: Bacteria > Bacteroidota > Bacteroidia > Flavobacteriales > Flavobacteriaceae > Maribacter_B. The sequence continues at coordinate 257,704 of NZ_CANMRY010000004.1, forward strand.
TTGGCGGTGCTTCTGGTGGGTTTACAGCAGCAAGAAAAGAGATTGTAGATATACTTAGGCAAAAATCTAGACCGTACTTGTTCTCTAATACACTGGCGCCAGCCATTGTTGGAGCATCTATTAAAGTTTTAGATAAAGTAAGTATAGACAATTCATTGATTTATAAATCTCAAGAAAATACCAAAAGGTTTAGAAGTGGAATGGAAAAAGCTGGTTTTACCATTACTCCTGGAGAGCATCCTATTGTTCCAATAATGCTTATGGATGCTAAGTTGGCACAGGAATTTGCATCAAAATTATTAGGAGAAGGTATTTATGTTATAGCCTTTTTCTATCCTGTTGTACCAAAAGGAAAAGCACGAATTCGTGTTCAAATTTCCGCGATGCATACCACAGAACAAATAGATAAAGCTATTGTAGCATTTATAAAAATAGGAAAAGAGCTAGGTGTAGTTGGCTAATTATGCACACTAGTTAAGAGAGCCGCAATTTTTAATTGCGGTTTTTTTTATGCTTTAAAAAGAAAGTAAGTAGGAAAATAAAGTTAATTTTGTTAAATGTAATAAGGTGAAGCTAGTTTAATAAATATAGCTCTTTCTATTGGTATAAAAAGCCTTAGTGCAGTGTTTTATAAAAAAAATAAAAGTGAGTAATATAATAGATAGTTTAGAGTGGCGCTATGCGGTTAAAAAGTTTGATGCTTTAAAGCGTATTAGCGATGAAAATATTGAGAAATTAAAGCAAGCATTTAACCTTACTGCTACTTCCTACGGTTTACAGCCAATAAAAATGGTAGTAGTAGATAATAAAAAAATACAGGAAAATTTAGTGCCACATTCTTTTAATCAGCCACAAGTGGGTCAAGCTTCTCATGTTTTAGTGCTTTGTGTTGAAAAAAGTGAAATGAAAAATACGGTTGCTTCATATTTTCATAAAGTACAAGATGTTCGTGGTACTAGTGATGAAATTATAGCACCTTATAAAAAAATGATGCTTACTTCTTTTGAAAACAAAAAAGAAGAAGAAATTTTTATTTGGTCTAAACATCAAGCGTATATAGCTTTAGGTAACTTAATGACTGTTTGTGCTATAGAGAAAATAGATTCTTGTCCTATGGAAGGATTTATTTCGCAAGGTTATAAAGATGTTTTGGGCTTAGAAGCACTAAGTTTAGAACCAGTATTAGTACTGCCAATAGGAATAAGAGCAGAGGATGATATGTTTGCAGATTTTAAAAAAGTAAGAAAAGAAGTGTCGGAATCTGTGATTTCTATTAAGTAGGTTAGGAGTTCTGAGTTTATAAAGAATATAGAAAATAGAGTAAAGAGTTTATATTATTAAGTAGGGTTTTTTAATTTTTATAATCGCTAAAAGCTAATAACCAACGAACATAACAGTATGCCAGGATTTGAATTATTTGGAGAAGAAGAAAAGAAACAAGTAAATGATGTTTTAGAAACTGGGGTTTTAATGCGCTATGGTTTTGATGGTATGCGTAATGGACAATGGAAAGCAAAAGAGTTTGAGAGCGCTTTGTCTAAAAGGATGCAGTCTAAATATACACAACTAGTGAGTAGCGGTACGGCTGCTCTTACAGTAGCTTTAGCAAGTGCGGGGGTTGGTGCTGGTGATGAAGTATTAATGCCAACATTTACTTTTGTTGCAAGTTTTGAGTCTATTTTGGCATTAGGAGCTGTTCCTATTTTGGTAGATGTAGATGCTACATTGACTCTTAATCCAGCTGCTGTAGAAAAAGCAATAACTCCAAGAACTAAAGTTGTTATGCCAGTACATATGTGCGGTTCTATGGCAGATTTAAAAGCGTTAAAAGCTATTTGTGACAAGCATAATTTGTTGTTGCTAGAAGATGCTTGTCAAGCAATTGGCGGAACCTTTGAAGGGAAACCACTTGGGAGTTATGGGGATTTAGGTTGTTTCTCTTTCGATTTTGTAAAGACAATAACAAGTGGAGAAGGTGGGGCAGTAGTTACAAATAATGAAAAGTATTATATTAATGCAGACCATTACTCAGACCATGGGCACGACCATGTTGGGAAGGATAGGGGTGCAGAAGCGCATCCGTTTTTAGGATATAACTATCGTATTTCAGAATTGCATGCAGCTGTTGGAATAGCACAATTAAAGCGTTTAGATGCTTTTTTAGAAAAACAAGAACAATATTATACTATAATTAAAGATGCATTAGCTACAATACCAGAAATAGTTTTTAGAGAAGTACCGGAAGGAGGAGTAGAAAATTATTCGTTTCTAAGTTTCTTTTTACCAACACAAGAACTAGCAGAAAAAGCACATAAGACTTTAGGGGAAGAGGGTGTAGATGCTTGTTTTTATTGGTTTCATAATAATTGGCATTATTATAGAAAATGGGAACATTTAACAAACCAAACCTCTTTAGGGAAATTACCAAAAGAAGTACAGGAGCAATTGCCAGATTATGCAAAATCAGATTTTTCTTTATCAGATAAGTGGGTGGGTAGAAATGTTTCTTCTTTAATTAAACTTTCTTGGACAACTGAAGAAGTAAAAGAAAGAGCAAGGAAAATGGTTAAAGCCTTAAAAAGTATTTTAGAATAAGGTTTTAGTAATTTACGTATTCTACTATTTCTAGGCCGTAACCTATTATACCAACTCTTTTTGTTGCAGCACTATTGGTTAATAAACGCAATTTAGAAATATCTAAGTTGTGTAAAATTTGTGCGCCAATTCCAAAATCTCTAGAATCCATTTCAATAAGAGGAGCTTTAAAAACGCCTTGTTTTTGTAGTTCTTTTAAATCTATTAAGCGAGACAATAGATTCATAGATTCTAAATCTTGATTTATAAAGATTATAGCGCCTTTTTTTTCTTTATTTATGGCATTAAACATTAACTCTAACTTTTTGTTGGGATTACTAGTTAGTGTTCCTAGTATATCATTATTTACTAAGTTAGAGTGTATTCTGGTAAGTACTTTCTCGTTTTTAGACCAATTTCCTTTAGTTAAAGCAATATGAACATTATTATTAGTAGTTTGTCTATAGGCACGTAATCTAAAATCTCCAAAACGGGTGGTTATAGTAAAATCATTCTCTTTAGTAATTAAACTGTCGTGCTCCATACGGTAGGCAACTAAGTCTTCTATAGAAACAATTTTTAAATTGAACTTTTTAGCAACATCCATTAGTTGTGGAAGTCTTGCCATAGAGCCATCTTCATTCATTATTTCTACAATAATTCCAGCAGGTTTTAGACCAGCAAGTCTTGCAAAATCTATAGCGGCTTCTGTATGCCCTGTTCTTCTTAAAACACCACCTTCTTTAGCTACTAATGGAAAAATATGTCCTGGTCTAGCTAAATCATGTGGTTTGGTATCTTTTTTAGTTAAAGCAATAACTGTTTTAGAACGATCGCTAGCAGAAATACCTGTAGTGACTCCCTCTCCACGTAAATCTACGGAGACAGTAAAAGCAGTTTCCATAGGGTCTGTATTATTAGATACCATCATGTGTAATCCAAGCTCAGAACAACGTCCTTCTGTTAGTGGTGCACAGATTAAACCTCTACCATGCGATGCCATAAAGTTAACGGTCTCTGGGGTGGCCAATTCTGCTGCAGCTAAAAAATCACCTTCATTCTCACGGTTTTCATCATCTACAACAATTATAACTTTCCCTTTTCTAATATCTTCAATAGCTTCTTCTATCGTATCTAGTTGTATGTTATTTTCCTTTGTCATTATTCAGAAACTAATTTTTGTTTTTTTTTGGGAATTATTCTTTTAAAGAAATCTATAATAATACCGCCTATATTGAGCATGCCTTTATCTGCTGTAGCTCTTCTTGTTAAAAATACGCCTAGAGGAAGCATTATTAAAGTAGATAGCCAAGCCCCTAAAATTGGGTGAATATTACCTTCCTTAGCATAGTTTCCAGCAAAAACCCCTATAAAGTAATATACTAGAAATAATACTATTGCAATTACCATAGGTAAGCCTAAACCTCCTTTTCGTATTATAGCGCCTAGTGGTGCGCCAACAAAGAAAAGTATAATACAGGAGAATGCTAGTGCAAACTTTTTGTGTAGGGATAGTATGTGAAGGTTGTATATTTTATAGCGTTTTTCTAATTCTTGTTTTTTACCTCTAATAGTATTTAAAATATTATTGGTATTGTTTTTTGCAGAAATTAGTATTTGTAATTGTTGCCTATCATCAAATAAATCTATAGTATTAAAATCATTTGCAGTTATATCTATTTTCGGGATAATAGAAGTGGTATCTTTTATATTATTTAAAAATTGCTCTTTTTCTATTTTATTTGGAGTTGTTGGTATTTTTTTTGGCTTTATTTTAGAGAAAACTCCCATTCTATTGGAAATATTTTTAGAAAACGCTTTAACAATTCTAAAGTTATCTTTCTTTAAAGAGTCTATATCTTTATTTAATCTAGAAACGTTTTTCATTTTATCGGTACTAACATCTCTATCGGCTTCTAAATCGTCATTATTTAATTCTGGCACCTCCATATTCATAGTGTAGGTGTCAAAATTAGCTTTGGCAAAAGGGTATTTTAGTTTTTTGTTATTCTTTTTGGCTTGTACATCTTCATAATAATGTCCATCGGTAAGTACTAGCTGTATTATTTCGGACTCTTTACTACTAATTAATTCTCCTTTTTTTGCTTTTATTACGGTACTATTGATGTTTAATTTTGTTTTTTTATGAATGATTACATTTTTTAGAAACTTGTCGTTTTCTCCAGATTTTTCGTCTACTTTAATGCTCATCCCTTCAAAATCACTAAATACTCCTTCGGCAATAATTGCAGCAGGTTTAACTTGTGCTATATTTTTTCTGAGATTATATATTTTTCTTTGAGATGCAGGTATTACGCTATTGGCAAAAAAGAAAGTAACAATGCCAAGAATACTTACAAAAACAATTAAGCTAAGCATAGCTCTTTCTAGCGATATACCAGATGCTTTCATTGCAGCAAATTCATAATTTTCTGCAAACGTTCCAAAGGTTAATATAGAAGAAAGTAATACGGTAAGCGGTAATACCTTTTCTGTTAAATCTGGCATTAGGTATAGTAAGAATTTGCCAATAATAACAATGTCTAACCCTTTACCAGCAAAATCGTCTATAAACAACCAAATCGTTTGAAATATGAAGATAAACATCAATATTATAAACGAACTGACAAAATTGGAGGTGAACCTGGATAGTATATATCGGTCTAGAATTCTCAATTGCTCTAATTTCTTATAATGTAGTACCCGTCATTCTTGTACTTACTTTCGTCAAAAGTAAATAAGGTTTTTGATAAAGGCTGGTCTGTTTTAAAAGAATTAACAGTAATTGTAGTTTTGGTACTGTTTTTTCCTGTTTCTATAATCTTATAAATGTTTTTAGTGCCTACATCTATCCCTATTAATATAGATTGTATTTCCGTATTTGTTTCTATCGGAGTAACTTTTACGAATTGTATTTTACGTCCTTGAACGTTTTGTAAAATATCCCAATCATAGGTATGTCCTGTTTTGTAAAAAGTTAGCATTTTAGAAGGAGTAACGGTATTTTCCTCTTCTGATTTGTTTTCTATAGTTACTTCTTCATTTTCGGGAACAACTGTGTAAACTTTAGAACCATCAAAAAGTTGTTTAGCGCCTAAATAGTTAAAAAGGTACTTGTCTCCTTGTATAGTTACATTTCCTTTAGTTTCTTGGTTAATGCCAGCTTCAGAATTGTGCAACGCTATTTTAAAGTCTACATAAATGTTTTTATAACTTTTTACATTAGTATATACTTGGTCTAAAAGTGTTTTTGCTTTTTGAGAGTTTTGTGCAATTGCAAAATTAGTTGCAAATAAAATTAGGCATGCTATATATATCTTCTTCATTATAATTTTATTTTTTTTCATTGTTAAAAATTTCTTCTAGTGCTATCATATCTGGCACATAGACTTGTCTTGCTTTACTACCTTCAAACGGGCCAACAATACCAGCGGCTTCTAATTGGTCTATAATACGACCAGCTCTGTTGTACCCTAATTTCAATTTTCTTTGGATAAGAGAAGCGGAACCTTGCTGGGCAATTACAATAACTTCGGCAGCATCGCGGAACATCGCGTCTCTTTCTGATATGTTATTATCAAGACTTGTGCCAGACTCTTCTCCGCTATATTCTGGTAATTCATGTGCTTCTGGATATGCTCTTTGCGCACCAATATATTCAGTAATTTTTTCTACTTCTGGGGTGTCTACAAAGGCACATTGTATACGAGTTACATCATTCCCTTGGGTGTAGAGCATATCTCCACGGCCTATTAATTGGTCTGCTCCAGAGGCATCTAAAATGGTTCTAGAGTCTATTTTAGAAGTTACTCTAAATGCTATTCTTGCAGGGAAGTTAGCTTTTATAATACCTGTAATAACGTTTACAGATGGTCTTTGCGTTGCAATAATTAAGTGTATACCAATTGCTCTTGCTAACTGTGCTAGTCTTGCAATAGGGGTTTCTACTTCTTTACCAGCAGTCATAATTAAATCAGCAAATTCATCAATAACCAAGACAATATATGGTAAGAATTTGTGACCGTCTTCGGGATTTAGTTTTCTAGATTTAAATTTATGATTGTATTCTTTAAGATTACGAACCATTGCTTTCTTAAGCAGCTCGTATCTGTCATCCATCTCTATACAAAGAGAATTAACGGTATTAATTACTTTTGCATTATCGGTAAGGATAGCTTCTGCGCTATCTGGAAGTTTTGCTAAGAAATGACGTTCTATTTTATTAAATAAAGTAAGTTCCACTTTTTTAGGATCTACCAATACAAATTTTACTTCTGCAGGGTGTTTTTTGTAGAGTAGGGAGGTAAGTACGGCATTTAAACCAACCGATTTACCTTGCCCAGTTGCACCCGCCATTAATAAATGCGGCATTTTTGCTAAATCTACCACAAAAGTTTCATTACTAATAGTTTTACCAAAAGCAATAGGAAGCTCCATTTCTGCTTCTTGAAACTTTTTAGAGGCAATAACAGAACGCATAGAAACTATAGTAGAATTTTTATTAGGTACTTCTATACCAATAGTTCCTTTACCAGGGATAGGGGCAATAATACGTATTCCTAATGCAGCTAAAGATAAAGCAATATCATCTTCTAAATTTTTAATTTTAGAAATACGAACACCAGCGTCTGGTACAATTTCATACAAAGTAACTGTAGGTCCTATAGTTGCTTTAATCTGTGCAATACCAATTTTGTAGTTTTTTAAAGTTTCAACAATTTTATTCTTGTTTTCCTCTAATTCTTCTTGGTTTATTGTAATACTCCCTGTTGTACCGTGTTTGTCTAATAAATCTAGGATAGGGAATTTATAATTTCCTAACTCAAGAGTAGGATCAAACTCTCCAAAATCTTCGACTAGTTTTTTTGCAATGCTAGATGGTTCCTCATTTTCTTCTACCACCTTTTCTACTTCCATAGCAACTTCTGGAACCTCTGATTTTATAACTTCTTTTTCTTCTTCTGGTACTGTTACTTCAAAATCATCCGATAATTTTATTTCTTTTTTGATAGAAGGAATTTCTTCTTTATGCGTATAAGCATCTGGAACTGCAATATTTTTTTCTCCTTTATCTATAGGAACAATTTCTTCCTTAGAAGGTTTTAATGTGGTAGATTTAAAGTCCGATTCTAAAGATTGTTTTTTACTCTTTATATAAGAAGCTATATTTTCTGGAGAAAATTTAAACAAACGAACCAAAATAAATATTAATCCAAATAATAGTAGCAATAAAACTCCTATTTTTCCGGTATAATCTTGAAGAAAATCGTTCATTTCATATCCTACTAAACCTCCTAGTAGTGGTTGTTTAATAGCAAAAAAGCCTAAAGCAATAGATATCCAGATGATAAAAATAAAACCCCATATCCATTTTTTTAAAATACCTTTTTTTTCTAATCCTAAAAAAAGATAAAGGCCAGTAATAGAAAGTAAAAAAGGAATTATTAAAGAAGCAATACCAAAACCTTTATATATAAAAAAGTGACTAATATTGGCGCCAAATTTATTAAGTAAATTATTTGCTTTTTCATTTCTGTTGGCAAATTCAGATAGCATACTTTGGTCATCTTGCCATGTAAAGTAAAACGATACAAAGGAGAAGAATAGGGCAATACTAAAAAGAATAAAAATACTACCTAACAAAATTTTATTTTGTTGGGATATTTTAAATGTTTCCTTTTTATTAGGAGTGCTTGCTGGCTTTATTTTTTTTGCCTTTTTTGCCATGAAATCTTTTATTCTGAGGGCTAAATTACGAATTTACCTCTGAAGGTGTTTATTTTCTTTTTTAAAGAATTTTTGGTAAGTAAATTATAAGACCAATTATGGTAGAAGCAATAGAGACTAGCATAACAGCACCAGCTGCAATATCTTTAATAAAACCAATTTTTTCATCGAATTCTGGATGAATAAAATCTGCTATTTTTTCTACTGCAGTATTAAGTCCTTCAATTCCCATTACTATACCAATTGCAAATATTTGCAAAATCCATTCTAGATTAGAAATTTTAAAATAAAATCCAGCAATAGTCATTACAATTGCAATAAAAAGCTGGATTTTTATACTAGCTTCTGTTCTTATTAAAAGGAAGGCGCCTTTAAGAGCAAAACCTACACTTTTAATTCTATTTACAAGAAAAGATTCTTTAGGCATTTATTAAGGCTTCTAAAGCTGCTTTATAATTTGGTTCTTCTGTTGTTTCTGCAACTTGCTCGTTGTAAACTACAGTTCCGTCTTGATCAATGACAATTACAGATCTAGAGTGTAGTGGTTGTAGAGGGCCATCTGCAAAATCTACTTGGTAAGCTTTTCCAAAATTACCATCTTTAAAATCCGAAAGAACTTCTACTTTATCTATTCCTTCAGCGCCACAAAATCTTGCTTGCGCAAAAGGTAAATCTTTAGAAATACATAATACTGCAGTATTATCTAATTCTGCTGCTTCTTGGTTAAATTGGCGAACAGACTGTGCACAAGTGCCAGTATCTATACTTGGGAATATGTTTAAAACTATTTTTTTTCCAGAATAATCAGATAATTGTGCGGTAGACAAATCGTTCTTAGTAAGTGAAAAATTTGGAGCTTTAGTACCTGCTGATGGTAAATTTCCTATAGTTGTTAATGCGTTTCCTTTTAATGTTACTGATGCCATGATAGTATTTTTATGGTTTAAGTTGTGAAATTAAAAAATATTAAGGGGATATGTAACTTTTTTATAAATAAAAAGTCCGTTACTCTAGAGTAACGGACTTTAATAATTTACTAGGAATTGATTATGAGTCTATAGCACCCACAACACGTTGCATAAATTCATTTAATGCTTCCTTTTTTGGTTTACCTTCTCTTACGGCTTTACTTACTTCTAAAGCGCCATACATATTAGAAATTAGTTCGCCAATTACATCTAATTCTTCATCTTTTAGCGAAGAAATCTCAGTAAGGTCTTCCAAAGTTTCTATAGTTTCTACTATATAATCTTCGTCATTAGCCTCAATAAAATTAGTAAGGTGTTTAATTACTGGTAATTTCATTTACAAGTTCTTTTAAAACATCATATTTATTGGTCTGTGTCTGGTTCTTAAATTTCCCATCTACAAAAGTTGCAAAAGTTGGTAAATTATCCACGTTTGCTAATTTTCTAGACTCTGGAAATTTTTCTGCATCTGCCAAAATAAAAGTAACCTCTTCATTAAGAGAAGCTTCTTTTTTAAATTTTGGTTTCATTATTCTGCAGTTACCACACCAAGTAGCAGAGTATTGTACCACTACATTATTATTATCGGCAATAATTTCTGCTAAATTGTCTTTTTCTAATTCTAGTAACATGCTTGTATAATTTTAGTTTACATGAGCAGCTAAATACTCTGCAGTACCTTTAGAGTTTGCTTGCATAGCATCTTTACCTTCTTCCCAGTTTGCAGGACAAACTTCTCCTTTTTCCTGAACATGTGTGTAAGCATCTACTAAACGTAAAAACTCATTTACATTTCTACCAACAGGCATGTGGTTTACTCCTTCATGAAAAACAGTACCTTCTTCATCTATTAAATATGTAGCTCTGTATGTTACATTGTCTCCGTCCACAGTTACTACACCTGTTTCTTCATTATACTGTTCATTAGTAACATCTAGGATGCCTAAAGTTGCAGCTAAATTTCTATTGCTATCTGCTAATAAAGGGTAAGTAACACCTTCTATACCACCATTATCTTTAGCAGTGTTTAACCATGCAAAGTGTACTTCTGCAGTATCACAAGATGCACCTATAACCAGTGTGTTTCTTTTTTCGAACTCTCCTAATGCAGCCTGAAAAGCGTGTAATTCAGTAGGGCAAACAAAAGTAAAATCTTTTGGGTACCAGAATAATAATACTTTCTTCTTATTTTTTTGAGCTTCTTCTAATACATTTAATTTAAATGTATCGCCCATTTCGTTCATTGCGTTTACTTCTAAATTCGGGAATTTTTTACCTACGATCGCCATTTTTTTATTTTTTTATGCTGTTAAATTTAAGCTGCAAATTTAGAATTTAGGTTGGTAAAAAAAATAGAGGAACTATTATAAATTCTAATTGAATAATAGTATTTATTAATGCTGTTTGTAACTTGTTAATTTTCAGTGGTTATGAAAATGTAGAACTGTAATTTTTAGTGGTTTTTTTATTCTGAATCTTACTTTTTAGGCTTTAGAGGAGATAATTTTTCTTATTTTAATATTAAAAGCAGCAAATAAAAGAGTGGTTATTGGACTTAGCCAGTTAAACATAGCATAAATAAAATATTCAGCAACGCCAACACCTAATACTCCTGATTGATAGGCGCCGCATGTATTCCATGGAATTAATACAGAGGTTACAGTACCAGAGTCCTCTAGAGTTCTACTGAGGTTTTCTGGAGCAAGGTTTTTATCTTTATATGCTTTTTTAAACATTTTTCCAGGAATTACAAGAGCTAAATATTGGTCGCTTGCAATGGTGTTTAAACCTAAGCAACTTATAACAGTACTGGCAAAGAGTCCAAAAGTACTTGTAGCTATAGATAATAGAGCACTTGTAATTTTTGCTAAAGCCCCAATAGCATCCATTATACCACCAAATACCATTGCAGAGCAAATAAGGTATATGGTCCAAAGCATGCCTTTCATACCACCCGAACTAAATAAGTCATTTAATTTTTCATTATCTGTAACAATAGAAGTATCTGTAAAAATTGCATTGAATACGGCAGTAACGTTAGATTCTGATAAGGTATTCAATATTTCTTCCTGAAAAAATATGGCAAAACCACCTGCTAAAGCAACTCCAGTTCCTAAAGCTACTAATGGTTTTGTTTTTAATAGTATTAAGGCAATTACAATAATAGGAACTATAAATAGGTACGGCGTTATATTGAATGTAGTATCTATAGTTGTTAATAAACCGCTAACATCTGCACCGCCAGATGTGGTAATATTTAGATTTAAAATGGTAAAAACAATTAGTGTTAAAATAATTGTAGGAACTGTAGTGTATGTCATATATTTTATATGGGTAAATAAATCGGTTCCTGCCATAGCGGGAGCTAAATTAGTAGTGTCACTTAAAGGAGACATTTTATCTCCAAAATATGCCCCAGAAATTACAGCGCCAGCAATCATGCCAGAAGAGATTCCTAAAGCGGTGCCAATACCAACTAGTGCAATGCCAACAGTAGCAGAAGTGGTCCATGAACTGCCAGTTGCAATAGAGATTATTGCAGATATTAGTATAGATGCAGGTAAAAATATTTCTGGGTTTAAAACTTTAAGACCATAATAAACCATTGCGGGTATAATACCGCTTACCAGCCATGTGCCAGCTAGTGCGCCAACTAAAAATAAAATCATTATAGGTATAAGAACACTTTTTAAGTTCTCTAAAATTTCTGCTCCCATAGTTTTTAAATTGGTTTTATTAAATAAACCAATTATAGCAGCAAAGAAACCGCCTATTAACAGGATAAATTGATTAGAATATTCCCCTAGCCATTCACCATCTGCAAAAAAAATATTGTATGCGAGCAAAGACATTAAGAAAACTACAGGAGTTAATGCCTCCCAAATGTTTAGCTCTTTATTTTCAACAATATTTTCATTTTCAGGACCATTTGGGTTTAGGCTGTTGTTATGCATGTAACTTTTTTTGATTTCCTTGTAATATTACGATTTTGAATACAGTTCTACAAACGGTAATTCGATAATAGTTCTATGCAGTAATTGTCTTTTTCTTTAAAATATTTAGTTGAAGCATGCAAGCTTTCATCATTTCATAAGTCCTTTTTATGTCGTTATCTAAACCTATAGAGAACCGTATTAGTCCGTCACCTAATCCCATTTCTATTTGTTCTTCCATTGGTATTTCTGATGAAGTAGAAGTTCCAGGAGCGCTAAATAATGTTTTGTAAAAACCTAAACTCACTGCTAGGTACCCGAGTTTTTGGTCTTGTATCATTTCCATAAGTGCATTAGCATTTTCTAAGGAGCCAACATCTAAAGTAAGTAGACCGCCAAAACCATATTTGCTATTCATTTGCTTTTTTAAAGTTTCATGTCCTGAGTGCGATTTTAAGCCAGGGTAAACCACTCTAAGTCCGTCTTCTTCAAATTTCTCTGCTAAATATTTTGCGTTTTCACTGTGCTTTTGCATGCGTATATGTAATGTTCGCATATTTTTTAGGATGGAGGATGCTCTAAGACTATCTAATGTGCTTCCTAATAACATTCCGGCACCACTATTAACATCTTTTAAAGCCAAACAAAAGTCTTTTGTGCCGCATACCACACCAGCAACGCAGTCACTAGTTCCGTTTATAAATTTAGTTAAGCTATGTATTACAATATCGGCACCTAATTTAGCAGGTGCAATAGTAAGCGGAGAAAAAGTGTTATCTACTACTAATGGTATTCCGTGTTTTCTTGCTAATTTAGAAAGTGCTTCAATATCTGCAACTTCTAAAAGAGGGTTGCTAACACTTTCGCAGTATATCATTTTTGTTTTAGGAGTGATAGCTTTTTCAACAGCATCAATATCTGTAATGTCTATGAAAGAAGTAGTAATCCCAAATTTTTTAAGAAAATTTTTCATAAAAGCATAAGTACCTCCATATATAGTTCTGCTGCTAACAATATGATCAGCAGTATCACAAAGTTGTAAAATTACAGCGGTAATAGCGCCCATTCCGCTTGCAGTTACATTGGCAGTTTCTGTTCCTTCAATAGCAGCTAATGCTTCTCCAAGATATAAATTTGATGGGGAAGAGTGTCTGCTATATAAATAACAACCTTCGGTGTTCCCTTCAAAAGTATCGAACATTGTTTTTGCAGAAATAAAGGTGTAGGTAGAAGAGTCGGAAATAGAAGGGTTAACACCACCATATTCTCCAAAATATTGTAAGTCCTGTAAATTGTTAGAAGCGTTATTTGACATAATTATATTATTTTTATGTTATAAAAATATAGATATACCATATTTTTATCAATAGTTTTTGTTTTTTATAGAAAATAAAACTATTATAAATTAGTTTTATAGTTTATATTTAATTTTTGGTTCTTTATTTGTTGTTTAATTAGAAAAAATCACATGTTTAAGTTTGATGAAATTGATAGGCAGTTATTAGCTATGCTTCAAAAGGATAGTAAAAAGACTAATAAAGAGTATGCAAATAAGCTAGGGCTTTCTACAACTGCCGTTTATGAGCGTGTTAAGAGGTTAGAAAAAAACAAAGTGGTAACTAATTATGTGGCTTTAGTAGATAAGAAAAAGGTAAACAAAGCATTTGTGGTTTTGTGTCATGTAAAACTAATACAGCATATAAAGGATAATGTTTTGCAATTTGAACGTGAAATATTAAAGCTAGAGGAAATTGCAGAATGTTACCATGTTAGCGGAGATTATGATTATATTTTAAAAGTTCATGTAAAAGATATGGAAGCATATCGTGGGTTTATGGTATCTAAATTAACTGCAATTGCCAATATAGGTAGCACACAAAGCACATTTATTATTAATGAAGTTAAGCATACAACAGCAATTGATGTTTAAAAATCAGAAAATAACACTAATTTTGTTTAAGAATAAAAACAATACAATTTTATGAGTTCATATGATGTAGCCGTTATCGGTTCAGGCCCTGGAGGATATGTTGCAGCCATACGCTGTGCGCAATTAGGAATGAAAACTGCAATAGTAGAAAAATACGCCACACTTGGTGGTACATGTCTTAATGTAGGTTGTATTCCATCTAAAGCATTACTAGACTCTTCGCATCATTATGAAGATGCTATAAAACATTTTGATACACATGGAATAGAAATTCCTGGAGAGGTTAAAGTGAATTTAGAAAAAATGATATCTCGTAAACAAGCGGTGGTAGATCAAACAACTGGAGGTATTGATTTTTTAATGAAAAAGAATAAGATTGATGTTTTTCAAGGTATTGGTAGTTTTAAAGATGCTACCAATATTAATATAACAAAAGAAGATGGGAAAACAGAAACTATAGAGGCTAAGAATACAATTATAGCAACAGGTTCTAAGCCTTCTAGTTTACCTTTTATTAAAATAGATAAAGAGCGTGTTATTACTTCAACCGAAGCTTTAAAACTTAAAGAAGTACCAAAACACATGATTGTAATTGGTGGGGGTGTAATTGGTCTAGAATTGGGGCAAGTATATAAGCGTTTAGGTGCAGAAGTTACAGTTGTTGAATATTTAGATCGTATTATTCCAGGAATGGATGGAGCTTGTTCTAAAGAATTGACAAAAGTTCTTAAAAAGCAGAAAATAAAATTTGCACTATCTCATAAAGTAAAATCTGTAGAGCGTAACGGTAATGAAGTTGTGGTTAAGGCCGATAATAAAAAAGGAGAAGAAGTTACTTTTACAGGAGATTATTGTTTGGTAGCTGTTGGTCGCCATGCATATACAGATGGCTTAAATTTAGAAGCAGCAGGGATTAAACTAGAAGAAAGAGGTAGAGTAGCAGTTAACGAGCATTTGCAAACCAATGTATCTAATATATATGCAATTGGTGACGTTATAAAAGGAGCTATGTTAGCCCACAAAGCGGAAGAAGAAGGAACTTTAGTGGCGGAAATTTTAGCAGGACAAAAGCCACATATAGATTATAACCTTATTCCAGGTGTAGTGTATACTTGGCCAGAAGTTGCTGCTGTTGGTAAAACAGAAGAGCAGTTGAAGGAGGCAGGTGTAGCATATAAAGTAGGTCAATTCCCTATGCGAGCTTTAGGTAGAGCAAGAGCAAGTATGGATATTGACGGATTTGTAAAAATTCTTGCAGATAAAAATACCGATGAGGTTTTAGGAGTGCATATGGTAGGAGCACGTGTAGCAGATTTAATTTCTGAAGCCGTGGTAGCCATGGAATTCCGTGCATCTGCAGAGGATATAGCTAGAATGAGTCATGCACACCCAACGTATGCAGAAGCTGTAAAAGAAGCAGCGTTAGCAGCTACGGAAGACCGTGCTTTACATATATAAGTAGGAATTAATATAAAAACTCCCGTCTAATTATAGACGGGAGTTTTTATATTAGTTTTTATGGCTTCCGTCACAAAACGGTGGGTTGCTAGTAAGCTTACAAGTGCATATCCCAGCTGTTTTATCTTCTTCTACCTGAAAAACTAAAGAGCCTGGTTTTTCGTGTTTTTTATGAGAACCATCGCAAAACACATTAGTTTCGGAATGTCCGCAGGTACACCAAGCGTATCTTTTATCTTTTTCTAATGCTAATTTAACAGGGGTAAATTTTTTATCACTCATGTAGTTGTTGTTTTAATTATTGTTGAAAACACTAAAAATAGAAGAATTCAGTATATGGTTTGTATTTTGATGTTAATTTTGAATCAATCCAAATAATCTCCAGCATAAGTATTATGTACAATTAATCTAAATAGTATATTTTTATAGGAAGATTTTATAACCAACGCTAAAGCGATAATAAAATGCAAATAAATGACAAATCGGGTGTAACTAATTACATGGCAGATTCTGAGCGGTATAAAACCATGCAGTATAATCGTTGTGGAAAGAGTGGTGTTTTATTGCCAGCTATTTCTCTTGGACTATGGCATAACTTCGGTTTTGTAGATAATCAACAGAATGCTAGAGAAATTCTGAGAACTGCTTTTGATTTAGGGATTACGCATTTCGATTTAGCAAATAATTACGGCCCGCCTTATGGTTCCGCAGAAGAAAACTTTGGAATGCTTTTTAAGAAAGATTTTAAAAGTTATAGAGATGAGTTATTTATAGCTTCTAAGGCAGGTTATGATATGTGGCCTGGTCCTTATGGTAATTTGGGTTCTAGAAAGTATCTAATCGCCAGTATAGACCAAAGTCTAAAGCGTATGGACTTAGATTATGTAGATATCTTTTACCATCATAGACCAGACCCAGATACCCCTTTAGAAGAAACCATGGGTGCGCTTGCGGATATTGTACGTCAAGGAAAAGCCCTTTACGTAGGTATTTCTAATTACGAGCCTAAAGAAACAGCAGAAGCTGCTGTAATATTGAAAGAGTTAAAAACCCCTTTTGTATTGCACCAAGCCAAATATTCTATTTTTGATAGATGTGTAGAAGGTGGACTTTTGGATACTTTAGAAGATAAAGGAGTAGGTTGCATTGCTTTTTCTCCATTAGCACAAGGGATGCTTACTAATAAATATATAAACGGTATTCCAAAAGATTCTAGAGCAGCTAAGAATTTTACATATTTAGATAAGAAACAGGTAGAGGCTAATCTAGAGAAAATTAAAAACTTGGCGGCATTAGCAGATAAAAGAGGGCAAAAACTCTCTCAAATGGCAATAGCATGGTTATTAAATAGGCCAGCAGTGTCTTCTGTTCTTGTGGGTGCTAGTTCATCGGGGCAGTTAAAAGAAAATATAAAGGCTCTAGATAATTTAGATTTTTCTAAAGAAGAAATGGATATTATAAATGCAAATTCTTAATTCTTTAAAATACCTAAAAGTCTAAGGACTTTAAAACTAAAAGATTTTACTAGTTTTGTAAATAGTATTAATCCGGGTTCTATAACTCGGATTTTTTTTGCAGTAAATATACTAACTCTTTTTGTGACGTTTCCTTTATGTCTTTCATATTGTAAGGCAATGCAAGAGCATGTAAACATAAATAGTATTGCACCAAGAATTACTATTGTAGGGGAAACGGAGTTACTAAAAAAGCGGTATAAACCCAAACCTGTAAAACTGCCATATAAAATTATGAAATGAATAATGTAGATAGACAGGGTGCTTTGCCCTAACTTAATTACGGTCTTGTTGGTTAAAAAGTTTCTTACCAACATAAAAATGGAAAAAACAACCAATACATCACCAAAACGTATAAAAAGGTAGTTGTTGTAATGGATAGACGCAAAGAGGGTAATATTTGTAGTATTGAATATATTCATAAATACATCCGAAGAAAAGAAAATTAATAGAATTCCAAGAGTAAGGCTTCCTATAATAGCAATAGGGTAAAAAGCACCTCTTTCTTTATACTTTTTAAACAAAAAAGATATTAAACCGCCGAGAGCTGTATAACCAAACCAAGGTATTACAGTAAAAACAGAACCGCTAGATTTTGCAAAATAATTAGCCATTGATTGTGGAAGAAAGCTAAAAGAGGATTTTGCATATATAGGTTCAAAAATAAAAAGAGCAACTCCAATAATGCCTAAGACAGTAGGGAATACATAGCTTTTTTGTTTACTAGTTAATACGTAAATAGTTATAATACCAAGTAAAGAAACTCCAATACAGTGTAGAACATCTATCAAATAGAAGGCATCATATATTTCTCCATATAAAAGACCAAGTAGGTTCATTCGCAATAAATAACCAATGCCAATTAATTGTAAGCCTCGTATTATTCCTTTCTTTACTCTAGGATTACCAAACCCTTTTATGGGGTTTTTAATTAAAAGAAAAGTAAAAATAAAACCAGAAACCGTAAAAAAGACAGGAGCAGTAATCCCTCTAAAATACTTCCATACAGAATAGAATATGTTAGTATTGTCTCTAAAAATAGGATCTAGCAAGCCGTCAATAAAGTGCCCTTGTAGCATCATAAGAATAGCCCATGCACGCATGGCATCTATAAAATAAAGACGTTTCTTATTTTTATTCATTTCCCTATATTAGGTTATTCTATTGAATAACAATTGTTTAGGTTTTTTATTGCAGCAAAAATATGTAAAAAACTCGCAATTAAAGCGTATTTACTTTATTTTCGTTGAATAAACTCTTTAATCTATATCTATGGCAGCTATATTAGCATTTGCAGGCAGTAATTCTTCAGAATCAATTAATTATAAATTAGTAAAGTATACGGTTTCTCAAGCAAAAGAGCACTCTGTTCAATTATTAAACCTTGCAAACTTTCCTTTTCCTATGTATAGTGAAGATTATGAGAAGGAAAATGGTTTTTCTAATTCTTTGGTAGAGTTTAAAGAAGATATACAAAAGGCTGATGGGGTACTAATTTCTGTGAATGAGCACAATGGTAATTCTTCAGCTTATTTTAAAAACGTACTGGATTGGCTTTCTAGATTAGAACGTAACTGTTTTGAGGATAAAAAAGTTTTTTTGATGGCTACATCGCCAGGAAAAAGAGGAGCTATTGGTGCATTAAATATAGTGGAAAATTCACTTCCTAGAATGGGGGCAGAAGTGGTAGTTACTTTTTCCTTGCCAGAGTTTCATGTAAATTTTGATGTTAAAAAGGGAATTACAAATGTAGAATTAGCAAAACAGCATCAAGATGCTCTAAATTTATTTTTAAGTAAGTTAGCTTAAGGTTAACACGTCAATCATTTAAAAAGTAATTGAATGTTAATTGCAACAAGGTTGGAGTATTTAAATCTTGATTATCGAGTAAAATATCTTAAGATTTGAGAAAAACAGTAGCATATGCTATTTCTAATATAAGCCAATTTAAAAAGGCAGCTTTGCAATGGGCGCAACAGTTTGATGAGGTTACCTGGTTAGATAGTAATAAGCACGCATCTAATTATAGTTCTTTTGACACTTTATTGGCTGTAG
The DNA here is from genome assembly GCF_947500405.1 of uncultured Maribacter sp. Lineage (GTDB taxonomy): Bacteria > Bacteroidota > Bacteroidia > Flavobacteriales > Flavobacteriaceae > Maribacter_B. The sequence continues at coordinate 276,863 of NZ_CANMRY010000004.1, forward strand.
ATGGATTAACAGCTTTTGTGACTGATGCTGCTAATGCATTTGAAGACTTTAAAGAATACCAAGCCACTACTAAAGATTGGCTATTTGGGTATTTGTCTTATGATTTAAAAAATGATGTAGAGTGTTTGTTTTCAGATAATTATGATGGATTACTTTTTCCAGAACTTTACTTTTATCAGCCAAAAAAAATTATACGAATAATAGGGAATACAGCAGAGTTTATTTACCTGAATATGGTAGATGATGAAATTCAAGAAGATTTTGATACTATAAATTCTATAAAGTTAATAGAAGATAAAAAAGAAAATTCTAAAGACATAAAGATAAGGCTGCGTATTTTTAAAGATGAGTATTTTAGAAAGGTAAATAAAATGCTGCAATACATTCAGAGAGGAGATATCTATGAAGCAAATTTCTGTCAAGAGTTTTATGCGGAAGATACAGAAATAAACCCTCTAAGAGTGTATAATAAGCTTAATATAATATCTAAAGCGCCATTTGCAACCTATCTTAAGGTTCAGGATAAGTACGTGCTCTCTGCCTCTCCAGAGCGTTATATAAAGAAAGAAGGAAGTAAGCTTATTTCACAGCCTATTAAAGGAACGGCTAAGCGTTCTAAAGATGAAAAAAAAGATAATGACTTAAAAAATAGATTGTCTTTAGATGAGAAGGAAAGAGCAGAGAATATAATGATTGTAGACTTGGTGCGTAATGATTTGTCTAAAAGTGCAACCAAAGGTTCTGTAAGGGTTCAAGAGCTTTGTAAGGTGTTTTCTTTTGAGCAAGTACATCAAATGATTTCTACTATAACCGCAGAGATTCCTAAAGAAAAGAATATAGTTGAGGTGTTAAAAGAAACTTTCCCGATGGGAAGCATGACAGGGGCGCCTAAAGTGTCCGCGATGGAGATAATAGAGGAGTTAGAATCTTTTAAAAGAGGAGTTTATAGTGGGGCAGTAGGGTATATTACGCCAGAGCAGGACTTTGATTTTAATGTAATTATTAGGAGTATTCTTTATAACGCTACACAAAAGTATGTTTCCTATGCTGTGGGCGGAGCAATAACTGCAAAAGCAATTCCAGAAAAAGAATATGAAGAATGTCTTCTAAAAGCCAAAGCAATGCGCCAGGTATTAGAAAGCACCTAAAGCGTGGATTAGCAAAAAGACTTTAGTACCTTTGTATTGTGCAAGAATTATTTAACACCCATATAGAAAAATCGTTTCCAGAATTAAAAACATCTAAGTTTCTTTTGGCATGTAGCGGAGGAATAGATAGTGTTGTTTTGGCACATCTTTGTGTTAATGCCAATCTGGATTTTGAGTTAGCGCATTGTAATTTTAAGTTGCGAGGAGAAGAAAGTGATAAGGATGAGGAATTTGCTTTAAAGTTAGGATTAAATATAGGTAAAAAAATATATATAACTAATTTTGAAACAATTGATTACTCATATTTAAATAAAGTGTCAATTCAAGTTGCAGCTAGAGAGCTAAGGTATGATTGGTTTTCCAAGATACAGCAAGAAAATGCTATTAAATATTTGGTTACTGCACACCATGCAGATGATAATTTGGAAACATTTATAATTAATCTTTCTAGAGGTTCAGGTATAGATGGTTTAAAAGGAATACCGCATAATACAGATGTAATAAAAAGACCTTTACTTCCATTTTCTCAAGAGCAAATTATGGCATATGCCCAAACCAATATGCTAAAATGGAGGGAAGATAAGAGTAATGCAGATACAAAGTATTTAAGAAATAAAATAAGACACCAAATAGTACCCTTGTTAAAAGAGTTGCACCCAACTTTTTTAGATAATTTTACAAACACCCAACACTATCTAGAGCAGACTGCAGCAATTGTAGATAATACTTTGAGTAAGGTAAAGAGGAGTTTGTTTTTGTCAGAAAACAATCGGTATAAAATTTCTATAGAGAAGCTTAAGGAACTACATCCTTTAAAAGGATATATATATGGTCTTTTTAAATCCTATGGATTTACGGAATGGCAAAATGTAGCTGGTTTATTAGAAGCTATGTCTGGTAAGGAAATTCATTCTAAAACCCATAGACTAGTTAAAAATAGAGGCTATTTGCTTTTAACAACATTAGAGGAAGTTCTAAATAAGGAATTTGTTGTTAAAGAAAGTATGGATGCTGTTAAAGACCCTGTAGTAATGGATATTAGCCTAGTAGAAAGTGTAGAAGAACGTTCTTTAAACACGCTTTATGTAGATAAAGAAACGTTAAAATACCCTTTAACGATAAGGAAATGGAAAAAAGGCGACTATTTTTATCCTTTTGGTATGCATGGGAAGAAAAAGTTATCCAAATTTTTTAAAGATGAAAAGATAGATGTTTTGTCTAAAGAAAGTCAATGGTTACTTTGTAGTGATGACCAAATTGTTTGGGTAATTGGTAAACGAGCAGATAATCGTTTTAAAATAACCTCAGAAACAAAACATGTTTTAAAATTTAAAGTAAAAGAATGAAGTATATTTTTCTATTAATTGTATCGGTAGTTACTGTTTTTTCTGGATTGGCACAGGATGATGAGAATCCGGTAATCTGGAAACAAGAGATAAAAAAAATAAATGATACGGATTATGAGTTGGTGCTTATAGGTGCTATAGCAAAAGATTGGCATATATACTCACAGCATACTCCAGATGGTGGCCCTTTAAAAACCGAGGTTACCTTTGCAAATTTAGGAAAAGACTATGAATTAATAGGGGAGACAGTTGAAAATAAAACATATACAGAATTTAGTGACGTTTTTGAAGTAGACGAAACCTTTTTTAAAAACAAAGCAGTCTTTACTCAAAAAATAAAAGTTTTAAATCCGTCTCTTTCTCAAATTAATGTAGAGCTCTTTTTTCAGATATGTAAAGAGGTTTGCATGAATAGGGAAGAAAATTTTGCTTTTTCATTAAGCGGAGAAACCATTGTTAAAACAGAAGAAACATTGGATTCACGAAGTTTAGCAATGACATCGGCATTAAAACTAGATTTAAAAAACAAAGAAATTTTGGAGGGTGCTATTATTAGTGTAGATACTTCTAGCCTTTGGATGATTTTTGGTTTAGGGTTTATAGGAGGATTAATAGCCTTGTTAACTCCTTGTGTTTTTCCAATGATTCCTTTAACGGTTTCTTTCTTTACAAAACACGCGCAAAACAAATCTAAAGGAATAATAGGAGCACTATTATATGGTTTTTTTATTATTGTAATATACTTTTTGTTAAGCTTACCATTTCATTTATTCGATTCTGTAGACTCACAAATATTAAATACTATAGCAACTAATGTGTGGTTAAACCTAGTATTTTTTATAGTGTTCGTGTTTTTTGCTTTTTCCTTCTTTGGGTATTATGAGTTAACATTGCCAAGTTCATGGGCTAATAAAATGGACAGTGCATCTACCAAAACAGGAGGATTTTTAGGAATTTTCTTTATGGCAGTTACATTGGCTATAGTATCTTTTTCTTGTACAGGGCCAATTTTAGGTGGGTTATTAGGAAGTACTGCATTAGCAGATGGCGATGTTGCTACTAATTTAACTGCGGGAATGACAGGTTTTGGTGTGGCATTAGCATTACCTTTTATGTTGTTTGCAATGTTCCCAGCTTGGTTAAATTCCTTGCCTAAATCTGGCGGATGGATGACTACTGTAAAGGTAGTTCTTGGTTTCTTGGAATTAGGTTTGGCTCTTAAGTTTTTGTCTAATGCAGATTTGGTTGGGAATTGGGGATTCTTAAAACGCGAAATATTTTTAGGAATATGGATAGTTCTTTCGCTATTCTTAACCTTATACTTGTTTGGTGTATTTAAATTCCCTCATGATGGCCCTAAGCAGAAATTATCTACAGGAAGAAAAGTTGCAGGAATAGCAAGTGCTGTTTTTTTGGGGTATTTGGTATTAGGAACAGCTAAGATTGTTAATTTAAAGTTGTTAAGCGGATTTCCTCCTCCAGAGTTTTATAGTGTTTTTGAACAAGAAAGCGATTGCCCTTTAGGGTTAGATTGCTTTAAAGATTTTGAAGCAGGTCTTTTACATGCTAAAAAAGTAAATAAACCTGTTTTACTAGACTTTACGGGTTGGGCATGTGTTAATTGTAGGAAAATGGAAGAAAACGTCTGGAGTGAGCCAGGAGTGTTTAAATTGCTTAAAGAAGATTATGTTTTAATCTCTTTGTATGTGGACGATAGAAAAGAATTACCAAAAGAATCTCAGTTTAAATTTAAATACGATTCTGGGCGTGTAAAAACAATAGAAACAATAGGGGAGAAATGGGGTACTTTTCAAGATGTAAACTTTAATGTAGCTTCACAACCTTATTATGTGTTGCTTTCTCCAGATTTAGAAGTTATAAATAGGGCTATACAAACTTCAGATAGTGCAACTTATGAAGTATGGCTAAAAGAAGGATTACAGAATATTAAGTATAAAACACAATAAGTAGGAATAATACTACGTTATTAATAAAAAGTAGTGTTATAATGATAAGATTAAAAAAAGCAGCAGTGCTGTTATTGTTATTTTTTGGTTTAGTTTTTTATATGGTACTATTTGTAGAGTATTTAATCAGTGTATTTTAACTTGTTGTTAATAAAATATACCTATATGAAGGTTTTTACATTAATTTAATAAAAAATATAGTTCCCCTTACTTAAAGCATTAAAGCACCATTTTAGGTGCTTTTTTGATTAATAAATTTTATCTTACTGGCATATCTGGAGAATAAGTATGGTGAAATTTAAAAAAATAGCCGTTTATATATTACTGTTGTTAGGTGTGTTAATTTTAATAGGCTATCTAATAATATGGCATCTTAAGCCAGATTATGAAGGTAAGATAGTAGATGCTGCTTTAGAAAAAGAAGTATCGGTTTATTATGATAAATACGGAATCCCACATATATTTGGGCAAACAGAAGAAGATGTTTATAGGGCTCTAGGTTATGTACATGCGCAAGACAGGCTTTGGCAAATGGAGCTAATGCGGAGAATTGCATCAGGAAGATTGTCTGAAGTTTTTGGTAAAGATTTAATTTCTACGGATAAATTTTTCCTCTCTTTAGATATAGAAGAAGCAACAAAGAGAACAGTTGCTAGTTTGGATGCAGACAGCCCTGTTGTAAAATTATCTAATGCATATTTGGAAGGTGTAAATAAATTTATAAAAGAAGGTCCTACGCCAATAGAGTTTTATTTAACCGGAATTAAAAAACAAAATTTTAGGTTAGAAGATATGTATAATACTATGGGGTATATGGCATTTAGCTTTGCCATGGCGCATAAAACAGATCCATTAATCACTAACATTAAAGATAAATTGGGAGAAGCCTATTTAGTGGACTTAGAAATAAATGTAGATACTAGTACCGTTTGGTTAAAAAATCATGAATCTTTAGAAGCAAAAAAAGGAATTAAAAACTCTGTAAGTGTATCTGTTTATAATGCTTTGAAAAACATAAGTTTACCTTTGTTTGAAGGGAGTAATGGGTGGGTTCTTTCTCCAGAAAAAACCAAAAATGGTGCCGTATTATTTGCGAATGACCCACATATAGGTTTTGCGCAACCTGCTGTTTGGTATGAGGCACATTTAAGTACGCCAACCTATGAAAAATATGGGTATCATTTAGGAGGAATTCCTTTTCCTCTTTTAGGGCATAATAGAAACTTAGCGTATGGCTTAACAATGTTTGAAAATGATGATGTGGATTTCTATTATGAAAAAACTAATCCTGCTGATAGTACAAAATATAAAACCCCAGAAGGGTGGAAGTCTTACTCCTACATAGCAAAAAAAATAAAGGTAAAAGACGAGCAAGAAATAAATTTCACCTATAAAAAAACAAAGCATGGTCCTGTATTAACGGGTATAGCTAAGCAAATAATGGAAGAAAAACCAATTAGTATGTCTTGGACCTATACGTTGTACGAGAATAAAGCTCTAGATGCTTTTTATAGTATATCTAAAGCAAATACTATAGCTGAATTTAAAAATGCTCTCCCAAATATTCATGCGCCTGGATTAAATGTTATGTATGGTGATGTAGAAGGAAATGTAGCTTGGTTTGCGTCTGCCAAATTACATACCTTGCCAAATGGAGCGCATTCTAAAATGGTTTTAAATGGAGCTGAAGGAAAAGAAGAACGAGTTGAATATTTAGATTTTAGTGAAAATCCTAAGGCTATAAACCCACCTTGGAACTATGTGTATTCTGCCAATAACCAACCAGATTCTGTCAATGGTAGGTTATATCCTGGTTATTATTTGCCGGAAAATAGAGCCAAAAGAATTACACAATTATTAGAGCCTAAAAACGATTGGGATAAGAAATCTGTGAGTAACATGATGCTAGATGTTACTTCTGTGGTTAATCCTATAGTAGTTGTAGGTTTAAGTAAGGTAATGGATGTTAAGTTACTGAATAAAAATCAAATAGAGGTTTTAGATATTTTAAAGGAATGGAATGGAGAATACTCTTTAAACAGCTATGAAGCAACAATATATCATAGGTGGATTTATTATTTTATAGAGGAAACTTTTTATGATGAATTGGAAGAAGAATTGTACTCTCAATTTTTAGCAACCCATTTATTAAAAAGGGTAATTGCTCCTATGGCATATAAATCAGAATCTGTATGGTGGGATAATAGTAGTACTGCTCAAAAGAAAGAAACAAAACAAGATGTGGTACATGCAGCTTTTAATAAAGCATGGAAATCTTTAGAAAAAGATTTTGGAAAAAATTATAAAGATTGGACGTGGAATAAAGTGCACACTTTAGAACATGAGCATCCAATTGGTAAAGTAGAAGCATTACGTTCCTTTTTTAATGTGGGACCATTTCCTGTAAATGGCACTAGAGAAGTCATAAACAACCTAGGGTTTTTATATAATGATACCGGAAGGTATAAAGTAACTTCTGGACCGTCTACTAGACGAATTGTAGATTTCTCCGATGTAGAGAATAGTATAAGTATATTGCCAACAGGGCAGTCTGGGAACCCCTTTAGTCCTCATTATCAGGATCAAGCAAAGATGTTTGTTACTGGGCAGTTCCGAAAAATGTTGCTGAATAAAAAAGAGATTCAAGAGACTTCAAAATCATTGCTTATATTTAGTCCAAAGTAAATAGGATTATGCTTACAAAAGTTTACGGTAGTTCTGTATTTGGTGTAGAAGCTACCACAATAGTTGTTGAAGTAAATGTAGATAAAGGAATTGGGTATCATTTGGTAGGTTTACCAGATAACGCCATTAAGGAAAGTAATTATAGGATTGCTGCTGCTTTATTAAACAACGGTTATAAAATTCCAGGAAAAAAGATTACCATAAACATGGCACCTGCAGATTTGCGTAAAGAAGGTTCTGCGTATGATTTAACGCTTGCTATAGGAATTCTTACGGCGTCAAACCAAATAGAATCTAATAATTTAGATTCTTATATTATAATGGGAGAATTGTCTTTAGATGGTAGTTTACAACCCATAAAAGGAGCTTTACCAATAGCTATAAAAGCAAGAGAAGAAGGTTTTAAAGGTTTTATACTTCCTAAAGAAAATGTAAAAGAAGCTGCTATTGTCTCCGATTTAGAAGTGTATGGCGTGGAAAATATAAAAGAAGTTATAGATTTTTTTGATAAAGGAACACCGCTAGAACAAACTATAATTAATACCAGGGAAGAATTTGCTAAAAGTTTAGATTTCCCAGAATATGATTTTTCGGATGTAAAAGGCCAAGAAAGTATTAAACGGTGTATGGAGATTGCAGCAGCTGGCGGACATAATATTATTCTTATTGGTCCGCCAGGAGCAGGGAAAACAATGTTGGCAAAACGTTTGCCATCTATTCTACCTCCAATGACATTGAATGAGGCTTTGGAGACTACAAAAATACATAGCGTTGTTGGCAAGGTTAAAAATATGGGGTTAATGAGTTTAAGACCATTTAGGAGTCCACATCATACCATTTCCGATGTAGCACTGGTAGGAGGTGGAGCATACCCGCAACCAGGAGAAATATCATTGTCGCATAATGGTGTCTTATTTTTAGATGAATTGCCAGAATTTAAAAGAGGAGTGTTAGAAGTAATGCGTCAGCCTTTAGAGGATAGAGAGGTAACCATATCTAGAGCAAGGTTTACGGTTACTTACCCTAGTAGTTTTATGTTGGTTGCTAGTATGAATCCTAGTCCTGGAGGGTATTTTAATGACCCAGATGCTCCTGTAACTTCATCGCCAGCAGAAATGCAGCGGTATCTTGGAAAAATATCGGGACCTTTATTGGATAGAATAGATATTCATATAGAGGTTACTCCTGTACCTTTTGAAAAGCTTTCTGAAGAACGTAAAGGAGAAAGTAGTGTAGAAATACGTAAGCGTGTTACAGCTGCTAGAGAATTGCAAACAGAACGATTCAAAGATTTAGAAAACGTGCACTATAATGCACAAATGAATACCAAGCAAATTCGAGAATACTGTAAATTAGATGCTACTTCTAAAGAGCTGCTTAAAAATGCAATGGAAAGGCTTAATCTTTCTGCTAGAGCCTATGATAGGATATTAAAAGTAGCACGTACCATTGCTGATTTAGAAAATACAAAAGAAGTAAACGGCACACATATTAGCGAAGCTATTCAGTACCGTAGCTTAGATAGAGAAGGTTGGTTGGGTTAAAATTGAAACTAATTCTAAATTAGGAATAGTTAGTATAAAATTCTATCAACTAAAATATATGGTTACAGTAAGAAATAATTGCCTTTTTTATATCCTTCTTACATTTTAAAAAATAAGTTAAAAGGATATTTATCATGTTTTTGTATAAAGATTTTTCTTATCTTTAAGAGTAGAGCTTAGTACTCTTTTAATTACCCCAAGTTTTACATAGTATAGACTTTAGAACATTTCCTTAAAAGTACCTCGAGCACTTCTTATTTCGGGGGTTAATTACTTTTCTGATTGTATTTTATATGAATTTTAAACGAAAAGTTATGTTACTCAAAAATAAAAAAGGCAAAGAACTAAATGAAGAAAACGAAATTGGAAATTGTTTAATTAGGATGGAACGTAGTTATAGGGATGTAATGCTCTTAAAAAATAGCCTATGTTCCTACTCTTGTGAACCACAAACCTATAAATTGTTTGAGGAGTTTGAAGATCTAAAATTAAACTTAGAACTATTACGAATATCTCATTTAAAATTAATAGATGCATTAAGACCCTCTGTTAATTTTGTAGAGTTAAAATTACAACAGGTAAATGATATAGTTAATAAGACTATTTCTTTAAAAGAAGAAGTACATAACTATATAAATTTAGTTAAAAAATAATTACACTATTCATTAAAAAATAATGTAATTATTTTTTAACCTAATTTCTGCATTTTAAATGTATTATTGAATTTATTTTAACTTTTAGAGGCTATATACTTCATTACAAAGTCTTCTAAAATGTTTAAAGGTATAGCTCCTTGAGAAATAACTACTTCATGAAACTCACGTATATCATATTTATCTCCTAAATCTTTCTTTGCTTTTGCGCGTAATTCTAATATTTTTAGCATACCAATTTTATAAGCTGTTGCTTGGCTAGGCATAACAATGTGTCTCTCTACCATTTTAACAGCATCTAGTTCGGCGTTAGGGGTGTTTTCTGTATAATATTTAATTCCTTCTTCTCGAGTCCATTTTTTGGAATGAATACCGGTATCAACAACTAATCTACATGCTCTCCATAATTCCATAGCTAAACGTCCAAAATCAGAATAAGGGTCAGCATAAAAACCCATTTCTTTTGGTATAAATTCAGAATACAAGCCCCAGCCTTCGGTATATGCAGTATAGCCCCCAAATTTTCTAAACATAGGTATACTATCTAATTCCTGCTGAATTGCTAATTGCATATGATGTCCTGGAATACCTTCATGATAAGCTAATGCTTCCATTTGATAAGTTGGCATTGATTTCATGTCATATAAGTTAGCGTAATAAATTCCAGGTCTGGAACCATCAGGAGCAGGACGATTGTAAAATGCTTTTCCTGCAGATTTTTCTCTAAATGATTCTACAGCTTTTACTAATATATCTGCTTTTGGTTTTGTTATAAATATTTCATCTAATCTAGTTTTCATGCTATCAATAATATGGACAGCTTTAGCTAAATAGGCATCTTTTCCTTTTTGGTTTTTAGAATAATAGAACTGACTGTCTGTTTTCATAAATTCAAAAAACTCTTGCAAATTTCCTTTGAATTTAACCTTTTTTCTAATTGCATTCATTTCTTCATGAATTCTTGCAACTTCTTTTAATCCTATTTCATGAATTTCATCTGAAGTTAAATTAGTTGTGGTTGTTCTCTTTAATGCATTATTAAAAAAAGCTTCTCCGTTGGGAAATTTCCACACGCCGTGGTCAGAATTCGCTCTTTTTTTCTGGTCTTTCATAAAAGAAATGAGGTTTTTATATGCAGGCTTCACAGATGTTAATAGAGCGTTGTTGGCTTGCGCTATTAAATTAGATTTTATGTTGTCCTCAATTTCTAATTTGTTTACTTTATTACTAAAGTCTTTTAGTAGAGTACTTTGTTTGTTAGTTTGATCAAATGGTTTTCCTTCTAGGATATTTTCAGAGTCTTGTATTACTTTATCAAAAACAAATTTTGGAGGGATAATATCAATAGCTTCTCTTTCTTTTAAATTTTCTATTAATTGTGTAAAAAACTTATTAAAATTTTCTAATCTAGAAATGTAAGCTTTCGCATCATAAACACTATCAATACTGTGCATATTTATCATAAATGCTGGTTTTCCAGATTGTGCTCCAAACATTTGGTTCACAGGATAGTTATACAAACGGTATTTGTAATCATTTATATTGTTTTCTATATTTTGTTTAAAGAGTTTATAGCTTAATAATACGTCTTGATTAAGGGCATTTATATTTACAGAATCTATTAGCCAAGCAAGTTTTTCCTTATTTAATTGTAAATCTCTTTCTTTTGCTTTGGGGGAATTATCATCTAATTTTCCATAGTCTTTTTTTATACCTAACCTTGTTTGAAATTCTGGATGTAAATCAACTAATTCATCAAATGATTTTTGAAAAAAATCATTAACCTTTTTTGATTCAGTTAATATTTCAATAGCTGAATATTGCTTTTCTTTTTTCTCTTTTTTACAATTAGCTAACAAAGTTATTACACTTAGTAATAGGAATGATTTTAAGAAATATTGCTTCATAAATTTGTGTTTTACAGTTGTTTTTTTTAAAAGTCACCATAAAGATATAAAGCTTATCTATCTTAAAAGCTATCTTAAGTAATTAATTTTAATGCTATTCCACTATACTAAAGTGTTTTATTATTAAAAGCGAAATTTTATAGAATATTTAAAGGTTTAGTACTATTACGAATTTTTCATTAAAAATTAATAGATGCTTTAATACCTCCTGATTAATTTTATAGAGTTAAAATTACAACAGGTAAATAACTTACAGAATAAGACTATATCTTTAAAAGAAAGAGTGTATAATTATATAAATTTAGTTAAATAGAATTTATGTGTCTGAGTTCTCTTTTTATCTTAGTAATTATACTAATTTTTAAATAATAAATATATATCGCATCAATTTTAGGGTTTACTTTAAAAATAATACAACGTGTATTTTGTGGGTGCTTTTGATTTTAGATTAATTGTACTTAAAACAGGTATCCTAAAATTAGTACAAGATATCGTTAATTCCTAATTTTGTTGTATGAAAGCAAGGTATATACAAGTAGAATCTCTTCCTAAAACATTAGAAAAAAAACTTCAAAAAAAGTATAAAAATCAGCAGTTATTTATAGATTGTTGTATTGCTGCAACTCCATTTAAAGAAAGAAGTAAAGGAAAAGAATTACTAAATTTTTTGAATACTCTAGAAGGTTTTAAAATAGACTATTTAAGTGTAGATTCTATAGATCAATTTGGGAGAAATTTACAAGATATTACAGCTACGATTAAAATTTTTGAAGAATTAGGAATAACAATTAAAATAGATAATTTAGGGATAGAGTCTTTAGTAAAAGGAAAGCCTAATGAAATCTTTGTTTTGTTATTAAAAGCATTTACAAATGTTTTTCAAATGGAAAAACAAAGTGCGTTAAAAATGCAGAAAAAAGGTATTTCAGTTGCAAAAGCAAAGGGAACTTATAAGGGTAGAGCAAAAGGCTCTGTAGAATCTAAAGAAGTTGTTCTTGAAAAACACAAAAAGGTGGTTGCTACTCTTTTAAAAGGTAAAACCTTAAGGGATACAGCTAAAATATGTAAAGTAAGTTTAGGTACTGTGCAAAAAGTCAAGAGACTTATTTAAAAATTATAATTGATACTCTCCTTTGTTATTCTGGTCTTTGTCTTCAAACTTTTGGGGCATAAAAAGATCCTTTAGTATATATCCGGTAATAACCGTTATGCCTGCAGATAATAAATGCATAGCATATTCCCAATGTAAAACATTTAATAAGCCGCCAGCAATTGTAGCAAGTATACCTAGTACTAAAGCAGCGTTCCATATAATTTGTATTAGTGTGTTTTTTGCTTTTCTATCTTCATCCATAAAATAAGCGGTGCCCTCCATAATAAACCATGCAATAAATGTAAAAGCAGTAACAATTTGAAAAAAGAGGGAGTATGGAAAATCTAATAGTTTTAGTACGCCATTTGTAGTCCAAAAAACTACTAAAATCATTTTTATATAATCTACAGTTTGTTTATCATTTTTTTTATTAAAACGAATAGTATATAATACACCAATTAATATAAACGACGCTATAATAACATGAAAAGCATATGGCCAATTTAATATTCTGGAAGCCATCCCTAGTAATAAGGTAGCAATAGAAATACGTAATGGGGTCTTTAGTATTTTATTTGTAGACATAGCTTTAATTTTGAATTATATGGCTTTTATATTGGCTTTTAAGCCCTCCATAATGCCTATAATGTTATTTACTGTTTCTTTTAAATAATATCTAATTAGAACATGCGGAATTCTTATGGTTGTAAATCCATTTTTAAAAGAGTGCATATCTTCCTCTAAATCATTAATAGCTTGTTCATGACTTAGTTTGTCATATTGAGAGTCTATTTCTATATTAAGTTTTACTCTAGAAATTGCAATGTCAATAGATTTTTTCCCGTCCCACCATTCTAACATAGCGCTTACACCAGCTTCTTTTAAACCATAATATAATTGTATAGCTTCTAATGGAGTGTTGTTTTTCTCTATTAATTTTTCTATTCTTGCCTGGTGTTTTTCACAAAGTTCTACACCAAGAGATTCCATAGCGTTTTTATGGTCAAGGTATCCTAATTCTTTATTGCATTCTAAGCAGGTCATTTATTTTTGGACATTAAAATTTGGGACTATTATAACCTTGCACTTTTAGTATTATTATATTCTTTCGATGTAATGCATAGTACTTTTAGACGAACTGCATTTTTTTAGACGAACTACACTTTAAATGTTAAAATTTGACTAGCTTTAAGTTCGTATATAGGCGGTATTACTGTTACTGAATTTTTATCTTTACAATATAGATAGTTCCGAATGAATGTAAAATACATAGATATTAATTGCGATGTAGGTGAGGGGGTTGCAAATGAATCTGATTTGTTTCCGTTTCTTACTTCTTGTAATGTTGCTTGTGGAGGGCATTTTGGTACAAAAGAAACTATGAAGACAACAGTAGATTTAGCAGTAAAATATGGAGTTAAAATAGGAGTGCATCCATCTTACCCAGATAAAGAGAATTTTGGAAGAGCTTCTATAAATATATCTAAAAATGCATTTGTTAATTCTATAAAAGAACAAATAAGTAATTTTTTAAGTGTTTTAAATGAAAAGAAAGTTGTTTTGCATCATATTAAACCACATGGTGCTTTGTATAATGATTTGGTTAAGAATAAAGAACTTGCCCAAACTTTTTTGGAAAGTATTTTAGCTTATAAAGAAAAGGCTTTAGTGTATTCGCCTTATAACTCAGTAATTGCAAAAGAAGCTTTAAAACAAGGTTTTAAGGTAAAATATGAAGCTTTTGCAGATAGAAACTATAATTCTGATTTAAGTTTGGTATCTAGAAAACAAAAAAATGCCTTAATAAGTAACTCTAAATCTGTGTTAGAACATATAAGTGTAATGTTGTTTCAGGAAAAAGTAAAAGTTATGTCAGGAGATTTAGTGGCAATACAAGCAAGTACTTTTTGTGTTCATGGAGATAGTTCTAATACATTAGATATTTTAACCTACCTTTCTAAGGAATTGCCAAAACTAAATATATTAAAAAGTGTCTAACTATACCATTTCTATAAGACCATTTGGACAGCATGCTATACTAATAGAATGGCCAAATATTGTTGATGAAGCTATTTTGGAAGATATTTTACAGTTTAAGACCTATTTAGCAAAGAATTTTTTATTTCCAGAGAAATGGGAAATCATACCATCATACAACTCTTTAACATTAGTAGAAAGAAATTTTCCAATAAATTTTAATGTGTTAAAACATAATATAAAGCAATGGTATTCTAAAAAAAGTGCCGTTGAAATTAAAAGAGAAAAGAATTTATGGAAATTACCTGTGTGTTATGACACTGATTTTGGAGTAGATTTAGAAGAAGTGGCAAGTACTGTAAATAAAAGCGTAGAAGAAGTAATAGCATTGCATACTAAACAATCGTATACGATTTATGGCATAGGTTTTCTTCCAGGTTTTATGTATTTGGGAGGTTTACCTGCAGATTTAGAAGTAAGTAGAAGGGAAGTCCCAAGGCAAAAAGTACTAAAAGGATCTGTAGGTTTAGCAGGTAAACAAACTGGAATTTACCCTCAACAATCCCCTGGAGGGTGGAATATAATTGGTAGTTGCCCTGTATCTATGTTTAAAGTAACAAGAGAAAACCCAGTATTTGTTAGTGTTGGAGATAAAGTTGAGTTCTTTGCTATAGAGAGAGCAGAATATAATTTATGTGCTATAGAAAATGAAGCTGGAGTGTATACTATTCAAAAAATTAAAATAGATGCTTAAAGTATTAGAGCAAGGTTTATTTACAACCTTACAAGACCAAGGAAGGTTTGGGTTTAAAGATAAAGGGGTACCAGTATCGGGTTCTATGGATACATACACCACTAAGGCTATAAATACTTTATTAGAGAATGCTTCCAATGCAGCGGTTCTAGAAATAACAATGACTGGACCTACGTTAGAATTTAAAGCACCTACCTATATATGTATTGGTGGTGCAAATTTTGTAGTAGCATTAAACAATGAGCCAATTTCTCTATACAAAATATATAAAGTAAAAGCCGGTGATGTGCTTTCTTATGGTAAATTAAACCTAGGTTTTAGGGGGTATTTAGGAATAAAAGGTGGTTTTAAATCTACTGTAATTTTAAATAGCTCTTCCTATTACTATCCAATAACAAAGTCTCGTTGTGTTAAAAAAGGGGAAGAATTAGATTATGAGGAGTGTCAAGACTTTAACCCAAAGATTTCTGAAATAAAAATAAGTTCTATTTTAAATAAAAATATACTAGAAATTGCAAAAGGTCCAGAATATAACCTTTTAAATCCGTCACAAATACAACAAATATTTACGACTATATTTTCTATATCTAATCAAAATGATAGAATGGCATATCAACTTCAAGAAAATATAGAAGGGATAAGTTATTCTATGTTAACATCAGCAACATTTCCAGGAACCATACAATTAACGCCATCCGGAAAGTTAATTATTCTTATGAAAGACGGACAAACAACAGGAGGCTACCCTAGAATATTACAGTTAACTGATAGAGCAATTTGTGTTTTGGCACAAAAAAAGTATGGAGATACAGTACGTTTTAAGTTGGTATAGAAATAGGATATTAAGAAAAGAATAAGTATTATTGTCTCATGAAAATAATAAAAACAATAGTTAGTATTAATATTATTGTCCCGTAACTGGGATGGTATAGTATTCTATTGTTTGGAAGCCTGTATCATAAAATTTATGATACAGGCTTTTTTTATGACCTAAATATTAGAAGTGAAAACTATTGAATATGATATGAAAGCACGTATTAATTGTTTGATTATAAGTTAGTTAATTAAAATTGATTAGACTTGAATTTGAACCAATAAAAAGTATAAACCAAATTGGTTTCAGTAAAGAATTATATTTGATTTGTTAAGAGTATCCAAGGAATATATAAAATAGAAAGATTAGTATAAATGGAATTAAATAAATACAGTAAAAACGTTACTCAAGATCCAACACAACCGGCAGCACAAGCAATGTTATATGCTATTGGTTTTAAAGATGAAGATTTTAATAAACCATTAGTAGGTATTGCAAGTACTGGTTACGAAGGTAACCCTTGTAATATGCACTTAAATGATTTAGCAAAATTGGTGAAAGAAGGAGTTAACTCTAAAGAAACTGTAGGCTTAATTTTTAATACCATTGGTGTTAGTGATGGTATATCTATGGGTACACCAGGAATGCGTTTTTCCCTTCCTTCTAGAGATATTATTGCAGATTCTATGGAAACGGTAGTACAAGGAATGTCTTATGATGCTCTAGTTACTGTTGTAGGTTGTGATAAAAATATGCCTGGAGCTTTAATGGCTATGTTGCGATTAAATCGTCCTGCAATTTTAGTGTATGGAGGAACAATAGAATCTGGTTGTCATAATGATCGAAAGTTAGACATTGTATCTGCATTTGAAGCATGGGGAGAAAAAGTAGCAGGCACTATGGATGAAAAAAATTATAAATCCATCATTAAGAAATCTGTGCCAGGAGCAGGTGCTTGTGGAGGTATGTATACGGCAAATACTATGGCCTCTGCAATAGAAGCATTAGGAATGTCTTTGCCTTACAATTCTTCTAACCCAGCAATTAGTAATAATAAAGAAGAAGAATGTATTGCTGCAGGAAAACAAATGCGTTTACTTATAGAAAAAGATATAAAACCTTTAGATATTGTTACTCGTAAATCATTAGAAAATGCTATTCGTTTAGTAACTATTATGGGAGGTTCTACAAATGCAGTATTACATTTTTTAGCAATTGCTAGAGCTGCAGATATAGATTTTACTTTAAAAGATTTTCAGCATATAAGTGACACTACACCATTTATTGCAGATTTAAAGCCAAGTGGTAAATATTTAATGGAAGATGTTCATAGAATAGGAGGAATACCAGCAGTTTTAAAATATTTATTAAAGAATGGTCTTTTACATGGAGACTGTTTAACTGTAACAGGAAAAACATTAGCGGAAAATTTAGAAAATGTTCCAGATTTAGAAGAAGGTCAAGATGTTATTATGCCTTTAGATAAGCCAATTAAAGAAACAGGGCATTTAAGAATGTTATACGGTAATTTAGCAGAGAATGGTTCTGTAGCAAAAATTACAGGAAAAGAAGGTTTGTTGTTTAAAGGAACAGCAAAAGTCTTTGATAGTGAGTATGACGCTAATGATGCTATACGAGGAGGTAAAGTAGAAAAAGGAAATGTAGTCGTCATTAGATATGAAGGACCTAAAGGAGGACCAGGAATGCCAGAAATGTTAAAACCAACTGCAGCAATTATGGGAGCTGGTTTAGGTAAAGACGTAGCGTTAATAACAGATGGTCGTTTCTCAGGAGGAACTCACGGTTTTGTTGTTGGGCACATATCTCCAGAAGCGCAAGAAGGCGGTGCAATAGGTTTGGTAAAAGATGGGGATGTAATTGTAATAGATGCAGAAACAAACTCTATAAATGTTGAAGTGTCTAAGGAAGAATTAGAAAAACGTAAAGAAGCATGGGTAGAACCAGCTTTAAAGTTTAAAAAAGGGGTATTGTATAAATATGCTCGATCAGTATCTTCTGCTGCGCAAGGATGTGTAACAGATGAGTTTTAGAACATTAATTAATTTAATTAACCCGTAAAAATCTGAAAAGATTGTTGGGTAAGGCTTATGGAAACATTAAAAGCAAAAAATAAAGAAACTAAAAAAACTACTATGAAAATTAGTGGAGCAGAAGCTATAATTCATTGTTTATTAGAAGAGGGAGTAGATTTAATTTATGGATACCCTGGAGGAGCAATTATGCCTGTTTATGATGAGTTGTATAAATTTCAGGATAAATTAACACATATTTTAGCTCGTCATGAGCAAGGAGCTACACATGCAGCACAAGGCTATGCTAGAGTAACTGGTAAAGTAGGTGTTGCAATGGCAACTTCTGGACCTGGAGCAACAAATTTAGTGACAGGTATTGCAGATGCTCAGATAGATTCTACTCCTATGGTATGTGTTACAGGGCAAGTATTTAGACACTTATTAGGGTCTGATGCTTTTCAAGAAACAGATATTATTGGAATTTCTACTCCAGTAACAAAATGGAATTATCAAATTACAAAAGCATCTGAAATTCCAGAAATAATGGCTAAAGCATTTTATTTAGCTCGTTCTGGAAGACCAGGTCCTGTTTTAGTAGATATTACTAAAAACGCACAATTAGAAGAATTTGAATTTTCTTATGAAAAATGTACAGGTGTGCGTAGTTATAACCCTGTTCCAAAACCAAAGCTAGATGCAATAGATGCTGCTGCAGAATTAATAAATAATGCTAAAAAACCATTTATTGTTTTTGGTCAAGGAGTAATTTTAGGAAAAGCAGAAGCAGAGCTAAAAGCATTAGTAGAAAAAGCTGGAATACCAGCAGCTTGGACAATATTAGGTTTATCTGCAATGGATACAGACCATCCTTTAAATGTTGGTATGGTTGGTATGCATGGTAACTATGGTCCAAATGTATTAACAAATGAATGCGATGTATTAGTAGCAATAGGAATGCGTTTTGATGACCGTGTTACAGGTAGGTTAGACGATTATGCTAAACAAGCAAAAGTTATTCATTTTGAAATAGACCCAGCAGAGATAAATAAAAATGTAATGTCTGATGTGGCGGTATTAGGAGATTCTAAAAAAACATTAGAATTAATTTTACCAAAAATTAAGGAAAATAAGCACGATGCTTGGCATAATGAATTCAAAGAAAAATATAAAGTTGAATTTGACCAAGTAATAAATGACCAACTTAACCCAACAAAAGAGGGGTTAACTATGGGAGAAGTGCTAAAAGAAATAAATATAGCATCAGAAAATAAAGCCGTAATTGTCTCAGATGTTGGACAACACCAAATGTTTGCTTGTAGGTATGCAAAATTTAACCAGAGTAAAAGTAATATTACTTCTGGTGGCCTAGGAACAATGGGATTTGCATTACCAGCAGCTATTGGCGCAAAAATGGGAGCAATGGATCGTGAAGTTGTTGCTATTATTGGAGACGGTGGATACCAAATGACAATACAAGAACTTGGCGTAATAAACCAACATAATGTACCTGTTAAGATAGTTGTGTTAAATAATGAGCACTTAGGGATGGTGCGCCAATGGCAAGAATTATTTTTTGATAAAAGATACGCATCTACAGTAATGACAAACCCAGATTTTGTAAAAATTGCAGAAGGGTATCATATTAAAGCAACTAGAATCTCTAAAAGAGAGAATTTAAAAGCTGCTATAGAAGAAATGATAGCTTTTAAAGGACCTTATTTCTTAGAAGTATGCGTAGAGAAAGAAGACAATGTGTTTCCAATGATTCCTTCAGGAGCTTCTGTATCAGAAATTAGATTAAAATAAACGTATTAATATATTGCTATACAAGCAAAATAGATAAGAGAAAAACCAATGGAAAAAGAAACGTATACCGTATCGGTTTATTCAGAAAATAATGTTGGATTACTTAATAGAATATCAGGGATTTTCCTAAAACGTCATGTTAATGTAGAAAGCCTTAATGTTTCTAAATCAGAAATAGACGGAGTTTCTAAATTCACAATTGTCATTGTAGAGAATAAAGAAAATGCTAGAAAGATTGTTGGTCAAATAGAAAAGCAAATAGAAGTTATTAAGGCCTATTATCATAAAAATGATGAAACCATATACCAAGAATCTGCTTTGTTTAAAATTAAATCGAGCTTACTTTTTGATGAAAGACAAATTCAAAATATTATAAAAGAAAGTAATTCGGAAATTGTAACGGTTTCTAGAGAATTTTTTGTTCTTTCAAAAACAGGAAGACGTTATGAGGTAGATGCTATGCATGATTTATTAAAACCTTTTGGAATAATGCAATTTGTAAGATCTGGTAGAATAGCGGTTACAAAAGAAGAAATGCCAATAACGGCATTATTAAAAGAATTTAATCAAAACTAAATAAATTAAAAACACTTAATAAGTACACAAATGGCAAATTATTTTAATACACTATCATTAAGAGATAAGCTTACACAGTTGGGAAAATGTAGGTTTATGGAATCTACAGAATTCTCTGATGGTGTATCTGCATTAAAAGGGAAAAAAGTTGTAATTATAGGTTGTGGCGCGCAAGGCCTTAACCAAGGGTTAAATATGAGAGATTCTGGCTTAGATGTTTCTTATACTTTAAGAGATGCAGCTATAAAAGAAAAAAGACAATCTTTTAAAAATGCTTCAGAAAACGGATTTACAGTAGGTACTTACCAAGAGTTAATACCTACAGCAGATTTATTAATAAACTTAACTCCAGATAAGCAACATACTGCAGTAGTAGAAGCAGTCATGCCATTAATGAAAAAAGGAGCTACGCTTTCTTATTCTCATGGTTTTAATATTGTAGAAGAAGGTATGCAAGTAAGAGAAGATCTTACTGTAATTATGGTAGCACCTAAAAGTCCTGGTTCTGAAGTAAGAGAAGAATATAAAAGAGGATTTGGTGTACCAACTTTAATTGCAGTTCACCCAGAAAATGATCCTCAAGGAAAAGGTTTAGCAGAAGCTAAAGCTTATGCTGTTGGTACAGGTGGAGATAGAGCAGGAGTTTTAGAATCTTCTTTTGTAGCTGAAGTAAAGTCTGATTTAATGGGAGAGCAAACTATTTTATGTGGTTTGTTGCAAACAGGTTCCATTCTTTGTTTTGATAAAATGATTGAAAAAGGAATAGACGCAGGTTATGCTTCTAAACTTATTCAGTACGGATGGGAAACTGTTACAGAAGGTCTTAAATATGGAGGAATTACTAATATGATGGATCGTTTATCTAACCCAGCAAAAATAAAAGCTTTTGAATTATCAGAAGAGTTAAAAGATATTATGCGTCCATTATTCCAAAAACATATGGATGATATTATGGAAGGTGAGTTTTCTAAAACTATGATGGAAGACTGGGCTAATGATGATAAAAATTTATTAGGATGGAGAGCTGCAACAGGAGAAACTGCTTTTGAAAAAACTACAGCTGGTTCTGTAGAGATTTCTGAGCAAGAATTTTATGATAACGGTGTGCTTATGGTAGCAATGGTAAGAGCTGGTGTAGAGTTAGCTTTTGAAGCTATGACAGATTCTGGAATTATTGGAGAGTCTGCTTATTACGAGTCGTTACATGAAACTCCATTAATTGCAAATACAATTGCAAGAAAAAAATTATTTGAAATGAACAGAGTAATTTCTGATACTGCAGAGTATGGTTGTTATTTATTTGACCATGCTTGTAAGCCTTTATTAGTAGACTTTATGAAGAATATAGATACTGATGTTATTGGTAAAAACTATGGAGAAGGTAAAGATTCTGGCGTAGATAATGCTAAATTAATTGAAGTAAATAAAGCACTAAGAGAGCACCCAGTAGAAATTGTAGGAGCAAGATTAAGAGCTTCTATGACAGCTATGAAACCAATTGTATAAATAAATTCCCTCCCTTGGGAGAACTTGAGGGAGTACAAAACCTATGACGTACTTCCCAACA
This sequence comes from uncultured Maribacter sp., assembly GCF_947500405.1. Classification (GTDB taxonomy): domain Bacteria; phylum Bacteroidota; class Bacteroidia; order Flavobacteriales; family Flavobacteriaceae; genus Maribacter_B. The sequence continues at coordinate 298,733 of NZ_CANMRY010000004.1, forward strand.
ATTGAGAATATTAAGAAAGCGGCGATAAACATTCAGCAAGTAGTGGATGTTACGCCGCTTTCTTTTAGTTTACGACTTTCTAAAGAATATAATGCAAGTATTTCTCTAAAAAGAGAAGATTTGCAAAGTGTACGCTCTTATAAAATTAGAGGAGCATATAATAAAATAAATTCCCTTTCTAAAAAAGAAAGAGATAACGGAATTGTATGTGCGAGTGCTGGTAATCATGCGCAAGGAGTAGCTTATGCATGTAATTATTTAGGTATTAAGGGTACAATATATATGCCAGCTGTAACTCCAAAACAGAAAGTAGAACAAACAAAATTATTTGGAGAGAGTTGGGTTACTGTTGTTTTAGAAGGAGATACTTTTGATGATTCTTACATAGCTGCAATGCAATATTGCGAAATAGAGAATAAAACTTTTATACACCCTTTTGATGACCCTAAAATTATTGAAGGACAAGGGACAGTTGGTTTAGAAATTTTAAATCAAACCAAAAAACCTATAGATTACATTTTTGTGCCAGTTGGCGGTGGCGGATTAGCTTCGGGCTTAATTGGTGTTGTAAAAGCAGCATCTCCCAATACTAAAATAATAGGAGTAGAGCCGCAAGGAGCTCCCTCTATGAAAACGTCAATAGATAATAATATAAATACGGAGCTCAAAAAAATAGATAAGTTTGTAGATGGTGCGGCCGTAAAAAGAGTAGGAGACCACACTTTTACTATTTGTAAGGAGAACTTACATAAGATGGTAACTGTAGCAGAAGGTAAAGTGTGTCAAACCATATTAGATTTATACAATAGAGATGCTATTGTTGTAGAACCAGCAGGAGCTTTAACTATTACATGCTTGGATATTTTTAAAGAAGAAATAAAAGGAAAAAATATAGTCTGTGTAATTAGTGGTAGTAATAACGATATTTCTAGAACTGCTGAAATTAAAGAAAGAGCCTTGCTATATGGAAAATTAAAACATTATTTTATTGTTCGTTTCCCACAACGTCCAGGCGCACTAAAAGAATTTGTGGCTGAAATTTTAGGGCCAACAGATGATATTACTCATTTTGAGTACTCCAAAAAATCTAATAAAGAAAATGCTCCCGCAGTAGTTGGAATAGAATTAAAAACTCCATCCGATTTACCTCCTTTAATTAAGAGAATGAAAGAGAATAATTTTTTTGGAGAGTACTTAAATGATAAGCCAGACCTTTTTCAATATTTGGTATAATAACATATATTGTTTCTTTCATGATATTATAAATTACGAAAACGTTTTCGTGTTTAACACTTTAAAAATTGGGTATTTTAGAGAGGTCTTTACTTTTTGTTTTTTACTAACTTAGTTGTGTAGAATTAAGTTTTAATAAGACAAATTCATAAAAATATAACACATATGAGTAAAGAAGCAATTATTCCAGAGCAATATCAAATTACCGAAGTTATTAATCAAAAAAAGTATTTGATAGATGGAGAGCTAAAAGATTGGAGTGGTAATTCTACAGAAGTTTTCTCTACTATATCCTCAACGAGTGATTATAAACCTACACTTTTAGGAACTATTCCAGACATGGGAGAAACAGAGGCTTTAGATGCTTTAAATGCTGCTTTAGGTGCTTATAATAAAGGACAAGGTGTGTGGCCAACTATGCATGTAAAGGATCGTATAGAGTGTATGGAAACTTTTGTGCAAAAAATGAGTACTAAAAGAGAAGAGATTGTAAAACTTTTAATGTGGGAAATTGGAAAATCTTTACCAGATTCCGAGAAAGAATTTGATAGAACGGTAGAGTATATCAATGATACTATTGAAGATTACAAACAGTTAGACCGTAATGCTGCTAAATTTCAGAAAAATGCAGGGGTTTATGCACACATAAAAAGAGGAGCACTAGGTGTTGTTTTATGTTTAGGACCATATAATTACCCTTTAAATGAAACTTTTGCCTTATTAATCCCAGCAATTATAATGGGTAATACTACCATATTTAAGCCAGCGAAACATGGTGTTCTTTTAATCACGCCACTTTTAGAAGCTTTTCAGAGTAGTTTTCCAAAAGGGGTAGTTAATATTGTTTTTGGTAGAGGTAGAGCAGTAGCAGCACCAATTATGAAAACAGGAAAAGTAGATGTTCTTGCGCTTATAGGAAATAGTAAATCTGCAAATGCTTTACAAGAGCAACACCCAAAGAGCAACCGGTTGCGTTTAGTTTTAGGGTTAGAAGCTAAGAATCCAGCAATTGTTTTACCAGATGCGGATTTAGATTTAACTATAGATGAGTGTTTAGCTGGTACCTTGTCTTTTAACGGACAAAGGTGTACTGCGTTAAAAGTATTATATGTTCATGAAGATATTGTAGAAGAATTTAATAAACGTTTTTCTGAAAAGGTTGATGCTTTAAAATTTGGAAACCCTTGGGAAAATGGAGTAAAATTAACACCATTACCGGAACCAGGAAAACCACAATATATTCAAGAACTTATTGATGATGCTAAAGAAAAAGGAGCTAAAATACTAAACAAAAAAGGAGGAAAAATAACAGAAAATTATATTTGGCCAGCCGTAGTTTATCCTGTTAGTAAAGATATGCGTGTATACCAAGAAGAACAATTTGGTCCAATAATTCCTATCGTGCCTTTTACGGATATAGAGGAACCTTTAGATGATATGGCAGAAAGTAATTACGGACAGCAAGTAAGTTTATTTGGGAAAGATATTTATGCGCTTGCTCCGTTAATAGATTCTTTAGTGAATTTAGTTTGTAGAGTTAATTTAAATAGTTCCTGCCAAAGAGGTCCAGATGTATATCCTTTTACAGGAAGAAAAGATTCTGCTCAAGCAACTTTGAGTGTGCATGATGCTTTACGTTCTTTTTCTATTAGAACATTTGTAGCTTTTAAAGACAACGATTTAAATACGGAAATTATAGAACAGTTGTTAGATGCTAAAGTTTCTAACTTTGTTAGTACAGATTATATTTTATAAAAACCAATTCATTTTTTTTGATTAAAAGGCCCTATTTATTATAACAAATAGGGCTTTTTAAATGAAACTATTATTAATAGAGTAGAAGGGGGTATAATTAGTAATACCGTAAATAAAACATTTTAGTAATAATTACGTTTTAGAGTTTGATTTACTAACCACAAATCATTAACCAAATCAAAAAAAATACTGTGAAACGTTTTAAAACATTAGGAGCAGCTGTACTTTTAATATTGCTATTTTTTATTGCAAAAACCTACATTAAAGCATCAAAAGATAATTTAAATGGTTATCAAAAATCTTCTCAAATTTTATCTGCAGAGCAAATTATACTAAATAAGGAAAAAGCTCTTATGTATAAAAAGCATAAAAAAGAATTAGAAGAAAAAATAAACTTGTATTTTAATAAGGCAATTAAATCTGGTGCTATTGTTGGTGCAGGAGTTAGTATTGTACATGGAGATTCTATTGTTATTTCTGATGGTTTTGGTAAAAGAAATATTAATAAAAAAGCCAAAGTTAATGGAGAAACAGTTTTTAGGTTAGGTTCTTTATCTAAAGGTTTTGCTGGTGTTTTAGCGGCCGATTTAAAAGGTGAGGGAAAACTTAATTGGGATGATAAAATCACGGATTATATTCCAGATTTTCATTTTGGAGATGAAGAGAATACATCTCATATAAAATTAGCTCACATTTTGTCCCATACTTCTGGAACCGCATATCATAGCTTTACAAATTTAGTAGAAGCAGGCTTATCTGTATCAACTATTGCAGAACGTTTTTCTAATATAAAACCAATTAGTACTCCAGGGAAATTATATAGCTATCAAAATGCTATGTTTTCATTAAGTCAAGAGGTTTTTAAGAAAGCTACTGGAGATGATATTAATACAGCTTTAAGAAATAGATTTTTTAAGCCTTTGGGAATGTCAACTGTTTCTATGACTCATGATGAAATTACACATAACAATAATGTTGCTTTGCCTCATGCTAAAAGTAGAAAAGGATGGAGAAGTTTACCTTTAACAAATAAATATTACAATGCTGTAGCTGCAGGTGGTATAAATGCTAGTTCTTTAGATATGGCAAAATGGATGCGTTTTTTATTAGGTCATAATCCTGAGGTAATGGGGAAGAACACTTTAGAAGAGGTTTTTAAGCCCTTTGTTTCAATTAAAGGACATACTAAGTACTATCAACGTTGGGCTGGGCATGTCTCTTCTTCTTATGGTTTTGGATGGCGTATTCACAAATTAGAAGATGAAAATACTAAAGATATAAATACTGTATGGCATCATGGAGGTAGTGTAAATAATTATAGAAATGAAATAGCTATGTATCCTGATTCAGATTTAGGAATTTGTGTTTTGTTAAATGGAAATTCCAAGTTAGCTAGAACTGTAATACCAGATTTGAGAGCAATTGTAGAGAAAGTTTTTAAGACAGTAAAAGAAGAAAATTCCATTTCAGATAGTTATGCAGTTTTAAAATTTACAGAGTAAAATATTTAAATAATAAGTTTAAAGATATGTTATCTTTTACACCAAGAATGCCAATAGAATGGGATAACTATTCGTTTAATCTAAATTTTAGACATTAAGTTGTCGTCATTACTGTAAGTCAAAAAAGAAGCTAGTTTTATGCTTGATGCTAATGAAATTGTTACAATCGTTCCAAATATTTCTGTAGCTATTTAAAACCATGAAAAACTAGTTTAGATTCTGTTTTTGTCTATAAAAAAACAAAGTAAGAGTTATATATTAATATGTTCTGGTTGTGTTTTGGCCACTACTTTAGTACTTCGCTCTTCTATTTTACGGACTTCATTATTAAAAAAACATCCAAGAGCTATTCCTTCAATTACAGAATAGGTTTTAGCTTCAGTAGTATGGAATTGATAATATGTTTTTTTGTATTCTTTCTTTAACTTAAAGAAATGTTTTTTTAATACTAATAAAAGGGAAGGAATTGTAATTAGTATTGGTTTCTTTTTAAATGCTTTGTATGCCAATACACTTATTTCTTTTTTGCTTAGTGTTTCAGGGCCTTTAATGTAAATTTCTGAAGATGGTTTTTTTATACTGTTAATAATTACTCTTGCTAAGTCTTTTAAGTGAATAGGACTATATTTTTCTTTCTCATTACATAAAAAAAGAAAAGGATTTTTACATACAGAATTTAATAAAGGCATAAAATCAGAAAAGATGATGTCAACATAGATTATGTTATACGCTATGCCAGAATTTTTTAAAGCTTGTAAAAACTCTTTTTTACTGTCTTGATATTGTGTGTCATTTCTTAAACTAGGATTTGGACGAACAATTAGAATAATTTTTTTTGTTTCTAAAAGTTTTGCTTTTTCTAATAAATAGAAATTCTTTTTATTGCGTAAAATCGCATCAAAATATGTTTCTTTTGGAAGTGAAACACCAAGTGTGGAGATAATTATATCTGTATTAGAACAAAGGGTTTCTTTGTCATTATGTTTAACTGAATATCTTTTTACAATTGCATTATCAGTATAAACATTCAATGCCAATTCTTGTATTAAATGTTGTTCAAGACAATCAACATGTTTAGTTATTAGTATTGATTGATTGGCGCTCTTTGGCGTCATTTTTTAATTTGTTATAAAATTAATTATAAACAAACTTATGTAATACAATAAAAAATAAAAGAATCCAATAAGTCTTTAATAGCCCGATAAGACATTAATTATATTTATTAATATCAGAAGGTAGCTTATTGTGACATTTATAAAATGCTTTAGAAAATTTACTTGCATTTTCATAATTGAATTTAAGAGCTATATCTTTAATTTTTATATCTCCTTCTTTTATATATTTTAAAGCCAATCCCATTCTGTTTTCTTGGAAATAAGTAAAAATAGGTTTGCCAAATAATAATTTAAAATTTTCTTTAAGCTTGGTAGGTGATATTTTATACTTTTCAGAAAGAAAATCTATTCCAGGAAATTTTTCATAAAGGTTACTTGATATAAAATACTCTATTTTTTGAATTTTAATACGATCTCCATGAGATAATTCGTTTGTGTTAAAATTCTCTTTTTCTTCTAATGAGTTAAAAAATAACTCAAAAAAATCATAAGCAAGTTTTTTAAGTTCAAACATATTTGGGCCTAGAGAATTATTAAACCCTTTCTTTACATCATTATGAAATAATTTAAAATCATCATATTTAAAGTTGTAGTTTAAAAAACTAATACTAGTATCATTCAATAATTTTTTTACTTCTTCTGGAATAGAAGTGGAGTTGATTATATTTTTAGTGACCCATTTTTCACTAAAATATAAAATATACATTATTTCATGAGAATCTTTAAAATGACAATTTATAAAATCGGTTTTTGGCCTTGAAAAGGAGAGAGAATGATTTGTAATTTTAAAATTATTAAATTCATAAGATTCATCTTTGAATTTATTTTCGATAAAATTTATAGATATAAAATAATAATCTGCTGGTAAAAACCTATCATATATGGGCTTGTAACTTACATTGTTTTTGTATTTCATGTCAGATTGAAACATCCATAAACCTTCTTCTAATTCTGCATATGAAAATTCTCCTTTGAGAAACGGGGTATCAGAATACAACATTTGTTTTTCCTTGTTATGTTTCATAAATGGCATTTTAACAAGGCTTTTAAGCATAATTGAAGGAGAGTTTGATAGATATGACAGATAAAAAAAACCTTTCTTATATGTAAAGAAGTATTGTTTTTGAAGATTAAACCAATTATTTATTCTATCAATTACCATTGAGTTTTCCTTTTGTACTTAAAAAAATATATACAATATATATTAAATAATGAGTATAAAAAAACCTCATAAACTTAAATAAGACTATGAGGTAATTTTTTTATTGTGGTATCTGATTTTAGATATTAGTTACTAACCAATCCCCAACTTCGCTAGTTTTAAAAGCTTTAGCTCCATCTGCTAAATCTTCTGTAACATAACCTTCAGCTAAAGATTTGTTTACTACATCTCTTATAGCTTTAGCTTCTGTTGTTAAACCAAAATCTTCAAACATCATTGCTGCAGATAAAACTGTTGCTAATGGGTTAGCAATATCTTTTCCTGCTGCTTGTGGGTAAGAACCGTGTATTGGCTCATATAACTTATTATCTGTTCCTACAGATGCAGATGGCATTAATCCCATAGAACCAGAGATTACAGATGCTTCATCGGTTAAAATATCTCCAAAAAGATTTTCTGTAATTAACACATCATAATCGCTTGGCCATTGTACTAATCGCATTGCTACAGCATCTACAAATTCATAAGAAACCGTTACTTCTGGATATTCTTTTTCCATTGCCTGTACTGTTTCTCTCCATAATCTAGAAGATTCTAATACATTGGCTTTATCTACACAACATAATCTTTTAGAACGTGTCATTGCTAATTCAAAACCCTTTTTTGCAAGTCTTTGAATCTCTTCACGAGTATAAGTCATGGTATCATAAGCAGTATTACCATCGTCTTTTCTTCCTCTTTCTCCAAAATAAACACCACTAGTAAGTTCTCTTAAGAAAACTAGGTCGGTACCTTCTATACGTTCTCTTTTTAAAGGAGATTTATCAATTAAAGAAGGGAAAGTAAATGTTGGTCTTACATTAGCAAATAAACCTAATTTCTGACGCATTTTAAGTAATCCTTGTTCTGGTCTTACTTTTGCAGAAGGGTCATTATCAAAACGAGGATGCCCTATAGCTCCAAAAAGAACAGCATCTGCTGCTTCACAAACAGCATGCGTACTATCTGGATAAGGTTCTCCTACAGCATCAATCGCTGCAGCACCTGTTAAAGCTGGAGTCCATGAGATTTCATGTCCAAATTTTTCTGCTATTTTATCAGATACTTTAACTGCTTGGTCTATTACTTCAGGGCCAATTCCGTCCCCAGCTAATAATGCTATATTTAATTTCATTCTATTTTATTTTGCAATAATTATGTATTGCGGTTTACTATTTAATTTATTTAAGTAGCTATTTAGATGATGTTTAACATCTTCTCTGTAGCTTTAATTGCCGATACGGTTTGGTCAGAATCTAATCCACGTGTAGTAAATTCTTTTCCGTTTTTCTCCCAAGTAATACTAGTTTCACAAAGTGCATCAGAATTACTCCCAGGAGGTATACGTACTGTATAATCTGTTAGTTTAGGGAAATCCATTTTTTTGCTTTCATAAACTTTTTTTAGAGCATTTATAAAAGCATCAAATTGACCATCACCTTGCGCATTTGCCTCATGAATTTCTCCTTCAATTTCTATGGCAATGGTTGTGGATGGTTTTAAGCCTTTAGAGTGCGTAAGCACATAAGACTTTATTATTATTTTGTTTAAATATTCCTGACTATCTAAAACATCAGAAATTATATAAGGTAAGTCCTCTTTAGTTACTCTTTCTTTTTTATCTCCTAAAGCAATTACTTTTTGGGTAACTTTCTTTAAATCCTCATCATTTAGAGTTAATCCTAAATCTTGTAGATTTTTCTGAATATTAGCTTTTCCAGAAGTTTTTCCGAGTGCATATTTACGTTTTTGTCCAAAACGTTCTGGAAGTAAATCGTTAAAATAAAGATTGTTTTTATTGTCTCCATCTGCATGAATACCAGCGGTTTGCGTAAAAACATTGTCTCCTACAATTGGTTTGTTTGCAGGTATTCTAAAACCAGTAAAAGCAGAAACTAATTTACTTACTTTGTGTAAAGCGGTTTCATTAGCATTAATTGTTACTTCTGGTAAAAAATCATTTATTACGGCAATTGCACTTGCCATAGGAGCATTTCCAGCTCTTTCTCCCATGCCATTTACGGTAAGGTGTAAACCATGGCAACCTGCTTTTGCAGCTTCCATGACATTTGCAACACCTAAATCATAATCATTATGACCATGAAAATCAAAATGTAAATTAGGGTAACGTTGTACTATTTCTGATATAAAAGAAAATGTTTCGGTATGTGTTAGTATACCTAAAGTATCTGGTAATAATATTCTCTTAACAGGTTGTGTTGCTAAAAAATCTAGAAATTGAAATACATATTCTTTAGAATTTCGCATTCCGTTACTCCAATCTTCTAAATATACATTGTTTGTTATACCTCTTTCTTGTGCTTTTTTAAACACAGATGCAATATCTGAAAAATGTTCTTCAGGAGTTTTTTTAAGTTGGTGTTTTAAGTGGTTGTAAGAACCTTTGGTTAAAAGGTTTTGCACTTTTGCACCAGCTTTTTCCATCCAATCTAAAGAAATTCCTCCATCTGTAAAGGTTAAAACTTCAACACGGTTTAAGTTGTCTGTTTCTGCAGCCCATTCCGTAATTTTTTGTACTGCCAATAATTCACCATCAGAAACTCTTGCAGATGCAACTTCAATACGGTCTACTTTAAGCTCTTCTAATAATAACTGCGCTAATGTAAGTTTTTCTGAAGATGAAAAGGATACTCCTGAGGTTTGTTCGCCATCCCTCAGGGTAGTATCCATTATTTCAAGTTTTCTTTTTTCCATGGCATGTACAGCAATACCTGCTTTAAATCTTATATTTTATAATGGTAATTCTTTTGCAAATTCGCTTATCTCCGATTTAATATTGTTTAAGTAATCAATATCATCAAAACCATTAAGCATGTTTTGCTTTTTGTAACCATTAATATCAAAAGATTCACTTTCTCCTGTTTTTACTAAAGTAACTGTTTGTTCAGGTAAATTAACTGATATTTCTGTTTTTGGATCTGCTTCTATAGCTGCAAATATTTTTGCAGCAAATTCTGGAGAAACCTGTACTGGTAATACGCCAATATTTAAGCAGTTTCCTTTGAAAATATCAGCAAAGAAACTAGAGATTACACATCTAAATCCGTAATCATAAACTGCCCAAGCAGCATGTTCTCTAGAAGAACCAGAACCAAAGTTCTTACCACCAACTAAAATCTTACCAGAATATGTTGGGTTGTTAAGAACAAAATCAGATTTTGGAGTATCGTCTCCATTGTAACGCCAATCTCTAAAAAGGTTATCTCCAAAACCTTTACGTTCTGTAGCTTTTAAGAAACGAGCTGGTATTATTTGATCTGTATCTACATTCTCTATTGGAAGTGGAACAGCCGTACTATTTAATATTTCAAATTTATCGTATGCCATTTTTTATAGCTTTTTGCTATTGGCTGTTGGCCTCTAGCTTTAATTTAGTATTTATTTTGCTAATGACCAGCACAGCCAATAGCTAAAAGCAAATTGGCTATGCCAATTCTTTCATTAATTCTCTTGGGTCTGTTACTTTTCCTGTAACTGCTGCAGCTGCGGCAACTAGAGGAGAAGCTAATAAGGTTCTTGATCCTGGACCTTGACGCCCTTCAAAGTTTCTGTTTGATGTACTTACTGCTAATTTTCCAGCAGGTACTTTATCATCATTCATTGCTAAACAAGCAGAACATCCAGGTTCTCTTAATTCAAAACCAGCTTCTGTTAAAATATCTAAAAGACCTTCTTCTTTTATAGCAGATTCTACTTTATGAGAACCTGGTACTAACCATGCGGTTACATTATCCGCTTTTTTGCGTCCTTTTACAATAGAAGTAAAGGCTCTAAAATCTTCAATACGGCCATTAGTACAACTACCGATAAATACAAAATCGATAGGCTTACCAATCATATCTTCCCCTTCATTAAAAGCCATATAGCCTAAAGACTTTTTATACGTAGCAACACCACCTTCTAAATCTTCTGCATTTGGAATACTTTTAGAAATTCCCATACCCATTCCAGGATTGGTTCCATACGTAATCATTGGCTCTATATCAGAAGCACTAAAAGTAAGTTCTTTATCAAACTCAGCGCCTTTGTCTGTTTTTAAAGTTTTCCAGTATGCCATGGCTTTATCCCAAGCAGCACCAGTTGGAGTAAATTCTCTCCCTTTAACGTATTCAAAAGTTTTTTCATCTGGAGCAATCATACCACCACGAGCACCCATTTCTATGCTTAGGTTACAAACCGTCATACGACCTTCCATAGTCATGTTTTCAAAAACATCACCAGCATATTCTACAAAATATCCTGTAGCGCCTGAAGTAGTTAATTGAGATATGATATATAAAGCAACATCTTTGGGAGTAACACCAAAATTTAATTCTCCTTCTACATTAATACGCATTTTCTTTGGCTTAGGCTGCATAATACATTGTGTAGATAATACCATTTCTACCTCAGAAGTACCAATACCAAATGCAATTGCGCCAAAAGCACCATGTGTAGATGTATGAGAATCTCCACAAACAATAGTTGCTCCTGGTTGTGTAATTCCATATTCAGGGCCTACAACGTGTACAATACCATTTTTTTCATGACCAAGCCCCCAGTGCGAAATACCGTATTCTTTTGCATTTTCTTCTAATGCTTTAAGTTGGTTCGCAGAAAGTGGATCTGCAACTGGTAAATGCTGGTTTATGGTTGGTGTGTTATGATCTGCTGTTGCAAAAGTTTTATTTGGAAATAAAACTCCAGATTTTCTGTTTTTTATACCTAAAAAGGCAACAGGGCTAGTAACCTCATGTACTAAGTGGCGATCTATAAATAATACATCTGGACCATCTTCTACATGTTTTACTACATGCGAATCCCACACTTTATCAAATAACGTCTTTTTTGTACTCATAATTTATTTGTATTCTAAGCTAACAAAACTAGGAAAACTAGTTCTTTTTAGAAATTATTGTGGGTGTAAATTACGATGTTCAAGACCATTTTTTGTGATATTTTCTAATTATTTAAGGGGTTAACTTATATAATTCCAAATATTTTTGTGTTTTATAATTTGAGCATACATGTGCCTTACTACCAAATTATTGGGATTTTCTAAAGAAGGGTCTTCTTTTAATAATTGTAATGCATGGTACCTTGCGGTTTTTAAGATGTCATTATCTTTTACAATGTCTGCTATTTTAAGATGTAGCATACCACTTTGTTGTGTACCCATAATATCGCCAGGACCTCTTAGTTTTAAATCTACTTCGGCGATTTCAAAACCATCGTTTGTACGTACCATGGTTTCTAGCCTTGTTTTAGAATCGTTAGAGAGTTTATGGCTGGTCATTAAAATACAAAAACTTTGATCGGCACCACGCCCTACACGCCCTCGTAATTGGTGTAGTTGTGATAGTCCAAACCGTTCCGCACTTTCTATAATCATTACCGATGCATTAGGAACATTAACCCCAACTTCAATAACTGTAGTGGCAACCATTATTTGTGTTTCCCCTTTTACAAAGCGTTTCATTTCATAATCTTTATCGGCAGGTTTCATTTGTCCATGTACAATAGATATTTGGTATTCTGGCTGTGGAAAATCTCGCACAATGCTCTCATAGCCATCCATTAAATCTTTATAATCTAATGCTTCAGATTCTTGTATTAGGGGGTAAACCACATAAATTTGGCGTCCCTTTTTTATTTCTTCCTTTATAAAACCAAAAACTTTTAATCTATTAGAGTCATATCTATGAACTGTTTTTATGGGTTTTCTTCCAGGCGGTAATTCATCTATAATAGAAATATCTAAATCGCCATATAAACTCATAGCCAAAGTTCTTGGAATAGGAGTAGCAGTCATTACTAAAATATGAGGTGGCAAATTGTTTTTATGCCATAATTTAGAACGTTGGGCAACGCCAAACCTATGTTGCTCATCTATAATAGCCAATCCTAAATTTTTATATTTTACTTTGTCTTCTAGCAAAGCATGTGTGCCAATTAAAATATCTAATTCGCCATTTTCTAATTGTTCATGAATAATTGTTCTTTGCGCTTTTTTTACGGATCCTGTTAAAATGGCAATTTTAATACCCAAATCTCCTAAAAGTTCTTTTATACCATTAAAATGCTGGTTTGCCAAAATTTCGGTAGGCGCCATTAAGCACGCTTGGTAGTTATTATCTATGGCTAACAACATAGTCATTAATGCTACAATAGTTTTTCCAGAACCAACATCGCCCTGTAATAATCTATTCATTTGCGCGCTAGTGCCTAAATCTGCTCTAATTTCTTTTATCACTCTTTTTTGTGCATTGGTAAGCTCAAAAGGCAAGTGGTTTTTATAAAATTCATTAAAATGTGTGCCAACTTGGTCAAAAACAAAGCCTTTAATGCGTTGTTTTCTAGTTTTGTTTTTTCCTAATAACTGTAGTTGAATGTAAAAAAGTTCTTCGAATTTTAACCTAAATTGAGCTTTGGCTAATAATTCCTGATTTTTAGGAAAATGAATATTAAATAAGGCTTCGCTCTTAGAGATTAAGTGCAATTCATGAATAATTTTTGGAGATAATGATTCTGAAAATTGCCCTTTGCAGCCTAAAAATAGCTGTTGCATCATTTTATTAATAACCTTATTGGTAACCCCAGTATTGCTAAGTTTTTCTGTAGAAGGATAAATGGGTTGCATGGCAATTTTAACTCCCTTTTCATGCCCTTCTAACAATTCCATTTCTGGGTGGGGCATAGAAAATTTACCATTATACCAATTGCATTTGCCAAAAATTACATAGGGTTTGTTAATTTTTATATTTTCTTTAATCCATTTTTGACCACGAAACCAAACCAATTCTATTTCTCCGGTATCATCTATAAATTTGGCGACTAAACGTTTTCCTCTTTTTTGTTCTACTGTTTTTAGATGAATAATTTTACCAACAACCTGTACATCTGCACTACTGCGCTGCAATTCCTTTATTTTATAGTATTTTGTTTTATCAATATACCTATTAGGGAAGAGATTAAGAAGGTCTTGAAAGCAAGAAATGCCAAGCTCTGACTGCAAAGAATTAGCCCTGTTAGGACCAACTCCTTTTAAATAAGCAATGGGAGTTTGTAAAAAATTTGCGTTCATTCGTCTAAATTAGGGCATAGCTAATAACAATGCAACAAAGTAAAATGCTAAATTTGGAAAGCATTACATATAATCCCCAAAACATGAAATTAATTTTTAAGCTACTATTATTTGTAACCCCTCTATGTTTATTTGCGCAAACACAAGTAAAAGTAGACTTTATTAGAGCAGAAGCTTTAATTTCTCCAATTGTAAAAGAAAAAGCAATAGCTGGTGTTGTTACTTATGAATTTAAGGCCTTGGAAAATGTAAGTTATATTTTCTTAGATGCGCATGATATGGAGTTTACATCGGTTTTATTAAATAATAAAAAGATTGATTTTTTAAATACAAATTCTAAAATATCAATAAAACATTCCTTTATGAAAGGAAAAACATATTTTATAACTCTTGCATATAAAGCAGTTCCTAAACAAACAGTATATTTTGTTGGTTGGGAAACTACTTCTGAGAGTCTAAATACAAATAAGCAAATCTGGACACAAGGTCAAGGTAAATATACCAGTCATTGGTTGCCTAGTTTTGATGATATGACAGAAAAGGTAGAATTTGATATTGCTATAGAATTTGATAAAGGCTACACCGTAATTTCTAACGGAAAACTTATAGAAAAACAAGAAAAAGAAAATACGAATCTATGGGCATATTCTATGGATAAGCCTATGAGTAGTTATTTAGTAGCTTTTGCTATAGGTAATTATAAATATGTAGAGGAGAAATCTAAAAGTGGTATTCCTTTAAAGTTATATTATTACCCAAATGATAGCTTGTTTGTAGAACCAACGTATAGGCATTCTAAAGAGATTTTTAATTTTTTAGAAACTGAAATTGGAGTTTCATATCCTTGGAAAAATTATAAACAAATTCCTGTGCACGATTTTTTATATGCGGGAATGGAAAATACGGGAACCACTATATTTTCTGATGGATACGTAATTGATTCTTTGTCTTTTGTTGATAAAAATTATGTTACGGTTAATGCACATGAATTAGCACACCAGTGGTTTGGAAATTTAGTTACCGAAAAAGATGGGAATAGCCATTGGTTGCATGAAGGGTTTGCAACATACTATTCATATTTGGCTGAAAAAGAATTATTTGGTGCAGACCATTACTATTGGAAATTGTTTGATAGTGCAAAAGCTATAAATGAAAACCAAAACAATGAAAATGGACAATCTTTACTAAACCCTAAAGCAAGTAGTCTTACATTCTATGAAAAAGGTGCTTGGGCATTACATATCCTACGAGAAAAAGTTGGAGATACGGTTTTTAAAAAAGGAATAGTATCGTATTTAAATAAATACCAATTTAAAAATGTAGAAGTAGCTCATTTTCTAAAGGAAATGGAGAATGCTGGAGCAGAAAATCTATCAGAATATAAAGAGAAATGGCTTGTAGAAAAAGCTTTTCCTTATGAAGATGTTAAGAATCATTTAGCAGCAAAATCTGAAGATATTAAGATGCTAAATTTTATAAATGAAGAAGTGGTAATTGCTAGTTCTAGCTACATACACAAAGAAGAAATAATTAAAGGGTATTGGGATAAAACAGAGTCTTACGAGTTAAAAGCCAGAATAATTAAAGATTTTTATAAATATTTATCGCCTAGTTTTATTGAGGAAGCATTAAAAACTCAAAATTTAATAATTCGTAGAGCAATAGCTAAATCTATTATTAAAGTTTCAAAGGAATTACAAACCTCTTTTGAGACTCTTTTACAAGATAAAAGTTATGTAACACAAGAAAATGCTTTGTTTGCATTGTGGAGTAGTTTTCCAGAAAAAAGAAACGAATACTTAAACGCTACTAAAGATATAATGGGTTTGCCAAATAAAAACGTACGACTTTTATGGTTAACCTTAGCAATGGTAACGCCAGAATATAACAGCTTAAATACTGGAATTTATTATAAAGAATTGGTAAATTATACAAGCTCAAATTATAGTATAGAAACCCGTATGAGTGCGTTTCAATTTTTAAAAGAAACCATTGGTTTAGACAACGTAAGTTTAAAAAATATTATACAAGCTAGTGAGCATCATAGTTGGCAATTTAAAAAATTTGCAAGAAATTTATTAGTTAAATTAGTAGAGGATAATGATTATAAGAAAAGAATTAATTTAGAGTTAAAAGAATTAGAAGAAAATAAATATCGTTATATAAAAGAATTAGTAAATAAATAATGAGGGCTTTAGTAATTTCTGGAGGAGGTAGCAAAGGAGCTTTTGCAGGTGGGGTTTCCCAATATTTAATGCAAGAACTTCACTATAAGTACGACCTTTTTTTAGGGACCTCTACTGGAAGTTTATTAATTTCTCATTTAGCACTAAATAAAATTGATAAAATAAAGGAAGTGTATACTTCTGTAAACCAGTATAGTATATTTAGTAATTGTCCTTTTGTTATTCAAAACAAACACGGTGTAAATTCTATAGGTATAGATCATTGGAATGTTTTTAAAAATTTTTACAGAGGAAGTAAAACTTTTGGAGAAAGTTATAATTTGTTAAAACTTATTAAACAAACAATAACAAAAGAAGAATTTTTAGAGTTAAAAAATGGTCCTAAAGAAGTTGTAGTAACCGTTTCTAATTTATCTTTAAATACGGTAGAATATAAAAGTGTAAATGACTATTCTTATGAAGAATTTTGTGAATGGGTTTGGATTTCTTGTAATTATACCCCTTTCATGAGTTTAGTTCGTAAAAATGGATGTGAATACGCAGATGGTGGTTTGGGTAATATGGTGCCTATTGAAGAAGCCATAAAAAGAGGAGCAACAGAGATAGATGTTATTGTTTTGCAAACTGAAGTAAGCCATTTAAATAGAATGCCATCTAAAAATGCCTTTTCTTTGCTTACTAATATGTTCGAGTTTATGCTAGATCGTATTGAAAATCAAAATATACGTATTGGTAAATATGTAGCAAACCATAATAACGCAATAATTAATTTATATTACACTCCAACCATTTTAACGACTAATTCTTTAATTTTTAATAAAGAAAAAATGAGTAAGTGGTGGGAAAGTGGTTATAATTTTGCCAAGTTTAAAAATACAGAAACTAGTCAGATAAAAATAGAATGAGAGCCTTAGTAATTAGTGGAGGAGGTAGTAAGGGAGCCTTTGCGGGTGGTGTAGCCCAATATTTAATGGAAATAGAAAAAAGAGATTATGACTTACTTGTAGGAACCTCTACAGGAAGTCTTTTAATACCTCAGCTAGCTTTAAATAAAGTTGGTAAGTTGTATGATTTATATACTAATGTAAACCAACGTAAAATTTTTAGTTTAAACCCTTTTGTTGTTCGTAAAAAAGGAGATAGAGAGTTTGTTTCTATAAATTTCATGACCACCTTTCTGCAGTTTATTAAAAAGAAAAGAACTTTTGGAGAGAGTAAATCTTTGCGAAGAACTATTAAAAAGAATTTTACAGAAGAAGAATTTAATGAAATTAGAAATACGCATAAAGATGTAGTGGTAACCGTTTCCAATTTATCTAAAAATAGGGTAGAGTATAAGTCAATTAAAGAATTTACTTATGATGAATTTTGTGATTGGATGTGGATTTCTTGTAACTATATTCCTTTTATGTCTTTAGTTAAAAAAGATGGTTTTGAATACGGTGATGGCGGTTTAGGCTGTGTTTTGCCAATACGAGAAGCTATTAAGCGTGGTGCTACAGAAATAGATGCTATTATTTTGGAATCTGAGAAAATGGAACATAATAAGGTTCTAGGGAAAAACCCATTTTCATTAATGCTTAGTATCTATGGCTTTGTATTAGACCAAATAGAACACCATGATATTTCTGAAGGAATTTTAGCAGCAAAGCATAGAGGCGTAAAGCTAAACTTATATTATACGCCAACGAAACTAACCGAAAACTCACTCGTATTTAACAAAAAACTAATGACGGAGTGGTGGGAACAAGGTTTTAATTATGCAGAGGCAAAATTTAATGTGCCTAAATAATTAATTACCACAATTCTCCAATTTCCTTTTTAACATAAGCTAATGCTGTTCCAGAAGGAGAAGCTTTATCCATAGTTTCGGTTAAAACATCTTCCCTTAGCTTATCTGCGGAGTCTGTTTCGCTTAATGCAGCTTTACGAATCATTTGTATAGTAGCACTTTTTGCAGCTTTTATTATATTCCAACATTCGTCGGTCATATATATTTGTTGTGATAGATTATGCTCAAATTCGTTTTCTATACTTTTTATAAGTAAATTTTCATACTCATTTTTGTCTGAAGTTTTAGGAGCTATACGAACTACTAAGCTTGGAATAGCAATTCTTTCTAAGAAAAGAGCCATTCTTTCGTATGCTTGTAAACGTATAGGTAATGTATTTGTTTGACTGTCTTTATGTAATAAAAAACGTCTTCTTCCTTCTTCATTTTTTGTGTGTAATCTAAAGAAATAAAAAGCAACAGCTCCAGTTACAACAGCTGGTAATAGATAGGCAAACATTTGTAAAATTCCTTGTTCAGACATAATTTTGGTTTTGGTTTCTGCATGTAAGAACGGTGTATTTATCTAAAAATTATGTAAAAAGTAATACAATACACGATTCTTAATAAAGGAAATGTTTTGGAACCTAAAAATAAGGAGTTTAATTATTTCCGTTCTTAATTGCTTCCCGAGCCATTAGGTAAAAGGCCTCGTAATTAGGGTGTATTTTAAAATTAATACCTTCTTTAAAGCCACCATCTTTAGCATTTACGTTAACTCTATCTTTAGCAATAGCCATATCTTTTATTAGAATATTAGCAATAGAAGTTGCTTGTAGTGTAGGAGTATTTAAATCTCCTGTCATACTTAGTCCTTCTATGGTAATCGTTGTTTTAGGATTAGCACTTAATACCGTTGCAATTTTATTTAACCAAGCTTTTGCTTCTTCGGTTACGTTAGTATTGGTATCGGAGCCATATAATGAAGTTAAATCTTTAGAAATTATAACAGTCCCATTTGCTACTCCAATTTTAGCATTTTCTCCTAAAGTTTGTTTTGCATTTGTAAGAACCACAACAGCTGTAGAATCATGACTACTAATGGCATCTGTAAAAACACTTAATTGTTTTTCTTTTTCTTCTAAGCTAGCAAGTGCTTTATTTACACTTTCAGAATTTTTACTAGAAATTTGAGCAAAACTATTTAAGTTTTTTAATAAAGTGCTATTTGCATTTTGTAAATCAACCACTTGTTTTTCAAAAGAAGCTGCTTTTTCTGCATTTACGCTACCATTTTTTTTAGAGGAAGCAAGCTCTATGTTTGTAGAGTCTAATTTTGCTTTTAATAAGTTTATTTCATTTATTAAATCACTTTTTCTCTGAGCATGTAGTGAAAGACAAGAAATGAATAAAAGTGTAAAAATTGATAATTTGATATTCATATTAATTTTTTTTTACAAAAATAGCACATTAAGGTTATTTAATACTGCCTAAATGAGGGCAATCGTATAGTTCTTGAACACCATTAAATGGAACTTCTGTTTTTTGATATTTATAGGTACTTCTTAAGGTTCTATTTAAATCGGTATCATCAACATTTACTTGAACATCATCCATATTAAATTGGCATGGGTGCTCGTAACCAGCAGCATGTGTAATTTCTGAAAATTCTTTCCTAAATGTTTTAAAATATTGTGCTAATCTATCCGATTTTAAAGGAACATTTACACCGTTTTGTAGCCATTTACTTTGTGTTGCAATACCAGCAGGACATCTATTGGTATGGCATACTTGCGCTTGTATACAACCAATACTCATCATTGCTTCTCTTGCAACGTTTATGCAATCTACGCCCATGGCAAATGCCATAGCTGCTTTAGCTGGGAAACCTAACTTTCCGCTACCAATAAATACAATCCTCTCTGTAAGTCCTTTTTCGGAAAACATTCTATATAAACTAGAAAAACCATAAACCCATGGTAAAGAAACGTGGTCCGCAAAACTTGGAGGAGCAGCACCAGTACCACCTTCACCACCGTCTACAGTAATAAAATCTGGCCCTTTTCCAGTTTCTAGCATAATGTCAGCAAGTTCTTCCCACTGTTTTAATTTTCCTATAGCACCTTTTATACCAACAGGAAGCCCAGTTTCATTAGCAATAACTTCTATAAGTTCCATTAATTCTTTTACATTGCTAAAAGCTTTATGGGTTGCAGGAGAAAGTACATCTTTACCTACTTCTACACCTCTTATTTCTGCAATTTCAGGGGTAATTTTTGCTCCTGGTAAAACTCCTCCTTTTCCAGGTTTAGCTCCTTGAGATAGTTTAATTTCAATTGCTTTTATACAAGGGTTTTCTTGTGTTAGCTTTTTAAGTTTTTCTATAGATAAACTACCCTCTTTGCTGCGAACACCAAAATACCCTGTTCCAAAATGAAAAACTACATCACCGCCTTTTTTATGGTAAGGAGAAAGACCTCCTTCTCCGGTGTTATGATAAGCTCCTGCTTTATGTACTCCTTTATTTAATGCTTCTATTGCAGTTGCAGATAATGAACCAAAACTCATTGCAGATACGTTTATTACTGAGGCTGGTCTAAAAGGTTTTTTTCTTTTATTGTATTCTCCTATTACCTTTGCACAAGGTAAAAAGGAATTATCTTTTTTGTTTGGATGATTTTCAGGCAGGTTATATGCCATCATTTGGTTCTTTATAAAAATATGTTGGTGCGCGTATAAATCTCTATCAGACCCAAAACCTTCATAATTGTTTTCTTTTTTTGCAGAAGCATATATCCAACCACGTTCAATCCTATTAAAAGGTAATTCTTCTCTATTATTTGCTACAAAATACTGACGCATTTCTGGACCAATACTTTCTAACCAATACCTAAGATGGCCAACTACAGGAAAATTGTGACTTATGGTATGCGCTCGTTGTATAAATATATCTCTAATTGCGACTAAAATAAGAGCAATTATAACCCACATCCACCACGAAATGTTTGAAAGAAATTCAAGAATAGTATCCATAAATATATTTATATATTACTTGTAAAATTGCATCAAAAATAATACAAAATATAAACAAAGTTACTTTTAAGTTTTAAAGAAAAATTAATTATTTAAATAGTTAATACTCATTTCTGTTAGTGCTTTTACACCTAATAACAAACCACTATCGTCAATTTTAAAATCTGGAGTATGGTGTGGAAAAGATTCTTTGCTGTCAGGACTCATTCCTCCTAAGAAAAAATAAAAACCAGGAACTTCATTTTGGAAATATGAAAAGTCTTCACCACCAGTTACGGCCTTTTGTTGCTGTACTTTATCTATACCAGCTACTTTTTGCAACGTAGGTAACATTGTAGCAACAAGAGAAGGATTATTATAGGTTATATCTGTAAAATTTTCTAATATAATTGTGGCTTCTCCGCCATATGTTTTAGCAATAGATGGTACCATTTCTTGTATTCTTTTTGTAATTAGTTTCTGCATATTATAATCTAGCGTTCTAATGGTTCCAATAAGCTCTGCACTTTCTGGAATTATATTAAAACGTACACCACTTGTAATTTTACCTACACTAATTACTGCAGCTTCATTAGTAAGGTTAACTTCTCTACTAATTATTGTTTGTAAACCATCAATTATTTTGGCACTGATTAAAATTGGGTCTATTCCTTTCCATGGCTGCGAGCCATGTGTTTGTTTTCCTTTTACATTAATTACAAAGCGCTGTACCGCAGCCATTGTACCTCCAGACTTGTATTTTATTGTTCCTACCGGAGTTTCAGAATTTATATGTAACCCAAAAATGGCATCTACATCAGGATTTTTTAAAACCCCTTCCTTTATCATAAGTTTAGCCCCACCTTCTTCTTCTGGTGGTGGGCCTTCTTCTGCAGGTTGAAAAATGAATTTTATAGTTCCATTTATTTCATCTTTATTTTTTGCTAAAATTTCTGCGACTCCCATTAATATAGCTGTATGCGTATCATGACCGCAAGCATGCATAACACCAACCTTTTCTCCAAGAAATGTGGAAGTAGCATTAGATTTAAAAGGTAAATCATTGCGCTCCGTAACTGGTAGCGCATCTATATCTGCTCTTAGTGCTACAACTTTTCCGTCTTTTTTACCTTTTATAATTCCTACTACTCCTGTGTGTGCAACTTTAGTTTGCACTTCTATTCCTAAAGATTTTAGATGTTTTGCTATTTTTTCTGCAGTTTTAAATTCTCTATTAGATAGTTCTGGATTTTCATGAATATCTCTTCGCCAAGAAATTACTTTTTCTTCTATATTACTATATTCTGATTCTGAAATTGTTTGCTGAGCAATTGCACAAGAGCAACAAAGTATAAGTAAAAAGAGTAATGTGTTTTTCATGATATTTAATTGAATTACTAAATATATTCAAATTAAAAGGAATCTGCCTTTATTGTTCATAAATCTCTTCGTACTAACTTTTGGATAACAGTTATTATGGCTAAATTCACAGTTCTAAAAAAATTATTAGGATTTGAGTAGTTTTATTGATGGTTTAAATGATGCGCAAAAAGCCCCTGTATTACATAAGAATGGGCCAATGATTGTAATTGCAGGAGCAGGTTCTGGAAAAACAAGAGTGCTTACTTTTAGAATAGCCCATTTAATGGCACAAGGAGTAGATTCTTTTAATATTTTGGCACTTACTTTTACAAACAAAGCAGCCCGTGAAATGAAAGCAAGGATTGCTAATATTGTTGGTAATTCTGATGCTAAAAATTTATGGATGGGAACTTTTCATTCTGTTTTTGCAAAGCTTTTACGTGTAGACGGTAATAAATTGGGATACCCACCGAACTTTACAATTTATGATACCCAAGATTCCCAGCGTTTAATTTCTTCTATAATAAAGGAATTGGGTTTAGATAAAGATATTTACAAGTACAAGCAAGTGCAAAGTAGAATATCATCCTATAAAAATAGTTTAATTACGGTAAAAGCTTATTTGAATAATCCAGAATTAGTAGAGGCTGATGCTATGGCAAAAAAGCCAAGAATGGGGGAAATATACCAACAATATGTGGACCGTTGCTTTAAGGCTGGGGCTATGGATTTTGATGACCTTTTACTTAGAACAAATGAGCTCTTAAATAGGTTTCCTGAAGTTTTAATGAAATACCAAGAAAGGTTTAGATATATATTGGTAGATGAGTACCAAGATACGAACCATTCGCAATACTTAATTATTAAAGCTCTTTCAGATAGATTTCAAAATATATGTGTGGTTGGAGATGATGCGCAAAGTATTTATTCTTTTAGAGGAGCTAACATTAGTAATATTTTAAATTTTCAGAAGGATTATGATAATGTAATAATGTATAGATTAGAGCAAAATTATAGATCTACAAAAAATATTGTAAATGCTGCTAACTCTGTAATATCAAACAATAAAACACAATTAGACAAAGTAGTTTGGACCGATAATGATGAAGGGCCGGCTATTAAAGTACATAGAAGTATTACCGATGCAGAAGAAGGTAGGTTTGTTGCAGGTTCTATTTTTGAGAATAAAATGCAACATCAGCTTAATAACGGTGAGTTTGTAGTGCTTTATAGAACCAATTCGCAATCCAGAGCAATTGAAGATGCTTTAAGAAAAAGAGATATTCCGTATAGAATTTATGGCGGACTTTCTTTTTATCAGCGTAAAGAAATAAAAGATGTTTTAGGATATTTAAGATTGGTAGTAAACCCAAAAGATGAAGAGGCTTTAAAGCGAGTAATAAACTTTCCAGCAAGGGGTATAGGGCAAACTACTATAGATAAATTAGTGGTTGCAGCTAACCATTACGGGCGTTCTATCTTTGAAGTTATTCAGAATTTAGACCGTATTAATTTAAAAATTAATGCAGGAACTAAAAGAAAATTGGAAGACTTTATTACCATGATACAGAGTTTTCAGATAATGAATGAAACTACGGATGCTTTTACACTTTCTGAGCATGTTGCTAAAAAAGCTGGGGTACTTTTAGAGTTTAAAAAGGATGGTACTCCAGAAGGTATAGCTCGTATGGAAAATATTGAGGAGCTTTTAAACGGTATTAAAGACTTTGTTGAAGGACAGAAAGAATTAGACGGCGCTACCGGAAATATAAGTGAGTTTTTAGAAGATGTAGCTCTTGCTACGGATCTTGATAATGATCCTGGAGATGATGATAGAGTAGCGTTAATGACCATACACATGTCTAAAGGTTTGGAATTTCCATATGTTTATATTGTTGGTATGGAAGAGGATTTGTTTCCCTCTGGAATGAGTATGAATACTCGTAGTGAGTTAGAGGAGGAGCGAAGGCTGTTTTATGTGGCATTAACAAGAGCAGAAAAACAAGCATATTTAACGTATACACAAAATAGATATCGCTGGGGTAAATTAATAGATGCAGAACCCAGTAGGTTTATTGAGGAGATTGACGAAAAGTACATAGAAAACTTAACACCTGTAGATGGTGGTTATCGTTATAAATCTTTTTTAGATACAGATATTTTTGGAGAAGTAGATAAAAGTAAACTTAGGCAAACAAAACCTAAAAGAGGAACCCCACCTTTAGTTGGGAAACCTACCGAAAATCAATTACGAAAGCTTAGAAAAATTAAACCAGAATTGTCTAAGCCTGTTGGGAATACAAATACTATAGACCCTGGGCTTTCGGTTGGTTCTCTAGTAAACCATACAAGGTTTGGTAGGGGAAAGGTATTAAATTTAGAAGGTATTGGTAGCGATCGTAAAGCCGAAATACAATTTGATAAAGGAGATATAAAAAAATTGTTACTTCGTTTTGCTAAATTAGAAGTACTTTAGGGTGTATTATGGCAGAACTAATAAAACTGTATGAAGAAAACCCCAATCCTAAGCAGGTAAAACGTATTGTTGATGTTTTACGTAAAGGAGGTTTGGTAATATACCCTACAGATACTGTTTATGGTTTAGGTTGTGATATAACAAACACAAGGGCATTAGAGAAAATTGCTAGGATTAAAGGAATAAAATTAGCAAAAGCAAATTGGTCTTTTATATGTGCAGGTTTAAGTAATATGTCCGACTATGTTAGGCAAATAGATACAGCAACTTTTAAAATACTTAAAAGAGCTTTGCCAGGACCTTATACTTTTATTTTACCAGGAAATAATAATTTACCAAAAGCTTTTAAGAAAAAGAAAACAGTAGGTATTAGAGTGCCTGATAATGCCATAGCTAGGATTTTGGTAGAAGAGTTAGGTAACCCTATTGTATCTACGTCTATTAGAGATGCAGATGAAGTGTTAGAGTATACAACAGATCCAGAACTTATTTATGAAAAGTGGAATAATCTAGTAGATATTGTAATTGATGGTGGTTATGGAGATAATGTTGCCTCTACTGTTATAGACTTGTCTGAAGGTAAGCAAGAAGTAATAAGAGAGGGAAAAGGAAGTTTAAATATATTATTGTAAGACTATTTTTAAATAAAAAAAGCAGCCATTTGGCTGCTTTTCTATTTATATATTTTTAGAAATTATTTTCCTCCAATTGCAGGATCTTTCATTCCTTCTTCAATCATACTATAAAATTGGTCAATTTTAGGAAGTACAACAATTCTTGTTCTTCTATTTCTAGATTTTTCTGTTGTAGATAAAGGAACAAATTCTGCTCTACCAGCAGCAGTCATTCTCTTAGGATCTACATTATAATCATTCTGAAGTATACGAACAACTGCAGTAGCACGCTTAACACTTAAATCCCAGTTATCTTGTAAAACACCGCTTCTGTAAGGTACATCATCTGTATGTCCTTCTACCATGAATTCAAAATCTGGCTTGTTGTTTACAACTTGTGCAACTTTTCCAAGTACTTTCTTTGCTTTACTTGTAATGTTATAGCTTCCGCTGCTAAATAATAGTTTATCAGAGATAGAAACAAAAACAACACCTTTTTCTACACTAATTTCAATGTCTTCATCATCTAAGTTACCAAGAACCCCTTTAAGACTTTGTACTAAAGATAGGTTAACAGAATCTCTACGTGTAATCGCATTGTTTAACTTTCTAATAGTTAAATCTTTTTCTTGTAAGCTTTCTAAAGATTTTTCTAAGTTTTCTGCACCTTTAGTAGTTAGGGTAGTTAAGTTCCCCATATTATTAATTAACTCTTGATTGTTTGCTTTAAGGAAAGCATTTTGATCTTCTAAGGTTTTTATTTTTGCATTATCTTCTAAACAGTCATTTAATTTAACTGTAGCAGAATTTAACAAATCTTGAGTTTCATTTGCTTTGGCCTCTAACTCTGCATACTTTTTCTGAGATACACATGAGGATAACAAAAGGGTTACTCCTAAACATCCTAAAATAACTTTTTTCATAGTTCTAAAACTTAAATATTTAAATAATTTATATTTTATTAATGGTTATCTAATAAATAAACACCAAAATTATACAATTGCAAAATTTTATATACTGTAATTTAGTTAATCTTTTACTAAATTACTAAACCTTGCTACTTGATGTACGAAATGAGACCACACTATGGACTTTGTTGCATAGTATTTATTTGTAAAATTTTTCTTTTCTCTTTTTTTATACATCCTTCTAAAGTTTTTATAAAAGCTTAAATGTGCTTTTATAATAGCTAAACAATGTTTAGGTTTTAATTGAAAAACAAAACGAATACCAGCAATACCATCTAATAATAGTCTTAGGAAAATAATAATAAAAGCTTTTCTTAAAGGTAAATTTTTTGTGATAGAAAAAAGAGAGTTTCTAAAATTTAAGTATGTTTTTTTAGGGTTCATGTTACTTAGCGTAGAACCGCCAAGATGATAAATACTAGATGTACCAACATAAAAAACTTTACATCCAATATTTTTTGCTCTCCAACATAAATCTACCTCTTCTTGGTGTGCAAAATAATCTTCATCAAAACCGTTTAAGTTATGAAAAACATCACTTTTAATAAACATACATGCTCCCGTTGCCCAAAAAATTTCTTGAATATCATTATACTGTCCTGTGTCTTTTTCTAAGGCCTGAAAAATTCTTCCTCTACAAAATGGATATCCTAACTGGTCTATATAACCGCCTGCAGCTCCAGCGTATTCAAAATAGTCTTTACGCATATGGTCTAATACTTTTGGTTGAATAATAGATGCGTCAGGAATATCTTTAAAAGCATTAATAATAGGAGGTAACCAATTTTTAGTAACTTTTACATCGGAGTTTAATAAACAATATATATCTGCTTTAACATGTTGTAATGCATCATTATATCCTTTAGCAAAACCACCATTGCTAGAATTTTGTATAATTTTTATTGTTGGGTAATTATTTTTTAAAAATGAAATAGAGTCATCTGTAGAGGCATTATCTGCAACATAAATATCTGCTCCTTCAGAATGTTTCATTACAGATGGTAGGTATCTTTCTAAAAGTACCTCTCCATTCCAATTAAGTATTACAACTGCTATATTCAAAACGGTGCAAATTAACGGCTAAAATCAGGAATTTGCCTTAAAAAGGAGTATTTTTCTTCTATAAAATTCATTTTACAGTATAAATGTTGCAATCCGTTAGTAACCATTAAAAAGTTAGCATTTAATTGCATATTGTATGTTGCTATTTGGTCAAAAGTGTTTTGGGTAATTTTTATTTTTGGAGCTTTACATTCTACTAAAAGTTCTATACTACCGTCTGAATTAAAAATAACAATATCATATCTTTTTTTTAATCTGTTGATTGTGAGTTGTTTTTCTACATTAATAAGGCTTAATGGATATTTTTTTTCTTCCACCAAAAAATGAATAACATTTTGTCTTACCCATTCTTCTGGCTGTAATTGCACAAATTTTTTACGAACAACATCAAAAATTTGCACCTTATTTTCGCTATTTTTGAATCGAAAGTTATATTTCTTAAAGTTTAAAGGTAACATTTCACAAATTTGATGATTTTTTTTTAATGGAGGAAGTAAAACAAATAGTATCGGATATTAAGGCAGGTAATGTAAAGCCTATTTACTTTTTGTTTGGTGATGAACCTTATTATATTGATAAAATATCGGAGTACATTGAAAAAAGTGTTCTTTCTGAAGAAGAGAGAGGGTTTAATCAAATGGTTTTGTATGGAAAAGAAGTTTCTGTAGATGATATTGTTAGTAGTGCAAAACGATATCCTATGATGGCTCCTTACCAGGTTGTTATAATTAAAGAGGCGCAACATTTGTCTAGGACTATTGAGAGCCTCTTAGGGTATGTTAAAAACCCTCAAATGACAACTGTTTTAGTAGTTTGTTATAAATATAAAAAGCTTGATAAAAGAAAAAACCTTTATAAAGAGGTTAAAAAGCAAGGTGTAATTTTTGAAAGTAAAAAACTTTATGAAAATCAAGTTTCTGATTGGTTAAGGAAAGTTCTTCGTTCAAGTGGATACACTATATCGCACAAGGCAGCAATTTTACTTGTGGACTATTTAGGCACTGATTTAAGTAAGATCAGCAATGAGTTAGAGAAATTAAAATTAGCATTACCTAAAAATACAGAAATCACTCCTGCACATATTGAAGAGCATATTGGCATTAGTAAAGATTATAACAATTTTGAATTAAAAAAAGCTATTGGAGAGCATAATGTTGTTAAGGCAACGCGAATAATTAATTATTTTGCTCAAAACCCCAAAGACAACCCATTTATATTAACAATAACCTTATTGAATTCATTTTTTACGCAACTTTTACAATATCATGGGTTAAAGGATCATTCTCCTAAAAATGTAGCTAGTAAATTACGTATAAACCCATATTTTGTTAGTGAGTTTCAGACCGCTGCCAAAAACTACCCAATGCGTAAGGTAAGTAAAATAATTTCTCATTTAAGAGAAATGGATTTAAAAGGAAAAGGAGTAGGAGCAAGCGCATCTACTTCATCAGATTTACTAAAAGAACTATTGGTTAAGATTATTTAACCTCTTTAAATTAAAATAGGTTGTATTACATTAGTTTAGGATAATCAGATGGGTTAGCCTCGTTCATAATCTCATATGCTTTTTCAAAAATATCTTCTACATTTGGTTTAGAGAAATAATCTCCATCAGAACCATAAGCTGGTCTATGCGCTTTTCCAGAAAGTGTTATTGGTTGGCTGTCTAAATATTTATACCCCCCTTGTTTATTTACAATTTCGTCTAATAAATAGGCAGAACATCCACCAGGAACATCTTCATCAATTATTAGTAATCTATTGGTTTTTTTTAAACTTTTTAAAACGTCATGGTTAATATCAAAAGGTAATAAAGTTTGCGCATCTATTACTTCAGCATCAATACCAACTTCAATAAGTTCTTTTGCGGCTTGCTCTGCTATTCTTAGTGTAGAACCGTAGGATACAAATGTAATGTCTGTTCCTTCTTTTACGGTTTCTACCACACCAATAGGAATAGTGAATTTTCCTAAATTATTTGGTTTAGGTTCTTTTAACCTATATCCGTTTAAGCTTTCAATTACAAGTGCTGGTTCATCACTCTTCATAAGTGTATTGTAAAAACCTGCTGCTTGTGTCATATTTCTAGGAGCTAGAATATACATTCCTCTTAAAAGGTGAATTAACCCTCCCATTTGCGATCCAGAATGCCAGATACCTTCTAAGCGGTGCCCTCTAGTGCGAACTATTAGTGGCGCCTTTTGTAAACCTTTTGTTCTATATAATGTTGTTGCTAAATCATCTGTTAGGGTAGGTAATGCGTAAAATATATAATCTAGATATTGTATTTCGGCGATGGGTCTTAGTCCTCTAAGTGCCATTCCTAATCCTTGTCCTATTATTGTTGTTTCTCTAATGCCAGTGTCTGCAATACGTAATTCTCCATATTTGGCTTGTAAACCTTCTAATCCTTGATTTACGTCTCCAATATTACCTGTGTCTTCTCCAAAAATTAAAGCCTCAGGGTAATTCTTAAAAAGCTTGTCAAAATTCTCCCTTAGAATTATTCTTCCATCCACTTGCTCAGCATTTTCATCATAAGCAGGTTTAGTTATTGAAACATTTGTTGCTTTAGATTCTTTTTCACTGTATAAATTGGAACTAAATTTTGCTTGCGCACTCTCTAAATAATTTTTAGTCCAAGAAATTAAATTTTGTTTTTCAAAAGTGTTTTCACCAATAAGATATCGCATTGCTTTTCTAGCACTAGTTGCTATATCTTTTTTTATTGGTTCATCTATAGCAATAAGGTCATTTTTTATTTTAGAAATAAATACCTTGTTAGGGCTTTTAATTGCAGCTTTTTCTAGTAAGCCTACAAGTTCTCTTTTGGCATTTAATTGCGTTGTAAGATGCTCTGACCAAGCTTCTCTTTTTGCAAGTCTTACCTCTTTTTTAATTTCTTTTTCTATACCTTCTAGTTCTTCTTCAGAAGCTATTCTGGATTCCAAAATCCATTCTTTAAATCGTTTGTTACAATCATTTTCTCTTTCCCATTCTAAACGATCATCACTTTTATAACGCTCATGTGATCCAGAGGATGAATGCCCTTGCGGTTGTGTTAATTCTGTTACATGAATTACAACAGGAACATGTTCTGTTCTTGCAATATCTGAAGCATTTTCATAAGCATGCATTAATGCTGTATAGTCCCAACCTTTTACTTTTAAAAGTTCTAGGCCTTTTTCATCATTAGTTCTCTGGTAGCCGCTTAAAATTTTTGAAATATCTTCTTTTGTAGTATGATGTTTTGCGGGGACAGATATTCCATACTCATCATCCCATATACTTATTACCATTGGTACTTGTAGTACTCCAGCAGCATTAATAGTTTCAAAAAACATACCTTCACTTGTACTGGCATTCCCAATTGTTCCCCATGCTATTTCATTACCATTTTTAGAGAAATTAGTGGCGTCTATATCTTTTAAGTTTCTATATATTTTTGATGCTTGAGCCAGGCCTAATAACCTAGGCATTTGTCCTGCTGTGCAAGAAACATCACTACTTGTATTTTTTTGTTGTACTAAATTCTTCCAGGAGCCGTCTTCATTAAGGCTAGGGGTAAGGTAATGCCCAATCATTTGCCTTCCAGCACTCATTGGTTCTTTTTCTATATCTGTGGTAGCATAAAGGGCATGGAAAAAATCTTTAGGTTTTAAAACTCCAATAGCCATCATAAAAGTTTGATCTCTATAATACCCACTTCTAAAATCACCGTTTTTAAAAGATCTAGCCATAGCTAATTGTGGAAGTTCTTTGCCGTCTCCAAAAATTCCAAATTTTGCTTTTCCAGTTAAGACTTCTTTTCTGCCAAGTAAACTGCAGGTTCTACTTAAAAAAGCAGTTTTATAGTCCTGTAGTATTTGAACTCTAAAATCTTCAAAAGAAATGTCATTACTTGTTTTTTCAGATATATCCATATAGAAACTATGATTTTTACAAAAATACCTAAACATTTAGATTAAAACAATGAAAACAAAGACAATTTTATTGCATTATTTTTATAATATCATGTTTAAATGTGTGGTTATTGTAAAATTATAGTTATTAAAGAGGTGTATTTTGTGAATATGAAAAAATTAAAACCATTTCCTAGTAAATAACCCAATTAAGGTTTTAGGGCTAACAGTTATTATAAAACGAATTCTTTCTTCATAATTAGGTTGTGCAATTTCCCACCCATTGTTAGAGTAGAAAGGGAGGTATAATTCAAAGTAATCTGTCACCAAATTTAATCTTACTCCGGCATCATAAACAAAACGTTCATTTGCGCCTTTGTTTTTCATAAAGCCGGCATCCCCATATACTTCAATCCACTTCCAAAGGTTAATGCTAGCATTTGTTGTTGCCATCCAATCATTTGCATACGGGTTTTCTAGCATAGATTTAAAACCACCTTCTGCTATAATAATTTGTTGGCTATAAAGACCAGAATCTTCAGACCGACCTAAATAACTATAATCAAATAAATAATCAGTAGGACGGTCTAAAGCAAAGCTATAAAAGTTTGGATCACTATATTCTGTTGTTTTATTTCTTAAAAATTTACCAGCAAAAAAACGAAGATTTAACTGTCTGTTATTTTGAAAAAGTTTACGAAATTCCCATTCAAATACTAGTTTAGAAAAATCATTAGCATGTTGAGCATCTAAAAACCAGGAAGAATAGTCTATTATGCCGTTATTTGAGTTTCTATAACGAGCGTTTAAAACACTGTAATCTGGAGGGGTTTCAAAGTCCCCTAAATTTTCATCTCTACTTCTAAATACATTAACATATCTAAAGTTTAAAATTTCTCTTTTATTAGAACGTAAATTATCTGGTTTCCACCCAAAGCTTATAGAAGGGGTTATGGTAGAGTATCTAGAATTTTCTTGAAAGTGGAATGTAGAGCCACTAATAGAATAGTTAGCAAGGTATAGCCCAGTTTTACTCAATAATTTTTGATAGGATAATCTACCGTAGCCAACAAATGCTTTTTCTCTAAAAGAATAGGAGGGAGAAAAATCATAAATAAATGGTTTTCTTAAGAGTGTCTTGTTGTGTAATCGCATCCCTGGCGCCCAACCATCATATATATTAAAACTTATAGTAGGGACATAAAAAATTTGATTATAATCAGGGTTTTCAGCATCTTTAAAGAATTGCAGTTTAAGTTTTCTGTTACTAGATAAAAACCCCTTTAAAGATTTCCAGTTATCTCTTTGATTAAACTCTGGTATTTTTTTATCGTAATTTAAAACTAATTTATCTTCTCCATTTTTTGGAATAGTAAATGTTTTTTCTTCTTTTATGTTCGTAAACCAATATTTAGAAACAACAGAATCTTTTTGTAATCCGAAGATAGAAATAGGGACATTGGTTCCTTCCTTATTTTTTAATGTTATTGTTAGTGAATCTTTATGTTTTTCAACATTTTTAATTTTGAAATCAATTTTACGATCTGTAGAAACATATTCCTTAAAAAACCAATTTATATCTGTAGTGGTAGATCGCTTTAGAATAGATTCAAAATCTAATACTTTAACCGTGTTGCTTTGGTAATATTTATAAAAGGTTTTTATGCTTTCATCTATTTTTTCTTTCCCAATAAATACACCTAAATATGTTAGCCCTTGTCCTGCCTTATATTTATTCGCAATTTTTTGGTTAAATTTTATTAGAGAATCATTTGGTGTGGTTAAAGACTGGTCTAAGTTTTTACGAGCAGTAACATTATATAAAAATGGATACTGGTCATTAAAATCCATTTTGGCTAAATTAAAACTACGAACCCCCCAAATTTTAGATAGTTTACCTAGAAGTTTTTGATTTGGATAATGTTGTTCAACGTAAGAAATTAATAAATAGTTGGCAATAGCTTGGTTTACCCATTGGTCTTTTCTAGGGTCTAAAAAAATGGTTTCTCTTAAAATACTATTCAACGCAGTTTTAAGAAATTTCATTTCAAATTGAAATTGCTGTTCGTAAGGTCTAATAAATGAAGGTAATTGGTTTATACCGTATAAAGGACTTTTGTTATAATCTATTTGACTAACAAGTAATTGCGGGTGTGGGTATTTCCCTAAATTTTCATATATAAATTTTGTTACATTATTTATAGAGATGCCTTGCGCTATTTTATTGTATTTAGGTGCTTCTATATCTGTTACTACGGTCATGTATGGAGTTACGTGTGTTGTAAATTTTTTAGTAGCATTTAAAATTATCTCGCAACTTTTTTGTTTTATTCCTTTTAGTTGTGCTAGTTGTCTTATTGGGTATTCTGAGTTTCCTAAATTTCTGTAATTAGTAGTTAAAGATAAACTGTCTGGATAATTGAAATTTACTGTAGTTTCCGTTACATCGGTATATAAATCTTCTAAATTTTTATTGGAATACAATTTCCATTTTCCATTATAAACTGCAGGTGTTAAATACCAGTCTTTTAGGTAGTATTCCCCTTTATTATTGTATCCATAGGGAGTAAACTTACTCATTGGTAATTTAACGGTGTAACTAATAAATAGTTTAACGGTTTTGTTTGGAGGTAAAGGGTCATTTAATCTAATTTTTAAAATATCCTTACTTTTTTCTCTTTCCCAGTGTAGTCCTCTATATTCGTTATCTACAGCACTAATAATTTTAGTGTATCCTCTTTCATTGTCTCTTGCTAAATGTAGGCTTTTTTTAAATTCCTCTGCAAAACGTTTAGCTAAACCAGTATTTTTATTAGAATATGCATTAGCCCAATCATTAAAATATAAGTATCCTAAAGGATAGTTAGAGGTGTTTTTAAAAACAAATTCTTGTTGTATATTTAATTCTTTAGTTTCTTCATTTAGATATACGGTAAGTGTGTTACTATGTTGTCCAAAAGCCTGGAAAGAGCTAAGGAAACTATAAAGTATACTTACTAGAACTATTATGTTTGGGAACTTATGCACTAGCTATTAAAAATTAGGGCTAAGTGCACGTTCTTTGTAGAAAGAATCTATAATTGCTACAACTTCTTCTTCGGTGTCTACAATTTTTATTAAATCAAGGTCTTTAGGGCTAATATTACCTTCGGAAAGCATGGTGTTTTTAATCCAATCCATTAAACCTGTCCAGAATTTAGTTCCTACTAAAATAATTGGAAATTTTTCTATTTTATTCGTTTGTATTAACGTAATTGCTTCAAAAAGTTCGTCTAAAGTTCCAAAGCCACCAGGCATAACAACAAAGCCTTGCGAGTATTTTACAAACATAACTTTGCGAACAAAGAAATAATCAAAATCTAAGCTTTTATCTCCATCTATATAAGGATTATCGTGCTGTTCAAAAGGTAAGTCAATATTTAAACCTACAGATGTTCCTCCGGCTAAATTTGCTCCTTTGTTTCCGGCTTCCATTATTCCTGGTCCACCGCCAGTTATAACGCCATATCCAGCGTCTGCAATACTTTTTGCAATTTTTACTGCTAATTGATAATACGCATTGTTTTCTTTTGTTCTTGCAGAACCAAAAATAGATACACAAGGTCCTATTTTACTCATTTTTTCAAAACCATTAACAAACTCTCCCATTATTTTAAAAAGGGCCCAAGAGTCATTAGTTTTAATTTCGTTCCAACCTTTATGGTGTAATTCTTTTCTCATATTATTTTTACTATTTAATAGTGTTTTTTTTATATAACGTTTTATACTCCTAATTCTTTTATTAAGAACTTAGCAGTGTAACTTTTTTTGTCTTTACTTACTTGCTCAGGTGTACCTTTGGCAACAACCATTCCTCCATTTCGGCCTCCTTCGTATCCAATATCTATAATATAATCTACCATTTTAATTACATCTAAATTATGTTCAATAACTAAAACGGTATTTCCTTTGTCTGCTAATTTGTTTAAAACTTCCATTAAAACACGAATATCTTCAAAATGAAGCCCCGTAGTAGGTTCGTCTAAAATATAAAACGTATTTCCTGTATCTCTTTTAGAGAGTTCTGTTGCTAGTTTTATTCGTTGTGCTTCTCCTCCAGAAAGTGTAGTAGATTGTTGTCCTAAGGATATATACCCTAAACCAACATCTTTTATCGTTTTTAACTTTCTGTATATTTTTGGTATTGCTTCAAAAAAAGATACTGCTTCATTAATAGTCATTTCTAATACATCCGCAATAGATTTACCTTTATAGCGTACTTCTAAAGTTTCTCTATTAAAACGTTTACCATTACAGGTTTCGCACTCTACATAGATATCTGGTAAAAAGTTCATTTCTATAACCTTTAGACCACCACCTTGGCAAGTTTCGCAACGACCTCCTTTTACATTAAAACTAAAACGACCAGGTTTATAGCCGCGTATTGCAGCTTCTGGAGTTTTTGTGAATAACGAGCGAATTTCGCTAAAAACGCCAGTATATGTTGCAGGGTTAGAACGTGGTGTTCTTCCTATTGGTGATTGGTTTATGTCTATAACCTTATCTATATGTTCTAAACCATTAATTTTTTTATACGGCATAGGAATTTTAACACCATTAAAATAATGAGCGTTCATAATAGGGTATAGGGTCTCGTTAATAAGGGTAGATTTACCACTACCAGATACCCCAGTTATGCCTATCATTTTTCCTAAGGGAATTTCAATATCTACATTTTTAAGATTATTTCCTGTGCAACCTATTAGTTTAATTTTTTTGCCATTTCCTTTTCTTCGTTTTTTTGGAACAGCTATTTCTCTTTTACCAGTAATATAATCTGCGGTAAGTGTTTTGTGTTTTTTTAAATCTTCAGGCTTCCCTTCAGAAATTATTTCTCCGCCGTGTTTTCCTGCTTTTGGCCCAATGTCTATAACATGATCTGCGCGTTCTATCATGTCGCGGTCATGTTCTACAACAATAACCGAGTTTCCTATATCTCTTAACGCTTCTAAAGATTTTATTAAACGAACATTATCTCTTTGGTGTAATCCAATACTAGGTTCGTCCAAAATATATAATACACCAACTAGCTGAGAGCCAATCTGTGTAGCAAGTCTAATACGTTGTGCTTCTCCGCCAGAAAGTGTTTTGGAACTCCGGTTTAAGGATAAATAATCTAAGCCAACATCTAAAAGAAATTGAACTCTGGTTTTAATTTCTTTTATAATTTCTTCAGCTATAATTAATTGATTGGCATCTAATTTTTTTTCTAAACCATTAAAAAAACTAGCTAAATCTGATATATCTAAATTAGATAATTCAGAAATATTTTTTTCATTAATTTTAAAATTTAAAGACTCTTTTCTTAATCGAGAACCTTCACAACTAGGACAAATAATTTTGTCCATATATTCTTTTGCCCATCTTTTTATAGAGGTGGATTCTGCGTTATTAAATTGGCTTTTTATAAAATTAGCAATGCCTTCATAGTCTATTTTGTAGTTTCTTTTAACTCCTAGAGTTTTAGACTCTATATCAAAACTTTCTTTTCCGCCATGTAAAAGAATATCTAAAGCATCTTGCGGAATACTAGCTATAGGATCCGTTATTTTAAAATTATAGCGTTGTGCAATAATATCTATTTGTTTAAAAGCCCAAGAGTTTTTATAGGGGCCAAGAGGCGCAATGCCTCCTGCTTTTATAGAAAGCTTTTTATCGGGAAATATTTTAGTTTCATTTACCTCAAAAACATGACCTAGACCACTACAGTTTTTACACATTCCTTTTGGGGAATTAAAAGAAAACGTATTTGGCTCTGGAGAAGGGTAGGATATACCAGAAGTAGGACACATTAAGTCTCTACTAAAATAACGAGGTTCAGGTACACCTTCTTCTAATACCATTAAAACATTTTCGCCACTATACATTGCGGTGTTAATGGTTTCTGTGAGTCTTTTATCTAAATCTGCAGTTTCATTAACTTTTAAGCGATCTATTACAATTTCTATATCGTGTGTCTTGTAACGGTCTACTTTCATGCCCTTTACAATATCTTTTACTTCGCCGTCTACACGCACTTTTACAAAGCCTTGTTTTGCAATTTGTTCAAAAAGTTCTCTGTAATGTCCTTTTCTAGATTTTATTACGGGAGATAAAATGGATATTTTCTTATTTAGATAATCGGTTTTTATTAGCTCTTTAATTTGAGTATCGTTATAGCTCACCATTTTTTCGCCGGTAACATAGCTGTAAGCATCGCCAGCTCTAGCAAAGAGTAACCTTAAAAAATCATAGATTTCGGTAATTGTACCAACCGTAGATCTTGGAGATTTAGAAGTTGTTTTTTGTTCAATAGCAATAACAGGCGATAATCCGTCTATTTTATCTACATCGGGTCTTTCTAATCCGCCAAGAAATTGTCGTGCATAGGCCGAAAAAGTTTCTATATATCTTCTTTGTCCCTCTGCATAAATGGTGTCAAAAGCTAAGGAAGATTTACCACTGCCAGATAAACCAGTTATAACCACAAGTTTTTCTCTAGGTATGGTAACGTCTATATTTTTAAGGTTATGAGCTCTTGCTCCCTTAACTTCAATATTTTCCTCGTAGTTTATCATTTTTATGGCAAAGTCGCAAAGTTACTGTTTTGGCAATTAATATTAACGTTGACTTTATTTAGTTTTTGTTAATTCCTAACATAGTTTTAAATTCGTAATTATAATTTTTGATATAATTTAAGGCATGAAAATTTTAGGAATAGGGTCTCGTATTAATCATAATGAGTTTGGTAAAGGAGTAATAACAAATGTTACTTCTACTATGTATTGGGTAACTTTCATGGATAGTGGAATAGAAACTATTTCTTTGGATTCTGATTTTGAAATTATTGAAGCTGTTACAGATGATGTGGATACCATAAGTTTTTCTGAAGTAGAGCAATCTTTAATTTCTATTTTGCGTAAGTGGAGTGATGCTTCTTCCATAACTCCTATAGCAGATAAATGGAAAAAAGGAACTTTAATTTTACAGCCATTAGATTCTAACTTAGCAAGTAAAGAAATTCCAATAGATACTTTTTTTCATAAAATTGTAATGGTTCGCGATAGAATTAGAGTTATGGAGCAAAAAATTAATTCTAGTAAAAATTTAGAAGACCAAGAGAAGGTAGATTTACAACAATATATCACTAGAATTTATGGTAGTCTTACGACTTTTAATGTTTTGTTTAATAATAAGAGTGACCATTTTATTGGGGTAAAAAGTAATTAATTTGCAATTCTATTTAAATTTAATTTACTGTTATTAAATGGAAAATTATTTTGTTGTAGTTTATTAATTACCAGTGTTATTATATTGTTTTTATTAAAGTGTTTATTTAATATTTTAATTTTCGCACTATTGTTCGTCAGTTTACTTTGTGAGGCTTTAAATATTTGATTTGTATCAAGCACAATCATTTCAATACTGCGAGTGTCATAATAAATACCATAATTTCTATTTACATCATAAATTAACCATGGTTTTTTATTAACTCTAATCCTAAAATGTTTTGATAATAAAGGTATAACATCAAAGTCAGGAGCAATATTTGTGTAAAAAACACCATCATTAGATTCTTTAAATTTTATAGTTTTTTCTAAATATATTTTTTCTTTTGCAACAGTTAAAGAAACATCCTCTATGTTAATTTGTTCTGTAATTGAAAAACCTATTTGTGCTGCTTGGTAAGGGTTAAATAAACTTTTGATATATAGATACAATACATTTTCTATGTTTTTCTTTTCGCTTAAAAAAGAAAAATAAATATTTTTTAGAGCAGTGCTATTTTTATTTTGAATTGTTTTCCAAACACGTTCAGCTTTATTCATGTCTGTAAATATTATTTTAGTTTTTGTAAATAAGTTGTTATTATAAGATGTTCTTTTGTTGATATTTAAAGTTTTTCTTTTTTCTTCAAAACCTACAAATACAGCAGTTAAAAAACCATTAAAACTACCGTCATAAATTAAAGTCTTAGTTTCTTCCATAATTAGTTAAATAAAGAAAGTTGTATTGCATTTGTATTCTTAATTACTTTACTATTTGTAATTGAAGTATTATTTTTTGGAATATTTCCAAAAAATATAGGTTTTCTTTTTTTTCTTGGAATTACACTAATGAATGAATCTTCCTCGCTAATTGTAGCAATAGCTTGTAGTTTGGAGTGTATTTCTTTAAAAACCATAGTGTCTAATTTTAGTATCTATCCAAAAATATGGAATATTTCCTAATTATGGAAATTTTCCAATATATTTTTTGGAAATAATCCTAATTGTGTATATTTGATATATGGAAAATGACGCTATTTTAAAAAGGTTTACAGATCTAAGAAGGGAATTAGGATTTACACAATCTGAGTTTGCTAAACAAATTGGTGTTTCTAGTACTACAGCAGATATTGAAAGAGGTAGAACTAAATTATCTGGAAAAGTAGTTGTAGAGCTTTTAAAAAAATATAAGATTAATCCTCTTTGGTTATTTGGAGAAAGTACCCAACAATATATAGAAACTTCGTCTACAAGCGTTATTCCAAAAGTAGTTACCGTAGATTCTGCAGAAAATGATAATATGGTTTTGGTTAATGCAAAAGCTGCTGCCGGATATCCTCAAAATATAGAAGATACTAGTTGGTATAAAGAGTTACCTGCTTTTGATTTGCCTTTACCAGAGTTTAGAAATGCAACTTACAGAGGATTCCAGGTAGAAGGAGATAGTATGCTTCCTAATTTAAAGCCTGGAGAATGGGTTTTAGCAAAAGCCACAGAAGATTTAAAAGAAGTTAGTGCTAATAAAATATATGTAGTTGTATTACAAGATGCTGTTTTAGTAAAAAAAGTTATTAGTAAGCCAAATTCTCCTAACGTTACTTTAGTTTCTTTGAATGAGTCATATCCTCCCTATGATATTGAGCCTCATCAGATACAAGAAATATGGGAGGTAAACAGTAAAATTACTTTTGGTATAGATGCTACAACAGAAAAAGGCTTATTAAAACAACTCCAAGAATCTATGGAGGAATTAAAAAGCCAAATAAATAAAACGAACGGGTAGTGCTTACTTATAAATGCATTTGTATGCACTATCTACACTAACTTTTACATTAAAAGATTGGTTAGCTTCTACCTCAAACATTTCATAAGGCTTATAGGTTTTCCAAGTAGACTCTCCTGGTAGTTGCACTTCCATTTCACCAGATACTACAGTCATGTATTCCTTAGATGTAGTTCCAAAAGTGTACTCACCTGGAGCCATAACGCCAACGGTTGCTTTTCCTTCATTAGAATCAAAGGCTATAGATAATACTTTTTTATCAAAATAAGAATTGGTCTTAAACATGTTTTTCTTTTATTGTGAAATACAAAAATAAATAGAATTTATAAGAGGAATATAAGCTTAACAAAGGAGTCTTATTTTGTGTTTTAATACGCTTTTATAGTTCCCATGTCTAACGTTATAGGTCCTAGTTTATGTTTAGAAGGAAGAAGAATACCACTTTTCATCATCTTCCAATTTTCCCAAGTTGCTTTAATACCGCCTAGAGGAATAATGCTGACCCACATTTTATAACTCTTTGGTGTTCCATTTGGTTGTAGTTCCCATAAATAAGAATCTCCTGGAGTAGAACCTCCAATCGTATACGATACTAGTAGTGCTTCTTCACCATTTTCTAGTGTTACTATTTCTCTTTTGGTTCCTTCATCAAACACTTTAAATGGAGCTACAAGCCAGAAAGAATCGTTGTTAAAATAATCTAAAGCAGTTTGTAGTAATTCTTTTTCCTCTTTAGTAGTAAGTATGGTATTTTCTTTGGTTATAGAGCTTAGAGATTTATTGTTTAGATTAAGTTTGGCAGTGTAATTGTCCCATTTTACAGTAACAAGTCCTAAAGATTTATTCCATTTATACCTATGAGAACCATTTGCGAATGACCATTCTAAAAAGTTTGTGTTAGCATATTTCTCTCCGCCAATGGCTTGCATCATTTTTTTGGCAAGAGCATCGGCTTTATTTCCTTTCTGCCCATTAGGAACAGATTCATTGCAAATTATATATAAAATGCCTACCCCTAAAAGAATAACAATTAAGCTGTAACTGAGTAATTTTCCAATTTTCTTTACATATTTCATATCTAATATCCTACAGCAGTATCATCTCCTCTTTTATCTGCTCCGGCTTCTAGGCTACCATCAGGCAACACAAGAATAGCATCTACCTTGCCAATAATAGGAGTGCGTTCTTCATTTATTATGTATTCTTTGGATTTTAATTCCTCTTTTAAAGATTTAGAAAATCCATTTGGTTCAAATATGACAGCATCTGGCAACCATTGGTGGTGAAAACGAGGGGCGTTTACAGCCTCTTGCATACTTAAATTAAATTCATAAGTGTTAAGAATAGTTTGTGCTACTGCTGTAATTATAGTTGATCCGCCGGGAGTGCCAACAACCATCCAAAGTTTGTTGTCTTTTTCTACAATAGTAGGTGTCATGCTACTTAGCATTCTTTTTTCTGGTGCAATACTATTAGCATCTGCACCAATTAAACCAAACATATTAGGTACTCCTGGTTTTGCACTAAAATCATCCATTTCATTATTAAGAAAAAAGCCAAGTTCGTCACAATATAATTTAGAGCCATAATTACCATTTAATGTAGTGGTAACAGAAACTGCATTACCATCTTGGTCAATAATAGAGTAATGGGTGGTTTCGTTACTTTCTGATATAATATTTATTGCTCCATGAGATACAGTAGAAGACTTTGTTGCTTTATCAAAAGAAAAATCATTCATACGATTTTTCAAGTAGTCATCACTTAAAATTATATCTAGGGGTATAGTTACAAAATCAGGGTCTCCTAAAAAATAATTACGATCTGCATAAGCTCTTCTAGAAGCCTCTGTAAATAGTTGAATAGTTTTGGTAGTGTTGTGTCCAAATTCTTTTATTTTATGAGGTTCTATCATCTTAAAAATTTGTTGCATCGTAATTCCTCCACTACTTGGAGCTCCCATTGAAATTATTTTTAAATCTTTATATTTAAAAATAACGGGTTGTCTCCATTTTACATTATATTTTTCTAAATCTTCCTCGGTAACATAACCACCATTTTGTTGAATAAAGGAAGATAATTTTTTTGCTACACGACCCTTGTAAAACCCATCTCTACCATGTTTAGAAATACTTTTTAAAGTATTTGCTAGAGCTCGGTATTTTATAGTGTCTCCTGCTTTATAAGGAATAGAAAATTTACTATGTTCCCCGTTTACTTTAATAAAGTCTTTTAAATAAGGTGCAATTTTTTTCTCTTGTTTTTCTGTAACAACAACTCCTTTTTCTGCCAAAGCTATTACTGGGGCTAAAATTTTAGAAAGAGGAAGAGTACCAAACTTTTTATGAACCTCAATAGCTCCAGCAACAGAGCCTGGAACACCTACAGCAGTTGCTCCGAGTGTACTCATTCCTGGAATTACATTTCCTGTAGCGTCTAAATACATGTCTTTATGGGCACTTAAAGGTGCTTTTTCTCTAAAATCTATAGCACCAATATCTCCATTTCCTTTTCTGTATACCATAAAACCACCACCAGAAATATTTCCTGCAGATGGATGTGCAACAGCCAAAGCAAATTGAGTAGCTACCATAGCATCAAAAGCATTACCACCTTGTTTTAAAATGTCTGAACCAATTTTTGAAGCTTCTTCTCTGGCAGAAACTATCATGGCTTTAGTTGTAATTAAACCAGTTGGAGAATTATTTTGCTTTTTACAATTGTAAATTAATGTAAGAAAGCAGAGTAATAGAACCTTTATTGTTTTCATAATCAGTAGAATTTAAAGCTCTTTTAGGTTAAAGGGAAATATATTTTTGCCTAGAAAAGGTAATTAATTCTTCAAAAAAGGCATTGAACTCCTCTTCAAAAGCAGCATAGTGTTCTTCAAGGTCTAAAATTGCAAAGTTCATTTTAGATTTATTTTTGGTACGCCTATTCATTCCGTTAAGAACACGGTTTATCCCCTCCATATTAGAGTAATTGTAAATCCAATTTTCACTTATCATATAAGGCATCATGCGTTTAACTCCGTCGGGCAAAATGGTATAGTTATCTTCTAGTAAGTCATAAAAATTATTAACAAAAACAGCTAAAGGTATGTCTGAGTAATTTTCCCAATTTTTAGCAAGAAAATGATCATAAAAAATATCTACTATGACTCTACTATAGTGGCTATAGTTTTTATGAAGCCGTTTACTACTAATTTTTGGGATAGCATGTGTATCTGTAAAA
Organism: uncultured Maribacter sp.; assembly: GCF_947500405.1. Lineage (GTDB taxonomy): Bacteria > Bacteroidota > Bacteroidia > Flavobacteriales > Flavobacteriaceae > Maribacter_B. The sequence continues at coordinate 342,279 of NZ_CANMRY010000004.1, forward strand.
GTATCAATAAACCTATGTAATTGTATTCCTTGTTGCACACGTTCTGGTAAGTGTTTAAACTTATTCCCTCTAATACTATCTGCAATGAAATTTCCTATTGTAATTTCATTATCACCAAAAGATAAATAAATGTGTGCTAAAAAGTTCATATAACGATAGAAGTTTTCTTAAGGTCGAATTTACGAAATGCTAAACTTAGGATAAGAAATAGTCCTGTATATTTGCAAAAACTTTTTTATTTATTATATGACACTAATCAAATCAATATCAGGAATACGTGGAACCATTGGAGGGCAGCCAGGAGATAATTTAACGCCAATTGATGCTGTGAAATTCGCAGCAGCTTACGGAACATGGTTAAAAAGGTACTCTAAAAAAGAAAAATTAAAAGTAGTAATAGGTAGAGATGCTAGACTTTCTGGGCAAATGATTCAGAACCTTGTTGTTTCTACACTTACTGGTTTGGGAATAGATGTGATAGATTTAGATTTATCTACCACGCCTACTGTAGAAATTGCTGTTCCTATTGAAAAAGCTGATGGTGGAATTATACTAACAGCAAGCCATAACCCTAAACAATGGAATGCTTTAAAACTTTTAAATGAAAAAGGGGAGTTTTTAGACGCAGCGCAAGGTGCTGTTATTTTAGAATTGGCAGAAAAAGAAGAGTTTACTTTTTCAGAAGTAGATAATTTAGGTACCGTTGTTGAAAACAACGCATATATAGATATACATATTGACGAAGTTTTAGATTTACCATTGGTAGATGCAGAGATAATTAAAAAAGCTAAGTTTAAAGTTGTTGTAGATGGTGTAAATTCTACAGGAGGAATAGCAATTCCAAAATTACTAGATGCTTTAGGAGTAGAAGTGGTGAAATTATATTGTGACCCAACAGGTCATTTTCCACATAATCCAGAACCGTTAAAAGAGCATTTAGGAGATATTTGTGATTTAGTAGTAAAAGAAAAGGCTGATTTTGGTATTGTTGTAGATCCAGATGTAGACCGTTTAGCTTTTATTAGCGATGATGGCGAAATGTTTGGAGAAGAGTACACTTTAGTCGCTTGTGCGGACTATGTATTGGGAAAAACAAAAGGGAATACAGTTTCTAACCTATCCTCTTCAAGAGCTTTAAGAGATATTACGCAAAAACATGGTGGTACCTATGAAGCGGCTGCAGTAGGAGAAGTGAATGTAGTTACAAAAATGAAAGCTAACAATGCTATTATTGGTGGCGAAGGTAATGGCGGAATTATTTATCCAGAAAGCCATTATGGTCGTGATTCTTTAGTTGGAACTGCTTTATTTTTGATGCATATGGCAGAAAAAGGAGGAACGGTAGCGGAACTAAGAGCTAGTTACCCATCTTATTTTATGAGTAAAAAGAAAATACAATTAACACCAGGATTAGATGTAGATGGTATTTTAGTAGCTATGGCTAAAAAATATGAAGGAGAAGAAATCTCTACTATAGATGGTGTGAAAATTGATTTTGCTGAAAATTGGGTGCATTTAAGAAAGTCTAATACAGAACCAATTATTAGAATATATACCGAAGCTAAAAGCCAAGCTGAAGCAGATAGTTTAGCAGATAAAATTATTGGAGAAATTAAAGAAGTGGCTGGGATATAATTGCTTTTTGATTTGTAAAAGAAAAAGCCTAATATAAATAGTATTAGGCTTTTTTTATAAAAACTCTTTAGGAACTCTATTTCTGTGTTTCCACCTTCTATGTGTCCATAAATAATGTTCAGGTTTTTCTTTTATTTGTTGTTCTGTTAGCTGTAAAAATTGATTAGTTATTTCGTTCTTTTCCGTATTCTTTGCATTGGTAGTAATTGGAATAAACTCGGCGGTGTAATATCCTCTCTTAACTTTGCTAACTTTTAAGAAAACTACAGCTAGATCTAATTTTCTAGCCATTGTTTCAGCGCCATTAAAAATAGGAACTTTAATATCCATAAACTCTGTCCAGTATTGCCCTTTATGTACCATAGGAGATTGGTCACTTACCATACCGTATATAGATTTTACGTTGTTTTTAACGTTGGACATTACTGTTTTTACAGTCTCTTTTTGTGTAATTAATGTAGTATTCCAACGGGCTCTAGTTTTTTTTATCCAAGAGTCAAAATAATCATTACTTACTTTTTGGTAAACCGCATAGCCTTTGCCGTCTACATAATTATTAATACTAACATTCCATTCCCAATTTGCATAATGGGAGCATACTACTAAAATGCTTTTGTCTTCAAGAATATTCTGAAGTACATTAATATTTGTAACGTTATATCTTTTTTTAACTTCTTCTCTAGATAAATGCATTGTTTTTACCATTTCTAAAAACATATCACACATATGTTTATAAAAATCCTTTTCTATTCTTCTAAGTTCAATATCGCATTTTTTTGGAAAAACTAAAGTAAGGTTGTCCCGGACAACTTTTTTACGATACCCAAAAATCCGATATACAATGATATACACTACATCAGAAAAAAAGTAAAATAACTTATAAGGTAGTCTAGATATTATCCATAACAATGGATAAATTAAAACATAAACAAGCAACTGCATATTCTATATTATAATTGGCAAATATAGTTATATTTGAAAGGTATATAAATTTTTAGATAATGAACAATCTTCATGTGGCTACTATAGCTGTAATGGCTGCCAATATTATAGTTTCTTTTAAAGGTTTTAATGACTCTTCTTTTTTTGAACGTTATAAATTTGGTATTGGTCCAATTAAGGCAGGGCAGAAGGAGCGTATGCTTACTTCTGGTTTTTTACATGTAGATATTTCTCATTTATTTATGAATATGTTTACGCTATATTTTTTTGCAGATGTAGTTATTGATTATTTTGGACCTGCTAAATTTCTTTTAGTATATGTAGCTAGTCTTGTCGCGGGTAGCCTATTGGCTTTATTTTTTCATAAAGATGAGCCCTATTATTCTGCGGTTGGAGCTAGTGGTGCGGTAACAGGTATATTATATGCAGCAATATTATTAGAACCAAATATGCGTTTAGGAATTATGTTTATTCCTATTCCATTACCAGCATATGTTGTAGGTATAGGTTATTTGTTATACTCTATATATGGAATGAAAAGTAGATTAGGTAATATTGGACATACTGCTCATTTTGGTGGTGCAATTGGCGGTTACGTAGTTACATTACTTTTTATGCCTAATTTATTAATTACAGATACGCTAATTGTTTTGTTATTGGCAGTTCCTATTATTATACTTATTGCTTTAGAAAGAATGGGGAAATTGTAAACTATTATAAAAATATGGTAAACTACCTCGGGGCAAGCCCACGAGGCATTAGAAGGAAAATTAGCATTGATTTCGACACAAGCGTCGGAGCATTTAAATCTCTATTATCGAGTAAAACTTAACTATAGTATAGTGTTAAATAGCTATAAGTAAGTGTATTTCATCGAAAAATACAGGCGGAGGTATACATAAAGTTTAATTTTGACGTTACGTTAGAACCCAAATCTAATTTAACAACCTACTTTTATGAAAAAGACCCCCTTTTATGTATTGGCCTTTTTAGGCTTAATGGCATCGTGTGTAGATGAAACTACAGTATTCAACGAAACCCAAGACGACATTACAATTGAAGCAAATGAACAAGCACTAGAAAATAGTATTGTTTATGATAACGCAGGTGTGTTAGATATCTTTGAAGAATCTTCTACATCTGGAAAATCTGGATTAACTTCAAAAGACGAAGAAATAGCAGGAGATTATCCTTTAACTCTTGTAGCACAAGTAGATGCGCCTTCTTTTAGAGGAGGGGAGAACCTTACAGCATCTCATGTGCATGTAGATGGAGATTATGCTTATGTATCTTATAATACCGTAGAAGATGGTTATGCAGGTGCAATGGATATTATTAATGTAAGTGATCCAAATAATCCAAGAGTAACCTCAAGATTATACTATTCTAATGCAGATATAAACTCTATCCAATATGATAATGGATATGTATATTTTGCAGGTGGTGTAGATGCAGAAACATCGGTGAGAGCAACTTCCAATTCTTTTTTAGGTAAAATTGCTGCTTCAAGTGGTAGGTTTACTGGAACTACAAATATTGAATATGCTTTTCAAGAAGGGTACAACGCAACAGATGTTGCGGTAAATGGAAATAATGTATATGTAACTAGCGGGCAAGAAGGAACTTTGTCTATTTATAATAAGAGTACATTAAACGCTATTAACGAATCTGAATTTTTGGATTTACGTTCTGTAGCGGTTCAAGACAATAATGTTGCAGTTTTAGATGCAAGTAAAGGTGTAGCAGTATTAGACTTAAATTTAAATATAGTTAAAGAGATTGCTATTGATAGTGATTTTGGTATAAATACTAAAAGAACGTTAGATTTTTCTGGAGATAATATTGTAGTTGCCGAAGGAGCAAAAGGAGCAGGAGTATATAGTATTGCAACTGGAGCTTTAAAAGAATACATTCCAATATTAATTAATCCTAATGGAGTAGATAATGGAGATGTTGTTACAAATGCAGTTGCAACTAATGAGGATGTTTTGTTAATGGCAAATGGGGGTGCAGGATTATGTTTGTCAGAAGAACAAAATGATAATACAGATTTGGTTGGTATTATTCAATTAGAAGGTTCTGTAAATTATGTAACAACAAAAGGAGACTATGTTTTTGCGGCTTCTGGAAAAGAAGGTTTACAAATTATAAAATTAAATAAACCAGATGAAAGCTTAGCTACTCGCTGTTCAGAATTATCTTCTTATAGTGGTAGTTCTAACCTTAATGTAAACGCTAATCAAACATTATCTTATAGAGGTTCTAAAAGATTTAATAGTGTAAATATTGGTGGAGATTTACTTTTATGTGGATCCTGGACGGTTAAAGAAGGTGTGAATATTAATTCCAATGCTTTATTTGAGATGAATGGGACATTCGTTGTTGGTAGAAACAATAGAAAAAGAAATATTAATGTTAATTCTGGTGCTAAGCTTAGAGTAGAGGGTAACTTAACCATTTATGGAGATTTAGTTCTTAATGATGGAGCTACCATAGAATTTATTGGAGAAGACTCTGTAGTAAATATATTTGGTGACGTTAAAAAATCTGGAAACGTAACTGTAGAAGGAAAATTTAAAGACGTTAAGAATAAATTTTAATAAGTTAAATTTTATCCAAAAAGAAAGCCCAAAACATAGTTTTGGGCTTTCTTTTTTATAGAAAAGTTATTAATTAAGTAACTCTGCTACTTTTTGTTCAAGAGCATTTCCTCTTAAGTTTTTTGCTATGATAACACCATTTTCATCTAGTAAAAAAGCAGCAGGAATAGCATTTACATTATAGAGCTTTGCAATTTCATCATTAAAATAAGCAAGATTAGAAACTTGACTCCATTCTAATTTATCCTCTGCAATAGCTTTTTTCCAATCTTTTTCATTTCTATCTAAAGAAACACCAATAATATTTAAGCCTTTGTCATGGTATTTTTTATAGACCGCTAAAACATTAGGGTTTTCTGCTCTACAAGGTTTGCACCAAGCAGCCCAAAAATCAATTAAAGTAACTTTTCCTAATACACTATTTAAACTTACTTCTTTTCCTTCAGGGTTTTTTGCTGAAAATTCAGGAGCTTTACTTCCGATAGAAGTATTCTTATTTGCAGCTTCTTTTATTTCTAAATCACTAATTCTTTTTAAAACGTCTTTACCTACTTTATTTTCTTTTATTTCTGGAGAAAGTCCATCATATAATTTTTTTAATTCTTCTGCAGGTATAGCTTTAGAAGCTACAGCGCGATCAATTAATAAGGCAGAGATTAAGCCATTTGGATTTGCTTTAATATATTCTACCTCAAAATCTTTATATTCATTTTGTAGTTCCTTCATCTCGTCACTTAAAGCAGAAATAGTAGCCTCGTCTTGAGACATAGTTGCTTTTTGTAAATCTTTTTGAATAGACATTGCTCTTTGTGACATTGCCTGTGATTTATTCATATAATCAGAGAAAATATCATTTTGTGTTGTACCTTCAACTTTAGCTAAATTTAAGCTGTCTCTTTGAGCAGATATTTTAATTTCACCAGTTTCTAATATAAGTACAGAATATCCTTGTAATTTATCTACAAAAATGTAATGTAATTCTGGAGAAGTTGGTTTTCCAGAAAATGAATAAAGACCTTTATTTGTGTATGCTGTGTCTACAGAAACAGGTTGATTATTTTCTCCAATTTTTTTTAAAATTACTTGAGTGCTGTCTGCAACATCTCCTCTAAGTGTACCATTAATTGTGTAACCTTCTGGTTTATTATTACATGCTATTAATGTAGTAATTAAAATAAGGGGCATTATAATTTTTTTCATATCCATTTTTTTCTGATGCAAATGTACTTATATATAGGATATAAAAAAAGCCCTTAACATTATAGAGTTAAGGGCTTTTTTTTTAGTAAGTATCTTAGAATTGGTATCGAATACCAAGAGCTACATCAAAATCAAAATTATCAGAGAAACCTTTATAACCAATTATTCCAAATTCTGGCCTACAATCTAAGGATAATAATAGTGGGAAATCAAAATTGTATTCTATCCCAATATCTCCAGCGGCAAATACAAAGAGTCCATCATTGTCTTCCGCACTAGGAATAGGAGCAAAGTCTACACTCCCGAGCCCTCCTCCAAAACCATAATACCAATTAAAACCTTGACTTATAGGTAATACCCATTGGTATAAACCAGCTAATTTAACAGCATCATAACCTCTGCTATCTCTAAAGCCTAGATCTAGTTCTAATCTATTTGTTCTTGATAGTAGATGTTGGTAAGAAATTTCAGCACCAAAACCATCACTATCTCCTAATCGTAGCCCAGCGGTATGGTTTGCTATGTCTTGCGCATTACTGTTAAAGGCTGTAATACAGAATATTAGTAATATTAACCTTATCATTTTCATAGTATTTCTTTTTTAAGTTTTAAAAAAAGGAGCTCCTGTTCAATAGAGCTCACACAATAAAAACTTAAATTTGCATTCAAAATTGTGCCGCTTTGGAAAAAATAGTCTTAGAAGAATTAGGGAATGCTTTAGAAGGTAAATTACGAATTGATGATTTAAGTAAAGCACTGTATGCTACAGATGCATCTGTCTATAGAAAAATACCTATGGCAGTGGCTTTTCCAGAGTCTGTTTCTGATATTAAAAAATTAATTTCTTTTGCAACTAAAAATAGGATAGGTCTAATACCAAGAACAGCAGGAACTTCTTTGGCAGGGCAATGTGTTGGGGATGGTATTGTAGTAGATGTTTCTAAGAATTTTACTAAAATACTGCATGTAGATAAAGAAAAGAGACAGGTTACTTTGCAACCTGGAGTAATTAGAGATGAGTTAAACTTGCATTTAAAACATTACGGATTGTTTTTTGGACCTAATACATCTACCTCTAACAGATGTATGATAGGGGGTATGGTAGGTAATAATTCTTCTGGTACAACTTCTATCCAGTATGGTGTTACAAGAGATAAGGTTGTTTCTTTAAAAACAATATTATCCGACGGTTCAGAAGTAGAATTTAAGGATGTTTCTAAAGAAGAATTCCATAAAAAGATGGAATTAAATACACTTGAAGCATCACTTTATAAAAACATATATAAAGAGCTGAACAATAATTTAATAAAAGAAGAGATAATTAAAGAGTTTCCTAAACCATCTATACATAGGAGAAACACTGGTTATGCGGTAGATGAGTTGCTAGATAACGTAGTTTTTGGAGATTCTAATAAGCCATTTAATCTATGTAATTTATTAAGTGGTAGTGAAGGAACTTTGGCTTTTACAACAGAAATCACTGTTGCTTTAGATGATTTGCCGCCTACACTTTCTGCAATGGTAGTTACCCATTATAATTCTTTAGAAGATTGTTTAGCAGATGTTGTTCCATTAATGGAAAATAATTTGCATTTATGCGAGATGATGGATAAGGTTATTTTGGATTGTACTAAAAATAACAGAGAGCAATTAGCAAACCGTTTCTTTGTAGACGGTGATCCAGAAGCACTTTTGATGCTGCAAGTGAATAGTAATACAGAGGAAGATTTAGAGCAGCAAATACAAGGGGTTTTAAAAACGGTTAAAAAATCTAACCTTAGTTATGCAGAGGCTATTTTAAAAGGTGGAGATATTGCAAAGGCTATAACCTTAAGAAAAGCAGGATTAGGTTTGTTGGCAAACCTTGTAGGAGATAAAAAAGCAGTTGCTTGTATAGAAGATACAGCAGTAGCTGTAGAAGATTTAAAAGATTTTATTGGAGAGTTTACGGGTATTATGCAAAAGTATGACCAGAAAGCGGTTTATTATGCACATGCTGGTGCAGGGGAACTGCATTTAAGGCCTATTTTAAATTTAAAGAAAAGCAAAGATGTAGGCTTGTTCAGAGATATAACTACAGATGTTGCTTTGTTAACTAAGAAATATAAAGGTTCTTTTAGTGGTGAACATGGCGATGGTATTGTAAGAGCAGAATTTATTCCTTTAATGATTGGCGATGCTAATTATGAGCTACTTCGTAGAGTAAAATCTTATTTTGACCCTAATAATATATTTAATCCAGGAAAAATAGTAGATGCCTACCCTATGGATGCGTCTTTACGCTACGAGATAGATAGGGAAGAGCCAGAGATAAAAACACTTTTAGATTTTTCTGCCGATCAAGGAATTTTAAAGGCTGCCGAAAAATGTAATGGTAGTGGTGATTGTAGAAAAACGCATCACATGCCAGGTGCTATGTGCCCAAGTTACCAAGCAACTAAAAATGAAAAGGATACAACAAGGGGTAGGGCGAATGCCTTAAGAGAGTTTTTAACAACATCTGATAAGGTAAATAAGTTTGATAGTAACGAGTTAAAAGAAGTTTTTGATTTGTGTTTAAGCTGTAAAGCTTGTTCTAGTGAATGCCCTAGTAATGTAGATATAGCAACTTTAAAAGCAGAATTTTTATTCCAATACCAAGAAGCAAAGGGGTATTCTAGACGGGCAAAAATGTTTGCGCATAGTACTAAAATGAACCGACTAGGAAGTAAGTTTTCAGGGATAACAAATGCTATGTTTACTTCGGAATTTATTAGTGGATTGATTAAAAAAAGCTCTGGAGTTGCAAAACAAAGAGCTTTGCCAAAAGTTTCAAGTTTTAATTTTGATAAACAATTACAAATATCTAGAAATAAATTAACTACAACTAAAGGTAAACTTGTTATTTATATAGATGAATTTACAAATTATCTAGATGTAGAGCTTGGAAAAGATGCTATTGATGTTTTTACAAAATTAGGGTATGATGTTTCTCTTTTCTATGGGGAGAGTGGAAGAACATATTTATCTAAAGGGTTTTTAAAACAAGCAAAAGAGCTTGCTCTTAAAAATATAGAAAACCTAAAACCTATTGTAGTTAAAAATATTCCTATTGTTGGTTTGGAACCTTCAGCGATATTAACTTTTAGAGACGAATACAAGAGATTGTCTGATGATAAAGAAACAGTGAAAGCTATTGCGGATAATTCCTTTTTAGTGGAAGAGTTTTTAGCGGATCAAATTGCAAAAGGAATAGTAACAAAAGAATTATTTACTAAAGAAGTTAAGGAGGTAAAAATTCATAACCATTGCCATCAAAAATCATTATCTAATCAAAAAGTAACTTTTGATATGTTAAATTTACCAGAAAACTACAAAGTTTCTATTATAAGCTCTGGTTGTTGTGGTATGGCAGGTTCTTTTGGTTATGAAGAAGAACATTATGAAGTAAGTATGCAAGTAGGGGAATTAAAGTTGTTTCCAGCAGTAAGACGAGCGTCAAAAGAAACAATTATAGCTGCAAATGGAACCAGTTGTAGGCATCAAATTTATGATGGAACTAAAAGACAAGCAAAACACCCAATAACAATTTTTAAAGAGGCTATGCTTTAATAGTATCTTTAGTTGTGAATTTATTTTCAGAATCTTTTTTATACGTGAGCGAGTTTATTAGTTCTTGGATATTCATGTTTTTTATTTCTTCATCAACAAAAAAAGGTATTAATTTGTCATGATTGTATTTGTATACTTTCCAGCGTTTAAAAGAGTACTCCAGTGCAGTAAGATTTTCTACCCAATCTCCTGAATTTAAGTAAGTACATTTTCCTTTTTCTGTAACTATTACTTCTTTTTTAGGAATATGGGTATGACCGCAAATTACATAAGAGTATCCATTGTCTATAGCTAGCTCAGAAACTGTTTTTTCAAAATTGTTTATTGCTGTTACATATTTTTTTAGACCTTTTTTAAACTTGCTAGATAATGAGAATCTTTTTCTTCCAATTTTTTTAAAAAACCAATGTGTAAATTTATTTAATTGTAGTAGTAAGCTGTAGCCTGCACTTCCTAATTTTGCTATCCATTTACTGTTTTTGGTATCAATGTCAAAGACATCGCCATGAAAAAACCATGCTTTTTTTCCATCTAGATTTAGTACTAATTTGTTTTTTATTTTTAAACTTTTATTAAGGCTGGTATTAAATTTTCTTAGACTCTTATCATGATTTCCAATTAGATAGATTACTTCGGTCCCTTTTGAGGACATTTTTAGTATTTTCTTAATAACTTTTACATGAGAAGAAGGAAAGAAATTGTTGTCTTCTTTCCAGGTGTCTAAAATATCCCCGTTAAGTACGAGTATTTTAGGTTGTATGCTGTTAAGGTAATTAACGATTTCTTCTGCGTGGCAATTGGGGGTGCCTAAATGTATATCAGAAACAACAGCTATTTCAATTTTTCTTTTTTTCAATTGTAAAGTACTTTCCTACAAAATAAGTTAATAAAGAAAATATAAAAGTGAATTTAAAATCAAATAAACAGTATGCAATGGTTAATAAATATATTGTTATATAAACCTAAGGTTAGGTAATTATTAAGAGGGCTTATAATTTTTGTTTTTCTTTATTAACAATTACCTTTGACATAAATTAAAAAACTATGGCTGGGAATACCTTTGGAAACCTATTTAAATTAACCACTTTTGGTGAGTCTCATGGCGTTGCTATTGGAGGTGTAATAGATGGTTGCCCCTCTGGAATAGATTTAGATTTTGATAAAATACAAGAAGAGCTAAATAGGCGTAAGCCTGGGCAATCTGCAATTGTAACACAGCGTAAAGAGCCAGATGCTGTAGATTTTCATTCTGGAATTTTTGAAGGAAAAACAACAGGTACACCTATTGGTTTTGCAATCTTTAATACCAATCAAAAATCTCATGATTATGGGCATATAAAAGATTCTTATAGACCATCTCATGCAGATTATGTGTATGATAAGAAATATGGATTTCGTGATTATAGAGGTGGAGGAAGAAGTTCTGCGAGAGAAACTGCAAGTAGAGTAGTTGCTGGGGCAATTGCAAAACAATTTTTAAAAGGGATTACTTTTGATGCTTATGTTTCTCAGGTTGGAGAATTACAACTAAATAAAAATTATAAAGAATTAGATTTTTCTTTAACAGAGTCTAATCCTGTTCGTTGTCCGGACCCTATTATGGCAGAAAAGATGGAGAGCTATATTAAGGACGTTCGTAAAGAAGGGGATACTATTGGTGGTGTAATTTCATGTGTCATAAAAAATGTCCCAATTGGTTTAGGAGAGCCTGCTTTTGATAAGTTACATGCGGAATTAGGAAAGGCCATGTTATCTATAAATGCTGTAAAGGGTTTTGAGTATGGTAGTGGTTTTGAAGGCGTTAAAATGAAGGGGAGTGCGCATAATGATAAATTTAATTTGGACGGTACTACTCAGACAAACTATAGTGGTGGTATACAGGGTGGTATAAGCAATGGTATGGATATATACTTTAAGGTTGCGTTTAAGCCAGTTGCTACTGTTATACAAGCCTATGAAACTATAGATAAAGATGGTAATATGGTTAAAACACAAGGTAAAGGCCGTCATGATCCATGTGTTGTTCCAAGAGCTGTTCCAATTGTAGAAGCAATGGCCGCGTTAGTTATTGCAGATTACATGCTTCTTAACAGAACTATTAAAGTCTAATTTTTTAAGGATTTTTCAGTCAAATTAGGTATCTTACAGACGACTAAAATTGACTGAATGAAAAAACTAGAATTGCATTGGCAAATTCTAATAGGTATGCTATTTGGAATTGCTTTTGGCTTTGTAATGACACAATTGGACTGGGGAGTAAACTTTGTAACCAATTGGATTAAGCCTTTAGGAACTATTTTTATTAAGCTTTTAAAGCTTATTGCTATTCCACTAATAATTGCTTCTTTAATTAAAGGAATTTCTGATTTAAAAGACATTTCTAAATTTAAAAACATAGGAATACGAACTATTGTAATTTATATTTTTACGACCATTGTTGCTATTACTATTGGATTGGTACTAGTAAACCTTACTAAGCCAGGAGATGGCATATCTGAAGAAACTATTACAAAATTAACTAATACTTACGCTCAAGATAGTGGCGTGTTGGCTAAGATTAATGAAGCTACAAACCAAAAAGGGGCAGGTCCTTTACAATTTTTAGTGGATATGGTTCCAGATAATGCTGTAAAGGCAATGGGGAGTAATAGTTTAATGCTACAAGTTATCTTTTTTGCTATTTTCTTAGGAATAAGTATGTTGCTAATTGGGGAGAAGAAAGCACAGCCGTTAAAAGACTTTTTTGATTCTTTGAATGATGTGGTTTTAAAAATGGTAGATTTAATAATGCTTACAGCTCCTTATGCTGTTTTTGCTCTTTTAGCAAGTGTAGTTGTTTCTTCTAGTGATCCAGATTTATTGTTAGCACTTTTAAAATATGCACTCGTTGTAGTTGGTGGATTGTTGTTAATGATAGTTTTTTATTCTATTGTTGTAGCAGTTTATACTAAGAAAAGTCCATTTTGGTTTTTAAAACAAATGAGTCCGGCACAATTATTAGCATTTTCTACATCATCTAGTGCAGCAACACTGCCAGTTACAATGGAAAGGGTAGAAGAGCATATAGGTGTAGATAAAGAAGTTTCTAGTTTTGTTCTACCTGTAGGAGCAACTATAAATATGGATGGTACAAGTTTGTATCAAGGTGTTGCAGCAGTATTTATTGCGCAAGCCTTAAGTTTTGACCTTTCTCTTGCAGACCAATTAACTATAGTGTTAACCGCTCTTTTGGCTTCTATTGGTTCTGCGGCTGTGCCTGGAGCAGGTATGGTAATGCTAGTAATTGTATTAGAATCGGTTGGTTTTCCGCCAGATAAGTTTGCTGTAGGTTTGGCTTTAATATTTGCTGTAGATAGGCCGTTAGACATGTGTAGAACTGTTATAAATGTTACAGGAGATGCAACAGTATCTATGGTTGTAGCTAAATCTGTAGGAAAGTTAGGAAAACCTAATGTTAAAAACTGGGATGATAATTTAAAGGAAGTTCGTTAAGAACTAACTAAAAATAGTATTTAAAAGGGGGTAAATTTATTTAGCCCCTTTTTCTATTTTTTAAAATTAGAACTGCTAGGTAGTTCAAATCCTTCTAAGTTAAAATAAGGGATTGCGGCTAGTAAATGGTCAAAAATATCAGCCATTATATATTCATAATTCTCCCAGCGTTTGTCAGAGCTAAAAGCATAAATTTCTATAGGTAAACCTTGGCTGGTAGGGGCAAGTTGTCTTGCCATAATCATCATTTCTTTATTTATACCAGAGTGGTTATTTAGATACAAATCTACATATTTTCTAAAAACACCAATATTAGTAAGGTTTCTACCATTTATTAAGACCGATTTATCAATCTTATTTTGTTGATTATAGTTCTTTATATCTTCTTCTTTTGAAGACAGGTAAGGGGCTAACAAACTAATGTTTTTTAGGGCTTCTAATTCACTTTTGGTTAAAAAATGTATACTCTCTTGTTTTAGGATTAAAGAGCGTTTAATTCGTCTCCCTTGTGCATTAGTCATCCCGCGCCAGTTCCTGAAAGAGTCAGATATTAAAGCGTATGTTGGTATTGTGGTAATTGTTTTGTCAAAATTTTGAACTTTTACGGTAGATAGGTTAATTTCTATAACATCGCCATCGGCACCATATTTTTCAAAGGTTATCCAATCTCCAATACGCACCATATCATTAATGGAAACCTGTATACTTGCAACAAAACCAAGAATAGTGTCCCTAAATACTAAAATAATAATAGCAGAAGCAGTACCTAAAGCGGTAAGAAACTTCCATAACTCCATCCCTGTGATAATAGAAAAAGCAAATAAAATACCAATACCCCAAGAAAATATCATAAACACCTGTATATAGCTATCTATAGGTTTGTCTTTAAGGTTAGGAAGGGTTTTAAAAAAATCTTTTAGTGTATTTAATAAGCTACGAACAATCCAAAGGAAAAGTACAATGCCAAAAACTTCAATTACTTTAAATAGGATATTTTCTAACTTTGGAAAATCTCTAAATATATGTGGTATAGTTTCGTATGCAATAAGAATAGGGGCAATATGAGCAATATTTCTTGGGGTTTTATTGCGAACTAAAAAATCATCGAATTGTGTTTTAGATTTACTAATGAGTTTTCCAAAAGCATTAATTATTATTTTCTTTATAATAAAATCTACAAGTAATAAAATTAGAGTTAAAGCAACTACTAAAATTAACATGTTTAAGTATTTTGCCCAAACTTCAGAAACTCCTATGTTCTGCAGTTCATTATATAGCCAATGGGATAATTTTTCCATAAATAACAAATAAAAATTAGCACAAAATTAGTGTTTTGCGTATTAAATGAAGATTTAAATTTTTTAATCTAAAAACTTAGTTTTTAATTCTGGTGTTGGTATCATGCAATGGTCTTCTTTACCAAACCAACGATATCTATTTTTAGCAATAAAATCGTATACGAAATTTCTAAAACCCATGGGAAGTGCTTTGAATATAGATATAAACCTCCAAGGAGTATTTAAATATTTTACTATTTCTAATGCAGCATCAGATTTTACGTAGTATGCTACATTGGGTTCTATAAGTATTATAGAATCCATGTTTTTTGGGTCTATTCTCCGTTCTTCTAAAAGTTTTTTTCCTGTTTCACTTTGTAAAGGGGTAAAAAGAAAAACATTTTGAGTGTCTCTTTTAATTATAAATTGAATAGCACCATTACAAAGGTTACAAACACCATCAAATAAAATAATTTTTTTAGTAGGACTAGACATTTTTATTTTTTTCTTTCTACAAGTTCCAGCTTATCTAAAGCTACATTAGTGGTAAAAATACCGTAATTTATAAAGGCTTTTTTCTTTTCAATTTTATCAATACTACCAACAGATTTGCTGTCAATTAATCTAACTCGGTCTCCAATTTTAAAAATAACTTTTGGTTTGTTTTTTTCTCTAATTATAGCTCTTTTCTTTTCTACCTTTTTTTCTTCTCGTATTACTTTTACTTTTTCAATAACCTCTTTTTCGGTTACTGCTTTTTTAGCTTTTTCGGCCTTTGCTTGTTTTGCAGTTTTCTTTTTACGTTTGCTATTTTCAGTTTCAACAACACGTAACATTTCCGAAACTAAGACTCTTTTTTTCTTATCTCTAAAATAACGCTCAGCAAGTGTGTTTACTTTATTTCCTAAATAAATCATACGTTGGTTGTGGTCGTATAATTCTTGGTAATTTTCTAGTTTAGATTTTATTTTAGCATTTAACTCTTCTAAACGTTGGTTTTCTACTCTGGCTTTGTTCTCTTCTTCTTGCAGTCTAGAGCCGGTTTTAACCATTTTGCTTCGTTCTTTTTGCATTTTAGATATGGTGGCATCAAAACGAACTTTACCACGTTCTATCTTCTTTTTAGCTTTATTTATTAAGCTATATGGAATGCCATTTTTCTGAGCTACTTCAAAAGTAAAAGAACTACCAGCTTCTCCTAAAACTAGTTGAAAAGTGGGTTCTAAGGTTTTTCCATTAAAAAGCATGTTTGCATTAGAAATATGAGGCAATTCATTCGCTAACAATTTTAAATTAGCATAGTGAGTGGTTATTACACCGTAGGCTTCTCTTTCATAAAACACCTCCAAAAATGTTTCGGCAAGTGCACCTCCCAATTCAGGGTCACTACCAGTTCCAAATTCATCAATTAAAAACAAAGTATTAGAGTTGCATTTACGCAAAAACTGATTCATGTTTTTTAATCTATAGCTATAGGTACTTAATTGGTTTTCTATAGATTGATTATCTCCAATGTCTGTTAGAACTTTATCAAATAAACACATTTTACTACGTTCGTGCACAGGAACTAATAAACCACTTTGCAGCATTACTTGCAGTAATCCTATAGTTTTTAAGGTAATACTTTTTCCACCAGCGTTAGGGCCAGAAATTACAATGATTCTGTTTTCTGGGTGTAGTTCTATAGTTTGCGGAAAAGTTTTTTCGTTTTTAAGCTTATTATTTAAAAAGAGTAAAGGATGGTAAGCATCTCTTAAATACATTTCTTTTTCATCGCTTATTTCTGGCAGAAGAGCATTCATTTCTGTAGCATACTTTGCTTTGGCAGAAGTAATATCTATACGACATAAAAAACGTTGGTACTCTGAAAGTAAATAATTATAAGGTTTTATTACACTTGTTAGTTCGTTAAGAATGCGTTGAATTTCTTCTTTTTCTTCGAACTCTAAATTATTAAGTTCTCTACTGTAACGTAATGTAGCTTCGGGTTCTATGTAAACAATACTACCTGTTTTAGAAGTGCCCATAACAGAACCTTTTATTTTTTTGCGATACATAGCTTTAACCGCTAAAACCCTACGGTTTTCTACAACAGATTCTCTTATGTCATCTAAATAATCAGAACTTTGATAGGTGTTTAAAGCAGATAAAAAACTCTGATTAATCTTGCCTTTAACTTGGCTCATTTGTCTACGAAGACTTAATAATGTGTTTGATGCATTATCTTTTATTTCTCCGAATTTATCTATAACTCCGTTAATTAAAGTAGGAATTTCTTTGTTTTCATCAAACTCCTCGCTATAATTAAATAGTAAAGGATAGTATTCTCTAAATTTTTTAAGAAATTTTTTGTGTGTACTAACTGTTGTACAAATACTACTAATTCTTCTAAACCCAAGAAGTTCTAGGGTAGTATTTTCTATTTTTAAGAGTTTAAGTTCTTTGTTTATACTATCAAAACTGTGGTTAGGTATTTTATTTTCGCTTATTAAAGAAGATAAGTATTCTGAGGTTTGCCCTAGTACTTTCATTAATTCATCTTCTTCTTTAATAGGGGTAATGAGTAATGCTTGTTCTTTGCCAAGTTCTGTAATACTCCTTGCGGCAATTTGCTTAAGAACTGTAGGGAACTCTAAATCCTGTAATGTTTTACTATGTATACTTTCCATCTAAATTTTGGTAGAATACAAAGGTAGGCATTGAAGCTGATATTAAAAATGTATAGTTATTAGATGAATTAAATGTATTGGTACAAAAATAATTGGTAAATACTGTGTTTTTATAATGTTGTAAGGATAATAATCTACGTTTAAAAGCAATAAAAAGAGGCTTTTGTAGTTCTATTTAGGTTAAAACCAAATTAAAATTAAATAACCTTTACTAATGAAAAAGCCCGTTAAAATACTTGTACACTTAGTTTTTCTAGTTTTAATATCTGCATGTGGTTCTACAAATAGAATGACAATGGGAGTAACTGAGCCAGCTATTGTTCATCTTTCATCTGATGTTAAAAGGGTTGGTATTATAAATAGGAGTTTACCTTCTGAAGGTAACGCCACACTTGATAAAATTGATAAAATTTTATCTGCAGAAGGAATGAACCTAGATAAAAAAGGCTCTGAAGCTGCAATTTCATCTTTATCTTCTGAACTTTCGGTAATTAAAAGTTTTGAAGAAATAAAAATAATTGAAGGTGTAGAAGAGATAAAAAAAGGGTTAAACGTTTTTCCGGCAACACTTTCTTGGGATATAATAGAAAGACTTTGTCAAGAAAATAATGTAGACGTTATTTTTTCTTTAGCCTATTATGATACAGATACTAAAACAGATTATAAGGTTACTACCATGAAATTACCAAATAGTTTAGGGGTTGATGTAGATGTTCCCGCACAAGAGGTGACCCTAAATACGCAAGTAAATTGTGGTTGGCGACTATACGACCCGCATACCAAAGAGGTTGTTGATGCTCGAAAATTTACCAAAAACATGGTTTTTAGAGGTAAAGGAATAAACCCAATGAAGGCAGTAGAAGCAGTAGCAGATAGAAATGAAACAGTACAAGAATATAGTAGAAATGTGGGTATTGCATATGCTAAAAGATTAATACCTAGAAATGTTAGAGTTTCTAGAGAGTATTTTATGAGTGGAACTGATAATTTTAAAATATCTCATAGAAGAGCAGTAGCTGGTGATTGGGATGGTGCTGCAGAATTATGGGAAAAAGAACTTAGTAACCCAGATGTTAAAATAGCTGGTCGTGCAAATTATAATATGGCCATTAGTAGTGAAATTAATGGAGATTTAGATAAAGCCATAGAATATGCTTCAAAATCTTATACAGATTATGAGAATAATATGGCTATTGATTATGTGAAAATATTGAGATACCGTGTTAAACAAAATAATATCTTAAATCAGCAAAGGACTAATTAAAGTGAAATTTATTTACGCATTAGTCTAGATTTATATGCACTTAGGTTAGCATAAATTTTAAAAATTATTTTTTGTAAAGTAATAAATAGTTACTTTGCTAAGTATATTTAGTAATAAATTCATAGCTATTCCATATTTTTAAAAAGTATATTAATATGCTTTTAAAATGATAGAAAATCTAGACATCTCTTGGAGAAACATTCTAAAGGAAGAATTAAGTAAGGATTATTTTAAAAAATTAGAATCTTTTGTTACTCTAGAGTATAAAGAGCATAGGTGTTATCCTGAGAAAGAGAATATTTGGTCGGCTTTTAATTACTGTACTATAAAGGATGTAAAAGTTGTTATAATAGGGCAGGATCCATATCATGGGAAAGATCAGGCAAACGGACTTTGTTTTTCTGTTCAGGATGGGATAAAGCATCCACCTTCATTAGTTAATATTTTCAAAGAATTAGAAACGGATTTAAATATACCTTATCCCATAAGTGGTAATTTAGAGCGTTGGGCTAAGCAAGGAGTATTCTTATTAAATGCAACGCTAACTGTACGGGAAGGAAATCCTGGAAGCCATCAAAAAAAAGGTTGGGAAAAATTCACAGATGCAGTAATTACAGAGCTTTCTAAACAAAAAGAAGGAGTGGTATTTATGTTATGGGGCGGCTATGCAAAGAAAAAGGCAAAACTAATAGATGTGAATAAACACTATGTGTTGGTTTCTGGACATCCTTCTCCTTTAAGTGCAAATCGTGGTTATTGGTTTGGAAATTCACATTTTAGTAGGTGCAATTTTTTGTTATGTAAAAAAATGTTAAAAAAAATAGACTGGTAGTTGTTTGTTTAGGTAATTTTACTTAAATTTAATAGTGTATATTCTTACAATATTATTAATATACTAGAACAAACTTACTTAAAAACTAAAAACATGAGCAACTTTTCTCACTTAAACTCAATTTTGTTGATAGATGATGACGAATCTAGCAACTTTTTAAATACAATATTCATTAATAAGCTTAATGTTAATATTGATGTGCACTCTACCTTAAATGGACAAGAAGGTCTTGACTTTATAATGAATAAAGGGGATTTTGAAGGGGATGATAAATTAGCAACTCCTTGTATGATTATGTTAGATATTAATATGCCATTAATGAATGGTTGGCAATTTTTGGAAAAATATGACGAACTTGTTCCTGAAGAAATTAAGAAGGATATTTTTATTGTTTTGGTAACAATTAGTGATAGCGCGGAGGACAAACGTAGAGCTAAAGAAAACCCTTACATTAATGAGTATATTCAAAAACCACTTTCTGATATTAAATTTAAAAAGTTAATAAATAAGCATTTTAAAGAAGTAGTAGCTTAGTATAGTATATCTACCGGATTTAATTTATCTTGAATTAAATTTAATGTTTTTAAGCTTTCTTGAACTTTAATTACGGTAGCTATTTTTAACTGCTCTTGGCTCCAAGATGTAATACTTAACCATTCCTGTATATCTTCTAATCTCTGCTCGTATTTATTAGATAAGGTGCGGTCTATGCTTGGAATAAATTTAAATTCTGAAGTATATGTATTTATTACTTCTAAAATATGTGTAACTAAACTTTTATTAGTATCTAAGAATTGTTTATTTCCTGCAATTACAAAACATGGCCATGGTGTAGGAAAATCGCCTAACCTTTTAAATATATTACTATCTACTAATGGTTTAGTGGTAAAATGCTCCCACATAAAGTAATCTGCGGTACCATTTGTTAACCCATCTATTGCTCCATTAAGGTTGTTAATTACTTTAAAGTTTAACTCATTGGTATTCCAGCCTTGTTGTTGCGCATGAATGTATGCCATAAGGTGACTTCCGCTACCGTATCTACTAATAGCTGCTTTAGTATTTTGTAATTCTGAAATTTTGTTAAACTTGCTATTTGCACTTACGTGAATTCCCCATTGTAATGAAGTACCTATATACTTTTGAAGTATTTTTGTAGGATTACCATCATGAATACTTTTTATAATACCCTCGGTTAAAATTATAGCTAAATCTGTTTCTTCATTCTCTAGCATTTTACACATTTTTCCAGTGCCTTCTGGTATATCCATCCACTCTAAATTAATACCCCTTTCAAGAAAAGCTCCTTCTTCAATAGCTAAATGCCATGGTAAATTAAAATGTTCTGGTACTCCAATGATTTTTATTGTTTTCAATCCTCTGTAAGTTTTTTAAGAGTGTATTTTATTAAGTCATTCATTGCTTCAGCAGGTTTTGTAGAAAACTCTCCTGTGCTTCTATTGGCAAGAATACAATTTAAAGAAACTGCTTTATGGTTAAGTAGGCTAGATAAAGCATAAATACCAGAAGTTTCCATTTCTAGGTTTGTTATTTTAAGATTTTCATATTCAAAACTAGAAAGCTTTTTATTTAAATCTGGGTATTGTACTCCAAGTCTTAGGCTACGTCCTTGAGGAGCGTAAAACCCAGTATTTGTTCCAGTAAAGCCTAATCGTATATGATTTGACTTTAGTTTGTTTCCTAATTCTTCATTGTATTTTATGATGTATGGTTCTGCTTTTTTTGGAGACCAATTTGTATGTTTAATAAAGGCATTAACAAGGTTTGTAAAGGGAGATTTTTTAGAGTTGTAAAAATGTAAAAGTCCGTCAAAACCAATTGCATATTCACTCATTAAAAAAGAATTTACTGGAATATCTGATTGTATAGATCCAGAGGTACCAATTCTAATAATATTTAAAGGTGTATGTATTTGTTTAATTTTTCGAGTATTAAAATCTATATTAACTAAAGCATCTAGCTCATTAAGTACAATATCAATATTATCTGTGCCTATGCCTGTAGAAATTACAGTTAAACGTTTTCCATTTAAATGCCCCGTATGAGTAACAAATTCTCTTCTTTCCTTTTTAACCTCTATAGTGTCAAAATATTTAGAAACTTTGGAAACCCTATCTTGATCTCCTACAAATATAATAGTAGTAGCAAGGTCTTCTGGTAATATGTTTAAATGGTATATACTGCCATCATTATTTATAATAAGTTCAGAAGATGCTAAACTCATACTATAACTTTAGTATTTTGTCTGTATTGGTATTGTATAAAAAACTATATTTTAAAGAACCACCTAAATAAACTTCATTATTTTTAATACAGGAGTAATAACTGGTTTTCTGATCTAAAATATCTTTTCCCTTTTTGGTAAGTTTAGTAGGGTTAAAACTACTAAATAAGGGTTTTAAACGATTTATAGCTCTTTCATACTGTGTGTCTGCAAAACCAAAATTTCCTTGATTTGTTATTAGGGAGCTTAGAAATACTTTTTTGCTTGGGGGTTGTTTAAAGTTTGCTACTTGTAAAATGTTATTTTCCATTAGGTTTAAACCGTTAGAAATACTTGGGAACCTTTTAAGATGTGTTTTTAATGCGTCTTCTAAATAGTTAAATTTATAATTTTTAAAATCGGTTAAATTCTCTAATCGCATTGGGTTATCACTACAATATAGCTGCCATACATAATCTGCATATTCTATATCATCTAGAGAAAGTAAGGTTTTATTTTTATAAAGTTTAAGAAGTTTTGCATCTGTTAACTCATTTAAAGTATACAATTTATCTGTTTTATCCTCTTTCCCTGAACACACTAAAGATATTTGAGCATATTTTCTATGTGTTTTTAACCAACTAATTACTGCAAGCATGTTTACCTGACAAAATAAATCATACTCAAACCACAAAACAATTTGGTCTTCTTTTTTATGATTACATAAAGAGCGATATTCTTTTAATGTTTTTTCAATAAACCACGATTTAGATACTTTGTAATTTTTATGAAGAAATTCATATCTAGTTTTCCAAAAAGATTCACTGCCAACTTGGTTTAAGGTTTTGCCTTCGCATAACATTTCTCTCCAAGTAATTATGTCTCCGTCTAAATTTAATTTTTTTAAGCGGTCAGTGAAACTATCACCGTTTGTAATGTGTAAAAGGGAACCCATTTTTTTAGCGCGATTTTGGTTGTAGTTTATAAATGTAATGTTTAAAATAAAGTATTAAAAAGTTTTTAACAGAAAAATACGCAACCAATATAGAATTACTGCATCTTATTATAATAGAGGTTACCCTCCAACGCGTTTTACTTTAAATCCTTTTTCTTGTAAGAGAGCCATTATTTTATCCCTATAGTCTCCTTGGATTATAATTTTATCATCCTTAAAACTACCGCCTACACTTAGTTTAGTTTTTAACTCTTTAGCTAGTTTTTTAAAATCGGTATCGGCACCTGTATAACCTTCCAATATTGTAATGGGCTTACCTTTTCTTTTTTCGTACTTACAAATTATAGGAGCATCTTGCATCCATATCGTACTTTTTTCTTTTTTTGGCTCTTCTGATGGTTTGTGATCTGGGAAAAGATTTTTTAATTGGTCTTGTAAATCCATTACTTATTCTTTTATTAAACCTAGTTCAATTAACCTTTCATGTAAAAATGCTCCAGCTGTAATATCTTCGAATTGTTTTGGGTTGTCTTTATCTATACAATTTGGAAGACAATTTAATGACATTTCACTTATTGGGTGCATAAAAAATGGTATAGAGTATCTAGAAGTACCCCATAATTCTTTAGGAGGGTTTACTACTTGGTGTATTGTAGATTTTAATTTATTGTTGGTAAGTCTAGAGAGCATATCGCCAACATTAATCATTAATTGGTCTGGTTTTGCAATAGCATCTATCCATTCTCCTTCATGATTTTGTACTTGTAATCCTTTACCATGAGCTCCCATAAGTAAAGTTATTAAGTTTATATCTCCATGAGCTGCAGCTCTTACTGCATTTTTAGGTTCCGATGTAATAGGAGGGTAGTGTATTGGCCTTAAAATAGAATTACCGTTTTTAATGTATTCATCAAAATAAGTTTC
This sequence comes from uncultured Maribacter sp., assembly GCF_947500405.1. Lineage (GTDB taxonomy): Bacteria > Bacteroidota > Bacteroidia > Flavobacteriales > Flavobacteriaceae > Maribacter_B. The sequence continues at coordinate 365,884 of NZ_CANMRY010000004.1, forward strand.
TTTTAAATCTAGATGTAATGCTAAAGCTCTAAGTACGTATTTTGCTGTTTTTTCAAGCATTTTATAGGTTTTTTCTCCAGTAGTATTAAAATCATTTAACTCTTTAACAATCACATTGTCAGGGTATTCTGCTTCTAATTTAGGATTGTTTTCTACATATTGTCCAAAATGCCAAAACTCTTTTAAATCTCCTTCTTTTTTTCCTTTTGCATGTTCTTTTCCAAAAGATGTGTATCCTCTTTGCCCACCAATTCCTTCAATTTCGTAACTATCTTTAATTTCTTGGTCTAATGTAAAAAAGTTTTTTATTTCAGAATATAAATTATCAACTAAACTATCCGATAAAAAATGTCCACTTAAAGCAACAAAACCTATTTTTTCAAAAGCATTACCTATTTCATTAATAAATTTTTGTTTTTCCTCTTGGTTTCCTGAAACAAAATCTTTTAAATTAACACTTGGTATAGCACTCATATTTATTTTATTAATCATTCTCTCAAAATTACAAATTATAACTTATATAAAGTAGTAATTTATAATTGTTGCTCCTGTACTTTTGGTTACATTTAACTATACTAATAATCATTTTATTTAGTTTTATATACATGAATTATTCTAAATACCAGATATCCAAAAAAAAGCACTTGCAATTGTACACTGCAATGCTTAAGCCTAGAATGATTGAGGAGAAAATGTTGGTATTACTTCGTCAAGGAAAAATTTCTAAATGGTTTAGTGGTATTGGGCAAGAAGCAATCTCTGTAGGAGTTACTTCTGCACTTAGGGATAATGAATATATACTTCCCATGCATCGTAATTTAGGTGTCTTTACAACAAGGAATATTCCCTTAGATAAATTGTTTGCGCAATGGCAAGGAAAACAATATGGTTTTACAAAAGGACGCGATCGTAGTTTTCACTTTGGGAGTCAAGCACATAAAATTATAGGGATGATTTCTCATTTGGGTCCACAATTAGGAGTTGCAGATGGAATAGCCTTGGCACATAAATTAAAGAACAAAAAACTTGTTACAGCTGTTTTTTCAGGTGAAGGAGGAACAAGTGAAGGAGATTTTCATGAAGCATTAAATATTGCAGCAGTATGGGATTTACCAGTGTTATTTTGTGTGGAGAATAATGGTTACGCTATTTCTACACCTACAAATGAACAATTTAAATGTAAATCTATTGCAGATAAGGGTATTGGTTACGGTATAGAGTCCTATTCCGTAAAAGGAAATAATATATTAAAGGTTTATAAAAAAGTAAAAAAGCTTACAAAAAGTATGCGTAAGAACCCTAGACCTATATTAATAGAGTTTAAGACTTTTAGAGTTCGAGGTCATGAAGAAGCAAGCGGTACTAAATATGTGCCTAAAAAAATACTAAAAAAGTGGAAGGCTAAAGACCCAATAGAAAACTACGAAAATTATTTAATTAAAAACAGCATACTAACAAAAGAAAATAAAAGGCTAATTAAGAATAAATTAGAAAATGAAATAAGACTAAATACCAGTAGTACTAATGCAATAGAAGATTCTGAATATTCTTTAAAGAAAGAGTTGGCGGATGTTTTTAAGAAACATTATTATAAAGATATTCCTCAAGGCGCAATTGTTAAAAATATTCGTTTTGTTGATGCTATTTCTGAAGGATTAAAACAGTCTATGGAAATTCATGATGATTTAATTATCATGGGACAAGATATTGCAGAATATGGAGGTGTTTTTAAGATAACAGAAGGATTTGTAGAAAAATTTGGAAAAGATAGAATACGAAATACTCCTATTTGTGAATCTGCTATAATTTCTACTGCCATGGGCTTATCTATAAATGGAATGAAAGCAATGGTAGAAATGCAATTTGCAGATTTTGCTAGTAGTGGATTTAATTCTATTGTAAATTATTTAGCCAAATCTCATTATAGATGGGGACAAAACGCTGATATTGTAATACGCATGCCTTGTGGCGGCGGAATATCTGCAGGACCTTTTCATTCTCAAACTAATGAAGCTTGGTTTACAAAAACGCCAGGGCTAAAAGTGGTATACCCTGCTTTTCCTATAGATGCAAAAGGGTTGCTAGCAACAGCTATTAACGATCCTAATCCTGTTATGTTTTTTGAACATAAAGCTCTCTATAGAACCATTAATGAGAATGTGCCAGCAGATTATTATACAACACCTTTTGGTAAAGCAAGTGTTATAGAAAATGGTGAAGATGTAACTATAGTTTCTTATGGTTTAGGAGTGCATTGGGCTATAGAAACTTTAAAGAACAATTCTGATATTAATGCAGATTTAATTGATTTAAGAACTTTACATCCTTTAGATATAGAAACAATCTACGCTTCTGTTAAAAAAACAGGAAGGTTAATCATAGTACAGGAAGACAGTTTGTTTGGAAGTATTTCTAGTGATATTTCTGCCTTAGTAATGGAAAATTGCTTTACATACTTAGACGCTCCTATACAAAGAGTAGCAAGTATAGAAACCCCAATTCCTTTTGCAGCTCATTTAGAACGTAATTATATTGGGAAGAATAGGTTTGAAACTGTGTTACGAAAATTGTTAAGATATTAAAAGTTATTATCGGTAATCTTTTGGTTTTATAAAATGTAGTATATTTCCAAAAAAATATTTGAAATGACTAAGTACCTTTCTTTTACGCTAACTATTCTTTTAATATTTTTTTCTTTTTGTACGTATAGTCAAGAAAATAAGGATAGTTGGGTTGTTCCTACAATCAAAGTAGCTGAAAAAATAAAAGAAGATAAAGAAAAAAAAGAGGAGCCTTCTATTTTTAAATTTGAACCAGATTATTTAGCTGCAATAGAAAAAGAAAAAACTAACCAAGCTAAGAATAGAGCAATATTAGATACGTTATCTATTTCTGAGGGAAGAAAAAAACGATTGTTAAAAAAGATATTTAAGAAGAACTTTTCTGAAGATTTATCTAGAGTAGTAGAAACTAAGTTCGAGGATTAAGCCATAGGCTTATGTTTTATTTTACTGTGTGATGTCGATAAAATAAAAGTAAATATCGACAAAAGGTATTTGTTTCTTTATATAAGTTTTCTTTATTTTTTTTTTACTAAATTTAGCATAGACACTATACTAGATTATACATGATAACAATGAAAAAATTGGCAATATGCCTATGTCTTGTTTTTGCAGGAACTGTATCTGCACAGGAGATTATTGATGAAGAAGCAATAAAAAAAGAGATATTACTAGAGAAAAATAAAGAATATCAAGAAGAGAGTATTAGTAAAATAAAAATTACTAAATACACGGTAATGTCTAAATTTGAACCTGATTATGTTATCCCAGCTGAAGAGCGTATTGCGCAAAAAAAACATCGTATTTTTGAAACATATCGCAAAAAAGATATGTTAGATACTCTAGACATATCAGAGCGTAAAAGAAAAAAGTTAATACAAGACTTAAGAACCTCTCCTTTTTCTGATAGACTTTCCAAATCTGTTATTGTTAACACAAAATTCGAAGACGAAGAGGATGCTCAATAAATAATAGTATACTTAGTTATTATATTAAAAAATGCGCTATTTCTAGCGCATTTTCATTTTTGCTTTTCTTTTTTGTAATTGCCTATCTAAATCACTTATAGAGTTAGCAATTGAGGTTTCAAAATTAGCATTACTTGAAACTGAAAATAGAGTGCTCCCAGGGGTATTTAAACGAATATTACATATAAAGCCAGTATTTGGATCCGAAGTATTTTCTGTTTTAAAATATACATCTGCATTTACTATAAAATCAAATTTAGAAATAAGTTTTTGTAATTTTTCTGCTGCCATTATTTCAAGACGATTGCTAGCTTTTACGTCATCATACTCAAAGTTAATATTCATATATATTCTTTTTTATTAAGATACGAATTTTAAATGTTTTTTCAAGCTTTATTTATTGTGATTTCTTTAACTTTTTTGTTAAATAGATGTTATTTACTAATTACCTGTTAGTTAAGTATAGTTAAAAAGATAAATTAGTACTTAATTTTGTATTTGCTATTAAGAACAAAGTTTTTTGTAAATTTTTAATTTTATTTAATGTTACTAGGAAAGGTATTTAGGGAGGAGAAAAACACATTAAGTGTAGAAAGTTATGTGTTGAAAATAGAACGTAGTTATAAGAAAAATCTAGAACTAAAGAAAAGACTTAATAATTATGCATTTGAGCCTAGAACATATACTTTGCACCAAGAATTGGATAAAATAAAATTGCGATTAGAGTTACTCCAAATTTCTCATTTAAAATTAATGAGTACATTAAAGCAACCAATTAATTTTATTGAAGTTTATGAACAGAAAATAAATAAACAATTAGAAGAGTCTAGACTTTTAGATAGCTATGTAAAAGATTACATAAATTCTTTAAAGAAAATTTCTTAGTTAATTTCAAGTAGCTTTATATAAAAAATTAATGTAGAATCTCTACGAATAGAACTGTAATTACTACTTCTATATACCAAATGAGAGGGTATTAAAAGAACACCTTCTGCGCCTTCATTAAAATATTGAATCCCTTCTTCCCAACCTTTTATTACTTGGTTTAAACCCAAATAAATTCCATTAGAGTCACTTTGATCAAAAACACTTCCATTAGTAAAGTATCCTTTATAAGCAACAGTAACACAACACCAGACGAAGAGTTTGGTTTATCTTCAGTTCTAGCAGTGTTAATTATATAATATATTTCAAAAGGTTATACACTTCTGTTGCTTTTTGATGCAACAAAACCTTTTTAATTAAAACACATATTACGTAAGTAATTAAAAAACATAGTTTTCCTTTCAATTACAATATTTTTTTAATGTAAGGAGCTACGCAAGAATACTGGAAACATAAAATTCTGAAAAAATAAAACAAATATCGCCAAGAATTAAGTTAACTTTTAGTTGAATAGGTTAATTTATTAGGCATCAATCTTTACATTTGAGAACTAATTTTATACATCTTATGAAAAAATCTTATTTAACCTTAGTAGTACATATTTTAGTAAAAGAAGAATTTAGAGAAGAAATAAAAGCTGAATTATTAAAGCTTGTTGGTCCCACAAGAGGAGAAGAAGGTAATATAGCTTACGATTTACACCAAGACAACGAAAATCAAAATTTGTTCTTGTTTCATGAAAAATGGGTGAATCAAGATTTCTTGACCAAGCATTCCCAAAGTACTCATATTGCCGCTTACAAAATTTTTTCTAAAGATAAATTGGAAAATGTTACTGCATTTAAGATGACGGAGCTTACTAATTAGTCTTGTAGTATTAAAGGTTTAAGTAGGGGAGTTTACTCGATAATCGAGATTTAAATGCTCCGACGCTTGCGTCGAAATCAATGCTAATTTTCCTTCTAATGCCTCGTGGGCTTGCCCCGAGGTAGTTTACTTTTGTATTACTGTCGTTCGTTTTTGGACTTCATATTCTAGAACAAAAAGAAATGGATATAATGCTTGTAATTACGGCGAGGGTATTGTAGATAATTTAGAAGGAATTATAATTGGTTCAAATCTAAAAAATGAAAATTGTTATTTAATACTAGTTGCAGCTAATAATTTTAGTGTTTTTTACCCTTAATTAAATCAGTTTTCTTATTAGAGAGGTTTTTTTTTATAAACTAATTACTTTTTTTAGTTTATATTTTTTAAATATAAATCGATTAAAAAGAGGTAGTTTCGCGGCTTAATTTAGCCTGTTGTTATGAAACGCATAAATGAGTATAAAAAATTATTTGGAGTAGAAAAAGAGATAGATCTTAAACTACTAAAAAAGAGTTATCGTAATTTAGTAAAAGAGTGGCATCCAGATAAATTTCAAGATGGAGATATTAAGCAACAAGAAGCTGAAGTACAAAGTCGTAGAATTATTGATGGGTATCATTTTTTAGTTAGCATGGCTCCTGAAACTAAAGAGAAAAATCTAGAAACATATACCAAAACTATTACAAAAGAAGCTATAGCAGATTATAAACATAAAGGGTTATTGTTAGAAGTTACTTTTACTGATGATACAACGTATGAGTATTTTGGAGTAACAAAATCTGTTTACATTAAAATGATGAATGCATCTAATCTTAATCGTTTTGCAAGACGTAGTATTTATCCAAAATACACATATAGAAAATCTAAAGGCGCTTTAGTAGGGTAGTTGTAAAAAGTAAATGTTATGGTAAAACAATTTTCAGATTTAGGAATTAAAGAAGAATTTCAACAGCGTTTAGAAGAATTAAACATTTCTAAACCTACAGAAATACAGAAAAAGACAATTCCACTTGTATTAAATGCCAAGAAAGATATTGTTGCTTTGGCAAAAACTGGAACTGGAAAAACTGTAGCATTTGGGGTTCCTCTATTACAATTAGTAGAGATTACAAATCCACAAATACAAGTGGTAATCTTAACACCTACAAGAGAATTGGGACATCAAATTTATGCTAACCTTATTTCATATGCATCTAGTAATTCTTCTATCTCTATAGCTTCTATTTGTGGAGGAATACCAATAAAACCGCAAGTAGAGAGATTAGAAAGTGCTACACATATTGTGGTGGCTACTCCAGGGCGTTTGGTAGATTTAATAAATAGAAAATCCATACATCTAAAAGATGTAAAGTATTTAGTTTTAGATGAAGCCGATGAAATGGTTAGTAATTTAAAAACCGACCTAGATCCAATTGTACATGAAATTCCTGAAACAAAAAGAACACTTTTGTTTACAGCAACTATGCCAGGTACTATTAAGCAATTAATACAAAATTATTTATCTAAACATGTAACACAGGTAGAGGTAGATATGGGCACTGTTGGCCACCAAGGTATAGACCACCAATATATAGTTGTAGAGCCAATAGAAAAATTAGAGGTGCTTCTTCATTTTTTAAGTTCTAGAGAAGGACAAAGGGGGATTATTTTTTGCAAAACAAAAGCTGCGGTTAATAAACTTGCAAAAAAGCTCGCCATAAATAAATTTTCTTCGGGATCGCTTCATGGTAGTTTAACTCAGGGGATAAGAGACCGTGTTATGGGGCAATTTAGAGAAGGACATATTAATATTTTGGTTGCAACAGACTTAGCTGCTCGTGGAATAGATGTTAAAGAAATAGCTTATGTTATAAATTATCATTTACCAGATACGTATGACGCTTATGTGCATAGAAGCGGACGTACAGCTAGGGCAGGAGCAAAAGGACTTTCTCTTACTATTTTACAACAAGAAGAGGAAATAGAAATTGCAGATTTTGAAAAAGAATTAGGAATTAGTTTTTATAAATCTAAAAAAGCGAACCCCCAAAGTATTGAAGAAAATAATAGTTTGTTATGGGCAAAGAAAATATTTAAGACAAAACCTAATAGAGAGGTTTCTAAAGATTTTAAAGAGAAAATTAAAACTATTTTTCATCACTTAACTAAAGAAGAATTAGTAGAAAAAATATTAGCCAATCATTTAGAGCAAACAAATAGTATAGTTACAAAGTCAGATACTCCTATAAAGAATAAAAAGTAATAGTTTAATGGCAAACCCAATAAAAGCGCAACAAGATATTCTAAATAAATTGCAGATTAATGCGTTGCACCCAATGCAAGAAGAAGCTATTACTACTATACCATCTACTAAGAATACAATACTACTTTCTCCTACAGGAACGGGGAAAACTTTAGCTTTTTTATTGCCATTAATTAATGTTTTGGATCCGGATACTAAAGAAATACAAGCTTTAATTATTGTACCAACTAGAGAATTAGCAATACAAATAGAACAAGTAACTCGTAACATGGGAACAGGTTTTAAAGTAAATGCTGTATATGGTGGTAGACCTATGTCTAAAGATAAAATAGATATAAAGCATAAACCAGCTATTTTAATAGGAACTCCTGGCAGAATATTAGATCATATAGATAGTGAACGGTTTTCTACAGAAAGTGTTAAAACTTTAATTTTAGATGAGTTTGATAAGTCTTTGGAAATAGGGTTTGAAGATGAAATGAGCTCTATTTTAGAAGAACTTCCAAGTTTGGATAGACGTATATTAACATCTGCTACACAGGGAGTTAAAATTCCAAATTTCGTAAAAATAGAGCAGCCTAAAATTATAAACTACTTAGATAAGAAGAAGAATTCGCAGTTACAGATTAAAACGGTTCTTTCACCAACTAAAAATAAATTAGATGCATTATTAAACGTACTTCTACATGTAGGGAATAAGCCAGGAATTATTTTTTGTAATCTAAAAGATAGTATTGCTGTTGTTAGTTCTTTTCTACAGAGACATAGTATTTCTCATGCACGCTTTTCTGGTGGGATGGAGCAAAAAGAAAGAGAAAGAGCTTTAATAAAATTTAGAAACGGTACAAGTCAAATACTACTTGCTACAGATTTAGCGGCAAGGGGAATAGATATACCAGAACTTAAATTTATTATTCACTATGAACTTCCTATACATTTAGAGGAGTTTACACATAGAAATGGTAGAACCGCTCGTGTAAATGAAAAAGGAACAGCATATTTATTGCAATGGAAAAATCAAAGCCTTCCAGAGTTTGTGAAAAATGTTCCAGAGGCTGATATTACGGAGAGAAATAATCATAAATCCAAATCCTGGCAAACATTATTTATTTCTGGAGGACGAAAAGATAAAATATCTAAAGGAGATATTGCTGGTTTATTTTTAAAACAAGGTAATATTACTAAGGAGCAACTTGGAGTAATAGAGTTAAAACAAGATTGTGCTTTTGTTGCCGTGCCAGATTCTATAGCAAGTAATCTAGTTGAAAAATTAAATAATAGTCGCTTAAAAAAGAAAAAAGTCCGTATAAAAATTATTTAAGAACATTTTAATTGCAGCTCTAATGATAAAAGCTAACAAATACTCTTTTATAAAGCCTGAAAGATTTCCATTCTTTTACGGTTATGTAGTTCTTTTTATTGGAACAATAGGAGTTTTGGCAAGTGTTCCAGGACAAACCATAGGAGTATCTGTTTTTACGGACCCTGTAAAAGATGCTTTAGGATTAACCAGAAATCAATTTAGTAACGCTTATATGATAGGAACATTATTAAGTTCTTTAGTGGTTTCTAGAGCAGGTGTTTGGTTTGATGCTTATGGAGCAAGATATGTTGCTTTTTTTGCAACAATACTATTGAGTATAGCACTTTTAGTAGCCTCTTTTTCTGTAGATATTAGCAGCGTTATTAAAGTTTTTTTTAATTCTACTAGTTGGATAATATCTTTTGTAATTATATCGCTTTTATTTTTCTTAATTCGTTTTAGTGGTCAAGGTATTTTAACCATGGCCTCTAGAAATATGATTATGATTTGGTTTAGAAAAAATAGAGGTAAAATAAATTCTATTAGTAGTATTTTGGTTTCTTTAGGTTTTTCTAGCTCTCCAATTTTGTTAAATAAACTAATTACAGACAACGGTTGGGAACTTAGTTGGCAAATAATAGCTTTATGTTTATTGCTTTTTAGTTTTTGTATATTACAATTTTATAGAAATAAACCAGAAGATTTTAACTTACTTCCAGATGGTTTTGCTAAACAAGAAATTACGACTGTTGTAGATGTAGAAGAAACCAATTTTACTCTAGAAGAAGCTAAGAAAACCCGAGCTTTTTGGATGTTTGGTCTAATGTTAGGGTTTCATAGTTTTTTCTCTACTGGTTTTACATTTCACATTGTATCTATATTTAGAGCACAGTCTTATACAAAATCTGAGGCTATTGCTATTTTTTTACCAATTTCTATTATTGCAGTGTTAGTATCTGCTTTATGTAATATTCTAAGCGATTATGTACAACATAAAATATACTTATATTTTATGTTGGTTAGTGGTATTCTAGCTTCCTTAGGAATGCTGTTACTTTCTAATCCTGTAGGTATATACATGATAATTGCAGGAATAGGGATTATGGGAGGTTTGTTTACAGTTATTAATGTAGTTACTTGGCCAAAATATTATGGTAGAAAATATTTAGGAACAATTACAGGTAAAATTATGAGTTTTTTGGTAGTAGCAAGTGCAATTGCACCAAGCTTGTTTAGCTATTGTTATACTGTTTTGGGTTCTTATAGCTACGTAAGTTATGTAACACTTACTTTTGTATTTTTTCTTATTATAGCTTCTATACGTGTAAAAAATCCACAGTAAAAGATTAGAATATTTTTTACAAAAATAGTAATTAGATAAATTCCTAAATTTTTCAGTCCTTGAAAATAATTAGATTTAATTATGCTAACACCAACGATTTCGGTATATAAAGATGAAAATAAACCTACTCAAAAAGTTCTAGAAAATAAGCCAATCATTATTTTTATGCAGCTCATTGGGATTATGAAGGTATCATTTATGAAAAAAACCTTGAAAAACTCACAGGATATATTTTAGATGAATTTTTTACTGAAGACTTGGTTATACCCAACTAGATTATAGGCAAATTCCCAAGAATACTTAATTCTTTATTTACAAAAAAAATGAAATAATCATTTAAGCTAAATTTATCCTATAGTTTGCACTAAGGTTAAAGTAACATTAACAGTACCTCACGATTATTTATAAGTTACCTAGCGTTCTTAAAAGATTTGATTTTGTTTTAAGTAAAAGGTATTCTATATCTATATTTTTTAGTTGACTTTCAATAAATTTAACCTCTCTATAATTTACAAGAAAAAGGGAGCCTTCTCCTAATATAAACTTTCGTTCTTCACTCGTAACAATTTTTTTATTGTCCTTTACAAGTTCATTTAAAATACTATGTTGTGTATTATAAGATTCAATTTCTTTTTTTAAACTTTCAATTTTATTTTTTAGGGTAACTTCTGTAGCAGTAATAGTATACTCTGTATCTTTTAATTTTAATTTTGCTAATTTTAAATCAGCACGTTCTTTTCTTAAAAAAAGAGGAAAATTTATATGCAATCCGCTTTTATAGTTTGCAGTGTTTAATGAGTTAGTTGTATTGTATTCTGTTGTTAAGAAATTATATTCTAAATCTATTGTAGGTAATAAGTTGTTCTTTTTTAGTCGTTTATCCGTAATTAAAATATCTCTTTTTGCGTTTAGCTCTTGTATTTTTGGGTGATTTTTTATAAAATCACTTTGTATGTTTAAAACAGAACTACTTAGTACAACATCAATAGTAGTAAGTGTATTTAAATCTGGCTTTATAGAAGTTTCTAACTCCACAGGCAAATTATTTTCTAGCCATAAGTAATTAGAAAGTTCTAGCTTAGATTTAATATATCCAATTTTAGATTTCTCAAGATCTAGAACTCTATTTTTGTAATTAATATTTGCTTCCAAAGTATCTATTGCTGGCTTGTCTCCAGCTATAAAACTACTTTTTACATTTTCAAACCTTATTTTGGCGTTCGCTAAGTAATCTTCATAAATTAATTTTGCATTATAATTTTTTAGCCAGTTAAAATAGACAGTAATAGCTTCATATAAAATATCATTAACAACTAATTGTTGTTTTGCTTGTGCAAGTTTTTTGTAGAATTTTGCTTGTTTTAATGTTGCCATTCGCTTATTAGTAAGCAAATTTTTGGCTAATGGTATAGAAAATCCAGCACCATATAAGCCATTTTCTGGGGTATTTAATTCTGGGTTTAAAAATACCCCATCATTATTTTCATAATTTGCTTTTAGTTCAATGCCATACCATGTTGGTATTTTAAAAGTTGTATTTAGCTTATCATAATATTCTGTTTCTTTAAATTTTTTCCTATTATAATCTACTTCTATTTTTGGGTCAAAAGCACCTCTTGCTTTTAATAATTTTGCTTCACTATCTGTAGTAATAAGTTGCGATTGTTTTACAATTGGATGGTATTTTTTTACATAGCCTAAATACTCTTCTAAAGACAAAATAGAGCTTATTTCTTGTGAAAAAACAAAAGATATATTGAGAAAGATTAGTAAAGTAAATATGTTTCGCATTATTCTTTATTTTTAGTTTTATCTTGGTTAGGCTGATAAAAATTAGGAGGAAAGCTGTTTAACTGCCTCCAAAGTTCAAACCAAATAGGTACATCATCTAAAAGGGCAATTGTTTTTGCTCCAGAGCCTACTCGTATATCTTCGGGCCACATTATCTCATTCTCATCTGGAGCTAATAATACTCTGTACATACCATTGTTCCTACTATTGTTTTCAATGGCAATTACTTTTGCCCCATAGGTGCCATAAGATAAATTTGGCCACCCACTAAACACTATTGCAGGCCAACCATCAAACTGCACGCGCACCTTTTCATCTAAATGTAAAAGTGGCAAATCTATTGGACGAACATACATTTCTACAGCTAACTCATAGTTAGTTGGCATAATATTAACTAAATGCTCTCCTTCTTTAAACGTTTCGCCAACACCAGATTTTATAGTTTTATTTATTAAACCGTCTTGTGGTGCGGTTATAAATAGTAAACTATTACGTTTTTGGTAGTTAGCAAGGTTAGTTTCTAGTTTAGACACTTCTACTTGCGTATCATAACCGCTAGATTGTGCTGTATATAAATTGCTTTGCGCTTTTGCAAGTTTGTCTGCATACATTGCATTTAAAGTAGAAATGGAGAGTTCTGAGATAATTACGTCATTATTTGCACTTAAAAATTTATTTTCCTGTGAAATTAATTTTGCATCTGCTTCTTGTAATTTCGCTCTTTTTTCCTCTACATCTTTAACAGCTTTTAATCCTTCTTGTTGTAGTAAAACAGCTCTGTTAAATTGTGTTTTTGCTATATCTGCTTTTATTCTTGCAGCAACTAAATCTATGCTGTCTGTTTTTACTTTTAATCTTGATTGTATTATTTTATTTTTTGCTTGTTTTAGTTTTAATACCCTTTCTTGTTTTAAAGCAGAAATTTGATTTTTTAATGCTCCAACTTTACTTTTATATGCCGCAACAGAAGAACTTTTTGCTGTAATTTGGTTATCTGTTCTTTCTGCTAATTTTTCATCAAAATAATCACTTTTTACCTCAGAAATCCTAAGAATAGTATCCCCTTTTTTAACAATGTTCCCTTCCTGTACAAACCATTCTTCAATACGGCCAGGTATTTGGGATTGTATAGTTTGCGGGCGTTGGTTAGGTTTTATAGTAGTAACATTACCATTACTACTTATATTTTGTGTCCATGGTAAGAATAAAATAATTATTAAAGCAATAGAAAATACTAGTAAAAATATTTTAAATCTTTTATGATATTCCTTTGTGAATATTTCTTTGCCAGATTTAAATTTCTTTAAATCTATATATTCAGAAACTTTGTTGTTAGAGATATTTAACATTATCTATTATTTTTTATAATATTACCTTCTTTAAGCGTAATATGCTTATTACATTTACCTTTCCAGGTTTCATTATTACTAACAACAATTAAACTCCAAGCATGTGAATCTTTAGTAATAAAATTAATTATCTTTTCTGCCTCTGTTTTATGAAATTGATCCAGTGGGTCTTCTAGAATTAATAATTTTGGTTTTTTAACAATAGCTCTTGCTAAAACTATTTTTTTTGCGGTAGTATATGCTATTTGTTTTCCTTCTGGTTTTAAGATGGTGTTAAGCCCCATTGACTGTTGCTTTAAAAAGACGGTTAAATCTAAATTATCAAAAGCTTCATAAATTTCTTCATCAGTAATTGTAGTATCACCAAAAGTTATGTTCTCTCTTATGGTTCCTTCAAAAGGTGTTTCAGAAGAAAGAGATAAACCTAGTATGGCTCTATATTTGCTAATAAAGAGGCTCTCTATAGATAAATTGTTGATGTAAATATATCCTGAAGTAGGAAGTATAACTCCTGAAATTAGTTGAAATAAGCTAGATTTTCCAGAACCACTTTCTCCTTCTATTAATATTCTATCTTCTTGGTTTATAGTAAAAGAAATGTTTTCTAAAATTGGCTGGTTTCTTTCTTTAACGGCATAGGTAACATTTTGAAATTCTATAGTTAAGTCTTTGTTTGTATTAATTATTTCCCCTTTTTGAGCTTCTATAGGTTTGTCTACAACTTGTCCTAGTTTTTCTATAGAAGTTAACACATCATAAAAAGATTCTAACCCTAATATTAATTTTTCAACAGAATTAATTACTAGAAGTATAATTATTTCTGCAGCTACAAATTGTCCTATATTCATACGTTGATCAAGAACTAAAAAACCACCAATTAATAAAAGTCCGGCTGTAACTAATACCTTAAAGCCAATCATTTGTATAAACTGTAGTATTAGTATTTTAAAGTGACTTTCTCTAGATTTTAAGTAATGTGAGACTAAATTGTCATTTTTAGACATTGCTAAATTTGTATTACCAGATAATTTAAAACTAATTACTACTCTAGATATTTCTTGTAACCAATATGCTACTTGGTATTTTATCTTAGACTCTTTTAAACTAGTATCTAACCCTTTTTTAACGGTATATTTAAATACCATATAAATTAAAAGTAAAAGTAGTAACCCAAAAACTATAAAAAAGGGATGATAAAATGAAAGCAGAATTAAAGCAAATATAATTTGTAAAAAGGCCGACGGAACATCTATTAAAATTTTGGATAATCCTTTTTGTATTGTTAGCGTATCAAAAAAACGATTTGCTAATTCCGGCAAATAGTAATTACGTAACTCGCTCATTTTAATTTTAGGGAACCTATAGCTCAATTCTAAAGAAGCTCTTGTAAAAATGCGTTGTTGTATTGTTTCAATAATACGCATTTGCATTAACTTTAGAATACCAGAAAATGCAACACCAGTAGTTACTAAGACAACTAAAACTATCCAAGAAGTAGATATTTGTGCACCTTGAATTAAATTTATAATTGCCTGTATTCCTAGTGGTAAAGATAATGCTACAATACCCTCAAAAATTGCGTAGTAAAATACCTGAAAAATATCTTTTCGTTCTAATTTTAATAGTCCTAAAAAGCGTTGCCAAGGAGATAAAATAGTATTATTCATTTACTGAAATTGTTTTTAGTACTAAATCTGTGAAAAAATCAGAAGGTGTTATTTTAGAATTGCAATTGGTGATGGATTTAAAATGCATTCTGTTATAATGTTGATGTAAAGCTCCCTCAATAACTGTATTTGCCAAACTTAAACTATACTTATATTGGCCATTATAAGCAGTAATTATTTCTGAAAAGCGCTGTATAACTCGTTTATAAGACATAAAACACCCTTCTTTATTTTCAGTGTCAACATCTTTAGTTAAATAAGATTTTGAGTTTTCATTAATAATAATCTGGTTTAATAATATCTCATTTATATGATTAAATTTGGTATCCTGCTTTGTAGTCCTAGTAAGTATACTAATAGCCTTCATTAGTTTATCCTTTACATTTGTTATGCTATAGGTTTCTAATACTAGCTGGTATTCTATCCATCCCCAATACCAAGAAGTAAGGTATACCAAAAGTTTATGTTTACTATCAAAATACCTGTAAATAGAACTTTCGTTAGATCCTATATGTTTTCCAAGTTTTTTAAAATTAAAGTTTTCAAAACCACCTTCTTCAATTAGTATAATACTGTGTTCTAGTATTTTTTTACCTAATGAGGACGATTCTGGGTCTTTTAAATATATTTCTTTAGGTATTTCTATTTTAATATTTAATAGTAATTTTTCCATAACTGAATTTAAAATTGCTAAATTAATAGTAATACTATTAATTTAGCAATAAATATTGTTAAATTAAAGTTAAGCGAATTTAGTATTTAATATTTTTCAGTTTTTGTTTTTTCTATTTTGTCATTTATGCAACAGAACAATTTATTATTTAACATAAGTGCTGTGCTTTTATCAATCTTTTAGGTATTAATTATTAAACCTTTAACATGGCTGCATAGTTTATAAAGATATTTTCGTGCCATCCATCAAAAAGAAATGGCATATGACAAAACTATCCCTGTTACTTTTATTATTATTATTATTACTGTGTATTACTGTAGGTTTTTCCCAAGAACCAAAAGTTATACGTAGCGTTTCGGACTTATCTAGCAACACTTTTTTTGATCGGACAGAATTTACGGCAGGTTATTCTGGAAATATATTCTGGAATAATGGAATAAATTTAGGAGCCGAATATCTTTTAGAAGAAAAAAAGAAAGTTAAGAATAAGAGAAGAGGGCAAAAAACAAATACGCATCAATTTCTACTAAACGGAAATTTAGGATTCACTACAAATTTTTCCTCTAAGACAGATACCGGTTTCTATACTAATTATGGTATAACATGGCGCAGAACCAATAAGAAGGGAAAACAGTTTAGTGTAGATTTTAACCCTTTGGGCTACTACCGTTCTATATTACCAGAAACCTATGAAGTAAAAGGCGATGATGTTGATAAGGTTTTCTTGCCAGGCAGAAGTTATTATGCACCATCTATATCATTAGGAATTGGAAAACAAAGACTAGGTAAAAAATTGACAGGAAGGTATTTCAAGATAAATTTAGTACTAAGAACTCCTTTTAATGCGGGTACCGTACCATCTATTAACCTTCAATACGGATATCGATTTAAATTTAAAAATAAAAAATAATGCAGAAGTTTATTAAAGAATACGCCAATAAAATAGGAGTGCTAATTGTTTTATGCACCGTTTTTTCTTGTTCTAATGACGAGGATACCTCTGAATTAAGTGATACTATATTTGTACGGCATAAAAAGGCAGATATGCCAGCTTATATACATGGTAATGCATCTGAAAAACTATTCCTTATTATTTTACATGGCGGACCGGGTGGTATAGGATTAAATTATCGTTCTAATACTATTAAAGATGCTATTGAAAAAGAATGTGTTGTAGTTTATTTTGACCAACGGGGTTCAGGAATGGCACAAGGTAGTTATTCCGAAAACGGAATAAACATAGATATTATGGCCGAAGATGTTTTAGCGTTAGTAAAGGTTATTAAACATAAATACGGTAATGACTCTAGATTTTTTTTAATGGGTCATAGTTGGGGAGGTGCTTTAGGCCCTGCAACTTTATTAAAAGATCAAACTGATTTTTTAGGATGGATAGATGTTGATGGCTCACACAACCCTAAATCCATGTATTTGGAATATATAGCTAATTTTAAAAGGGTAGCGGCAGAACAAATTACCGCTGGTAATGAAACTCAATATTGGGAAAGTCTAATAGAATTAACTAATACTGTTGCTCCAGAATATAATATGGAGGATATGCGTAAATTAAATTCGGAAGCTTTTAAAGCGGAAGAAAAGTTAGCAGACACAAATGTTATTAATGAAAATGTAGAAAGTGATGAAAATACAATATTAAAATACAACCTTCTAACTTTGTTCTGGAATATGGCTAATACCCAATCTATCTTAGATGAAGATTTATTTCAAAATATAACATTTAAAGACAGGCTTAAAGAAATAAAAGTACCGTCTTTAATTTTATGGGGAAAATACGATATGGTAGTACCAATAAGGTATGCTCAAGATTCTTATGATAACTTGGGGGCTAGTAATAAGAAATTAGTAATTTTTGAAAAATCTGGACATTCTCCTATGGCAACAGAACCAGATTTATTTGCAGAAGAAGTAATTACATTTATTAGGGATAATAAGTAGAAATTAAAAGCTTAATTTATCTAAACAAAACAAGCTTCACATTTTCCTTGTAGTAATAGTTGGGAAGTTTCTATTTTTTTATTAGGTATTTTAGGTAGTGTAACACTAACAGTTAAGCATTCTACTTTTCCACAACTTAAGCATTGAAAATGAGGGTGCAGATCTGCATGTTCAGACGCGGTACAACCATTACACTTTGCGTACCATTTAAGTCCTTCTTTGCCTAAAAATGAGTGTAAAATACCATCATCTTCTAACTTATCTAATACACGATAAATGGTTGTTTTATTAAATGTAGAGTCTAATTCCGCAATAAGCTTTTTTGCAGAAATAGCTGTAGAACTATTGTTAAACTCATTAAGTAAAACTTCAACAGCTTTTGTTTTTCTAATTACTCCCATGAAACAAATATAACGCAACAGTGTTGCATTAACAAATAATATCTTTACATTTGCAACTCAGTTGTAATAACAATTTTAATAAATGATTTTAATAAAACAGAGGTCAGATATTTTAGGAACTTTTGCAAGTTCTTTATGTCTTGTTCATTGTGTTGCCACTCCATTTTTATTTATGGCGCAAGCTAGTTCAGTAACATTTTCCAGTGGCCCGCCAACATGGTGGAAGTTTATGGATTATTTTTTTCTTGCTATTTCTTTTTTTGCCATTTATTGGGCTACAAAAACAACAACTATTAAGTGGATTAAACCTATGCTTTGGTCAAGTTGGGGGGCATTATTTGCAATAATCTTAAACGAAAAGTTAGAATTATTTTCTTTACCAGAGGCTATTATTTATGTTCCAGCTATTGCATTAGTGGTATTGCACTTATATAATAGAAAACACTGTAAATGTAGTACAGATAAATGTTGTGTAAATGAAGAATAAAGAACAAGTAGATATAACAGGGGATAATCATATTTCCTCAAGTATAGAAACTCCTTTAACAGCTAATGCTTTTGATAAAAGTGATGATGAGAAAATAGAAAGCATTCAATATCATTTTTCCAAAATAATGGAAGAGTTGGGTTTAGATTTAACGGATGATAGTTTATCTGGTACTCCATACCGTGTTGCTAAAATGTATGTAAAAGAGCTTTTTTATGGCTTAAATCCAGCAAATAAACCAAAGCTATCCGTTTTTGAAAATAAGTACGGTTATAAAAAAATGCTAGTAGAACAGTATATAAATATTGATTCTGCCTGTGAGCATCATTTTTTACCAATAGTAGGGCATGCACATGTTGCCTATATCCCAAAGGATAAGGTAATTGGTTTATCTAAAATTAACAGGTTAGTAGATTATTATGCACGCCGTCCGCAGGTTCAAGAAAGGTTGGTGCTTCAAATTCTTAATGATTTACAAGAAGTTTTAGAGACAAAAAATGTTATTATTTCTGTAACGGCAAAGCATCTTTGCGTTTCTTCAAGAGGAATAAAAGACCAAAGTAGTTTTACTACCACCTTAGAATATGGTGGCAGTTTTGAAAACGAAGCTAATAGAAATGAATTTTTAAAAATAATAGCGCAAGAAAAAATATAAAATTAGGATAACAAAATTTATATTCAGAAATTACTAGACAAAAAAAGCGTTCCGAAAAAGCTTTTTAAAGAGGTAATTGTAAAATTTCATTACTTTCCTATTATTTAAATTTAAAAAATAAACCTAACCCAAATAGAGGATAGTGTTTGTATATTAATTACAAAAATGGAAGCTATAATTACAGTAGTAGGTTTTTTGGGAGCAGGAAAAACTACCTTGCTAAAATTCTTAATAAACAGTTTTATTGCTAAAGGTTGGGATCCATTTGTAATTCTTAATGATTATGAAAATGCTAGTATTGATGCTCAGCAGTTAACTCAAAAATTAAATTTAAAATCTATTAAACCCCTTAATGGTAGTTGTATTTGTTGTAGTGGTATTGTAGAACTTAGGAATACAGTAAATAAAATAGCAGAACGAAAAAATGGTATTACTTTAATTGAAGCAAACGGAACTTCGGATGCTTGTTCTTTAATGGAGTTCTTAGGTGTTGGTTTACAGGATAGATTTTTACCACCAGTTCAAATTTCTGTGGTAGATGCTAAAAACTGGCAAAAGAGGGGAGAATATAATGAGTTGGAATCAAATCAAATACAGGTTTCTTCGCTTCTAGTAGTAACGCACCTTGATGAAGTTACAGAAGATAGACAAGCCACCGTAGTTAATGAAATAAAAGCTTTAAACCCATTTGCTAAAATATTGACTATAGCAACTTTAGATGTAGAACTACTTCCTGAACTACTGCCATCAGCTAATTCGGCAAAAAAGTTAGACCATCAAAAAGCACATTGGTCTTCTTGCTCTACGGATTTACCAGTTTTGTCAAATGTAAATTGTATTCATGAAATTTGTAAGCAATTACCCAATAGTATATTAAGAATAAAAGGGTGCGCAAAAATAGAAGGGGAGTCTAATTACACCTATTTTGAAAGAAAACCAGATGGCGAAATTTTTGTAAGACCATTTAATGGTATTCCTATTACGGGGACTAAACTTTTAGCTGTTGGACCTGGAAGCGCACCAAATGTATTGGAAAAAGCTATAAAACTTAGCCTTTAATGGATGATAATTAATGCAACTAAGTTGCGTTAATGTGAAAAAGGTAATATATTTACCAGATATTTTAGACACAATTGCTCAAAGCTATCTTCCTATTAATGAAGCCTAGTTGTTATAGAAAAATGTGTTCTTAAAGAGGCTGAAATCCGATAATGGGAAAAACAATTATTTCCCTAACAAGATAAATGGCTCGTAGAGTATTAGTATATTGCAGTCCACAAAATTTAAGATGGTACAAACCAGTAATCTTACATTTAAATATAAAAAGAAAGAAGCTGTTTTTAGCTTCCCAAGTGTAAATTTACAGGAACAAGAAAATTTACTTATTCTTGGAAAATCTGGAATAGGTAAAACCACATTTTTGCATCTTTTAGCAGGTATATTAAAGCCATTTAGTGGTTCTGTAGTAATTGATAAAATAGATATAAATACCTTATCGCACTCGCAATTAGATAAATTTAGAGGAAAAAATATAGGCCTTATATTTCAAAAAAATCATGCAGTTAAATCTTTAAGTGTTTTTGATAATTTAAAAGCCCGTCTTTTTTTTAGTCGCGAGACCATAAAACGTTCTGAAATTGATTTTTTATTAGAACAATTAGATTTAATTGAAACTAAAAATAGTAAGGTAAACGAGCTTAGCGAAGGGCAACTACAGCGCCTTGGTATTGCAATGGCGGTAGTTCATAGGCCAAAAATTATTCTAGCAGATGAACCTACATCTAGTCTAGATGATGAAAATTGTAACATAGTAATGCGTTTGTTACAGCAACAGGCACAAAAAAACAAAGCAAATTTAGTAGTCATTACTCATGATATACGTATTACATCATCCTTTAAAAATGTAATTACGCTATGAACAACTGGATTATAAGTATTAAAAATATTCTTCATAAACCACTCTATGCCTTTCTTAGTATATTTTCTTTATCTATTAGTGTTGGTTTGTTATTAGGAATTCAGCAATTAGATTCCTCTATACAAAACCAATTTACTAATACTTTAGGGAATATAGAGATGGTTGTAGGAGCAAAAGGAAGCCCTTTACAATTAGTACTTTCTTCCGTTTTACATATAGATAATCCAACAGGAAATATTAAGTACTCTGAAGTAGAAAAATTAGCTAAAAATCCGTTGGTAAAAACGGCTATTCCAATATCCTATGGCGATAATTATAAAGGATATCGTATTGTTGGTACTACTGCAGGTTTCCCAAAAATATATGAAGCACAACTCTTAAAAGGAAAAGGAATAGAAAATTCTATGGAAGTAGTTTTAGGGAATGATGTAGCGCAAAAATTAAATTTACAAATAGGTGATACTTTTTTAAGTTCGCACGGTTTATCCGAAAATGCAATAGAAGAACATGAACAATCTTTTACAGTCGTAGGTCTTTATAAACCAACGTATAAAGTTATTGATAAACTTATTGTAACAAGCCTAGGTAGTATTTGGGATGTACACTACCATGAGGAAGCTGAAGAAGAAGAGGCAATTCACAGAGAGCATAAAGAAGAGTTAATTCATGAAGAATATGAACATCATGCTCATAAAAATGAAGATAAAGAAGTAACTTCTATTCTGGTTTCTTTTAGAAATCCTATGGGGTTAATGACCATGCCAAGAAATATTAATACAAATTCTAATATGCAAGCCGCCTTACCTAAGTATGAGTTAGAAAGGCTATTCCGTTTTACTGGTGTTGGCGTTAAAGCAATTTCGTGGATTGCATATATTATTCTCTTAATTTCATGTATTACAATTTTCATTAGTCTATATAAAATGGTAAGAGAGAGAGCTTTTGATCTTGCTCTTATGAGAACCTATGGAGCAAGTAATTTTCAATTATTCCGCATTGTAGCTTTTGAAGGTGTTTTAATAGTCTTTATTTCTTTAATTTTTGGTTTTCTGTTCTCTCAGATAGGGTTATACTTTATAGTAAGTCTGTTTAAATCGCAGTTTCAACAAGAGGTTATATTAACTTTTTCTACTATTAAAATGTTAAATAGCATTTTAATAATATTAATTATATCAATGGTATCCATTTTATTTGCCATCTTTCCTATATTAAAAATGAATATCTCTAAAATTTTAAGTGATGAAAAGTAAAATCTTTTATCTGCTATTAATGTTCGTTTCTATGAGTGCTTTGGGGCAAGTAAACCTTACTTGGGATGATTTGGCTGATATTGAATATACAGAAAAATATTTTATCGCTTATGATTCTAATTTCCTGTATCCTGAGTTTAGTAAAAAAATGGCAAGCCTTGCAGGTAAAGAAGTTACATTATCGGGTTATTTTTTGGATGTTTCTCCAGATGGAAAATTACTTGTTTTGTCTAAAAATCCATTGGCCTCTTGCTTTTTTTGTGGAAAAGGTGGACCAGAAACCGCAGTAGAAATACAATTTAAATCTAAACCAGATTTTAAAACCGATGATGTGGTGGTAATAACTGGAATATTAAAACTTAACAAAGACGATATAGAACACTTTAACTATATTCTTACAGATTGCTCTGGTATTGATATGAAATAATACTGAATAATTTTTAAAAATGAACAGAAGAAAATTTTTTAAAAAAGGATCACTACTTACTTTAGGATCAACAATATTGCACCCTTTTACAGGAAAAGCCAACACTATCCCATTTAGTATTGATAATAAAAGCAAAAAGGCAAAGAATATTATTATAATTGTTAGTGATGGTATGAGTATTGGCACCTTGAATATGGCCGATCTTTACCTATCAAGAAAAACAGGAAAAGGTTCTAATTGGTTACAACTATACAAAGATAGTAGAGTTAATAGAGCTTTAATGGATATGGCTTCTGCAAGTTCTATGGTTACAGATTCTGCTGCAGCAAGCTCTTCATGGGGTGGAGGAGTACGTATAAGCAATGGTGCAATTAATGTTAGTAAAAGTGGAGAAGAACATTTACCTATTTGGCAAAAATTTAAAAAAGCAGGTAAAAAGGCAGGCTGTGTTACTACCGTTCCAATTACCCATGCTACTCCGGCAGGTTTTTGTATAAACTCTAAATCTAGAAATGCACAGGAAAAAATTGCAGAGAAATATTTAGAGCAAAAGTTCGATGTTATGATGGGAGGGGGAAATAAGTACTTTTCTTCAGAAAACAGAAAAGATAAAAAAGATATGTACAAAGCCTTTACAAAAGGCGGTTATGAAGTAGTAAAAACAAGAGATGCTATGTTTTCTGCTACTAATGATAAACCTATTTTGGGCGTTTTTCATGATGAGGGACTTCCGTATTCTATAGATAGAGAAAACAATAAAGAATTATTACAAAAAGTGCCTACGCTTGCCGAGATGACCCAAAAAGCTATTGAAGCTATGAAAGACCATCCTAATGGTTTTGTATTACAAGTAGAAGCAGGAAAAGTAGATTGGGCAGCCCATGGTAATGATATTTCAGGTCTTATTTATGACCAAGTAGCACATGACAAAGCTATAGAGGTAGCTATGAATTTTGCAGAGCAAAATGAGGAAACTTTAGTTATTATAACTACCGATCATGGTAATGCAAATCCAGGAGTTATTTATGGGGGTAAGGCTAATGAAAACTTTGATACAATTCAAAAATATAAACATACTAATGATTGGGTATTAAACGGATTAGGAAAAGAAACTTCTGTAGCGCAAATAAAAGAAAGAGTAGCGTATGCTAATAATTTTGAGCTTACTAATGAGGAAGCAAAATTATTATTAAGCTATTATTCTAACCTACAAACAGAAGAAGGTCTTTATAACCCAAAGCATCTTCCTTTTAAGGCTTTGGCCGAAATTCAAAAAAAGCATAATTCTGTAGGTTGGATAAGTATGCACCATTCTGCCGATTATGTGGAATTGGCTATGTATGGTCCTGGAAGTAGTTTATTAAAACCATTTATAAAAAATACAGACCTTCATTACTTAATGTTAGAAGCTGCAGAAATTGAAAATACGTTTTAGATTAATGCATATTATAATAACAATATCATTTTTTTTATTTTTGATTTGACAGCTTATATAATTTGATAACCCGAAAGTTCATAGCAGTTTTACTATTTGTCTTAGGTACTAAAAATATTCATGCGTATACGCTTTATTTAAAAGGAAAGGCACACCAACGTAATTGGGATTTAGAAGCTTATTTAAAAACGATTGACTGTTAATTTTATGATTTAGAATAATTTTTCTCAATAGAAGTTATTTAACAATACGATATAAGATTACTTATAGTATTCTAATCTTCAAAATAATCTTCAAATACATTATTGTTCTTGTCATTAAAAAGCTTTACATAATCTATGGAACCTAAACTATTATATGAATAAGACAATCCTTTTACATAACCTAAATCAGAATTATAATTAGTTTCAAATATTTTATTGTCATTTAAAAATATTGTAGCGTGTTTATTTTCAACTTTTACAGTAAGATTTTGCCAATTATATAAATCTGTACCAAATCCAGATAAGTCATAATTAACCCCTTTTTTAGTAACTTCTCCGATTCTTATTTTTGATAAATTTACGCAACCTTTCGTTGTAAGTTTAACACGAATCATATCCATCTCACACATTATCATTAATTCAACCGTAGGGCAAACTGAATTTTTAATACTATCATTTTTTAATCTTGTTTCTAATACAAAATTGTTACCACTTAAATTTTCAAAATCTCGAACATTATAATAGGTAAGCGAAAATTTTTTTTCTGTTTTCACATTGCTTTTTTTTAATATCTCTTCTGATACAGATAATTTACCATTAGAATTAAAATTTTCACTAATATAAATTGGTATTTTATCATTGTATTTATAGCGTATTACTGGGAGCCAATCTTTAGTTGTAATATGTACAGGGTTTTGTTTTATTACAGAGTCATTTGCAATAAGTTTTGCCCTATGAAAACCTGGGTAATAATAAATACTAGAAAGAAATCCACTTTTATTAATTGCTATTTTATTGGCTTTATTCCATGATTGTTGTATAAATAAACTATCCGCATTAATATTATGTACGTCATAGTTAAACATAATGGTATTGGGTACGCCTTCAGAAATAGATTTGTCGCTAGCAAAACTTATGTCTCCTAGTATATTGATGTCCTTTTCTTTTTTATAAAATGATAGTAAAATACATAAGATTAATATTATAAAACTTGCACAAAGCAATACTAGTTTTGTATTACTAAACTTTTTCTTTTCTTTATTTAAAGGAGTTGAAGAAGCAGTACTTACAAATTTGTTTTCTATATGTTCCTTTTTTAATTCTTGCCAACTCTTGTTATAGGCAATTTTAGATAAGACATCTAAAGTTGTTATATGCGGTAATCTGGTATTTTCATTATTATAAATTCTTTTAAGTGTAGATAAACTTATTCTTATTCCTGCATTTTTTTCTATAAAAAAAACTAAAAAATTAAAATCTTTATGCGTCCAATTTTTTGATGGGTTTAAACCAGTAACTTTAATTACCTTCTCTTTAATTTTTTCTAACAACTCTATGTCTAAGGAATTTATGTCTGCCATAAAAAAAGAATACAATAATGAATTTATAATGGTTGTAAAATGGTTGTAAAATGTTACTACTTAATAATGATGCTAATTTAAGTTTGTTTTAGTAACAATTAAAAAATTAAAATTACAATTCTAAAATTGATTTAAAAATGAAACAAACATTATTATTTATTCTATGCATTACAACAACAATTAGTAGTTTAATGGCACAAAATTTAATTCCATTAAATACAGAAAATTGGAAACTAGAAAAAGGAGAGTTCATAGATTTTGACAATAGAAAATGTCTAATAGGTAAGGCAACACTAAAAAAAACAAATTTTAAAAATGGTACTATAGAATTTGATATTTGGTTAGCTGATAAGCGTTCTTATCCTGGAATTCATTTTCGAAAGCAAAATAATAACTACGAGTTTTTTTATTTTAGACCTCACAGATTTTTTTTATATGATGATGCTTTACAGTATGCCCCCACTTTTAAAGGAGATGTATGTTGGCAATTATACTCTGGAGAAGGTTATACGTCTAAATTAAATATGGCTTATAACAAATGGGTGCATGTTAAATTGGTTGTTGTTAATGATAAAGCTCAAGTATATGTAGATGATATGACCGTGCCAAGTATGACCGTTCATAAATTAATAACAGAAAATAAAGATGGTGCGTTATCGATAGTTTCAGGTAATCGAAATTCTTACATTTCAAATTTTATAATTAAAGAAACTGGGCGTATTAATAGTCAATACCTTAATAAAAATTCAGATAAAGAAAAATCAATTACACAAACATTTCAATTGTCTAAAAAGTTTCCTAAAGATGAATTTAAAAGCAATGCATATCCAAAATTCAACAGTTTAAATAGTGCAAATTGGGAAACTGTAGATTTGGATGATACTGGTTTACTAAATATTTCTAAATACAGAAAAGCGACAAAAAAAGAAAATTGTATTTATGTTAAAAGTATAATTAAATCGGATAAAGATAAAGTCTTAAAACTAGCATTTGGCTATAGTGACGCTGCAAAGATTTACTTTAACAAACAACTTATTTACTCTGGTAATTATGCATTTAGAAGTAGAGTAAAATCATTTGCTGGTTTTATAGGTTTAAACGATACACTATACCTTAACCTAAAAAAAGGGCTCAACGAATTATTTATCAAATCATCAGAAACTTTTGGAGGGTGGGGTCTAAAATTTAAAGGTGTTGAAGAAATTAAAACCTTAAATACAACTAAAAGTACAATACCATTATCATGGAATTTAAAAGTTTCTAATTTAAGCCCTGAATCTGTTTTATATAGTAAAGAAGAAGCTGCTCTTTATGTTACTAACTTTAATAACTTTGCTAAAAACCAACAACATAGAGGTTTTATATCAAAATTATCTGCTACAGGAGAAATGCTAGATTCTTTATGGATTACAGGACTTAAATCTCCAACAGGAATATGTAATTATAAAGATAAAATGTTTGTGGTAGATAGAGATGAATTGGTCGAAATAAGTATTAAAAAGCGTAAAATTGTATCTAGATATACATATCCAGAACATATTAATTTTGCTAACGATGTAGTTGCAGATCATAAAGGCAGAATTTATATTACCAATTCCGATAAAAATAATGGTGTACCAGATATACTCATTTTAAAAAAAGATAAAATAATACCTTGGATACGCTCCAATGAGTTAGTAGATGTAAATGGTATTTGTTTTCATGATGATAAATTAATTGTTGGAAATGGAGGAGATTCTTCTTTAAAACAAGTAGTTATGGGTACAAAGAATGTATCTAATATTGTGTCATTTGGTTCAGGAATTGTTGATGGTATTAAAATTGATTCTAACGGGAATTATTTAGTTTCAATTTGGGAAGGAAGTTTGTATAAAGTAAATAAAAATGGAGAGGTAAAACTACTTATTAATGGGGTAGGCAAATTTAATATTGCAGATTTTGAATACAATCAAGAATTACAAACACTATATATACCAACTTTTCTAGACAATAGTGTAAGAGCTTACAGTTACAAGTAAAAGTTAAAATTATCAATCCATTAGAGGAAAAAGAAAGTATTTTGAGAAGTGTGTTGTTTAAAACAAAGTACACAAATCTGAAACGCTAATAATTAAAAGAGTATCTAAATAATACTATTATTCATTACTTCTTTTAGAAAGCCAAAAAACAGGAGAGTTTTCTCTTAATGGATTGATATTTTGATATATAGAAGGCTATATTAATACAAATAAAGGTAATATTGAAATTCTAAGGAAAAGGAAGCTTGGTAGTCTAGAATTACTTAATTTTACTATCAAACCTATCTAAAGTAGTCTGTTAACGAGTTGTTACATAATCTAAATGCTATTCAACTATCCAAATAAAACATCATTTTTTTTAATAACTCAGAAAGTTTATTTTTTTCCACTTGGTTTAACATACTTATAGAATCACTAGCTTCACTGTAGGCTTCCCTAAAAATGATAAGAGAGAAGTGGAATGCGTGTGAAATAGATGGCTAAAGATATTATTAATCAATAACTTCAAGTTTATAACTAACTCCGTGTATATTGACGATATTTATGGAGTTATCGTTTTTAAACCGCTTTCGTATTTTAGAAATAAAGGCATCTAAACTTCTACCGACAACAACCCCATTATCTTCCCAAACTTCTTTTGTAAGCTGTTCTCGTTTGACAATTACATTTTGATTCTGAATAAAAATTTTAAGTATTTGAGATTCTTTAAGAGTTAATTTAAATTCTAAATTGTTACGTACAAGCTTATTTTGATTTTCGTAGAACTTATAAGTACCAAATATTAAATAATCTGTATGTTTTACTGAATTATTGGTAGTTGTTTTCTTGTTTTTTCTTAAAAGTAAAGCAAAACTAATTAATACTAGTAATAAGATTATTGAACCTATGTAATGGAATCCTGATGCTACTGAAATAGCAACAGGATCTTTCAATGCTGACATAATGGTTTGGGATATAAATGGAAAATTCAAGTATTCAGTTCCTACCGATGAACAGCGGATAGTTGATGTAAAATGGAAAAATCAAAAACCTTATGCCAATAATATTGAAGATGTAGAAACTGATTATCCAATAAAAATTTATCTGAAAACAAACAATAATAAATTAGAACTAATTCCTCTTAATAACAATCGTTTTGCACTCATTGATACTCTAGGAAATTTAATTAGAGGAGATAAAAAGGATTTTGTTAGAGTAATAGATGACGGTAATTGCTTTACAAAAATAGAGTGATTAAATGTAGAACATTGACCATGGATTGTGATAATTTAACCTCTTAAAATTTTTAGATATAGCACTAGAAAAGTGAAACGTACCCAATAGGTTAAAAGCAGGAATCGTTAAAGTATCACCTACCAAAATCACATTCTAGATTTCTCATTATCTGCACCAGATTTACCTTTAGCTTCTTTTACTTTTTTATTTCCAAAAGGGTACGTATAGCTAACTCTAAAAATACGCGAGAAACCAGATTCAGGGCTATAGGTTCCATTAAAAACATCGCCAAATGCTTCGCGAGTTAGTGTCCCAATTTTAAAATTAATATCCAAACTCTCAAAAATATCAGCTACCGCAAATTGCAAACTACTACCGTTTTTAAATTCTTTTTTCAACCCTGCATTTATAACCCCAAAACCTTCGTTTCTACTACTTCCATTAAAATGACGAGAGGTATACCAGCCCGATACTTCTACTGAAAAATTTGCAGGCAATAACAAGGTTTGACTTCCATTAAAATTATAATGTAAATAATTGTGGGTGATGCGCTCATCGGTATGTAAAATTCGAAACCTTCTAACACCCAAAGTACCATTAACATTAATATTCCACCAATGAAAAATGCGAATTGGAATATTAGTTTGTACATCTATATTCCGTTGGTATTCCATATTTACAGGAGCTATGACTGCTACATTACTTTGTGCATTTCGGGTTATTTGAAAGCGTGCGATTGGGTTATTTTCATTAGAGGCCAATAGGGAGATACTAAAAGATTTATTGTTGTAGGTTATACTAATATTATCGGTTATGGCAGGCAGCAGTTGTGGATTTCCACTAAATACCGAAGTTGGGCCGTTATAAACTAAAAAGGAGGCTAGGTCGGAATAATTAGGTCGTGTAATACGCTTGTTGTAAGCAAAATTTAGAGCCGTAGTATCAGAAAAAGAATGCGTGATAAAGAATGAAGGAAATAATTTCCCAAAACTACGATCTAGTGTACTAGTGCCAAACGCTTGATCCCAATACTCATAACGCAAGCCAAGCTGCATTTTCAATGTTTCAGTAAAGCTGTAATCACTCAATACATAAGCCGCTCCTATGGTTTCGGTATTTTCAATTGTACTTATAAACCTATCGTCTGTCACAAAATTTTCGCCTTGCAGAATTTCAATACGGGCATCATTAACGGTTTTAGATAATGACCCTTTTATACCACCTTCTACAGAGGTGTTTTTAGTAATGGCATGCTTATAGTCTAATTTTAGTACACCAACATTAATATTGGTTTTATTAAAACCACGATTTCCATTAGTATAAATTTCATTTTGGGGCTGAAACGCCTCTCCATTTTCATCAAAATAATTACTATTTACTTGATTGGGGGTTTCACTATTGTAATTAATATAATCGCCTGTTATGGTAAAACTATTGTGCTCACCAACCTTTTCAAAATACATGGAAGAGGTTAAATTCTTTAAATTTCCATGGCCATTTAGACGTATTTGAGCTTCTAAAAAAGGGTCAGTCGTAAAATCGTATAATCCTAAATTACGAGTCCTAACAAGGGGGGACGATTTATTAAAAACTACGGTAGCCCCAAGTGAAGCCCCCTTATAAAGTTGGTATTCATATCCTAAATTAAGATTATGATTTCGGTTTGTTTGTTGGGTGCTACTAGTAAAATCAATATTTGTACGCCCTCCTAAAACGGGTATTTCAGTTAGTCCAACCCCTCTAAACCCGCTATATGTCTCGTCATAAGAGAAGTTATAGCTACCAAATAGCGTAGCATGTTCACCACCATAATTAAGAGAGAGTCCCGTTGTTTGCTTGGGGCCTTCACCATAACCTGCACTTAAGTTAATATTAGCCCGAATTCCCAAAGTCTCATTTTTAACCGTTACAATATTAATGATGCCTGCATTACCATCCACATCATATCGTGCTGATGGATTGGTCAACAGTTCTATCTTTTCAATGTTATCCGCACTCATACCATTAAGCATGGCTATCAAATCTGCTGTAGGGATACGCTGTGCCTTTCCGTTTATCATAACCAGAGTACCACTTTTACCATTTAAAGAAAATGTAGTGTTGTATGGGTCCAAAATAACACCTGGCGAGCGTTCTAAAACTTGTAAAGCGGTACTGCCTTGTGTCATTACACTTGCCTGCACATTAATAACGCTACCTTCTTGAGTACGTTGAATCAATTTTTGCTGCCCTCGTATTAAAACACCATCTAATTCTGTTACGTCTTCAACTAAAAGAATAGGAGGGAAGTTGTGTTGATAGGGAAGAGAGCTCACAACAAATAATTCGGACACCCAAGTTTTATAAGTCAATAGGCTAATTTGGACTGTAAATTCACCTTCCATGGGAATATCGAGTTTAAATTTACCATCTTCATCACTAATAACTCCTGTTAAGAACTGGGTTTTATCCTTAGGGTGTAAGGTTATATTTGCATATGCAATGCCAACACCTTTCTCATCTATAATGGTTCCTGTAATTTGTGATGATGCATTAAACGCAAATCCAAATACAGCTAAAATACTTATAAGTTGTAACTTCATTTTATTGATTTTAGGTGTAAGTAATAGCTATCTTATAAACAATAAAAAAGAGATTGATGAGTGGTTGCATTATCATTACATAGGGGGATTATATCTCAAATAATTTATAAATGGTACCAAAATCAAGCTATAATTACCTGTGGTCAATAAAATGTAACATGACAGCAAGTTTTTCAAGTATGCATTTGATAAAAATATAGTGCTATTGTATCTTGCTAGATACTATGTTATACCGTTTATGGAAGTCGTTAATAAAAACAGTGTATTATCTTTTATAGAACGTTACAAGTTACACCATATCCTTTTTTGGGCGTGCTATCATTTTGTATGGTGGACTGTGCATACCGGAAATCCTAGTGATGTTTTAGAAAGTTTTAAAACCCCTCATAGTGTTATAAAATATCTGGGGTATGTTATTTATCAGGCCATAGGAATCTATTTCTGTCTTTATGTACTTATGCCCAAGTATCTTATAAAAGGAAAATACTTTAAGTTTTTCACATATGTTATTCTCATAATTTTTGCTATGGCTGTATTAATTAGTGCTAATTATTTTTTTGCGGCCTCTTTTTCTGATCACTCAGCCTACGCACTTTTTAAAATAAATCCAGCAACACCAGTTACAATTTTTAAGAAAAGTGCATTGCCATCATCTATATCTGCAATGACATTGGGAATGAGTATCAAACTTGCCAAAAACTGGATAGCTTCTCAAAAGCGACAGCAATTATTAGAAAAAGAAAAATTAGAGACGGAGCTAAAGTTTTTAAAATCACAGTTCAACCCTCATTTTTTGTTCAATACCATTAATAGCATATTTGTATTGATTCATAAAAATCCAGAAATGGCATCGGAATCCTTAGTAAAGTTTTCAAGTTTATTACGCTATCAATTATATGAGTGCAATAGTACTTATATTCCTTTAAAGAATGAATTGGCTTATATTGAAAGTTTCATTGAATTGGAAAATCTTCGCCAAAATGATAATTTTGATTTAGAACTTAAGCTTCCTAAATTGTTGGAGGATACCCCAATTATTGCTCCTTTTGTTTTAATACCTTTCATAGAAAATGCTTTCAAACATCTATCGGAAGACGCTGCGCAAAAAAAATGGATAGCACTTCATGTTTCCGTTGAGAAAGAACAGTTGTATTTTGAACTGAGTAATAGTGCTAATTTTGAAATACAGCATCATATGCCAGAAGGTATTTCATATAGTGGGCTAGGTCTTAAAAACGTAAAACGTAGATTACACCTAGTCTATAAAGACGCACATTCGGTAATCATTAAAAAAAGTAAGGATACATATACTGTGAAATTACAACTTACACTGGCAAAAGAAGTAATGGAGCCACTAAAAAAAATATCTGTATGATGAGATGTATAGTCATAGATGATGAACCACTCGCAAGAGAATGTATAACCAATTATATTGATCAAATAGATACTCTTACTTGCGTTGGCACAGGTATTTCTGCGTTGGATATTCCACGTTTCCTAGAAGAGACCGAAGTAGATCTTCTATTTTTAGATGTGCAAATGCCTTTAATGAATGGTTTAGAGTATTTAAAATCAAATCCTAATCCTCCGTTAACCATTCTAACAACGGCCTTTCCCAATTATGCTGTCGACGGTTTTAATCTTAATGTTTTAGACTATTTACTTAAGCCAATTTCTTTTAATCGCTTTTTTGCTGCCGTAACCAAGGCTAAGCGACAACATCAATTACTGCAAAATAATGAAAAACCATGGATTAAAAAAGAAGAGTCTAATTGTTTCTTTATTAAATGCGATGGCAAGCTGGAGAAAATTTACCATGATGATATTCTCTTCGTAAAAGCCATGCAAAACTATGTGATTGTTCAAACAACTAAAAGAAAATATGTAAGCCTACTATTTTTAAAGAACGTAGAAGAAAATTTAAATTCCGATGCGTTTATGAGAGTTCACAAATCCTATATTGTAGCTTTAAATAAAATAGAAGGTATCACGCAACACGAATTACAAATAGCATCTTATAAAATTCCGTTAAGTAGAAATTACCGCAAAGAAGTAATTCCAAGAATTGTTGGGGATAACTTATGGAATAAAGAAGGGTGATTATATAATAAATGAAGATAATTTATAATTACACATTTTCTTCTGTACTATAACAATAAAACTAGTTTTTTTAATTTCACAAAGACACTTTTCTATAACGTCTGATTATAATTCTTTTTTAAATTATAATGTTCTGCGTTATGTAACTTGAGTTTTGGTAAAAGTGAAGTTGAATTTCTACTTTTTCTTATTTTTTTATTCTAAAATGTTTCTCTACAATGTTAATGGAACACTCTTTTCACGAAGCGACGGTAGGAGAGAAATGGAATGTGTGTGGAATGGGAATAATTATTAAAGACATAAAATTAAGACTCTAAAGTTTTGTAATACTCAATATAATATATTAAATTGCATCAATAGTATGATTATT
The DNA here is from genome assembly GCF_947500405.1 of uncultured Maribacter sp. GTDB lineage: Bacteria > Bacteroidota > Bacteroidia > Flavobacteriales > Flavobacteriaceae > Maribacter_B. Next base: position 399,913 of record NZ_CANMRY010000004.1, read on the forward strand.
TAAACAATAAAAATATGTCTACAATTAGAAAAACAATAACATTTACAGAACAACAAGATAAGTGGATAAAATCACGAATTACAATTGGAGAATTTACCAATGATAGTGAATATCTTCGAGATTTAGTAAGGCGTGATCAAGCAAAAAACGCCAAATTTTCTGCACTCAAAGCAGCAATAACGGAGGGAATGGAAAGTGGTGTTAGTGATAAATCTGTTCCAGATATCATGAAGGAAGTTGAAGACCGTATGCGAGCTGATGGGCGTTTATAAAGTATCTGGAAAAGCTGAAATTGACCTTGCAAAAATGTACGAATATGGAATTGAAACGTTTGGATTAAAACAAGCGAAAACATACCTATTGGGAATACACGATATTTTTCAAGTTCTATCAGAAAACATAAATCTTGGACGGGATGCTTCGAAATTTGTATTTTCTTTAAAAAGGTTTTCTTATAAATCACATACTATTTTTTATTTGACTACAGATATTGATATTTTGATTGTTCGTGTTCTAAACCAAAGTATGGATTATGAAAAAAATCTATAGTTATATTTTTTTCTCCACAATACAATAAAACCAAAACATTCTATATTACAAAGACATTTTATATAGCTTCCAATTTAATGGAATATGTCAAATGTACTATAATGTTCCGCATTATGACACTTTGCTTTGGAAAAGCAAAGTAATTGGCACTTTTCTCTCTTTAAATTTTTCTTCTAAAAAGTTTTTCTCTAAAGGTAATGGAACACTTATTATACGCACCGACGTTAGGAGGGAAGTGTAATGTGTGTGCGTACTCAAGAACTTAACGCAACAAATCTAAATTAATAGATTTGTTATTATGGTACGTAAAAAGAATACAAGACTTACCCATAAAGAAAGAGTCCAAATTG